>NZ_CP170547.1:1229340-2458681 GCF_042695135.1 Epilithonimonas sp. UC225_85
ACTTTGGAAGCTTTTAGAAATTTCCAATACTAAATAAAAAACACTTTCTGACTGGAAAGTGTTTTTTGATAATAATAACGCTTAAAAATTGCGGATTATATTTTAATAACTAAATATTTTTTGAAATTGATTTAAAATAATTCATTATTTATTTTTTATTAATTAAAATAAAGCGTAGTTTAGCGGTTCTATAATGAAATTTGTTTTTCGTTAAAAGCCGTTCTTTTTCGGAGGACGGTTTTTTTTGTTGTCAAAAATTACTTTGCTGGTTTCGCTCTCAAATATTGGTGTGGATAAAAATTATCTTCGTCGTTTTCCCAAGCCGTCTGAACCGCAAAATAAGGATTTCTCAAAATTTCTCTTGCCAGAAAAATCACATCTGCCTGTCCGCTTTCCAGAATTTCTTCTGCTTGTTCCGCTGTCGTGATAAGTCCAACGGCAGCCGTGTCTATTTCTGCAATTTTCTTTACATCTTCGGCCAAAGGAACCTGATACCCAGGTCTTAAAGGAATTGTAACGCCATTGATATTTCCGCCGCTGGAAACATCCACCAAATCCACATTTTTGGTTTTCAAAACTTTTGCAAGTTCCACACTGTCATTGATATCCCAGCCATTTTCTGCATATTCGGTTCCGGAGATTCTTACGAATAAAGCTTGGTTTTCTGATATTTCTGAATTTACAGCATCCACAATTTCCATCAGGAATCTTGCTCTGTTTTCAGGATTTCCCCCATATTCGTCGGTTCTTGTATTGGAAAGTGGCGATAAAAATTGATGAATCAGGTAGCCGTGAGCAGCATGAATTTCTATCAGATCAAAGCCGGCATCAACAGCTCTTTTTGCTGCTTTTCTGAAATCTTCGACCAGATTTTTGATTTCCTCGATGGTTAATTCGTGTGGGATTCTTTCGGAATGATGAAAAGGAATCGGGCTTGGAGCAATGGTTTCCCAGCCTTCTTTCAAGCTCATTTGGCGATTGGTTTCGGCAGAAACAGAACCTTTTCTTCCGGCGTGAGCCAGCTGAATCCCGATTTTGCTTTCTGAATTGTGATGAACGAAATCCACTATTTTTTTCAAAGCTTCGGCTTGTTCATCATTCCAGATTCCGAGGCATTTGTTGGTGATTCTTCCGCGCGGTTCTACTGCTGTTGCTTCTGTGATTAGCAGACCAACACCGCCTTGCGCGCGGCTGCCGTAATGAACAAAGTGGAAATCATTCGCAATGCCGTCTTCCGCAGAATACATACACATTGGCGACATTACAATTCGGTTTTTCAGTTCTATGTTTCTGAATTTTATTGGTGTGAAAAGTTTCATTTTTAAATTTATATTAATTTAGTTATTGAAGTAAAAAGGGAATTTCAACGTATTTTCGTAATTCGCCCAGGTTCCTTCAAATTTCAATTGTTGTTTTTCCGATGATTTTTTGACAGTCAGTTCTCCTGTAAAAACGCCATTATGTTTTCCTGTTCCTTTTTCTGAAAGTTTGAAATCGTAGATTTTTACAGATTTATCCTTAAAGTTTTTACTTTTTTCAGGATTGAAAGTAATTGTTCCTTCGAAATCTGCTTTTGTTCCTTCAACATCGGAGTAACCGGAGACTTTGAAAGTTTCTGGTTTTGCATTTTCAGGAGAAACAGATTCAAAAAGGACTTTCAGACTTTCTGAATTGTCGATTTTTCCATTAAAATGTTCATTGTTATTCGTAATTTTTTTTTTAATATTCTGAGCATTGAAAAATGATGCTGTAAAAGCAAAGATTAAAAAGAAGAAAAAGTTTTTCATATCGTTAATTATTTGTTTTTTTTAGTAACAGTGAATCAGATGCAGCCCGGCTTGAACGGAGCTCTTTTTCTGTGATTGCGATGGTTGTAAAGTTCAACAGATTTCTTCACTTCGTTCGCAATGACAGAAAAAAGCGGGAGTGGAAGACGGATAAAGCTGCCCAAATTTTAGACCCCAAACTGTGTCAGATGATGATCCAGATGTTTTGCCATCATATTGTTCCATTCTTTTGCGGATAGTTTTCCGAAACTGAAACTCTCCTTCCCTTCGAAAGCATCTGCTCCCAGCTGCTGTGTTTTCTGGATAAATCCGATGATGCGTTTTCGCTCTTCTTCAAAAATTTTGTTGTCCGTAATAACAAACATGGCTGCAGTCCGGGAATTGTGTTTATAAGGCGTTTCATTTACAACGCTAGGTTTTACGAAACGTTTCATAAACCACTTCATCAATAAGTTTGGTTTTTTATGTTTCTCGGCTTCGTAGATGAGTTCGTAGGTGACGTTGCAGTGGGCAAGCATTTTGTCCACAGACATCAGTCCCCATTTTGGGAAAGAGTCTTCGCTGAGTGTGTTGATTCTTTTGATAAAGTGACTGGTGTCTGTCTGGTCGAAAATATTCTTCATAGTTTATGAGACAATTTTATTGATTTGGTTGAGCTTTTCTGTGAGGATCTTATTACGTGTTCTGTTTTTTATGAGTTTGATAACCAGATAAATCGATATTAAAAATGATAAAATAATAATGATGAAGCTGATGATCTTTGATTTGTTTTTCTGCTGTTCCAGTTTTTTATTGTTTTCTGCATTCAGGACATCGATGCTTTTGTTGAAAGAAGCCAGCTCGCTTTGTTCTCTTGCAAATTTGGTTTCGATGTATAGTTTGTTGTACACTTCATAATTGTTCCAATCCTGAAGAGCGAGATAATTGTCCGAAAAACCCTTATAAATTCCTTCGCTCAGGACAAGGTCGCCCACTTTTTTGGACAGATTGACAGCTTTTTTCAAAAGCACGATGGCTTCCTGATGTTTTCCCAAGACTGTAAAGTTTTCTGACAGTCCTTTGTATGCGAAAGCTTCCAGGCTCTCTGCGTGCACGGATCTTGCTACTTCCGCAGATTTCCGGAAATATTTTTCTGCCTCGGTATATCTGTTCAGATAGAAATAACAATAACCGATGTTGTAAAGAAAAACACTGCTGTTTGCAATTGAGTTTTCGTAATTTCCTAATTTAGTCAGATATCCCAAGCCGACGGTTAGTTTTTCTAAGGCTAATTCATTATTATTCTGACTTTTATAAACCAAACCTCTTATCGCATAATTGAGTCCGAGATAGTAGGATTTGAAATGTCCGTTTGGAAGCGCACTGCAGTCTTTGTAGGTTTGATCCAGGATTTCTAGTGTTTTGCTGTATAATCCCATCTGCTGATATTGTATTGCAACGGCATTCAGGATTTTGATTTTCTGTTCCGGATTTGTAACATTTTTGCTCAGTTCTTTCATTTTCAAAACCCAATCCAGAGATTTGTCATAATCTCTTTTGGAAATGTAAGAATGCGACATCAGTTTATAAAGTTTGATAATATTATCCGGATTTTTCTCTTTTTTCAGCATTTTCTGAGCAATTTTCAAAGAATTATCGGGGTTTTGGTAGACATCGGAAAGCGCTTTTTTATACAATTGTTCGTTGTACTGGGATTTGAGAATTCCGGTAAATGAAAAAATGAGTAATATGAAAATGTAGCGTTTCATTTTTTGTTCTGTGTCAATTGCTGGATGTATGTGTTTGGAGAAATGCCCGTTACAGATTTGAAAACCGTTGTAAAAGAACTGTGAGAAGAAAAACCTGCTTTCTCTGCAAGATAACTGACTTTGTAACTTAGATAGACTGGCTCTGTTTTCAGGAGATAGGCGATGTAGTTGATTCTTAATTCATTAATATAATTGTTGTAATTTTTCTCTTTGTATTTGTTGATGATTTCGGACAGATATTTTGTATTGGTTTCCATTTGTCCGGCTAATACAGCCAAAGACATATCGCGGTTCAGGAATTTTTCTGATTTTTCAAATTCTTCCAGTCTCGCAAGGATGTCATTTTCTTTTTCTTTGGAAATCAGAAGCGGTTTTTTGATGATTTCTGCTTCTGTCTTTTCAATAAAAACAGGATCAGGAATCGCTTCTTTTTTATTTATTTTTGTGATGAATTCCTGTTGTTTTGTGTAGAAATCGATCTGTTTCTGGATGGATTCTGTTTTCTTTTTCTCAAAGAAATTAAACAGAAAAATTACTAAGATCACAGTAAAACTAATTCCGGAAATAATAAAAATATTAATTGCAAAAGAGCTCTCAGAATCCTCAATTCTTTTATTCTCATATTGATCGTTGAGTAAGATCAGATGGCGGATAGCTTCTTTTTTATTTTGATCCAGCTTATCGCTTCCTTCCTTATAATTAGTGTAAAATTTCTGATAGAGATCTTCATTTTTAAGTGCCAGATAATTTTTTGAAAGATCATCATAGATTTTATTTTTCAAAGGTTCAAAAGAAGTATTCTGAACCAGTTCCAAAGCCTGATTCAGGTTTTGTGATGATTTTTCGTAATCTTTTTTCAGGAAATTGATCCGGCCGAGATTATCCAGATTATAGGCTTTAAGATAAATATACTGCGGTCTGTTATTCAGGTTTTTTTCAATTTCTGTTGTTATTTTTTCTGCGTTATTAATTTGATTTTGAGATAAGTATATTAAAGTCTGATAGATTTTATTTTCAATGGAAATCATAAAATCACTTTCCGAGTTTTTAAGTGAATTATTACTTTTGTCTAAGTTCTCTTCTGCTTTTTCCCAGTTTTTCTGCACCATAAAATTGGCAGCATTCAGTTGGTAGACTTGAGCCAGAAGATTCTCGGTATAATTCTTTGCCTTTATTTTAGAAGCCTGCTTGACAAGATTTTCAGAAATCCTGATGGATTGCTTGTATAATCTTAGAGCCTGATACTGTTGGGCAAGCGCAAAATCCATGTAAAAAGAACCTCTTTCTTTTCCGTTTGCATTCAGGTTTTTGTCTGTAGACTGATCGACAGAAGTGGTGTAATCGCCTTTAAGATTGTAAGATCTTGCTAATATCAGCTGTAGTCTTTGCTGTATGATTTCAGATTCTTTATTTTTATCGATATTCTGAAGGATCTGAAGTGCATTATCAGGATTTTCATACAGACTTTTGTATGCCTTGTCGAGAAGTTGCAAAGTTTCGGGACTGCTTTGTGCCGGCATCAAAACAACCCCGGAAAAAAGAAGGAACCATAAAAAAAGCAATCGTCGCATAACACAAAAATAGTTTTTTTATTTGTGAAAAAGATGATTTTTGGTGCTTCATTGTTCAAAAAATATTTTGTCTAATTTGTTTTTAAATCGTTGATATATAGTGTTTTGTATTTTTAAGGCTTTCTAAATTCGTGAATTGAAAAAGAGAAAAATTAGGAATGGAAATTATTATCGCCTAAAATTGTAGAAATAAGTTTTATAAAGTTTCACAATCTAATATTTTTAAAAATTATGAAAAAAGTCTATTTACTTTTACTGGGTATGGCTATGTCTGGGGTAAGTGCACAACAAATGGAGTTCAGGTTAATAGATCAAATGGGTGCTCGCCTATACGATATCAATGACAGTGGATTTGCAATCCATTCCGGTGCATATTATAATTACACAACAGATACAACCACACAAACAGAGGGCGGACAAGCTACGAACCGTATCAATAATGCCGGTGATGTTGCAGGAGCAAGTGCGCTTGTAATCTCGGAAGAAGAAAGTATTGCAATGCCGGCTTACAGGAAAAATGGAACTTGGCATGATATCGGTTATTTTTCTGGAGAAACTCCCAGCAGCAGCTCATTTGCCAATGCTAATGATATTTCTCAAAATAGTAAGTATGTAACGGGACAGATTGGTGCTAGCGGATTTACAAGCTGGCCTTTTCTTTACGATACAGAAACCAATACTTTGACCAAACTTTCCGGCGATAATACTTATGTCAACGGCAGAGGAGAAGCGGTCAACAACAGCGGGATAGTGGCTGGTTTTGCAGATCGGGAAGATCTTGTGACTACAGGAACTTTATGGCTTCCTGCTTATTTCGAGGCTAATGGGACTATTCACTATATCGATATGGCAACACTTGAAAATGGTGAAGCAGCAGATATTAACAATTCTGGACAGATAGTAGGTTACAAAGGTTCAAAACCGTTTATTTATGATATTACAACTGGTGTTTATAAGTCTTTCAATCCACCTTCTGGTTTTGCCAGAGCGGTTTTCACATCAGTTTCAGAAAATGGAATTGCATTGGGATATGCTGGCGATGCTGGTAATAGAGAGGTGATTATTTATCATCCTTCATTAGGTTCCGGACCGATTTTTTTAAAGGATGTTTTATCCAGAAATGGAGTTTCCCTTACTACATTTGACGGGAAATTAGGAACCGGAATGAATATTTCTCCTAACGGAAATTTCGTTTGTGGATTCGATAATACTATTCCGCCATTCTTTGCCGGCGGATGGATTGTAAATCTAAATAATCTTTTGCTGGGCACCAACGATTGTACGATCACCTGCCCGGATAATATTGAAACAACCATTGCATCAGTATCTCAAACTTCGGCTGTCGTTAACTATACTTTGCCAGTTGTTTGCGGATCTTCATCTTCTACAGGATTGACAACGGTTTTGGTTTCAGGCTTAGAGTCCGGATCTCAGTTTCCAATGGGGACAACAGATGTAGTTCATAATCTGGTAGATGCTAATGGGAAAGTTGTTTATGTATGTTATTTCCAGGTTACCGTGAAGGATCTTTACTGCTCAACATCATCACAATGGGGTGTAGATGCCATTTCAAAAGTTCAGTTTGCAGGAATTGATAACTCATCAGATCCTTACTCTGTATCACCTAACGAATATTATCTGGATAAAGTGGGAGAAGTATATCAGGGCAGCCAATATCCTTTCGTACTAGAAGGTAATACAAATGGAGGATATGATTATGCGACAGTTTTTGTAGATTGGAACCAAAACGGAAGCTTTGCAGACGCAGGCGAAGTCTATGAAGTGGGAGCCATGACATCTGACAGTACAGATGGTGCTCAGATCACAGGTGATATTGCTGTGCCGGCTGGTGCTGCAACTGGAAAAACCAGAATGAGAGTGATGCTGAACTGGGATGTTTCTATGACCGATGCTTGTGATAATTCGCCTTATTTCTTTGGCCAGTCAGAAGATTATACTTTGGATGTTAAGCAGTCTTTAGCAGTGTCTGATATTAATAAAGCTAATGTCTCTATCTATCCGAATCCTGTCAAGAATGTTCTTAATTTCAATGGCGCAAAGGATATCTCTAAAGTTGAGGTTTACAATATCGCAGGACAAAAAGTGAAATCTGTAGAAAAATTATCCGATCATAAAATTGAATTGTCTAATTTGACAAAAGGAACTTACATCATCAGAGCCAGCATCGATGGTTTGGTTAAGTCCTTCAAATTCGTCAAAGAATAGGAACTGTATTTAATAGTTTTTAATCGAAAAGAGCGGGTAGGTTTTCTATCCGCTCTTTTTATTTTTCGGTTCAGAATTGCAGGTTAACTCCAGATGCTTTAACTTTGCACAAACCTAATCTAATGAGTAAAAAAGAAACGAAATATATCTTCGTGACAGGAGGTGTTACGTCTTCACTGGGTAAAGGAATTGTCTCTGCTTCTTTGGGACTTTTGTTAAAATCGCGAGGTTTTAAAGTGACTATCCAAAAACTTGACCCTTATATCAATATCGATCCGGGAACCCTTAATCCTTATGAACACGGAGAATGTTATGTGACCGAAGACGGCGCAGAAACAGATCTTGACCTTGGACATTACGAAAGATTCCTGGATAGCCCGACTTCCCAAAACAACAACGTTACAACCGGTAAAATCTACCAAACCGTTATCGAAAAAGAACGCAAAGGCGATTTTCTTGGTAAAACTGTTCAGGTGATTCCGCATATTACCAACGAGATCAAACGCAGGATCAAGATGCTTTCCAAAAAGGATTATGACATCATTATCACAGAAATCGGCGGGACGGTTGGCGATATAGAGTCTCTTCCTTATATAGAAAGTGTACGACAAATGCAGTGGGAATTAGGCAAAACAAATTCTATGGTCATTCATTTGACATTGTTACCTTATTTGGCTTCAAGTGGTGAATTAAAAACGAAACCTTCTCAGCATTCCGTGCGTCAATTGATGGAAAGTGGAATCCAGGCTGATGTCTTGGTTTGCAGAACAGAACATACGATCCCGAAAGAACAAAAGGCAAAATTGGCTCAGTTTTGTAATGTAGGTTTAGAAAACGTAATAGAGTGTATCGATATGGATACGATCTACGAAGTTCCATTATATCTTCAAAGACAGAATTTTGATGAGGTTGTTCTAAAAGAACTAAATCTTCAGGTAGGAAAAGAACCAAATCTTAAAGATTGGAAAACGTTCCTTAAAAAATATAAAAACCCGAAAAGAACAGTAGAAATTGCTTTGGTAGGGAAATATGTCTCCCTTCAGGATTCTTACAAATCTATTGCCGAAGCTTTTATCCACGCAGGTTCCGATATGGAAACCGAAGTGAAAATAAATTGGGTGTATAGCGGTGATATTGAAGTAGAAGGTGCTGAGAAACTACTGAAAAATGCAGACGGAATCCTAATCGCACCAGGTTTTGGAGATCGCGGAATAGAAGGTAAAATACAAGCTGCAAAATATGCAAGAGAGAACAAAGTTCCATTATTGGGAATTTGTCTGGGTATGCAGATTATGACCATAGAATTCGCAAGAAACATTCTGGAGCTTGCAAAAGCTAATAGTATGGAGTTCGATACATCCACGCCGGATCCTGTTATCTCTATCATGGAAGAACAGAAAAATGTAGTGGAAAAAGGCGGAACAATGCGTCTTGGCGCTTGGAAATGTACATTAAAAGCAGGCTCAAAATTATCCGAGATCTATGGAACAAAAAATATCTCGGAACGCCATCGCCATAGATATGAGTTCAATAGTGATTACAAAAAAGACTTTGAAGAAAGAGGTTTGATGCCTACTGGTCTTAATCCTGAAACAGGTTTGGTAGAAACCTTGGAACTGAAAGATCATCCATTTTATGTCGGCGTTCAATACCACCCGGAATATAAAAGTACGGTTGCAACGCCACATCCTTTATTCAAAGCATTTATTACCGCGTCGGTCAAAGGGAAGTAAGAAATTTATCTTAATAAAAAAAAATACAGCTGCAGATTTTACATTCGCAGCTGTTTTCATTTTAATGACTATTTCCTTGCAAAAGTAGTATAACCGCCGTCTACCAACAATTCTGTTCCACTGATGTAACTGGCATCATCCGAAGATAAGAATAATACAGTTTTTGCAATTTCGCTTGGATCGCCTAATCTGTTCAAAGCGATTATTGAAGGGAAATGATCTCTGATCTCGCTTGTTGTTACTTTTTCCAATCCTTCCGTTTTCACTGCGCCTGGACTTACAATGTTGACTCTGATTTTTCTGTCAGCCAATTCGTTTGCTGCAATTTGAGCGATTTTGTTTAATGCGCCTTTGGTTGCAGAGTAAATGCTGGATCCCAAATTGGCAGCTGTTGCAACAGTTGATGAGGTGAATATGACCGATGCGCCATTGTGTAAATGTATTAACAACTTCTGCAATGTAAAATAAGGACCTTTCACATTGGTACTGAATTGTGCGTCAAAATCAGCTTCCGTTGATTCCTGAATAGAGCTGAAGACCGCAATTCCTGCATTCAGATAAAGAACATCAATTTTGTTTCCGCTTTCTGAAACGGCTTTTTCTAATGCCGAAATGCCTTCTAAATTCGAAGTGTCAGAAACCACAGTTTTCAAATTTGAACTGTTGATCTTTGTAGCTGCTTTCTCAAGATTTTCTTCATTTCTCCCAGTGATCCACACATTGGCTCCTGCGTTGATGAATGCTTGCGCGGTTGCAAATCCGATTCCGGTAGTTCCGCCGGTAATGACTACGTTTTTATTCGTGAAATTCATTTTGATAAATTTTAATATTGTGATGCAAATTTACATCATCAAAATATCTTTTCGTAACTTTGTAACTAAAAGTAACAGTAACATTTGAGTAACAAACTAACTTATGACCTGCACAGATTTAAAAAACGAACACAAAAAAGAGATTATGGCCGTACACGACGCCATGGATGTTCTCAGCGGAAAATGGAAGATCTCTATCATTTCCTCTATTTGCTTTTATAACAAAAGAAGGTTTTCTGATATTCTAAATGATGTAGAAGGAATTTCCAACCGAATGCTGAGCAAAGAATTAAAAGATCTGGAAATGAACAAACTTCTGAAAAGGACAGTTTTGGACACCAAACCAATATCTGTTCAATATCAACTCACGGATTATGGACTGAAATTAAAAAGTATCATCAACAATCTTTCCGAGTGGGGTGCAGAACACAGAAAAGTGATTATTGGCAAATAGTTGCAGTATCTATCAAACAAAAAAGTAATTCCTTTCCTTAATCGTCTTTATAACAGAATCTGAAAAATAAACACTATTTTTGCAATCCAAAATAATGTGGATTTTTGAACTGTTAGTTTGAAGAACTCAAACATGTTCAAATTAAGATCCTAAACTTTAAACTCAATTCTATAATGCAACAGAATAACGGATTAGATAAAAACCAACTGATTAGCTTTGGCGTTTTTTCTATGATTCTTATCGGTTTTATGTTTTACTTCCAAAACCGAAACGCAAAAGCTGAACAAGAAAAACTGGCAGTTGATGCCAAAAAAACAGAACAGACAACCAAAGCAAAACCGGTTGCTACAAACCTGAATGCCACTGCAGTTACACCTGCTTCCGTTCAGAAAGTCAATCTTCAGAATGACGAGTTAGCTCTGGAATTTTCCAGCGTCGGCGGACAATTGAGCTCTGTGAAACTAAATAAATTCCAGGCATTTGGCGGGAAACCACTTTATCTTTTCAGTAACAATAATACAAGTTATGGTTTCCAGTTTAAGGACAAAACAGGCAAGGTTTTCAACACAAAAGATCTTGTTTTTGCACCAACTGTCGCAGGAAATTCTGTAACCTTGAGTTCAAAAATAGGAACTGCCGTCATTCAATTTGTTTATACACTTAAAGCAAAATATACAGTTGATTTCCAGGTAAAAACACAAGGTTTGGCAACATTGGTAAACGATGGTAAAGCAGATTTTGTTTGGGATTACACGGTAAAAGGCGCAGAAAAAGGAAGATCGCAGGAAGAGACGCACACCGAGTTTTCTTACGCTTTCAACAATTATAAAGATTATGATTACGATGCCCGTTCTGATATGGACGAGCCGGATGAAACACTTAACTGGATCGGAGTAAAGCAACAGTTTTTCTCTGCGGTGATCGAGGCTAAAAACGGATTCACAAAATCAAAAGGAAATCAGGAAGCAATCGCAGAAGGTGAGTTTCTTAAGAAATTTAATTTTGATGGGCAGGTCAATCTTGCAGGAAATGAACTTAATCAGGATTTTACCTGGTATTTTATGCCTTTAGATATTGATCTTCTTAAATCTTATGATAAAAACTTCGACGAGATTCTTCCATTAGGCTGGTCATTCATAGGATCATTGAACAGATACGTTTTCATCCCGATGTATAATTTGATTTCATCTTGGGGACTTGCAGCAGGCTGGGTTATCTTTTTGATGACGATCATTATTAAGATCATCCTTTCTCCGGTTATGTTCAAGCAGCACAAACTGAGTGCGATGATGAAGGTGATTCGCCCGGAAATAGACGAAGTGAATGCAAAATATAAGGATGCAGATCCAATGAAAAAACAACAGGAGACAATGGCTGTTTATAGGAAAGCCGGGGTCAATCAGATGGCGGGTTGTCTGCCTGCGTTGGTTCAGATTCCACTTTTCTATGCACTTTTCCGTTTCTTCCCGAATATGCTCGATCTTAGAGGCAAGAGTTTTTGGTTTGCGCCGGATCTGACAGCTTATGACGATGTGATCCATTGGAGCACTAATATTCCATTATTAGGCAATCACTTGAGTATATTCGCATTAGCTTGTACCGTTGTGATTTTGATCTACACCATTATGACTTCCGGAAACATCCAGCAGCCGCAACAGGAAGGAATGCCGAATATGAAAGTATTAATGTACATCTTCCCGGTGACTTTCCTATTCTTCCTGAATAGTTCTGCATCAGGTCTGTCCTGGTATTATTTCGTATCCAATGCCATCAATATCGTGATTATTCTTGTGATCAAGTATTTCATCCTGGATGAAAAAAAGATCCACGCACAGATCCAGGCAAACAAACAGAAGGAACCGAAAAAAGAAGGTACATTCCAGAAAAGAATGAGAGAAATGATGGAGAAGGCACAGGAACAGCAGAAAGCTCAGACAACAACTAAAAAGAAATAAATTTTTAAAGCGGTAATTTTTTTACCGCTTTTTTTATGCCTCACCGTATCAGAATTTATATAGAAGAAATTAAGCTTTGACAAAGTTTTTTAGGAGCTTAATCCTGCTGTCCACTATATCTTTTTTATTTTTTCTTCACGTTTTGTGATTATGAGTGGAGTCTAGTACAAAAAAATAAAAAAGGATGCCGTTCCCATCAGGGCTAGGGATTTCGTTGGAGATTCAACATTTTTTATCCTAATTCGGTTTCCGAAACTTTTATTAGCAAAGAAAATTTCCGAAATTTGAAAACATTATTTACTGTAAATCTTTGATGAGTTTTACGCCTTTGTGAAACTTATAATATTTTCAATTTAATCCAAAACCTTTGAGGACTTTGTGTTCAGATTTTAATATTACAACAAGAAAATTTCCGAAATTTACAGCCATCAATCTCGAATTTAAACCCCCAAAACTTTGAATCCAAATTCCACTTTTGACTATATTAAACAATTCCTCACAGACGAACGCCTTCAGAAAATAGAACATTATGCTCAGGAAAGTTCGGACTTCGTACTACCTGTGATGGAAGATATTTACCAATTCCGAAATGCGGCTGCAATTGTTAGAAGTGTTGAAGCCTGCGGTTTTCACAAAGTGGTTGCGATGGAAAAAGAAAATTTCTTCGAACCAAATCTAAAAGTCACAAAAGGAGCAGACACCTGGGTCGAGGTCGAAAAAATGCCCAGAACGATAGAATCTTTAAAGAATATAAAAAATAGAGGTTATAAAATAGTAGCAGTTTCCGCCGAAAATAATGCGAAGATGCTGCCCGATTACAAAATCGAAGAACCGTTGGCTTTGGTTTTCGGGACAGAGTGGGAAGGAACAACTGATGAACTTCTGGACTTCGCCGACGAGACTTTGGCAATCCCAATGTTTGGATTTACAAAAAGCTTCAATGTCTCCGTGGCAGCAGCGATCTGTATGTACGAACTCAAGCAAAAACTCCTAAAATCTAATATTGATTATAAATTATCCGAAGAGAAACTTCTTCAGTTAAAGATCCGTTGGGCAGTCAGCTCCATAAAAAGTGGGAAGGAAATTTTGGAAAAATATGAGAAAGAGAATAATATTTAATTGAATTATTCGTAATAATATAAATCTACGAATAAATGATTATTAGATATCTATATTTTACTTTTCTGCTATTTACAATCAATATTTATTCGCAGTCAGCTAAACTAGGCAAAAAATATCCTGCATTTTTTGTAGGCTATCAGTTTGCACCAGAAGCAAGAGATAATACGGAAACCTGGAGATCTTCCCAAATGCATGTTATTGAATTTGCATACGGAAAAGTTAAAGATAACGAAACCAGACACGGAGAATCTTCCGCATATTATGCAGGGATGGATTTGATTTTCAATTATAAAAATTCAATTTTGATTTCTCCTAAGATAGGTGCTAATGTCAGCGGAGGCGCATTGGTCTTGGGTGCAGAACTGCAGATTCAGACGGATTTTGATAAAGTTGTTCCAAGAGCTATGCCCTATGTAGGAATTGGTGGTTTGGGCAGAAAATTATTTTTAGGATATAATTTCAGATTATTACGAATAGAATCTCTCCCTGTAAACACCCTTAATGTTGGTTTGACAATATCACTATTTAAAAATAAGAAAACTTAATTCTATTCGGAAATTTCGCTAAAATAACCCACAAACCAATTCCCCAATCTTCGGAGCCAGCGCAACACCCATTCCGGAAAGTCTCACGGCGCAGAACTGTCTTTCGGAAAGTTGTTTCACAATTGGTGTTTTCTCATTTCCCATTGCCATAATTCCGGACCAGCGTATTGCAATTTTGAAGTCTTGATTTGGTAAAATTACTTCTTTGAGGAATTTTTCTAAATGATTTTGCAGAAATTCCGTCGTGCCAAAATCTGTCGTTTCTTCAGTTTCGAAATCCTGATTTCTTGCGCCACCGAGAAGAATTCGATTTCCCAGATTTCTGAAATAATAGAAACCTTCATCATAATGGAAAGTTCCTTTCAGTTTCAGATTTTCAATTGGTTCTGTGAGAATAATTTGTCCTCTTGCCGGGATTATTTCTTCTGATTTTAAGAATTTTGAACTGAAAGCATTGGTGCAAAAAATTACTTTTTCTGATTTTAGAATAAGATTGTCTTCAATTTTAATTTCGACCTCATTTTCAGTCTCTGACACGGATCCGACTTCGGTTCCGCAAAGAAACTCGACTTTCAGTTCGTGGCATTTTTCTACAAGTTTACTCAATAATTTCCCGGAATGCAGACTTCCTTCACAAAGATTCTCAACCAAAAATTCCGATTTTCCCAATCCGAATTCTTCGATTTTTTCGTTCGCAATCTTGAACGTTTCTTCGGCTTTTGTGATGGGAAAAAGATATTGATTAACTTCTTTTATTTGCTGTAAAGCATTTTCATCATTCAAGATTTCGTAGCCACCACAAAGTTCAAAATCAATTTCATTAGCTGGAAAATATTGCTGAATTTCCTGCAAACCTTCAAAACGCATTTTGACCAAATCCAAAGTTTTCTCCCAACCCATTTTTTCGGAATCAGAAATGATTTCTGTCAAACTTCCAAAACATGCAAAACCCGCATTCCTGGTAGAAGCACCAGTCGGAATCGGATTTCTTTCAATAATTAAAACTGATTTTTCCGGAAATTTTTCTTTAATAAAAACAGCTGTCCAAAGTCCGGTAAATCCCGAACCGATGATGAGAATGTCACGTTTTCTGTAAAAAGTTTCGAGTTCCCAAATGCTTGGCTGAATGTTTTTCATTTGGGAAATTTAGTAAAATTTAGAACATCTTATCGTAGTTCCAGGCGGCGACAAAGATTCCGGCAGTTTCTGTTCTTAATCTTTGGTTGCCAAGCGAAACTGCTTTGATGCCTTTCTCTGCCAAAAGCTGAATTTCCTTATCAGAAAAATCGCCTTCCGGACCAATTAGGAATGTGTAATTTGAGAAAGTCTTCACTTCGACAGGCTCAGTATGGGCTTCACTCAGACTGACAGCGCTAGAGTTGTCACCCTGAGCGGAGTCGAAGGGTAGAAGCGCATTTAAATTAATTCTTTCCAGATTCTCATTACAGTGCGCAACAAAAGTAGTTTTCGGATCGAGGGTTTTCATAAACTCTGAAAACTTCTGCAGCTCATTGATCTTTGGAAAGTGAGAACGCAGGCTTTGCTTGGAAGCAGAAATTGCTTGCTTTCTCAACTTATCGATGCTGATATTCTTTCTTTCGGTTTGCTCTGTCAAAATAAAACTGATCTCGGAAATTCCCATTTCTACAGCTTTTTCAACAAAGAATTCTATGCGATCTATATTTTTTGTCGGCGCAATGGCGATGTGAAGTTTCGGTGAAAAATCAGGAAGTTCTTTTTTGACTTCAGAAACTTTGAGCGTGACTTTTTTTCCTTCAAAAACAAGAGTTCCTTTGGCGAGATTCCCGTTTCCGTCGGTTAGGTATATTTCTTCACCTTCGCGCATTCTAAGAACTTTTACGATGTGCTGCTGCTCATCTGTGTCTATTAAAATTTCGGGAAAAATCTGTCCGAAGAAAAGTTTCATTTTAATTATTTTTTAACTAGAGAAATTAATTTTTTACCAATCGTCATTACCAAAACAGCAACTGATCCAAAAACAACACCCAATCCAAATTCTGCAATGGTAGGCGAAATATTTTCGGGAATCAAGTGGTGAATATAATCAATATTGTGAAGGAAAATCCCACCTGATACCAATAGTAATGCAATAGTTCCGACAACACCAAGAATTTTTATAACAATTGGCAAAGCCTTGATCAAAAACTGTCCAAGTCCGGAGAAAAAACCTTTGTTATTAGCTTTTCTCATCAGAAAAAAACCGGCGTCGTCCATTCTTACAATTAACGCTACAATCCCGTAAACGCCTACTGTTGCGATAAAAGCGACAATGGTAACCACAATAATCTGTGTCAAAAGAGGATGTTGCTTTTCTATAACTGTTCCCAGCGCGATAATCACGATCTCCAGAGAAAGAATAAAATCTGTCTTAATGGCAGAACTGATTTTTGATTTTTCCGAGTTGACTTCTTCTTCTTCAAGTGTGCTTTCCGCGATCACTTCTTCACTCGTTTTGTCCCTATGGAAAAGGAATTCGACAATCTTTTCCATCCCTTCGTAAGCAAGATAAACTCCTCCTAAAACTAAAATCACTTTAATAGCTTCCGGAAAAAAATAATTGAGCAGAAATATAATAGGAAGAATGATGAGCTTGTTGATAAAAGAACCTTTGGTAATAGCCCAAAGCACGGGTAATTCGCGTGAAGAAAGGAATCCGGTTGCTTTTTCAGCATTTACGGCAAGATCGTCGCCAAGGATTCCGGCTGTTTTTTTAGTTGCCAATTTGCTGGTTACCGCAATGTCGTCCATCAAAGCACCAATATCATCTAAGATTGCGAAGAATCCTGAAGCCATAACTTTTTATTTTGGTGTAAAAATAGGGATTTTATCGTTTAAAATTAAAGGGTTGAGGTTGTATCAACTCAGTTTTGCCTTGTGAAGGTTATTTATTATATCTTTAAAATGCGATTTCATTTTCACTGATGAAGGCAACGCCGGTTTTCAGAGTGGTGTAAATATCAGCATCGCAATCTCGCAAAGAACACATATAAACTTCTTCTTTCCAACTATTATTGATAAAAATTAAATTCAGATATTCCTGTTTTCTCAAGTTGTTTTTAATCGACAGATAATCGCCTTCTTTGGGTTCGTAAGAGAAACTGAAAACATTTTCAGAATTGATTTTTTCTATAATTTCTTCTTTGATATTTTGAATATAGCCGGTTTCAGAACTTGTCAGTTCATAATCGTCAGATTCTTCCGGATTTTCATTCTTTCCCGTGATCGTTTCTAAAATCCAGTAATATTTTGAATTCTTTTTGGAATGTGTTCCGAGTTGTTTTTCTTCTAATAATATTTTCATAGATTTTATTTGACTTTAGCTATTTAAGCTGGTACGAGCGTCTGGCTCGTGTTGTTTTGTGATTGCGACAAAGTAAAGTTATTGAATTTTACTTTTAGCTTTTTCTATAAATTCATCGATTGAATCTATAGTTTTATCCATTTCCTTCGTTTTTAAAAAAAGTTCTAAAGCTTTTTCAAAGTTTCCCTTTTCTAAATTATATATTCCTAAATTTTTAAAAGCATCCGCATTTTCTGGATTTAGTTTAAGAGAATTCTCAATATCTTCTAATCCGTTTTCAAAATCCTTAATCTTTATTTTAGCTAAACCACGATTATTATACGAATATGAAAAGTCTTTATCAATCATAATGGCTTTATCGAAATTTGGAATTGATTTTTCGTATTGTTCAAGCAGGATTAAAGTGTGTCCTATATTATTTAATGCGAATTTGTTGTTTGGATTTAATTTTAATGATTCCTTATACAGTTCCAAAGATTCTTGAAGTTGTCCAGTATTAGTGTAAGTTAATCCAATATTTGAAAAGTCGTCGGAGTTTAGTTTATGATTATTTCTAAATTTTTCTGAAATCTCTTTTGCCTTAATAAAGTCTTTGCTTTGAATACTTGAATAAATTGTCATTCTGTAAACATTGGGATCTTTGCTTTTGGTTAGTAAATTTTCAAAGATTTCGAATGCTTCGTGATATTTTTTTTCATTATATAATTCAAGTCCATTGAAATATTCTGTTGGTAATTTTTTTAATTTAAATAGACTGATAAGTCTTTTTCCATCATTTGTTGTCGTTTTCCCACTGAAAAGCTGAATGGATTTTTTAGAAGGGATAGTGTTTGTTAATAAATCTATTAAAGATGAAATTAAAAGTAAAGTAAAAAAAAATTCCCAGCGATTAGTTTTTAAAATAATTAAATAAGAAATTGCTGCTACCAAAAGTGATATTAATGGACCTGCCAGCACATACCATATCTGATTAGTAATAGAAACTGTTTTTTCTTCCATAACACATAACCCGTGTCCCCATTTAAATGGGTTTTTATAAAAATAGAATTCAATTTTTTTAATGGTAATTCTGACGCTTTTTTCTTTATTTCCAAATGAACCTATAAACACAAAAACTTTTTTCCGAGTGATAAACCAACCAGTTATAGCATGTCCCATCTCATGACAGAAAACTGTTATAGGTCTTATTAACAATAATAAAAAAAGAATAAAGGGGATAGGAATATTGTAGATCATACTTAATCAATAAGTGTCTTAGATTAGTATTGACATTGAATAATTTACAAATCATACTTCGCTGTCGCCGTCGTCCTGATATCCGTAAACTCACCACGCTCGTATTTCAGTTTGGCAACGATGGCGATCATCGCCGCATTATCTGTAGTGTATTCAAATTTTGGAATGAAGATATTCCAGCCTAGTTTTTCCTGATTCATTTCCATTGCTTTTCTCAACGCTGAGTTGGCAGAAACACCGCCGGCAATTGCCACATCTTTTATATTAAGGTCAACAGAAGCTTTTTCTAATTTGTTCATCAAGATTTCAATGATCGATCTTTGGACAGAAGCACAAAGGTCATTCAGATTTTCTTTGATGAAATTTGGATTTTTCCGCACTTCTTTCTGAATAAAATACAACACCGAAGTTTTGATCCCGCTGAAAGAATAATCGTAATTCTCCATCCTCGGCTTATTGAATTGGAAGGCATCAGGATTTCCCTCTTTCGCCAGCTTATCGATGATTGGTCCCGCTGGATAATCGAGGTCAAAGATTTTTCCTATTTTGTCAAACGCTTCGCCTGCAGCATCGTCTATTGTTTTTCCAATGATTTCCATTTCGAAGTAATCCTTTACCAAGACAATCATCGTGTGACCACCAGAAACCGTCAGGCAAAGAAAAGGAAAAGTCGGCGGAGAAGGATTAGCGTCATCAATAAAATGAGCAAGAATATGCGCCTGCAAATGGTTGACTTCTATCAAAGGAACATCCAGACTCATCGCGAGAGACTTTGCAAAAGAGGTTCCGACAAGCAGAGATCCCAAAAGTCCGGGACCGCGCGTAAAACCGATCGCGCAAATCTCATTTTGTTGTATATTTGCTTTGGAAAATGCTTTTTCCACCACTGGGATGATGTTTTGCTGATGTGCTCTGGAAGCCAATTCGGGAACCACACCACCATATTCGTTATGGATTTCCTGATTGGCAGCAATGTTGGAGAGGATTTTGCTGCCGCTGATGATGGCTGCAGAAGTGTCGTCACAAGAAGACTCGATACCTAAAATAATTGATGCACTCATAATAGATGGCAAATTTAGAAAATAAAAACACAACTAACGAAGATTCAACTGTTGAGAAGCCAGTCACCAGGAAAAGAACACCTCTTTTCTGGAGAATTGTCAACTATCTGTTTTTCGGAATAATCGGTTTGGTGGTTTTGATCTTCATTGCTATCAATCTTCCCGTTACCAAACGTTATATTGCAGATCAGGCAATTATTATGCTAAACAAAGACTTCAAAATGAGAATGTCTTTGCAGGATATTGATGTTAATTTCTTTGGTGATGTAACGATCAAAGGTCTGAAGCTCAAAGATTATAAAGACTACGAATTCGTAAAAGCAAGAGAACTGCGCGTCGGCACGGATTGGTTTGCATTGGCCTTCAATACGAGAGATATCAAATTCAATCAGGCGACTATTATCGATCCTGTTATCAGAGTTATCACTTATAAAGGCGACAGCATCAGTAATTTTATCCGATACGTTGATAATTTCAATGATGGAAAACCGCGCGATCCGAACAAGCCGAAGTTCAAAATGAAGATGAAGATCGACCTGATCAATGGCGTATCAACTATTATAAATGAAAACAGTCCGGGAGAAGCGGGAAGATGGCTGGATGCCAGAAATATTAATATGCACGTAAGTTCTCTTAAAGTAGAAGGGGCAGATGTTTTCGCGGATATCAGAAACTTCAGCCTTATCACAAAACGCTACGGAAAGGAACACATTGTCGATACATTTTCCACGAATTTTGAGATCACCAAAAAACATATGAAATTCGGGAATCTGACCATTAACACAGATCATTCTCTTTTACAAGGTGAGGCTGTTATGAATCTTGATCCGAAAACGAGATTTGCAGATTTTGGGAAAAAAGTCAGTTGGGATATGAAGATAACGCCAGGCAGCCAGATCAGCGGTTATGATCTGAGTTATTTTATGACAAACTGGGACAATTACACACCAATCAATATTTCCGGGACGATGGTTGGACCTCTCAATAACTTCACACTCAATAATTTTCTTATCCGTTCGCAGGATGTAAATCTTAATACTAAAAATCTAAAACTGTCCGGCGTTATCGATAAGAAGTTCTTTATTGAAAGTAAAAACGTTTCTGCCGATTTCACTTACAAAGCTTTGAAAGCTTCACTTCCGAAATTTATTTCTACAAAATTGGGGAATATTGCTGATGATTTTGGAAGAATGAAATATAATGGTTCTGTAATAGTAAATCCAAAGCAGATTTTTGCCAGCGGACAAGTCATTACCGGAATCGGGCAGGCAAAAATGAAGGATTTCAATCTTGTAGATTACAGTACCAAACGTCCGAAATACAGAGGATATGTGGATGTAAAAGATCTGAATGTAACTGCATTAACCAAAAATAAACAAGTCGGATTGATCTCCGGAAAATTCAATGTTCAGGGAGAAGGTTTCGATGTCAATACGATGTATGTCAAAACAAAATCTGATGTCGCTCATATCAACCTGATGGGCAAAAGCCTTAATAATATCGCAGTAGAAGGTGTTCTTAACAAAAAACGATTCACCGGAAATGTGGTTGCCAATGATCCGAATGCGAAAGGAACTTTTAAGGGAATTGTAGATTTCTCAACCAAAAGATTATTTTCAGATTTCTATGCGGATATCAAATATGTAAATTTAAAATACTTCGGAATTTCTGCAGGCGATACCAATTCTGTAAGCGGATTGGTGAATGGAAAAATCTCTATGACGAATCTTAATGACCTTAATCTTGATGCTGATATCAAAGGTCTGACGCTTAATTCGACGAAGCAAAAACTTCAGATTCCGGATTCCAAACTGAAAGCTTTTTTTGAAAACGGAAACAGAATTGTCTCTGTGGATGCGCCGGGAGCGGTTACCGGAAAAATATCTGGAAAATTCAATCTTGAGGATATCGGGAATATGATTGCCAACAGCATCAATAAAATCCTGGTTGGAAATCCACCTAAAAAAACTTACAACGGACAGAGCTTTGATTTCGATTTCGATGTGAAGCAAGGTCTGGTTTCATTTTTTGTACCTGATCTGGAAATGAAAAACGGAGCGAAGGTTGCGGGAAATTACACCGGAAATACCAATGATCTTATTCTGAATGCTGATGCATCTCAAATCAAATATGTGATGACCAGCAAGAAGGAACTTAGCGAAGCAGAAAAATTCCTTGCAGAGACCGATGCAACCTATCAGCCGGATTTGAATAAAGTAAGTGACAGCGCAATAGTTGACAGCATCAGTCTGAATGTTAATACGGCTGACTTGAACCAGCAGTTGCTTGCAACAATAAAAAGAGCACAATACGGGAAAAATGTTTTGCAGGATGTAAAACTGACTGCCAATAATGAAAACTCTCAACTTCTTCATATCGGGACGGTTTTCAAACTTGGAAGTGTGGAAGATGAAACGGCAAAACAGATGAAGGAATATGTGGTCAATATTAACCAAACAACAAATAGCGCCGGAGATTATGTACTGCGTTTTGAACCAACTACGGTGAAATTCAATGATGTGGCCTGGAGTGTTGATACCAGTCCGGAACTCAATCATTCCATTACCTACAGGAAAAAAGAAAAGGACTTTTTGGTAGAAAACTTCAGGGTTTATTCCGATCAAAGTGAACTTCTGATAAAAAATGCCGACTTCAAGTCCGGAAAAGAATTCACGGCAGATGCCGAAGTCAAAAATCTTGATATTTCCAAACTACAGGCCTTCGGAAATACGGGCAAAAATCCGATTGACATAAAAGGAGTTGCCAACGGAACCATTCAGATCAAAAAATCCGGAACCAATCTGGAACCACTGGTGAACCTTACCGTAAATGATATTTTTATGAATGGTAAGGCAATGGGAAATCTGGATGCCAATATTACCAAAAGTGAAAAGCCAAATGTCTTTGATGTTAGTATAAAAGCATTGTCATCGGAATTTTTAGGTCAAAATACGCTGGATGTTACGGGAACAATCGATAATAATCCTTCATCGCCTGTATTTGATGTCAATGCAAAAATGAATGAGTTCGATCTTGCCTTTGCCCAGCAATTTGTGAAAGAGATCTTCGGCAATTTCCGCGGAAAAGCAACCGGTGATCTTAAGATTTCCGGGCCAATGGATGATATAGATTACAGTGGAGATCTTGCTTTGAAAGGATTTGGACTTAAACTATTATTCACAGGTGTGGATTACTCCTTTGATGATACGGTAATTAATCTTTCGAGAGGTCTGGCGCTTCTCAACAACGTTGGGATCAAAGACGGACGTTCTAATTCCAAAGGAAATATTTCCGGTTCTATCCAGTTTGAAACCTTATCATCTTTGGGCATCAACTTAATTATGCGGGCAGATAACCTTCTTGTTCTTAATTCTACTCAGGAGGATAATGATCTTTTCTGGGGTCGTGTTTATGGACAGGGTGATGTCTATGTCAGCGGACCAGTTTCAGGATTAGAGATCAGTACACCAAATGATGGACTCAAGGTTTTAACGAACAGTACATTTACATTCAATAGTGCATCTAAAGGTAATGTTGAAGAATTTAAAATCCTGAGATTCCTTAAACGTGATGATGAAGGCGGTATTTCTGTGGAGAAAAAGAAAAAATCAGGTGCTAATATGCTCATAGATTTTGATGTCAGCATCGATAAAGGAACGCTTGTAAATGTTTTGGTAGGAGAAGATGTGGGTAATATCTCGGTAAAAGGTGATGCTAACCATTTGAAATTCAAAATGGAAAGAAGCGGCAATATCCTGATGAACGGAACTTATACTGTAGATAACGGGACTTATGTTTCCAAAGCAATCCTCGACAGAACTTTTCAGATCGCCAGAAACAGCAGCATCCAATGGAGCGGCAGTCCGATGGCACCGGATCTTGATATTACCGCAAATTATACCAGAACGGTTACCAACGCCGGTGATTATCTTCAGATGTCTCTGTCACAGCCAATTAATGTGGTGCTTACAACCAAAATCACAAATACACTTACGAAACCAGATATAGAATTTGGTGTTTCTGCGCCGGATGGATCATCAGAAGTAAGAGAGACTCTGGCAAGTAAGATGAGCAATCAGGATGAGAGAACCATCCAGTTTGGGTCTGTGCTGGTTCTTAACAGTTTCAACGTTGTAAACAGCGGTGGTTTGCAGTTTAATCTTGGGAATACTGCTATTACAACAGGTTACAATATGTTGTTCAAGCAATTGGGATCTGTTCTTAATACCATCAGCAGTGTGTTTCAGGTCAATCTTGACTATATTACCGGTGATCCGAATTCCAATACGAGTGACAGGGCTAATACTAGCGTAAGTCTGGCATTATCACCAAGATTCAAATTGAAGACAGGATTGGGAGTTCCAGTTGCAAGAACTGAAAACGCAAACAGCAACTATTTGTCTGCCGAGGGAACAATAGAGTATGACTGGAGCAGAGCTAATAACGGGAGCAGATTGTTCCGGGCTTATTCCAAACCATCTAATATTGGACTCACGACAACAGCAGGCGCCAACCAAAGTTATGGAGTGGGAGTTGTGTACAGTAAAAGTTTTAATTCTTTCAAATATATCTTCAAAAGGCGGAAAAGAATAAAAACTGATTCGGTAGCTGTAGAGCCAAATAAAGAAGATTCGTTAAAAATTAAGCCCAAAAAATGATAATTATCATCAAATATTGTAGTTTTGTTAAAAGCTGTTAATGTTTTAATATTTGTTTTCAATTAAATTAATTTTTTCTAAATTTGCAAAAAAATTAGATATATTTTAAATAAATAATAATATTACAATGAACTATCAATTAGATGATATCGATAAAAAAATCCTGGATTTTCTTGTAGAAAATACTAGAATGCCATTTACAGAAATTGCTAAACAGATGGATGTTTCAGCGGGCACAATCCACGTGAGAGTAAAGAAAATGGAAGACGCTGGTATTATTTTAGGATCTTCTCTTAACATCGATTACGGCAAACTGGATTATAATTTCACTGCATTTATCGGTATTTTACTTACAAAATCAAATCACACACAGGAAGTATTGAAGCAATTGGCTCTTATTCCAAACGTGGTAGAGGCAAGTGTAACATCAGGAAAATATAATATCTTCTGCAAGATGAAAGCAAAGAATACGGAAGATGCTAAGAAAATCATTTATCAGATAGATGATATCCAGGATGTCATGAGAACAGAAAGTATGATCTCTATGGAGGAGTACATAAGTGATAAGAACCGTCTTATAAACGCGGTTAGTATATAGTTAGTTAGTAGAAATTTCTATAGAAGAGCTTATTCCGATAAGCTCTTTTTTTTATATTTTTACATTATGAAATCAGCAGACAAAAGTTTCAAAAACAACAAAGATTACTATCTGTTTTTCGGATTGATAATCCTGGTATTTCTACTAAGCATCAACACAGATTATGCAGAATATTCTCTTCATCAGAAGATTAATATTCCGGGTAATTTTTTCTATTATACTTTTGGAGTAGATGTTTTGGTGATTATCAGCTGGGTTTTTATTTTACTTTACAGAAAAATCGGCGTTATTCTATTTCCGCTGTTTGTAGCATTACATTTTGCACTACACAACTACTTCCTCAGCACATTTTTATATTCGGATGTTACCGTCATATTCCTCTTCATCGGTTTAGGATTACTCGCGATTATCCCAAGATGGAACATCCTGAAATAGATTGTTAATTTGACTTCGTCGAACCAGTTCGTTAGGTTTGGGCAGCTATTTCCGTCCTCCGTTCCCGCTTTTTTCTCATTGCGGACAAGTGGGATATTCTGCTGGACTTTTGGACATTCGCAATGAAAAAAGAGCTCCACTCAGGCCGGGCTGCAATTACAAGATAAAAACAAGTTTTCTCAACGCAAGATGATGTTTTTCGGATATCAATTACATTAAAAAGGAACTCTTTCCAAGGCCATTTGTAGCGCCAGCGCTCCGGCTGCGGATGAGGTGATCAGGAGCCATTCCCTTTGGTTTAATTTGGTAAGCTTAGATAAGATGGTAAAGACCACTAAAATGACCACAACCATTGCAATCTGCCCCAGTTCCAACCCGATATTGAATCCCAGAAGCGGAATCGTGATGCTTTGTTCTTTCGCCAGCATCATCCGCGAGGTGTTCGCAAATCCCATTCCGTGAATCAATCCAAAAAACAAAGCGAAATAATACTGATAAGGATGTTTTCCCTTAAATAAAATATTATCCAGAGAAGTAATTACAATCGTGCAGGGAATCAGAAATTCTATCCAGTTGCTTTTCACACGGATAATATCAAAACTGGATAAAGCCAGCGTGATACAATGTCCGATCGTAAAAGCTGTCACCAGAATCAGTAATCTTTTAAAATCCTTGAAGCTGTAAGCCGCAATCAATGCCAGAATAAAAAGCTGATGATCCAAAGCATCCAAAGAAATAATATGATCCCAACCCAGCTGCAGATAAAATAGAAAATCCTTCATCGTTTAATTTCTGAAAACCGTACGAAAATAATGATTAATTTTGACTTCAATTATGTTTTGCTGATGAAAAAATCCCTAATAATTCTTATTCTTTTCTCTTTCCTCTTGTGTCTTGTTTCTTTTCGTCCACATCCTTTTCACGTTGGATCTGTAGAATTTAATTATAATTCAAAATCCAAAACATTTGAAGTGACTGGGCGATTTTTTATGGATGACTTAGAGAATGCACTCAACAAAAAATATGGAAAATCTGTCCGTTTTCTTGATCCGAAATTCAAAACCGAAATTAATAAAGAACTGGAACTTTATACCTCAGAATATCTCAAATTAAAATCTGATAATCAATTAATTAAAGTCAATTACGTCGGCTACGAAGAAGATCATGAAAGTGTCAACATCTATCTCGAATCTCAATCTCTGCCCACCCCAAAAAAAGTAGAAACTGCCGTCAGTTTTCTTTATAACTTGTTTGATGATCAGATGAATATTATTCATATCATTGTAAACGGCGAGCGGAAAAGTGAAAAACTGAACTATCCGGATCGTTATCTTTATCAACAATTTTAAAACCTATAATTATGAAAAAATTTTTACTAATTCTCGCATTTTTACCAGCAGTTTTATTTTCTCAAAAATCAGCATCGGCAACTGCTGATAAGGGTAAATTGCCTTTAGGCGCTTTCTCTGTTAGTCTCAACGTCAAAGATTTGCAGAAATCAAAAGATTTCTACGAGAAACTCGGCTTCTCACAGATGGGTGGCGATATGAAAAAGAATTACCTCATCATGAAAAACGGAACTACGATAATAGGGATTTTCAAAGGTTATTTTGAAGGGAATATCCTGACATTCAATCCGGGTTGGGATGAGAATGCAAAAGAAGTAAATCCTTTTACAGACGTGCGTGACATCCAGAAAAAACTAAAAGCGGACGAAATAAAACTCAGTACAGAAGCGGACGAAAAAACCAAAGGTCCGGCTTATATAGAATTCACAGACCCAGATGGGAACAAAATTTTAATAGATCAGCACAGATAACATTGGTTTATCCAGAATAAAAAGCTCCGAACGACCATTTCGTTTCGGAGTTTTTTTATTCAAGATCTGGTAAATTTCGTTTTTTTAGACATAAAAAAAACTCCAGATCGTACCAACCTAAAGTTTGTTTTTTTATCAGTTTTATAAATTTTAACCAATCCGAAAAAATAAACTGATAATAACCGTTTAAAAAATTAACCCTTAATCTTTTGATGTTATGTTAATTTGTGTGTTTTTAGAATCTCAAGTGCGAATACTTTTTGAGCAATAAATTTTGTAGTAGTAATTACTGTTTTTCAATCTGGTGCAAATTTTACCATTTAACACAATATGAAACAAAAAATCACCTACAACATAACTACTACATCTATTTAACTTGTTGATTGTTAGAAGTTAAAGTTTTTTTAATTCTCAATTAGTAGTTCATCATCCAGTTGTTAAGATCGACTTCAGACGGAATATTTAGCTGTTTTCGCAATCTGCTTTTCTTCATTTCAACACTTCTTACCGAGATATGGCTGAAAGTTGCAATCTCTTTGGTAGAAAAATTAAGCTTCAGGTGAGCACAAAATTTTAATTGACCGCTTGTCATGTCGGGATAATTTGTCGACAATTTGTTATAGAAATCAGGATACACTTCTTTGAAGCGGCTCAGAAAAGATGAATCATTAGACTTTGCAAGTTCAAGAACTTCTGCAAAAGCATCATTTACTTTCAGCTCCATATCGTTAAGAACCTGTTCTTTTTCTAGAAGATATATTTTGGTTCGGTGTCTTTTTTTCCTTTCGTTCTTATATCTTTTAAAATATTTGATAGTAAGATATATTTTGACAATCACCAGCAAAGTGACCCCTATAATGATCAGGTAGAAGTTTTTGTACCAGCTTACTTTTTCATTGTCTATTATGTCCTTGGATATTTTATCCGTTTCTATTTTTTCTTTTTTCCTGATGATATCATACAACTCCTTAGATTTTTTTGCATAATAGCTGTATAGATTATCCTCACCCAATCTCTCGTATATCGTTGCAAGGTCGTCGTAAATATACTGAAGTCTGTAAATATCCTGTGCTTTCTCAAAGATGGGAAGTGCCTGTTTGTAATAGTAAATAGAGCTGTCCGTTTTGTTCATTTCCAGATAGGTATTGCCAATTCCATACAGTCCAAAAGCTTGATTTATAGAGTCGTTTTCAGCTTTTGCAAGCAGATACGCTTTACGGCTGTATTCCAATGCTTTTGCGTGCTTATCAAGATCTATATAAGTATAACCAACGCTGGAGTATTGTATTGCCAGCCAGCCATCTCTTTTCTTTTTGTCTTTTATTCTCTTATAATATTCTACGCTTTTAAGATCATTTTTGATGGTTTTTTCCGGCGATTCGTACTGTAGATTCATTATTTCGGATCTGCCGGCATAGATCTGACCCATGGAACTATAGAAATCGTCATTATTTTTGACCTGTTTGCAGTGTGACTCTGCATTTTTGCTGGTTTCGTAAGCTTTGTCAAAAAAACCAAGATAGGAATAAGCTAATGATTTGGCAATCAATGCCTGGACAGCATAGTAGTCGTCACTTTCACTATTTGCTAATTCCAGAAGTTTGTCGGCAGCTTCTAAGGCTTTCTGCTGCTCACCAAGTCCCAGATAGGCATTGATAATAGCTTTCAGCGATTTTGCTTTTCCTTGATAATAATCTGTTTTATCGGATATTTTATAAGTGTCTAAGCTTATTTTCAGAGCCTGATTTCTATCTGCAAGCTGGAAAGTCCTGCTGATAATACTATCTATTGTTTTAGGTGTGTATTCCTGCGCTTTCGCTTTTAAAATGCACGAAATTAGCAGTAAAAATAGTATTAATCTTTTTATAAGTCCCACAGCGTTGATGTAGCGACAAAAATATTAAAAATTGCATGATAATCGCACATAAATATTAAATATTTGTGAATGAATGCCGGGTATTAAATTTTAGTTTTAAATTAAGTTAAATAATTCCTTTTGCATTCGGAAAGAATATCAGGAAAGAAATTGTCAAAATAATATTGCAGTTGATCTTTGTTTTCCAAAAAAACATCAAAAACCGGCAGATCTTTGTCAAGATATTTGGCCTTATTCAGTACATTTTGCATACTGAATTTGATTCCCTGATCTTGCCTGTAATTGGAAAGCCAGTCTTCTTTTTCCATCCTTATAAACATTCTTTTGTAATTCTCCGGCAGCCATTTTTCGTTTTCCCAAAGGATTTTATAAGCTTTTAAGGAATGTACTTTTAATTCTTCTTTTGTGTAAATATGAGCTGTGAAATAATCAAAAGCGACATCTACAAAAGCACCGGAATAGAGTCTCACCAAAGGACTGAATATCTTTTTGGCTTCTGAAACGGCAGGATGAGAATCTGTAAAAGTGTCTATTGCCCGGTGGAGTTTTATCCCTTCCTGGATCTCCGGAGGAAAATTTTCCCTCTCATTATTTTTTATAAAATCTGCAATCATATTGCCAACAAGCTGTCCGTTGGTAAATGAGAGAATCGAGTGGGCAAGGTAATTCAAGTGAGAAGAGTTTAGTCTTATAAATTTACATAATTAATTTAGAATAATGATTCCACAAAATCTTCGATCTTGCTTATTTCTTCTACTTTTATCCCGAACTTTTTCTTTGGAAGTTTGTTGAGATTGGAAATAAATATCTTCTCATAACCCAGTTTTTCAGCTTCTGTAATACGTTGCTCTACTTGTGCAACCGGACGTATTTCACCGCTCAAACCAATTTCTCCTGCAAAACAATAGTGTTCGGAGATGGCAATATCTTCATTACTTGATAGAATCGAAGCGACAACTGCGAGATCCAAAGCAGGATCATCGGTTTTGATTCCGCCCGTGATATTCAGGAAAACATCTTTTGAACCGAGTTGGAAACCGGCGCGTTTTTCCAGAACTGCCAATAGCATATTCAGCCTTTTGGAATCAAAACCAGTCGAGCTTCTCTGCGGCGTTCCATAAACTGCAGTGCTTACGAGAGCCTGAATTTCCAGCAACATCGGGCGGTTTCCTTCCAAAGTTACTGCCACTGAATTTCCGGAAAGCTCTTCAAATTTCTTGGTAATAAGAATTTCCGAAGGATTTTTAATTTCTTTCAAACCACTGGATATCATTTCATAAATTCCGATCTCGGAAGTGGAGCCAAAACGATTTTTGTTAGCTCTCAGCAATCTGAAAAGGTGATTTCTGTCGCCATCAAAGTTGAGGACAACATCTACCATGTGTTCCAGAACTTTCGGACCGGCAATCTGTCCGTCTTTGGTAATATGACCAACCAGAAAAACAGGAACATTATTGTCTTTGGCAAATTTGATGATCTCGTTGGAACATTCCCTGATCTGGGAAACCGTTCCCGGCGAACTTTCTATCAGCTGAGATTGCAAAGTCTGAATAGAATCAATTATGATGAAGTCCGGTTCCAGTTTTTTGGCTTCGTGAAGGATTTTCTCCACGGAAGTTTCGGTGAACAGAAAACAATTGGGATTTTTAACTTCGGCTAATCTGTCTGCGCGCATTTTGATTTGAGATGCACTTTCCTCTCCCGAAACATAAAGAATTTTTTTCTTCATTTTCAAGGCGAGCTGAAGAAGCAAAGTTGATTTCCCGATTCCCGGTTCGCCTCCGATTAAAGTTACGGAACCGAGGACGATTCCGCCGCCCAAAACACGGTTCAGTTCCTCGGAAGGTGTTATGATTCTTGGTTCCTCAATAGTCTCAACTTCAATAATATTGATGATGGAAGATTTGGACTTTGTAGCAATTGATTTTGTGGTTTTTTCCACGATCTCTTCTACTAACGTATTCCATTCGCCACAGGTTTTGCATTGCCCGTGCCATTGAGAATATTGTGCACCGCAGTTCTGACAGAAATATAGAGTTTTGAGTTTTGCCATTCTGCTAAGTTCAAGAAAAATTTTGGAAAAGAAAAAAATTAAAAAGAAGTTTTATTTGGAAATTTCGATCACTTAAATTTCAAAAGCTTAATTTTGTTGATGATATATCTTATTAATGATAACATCAAAAAATTGTAAAATTTAAATAATTTAAAATGGCATTAGACAAAAATCATGTAGTGACTTTAAAATATGTTCTGCATACTAATGATGAAAATGGAGAGAAGGTGTTTGTAGAAGAAACTTCGTCAGAAAACGCTCTAACATTTCTTTATGGCGTAGGAATGATGATTCCTAAATTCGAAGAAGAAATAAAAAATCTGGCTGTCGGAGATCAAAAATCTTTCGAAATTGCGCCGGGCGAAGGTTACGGAGAAAGAGATCCTGAAGCAGTAACGCAATTGCCTTTGGATATGTTCCAAGGCCAGGAAATGCCGCCGGTTGGAGCAGTTTTGCCTCTTTCTGACAATCATGGGAATAATTTTCAGGCAATGGTTTTGGAAGTGACTCCGGAAGCTGTTGTCGTAGATCTTAATCATCCAATGGCAGGCAGAAGCTTGTTTTTTGATGTAGAAATCCTGAATGCACGTCCGGCAACAGAAGAAGAATTAGCGCACGGTCACGCTCACGGCGAAGACGGCCATTCCGGACATTAATAAATATTTCTTCTTAAATGATATAAAAAAGTACTCAAAAATTGAGTACTTTTTTTGAACTCGTTCAGCAAATTTAATTATTTAAAAAAACAAAAAAGCTCCCAAATTCGGGAGCTTTGATTATTATTAGGAAAAAATTATTTCTTGATAAATTTCTGTGTAGATTTTACACCTTCTTTACTTGTCAATTCCAAAACGTAGTTGCCGGAAGTCAATTGTTGAGCATTGATCTTCTTGTCAGCAGATTTGCCTGTCAAAACAACCTGTCCTGCAACATTGTAAATCTGATAAGATAATTCGCTGGAATCCTTAGATTGTATGTTGATGACATCCTTTACAGGGTTTGGATAGATGACAGTCTGGTTTACTTTATTAACATCAGATACAGCTAACACCACATCCTGAATATTCAAAGAATAATCTTCTACTTGCCCGTAAGTGATAGTAGAACAAGAGGTTGGCGTCTGGCTATATGCAGCCTGAACTCTGATTCTCACTGTTCCGGTTGCTGCAGTTGATGGAATTGTAAATGTTCCGGTAACGGTAGCTGCAGAAGTGGCTGTAGTTTGAGACCATGCAGTTTCTCCAGTATCGGTAAATAAACCATTGTTGTTATAATCAGCATATAATCTGTATCGCAAAGGATAAACAGTTCCGGACCAGTAAGGCGTTACAGTAATTGTGTATTGAGATCCTTTGGTCACGTTTGTAGACAGGTAAGAAAAATCTTCATAGCCTGTGCTTCCAGTACTCTGGTTGTCAATAGTATTCAGTTTTACATTTTGAATCTTCATGAAGCTTGTGTTAGAAGCCTGTGAAGTACAGTAAGTGTTTCCTGTTGCTAATGTGTTTATGGTAACTTCATTGCTGAAACCTGATTTGTTACCAGCTTCATCCTTAGCTTCGACTTTAAATTTATAAGCTGTGGAAGCTGTAAGGCCTGTTACATAATATGAAGTTTTATAAGTCGATCCAAGCAAAACATTGTCCTTATAAACATTATATCCGTCTAAAGCAAAATTATCGGTAGAGCCTGTCCATGTAAGGTATGTTGAAACATTGGTTGTGGAAGTTGCAGCTAAGTTAATTGGAGTGGTAGGTGCAGTTGTATCGGTTCCGTTAGGGTTATATTTTGTCCCTAAGCCTACAGCATAAAAGGCATCCTGAGTTGCAATAGCTTCCGGCGAATCTGCTCCGTATAAATCCACGGCAGCCTGCATTCCGAAATTTCTTGCGTTGATATAAGTAGAGTTTGCAGACAGATAAGCTGTCTCCAGACGGTAAACTATTTTCGCCGCCTTCTCGAATCCGATTCCTGTCACACTATATGATTTTCCGATATCATTGGTTCCGGTTTTTCCTTGCACAAGAACATAGTACCAATGGTTCAAAACACCACTGTTGGTGTGTACACCACAATAGTCATTGGTATTCTGATCTGGTGTTACACATCCTTCGGCCGTAGTTGCGGGAATCCAGTTTTCTCCGTGATAAGTATCCGGCTGACCGGCAGATTTGGGATTGCTCATCGATCTTAGATAAAATGGAGAATAGAGAGTAATATCTTCACCGATTGCAAAAGCCTGTTTACCTGGTAAATAGGTATGTTCTACAACCGATCCCCAGATGTCTGAAAGGCCTTCGTTCATTGCGCCGGATTCTCTCTGATAGGCAAGGGCAGCACTAGATGCACAAACGCCGTGACCCAATTCGTGGGCTGTTACGTCAAATGCTGTTAAAACATTGAAGTTGGTTGTTCTGTCTCCGTCTCCATAAAGCATATATGATCCAGACCAGTAGGCGTTATTTACATTATTTCCGTAATGAACGTAGCTTTTAAGAAGCGATCCATTGTTGTCATAACTATCTCTGTTGTGATAAGTTTTAAAATAATCGTAAGTTTTCTCGACTCCAAAATGGGCGTCCAATGCTGCGTTATCAAAAGTAGAATTATCAAATTCTGTAGCAGTCCAATTGTTGTCAACATCTGTAAAATCGACTGCGCCAGTCAGAGCAGTGCTCTTTTTTACGTTATAAGTTCTTACACCGCTTCCTCTTGTTATATCATAAAGAATATACTCTGTACCGGCAGTAGAAAGAGAAGTTTCTATTGATTGGCTGCCGCTGTATCTTGTTGCTGCATTGGCAGGTACAAGTTTGGAAATGGTGTTTTTAAGATTAGAATCTTTAAGATCAGAAGTTATTTTGTCGGTATCAATTTCTTTTTTTAATATATTTTCTGTTGCATGTTTATAATAGCATCAGACAATAATATTTTTCCGGTAGCAGCATCCACATAGATATAAGCTCTGCTCATAGGCTGGGAAGCAAAAACATCAAATTTATAAGCTAAAGTCAGTTTGTAACTTTCGTCCACCTGTTGTAGCGGAAGAAGCACCAATTCGCCGGTCGGCTTCTTGTAATTGTCAACGTTGTTGTCCGTATCATCCCACATATATTTTTGAGCTCCAACACTTTGGATGGCTCTGTCTAATGCCGTTTGCGAAGAGATGCCCGGAGATGTATTTACATTAGCTGTAGAAAAAATCTCACCATTCATATTGGTAAGATTCCCACTTTTGTAATGTAAGTTATAAATCCCAAATTCAACTTTTACGTTGTTGTAATAAAGCTGGTATTTTTCATCTAAGAATTTTCCCGCCGCATCTTTTTCTGTTTTAATAAGCCTGAGTTCTGCCTGAGAAGGAAGATTTAGAACATTTTTAAATAATTCAGCTTTTGAAACAGCCTTTAAGTTTGCATTGTCTTTAAAAGTCACCAGACTTATATTTCCATTTTTCTCCGTGATTTTTTTATCAACGTATTCCTGCGCATAGATATTGGAACAAATGCCAATAAACCCTAAAACTCCAATGTTGAGTAAAGTTTTTTTCATATAATAGATTTTTTTCAAGCATCTAAATTAATTAAAATTTTCAAAATAATGATGAATTGTATTGATAATTTTTATTAATATTGGTATTATATTCGTGATATGATAAAATTTTCAATTTAATTTTGGCATTCTTGCATCATGACGTCTTGCTGAAAAAACATGTATAAAAAAAGCTCCCAAATTCGGGAGCTTTCATTTATCACCAATTTAAATTATTTCTTAATAAATTTCTGAGTTGTTTTTTCACCTTGTTTATTGATTAGTTCAAGGATGTAGTTACCTTCAGATAATCTTTGTGCATTAATTTTATTATCAGAAGTTTTTCCATTCAAGACGACTTGTCCGGCAGTATTATAAACCTTATAATTAAACTCCGAAGAATTTTTAGATTTAATATTAATAATATCTTTAACAGGATTTGGATAAACAAAAGTTGCTGAAGAAGAATTAATATCAGAAACGGCCAATGTTTTTTTAGCTATAAGTGTATAATCTTCAACCTGACCATAAGTGAATGCTTCGCAGCTTGTAGGAGAGCCATTGTATTTCATAGAAACTCTCATTACCAATGGCGTGTCAAATGTAACATTTGCCGGAACAGTAATATTTCCTGTTGCCGGAGTCGTTTTGGTTGCGGCTATTGTCAAAGCTTTTTCATTAGCATCAGCAAAGTCACCATCTGCGTTCCAATCTACAAAGACAGAATATCCCTCACTGTAGACCGTGCTTGTCCATACCGGCGTGATGCTGATCTGGTAGGTTTTATTATCAGAAACCTCTGTAGAAATATTGGTAAAGTCTTCGTATCCTGCAGTTCCTGTGCTTGTGTTATCAATAGTTCCGAAAACAACTCTTTTGATTTTCTCATCATTTGTATTTGTACTTTGTGAAGCACAATATTCTAATTGATTGGTTGTTGTCACATTCACAATGTTACTTTCTGCAGAGATGTTATTATAAACATCAATCGCTTTCACTTTGAAGTCATAATTTGTAAGTCTCGTAAGTCCTGTTGCCTTGTAAGTTAATGCAGACGTTCTTCCGATTTCGGCACCATCTTTATAAATGATGTATCCACCCATTTCTTCATTATCAGTAGAAGCATTCCATACAAGGTTGACACTTGTTCCTTTGATGTTGTTTGCTGCAAGATTTGTAGGAACTGTAGGCGGCGTTGTGTCCGGTGTTGAAAGGTATTTGTAACCTACGCCAACTGCATAAAAAGCATCTTGGGTTGCGATCATTTCCGGAGAGTTCAGGCCGTATAATTCTGTGGCAACCTGTATTCCAAAATCTCTTGCATTTTTGTAATTGGAATTGGCTGTCAGATAGGTGCTTTCTAATTTGTAAACAATTTTTTCCGCTTTTTCCCAGCCGATACCGGTTACATTGTAAGATTTTCCAAGATCGTTAGTCCCGGTTTTTCCCATTACCAAAATATAAAACCAGTGGTTCAGAACACCGCTGTTAGTGTGTACGCCACAATAGTCATTTCCGAAGCTGCCTCCGATTGGCGTTGTGCAGCCTTCTTCTACAGTTGCTGCTTTCCAGTTGGTTCCATGATAAGTATCTGGCTGTACAGAATATGCAACTTTCGGATTGCTCATTGATCTCAAGTATCCGGGAGCTGCTTTTGTAATATCTTCACCAATTAAGAAATTCTGTTTTTCCGGAGCATAGGCATGTTCTACAATAGCACCCCAAATATCAGAAAAGCCTTCGTTCATAGCTCCGGATTCTCTTTCGTAGGCCAGATTTGCAGTATATTCACACACTGCGTGTCCTAATTCGTGGGCAGTAACATCAAATCCTGTCAAAGGTTTGAAAGTTGTAGCGCCGTCGCCATAGATCATTTCTGTCCCGGACCAGCCTGCATTTTCGTAGCTGCTGCCGTAATGCACATAGCTTTTCAGTACCGCACCATTGTTGTCGTAGCTGTTTCTGTTAAAATTTGTCTTGAAATAATCATACGTTTTTTCAACACCCAAATGGGCATCTAATGCCGCATTGTCAAAGGTAGAATTGTCATATTCGGCAGCGGTCCAGTTGTTGTCTGTATCTTTGAAATCTACAGCACTGCTTATTGTAGATGATTTTTTCAGATTGTAGGTCTTTACGCCATTGCCTCTGGTAGCATCTTGCAAAACATAAGAACCTGATACCAATGTGGTTTCGATAGATTTGGTTCCGCTGTATCTCGTTTCTGCACTTCCTGTAGCGAAAAGAATTGGGAATGATTTTTTCTCAGATTTTATACTGATTGGTTCCTGTTTGTCTGTTTTTACCGGGATTACATCGTCATTAGTATGTTTTAAAACTGCATTAGAAAATACAATTCTTCCTTCTAAAGCATCTACGTATATAATCGCTCTGCTGATTGGCTCTGCTGCGTAGATATCAAATTTATAAACCAAAAGCAGGCTGTATTTTCCTTTTCCGGTTTCTACTGGTAACAGAACTAGTTCGCCAGTTGGTTTTTTATAGTTGTTATTTGCTATGTAGTCTGCGTCTTCCCACATGTATTTTGAAGCATTCACAGACTTCAAAGCATTTGCAAAAGCTTCCTGATTTGAAATCCTTGGAGATGTTACTGCATTTTCTGTGGAGAAAATATCACCATTCATACTGGTGAGTTTTCCGCTGTTGTAATGAAGATTATAGCTCCCGAATTCTACCTTCAGATTGTTATAATACATCTGGTATTTTTCATCCAGAAATTTTCCGTCCTGGATGGTTTGAGCTAATCTCAGTTCAGTATTTGGAGACAAACTGAATAAATCAGAAAATAGTGATTTTGGAGAGACAGATTGTAATGCATTTGTATTTTTGAATGTAATCAAGCTGATGTTGCCTTTGTCATCAACAATTTTTTTATCTATGTATTCTTGTGCATTTGCAGAATAGTTAAGTCCCAACAATCCACACAATATACCAATTCGTAAAAGTTCTTTCTTCATATATAAATATTAATTTTGTTGCTAAAATAGGGAATTTTTAACAAAAATTTAAAAAATTGGCATTAAGATTATATTGTTTTTATTTAAATCCGTTAAAATAAAAATCCCGATAAATTTTACCGGGATTTTATAATTGATTTATTATTTCTTAATTGGAATATTCTTTAAGATTTCCTGAGTGTATGTCCAAAATTTCTGAACAGATGCTATATTCGCTCTTTCGTCCGGCGAATGTGCACCTTTTATGGTCGGTCCAAAACTTACCATTTCCATTTTCGGATAATTGGCACCGATTATCCCGCATTCCAGACCGGCGTGACAGGCGACAACCATTGGTTTTTCACCGAAATTATTTTCATAAAGATCCGTCATTACCTGGATGATTTCGGCGTCGGGCTTTGGTTTCCAGCCGGGATATGAACCACCGAATTCCGTTTTCAGATTGTTACTTTCGAACGCTGATTTCAGTTGATTGGCAACTTCCCATTTTGTAGATTCTACAGATGATCTTGTTAGATTAAGGATTTTAATCTCGCCGTTTTTCAATTCTACTCTTGCAACATTATTGGAGGCTTCCACCAATCCTTCCACATCCGGACTCATTCGGAAAACGCCATTGTGGGCAGCATTAACAGCGAAAATTATTTTCTTTGAATTTTCAGTAGAAACAACTTTATCTGATGAATCAGTTTTTACGATATTAATGGTTAAGTCTTTTTCTAAAGAAGAAAATTCTTCAAGTATTTCAGATTTTAATTGTTCTGCATTTTTCAAAAATTCTTCAGAATTCTCAACAGAGAAAATAGCAGATGCCTCTCTTGGGATTGCATTTCTCAAACTTCCGCCATCAATAGAAATTAACTGAATATGATTTTCTAAACCAGAGAATAAAAACCTTCCTAATAATTTATTAGAATTCCCGAGTCCTTTAATAATGTCCATTCCGGAATGCCCGCCTTGCAAACCTTTGATTTCGATTTTGAAAGTTTCGCCTTTTGCATCTTCCAAATCAAATTTTGCAGAAGCTGTTACGTCAACGCCGCCAGCACAGCCGATATCGATCTCGTCATCTTCTTCTGTGTCTAGGTTTAATAGGATTTCTCCTTTCAACTGTCCTGGTTTAAGAGCCAAAGCACCAGTCATTCCTGTTTCTTCGTCAATCGTGAAAAGTGCTTCAAAATCTGGGTGAGCAATATCACTACTTTCCAATATTGACATGATCGTGGCAACGCCTAAACCGTTATCTGCGCCAAGCGTAGTTCCTTTCGCCTTTACCCAATCGCCATCTACAAACATTTGGATTCCCTGCGTTTCAAAATCAAAATCGACGTCGTTATTTTTTTGACAAACCATATCCAGGTGAGACTGCATCACGATCGGCTGCCGATTTTCCATCCCGGTGGTTGCCGGTTTTGTGATGATGACATTTCCGGTTTCGTCAACCGTTGTTGGCAATCCCAGATTTTCCCCGAATTCTTTTATAAATTTGATGACTTTTTCTTCTTTTTTTGAAGGTCTCGGAACAGAATTAAGTGCTTCGAAGTTTTTCCAGATCACTTTTGGTTCCAATTGAGAATATTCCATTTTTTTGAAATTTTAAGTTAGCAATTTAGTATAATCTGGTGATTCTAAAAAGCAAAAACCTCTCAAATATTGAGAGGTCGGTATTTTTATATTGATGTCAATTTTATTCTTCCATCATATTGTCACGGGTATTTTTCTGGACAGCAATGGCTCCGAAAAGTGCAAGCAAAAATGCGAAGGCGTAAAATCCTTTTTCACTCGGCAGAATAGTGGCGTTCCAAAGTCCGATGACAAGTAAAACAATTGCTGATAAGGTTGCAAACCAGCAAAGTCCGTAATAGATATCGGTTACTTTTATGTTTTCCATCTTGTCTCGAACCGCTTTTTGCAAAGAAACGACTGCGAATAATCCGTAGAGTAGGATGGTAAAGTAATAACCTTTTTCGTTAAGTTCCATCTCGGCGCGTGCCAGACCCACAACGAAGCCAATCATTCCTGCTCCCAGAGCAACCCAGGATGCTGCAATGAACGCATTGGAGACTTTTTGTTTTTTTTCATTTATTAATGTTTTTAATGTTTTTAATGTTTAATTTTAACAAATATATTCTTTTTTTAATAAATCAATTAAAGTCGTTGAATTTTATGAGAAATTTTCTATTGACTGGAAAAAATCCATAGCCCTTATAGAAACGGTTATCCCACAGCAGGCAATGGGGAAGGAGCGATGGCTCAAGGAGTATGATTGGATAGTGAAACAACTCCTTGTTGGAGAGTCAGAGAGTTTTTAAAAGAAAAAACGCTCCAGAAATTCTGAAGCGTTCAAAGTATATTTTTTTGTCATCCATCTTCCGACTTCTGACTTCCAGTATTTAATATCTGTAATATTCTGGTTTGAAAGGCCCTTTTACGTCAACTCCAATGTAATCAGCTTGTTCCGGAGTAAGTACTTCTAATTCTACGCTTAATTTCTTAAGGTGTAATTCAGCTACTTTCTCATCAAGATGTTTTGGTAACATATAAACTTCGTTTCCATAAGCTTCTGAGTTAGTCCAAAGTTCAATCTGAGCCAAAGTCTGGTTAGAGAATGAGTTAGACATTACAAAAGATGGGTGACCGGTTGCACAACCAAGGTTTACCAATCTTCCTTCTGCAAGAATAATCACTTCTTTACCTTCAATCGTGTAAATGTCAACTTGTGGTTTAACTTCAGATTTTGTGTGACCGTAGTTTTCGTTTAACCAAGCCATATCGATCTCGTTGTCGAAGTGACCGATGTTACAAACCACTGCTTTATCTTTCATTTTAAGGAAGTGACTTCCTTTTACGATGTTGAAGTTTCCAGTAGTTGTGATGATGATATCTGCATTGTCAACAACTGTATCCAATCTTTTAACTTCGTAACCGTCCATGGCAGCTTGTAGCGCACAAATTGGATCAATTTCAGTTACTGTTACGATAGAACCTGCACCTCTGAAAGAAGCAGCAGTTCCTTTTCCAACGTCTCCGTATCCGCAAACAACCACTCTTTTTCCGGCAAGCATAAGGTCTGTCGCTCTTCTTACAGCATCTACTGCAGATTCTTTACAACCGTATTTGTTATCGAATTTGGACTTGGTAACAGAATCATTTACATTGATTGCAGGCATTACCAAAGTTCCGTTCTTCATTCTTTCGTACAATCTGTGAACACCGGTTGTGGTTTCTTCAGAAAGTCCTTTGATATCTTTTGTGAATTCCGGGTATCTGTCAAAAACCATATTGGTCAAATCGCCACCGTCATCAAGGATCATATTCAATGGTTTTCTGTCTTCTCCAAAGAAAAGAGTCTGCTCGATACACCAGTCAAATTCTTCTTCGTTAAGACCTTTCCAGGCGTAAACAGGAATTCCAGCAGCAGCAATCGCAGCAGCAGCATGATCCTGAGTAGAGAAAATATTGCAAGAAGACCAAGTCACTTCAGCACCAAGTGCTACTAAAGTTTCGATCAAAACTGCAGTCTGGATCGTCATGTGAAGACATCCTGCGATTCTTGCACCTTTCAATGGCTGCGATGGTCCGAATTCTTCACGGATTGACATTAGGCCTGGCATTTCTGCTTCGGCAAGTGTAATTTCTTTTCTTCCCCATTCTGCTAAGGAAATATCCTTAACTTTATAAGGAACGTATTGTGTTGTTGTGCTCATATTTATAATTAAATAAATTTAAAAATCAGTTCTTTAAAACTAAAGCGCAAAATTACAATATATAATTAAGATATAAAAATTCAGTATCTAATCCATTATATGAAATTAGACATAAAAAGAAATTATTTATTCTCATTCTAAATAACTAGTTTTGCAACAAAATAAATTCAAATCATGAGTGAGAATACACAAGAAGCCCAGAGACAGGCAAAACCGGTTGCTCCAAAAGTAAAAGAACTGATCTCAAAAACACAAAGCCTTATTCTGGCAACAGTAGATGCAGAAGGAACACCTAATGCGAGCTATGCACCATTTGTAGAAATTGACAACAAATTCTATATTTTGGTTTCTTTTATGGCAAAACATACGAAGAATCTTCGGAAGGCAGAAAGGTTTCTGCCATGTTTATCGAGGATGAGTCTGCTACGAAACAAGTTTACGCAAGAGAAAGACTGACAGTTGAGGTTTCAACTTCTCAAATTGAAAGAGATTCTGAAGATTGGAATAATGTTGTTGGAAAACTGAAAGAAAGACACGGAAAAATCGTGGATGTTCTGAATGAAATGACGGATTTTATCTTAGTTGCGCTTTATCCTGTGAAAGGTGCTTATGTAAATGGTTTCGGAAGTGCCTATTTTGTAGATGCCAATCTTGAAATCATGGAACACAGAAATGATGCAAATCACCAGACAAAATAAATAATGAAAGGCTTAGTGAAAACTAAGCCTTTTCTATTAATATTTCTAAAAGTTGTTGAGTATTAGACTGACAATAAAGTGAATATTTTTCACATTGAGTTTCTGTGCTATCGCTGTACAGTCGCTGTACACTTTCTGTACCCTTTCTGTACAGTAGATGTATCATTTTGATTTCTTCATTATTTTAAATTTAATTAAAATTATTAATATAAAAATTAGTTTTAATTAAATCTTCCTAAATATAACCGTCGAGTTATGACCACCAAAACCAAACGCGTTACTCATCGCAATATTAATTTCTTTTTCTTTCGGATCAGTCACGATATTAATCCCTTCCGGAATATTCTCATCAAGATTGGAAATATTAATCGTTGGCGGAATGATGCTGTTCTGAATTGCTTTAATACATAATATCGCCTCAACTGCGCCGGCTGCTCCCAGCAAATGGCCTGTCATAGATTTGGTGGCGCTGATCTCCAGATTTGGACTTCCTTTAAAAACTTTCGTAATAGCGTTCAGTTCAGCTAAATCTCCAAGTGGGGTGGAAGTGGCATGAGGATTCAGGTAATCAACTTGGTCGGAAGTGATGTTTGCATCTTCAAGTGCCAGTTCCATGGATTTTGCTGCGCCTATTCCTTCCGGATGCGGAGCGGTCATATGATAAGCATCGGCGGTCATTGCTGCGCCAATCAGTTCCGCATAGATTTTTGCACCTCTTGCTTTGGCGTGTTCGTATTCTTCCAGAATCAATGCGCCTGCGCCTTCTCCCATGATGAAACCATCACGTTCTGTATCGTAAGGTCGGCTTGCGGCTTGCGGGTCGTCATTTCTGGTGGACATGGCTTTCATTGATGAAAATCCACCAACAGAAGCCTGGGTTATAGGCGCTTCTGAACCACCGCTCACGATGATTTTAGCTTTTCCCCAACGGATATAATTGAAGGCGTCCATAAACGCTGTGTTTGCTGTGGCACAAGCAGAAACTGTGGTGTAATTGATGCCGCGGAGTCCATATTTCATCGAGATCATTCCGGAAGCCATATTGGCAATCAGTTTCGGAACGAAAAACGGACTGAATCTCGGCGTTCCATCACCAGTAGCGAAATCTATTACATCATCTTCAAAGGTCTGCATTCCGCCTTGTCCTGTTCCCCAAATGACACCGATATCAAAAGGGTCGATACTTGCTAAGTCCAAACCGGAATCTTCCATAGCTTCTGCAGAGGCGTAGATGGCGAATTGTGTGAAAAGGTCGCTTCGTTTGATCTCGTTTCTGTCCAGATATTTTTCGGGTGTGAAGTTTTTGACTTCGGCAGCGAACTGAACTTTGAATTTTTCCGGATCGAAATGTGTGATGGTAGCAGCACCGCTTTTTCCGGCCAGACTATTTTTCCAAAAAGTGTCAACATCATTTCCCAGAGGCGTTACAGCTCCCATTCCGGTAATTACAACTCGTTTCATTTAACTATTTTTAAATTTTAAATATTAAGAGCAGATTTTAATTGAAGAATTATCTTCTCAGTTTTCTGCTATCATCTATGTTCCTGAAATATTATGTAAGGAATAAGAATCCGCAAATTTAGGCATTTGATTTTCTAATTTCAGTTTTAAATAGATTGGATGTCCCTTTTGCAATCAATCTTGATTTATCTAAGTTCCATATTTCACAGGTCGCATTGATGAATTGTTTTCCCAATTTGGTAATATGAGTCTCTGCAATAATGTTTTCACCTTCTTTCGCAATTCCGAAATAATCGATGACATTATTAATAGTTGTGTAGAAAGTCGGCTCGTTAAGTGAGAACATTGTAGCCCCTAAAACGTCATCAATAATAGCCGCAGTTACACCACCGTGTAGATTGCCAATTGGGTTTAACCATTCGGGACGGATCGTGTACCGGAATTCCAGATGTCCTTTTTCTGCGGAAATTACAATCGGTTTCAGCCAACGCATAAAAGGTGAAGGCGAGTCTGAGAATTCTTTACCGATGAGGGTTTGCAGGTGTTCTAATGGATTCATGAGTAGATGTTAGAGATTAGAATTTAAATATTAGAGTCGTTGGATTGCTTAATTATTTATTCAATTAAAAACCAACTAAGGCAATATAAGTTTTCTTTTATTAATGATCTGATAGCACGATGTCTTTGCTATGCGCATTTTTTTGCTTCACTACAAATAACAATAAAGGCAGACCAATAACAAATAATACGCCTACTAAAAAATAAGCATCGCGATAACTCAGTAATGCCGACTGTTTCATAACTAAGTTTTCGGTCACTTTCAGAGCTCTTTTATAAGCGTCGAAACTTCCGAAACCTTTGAGCATAAAATATTGCTGGAGTTGATTTATGCGATTCATTGCTATGATATTAGTCGCTGTCACGTGGCTTGAAAGATCGTTCCGGTGTGATGCTAACCTGTAAACCATATAGGTATTCACGATCGATATCCCGAAAGAACCGCCCAATTGTCTCATCATATTATTAAGTGCTGCACCTTGCGGAATATCTTTTTCCTTTAAAGAAGAAACAGCGAGTGCAGTCAATGGGACAGTCAGCAATGCCATACCAATTGCCCTGAAACAAAGTGCAAAAGCAATATCGGAAGAGGATGTATCCAATGCCATTTGCGACATACTCCAGTTAAAATAAATAAACATCCCGAATCCCAGCAATATGATCACCACAAATGAAACGCCTTTTTGCAGGAGCTTTGCAGAAATTATTAATGCTATTATAGCCAGCATTGCTCCCGGAAGAAGTAAAACGCCAGTCTGAGAAGGAGATAGACTCAATAATCTCTGAGCAACCACAGGTGTGAGATAAATAGAGCTGAACATTCCTATTCCTGTGATGAAGGTAAGTACGGCTGCTATTGACAATGTTTTGCTTTTCAATACCCTGAGGTTGACGACCGGATTTTCAATTTTCAGCTCCCAGTAAATAAAATAGGTCATGCTTGTAGCTGCTATCCCAGTAAGCCATACAATATATTTTGCATCAAACCAATCATCAATTTCGCCTCTTTCCAGGACGGTTTGTAATGCTCCGACTCCAACAGCCAGCAAAGCAATTCCTCTCCAGTCTACTTTTTTAGGTTCCGGTTTTATGGTCGGTTCCTTTAATAATATATAACTGAAAATAGCCACAAAAAGCCCTATTGGAACATTAATGAAAAAGATCCAGGGCCAGTCATAATTCTCTGTGATAAAACCCCCTAAAGTAGGCCCAATGGTAGGTCCGATAAATATCCCTACTCCAAAAAGAGCACTTGCAACGCCTTGCTTTTCTTTTGGAAACTGTTCGAAAACCACAACCTGAGAAACCGAGAGCAATGCGCCACCACCAATACCCTGTAAAAACCTGAAAAAAACCAATACCCAAATGCTGCTTGCCTGCCCGCACATAAAAGAACATATCACAAATAATATTATGGATCCGATGTAATAATTCCGCCTTCCCAGATTGGTTGTCAGAAAGCTGGTCATCGGGATGATAATCACATTGGCAATCGCATAAGCGGTGATGACCCAAGACGTATCTTCCAGTGTTGCGCCAAGATTTCCGCTCATGTGGGATAAGGCGACGTTGACAATGGAGATATCAATGAGTTCCATAATCGCAGCCAGAATGACCGTGAATATTAGTAAATTCTTGCTAAGTGGGGTCATGATTATCTCTTAATTAATTGTCTTATTGAAACAAGATGCCCGAATAAGACGATTGGAACAATAAAAGTCGGAAGCCAGCTGAAAGGGAAATTAATAATGGCAATATTTGGCTGATCAAACGCAAATTGCTGTAAAGGAAAAGGTGCAGAAAGCAAAGCATTGATGACAATGTTGACTAAAAATCCAAGACAAATGAAATTCCAGATTAATAGAATATTCCGGCTTAAATTCTTCTTTGTAAACACAAAATAGGCGATGACCGGAGCTGAAATACCCGAAAGGATATCAAAGTTCCTGCCTTCAAACGTCATCAGTTCCGGAACTGCCTTGCTGATGAAAAGCCATAATAGAACAATCTCTACAGGAATTCTCACGACATTCAGATAAGTGATGTTTTTGATCGGTAAACTGTCGATAAAATCTCTTCCTTTCGGGATTAAGAATAATAAAATGATGACCAAGACAGCCGGCAGGATCCCAAACAGCATTAATTTTGGTGGTAACGACAAAAGATTTTTGTTATAAAAACCATTCAAAGTTAAAGCTGCCTGCAAAATCAGCCAAGCTGTCAGCCCAATAAGAATCAAACCTGATTTTTTCCTCGTCGCTTCAAAACCGGAGCTTCTGACTGTCCGGATAAACAGGAACAAAGTCGCAAGCGTTGTCAGAACGAAAACAACTGAGATGTATATTGGGAGGTTCGGTATCATAATTTTTATAATTTATGAAGCTATATCTTCTGTTCTGCTTTGGTTCATCACTTTCAGGGCTTCTTCCGGAGATGAAAGGTATAATCTGTACATATCTTCCGTATTTCCAACTCTTATTTCGAAGTTGTTATTTTCTAATCCGGCAACAAATTGTTCTGCAACAAGAGTAGGAGAGATACCGCTTTTCCCACCGATTGGTGCAGAAAATTCTGTGTCAACCAATGGCGGCATCAATTCAAAAACTTTGACATTGGTTTCTTTGCTCAATGCCAGACGCAAATATTGGGTATAGGAATGCAGCGCCGCTTTACTTGCAGAATAGGTTGCCAGAGCGCCCGGAACAAAAGCTACGACTGAAGAAACGTTTACAATTGCAGCGTTTTCCTGAGTTTTTAAAAGCGGTAAAAGCTTCTCGTTGAGTCTGATAATAGATAGATAATTGGTCAGCATTTCGTCCTCAGCTTTCTCAAAAGCATTTACATTTTCTGAAATGATATCGTAAACTAAAGCGCGTCCGGCGTTGTTGATTACCATATTCAGCTGAGGAAATTCTGTCTTGATTTGAGCAACTAATTTTTCCACATTTTCTGAATTCGACACATCCGAAACGATGGTTTTTACATTGTTGAGTTTTGAAGCGGCTTGATTCAGGCGCTCTTCATTTCGTCCCGTGATGATGACGTTGTTTCCTTTTTCGGACAATAATTTTGCGATTTCGAAGCCGATTCCTGCGCTTCCTCCGGTAACTAAAACTGTGTTGTTTGTTGTGTTCATAATGATTTGATATTATTTGATTTTGATAATTACTTTTCCTTTTGCTCTGCCACTTTCGACATAATTTAATGCGTCATTGGTTTGTTCGAAAGGAAATATTTTGTCTATTGTAGGTTTTATAATTCCGTTTTCTATGAGTTTTGAGATTTCCGTCAGTTGTTTGCCATTTGCCAGCATAAATAGAAAAGAGTAATCTGCGTTTTGCTTCCTGGCGAGTTTTTTCGTTTTGAAACTTAACAGAAACATGACTGTTCTAAGGAAGAAATTGAGTCCTGTTTTCTTTGCAAAAGCAGCATCGGGTGGACCTGAAATTGAAATTAATTTTCCTCCGGGTTTTAAGATATTAAGAGATTTTTCTAATGTTTTTTGGTCTTGGCTGTTCAGAACCAGATCATAATCTTTCAAAATGTTTTCAAAATCCTGAGTTTTATAATCGATGACAACATCGGCTCCCAATTCTTTCACCAAATCAAAATTCTTTTCACTGGTCGTAGTCGCTACAAAAGCACCCAAATGTTTGGCTAACTGGATAGCAATTGTTCCAACGCCTCCGGAACCTGCCTGGATAAAAACTTTTTGACCTTTTTTAAGATTTGCTTTCTCGATGAAGGCCTGCCAGACCGTCAAGCCAACGAGTGGAATAGAAGCGGCTTCTTCCATCGAAATAATCTTTGGTTTTGGAGCAACAAAATTTTCCTTGATTGCGATATATTCTGCAAATGCACCAATATGGAAATCCGGAACTCTGGAAAAAACCTCGTCTCCAACTTTGAAATTTGTCACTTTTGAACCAGTTTTTTTAATGATTCCCGCAACGTCGTGTCCTAATATCAGAGGGAATTTGTAAGGAAGCAGCATCTTGAATTCGCCGCTTTTCAATTTGTTGTCCAACTGATTCACGCTTGCAGAATGGATCTCTACCAAAACTTCATCTTCTTTGATGTTGGGTTCAGGAAACTCGACTAATTCTAATTGGTCTGTTTTGCTGTAACGTTGTATTGTGAATGCTTTCATAGTATTGTTTAAATACCAATCGGTATATTTTTGGTTAAAAAATTTTATTTGATTAATTCTGTATCAATTATTTTTTCGATTCTTTCTAAGGCTTGAAAAAGAAGACTTTGATTATTGGTCGTCTTAGAAAGTAGAATTCCGCCTTCTATCAGCATTATAAAAAGATAGGAATAGTCTGATGCGTTTACAGAATCCAGGATTTCATTTTTAGTTTTTCCTTCTTCGATGATTGCGGCGAATTTATTGGACCATCCCGCAAAACTTTTTGCCACTTCTGCCTTAAGAAAAGGCATTGTATCATCGCATTCTATTGCGGTATTCATTATAGGACAGCCACCACGCGAAAAATTGTTGTCCCAGGAGTTTCTGTAATAATTCAGAATAGTGATCAGCTTTTCACGAGTTATCATTTCAGGTGTTAGATTATTTTCAAGTCCCGATGCAAGGCGTTTTGCATTGAACAGATAAACTTCTTTTGCGACTTCATCTTTGTTCTCGAAGTTGCCGTAGATGCTTCCTTTCGTGAGACCGGTTGCCTCGGTAATGTCAGACAAAGACGTTCCCGCATAACCTTTCTTGTTAAAAATCTCTGCTGTACTCTCGATAATGAACTGTCTTGTTTTTTCTGCTTTTGACATTTTGTAACTGAATTTACTTTGCAAAGATATACAAATTAAATACCAATCGGTATATTTTTATTAATTATTTTTAAATACAATAAAAAAAATGCTCCCAGAAAATTCCGGAAGCATTTCAAGTAAAAAAATAGTGTACTTATATTAGAATTAAATCTAATTGCGATTAGCCAATAGCTAATTATTTCCAGCCGCCACCTAAGCTTTTGTAAATATTGACAACCGTGCTCAGTTGTCTTTCTTTAGCTTCGATGAGTTCCATTTTGGCATCAAGCGCATCACGCTGATTCATCAGAACTTCCAGATAATCTGCCCGCGAATTCCGGAACAATTGATTGGCGATTCCAATTCCATCATCCAAAGCTTTAGATTCCTGAGCTTTCAGTTCGTAATATTTATCAAGGTTTTTGATCTTTGACATTTGATTGGCAACATCAATGTAAGCACTCAGAATTGTTTTATCATATTCGTACAATGCCTGGATCTGTTTTGCATCAGCCGTTTTGAATTGTGCCTGGATAGCAGTTTTATTAATAAGCGGCCCAGCCAATTCTCCAACAAGATTGTAAGCGATAGATTCTGGCAATTTCACCAAATAAGAAGGATTGAAAGCTTCCAAACCAAGTGTAGCATTGATTTCCAGACTTGGATAGAACTCTTTTCTTGCTGCTTCTACGTCTAGTTTTGCAGCTTGCAGTTCCAGTTCAGCTTGCTTGATGTCAGGACGATTTGCCAATAACTGGGACGGGATTCCTGTATAAACTGTTTGCGGAACGATCGACATAAAACTTTCTTTCGTTCTTACAATCGGTTGTGGATAACGTCCAAGCAATACATTGATTTCGTTTTCCTTTTCCGTGATCTGCTGTTTCAGGTCATATTCTGTTGCATTGGATTTTGCCAGTTCTGCCTCGAATTTTTTAACTGCCAATTCAGTTGTAGCCATCGCTTCTTTCTGGATTTTTGCAATTTCGAGTGCTTTTTTCTGTAATTCCATATACTGATGGATAATATCCAGCTGATTATCCAGCGACAATAATTCATAATAATTATCCGCAACTTCAGAAATCAAACTTGATAAAACGAAATTTTTCCCTTCAACTGTTGAAAGATAATGAGCAACCGCAGCTTTTTTCTCAGTTCTGAGTTTTCCCCAGATATCAATCTCCCAATTTGCCATCAATCCACCTTCGAAATTTCCCAGATTCTCAGGAACTTCTTTACCATCTGTTATTTCTGTGGAAGCATCGCCGGCTCCGGTACTGGTGTATCTTCCAACTTTTTCAATGCCGGCGCCAAGTCTTGCAGCTACAGTCGGACTAAGTTTTCCGTTTTTGTACAACACATCGCTTTTCGCAATTTCTATTTCCTGCAATGTGATCATCAATTCCTGATTGTTTTTCAGGGCTTCATCGATCAGATTTACAAGATTCGGATCTGTGAAAAACTGTTTCCAAGGTGTGATTCCGGAATTGTTTTCAACTGTCGTTTGATTGTCAAAATTCTGAGGGATCGTTTCTTTCACCTGATCCTGAATTTTGGTAGCCATCGGTGCTTTACAACTTGCCAGAGCAAGAGAAAAAGCAATTGCCGCAATTTTATTTTTATGATTAAGAAAATAACTATTCATACTATTTTATTTTTTTATTGTCTCAGAGAGACTAACTGTTAATAGATTTTGTTTATAGATCTTCCGAAAAGTTCCATCGGAACGACCTGTTTTTCTAATACTTCAGTCCGCTCCTCCGGAGCTTGAATTTGGATTGTTCTTTGATTTCTATTAACAGTTTGCCTCTCCGAGGCTTTATCATTTGTTTTTGAATTTATTATTGGTTATCCACGTTAGGATTTTTATCTTCAAATTTTCCATCGTGTTGGTAAGGTTCGGTGTTTTCTGTAAGAGGATTTTCCTCTTCGTAATAAGTCAGTTTAGACTTCGCAGCAATGTTCGCAAAAATGTAGTACAATCCAGGGATGATCATCAATCCGAAGATGGTTCCGATCAACATTCCGCCGGCTGCGGCTGTTCCAATTGTTCTGTTTCCAACGGCTCCAGGTCCTGTTGCCAAGGCTAATGGAATCAATCCTGCGATGAAGGCAAAAGATGTCATCAAAATCGGACGGAATCTCAAAGATGCGCCTTGCAAAGCTGCTTCTTTTGTTGAAAGTCCTTCTTCTGCTTTCTTCTGGACGGCAAATTCGACAATCAAAACAGCATTCTTACCGAGTAATCCGATGAGCATGACCATCGCCACCTGAGCATAGATATTATTCTCCAATCCGAAAAGATCCAGACATAAAAACGCTCCGAAAATCCCCGTTGGCAAAGACAAAATAATTGGCAAAGGCAAAATGAAACTTTCATATTGAGCGGAAAGAATCAGATAAACGAATCCAAGACAAACCAGGAAAATGTAAATTGCCTCATTCCCTCTGGAAACCTCATCTTTTGAAATTCCCGCCCAGTCGATTCCGAAACCTCTTGGCAATGTTTTGTCAGCAACTTCCTGAATTGCTTTGATCGCATCACCAGAACTGTAACCCGGCGCCGGCGTTCCGCTGACTTCGGAAGAGTTGTACATATTATGTCTCGTGATTTCGGATAGTCCATATACCTTTTCAAGATGCATAAAATCTGAGTATGGAACCATTTCATCTTTATTATTTTTTACATAAAGTTTCAGGATGTCACTTGGCAAAGCACGATATTGCGGTCCGGCCTGAACAATTACTTTATAAGGTCTGTCGAATCGGATAAAACTTGTTTCGTAATTGGAACCGACCAAAGTAGAGAGATTGTCCATCGCTTTTTCGATTGTCACTCCTTTTTGCTCAGCCAAATCATTATCGATTTTCAACATGTATTGAGGGAAACTCGCTGAGTAGAAACTAAATGCTGACCCCAATTCCGGACGTTTTTTCAGTTCCTTCACAAAGTCATTACTTACGGTTTCCATTTTGTGATAGTCGCCGCTACCGGCTTTGTCCAACAATCTAAGTTCAAAGCCACCTGCTGCTCCATAACCGGGAATTGATGGCGGTTGAAAGAATTCAATATTAGCTCCGGGAATTTCTTTTGCTTTTTGCTCTAATTGTTCAATGATTTCAGAAGCAGATTCTTTTCGGTCTTCCCAACTTTTTAGATTGATCAGACAAGTTCCAGAGTTAGATCCGGTTCCCTCTGTCAAAATTTCATAACCGGCCAAAGATGATACGGATGAAACACCATCTATATCTTCAGAAGCTTTCTGCAATTGTAATGCAATCTGATTGGTTCTTTCTAAAGTTGATCCAGGCGGCGTTTGGATAATGGCGTAAATCATTCCCTGATCTTCACTTGGGATAAATCCTGTCGGTAATTTATTACTCAAAAAGAAAGTCCCAAGACAGAAAAGAACAAGCAAGGGGAGTGTTATCATTTTTCGTGTAACAACTTTAGTAAGCAAGCCGTGATATTTGTTAGCACCGACCGTAAATATATTGTTGAAGCCATCCAAAAATCTCGTCAATGGTGTTCTCTTTTTCTCTTTTCCGTGGTTGTTTTTCAGGATCAAGGCACATAAAGCCGGTGTCAAAGTCAAAGCCACAACGCCTGACAAAATGATTGAAGAAACCATTGTAATTGAGAATTGACGATAGAAAACCCCAACCGGACCGGACATAAACGCCACAGGAATGAAAACCGAAGCCATTACCAAAGTGATTGCAATAATCGCCCCGCTGATTTCGTGCATTGCTTCCTCCGTTGCTTTGAGCGGCGAGAGATGCTTTTCCTCCATCTTGGCGTGGACGGCTTCTATGACCACAATCGCATCATCAACGACAATTCCGATTGCCATTACTAAAGCGAAGAGTGAAATTAGATTTAATGTAATTCCGAATGCTGACATGATTGCAAAAGTTCCTATCAAAGAAACCGGGACTGCAATCGTCGGAATCAATGTTGAACGCCAGTCGCCTAAGAAAAGAAAAACCACGATTGCCACTAATATGAAGGCTTCAAATAAAGTGTGAATTACTTTTTCTATCGATGCGTCCAAAAATCGGGAAACGTCATAACTGATCTCGTAATGCATTCCTTTCGGGAAGCTGTTTTTATTAAGATCCTCCATCAAGGCTTTCACATTCTTGATAACGTCGCTGGCATTGGAACCGTAAGATTGTTTGATGGTAATCGCCGCCGATGGTTTTCCGTTCAAGGTAGAGTAGATGTCATACATTGAGCTTCCGAATTCTACATCGGCAACATCTTTCAATCTTACAAATTCACCATTCGGATTTGATTTGAGAATGATATTTCCGTAATCTTTTTCGTTGCTGTAACGGCCCGGATATTTCAGAATATATTCAAAAGACTGAGAACGCTTACCGGAACTTTCACCAGTTTTTCCCGGTGAAGCTTCCAGACTTTGAGAGTTAAGTGCTTCCATTACCTCATCAGCGGAGATATCGTAAGCCGTCATTCTATCAGGTTTCAGCCAGACACGCATCGCGTATTCACGGGTTCCAAGGATGTCAGCTTCACCAACGCCTTTTACCCTTTTCAGTTCAGAAAGAAGGTTGATGTCTGCAAAGTTGAAAAGGAACTTCTGATTGGCTTTCGGATCATCACTGTAAAGGTTGATATACATTAGCATATTCGGTTCTTCACGGGTGATTTTCACACCTTCACGAACTACCAAAGGTGGTAATTTATTGATGGCAGAAGAGATATGATTCTGAACATTAATTGCGGCAACATTCGGGTCTGTTCCTAAGTCGAATACAACCTGGATAGAAGCTTCACCATCATTTCCTGCGTCGGAAGTCATATACTTCATTCCGGGAATTCCGTTGAGTGCTCTTTCCATTGGGATTACCACGGATTTGATGAGCAATTCGTTGTTAGCTCCGGGATATTCTGCCGTGATATTTACTTTTGGCGGAGAGATCGACGGGAACTGGGTTACAGGTAATTTTACCAAAGATAAAATCCCTAAAAATACGATGATCAAAGAGATCACGATGGACAGAACTGGTCTGCGAATGAATTTTTTAAACATAAAAAATTATATTTTTTGTTAGATAATAGACTTTTAGATAATGCATTGTTGAGCAATCATTTATCATTCATCAATTATCATTTATGCATTTAGTCTGCGTTTAATTTTAATGATTGTAAAACTTTCTTAGGATCCTGGAATTTGGTTTCCACTTTCTGATCGTCTTTTACTTTCTGTACGCCTTCTAACAGGAATTTGTCATTTTCATTAAGACCTTCGGAGACGACGTACATATCAGGAAGCGAGTAAGAAACTTTGATGTTTTTCGAACTTACTTTTCCGTTTTTATCCACCACGAAAACATAGATCTGATCCTGGATTTCGTAAGTTGCTTTCTGTGGAATGATCAATGCGTTTTTCAATGGAACTGTCATTTGGACTTTTCCGGTTTCGCCGTTTCTTAATAATTGATTTTTATTCGGGAATTTGGCTCGGAAAGCAATGTTTCCTGTTTCGTTATCAAATTCACCTTCGATGTTTGCAATCGTTCCCTTATCTGGAAGCAGTTCTCCATTTGCCATTACAAGAGAAACTACATTATTTCCTCTTTCTGCAGAATGTGTCTGATAATTGATATATTCCGGCTCCGAAACATTGAAATAAGCGTAAACTCCGGTATTGTCGGAAAGACTTGTCAGTAAATCGCCTTCATCGATCAAACTTCCCAATTTCAAAGGAATTCTGTTGATATATCCTGAGAAAGGAGCTTTCACATTCGTGAAGTTGAGGTGGATTTGTGCCAATCTCATTTCGGCATTGGCGGCGTCCAGTTTTGCTTTTGACATGGCTCTTTCGTTTTTGGAAACGATGTTGTTACTTGCCAATGTGCTGGAGTTCTGTAATTCGATTTTTGCCTGTTCTACTTCAGCCTGAGCTTTCAGAAGTTCCGCCTGATAGATTTGAGGCATAATTCTGAAAAGCGTCTGTCCGGCTTGTACGAACTGACCTTCGTCAACATATATTTTCTCAAGGAAACCTTTTTCCTGAGCGCGAATCTCGATATTTTTCAGGGACTGGATCTGCGCCACATAGTCTTTTGTGATGACAGTGTCCATTTTTACAGGCGTGGTTACGGGATAAACGACTGTTTCTTCTTTTTCTTCTTTTTTGTCTTTACAGCTAAAGATAATCAGCAGTGCGCTGAGAGCAACAGAGAATGTGACTCTTTTGTTCATAATTTTCATTTTTAGGTAATTCACGAACCTTTCGGTTTCATTTTAAATAATTTTTATTTTTTTTAATCAAGGATTGAATCAATGATCAGAAAGACCATCAGATTCAATTAAGTTTTGAATGCGGGAAATTTCAAAAACAACAAGGGTTATTACCACTTTGGAATAAGGGTAATTTTGTTTTCGAAAATTGAATTTTAAATACGGATAGAACGCAGCAGGATGAACCTTTTTACCGAATAAATAATGGTTTCCGGGTCGTGGAATTTTTGTTTTGTGCGTCTGAAATATAAATGTAAAAGATATCCCAATCCAAATACAGCAAAAACGGCAATGGCATTAAGGGAATTTGAGAAATTAAGATCGAGATTGACCTCTTCCGGAGCATCTAAAGAATCATTGATCTGCTGAAAAGATGCTTTTTCTAAAGACTTGTCAATGTGATGCTTCTTAGCAAAAGAAAAAATATGGGATGAGATATTCTGAGTTTCAAAACCTGGCTGAAGGTCAAGAGACTGCTTGTTCTCTGCTATAAACAGCAGAAAAATGCTCATCAGTAAATATATAATTCCTTTTTTCATTTCGGTACTGCAAATTTACTCTGTTATATGTTAACAAGATCTTAAATATGAAAATTTAAGGAATTTTTAAGTTGTGGTTTGATAATTTTTGTATTTTGTGAAATTATTATCTTTGTCATCATTCAATTAACCAGAAATATCCCATGCCTCTCTACAAAGATCTTTCAGACGATATTGCCACAATCCTGATATGGGAATTTGACAAGAATGAAGTGTTAAATCCGGATATTTTACTGGAACCGGAGAACCAACACAAGATTTTGGGATATCACCCGAATAAAATTGCTGAAGTTCTGATGGTAAGAAGAATGCTGAAGTCCGTTCTTCCGGATCATAAGATTCTGTATAAAGAAGGTGGCGAACCTTATCTTTTTCCGAATGATCATCAGATTTCAGTAAGTCATTCTTTTCCGTTAGCAGGTCTGGCGATCTCTAAAAATAAGATTGGAATCGATATTGAAAAACGCAAAGACAAGATCAAAAATATCCGTCACAAATTTATTCTTCACGAGAATGATTTCATTGATGATGCTGAGGAAGTTGATTTCCTGACGGCGATCTGGTGCGTGAAAGAATCACTTTACAAGATCCACCACAGCAAACACTGGTCACTGAAAAAGCATTATGATGTTTTGCCGTTTGATCTGCAGGAAGAGCTTTATGTAAAATGCAGGGTTTACGACGACGAAAATGAAGATTTCTTCAAAGCAAAAATCAATTTCTTTGATAATTACTGTTTAGCTGTTGTCGATTGATAGATCAGATATTCTTCGATGATTTTCCGCTGGTCTTTTGCGACATCGTAGATTAATTCCAAAAGTTCTCTGATATTTTTGATCTCTGTCAGATGGCTGACCGTGAAAATTCTGTCATCAGAGATAGCCTGATTTTCCAGTTCGGCTTTTCTTTTTTCTAATAAATCAGAAACGTGATCTTCCGGTTTGATGTGACTTTCCGATCTTGTTTGTTCGTCCAGATCTTTTTGAAAGAGTAAGGAAGAAGTTCTCAGTAATTCTGCAGAAATCTTGATCTTCCAATTCTGGATATCAATTTCCGGAAAATCGTGGCCGGATTTTGCATATTGAGATAATGACGCTGTATAAGCAGTAATCAAATGCGTTGTGGTGACGAACTGATGAACGGTTTCCAATTTTCTTTGTTGATTTTTCGGATCCGAGATCATTCTTTGAAAGTTATCGGAAAGATTTGCCAGATCGATGATTGCATTTTTTCTTTTCAGGCGGAAATCCTCATCATCAACCTCATTTTTCAGAAAGTGATCCATCACCAACCGGAAATAATTGAGATTGCTTTTGGATGATTTTTTCATCAGATCCAGATTCTGCGTATGTTCCCAAACCGGCAAAATAAAATAAGCGACCAAAAATGAAACTGCACCGCCGATTAATGTATCCAAAATCCGATCTTTAAAAATTACATTGACATTTCCGGGTTTCAGAAAATTGAAAGAAAGGAAAATATATATTGTCATAAACAATACAGCCCAAAAATATCTTGACTTTAATAAACTGAAACAGAGGATCATACTCAACAAAAGAATGACCAGAATCGCACCCGGTTCTTTTACAAAATATAAAATGATATAAGCGATCACACCGCCGGCAATGGTTCCGAATAATCTAAGGAGATTTCTATGTTTTGTGGTAGCATAAGCGGGTTTCAAAATTGCAATGATCGTGATGAGAATCCAGTAAGAATGTCCGATTCCAAGGATTTCAAACCTCGAAACAATATAGCCTAACAGCAATGCAATCGTAACTCTGATGGCGTGGCGGAAATGTCCCGAATCCAGGGAGAAATTGGAAAAGAAAACTTTTAAATTCATCTTCTCTTCTTTCGGTAAAAATTTGGAGTAATCTAATCCGGAAGACAAACTTTTTGCCAGTTTTTTGTCCTGAGAATGGACTTTCAGAATGGTATTGACTTCATCTGTAATGTCTGTGATTCTCATTAGAACCTGGCGCATCATCATAAAATCCTCTAACGTCTCGGATGAAAACATTTGTGATCTGTGTTCAAAGAAAACATCATAAATTTTCTTGAGTTCATTATCAAAATTAGTGATTTGCTTATATGCCAAACCACTTTGCAGAGAGATCCCGAGATTGGTAATTTCGTCTGCCATTACCAAAAGATAATCGTGGATGTTATGAAGTAAAGTTGTGTCTCCGAAAACCCGATTCATTCTCTTGTAATCATTTTCGGAGGTCAGAAGTTTGTCATAAAGATCGATGGAATTAAGGAACATCAACATTAATATTCTACTTTGGGTCGTAGATTCGTTGACGATCTTTCTCGTTTTGAAAACAATTTCCCTGGTGTCTTCCTGATGGTTTTTGATCTTGACCTGCTGAGAAATCAATTGATTGAGCAATCCGTCAAAATCTGGATCTTTTGTGTAATATTTTGCCTTAATTCTGAGATAATCTGCGAGTTCCAGGTAATTTTCTCCAACAACCTGACCGGCTAATTTGTAAGGCTGCAGCGTGGAGACAATCATGAAAATGACGAAAAACCATAGACATCCCAAAAAGAAAATAATGGTGCTTTTGAGAACATTGTCACCAGTAAGATGCCCGTCAATAAAAATACTGAGTACGACCAGAGCAATAGATCCGAAAGTTGCCAATCTCAATCCATAAACGCCAATCATCGAAAAAAAGAAACCAAATATGATAATCTCCAGGTAAACGGCTATCGGAAATTCTTTTACAAGGCTTGCGAAAAGTGCGATAAAAAAGAAAGAAAAAATGGATAAAAATAACGTGTTTCTTCTTCTGATAAATGGTCCCGGCTGATCCGTCAATCCCACAAAACTGGTCCCAAGTGGAAACAGAAAAAACTCTTTCAATAATCCAAACTGTGCTAGGATGATGCTTGGAATCACTATTGCCAGAGCAATTCTTGCTCCGGAATAGATGTATTGGCTGGTTAAGAATTTTTTGAGTTCGGAACTATAGTTCATACTGCAAATTTACAGAAGTATTAAGTAAAATTGTTAAGTAGAAAATATTAAATATAAGATAAATTTTAATCAATAAAAAAATGCCAAAGCTAAAAATGCTCTGGCAAGGTTTTAATTTTATATAAAAATCATTCTTTAAAAATCCTGTGCGTTGTAAGTTTCTGTACCGAGATTCCAGGTTAAGCCGAATCTAAGCGTGTTATCCAAAGCTGAATTAATTTTAGACGTATTGATAAGGTAAGAAAGATCTAAACCAAAAGAGGCATACTTGAAACCAACACCGACTGTTGCATATTGTCTGGCTCCCTGTTCCGGTGCTTCTGTAAAATAACCCGCTCTAAGAGCAAATGTCTCGTCATAAGAGTATTCTGCGGCGCCGCTGAACATAATACTTTTTTTGTTGCTGAATGATTTAGTAATTCCTTCTATTACACCAACATTCGGTACATCGTATATTGGATTTCCGTTTGAATCTTTACCGGTAACTGCCGGACCAGGAACTAATAATTTAGAAGCCTCGCCACTTAGACTGAAACGATTCATATCATCGATCAACAAGTCATAACCCAAACCTAATCTTGCCATTGTAGGAAGATACGATCTTGAGTTCTCGTCGCCTGTATAATCTAATCTTGGACCTAAGTTTTGTACGGCCCAACCTGCTTTTACTCTGCCTTCATATCCGCTGATACTCTCGTGTTTTGGAGACATATAGTATCCGGCAACATCTATCGCAAAAGTATTTGCCGGTTTCAGCGTTCCATCTGTAGATCCGAAGTTCCCTCCAAGATCCGAACGGATAAATCTACCGGTAACAGCCATTGAGTAATAGTCTGATAATTTCAAACCATAAGCAATATCAATAGAAAATTCGTTTGGTTTTGAAGTCCCTAATTGCTGTACTTCATTACCAACAAAATTTGTAAGATCTACTTCTCCCATATTGAAGTAATAGATACTTGCACTTAAAGTAGAACGCTCATCATCACCCAGGAAAGTGTAATATGACCCATAAAGTAAAAATACATCGTTTGTAAGCTTACTCATATATGGTGTATAATTGACTCCGAATCCGGATGATACCTTTGCAAACGGATATTTTGCAGCGTTCCAGAATTGAGAGAAAACATCTGTAGATGTAATAACACCCTGATCACCCATACCACCTGCTCTGGCATCTGGAGATATTCTCAGGAATGGAGCTCCGGTAAGCACCGGCTGAATGTTTTGAGAAAAAGCAAGGGCACCAACGCCGATTCCTAATCCTACAAATAATCTTTTTGTTAAATTCATTTTTATACGTTTAAGGTAAAAAATTACCGATATATGTTTTTATTATTTTAATAATACCATTTTTTCAACTGCTGTTGCACTTCCGGAACATTTTTCCTGATTTTGGCTGCGTGCAAATATCTTAAAAATATATGTACCCTTTGCTACAGTATCTCCAAAATCATCTTTTCCGTCCCATTCTATGGCTTGTCTTGGTGTTCTGAAGCCCTGCAGGAATGGTTCTGCGGATATACTTGTGGAAAGCGTTCTCACTATTTTCCCTGTGATTGTATAGATCTGAACATTAACATCCAGAATGTCATCACAATTATGCTCAAACTGAACATAGGTTTTGTTTGTAAAAGGATTTGGCCAGTTGAGCAGTCTGTTTACCGTCAGCTTTTTCTCTGACTCATCTTTTACTACAAAGTTTAACGTAGAGGTTGCAGAATTATTGTTGATGTCCCAAACTTTGAATACCAATTGATGCTCTCCCGGTGAGAGACCTTTTAATGGGAAAGTAACAGAACCTTTCTGATAATCATTCAATGCTGTGTTGTTGCATCCATTACCGTCTCCAGAAGAAAAATAATCATTCACAGAAGTTGTATTGACAACATCCCCATCCAAAACGAATGTAATATCGTGACCGATTCCTGCGCCGGTAGAGTTAATTCCAAAATTATCTTTTACACAAGCCAGCAGCATTGGATTTTGATCAGTAATACCACCATTTGCAAAGTTTGTATTATTCATATAAAGATTTGCTGCAGGAGGTTCAGAATCATTGATTCCATCGGGATTGATATCTCCTACAGATTGGACCTGGTTGGTGAAAACATCATAAGCGTTTGTTTTTGCATCTATGAAATTTTCTGCATAACCCAAAATTCTGCCGTTTCCGACTTCGTAGTTAATGTCTTTCGGGACATAAAACTCAACAGTATAAATCCCTTTATCTACTTTTCCAGAAGCTTTTACAATAGGACTTGGTTCTTCTTCGTAGGTCATTTTTGGATTCATCTCAGGCACATTATCATTATTTAATGTTGTCTTTTTTATTTTTTTATCAAAAATATTAATAACAACCCGACCATTAAATGTGTTATCTAAAGATCCATCCGCTTTATTAACCTTACCGGTAATCTTAACAAAATCCAAAGCTCTTATTTTACCAGGAACAGGTGTTTCTATGTTATCAATTTTCAGAAATCTTTTTGGTCTGCTCATTTTCATAGCCGGATCTCCTAAAAAGTTTACACGCAACGGATCAGAAGAAGATCCATAACCAGAAACAGGATAAGAATAATATTCTTTCCGAGCGTTTAAATGGGCCATTCCAATGGACATAAAATCATCAGAAATTAGTGCAAAAAGATTTTTGGTAAAGATCGGCGTGAATTTTCTTCCATAATCTACCGATATGGCGCGGCTTGAGGTCACCATCGTTGCTGCACCACCTGTACTTAGCTTGATTAGCTGTTCACCCGTGGAATTAGTGCTTGGCTCGTCCCATAATGTAAACTCACATGTAATTGTGGATACGAAAGGAAATCTACTGTACACAGGTGTAAAGTTATTAAAACCTACTACTTCTGTTGAGGTAAGGATTCTTTCCTGTGCCCAGCCATTGATCCCTCCATGTCCAAAATAGAATAAGTTTAAGCTATTCCCGACATCATTGGATATCGCTTGATTTACTTGAGGATATCTTGGTCCGCCGGCACTTGTAACTGCAGGAAATGCATCAAGATAAAGCTTGCGGATATTATATTCTGGTTTATTTGTCGCCGAAAAATTCTGACTAATTGCATACTCTACAAGATAATGAAAAGGTCCTGGTATACCGGCTGGTACATCAGCTCCTTCAAAATCATCATCTGCTACAAAGTCAAGCTTCATTCTCCATTCTCCAAAAGGATTGGATTGACCGGATAATGCATTATTGTACGCCAAAACTTTGTCAATCATTACTTTTGCTTCCTGTAGATTGTCAGCCGGTAATCTTCCGATTGGAAGATCTGGCACCTGAGAAAGATCGACAACGGTCTGAGGTTTTGTCATTACAAAATAATCATCCGTAACGTATGAGCTTTTCACGTCTGCACTATTTTCACTTTGATAGCTGGGAATGACATCTGTATTGTTGGCAACACGGTTTTTGAAATCATAGGAAGTATCTCCTAATAAAAAAACATATTTAAGAGAGCCGAGTGGAGAGTTTAATTTTGTGACAAAATCTCTGATTGCTGTAATGTCTTTACTTCCGCTGCTGAACTCATTGTAGATTTTATTAACGTCCACAATCTGCACATTATAACCATTTTTGGATTGATGATAAGAAGCTAATCTTTGAGCCTGGCTGAAGTATACCGGCTGAGTAATGATAAGATAATCTACGTTTTTAAGAGAAGAAAGATCCTGATTATCAATCTTCCCTACAAAGGAAGGTTCATACGCAGCAGAGCTTTTAAAAGCTGTAAATTCGTTATTGAAATCGGTGTTATTAGCAAGATAGCCAAAATTAAATGTAGAATTTTGAGCGTTTTTATTGGTTACTTTTTTTGCATTTGTAATATCAGAAACATCCCATATTTGCTCTATACCAGAGGCGTTTTGTACAGAAAATCCATAAAGATCCCCGGATCCTGTTGCGATATCATAATCACGGAAGTTCATTTGAGAATTATTGTAGCTTAGATTTTCCTTGTACTGGACTTCGGCAAAGTCAAAGTAGAATGTAGCATTTGGATTAGCACTAATATCGGTGGTATAATTAAATTTTATATTGGTTCCTGTTTGATCAAATAGTGCGGATTCAAACATTATTCTTTCAAAATTTTCGGCTTTGCTGCTCAAAGATCTAACATCCTGACTCCCATTTACATTGGTTGTCAGTTTTGCAGACTGTGCATTGTAACCAATGACTTGAGTTTTAAAACGAATCACATCGTCGGTCTGGATAGGAGATTTTGTTGTGAATGTTATTTCTCTGCTGCCAGGGATTGCATCACCAGTCCAGGTTCTTCCCAGCTTTACAAGATTAAATTTTTCTTCATTAATGAACTGATAATCATCATAACGCGTAATTAAATCCTGCGGCAGACTATTATCAACAGTCTGAACTCTTTTTCCAGGACCTGTATCAAAATTTATAAAGTAGTAAGAAAAGTCTTCATAGATATTAACAAAATTATTGGGCGTACCGAGTTTTCTGAATTCTACTCTTTTATTCCCGTTTCCATTTGACCGGTCAAAGAGGTTATATCCATTAGGGCCTTGTGCGTAGAAGAGTGCAAAATCATCATCGTTCCAAACGCCATCATCTTCACCAACCACCTGGATGGCATCTTCCTGTAAAGCATCGTATTTTAGATTAACGAACCGCGTACCAGATCCATCAGTATAAACCACTTGATTGAATTCCGGTAACATCAATCCGCCATTACCATAAATTCTGAAGTTTTTCGGATTGACATTTGCGGGGTTGATTCCGTTTTGCTGCAAGAATTGCTTGGTAATTTTAAAAATTCCTGTTTTGTCAACTTTTATTTTATAAAAAGTTCCTGATTTTAAAGGATTATCAGAAGTTCCAAGCTTATTGGCGTTTTTATACAAATCGGCAACTTTCCTGTTGGTTTGGACGATCGTAAAAGAAACTAATTTATAGACTTTGTTATTCTCAGCTTTTACTGCTTCTATTTTTATGTTTGCAGATTCGGTATTCTCAGCTTCACTGAAAAAGTAATTGATACTGTTCGCCGGAGATGAAGAAAGCGAATTGATATTAAGATCTTTAATATCTTTTGCAGGCAATACTTCCCAAACAAGTTGTTCTATCTTTAGCTGATTACCGGTTTTAATGTTTAAATTAGCAAAAATAGAATTAGCATCTACCTGATAATTGTAATTACTGAAAAAAGGATATGTAAGTTTTTCTGTTCCATAATCCATTTCCTTATAACCATCCCAGGTAAGACTGATTTTTTGTGCAAGTCCCAGTGTGGAAAGAAAACAAAAAACGACAATATAAAATTTGAATTTCATCAATGTAATTTTAATAAGAGTACAAAATAAACGATTTTTTTAAAAAAATGGTATATAATAAAATTAATTTAATTGCGTTTTATCAAAAAAAGACAAACAATATTTGATTAATTAAAGAATTTCTATTTTCTTTGTACTTTGAAAATTTCTATATCTATTATGAAAAAAATCAGGCTGTTTTCGATAATTACTTTAAGCGCAACAATGTTTTTGGTAAGTTGTGGAGGAGGAGGAAACTCGAAAAGGGGTGGAGGCACCAAAGGTTTTGTAAGCAAAACCGGCTGGAAACCTAACGAGAAAGACGGGTGGTTCTTTTCTGGAAAGCAACAAAAACAAAAAGGTTGGCCGGGAATGGTTTATGTAGAAGGGGGGACTTTTACCATGGGATTGGTAGAAGATAATGTGATGCACGACTGGAACAATACACCTAGAAGAATGCAGGTGAGCTCTTTCTTTATTGGTGATACAGAGATTACCAATTCTGAATATAGAGAATACACCACATGGCTTAAGTTTGTTTTTCCTTCATCTGATCCAAGTTTCAAACATATCTATACAGGCGCTTTGCCAGATACTTTAGTTTGGAATAATAAGCTTTCCCGTAATGACTATGCAGAGACCTACTTCAGATCTCCGGAATATGATTACTATCCTGTAGTTGGTGTTTCTTGGTTACAAGCTACCAAGTATTGCGATTGGCTTACTGACAGAGCAAATGAAAAAGCTCTAATGAGACAAGGCGTAATCTCAAAAGATGTTTATTCTGCAGACAAAGCTTCTACAGCAGGAGCAACTTTCAATATGGATAAGTTCAAATCCAATGATGCAGAGATGGACGCTTATGTTGATAAGGAAAAACTTAAGAAAAGAAGCGGCATCAAAACTGCCAACGAAAAAATTGCTGCTGCAAACAGAGGATCCACTTCAGGACTTGTAGAAAAATTCAGACTACCAACGGAGGTAGAATGGGAATTCGCAGCCCTTGGTCTTCAAAAAGAAAGAGACTACAACAACTATTTGGGTAAAAATACCAAAATTGACGACCTAAAAGGAAAAAAAGGAAGAAACAGAGGGATGTATCTTGAAAATTTCAAGATGGGTAGAGGAGATTACTCTGGTGTTGCCGGTTGGAAAAATGATGGTTCACCAACAACTGCTGATGTAAAACAATATCCTTCCAATGATTTAGGAATCTTCGGAATGTATGGTAACGTTGCAGAATGGGTTGCTGATATATACAGACCAATGATTGATGAAGAATTTAGTGATTTCAATTATTTCAGAGGTAATGTTGTAAAGCAGACTGTTAAAAATGAAGACGGTACGTACAAGAAGATTACTAATGAAGATATTAAATATGATACTCTTGCAGACGGCCGTTTGAGTTACAAAGGACTTCCTGGTGAATATGAAAGAAAAGTCCTGGAAGACAACAAAAACTATAGAGATGGTGATTATCAGTCTTCACTAGATGCCGGAGGAAGCGCACCAAGTGATAGTGCAGCGTTCAGTATGTACAATTCTGTAAAACCAAAATTCATTGTTGATAAGAGTGGAAATGTGGTTCTACAAAAGGAAAAAACCAAAGCGACCACTCAAATCAGTGATTACAGTAGAGTTGTAAAAGGAGGATCTTGGTTAGATTCAGCTTATTGGTTGGATCCGGGACAAAGAAGATTCAAAGATCAGACAAAAGGTTTTGGTTGGATTGGTTTCCGAGTAGCGCAAGATGCTAAAAACAGTAAGACAAAACGTACTAAGAGATAATCCAATTATCATTAAAAAATACTTAAACAGCAGAATTTTCTGCTGTTTTTTTATTCCAAATCATCACATTTGTTTATTTTTGACTTATGAATATTGATCAGTTTTATCCCATTTATTTACGAAGTAGAAACGTTGTCATTGATAGTCGAAAAGTAGAAACAGGCAGTTTGTTCTTTGCATTCTCTGGCGAAACTTATAATGCTGCGGAGAAAGCAAAGGATGCTATTGAAAATGGTGCGTTAGCCGTGATTGTCGAAGATAATGTATTTGCAAACCCAGACCATAATATTTTTTATGTTCCGTCTACATTAGCATTTTTGCAGGAGCTGTCAATTTTCCATAGAGATCAAATCCAAATTCCAATTATTGGTCTTACTGGGAGCAATGGAAAAACGACGACAAAGGAATTAATAAGTACAGTCTTGGCTGGCAAATTCAATACGCAATATACTTTTGGAAATCTGAATAATCATATCGGAGTTCCTCTGACTTTACTTTCTATCAGGAAAGAACACGAGATTGCCGTTGTAGAAATGGGCGCCAATCATCAGAAAGAAATAGAGATGCTTTGTGAAATCGCAAAACCCAATATTGGCTATATCACCAACTTTGGGAAAGCACATCTGGAAGGTTTTGGTGGTTACGAAGGTGTCATCAAAGGAAAATCTGAACTGTATGATTATCTTAAAAACCATAATCAAATCATTTTAGTCAATGAAAATGATGAGACCCAAAAAGAAAAAACAAACGTCTATTCTTCAAAAATAACATTTGGAACTCCGGATTCTGATTATCAGTTTGAACCAATCTACAAAGATCATTTTGTCGGAATCAAATATCAGGGAACAGAAATCTTTTCAAACCTCACAGGCAAATATAACTATGATAATCTGTCAGCAGCAGTCGCATTAGGATTGCATTTTAAGATGAATATTGAAGATATAAAAACTGCAATTGAAAGCTATGTCCCTTCCAATATGCGTTCACAGATCCAGAAAAAGGGAGAAAAAACATTGGTTTTGGATACTTACAACGCCAATCCAAGCAGTATGCATGTCTCTTTGGAGAATTTCAAAACATTTGCTGGCAGCAAAACCATCATTATTGGTGATATGCTGGAACTAGGGGAAGAAAGTTTGAAAGAACATCAGATCATTCTTGATTTTGCAAAGTCTTGTAATTTTAATGAGATCATTACTGTTGGTCCGCATTTCAAATCGGTTTATCATTCAGAAAATGCTTTCCTGAATACTTTGGAATTAATAGAAAAATTAAAATCAGAACCAATCGATACAGATAATATTCTGCTCAAAGCCTCTCGTGGAATAGCATTAGAGAAGATTATTGAATTTTTATAACACACAAAAAAACCTCAGTTACTGAGGTTTTTTATTTTTAAAATCATTTAAAATTAATTTGATATTCTGGAAAGTTGAGGGCAGGATTTCAGATTGTATTTCTTCTTCATTTTTCCAGCCCACTTCACTGATTCCTTCCTCGATCTGCGGTTTAGGCGTTCCACTTCCGGTGTAGAACATCTCAAACCAATAGGTCGTTTTCAGCACTTTTTTCCCGTCTCGTTCGGTATAGATATGATATGTTGAGTTGATGAAATCTTTCAGTTGCAGGTCAAAAATCCCACATTCTTCCTCAACTTCTCGTACTGCAGCCAGTTCTCTGGATTCACCCGCTTCAATTTTTCCTTTTGGAAGATCCCATTTTCCCAACCTGTGTATGAACAGGATTTTATTTTCAGGATTGACAACTATTCCGCCGGCCGCTTCTATATTTCTAAAAAAACCTTTGAAATCCGACCAAAGTTTGTCAATGTCCTGATAATAAATATTCAAGCCTTGTGATGGTGTGTTTGTAAGCAGATCAACGGCAAATTCAAAGCTATGCGTCCCATCGTAGTTCAATGTTTTAGGGCTGTTCTGAGGTTCTGAGCTCAAAACTATTTTTTTTTCATTGATAAAAACTTTATACATTTGTAAGGCTTTAATATAATTACAAAAATAGAAAAAATGAATTTAGAAGGGCGAAAAATTATTGTAAATAAATCTTCATCTGAATTGGCAGGAATGCTGAAAAACCCACAGGGTTACAAAGATCTGATGCCAGACAGTCTGCAGAATTTTGAAGCAAGAGAGGATGGTTTCAAATTCGGATTGAAAGGAATGCCGGAAATTGCATTGAAAATTGAAAATGTAACTGACAGTGAGGTGGTTTTGAAATCTGCAAGTTCAAGTCTCGACTTTGCTCTTACCGGAACAATGAACGCTTTGAACGAAAAGCAAACTGAAGTTCAGCTGTTGTTTGACGGAAAATTCAACCCGTTTATCAAAATGATGGTAGAAAAACCATTACAGAATTTCATCAATTCTTTGACAGATAAAATCGAACAACTTTAGTTAACAGACGATTCCACTCGAATGATCCATTAAACTTCCTGTTGCTGATGACAAAACATTATTGAGATTCAAGGATCTCAAAACACCCATAAAAGCAAAAATCAAAGCCTCTTTATATTCAATAATTTCTTTTTTAGGAATGTGGATTTCGGTTTTGGTATTTGCTTTTATCTTTTCTATGAGATAGCTATTATAAGTTCCACCGCCGGTTACCAATACATTTTTAATTTCGGACTCTTCAAATATTTCCGCAATCTGATCCGCAGAATGTTCCGTAAAAGTTGCCAAAAGATCTTCCGTTCTTTGATCTTTAATTAAAGTCGAAATATGCGCATTGACCCATTCAATTCCCAGAGATTTCGGCGCTTTTTGCTTGTAGAATTCTAATTGATTAAGCTGACTCAAAAGATTTTCATCGATTGTTCCACTTCTCCCAAAATCACCATTTTCATCGTATTTTTTTCCAAGTTTTTGAGCAAATTTATTAAGAATAATATTCACAGGACAAATGTCAAAAGCAATTCGTTGTCCGTTTCGGTTCAAAGAAATGTTCGAAAATCCGCCGAGATTAAGGCAGGCATCGAATTCCGAAAACAACAATTCATCACCGATTGGAACCAAAGGCGCGCCGTTTCCGCCTAACAAAACATCCTGACTTCGGAAATCGTAAACTACGGTTTTATTGGTTTTGATTTTAATGGCTCGCCCGTCTCCGATCTGTAAAGTGAATTTATTTTTTGGCTGATGAAAAACCGTATGCCCGTGAGAAGCAATCAGATCAAGTTCTGAAATTTGGTTTTTTGAAATAAAATCCTGAGTTTTTTCACCGAGATAAAACCCGTATTTGGAATTCAGTTCCAGTAATTTTCCGCTGGAAAGGTGGATGGCATTTTTAAGATCATTTTCCCAATCGGAAGAGTAGGAGATGGTTTCACATTTCAGGATTTCGAAAGCCCAATCGGAACCGTTTCGGATGAATTTTGAATAACAAATGTCCAATCCGTCAAGACTGGTTCCCGACATCAATCCAATTGCGTAAAAATTCTGATTTTCCACGGTAGTAAAGTTAATATTTAAAAGCTAATAGCTAACACTTACTTGCTGGTTTCCGGTAAATTGGCAGAGTTGAAGCTCCCGGAATTGTTGAAAAATGTGTATTCGGAAAAGTCGTCTTTGGCTACCATTCCGTGTGCGCCAACCAGAATATTTCCGTCTTTGTCAGAAACATAAACAGTGTCTTTGGTGTACATTTTTTTGTTCCGCTTGTCCCAATTGATGGTTTCTGTTACAAAGGTTTGTCCTTCTGTTGTGATGATTTTTACTCTGCCTTTTGCGAAATAGAAATCTCTTTTGATATTGTTTTTCCCATATTTGGCCCATATTTTACCGGGAACTTTTGGATTCTTCTTGTCAAAAAATTCCAGATAGAGTCCTTTTTTAGCTTCTATATAAGGAGAATCTATCAACTCATAACTTTCCAGCAATGGTGCTTTGAATCTTACCGTTACGCGCCCGGAATCCTTTTGAAGAATGTTGGCATTATAGATAACCTGTGATGCAAAATTGGTTTTTTTATTCTGATTGATCTTCGTAAGATCTTCTTCGCAGGACTGAATAAGAAAAAACATCAGCAACAAAACGAATTGTTGTGATGTTTTTAGGTTAAATATTTTGAAGCAATAATCTTTCATAGATTATCTAAGGTCATTCATTAGTTGTAAAGTCGCTTAGCAAACCATTTATCTGCGAAGTTAACTCCAATTCTTAGATTGACAAAATTCTGGCGGATCATATTGTTGTCAAGTGTTCCTCTTTTCCCGACTTCCAGTCCAAGATCGATGCTGCTCATACGGTTGATCACACTTTTTTGGAAAGGAAGTGTAACACCTGCAGTGATTGCATATTTGTTGATATTAGTTCCGTTGATCTGTAGATTCCCTTTTTCATAATAAGCCCCATATCTGTAGATGATTCTGGAGAAATACGAACGGAAATTATTAAAGTTCGGCAAGTACCAGCCTCCAACGGAATATCTGTAAGAATCCTGGTAAGCAAGCGTTGTTCCAAGGAAATTGAAGTTTTCTCCTTTTTTATAATCCAGCTGTGTTCCCAAAAACCACTTGGTATCTTTACCGTAACCCAAACCTAAAGAACCTTCCTGCGGAAGGAATTTTTTATCATAATTGGATTGCTGTTCTATGATGGTTTCATAGCCTTTTGTGTCTCCAAGAAGATAAAAATAAGTGCTGTTGGTATACGTGTTTTTCATATTCCCACTGTTTCCAATGGTATAAGTTGCACCAACCGTTAATTTATGATCATTGGCCAGTTTTTTCTGGTAAGTCGTCCCCAATGTAAAGTTGAAAGCTTTTACTCTATAGCTGTTGGAATATCCACTGATGAGTTCTGCACCAGTGAATGCAACTTCCTCAATATCATACAATTTCCCGAAGAAGAAATTGGATCTCAAACCTAAAGCAAATGCAGGTGTTATCTGATAAGAAAGCGCAGCCTGTACGGTATTAACAGAACCCTCACCACGGAAGCTGTGAACTTCTGTAATTTCATCACTCAATTTTTCATCAGTTACAATATTGTAGCTTTTTGAACTGTACGGCTGGAACCCCATTCCAAATTTTATCTTTCTGGAAATAGGAAATGAGATGCTGATGTTGGAAAGATAGGTAGAATGTTTGGTGCTTTTAAGATCATTAAAATCTGAACGATAATAGTTATTCTCATTAGTGCCTTCTACTTTCAGGGTTGTCAATTCCAAATTGGTATTTGCAGCCGGATTTCGGAAATTAAAACTATTGTTAAAATCCCAGACATAAGCTGTAGAGATACCTCCCATTGCATTAATATCAACTGTATTATCATATTTCACATCTCCAATCCCATAAGCTCCGTAAGGTGAGTTTCCAATACTTTGAGCATTCAGGAAATATCCTGCAACTAATGATGATAAAACAAAAATTCTTTTCATATGTAGATATTGATTGTTTTTTTAAAGTTATATCATCATTCTATCCACATCCATGTTTATATGACTTGGGTTTTGACGATTTAGTCCTTCAAAATTTCAATCCGCAAATATCTTAATTAATAATGAATTGCAAAAATATATTTCGGTTAAAGTTTGTTAAGTAATTTCGATGATTGGGACTTATTCTGCGACAGATGATGCATATTCTAAGATTGATGAGCTCCTGACTCTGCTTGTCTGTAACAAAAACCAACCACTGATAACCAACAACTGAAAACTAATAATTATCTTTGCTTTTATGAAATGGGAACAGATCATTGGGCAGCAGCCTCTCAAAAATGTTTTACAGGATAGCATTCAGGATGGCAGAGTTGGTCATGCACAGCTTTTTTTAGGAGAAGAGGGTTATGGCGTTTTGCCGTTGGCTTTAGCGATGGCTCAGACAATTTTTGAGAAAGAAAACCAGGCATCTGCTCATAAAATCGAGAACCTGAACCACCTCGATCTCCATTTCAGCTTCCCTGTTTTTTCTGAGAAAAATGTCTCCCTCAGCAAGCGTTATTTTGAGCAGTGGCGGGAGATGATTCTGGAAAATCCGTATTCTTCTTTTGATGACTGGACGAGTTTCCTGGAATCCGAAAACAAGCAATTCTTCATTTCCGCTGACGAAGCCGAAGACATAGGCCAGCGTTTTATGCTGAAGAGTTTTGAAGGCGGAAGCAAAATCCTCATCGTCTGGCGCGCGGATAAAATGAACGATTCTGCAGCCAATAAGATCCTGAAATTTCTGGAAGAACCACCGAAAAATACTTATATCATTCTTTGTGCACAGACAGCCAACGATATTCTGCCAACTATTTTGTCACGTTGCCAGCTTATCAATGTTCCAAGAATTGATGACGAAGATTTATTAACACATCTGCAAGATCACGATTCTGCCAAAGAACTGGTTTATCAGGCACAGGGCGATTGGAATCTTGCCAAATCGTTGTCGGAGAATAACATAGCAGTTTCAGAATTCGAAACCTTATTTATACAATGGGTTCGGAATGCGTTTCAGGCAAAGAAAAAACCCGAAGTTCTACGCGAAATTGTAAAATGGGCGCGTCAGATTGCTGAGTGGAACCGTGAAAAACAAATAAAGTTTCTTAATTACTGTATTGAAATTTTCCGTCTGGCAATGCTTCAGAATTATGGCAATGACAATCTGGTTTACAAAAAACTATCGGAAGGTAATTTCAACTGGCCTGCATTTTCAAAATTCATTCACGGAGCAAATATCGTTTCGATTGTGGAGGAAATTACGGATGCGTCTTATCATATTTCCAGAAACGCCAATTCCAAAATTGTGCTGACAGATATGGGAATTAAATTGACGAGATATATTCACAAAGCCTCGAGTTAAATAATTATTAGGGCGCCTTTATCCGTCCTCCGTTCCCGCTTTTTTCTGTTATTGCGAACAACGTCGGGCAATCTGTTGAACTTGTCACAATCGCAATAACAGAAAAAGAGCTCCACTCAGGCCGGGGCGCGCTTCGCAAATTAGAAATTTCTCTCTTTCATCATATTTATTCCTGATAGAAAACTTCGATAATTTGTTAATAAAAAATTAATCAAACAAATGTTTGATTGAATGCTTTTTTTGATTTAACTTTGCATTGTTAAAATTAAAATATGCCAACAAAAGAAGAACATATTATGATGGTTGCGGAGAAACTCTTCGCTGCCAATGGTTATAATGGGACTTCTGTTAGAGATATTGCTTCTAAAGCCAAAGTAAATGTCTCCATGATTTCCTATTACTTCGGCTCCAAAGAAAATCTGATGGAAGAGCTTTTCAAATGGAGAATGGAAGAAGGTCTCAACTTTGCCAAGAATATTGTAGAAAATAATGACCTTTCCGAGATTGAAAAAATAGATGCGTTTATAGATAATTTGGTGAACCGTGTCCAGAAACTTCGTGATTTCTATTTGTTGATTCACACGCAACAAGTCATTAGCCAGAATAAGAACATTCAGAATTTTCTTAAAGCTTCAAAAATAAATTATTTAGAAATCTTTCAAATCATTGCAGATGCAGGTTTGGAAAAAGGTGTTTTCACGAAAAGACCATTATTTCATCTGATGCAATGTACCATTATGGGGACCATTTTCAACGCTATGCACAACATCAAAATCTATAAAGATTATCTGAAAAACAACAATCCTGATTTTGATGAAAAACATTACGAAAAGCAATATTTTCAGGAAGCTGCCGCTCACGTCAAAACCATTGTGAGAGCTTTGGTTGGATATAACGAAAAATAAATTATAATAAAATTATACTCAATTATAATGATGCAAACAATCAATAAATTTTTAACAGCTATTATTCTTATCGGATTTTTCAGTTCCGTTTCCGCGCAGGAAAAACGAACTATAAGTCTTGAGGAAGCAGTTAAATTAGGAATCCAAAATAGCAAGAATCTAAAAATAGATCAGGCTCAAATCGAAGAATCCACAGCCAATCTTCTGGCAGCAAAAAATAAACAATTGCCGGAACTCACCGTTTCCGGAAGTTATTTGTACCTACCGTTGGAACCAAACGTAAATCTAAAAATTCCAGGACTGGCAGGTGGCGGACCGAAAGTCAGCAATGTTCTCTATGGCAGCGCAAACGTTTCCGTTCCGATCTATTCCGGCGGAAGAATAAAATACGGAATCAAATCTGCAGAATATCTTGTAGAAGCTTCAAAACTGAATTCTGAAAACGATAAAAACGCAATTGCTTACAATATTTCTCAGGCCTATAATAATTTGTTCAAAGCCAATGAAGTCGTGAAACTTTTGAAAGAGAATCTCGCATCGTCTCAAAAAAGAGATCAGTCATTCATTAAACTTGAAAATAATGGCGTGATCGCAAGAAACGACCGGTTAAAAGCACAACTTCAAACTTCCAATATAGAATTACAATTGATGGAAGCTGAAAATAATTACAGCATTGCCAACATCAATATGGATCTTTTGCTTGGTTTGCCGGACAATACGGAAATCGAAGTTGATTCTGCTTATATAGGAGAAGATGATCTAACAAAACCGGACGATTATTACCTGAATCTTGCGAGAGAAAGCAGAAATGATCTGAAAGCCCTGGATTTCCAAAGAAAAGCAGCAGTTCTTGGAACCAAATCTGCAAAAGCAGAAAATCTTCCTTCATTAGCTTTCACCGGAGGTTACGTTGCAGCAGATATTCCGAAACTTTTGACCATCACAAACGCTGTAAATGTTGGAGTAGGAATCCAGTACAATCTTTCTAATATCTGGAAGAAGAACTCAAGCTACGTTCAGTCCAAAGCAAGAGAACAGGAATTGGCAGCAAACAACGATTTATTAAATGATAATGTGACGCTGGAGGTAAAACGCGATTATCAGAATGATCTTTATGCCCACAAAAAAATCGATGTTTATCAAAGAGCATTGGAGCAGGCAGAAGAAAATTACAGAATTACACTTAACAAATATAATGCAGGTCTTGAAACCATCACCAATCTTCTTGATGCAGACACTGCGAAAATCACAGCTAATGTAAACGTTGTCACTTCAAAAGCTGACGCCGCTTTAGCGCACAAAAAATTACTACAAACTACAGGAATTATCAATAACTAATTATAATAAACTATCAATAAAATGGCACAAGACAATATAAAATTCGAACAGGGAGAAGTTCCCGTTAAAAAGAAAAGAGGTCCGGTTTTTTACATCATCTTAGCTGTTGTGATTCTGGGAGCAGCATTTTTCGGAGTGAGACAATATCAATATGGGCAAACTCACGAAGAAACCGATGATGCACAGATTGCAGCAGATGTAAGCCCTGTGATTTCCAAAGTTTCCGGTTATATCTCAGAAGTAAAAGTAAAAGATAATCAGTTCGTTAAAAAAGGAGATACTTTAGTAATCCTTGATAACAGAGATCAGACAATGGCACTTTCTCAGGCAGAAGCGGCTTTGGGAACAGCAAAAAGCAATGTAGCATCTGCACAGGCAGGTTCGCAGGCTGCAGCTTCCGGAATCAATAATTCCAGAGCAGCGGTTCAGACTGCTAATGCACAGATAGAAGCCGCAAAAGTAAACGTTTGGAGAACAGAGCAGGATATGAAGAGATATACTGAACTTGTAAAAGACCACACGATTACGCAGCAACAGTATGAGCAGGCTTCTGCCGCTTATCAGACAGCTCAGAAACAGCTTCAGGTTTTGGTCGATCAGAAAAATCAGGCCAATGTACAGACAGGTGTTGTGACTTCCCAGTCCAATGCAACTTATCAGAATATAGGTATCGCAAATTCTACTTTGAAACAAAGACAGGTAGATGTAGAAAATGCAAAACTGAATCTTTCTTACACTATTATCACGGCTAAAGAAAGTGGCTATGTTTCTAAAATTCCGGTTCAGGTAGGACAGTTCATACAAGCAGGATCGCAGTTGTTCAGTATTGTTTTGAGCAATCAGAAATGGATCGTTGCCAACTATAAAGAAACGCAGGTAGAAAAAATGGTGGAAGGCCAGAAAGTAGAGATTGAGATCGATGCTTATCCGGATCAGAAATTTGAAGGAACAATTGCTTCTTTTTCTCCTGCAACAGGATCTACATTCTCTTTGCTTCCTCCGGATAACGCAAGTGGTAACTTCGTAAAAGTGGTTCAGAGATTACCAGTGAAGATTACTTTCAATAATCTTAATGAAGACATTATGAAAAAATTACGTGTTGGGATGAATGTTCAGACCGTAGTGTCTCTTAAAAACTAAAAAATGCAAGACGATTCATTAGTAGAATATGGATTCCGCAGAATCATTATTACCATAACAGCCATTATGTGTGCGCTTTTGGAGATTGTAGATTCTACAATCGTGAATGTGGCACTTAATGAGATGAAGGGTAATCTTGGCGCAACATTGTCCGAAGTGGGCTGGGTGATTACGGCGTATGCCATTGGTAACGTGATTATCGTTCCTATGACCAGCTGGCTTTCTCAGCAGTTCGGGCGTAGAAATTACTTTGCGGCTTCTATCATCATATTTACAATCTTTTCTTTTCTCTGTGGTAATGCAGATAATATCTGGGAACTTGTGTTTTTCAGATTTATGCAGGGAGTAGGTGGTGGCGCACTTTTGGTGACCTCACAGACCATCATTACAGAATCCTATCCAGTTGAGAAAAGAAGTATGGCACAAGCCATTTATGGGCTTGGAGTTATTATCGGTCCAACTTTAGGTCCACCTTTGGGAGGTTATATTGTGGATAATTACAGCTGGCCTTATATCTTTTACATCAATATTCCTTTGGGGATCATGGCGGTATTACTGACATTGCAATTCGTGAAAAGCCCAAAATATTCCGAGAAACGTTCGGCATCAGATGTAGATTGGGCAGGTATTGGTTTGCTGGCAGTTTTCGTAGGATCATTGCAGTATATTCTGGAAAGAGGTCACGAGGACGACTGGTTCGAAAGCAAGGCTATTATAGCTTTGACCATTAGTGCGGTTGTAGGATTTATACTATTCATTTGGCGTGAACTCACATTCAAATATCCGATTGTGGAACTACGCGTCCTCAAGAACGGTAATCTGAGGATTGGTACTATTATGTCCTTTGTTTTAGGATTCGGATTGTATGGATCCACGTTCATTGTTCCGCTTTATACACAAAGTATTCTGGGTTGGACAGCCTTGCAGTCAGGTGCATTGATGATTCCCGCAGCACTCACAACCGCTTTTATGATGCCGATCATTGGGCAGCTATTAACGAGAGGAGCCAAACAACAGATTTTGGTAGCTTTAGGATTATTCATATTCTTTATTTATAGTTTTTGGGGGTATAAGATCCTGACGCCAGACACCAGTAAAGATGCCTTCTTCTGGATGCTGATCGTACGTGGAATGGGGCTTGGATTATTATTCATTCCGATCACTTCATTGTCACTCAGTACGCTGAAAGGCCAGGAGATCGGGCAGGGTGCAGCTTTTACAGGGATGATGCGTCAGTTGGGCGGATCATTCGGGATTGCAGCGATTACTACATTCATAGCAAACAGAAGCGAACTTTACAGAAGCAATCTGGTGTCACATTTAGATGTTAACAATCTTGCAGTACAGCAGAGAGTTGAAGCGCTCAAAGGCAGTTTCATTGCCAAAGGAATGTCTCCGGACAAAGCACTACAATCTGCTTATCAGATGCTGGATTTTTCAGTGACCAAGCAGGCAACGGTTTTATCCTATATGGACGTTTTCCTGTATTTGGGAATTGTATTTCTGATCTGTATTCCTTTCGTATTATTCGTAAGAGAACGCAAAGGCAAGGGCGAGAAGATCGACCTTAGCTCGGCGCATTAATATTTATTTTTAGTTATTTGTGTGAAACTCAGAATCAGAAATGGTTCTGAGTTTTTTTTGGCACTGATTTTACTGTTAATCGGTTAACTCAGATTCACTTTAAAACCGAAATTATGATGCCTCTCATTTCACAGATTATATATTTATTTCTGATCGCAATTCCTGTTTCCTGCGTTGCCTGGACAGTCACTCACGAAGAGATTTTCCGGGAACCCAGAGAATATTGTCAGAACATTTGCGGAACGGCAAAGTCACTTGTCAAAAGAAAATTTTTCTATCTCTTCACCTGCGAATATTGTTTCAGCCATTACATCAGTCTTATTTTCCTCATAATTACAGACTTCAAGCTTTTGTATCCTGATTGGCGCGGTTATATAATAGTTTTTTTTGCGCTGGTTTGGGTGGCAAACTGGTATATGAGTCTGTTCGGATACCTGCGTCAAAGCCTGAAAGTTGAAAAGATCGAAGCCAATATAAAAGACATCGACCTCAAAGAGATAAAAACCAACAAAGAAGATCAGATCCTGTAAAGCCATTTTCAGGAGCCGGGAACCTGCTGTCCACTATATCTTTTTTGGCTTCAGAAGATCTGCCTACAAACGGTGTTGCAGGAAAAGCCAAAAAAGGATGCCGTTCCCATCAGGGCTATGGGCTTCGTCATAATTTCAACTTTGTCTCAAAACATAAATTACACATCTTGATTCTTAAATCTTGTCTCTTGAATCTTTCTTAGATCCAATTCAGCTTCACTGCCATCATACAAGCTTCCGTCATATTTCCGACACGTAGTTTTTCCAGAATATTCTGCCTGTGACGGTTCACGGTATTGATGCTGATAAAAAGTAATTCGGCAATCTCCTTACTCCGTTTTCCTTCCTGGATCATCTTCAGAATTTCCTTTTCACGAACAGACAAAAATGCCGAATTCCCGTCTTCCGTCTGATGAATGACCGAGCCATTTGCGGTATTTATAATCATCCCGTGATGAAGAGAAGAGTTGAGAAAATCAAAATGATAGAGGCATAGCGCCAGTTCTACATTGCAGTCATTAGGATTTGTGAAATAGAACATTTTGTGCAGAATGGCTTTCTGAGTCACATTATCAGCAATTTTCAATCTGCTTACGACGCAATAATCTTTATGTTCTTCAAATGGAATCGCTTTAATAAACTGAAAAAACTGAAGCTCCAGCAAATGCTTCTGCAAAACATCGTCTGAATCAAGCTTTGCGAAAAGTTCTTCTTCCCAGATACTTTCAATTTTCTGAATATTTTTGTTCTGAAAAACATTCAGTTCGTCCGCCAGCTTCCCGGAATAAACATAACTTTTATTAAACTGGAGATCACTCAAAACAGCAATTCCATTTTCCAATTCAACAAAAGTCTGAGCAATTTCCTGACACTTTTTAAGTTGCAGATTATCATTGTCAGGAATAGAAGAGAATTCCTGTTGCAGGAGTTTTTCGTTGAGGTCGGACTGGATGGTTTTCATTTAAATTGGTTATAAATCAGTATTGATAAAAACAAGTCAACACTATAAATTTGCTTATTATCAAAGTAAAAATACAATGAATAATCTGAACGAAAAAGAAAAAATGCTGAGCGGGGAATTATATGATGCTACAGACGAACTTTTAATTAATGAAAGAAATCTCTGTAAAGATCTTTGTTTCGAATACAATCGTCTCCAGCCTTCAAAACTCAAGGAAAGAAAAAGTTTAATCAGAAAATTATTCGGCAAAACACAAAACAGATTTCACATAGAACAACCCTTTTACTGCGATTACGGCTACAATATTGAGATTGGCGAGAACTTCTATACCAATGTCAACGTCGTAATTCTGGACTGTGCAAAAGTGACTTTCGGTGATAATGTGATGATTGCCCCGAATTGCGGATTTTACACTGCCGGACATCCTTTCGATGTGGAGCAGCGCAACAAAGTTTTGGAATATGCCTATCCAATTACAGTCGGACATAACGTCTGGATTGGAGCAGGATGCAGTATTTTGCCAGGCGTTATGATTGGTAATAATACCGTAATCGGAGCCGGAAGTGTGGTTACAAAAGATATTCCAGCCAATGTTTTGGCGGTTGGAAATCCTTGCAAAGTCATTCGGGAACTTTAGATAAAAATAATATCTTGCAGATTTAGCAGATGTAAATGAGAAAAATCTGCACCATCAGCTAAATCTGCGAGAGCAAATATTTTCTTATTAAAAAATTAAAATGAAAAAAATAATAATATCATCAATCATAGCTTTAAGCTTATTCCAGGTTTTAAAAGCCCAGTCTCTCGAGAAAATGACCTGGTTCAACGAGCCTTCTCAATGGGAAATCAAAGACAAAAAATTGATAATGAATGTCACGCCGCAAAGTGATTACTGGCGGATCTCGCATTACGGTTTTACTGTGGATGATGCGCCATTTTATTACTCAACTTATGGTGGTGAATTTGAAACCAAAGTGAAAATCACCGGCGATTACAAAGCCCGTTTTGACCAAATGGGATTGATGCTCAGGATCGATGAGCAAAATTATATCAAAGCCGGCGTAGAATTCGTGGACGGGAAATTCAATTTGAGCACAGTTGTTACCCACAAAACCAGTGATTGGAGCGTCATAGTTTTGGAAAAAACGCCGCTATTCGTTTGGATAAAAGCTGTCAGAAGACTGGACGCTGTAGAGATATTCTATTCTTTCGATGACAAAGAATATGTGATGATGCGCAATGCTTATTTGCAGGACAACACGCCTGTACAAGTTGGATTTATGGCCGCAAGTCCGGATGGAAACGGATTCAAAGCAACTTTCGAAAATTTCTCCGTCAAACATCTTCCCGACCAGCGTCGATTGGAATGGCTGAAGAAAAATCAGAATTAATTCTAAATATTTTTGACTTTAATAATAAAAAAAACCTTTCAGGAAATGAAATCTGAAAGGTTTTTTTATTTAAAACACTGCGTTTTACTTTTTGATAAACTTATAGCTTTCGTTATCTATTTTTAAGATATAATTCCCTGTTGTAAGATTAGAAACATTGATTTCTTTATCAGAAAGTTTATTTTTAATAACAGATTTTCCTGTCATATCCACAATATCATAAGCTTTACCTACCAATGATTTATCAGTTTGTAGGTTAATCACATTTGAAGCAGGATTTGGATAGATTGATATATTATTTATTTTCTTGATTTCGTTTGTGGCAAGTAATTTTGTGTCAATTAATCTGATCATTCCGATGTTGCTGTTTGTAGTGTTTCCTGCTCCAACGCCTGCTCCGGTTAATAATAGCTTTCTGTCTTTCTGTAAAATCAGATCATAATTGCTCGAATTCTTATTCGAAAAATAGTAAGTGGTAAATATACCGGAATTGTTAAAAGTAGTATCCAATGCAAAGTTAGAATTGAACTTCAAAACCAAGCCATAGCCAATACCGCCTGTTACAGTATATCCGGTAAGAAAAAAGGTATTGTTGTCAACGATTACGATCTTTTCTATATTGTCATTACTACCGTTATCAATGTCATATCTGAAAGTTCCTTCCAATGTTCCCGCAGGACTGAATGCAACTAAGTATGCATCATTTGATCCGTTTGTGTTAGAAGTAGCGGCAATCAGTACTTTACCATTAGGAAAAACTCTCATATCTGTAGAATCTACACTGACATACTGAGAAGCAATGCCATTATTACCAAAACTGGTTACAGTTGTTCCATTCGGACTCAGCTTTTGAACATTGCCGTAATAGTTGAATGTACCATTGGGTGTAGATTCAAAACCGACATAGATGTTGTTGGCACTATCAGTGTCTATGCCTAAAGAAATAGTATAAGAGTTTGTCGTAGAACTAAGTGTCACCTTACCATCTAGACTAAAACTTGTATCGTAATTTCCATTTTTATCAATTTTTATGACGCCCATAATTCCCTGTGATGTTGTGTTTACTCTTGCGGAGCCTTCAATCAATATAGAATCATTTGGGAGAACTTTGATATAATCAAATCTGTTCTGATAAGTGGTAACGAACAACTCCAATACGCCGCCATTTCCAAACGTAGTATCCGGAGTACCGTTTGCACTATATTTATAAATATAACTTTTTGTAGAATTGTTGACCAGAACCAAAATGCTGCCATCTGATAAGTTAGCCAGATCGCTGATGTTAAAGTTGCTTACCGTCATTACGACTCTCGTTCCCGAGTTGGCAAAAGCAGTATCCAGCGTTCCATTCAAATTATATCTGCTGATGCTTGCATTTCCGCTTACAGATATCAATTTATTATCAATATTTTGGATGGTTTTGTATTGTACAGTACCAAAACCAACATTGTATGTATATTGTGCGGGATTGGTTGTAAATAATCTTCCATTACTACCAAAAGATGCATCATAAGCTACATTAGCCTGCGCAAAAATTAAGGCATTAATAAAAAGAAATAGAAATGAAAAATGTTTCATGATTGTTTAGGATTTTTTTTAGTGCGCAAATATATAGTAACATTTGAGGCTTCTAATATGATCTAAATCATTTTTCTTATAATCCGAAAAGAATATTAAAAGCCTTCTTACCCAATCAAATCCAAAAATTCCTGCTCATCCAAAATTGTAATACTTCCAATATCTTGTGCTTTCTTCAATTTACTTCCGGCTTTTTCGCCAACTACCAAATAATTCAGATTTTTAGAAACTGCCGAAATATTTTTCCCGCCGTGTTTTTCGACCATTTCCTCAGCAGATTCTCTTGTGAACAGTGATAGTTTTCCGGTGAACAGAAATGTTTTTCCGTCTAAAGCGTTGGATAAAACTTCATTCGTGTTTTCGCCTTTTTCCAATTGAACGCCGTAAGATTTTAACCGTTCTAGCATCAGAATATTTTCAGGATTATTAAAGAAATCGACAATGCTGACCGCAATTTTTCCACCGATATCTTCGACCTGACAAAGTTCTTCCAAAGTTGCTTTTTTCAAATCATCAATCGTATTGAAGTTTTTTACCAATTTCTTGGCAACCGTTTCTCCAACGTGTTTTATTCCGATTCCAAACAGGACTTTCTCAAACGGAATTTCTTTCGATTTTTCAATCCCGTCGATAATATTCTGAGCCGATTTTTCAGCCATTCTTTCTAAAGGAAGAATTTGCTCTTTTGTTAAAGCATAGAAATCTGCAGGATTTTCAATCAGTTTTTCTCTGTAAAGTTGTTCGATCGTTTCACCACCCAGATTCTCAATATTCAGGGCTTTTCTGGAAACATAATGGATCATTCTCCCCACAACTTGCGGCGGACAATGCAGATAATTCAAACAAAAATGAATGGCCTGATCTTCGATTTTCACTAGTTCGGTTCCACATTCCGGACAAGATTTAATGTATTCAATTTCCTTACTTTCAGACGTCCTTTTTTCTGTGTTTACGCCGACAATCTTAGGAATGATCTCTCCGCCTTTTTCTACAAAAACAAAATCATGCTCGTGCAGATCAAGTTTTTTGATGATATCTTCGTTATGGAGAGAAGCGCGTTTTACAACCGTTCCTGCCAGCAAAACCGGTTTCAGATTAGCAACAGGCGTTATTGCGCCGGTTCTTCCGACTTGGTAAGAGACACTCTGCAATTCTGTTTCTACTTTTTCAGCTTTGAATTTGTAAGCCATGGCCCAACGCGGAGATTTCGCCGTGTAACCAAGCTGTCTCTGTTGTTTCAATGAGTTGACTTTCAATACAATTCCATCGATTTCAAAAGGTAGTTCGTGGCGTTCTACATCCCAGAAATTAATAAATTCTTTTATTTCATCAAGATTCTTGCAAAGTTTTGCCTGGTCTGAGATTGTAAAACCCCAATCGTGCGCTTTGTGAAGCAATTCCCAATGGCTTTCTGCCGGAACTTCCTGAGAAACGAATTGGTACAAAACTGATGACAGCCTGCGTTTTCTCACTTCGCCGCTATCCTGCATTTTCAGACTTCCGCTTGCTGTATTTCTTGGATTCATAAAAGGATCCAGACCTTCTTCTTCACGCAGTTTATTGATTTTGTCGAAGTTTTTTCTGGTTAAATAAATTTCGCCCCGCATAAAAAAACGTTCCGGGAAATCACCTTTCAAAATAATCGGAATGTCTGAAATAGTCCGGACGTTTGAAGTGATTTCGTCGCCCTGAAAACCGTCGCCACGAGTGACAGCCTGAACTAATTTTCCATTTTCATAAAGGATAGAAATAGAGGCGCCGTCATATTTCAACTCAGCAACAAATTCCACAGGCTCATCAATGGTTTTGATAATTCGTTTTTCCCAGTCTGCCAAATCATCAAAATCATAAGAATTGTCCAGAGAATACATCCTGAACTGATGCTGAACAGTCGGGAAATTTTTCGTGATTCCGCCACCAACACGGACAGTCGGAGAATTGTCGTCGTAAAATTCAGGATATTGAGCTTCAAGATCCTGAAGTTCTTTTAATAATAGATCAAATTCAAGGTCAGAGATGCTCGGCTCATCCATCAGATAATAGTTTTCGTTATGCTGGTTGAGTTCTTTGCGGAGTCGTTCTATCTTTTGCTGAATGTTTTCGGACATCGGGGGAAATTATTTAAAGCAAAAATAACCAAAACAACCAAACCTTTGAAAATAAAATAAGTAATTTGGTCACTCAAAAATTTTATTAATGAAGAAAGTATTTTCTTGTCTAAGCCTTATCACAACTATGATTCTCAACGCTCAAACTCAGATCATTGCACACAGAGGTTTTTGGCAGACCGATCCGCCGACTACTGAAAATTCGATTCAGTCATTGAAAAATGCGCAAAATTTAAAAATCTATGGTGCCGAATTCGATGTGAGAATGTCAAAAGATGGTGTTCTGGTTATCAACCACGATGAGCATCACGGAACAATGCAAATTTCTGAAACCGATTTTAAAGAATTAGCAAAACTGAAGCTTTCCAACGGCGAAAAATATCCTACACTGAAAGATTATCTTAAACAAGGAAAGAAAGATAAAGGACTGAAATTAATCATTGAAATAAAACCGGCAAAAACACCTGAACTTGAAAATGAGATCGTCAAGAAAACGATCCAAACAGTAACAGAATTGAAGCTGGATTCTCAGAGTGAATTCATTTCATTCAGCCTGAATGTCTGTAAAGAAATCAAGAAAGTTGAACCGAAATTCAAAGTACAATATCTTGAAGGCAATCTTTCGCCGCAACAAATAAAAGCGGAAGGATTGGGCGGAATCGATTACCATTACAGCGTTTTCGAAAAGAATCCGACATGGATTGCAGAAGCCAATTCGTTAGGATTGATTACCAATTCCTGGACGGTGAATGATATTGAAGTTTATAAAAAACTGAAAGAACAAGGTCTCGGATTTGTAACCACCAATGTTCCTGACAAGCTGAAAGGTAAATAAGGAATTTTATTTTTATGCACTTCGAGAGCCTCAGTGTGACAACGCGAATACAACTGTTTGTCAGTCTGATTCTCTCGAAGACTATTTATGGACTTTCAACTCAAAGTTGTCAGTCTGAGGCTCTCGAAGACTCTTTATAGACTTACCAAATGATAAGATTTCATTAAATCTAAAAGCAATGCTTCGTTTTTAAACAATCGTTTGGTAAATTTGCACCTGTAAAATAAGTACAATGAATTTAAAAGGAAAAAATGCCATCATAACAGGCGGCGGAAGAGGACTTGGAAAAGCGGTTGCTACAATCCTTGCCAATGAAGGCGTGAATGTTGGCATCACGGGAAGAAACGAAAATTATCTAAAAATAGCAGCAAACGAACTGAAAGCAACAGGCGTGAAAGTAGCTTACGCCGTTTTCAGTGTTGATAATGAACTGGAAGTAAAAGCCGGAGTAGAATCTCTTGCCAATCAATTGGGAGACATAGATATTCTGGTCAATAATGCTGGAATCGGTGACTTTGGAAGTATTGAAGAAATGCCTTCTGAAACCTGGGAGCAGGTTATCAAAACCAATCTTTTCGGCGTTTATTATGTTGCGAAAGCAGTTTATCCTTATTTGAAAGAAAAAGGTCAGGGCGATATCGTAAATGTAGCTTCTACAGCAGGTTTGAAAGGCGGACCGAATATGTCAGCTTATGCAGCGTCTAAGGCAGCAGTAGTTTCATTATCACAATCGATGATGGCAGAATGGCGAAAGGAAAATATCCGCGTCATTACGCTGACGCCGAGTACAATTGCTTCTGATATGAGCATCAACGGTGGTTTGACAGACGGAAACCCGGATAAAGTGCTTCAGCCGGAAGACTTCGCAGAATGGGTGAGAGATATTCTGAAAATGAATAGACGTGCATTGATTGCCAATGGTTCTATTTTCTCTACGAATCCTTAAGATTATTATTAAAAATATGAACGGTTCTACACTACTTGTGGAGCCGTTTTTTATGGAATTAATCTTTCCTTTTCAAAACCTTTCCCCTTGGTTCATTGCCTTCATAGAGTGCAATTTCGGAATGCAGAAATTGTGCGGCTGCCGCAGAATCTTCTACTTTAACAGAACTTCTTTCTATCATTTCTGATTCAAAGTCTGATAAAACACTTTTTCTGATTCCCGCTGTTCGCCATTGCGATTGTGGTCTACATTTTTTTGAAATTTCACGAGCTAAAGATAACGCATCCAGCAAAGCCTGATTGGCGCCCTGGCCTTTGAAGGGACTCATTGGATGAGCCGCATCACCGATTAAGGTTGCTTTTCCGAAGTTTTTCAATAGTTCTGGCGAGAGCAATGCACGGTCATAAACGGGATATCCGGAAACCTGAGCTGCCAGAGTTGTGCTAATAATTTCGGGAATTGGTGAATGCCAGTTTGTTCTTCGGATGGCTTCTTTCTTCAGTGCTTCGGAACCTTTAGAACTTAGATTTTTAGCTTCTTCTTCGGACATCGGAAAACTCAATTGCCACATCACGGAATCGGCGTCGAATGGCATCATATAAATCCGTTCATTGCCATTAGCAGTCTGAAAAACCGTTGCCGAATCTAAGAGCGGACTGTCAATATTTTCTAATGCACTCAATGGGCAAATACCCAAAATCACAATGCAGTCAAGATAGCGCAAAGGTGAAATATCTTCGCCAATCAATAGATTACGGACAACACTTCGGATGCCGTCTGCGCCGATTACAAGATCTGCTTTTGCCGTTCTGGATTCGCCGTTGACTTGGAAGCTGAGGTCAATTTTACCCTCTTTATTTTTATTAAAGTCAATCAGCTGGTGTCCCCATTTTATCTTATCATTTCCGCCCAATTGTTCAATTAATGCAGAACGAAGCGATTGTCTGGCGATATGAATATTGGTTTTTTTAGGCGCTTGTTGCTGTGAGTTTTGTAGCCATTTTCTCATTCCCCATTCGGCAATCACTTTCCCGTCCGTCGTTTGAACCAGATGTCTTGTGGAGACTACACCTTTGTCTAAATTGAAAATACCGAAACCTTCAATCGCCTTGCTGGCCTGCTGCAAGGTAAGTCCGTAGCCTTGAGATCTTTCATTAAAACTATTGTCGCGTTCGTAAATCGTAAAGGGAATCCCACGATGCAGGCAAGCCACTGCAAGCGCAACGCCGCCAATTCCGCCGCCGATGATGGCGACGTGAGGGAAATTATCGGTATCTAGAATGGGATTATTTTCTGCGGGAATTAATCCTGACCCAGAGCAAATAGGACAAGTATATAAATGCGCTTCCGGACGAACAGGCACGGTTCCTTCGCCATTTGTTTTCTCAAAAAGTTCCAGTTCAGATTGATAGCGGAGCCTCAGGCTTTTTTTGATTCTCCTCTTTTTCTTTCCGAGACCCAGACATTCTTTGCAGATTGTAAAACAAGGTGTTTTGGTTTGCATTTTATGGACTTCCTGTAATAAAAATTTATTTAAATAATCATCGTAAGCTGAATTCTTTTCCGCGCTTCATCTACTTCTACGACTTTTACCTGAACGTGTTGATGCAATTTTACCACTTCATTCACGTCGGATATAAAACCTTCTTTCAGCTGGGAAATATGAACCAATCCGCTTTCCTTGATGCCCAGATCTACGAAGCATCCGAAAGCCGTAATATTGTTGACGATACCAGGTAAGATCATTCCGGGTTTGAGGTTTTTTATTGATTTCACATTCGGGTCAAACTCGAAGACTTTCGCTGCCTTTCTTGGGTCTAATCCCGGTTTTTCGAGTTCTTTCAAAATGTCTTTGATTCCCAGGATTCCGATCTCAGGCGTGGTATATTTTTCAGGATTAATGAGCGCTATTTTCTCTTTGTTTGAGATTAATTCTTCCGTTTTAAGACCAAGATCTTTCGCCATTTTTTCGATGGTTTTATAGGCTTCCGGATGTACTGCAGAATTATCCAAAGGATTCTTAGCATTCTTAATTCTTACAAAAGCAGCTGCCTGTTGATATGCTTTTTCGCCAAGTCGAGGGACTTTTTTAAGTTCTTTTCTTTCCGTGAATGCACCATTTTCTGTTCGGTAATTCACGATGTTTTCTGCCATTTTTTCTCCGATGCCGGACACATAACTTAAAAGAGATTTGCTGGCTGTATTTAAATTAATTCCGACTGAGTTTACAGAACGGATTACGGTATTATCTAATTCTTCTTTCAGTTTGGTCTGATCCACATCGTGCTGATATTGTCCTACGCCAATGGATTTAGCATCTATCTTCACGAGTTCTGCCAAAGGATCTGCCAATCGTCGCCCGATGGAAACTGCACCACGAACGGTGACATCATAATTCGGAAATTCGTCTCTTGCAATTTTACTTGCCGAATAGATAGATGCTCCAGCTTCTGAAACGACAAAAACCTGAATCGGTTTATCAAATGCAATTTTCTTAATAAAGAATTCGGTTTCTCTACCAGCGGTTCCGTTACCGATAGAAATGGCCTGGATATTATAGGCATTCACCATCGAGCGGATTTTCTTCATCGCCATTCCGGTTTCGTTTTGTGGTGCGTGCGGATAGATGGTTTCGTTGTTCAGAAGGTCACCTTTTTCATCAAGACAAACCACTTTACAACCGGTTCTAAAGCCTGGGTCAATCGCCAAAATTCTTTTTTCTCCCAACGGTGAAGCTAACAACAATTGCTGGAGATTCTCAGAGAAGACCTCAATCGCTTTGATATCTGCTTTTTCTTTCGCTTCCTGCAAAGCTTCGTTGGAAATAGCAGGTTCCAATAATCGTTTATAAGAATCTGCGATGGCAAGTTGTATTTGCTTTGTGGTTGAGTTGTTGCTTTTAATAACTGCGTTTTCCATCATTTCCAACGCTTCATCTTTTTCTATATCGATGGAAACTTTTACAAAACCTTCATTTTCTGCACGCAGCATTGCCAGTAATCTGTGACTTGGGATTCTGTTCAGCGCTTCCTGCCAATCGAAGTATTGGGAGAATTTCTGTGCAGCTTCATCTTCTTTTTTAGCTTTCACTACTTTAGAAGTAATAACTGCTTTTCTCTGGAATAATCTTCTGATGTTTTTACGGATGTACAGATTTTCATTGATCCATTCTGCCATAATATCCCTTGCGCCCTGCAAGGCTTCTGCTTCATCTGCCACATCTTTATTCAGATATTTTGAAGCGAGAAATTCCACATCGTCATTTCTCTGGCTCATAATGATCTTCGCCAAAGGTTCCAGGCCTTTTTCTCTTGCCGAATCAGCTTTGGTTTTCTTGCGTTTTTTATAAGGGAGATAGAGATCTTCCAACTCCTGAAGATCAAAACTCTGTTCTATTTTTTGGTTAAGTTCAGAAGTTAAAGCATTTTGTTCTTCGATGGATTTCAGGATGCTTTCTTTCCTTTTGGTGATTTCGTCGTATTGCTTGTTCAGCTTGTAGATATTCTCGATCGCCACCTCATCCAGGTTTCCTGTCCGGTCTTTTCTGTAACGTGCAATGAAGGGTATGGTGCAGTCTTCGGATAAAAGCTGTAGCGTGCTTTCTATGCTTTTAAATGAAATATTGAGCTGTTTTTGTATAAATTCTGAAGAAGTCATTTCTAGGTTTTGAAAAGCGAAAATAGTGTTTTGAAATTAAAAACACAGGTAGCAACAACCCGAAATTTCCAAAAGAAACTTAGTGGATTGTTTTAAATGACTTGTATTAAAGAATATTAATTATGAGTTAAACCTGAGCTAAGGAATCCAATCTAATCGCAAAGTTTTTATAAGTTTAAAGTTTCCAAAGCATCAATAAAATTGATATTGTATGAAGTATTGAATTTTTTAAAAAGTTTTTAAATCAACTTGTTGATTCTTTGGCTTCTTCGTCGTTCTTTTTTCTTACAAGACCTTTGCGATAATATTTAATTTCCGGAAAATATTAAATAACACCCGTTGCTTTATTCATCATCCATTTCCTTTTCTTTCCTCAATAAAGCAACAAAAAGCATTGAAATCAAAATAACAGGCCCGAATAACTCCAATCCGAAAGCTCCAAAAATTGCTAATACTAACATACTCTAATATTTGCACCAAAGCTAAAATGATTTTATGGTTCTGCTTTACGTATAAATACTGATTTTTATATAAGTAGTTGTCTTTTAGAGTTATTAATGCGATTTTTCATCATAGAAAACAGGAACACCTGTCTCTTCATCCAGTCCGATAAGGATGATTCTGTATTGTTTTGCAGTATCATTATTGTAGAATTCTACTTTTGCCGGATGGTTTGGCTGAGCTTTTAATTTTGGATTCCAGTACAGATTGCTGCGGTTATCGTTTGTGCTTTTTAGAATAGTAGTGCTGTAATTGACATTTTTAAAATCTTCCACTTTATCATAACCCTTCAAAGTAAAGAATTTAAGCCCTGTTATTGACTTCGGATCCTGATCAGATGTTGTATTTCCATTATTTCGTGTATAGACGAGGATTGCCCCGTTTGAATTCCCAAAACCGCCAAAGAAATCATCTCTCACGACTTTTATCATGGCGATATTAGAAATGCTGAGACCTCTTAAGAACTCCAGATCTGTCTTAGATTCATCCAGATAGACATCCGCTTTTTTATTTCTGATAAAGGCGTCTATATCGGCACCATCACGTTTGATCTGTAACCCGGCAACTCTGCCCTCAAGCCAAAGTAAGATGTCGGGTGAACCTGAGGAAAGCAACTTGTCATTCACAAAATCAAAGATAGTTTCGGACGGACTTTGAAACATTGGACTGCTGAGTTCATCATTCAGTTTTTCCGTAGATGTTTCTTTGCGGGCAGCTTTTATTTTCACTTCTTCGATATCCGTTATTTTTTCATTCAGTTTTTTATCAAATCGACTGCTTTCTACTGCTTTTGAAGCTTCGGGTGAAAGAACTTCGTTTGAAGCCCGTTTCACCAAAATGAAATCTGTTTTTGGTAATTCTTTTTTCAATGGTACAAAAGAAACTTTAGGAATAATAACGGCATCTGTATTATCTGCCTTTAACTGATAATATATTTTCTGAGGTTCATCAAAAGACATATTCTTCAGGTTGATATCGCCATTACTATCCGTCATAACAGTGGTTAATTTGGATCCTGCTTTTTCACCTTCAAACATAACATTCACACCGGTGTTTGGAACTGGTTTTCCATTGGTAGTTATTCTGATCGAGTAGGAAAGATAAGGCTCAGGCTTATTTTTAATAACAGGAAATTTCCCCGCTATGATATCCTGCCAGCTGAAACGTGTCCATCGTTCGGATATTAATAAGGCGTCTAAAGCATCGGTATTTCGGTTGTCTGCAAAATACTGTGAAGGATTATTTATGTAATCTATAAAATCGCCCGTCAGCCAAAGTGTACTCAGCATATTCTCACTGTTAACAGACTTCGAAGCATCGTAGATTGCTATCATATAATCCGGAATATTTGTATTGGACTTAATCTCAAAAGAGTTAATACTTTTTGGCTGAAGATTGAAAGATGAATTCTCGATCACAGGTTTCTGGATATTGAGTTTTTGAGGCTGTACGAAACAAAGCCTTTGTGCTAACACATTTTCCTTCTCATCAAACAAAGTGAATTGTATAACACTATTGATTAATTGGGCAGTTGGAATAGAAAATGTTTCGCCATTATTATCCTTTTTAATTTTTGCCTTATAAACCAATTTATTACCGATTGTTGCGATCAGTTTGTAATAGCCGGAATTCTCTGCCAGATTATTGGATTTTAAGCTGTAATCAATTGTGTTGATATTACTCTTAACCTGGAAGTTGATTCCGCTTTCCGAGACATCAGGCAGATCTGTAGTCTGTCTTTTACCTTTATCGTCAATAACTGTCAGCTGATATTTCTTACCTTTTTGTGGTGTAATAGAAAATATTCCGACATTCTCATCCAGTCCTTTGAAGTCACTCAAATGTGTGTCAGGTTTTTCTTTATTAATGACAAATCCGCTCCAGCTCATTGGCAGATCACTTTTTGACCAAAGCCGAACAGCAACTTTAGTATTAATGCCATCTACAAAAGTTCCGCTTTCCGGATAAGCAGAAGCCGTCCAGTCAGATGAGGTATTATGCACAAGCTTTTCCGATGAACTAGGGTTGTAAACAGCAATTGGTTTGATAAACTGAAAATCTTCACTGAAATTGTTCATCCATGTGGTATAAGCTCTTATGTAATAATTATTTTCTTTGAGATCGTCTGGCAGTACAAAATTGCCTTCACTTTCGCTGTTGTAAATGGGAATCAACTTTTTATCAATGAGTTTTTTGTTGCTGTCCAGAAGTTCTATAAATAGGGTAGTAGAAATTGTGGATCTGCTGTAAGCATCGAATACAAAAGCTTTGAACCAAATATTATCTCCGGCGGCGTAATTATCTTTGTTCAGCATCAGATAAACCTTTTCCTGCGGGAAATCCTGATCCAGCTTTTGAATGGCCACTTCCGCTTTGTCCTGAGCAAAGATCTGACAGGATAATATTAGCAGCAGGGAGAATAATATTCGGTAGATCAGAAAATTATAACGATTCATTAACAAAAATTTGATACGATAAATCTACAAATGTTAGTGACTGAAAATGAAATGTTTGAGCAAGATTAACACAAGTTTATAACAGATTAAATTGGGCTTAAAATACTCGAAATTTGATTGATAATTGTATTCTTTTAAATAGTTGATAATGATAGTTTATTATAACTATTTAATATGTAATTGATTGAATATTTGATACTTAGCTGTATTTTAATATTGAAATTTTTATTAATTTTATGCCATTAAAACCATTAATGATGAAAAACAAAAACGATTTTAAGCTGGAAAATCTATTTATCTTCATGATAAATTCTTTCAACGAAATTACACAAATGCTGAATGACCGTCTTCCAATGTCCACAAATTCAGATGATACCGACTACAGAGATGCTGCAGACACAAAACGGAGACTGAATGTAAGTGACAGCACACTCTACCGTTGGCGGAAAGAAGGCATAATTGATTTCCAAATAAGAAAAGGTAAGATCTATTATGACATCGCCTCTGTACTGAAGAAAAGAAAGTAATTCTTCAGATCATCTTCGGGATTCCTCCGGATCGGCTTCGGAAAAAACATTTTTTTTCCGAAGAAGACCCGAAGAAAAGGGGTAGTTGATCCGAAGGAATGTGGAAGTAACCTGTCATTTTCTGTTAATTCAAATCAAAAGCGGTCAAAACCTGTCAGGGGTGTACAGCGTGTGGTTTTCTGTTTTAAATTCGTGTTGTTATACAATTAAAATTAATAATTATGGCAACATTTAACAAAGGAATCCTTGGCGGATTTTCAGGAAAAGTAGGAACAGTAGTAGGTGCCAACTGGCGTGGTAAAGACATTATGCGGAGTCTTCCAAAACCATCACAGAAGGAGCCAACCGAGAAGCAGCTTCTGCAACAGGAAAAATTCAAATTGGCAGTCGCTTTTCTGCAGCCGCTCAAAACGATTCAGTCACAATATTTTGGGTCGAGTAGCGGGGTGAAATCGAGAGTAAATCTGGCGACTTCTTACACCATCAATGAAGCGATAGAAGTTTTAAAAGGCGTTCCGGAGCTGATGTACAACAAGGTGCTGATCACACGAGGCGAACTTACAGGTTTCCAAAACGCCATACTTTCTACGCAAGCTGGCGGTGTTCTGGATCTGGAATGGGAAGACAACAGTACGCAGGGCAATGCATCGGCAACGGATCAGGTGAGCCTGGTAGCTTACTGCAAGGAGCTGAAGGACTTTCAGATTTTTGAAGGCATTGTGATGCGCTCCGATCTGATGGTGAGTGTCACACTCCCGAACTTCTGCATCGGTAAATCCGTGGAGGTGTGGGCCTTCCTCAACAATGAGAAGCAAACCTTTGCGAGTAACAGTTTTTATCTGGGCGAGCATACGGTGCTCTAGAATGAAGAATCCACTTGAGAGAGTGGATTTTTTTTGTTCTATTAGGGGAATAAAAAAAGGTGAGTTGCCCCACCTTGAATGTTTTGTTCATTAATACCTAATATATCTAAAAGAATTCACGAAACATTTAAAATAAAAAATGCCCCGCAGGTAGGCGAGGCGCTAAATGTTTTCACAACGGAATAATCCTTATTGTGAATTGCTTTCGGATACAAATGTAAATATTAATTATTTAATCACTTTACGGTTTTCCGTATTTTTATGAATTAATTTCTGTTTAATTTTAGGAATTTCAAATAAACTAGATAGCTATGGTAAAAAATATACTTGGATTGGACTTGGGAGTTTCATCAATTGGGTGGGCTTATGTTCAGGAAGATAATAAAAATTCTGCAAATAATAAAATCATCAAGTTAGGTGTGCGTGTGAATCCATTAACGGTTGATGAGCAGATTAATTTTGAAAAAGGAAAGCCTATTACGACTAATGCCAGTAGAACTTTAGCAAGAAGTGCAAGAAGAAATCTTCAAAGATTCAAGTTGAGGAGGAATAATCTTATTGATATTTTGAAAAAAAGAAATATTCTTAAAGAAGGAGATTTGCTTGCAGAAGTCGGAAAGAATTCTACATTTCAAACCCAAGAATTAAGAGCTAAATCAGCGAAAGAGAAAATTGAACTTTCAGATTTTGTAAGGGTTTTACTTTTAATAAATAAAAAGCGAGGCTATAAAAGCAGTAGAAAGGCAAAAAACGAAGATGAAGGACAAATCATCGACGGAATGGCTGTTGCTAAAAAATTGTATGAAGAGAATCTAACACCTGGAGAATATTCTTACCAACTTTTACTGGATGGTAAAAAGCAATTACCGGATTTTTATCGTTCTGATTTACAATCTGAATTTGACAAAGTTTGGAATTTTCAAAAACAATTTAACTCTGAAATTCTTACTGATGAGCTTTATAAGTCATTAGAAGGGAAGAGTAAAAACGCAACTTGGAAGATTTTAGAAATACCGTTTTCTCTAGTTGGAATTAAACAAATAGGGACTTTACAAGATAAAAAGATTGAAAAATATCTTTGGAGAAGTGAAGCTGTGAAAAAGAAATTGGATTTTGAAATCCTAGCTATCGTACTTCAAGAGATTAATAGTAACCTGAATAATTCCAGCGGTTATCTAGGCGCAATAAGTGACAGAAGCAAAGAATTGTATTTTAATAATCAAACTGTTGGCGAATATCTTTATCAACAACTAAAAGTAAATCCCCATACGAAACTTAAAAATCAGGTTTTTTACAGACAAGATTATTTGGATGAGTTTGAAAAAATATGGGAAACTCAATCTAAATATCATTCGGAATTAACAAAAAGTTTAAAAGAAGAAGTTCGTGATGTTGTCATTTTCTATCAAAGAAAACTGAAATCTCAGAAAGGTTTAATAAGTATTTGTGAGTTTGAAAACAGAGAAATTGAAATTACGGAAAACGGAAAGACAAAGAAGAAAACTGTTGGATTAAAAGTAGCTCCAAAGTCTTCTCCATTATTCCAAGAGTTCAAAATTTGGCAGGTTTTTAATAATCTTCAGTTTCAAAATTTAGAATCCAGAGAGATTTTTCCAATTGATTTAGAGTTTAAACAATCAATTTTTGATGAAGTTAATATCAAAGGAAGACTTTCTGCAAAGGAAGTGTTAGATATTATGGGCTATTCTGGTAAAGAATGGAAAACTAATTTTAAAGATATTGAAGGTAATAATACCAATGAAAACTTATACGCTGCTTACCTGAGAATTATAGCCAATAAAGGAGTAGAATTTCCAAAAGAATTTAAATTAACTATTGAGGATGAAATTAAAATTTCTAAGATTCATTCTTCTGCGGAAATCATAAAACTATTTGTCAAAGAAAAACTGTCCGAATTAGGAGTTGATATTTCTATATTAGATTTCAATCCGGAATTGGACGGAACTGATTTTGAGAAGCAAAGTTCCTATCAGCTTTGGCATCTGTTGTATTCTTACGAGGGTGATGATTCTCCTTCCGGAAACGAGAAACTGTATGAGCTTTTAGAAAAAAAATTTGGTTTTAAAAAAGAACATTCCAAAGTATTGGCTGAAATTGGTTTTTCTCATGATTATGGAAACTTAAGTTCTAAGGCAATGCGAAAGATATATCCATACGTTAAAGAACATAAATATAGCGATGCTTGTCATTTAGCAGGTTATACTCATTCAAAAAATTCATTAACACAAGAGCAACTTGAGAATAGACTTTTAAAAGACCAATTAGAGATTCTTCCAAAAAATTCATTGCGAAATCCTGTGGTTGAGAAGATTTTGAATCAAATGATTAATTTGGTAAATGAAGTATCAAAAGAATATGGAAGACCGGATGAAATAAGAATTGAACTTGCACGAGAACTGAAAAATAATGCTGAAGAAAGAGCCAATATGACTTCTGAAATCAGCAAAGCAACTTTATTACATCAGAAATATGCAGAAGTCCTGCAAAGAGAATTTGGAATTAAGTCGCCTTCTAGAAATGACCTTATTCGATATAAATTATATCTGGAATTGGAAAAAAATCTGTTTAAAGATTTATACACTGATGTACAAATCAAGAAAGATGAGCTTTTTACGGATAAATATGATATCGACCATATTATTCCGCAATCGAGATTCTTCGATGACAGTTTTTCTAATAAAGTTTTAGTTCCAAGAGGGGCAAATCTGAAAAAAGGAAATTTTACAGCTTTTGATTATATGGAAATTGAAGGAAAAGAAAGACTAGAAAAATTCCTCAATCTCATCAAAGAGCTTTATGACAAGAGTGGAATTACAAAGGCTAAATATGAAAAACTTCAGAAAAAAGGAATTGAAATAGGCGATGGTTTTATAGAAAGAGACTTACGTAATACGCAATATATAGCAAAAAAGGCAAAAGAGATTCTTTTTGAAATTACCAATTCTGTAGTTCCTACAACAGGAAGAATTACCGATAAGCTCCGTGAAGATTGGAATTTGGTAAATACAATGAAGGAACTTAATTTGGAAAAATACAGAAAATTAGGTTTAACTGAAACTGTGATTAATTCTAAAGGGGAAGAAAAAGAGAGGATTACCGATTGGACTAAAAGAAATGACCATCGTCATCACGCAATGGACGCTCTTACGGTGGCTTTTACTACACATAATCATATTCAATATTTGAATTATCTGAATGCAAGAAAAGATGAGAATCACAAGCAACATAAAGTAATTTCAAACATAGAGAATCTTATTACCAAAGTATTTGAAAAGAAAAATGGTTCTAAGCAAAGAAGATTTATTGAACCAATTAAAAATTTTAGGATTGATGCAAAAAAGCATTTGGATGAAGTGTTGATTTCTCATAAAGCTAAAAATAAAGTTGTTACAAAGAATATCAATAAAACCAAAAAAAATGGTGGATTAGTGTCTAAAGTTGTACTAACACCAAGAGGGCAACTTCACAAAGAAACCATCTATGGCAGTGCAAAATTTCTTAAAACTAAAGAAGAAAAAGTATCAGGAAAGTTTGATTTGGAGACAATCAATAAAGTTCAGAATGAAAAGTTCAAAAGTGCTTTATTGGAACGTTTACAAGAATTTGGAGGAGATTCTAAGAAAGCATTTACAGGTAAAAATATCTTAGCTAAAAATCCAATTTATCTGAATGAAGAAAAAACCGAACAAGTTCCTGAGAGTGTAATTTTAGCTTGGTATGAAGTAAATTATACTATAAGAAAAGCAGTAAATCCGGAAAACTTTAAAGATTACAAAAATCTTGATAAAATTATTGATAAAGGTGTAAAGGAAATATTAAAAAATCGTATGGATGCATTTAATGGAAATGCCAAAGAAGCTTTTTCTGATTTAGAAAAGAATCCGATTTGGTTGAATGAATCTAAAGGAATTGCTGTGAAAACAGTTACAATAACCGGAATCAGTAATGTACAAAGTTTGCATAACCAAAAAGACCATTTAGGCAAAGATATTCTTGATGAAAGCGGTAACAAATTACCTGTTGACTTTGTAAGCACAGGAAATAATCATCATCTAGCCGTTTACATTAACGAAAATCTAGAGCTTGATGATAATGTAGTGTCATTATATGAAGCAGTTGAAAGAGTAAATCAAGGTATAGATATAGTAGATAAATCTTATAAGTCTAATGATGGATATCACTTTTTATTTTCTTTGAAACAAAATGAAATGTTCTTGTTTCCTTCTGAAGATTTCAACCCAAAAGAAGTTGATTTGTTTGATGATAAAAACTTAAGTCTAATTTCTAAAAATATGTTTAGGGTTCAAAAGATTTCAAAAGTTGGTTACGGTAATTCTTTTGTAAGGGATTTTGTTTTTAGACATCATTTGGAGACTTCTGTTGAGGAAAAAAAAGAACTTCGAAATATTACCTATGTACAATTGAAGAGTTTAGAAGGCTTAAGAAATGTTGTAAAAGTTAGACTTAATCATATTGGGAAGATAGTTCAAGTTAACGAATACTAAATAATTTATGATCACCCGCTCTATCTACATCGGCAATCCCGCCTACCTAAAACTCAAAGATGAGCAAATGTACATTATGGAACCTTCTTCCAATGAGATGAAAGGCAAAATCCCCGTGGAAGATTTGGGTTTGCTAATGTTGGACCATTTTCAGATTACGATTTCTCATCAGCTCATTCAAAAAATGATGGGAAATAATGTAGTTGTGGTCAGTTGCGATAGCCATCATTTGCCACACGGGATAATGCTTCCGCTTTATGGGCATACTGAACATTCTGACCGAATAAAAGACCAGCTAGAAGCCAGCGAACCTCTTAAAAAACAACTCTGGAAACAAACAATAGAATGTAAAATTGAAAATCAAAAAGAAGTCCTCCAACGATTAGGGAACTATTATGAACCAATGATTGATTATCAAAGCAATGTCAAAAGTGGAGATATTACCAATATGGAAGGCATTGCAGCTCAGCATTATTGGAAGTATCTTATCAGTTTGGATTTCCTCAGACAACGATTTGGAGATTCGCCTAATCAGTTCTTCAACTTTGGGTATTCAGTTCTTAGAAGTATTGTGGCGAGGGCAATTGTGGAAACAGGACTGCTTCCGGTATTGGGGATTTTTCATAAAAATAAATACAATCCTTATTGTCTCGCCGATGATTTGATGGAACCTTACCGACCATTTGTAGATTTGCTGGTAATGGATTGGCTCACAAAGAATCCGAATATTGAGGAACTGACAAAAGAATTCAAATCACATATTCTACAGATTGCAACCAAAGATGTGGTGATAGATAGTAAAACAAGACCATTGCTGGTGGCAGTTAAAACAACTGCTACTTCGCTTTACAAATGTTACACAGGAGAAAAACGTTTGATTTCCTATCCTGAGTTCAAATAAATGAACGGTTGGGTCATTGTACTTTTTACAACGTACATAATACAATAGAAAATGAATGCCGAAAGGTTTAACGCTTATCGAATTATGTGGGTATTAGTATTATACGACTTGCCTACAGAAACCAAAGCCAATATGAAAGATGCCAACCGCTTTCGTAAGGCTTTGATGGATGATGGTTTTGCACTATTTCAGTTTTCTATGTATATGCGACATTGCCCGAGTCGTGAAAATGCTGAGGTACATATCAAGAGAGTGAAGTTTATGTTGCCAAAAGCAGGTAAAGTGGCTATAATGTGTATTACTGACAAACAATTCGGGGATATAGAAATTTTCTTCGCCAGAAATAAAGAAGAACCGCCACCGACCTTTCAACAATTGGAATTGTTCTAAATTCTGAATCCTAAAAACAAAAATAATCTACTGAAAATCAGTAGATTATTTTTTGAGGTTGTGTTGTATCCCAAAGATACTCAAAAATGAAAGCAATTCACAACTATTGACGCTGTGTCTCCTTGAGCTCCAAAGTTGTGTTGTATCCCAAAGATACTCAAAAATGAAAGCAATTCACAACTTTCAAAAAATGGAGCTCGAAAAGTTATGAGTTGTGTTGTATCCCAAAGATACTCAAAAATGAAAGCAATTCACAACAAACAATTACGGGTATTGGTGCTGAATATAGTTGTGTTGTATCCCAAAGATACTCAAAAATGAAAGCAATTCACAACATGTTGGCCACAAAGGCTTATTGATAAATCGTTGTGTTGTATCCCAAAGATACTCAAAAATGAAAGCAATTCACAACAGTAGAAAAGACTTCTCTACTGCTAAAGGTGTTGTGTTGTATCCCAAAGATACTCAAAAATGAAAGCAATTCACAACATTCCAATCATCATCATTCATCCATTCCTCGTTGTGTTGTATCCCAAAGATACTCAAAAATGAAAGCAATTCACAACACCTCAAATATTTACTAATAAAATCAGCTGGTTGTGTTGTATCCCAAAGATACTCAAAAATGAAAGCAATTCACAACTAAGGCCAACAATAAATACAAATCACTTTAGTTGTGTTGTATCCCAAAGATACTCAAAAATGAAAGCAATTCACAACTGATTTGATAATTATTGCAGCACGACCGGCGTTGTGTTGTATCCCAAAGATACTCAAAAATGAAAGCAATTCACAACTGGTGGAATAGGAGCGACCATTTCAGAAACGTTGTGTTGTATCCCAAAGATACTCAAAAATGAAAGCAATTCACAACTGCAAAGATGATGGCTTTGTTTCTACTTAAGTTGTGTTGTATCCCAAAGATACTCAAAAATGAAAGCAATTCACAACTATTTATAACGGCCATCTTTACAAGTGATTGTTGTGTTGTATCCCAAAGATACTCAAAAATGAAAGCAATTCACAACAAGTGGAAAGAAAGGACTTCACCATATTCAGTTGTGTTGTATCCCAAAGATACTCAAAAATGAAAGCAATTCACAACAGCAATGGCGCGTCTGTCTTCCGGCTCTTCGTTGTGTTGTATCCCAAAGATACTCAAAAATGAAAGCAATTCACAACCCGTAAGACATTTTTAGTAAATATCTCTATGTTGTGTTGTATCCCAAAGATACTCAAAAATGAAAGCAATTCACAACTAACAATCTTCCAGATAATGTTACTAATGAGTTGTGTTGTATCCCAAAGATACTCAAAAATGAAAGCAATTCACAACGCTTATAACTTTCTTATCCAATTCAGATCCGTTGTGTTGTATCCCAAAGATACTCAAAAATGAAAGCAATTCACAACTAGACGCGCATAACCATGCTAAAGATTGTGGTTGTGTTGTATCCCAAAGATACTCAAAAATGAAAGCAATTCACAACATCCCAATCATCATCATTCATCCATTCCTCGTTGTGTTGTATCCCAAAGATACTCAAAAATGAAAGCAATTCACAACTAAGACATTGCCGTTATGTTTGAAGGTCCAGTTGTGTTGTATCCCAAAGATACTCAAAAATGAAAGCAATTCACAACTATTTTTGCTTTCTCTGCTTTTGCTTCTTCGTTGTGTTGTATCCCAAAGATACTCAAAAATGAAAGCAATTCACAACTTTCAAATGGTGTTGAATTGAAGCCAATGAGTTGTGTTGTATCCCAAAGATACTCAAAAATGAAAGCAATTCACAACCATCCGCAATATATTGAGATAATGGATTTCGTTGTGTTGTATCCCAAAGATACTCAAAAATGAAAGCAATTCACAACAAATTAGACAACATTTTTAAGGCTGTAGATGTTGTGTTGTATCCCAAAGATACTCAAAAATGAAAGCAATTCACAACTGGCTCCGCTTCTATTTCTTTTGTTATGAAGTTGTGTTGTATCCCAAAGATACTCAAAAATGAAAGCAATTCACAACTACAACGTGTTCGTATTCAGTATCTTGCTGGTTGTGTTGTATCCCAAAGATACTCAAAAATGAAAGCAATTCACAACTTTAACAAGTTCGGCAAGAATTTCGGTTTGGTTGTGTTGTATCCCAAAGATACTCAAAAATGAAAGCAATTCACAACCAATTGATGATATTAATATGCAATTCAATGGTTGTGTTGTATCCCAAAGATACTCAAAAATGAAAGCAATTCACAACCCTATTTGCGCGTCCATAGTTGCAAAGATAGTTGTGTTGTATCCCAAAGATACTCAAAAATGAAAGCAATTCACAACTGGCAAGGCGAAAACGGCAAATTAGCTAATGTTGTGTTGTATCCCAAAGATACTCAAAAATGAAAGCAATTCACAACCCTGGCATAAAGATTACGATAATGCAGATCGTTGTGTTGTATCCCAAAGATACTCAAAAATGAAAGCAATTCACAACTACTAAGATGACTAAGAAACAATTCGACATGTTGTGTTGTATCCCAAAGATACTCAAAAATGAAAGCAATTCACAACTATTGGGGCGTTTTAATCCCCCAATTCCAAGTTGTGTTGTATCCCAAAGATACTCAAAAATGAAAGCAATTCACAACATTAGCTATGAGCAACACTAAATTTATAAAGTTGTGTTGTATCCCAAAGATACTCAAAAATGAAAGCAATTCACAACTCCGGAGATAACCGAGCGTTGGTTGGAAGTGTTGTGTTGTATCCCAAAGATACTCAAAAATGAAAGCAATTCACAACACTTCTCCTTCATTATCTTTCACAAAGATAGTTGTGTTGTATCCCAAAGATACTCAAAAATGAAAGCAATTCACAACTTGCTGTGAGGCTGTCATTAATCTACAGGCGTTGTGTTGTATCCCAAAGATACTCAAAAATGAAAGCAATTCACAACTATTCGTTCGCTTCACTGTATTTTTCAGGAGTTGTGTTGTATCCCAAAGATACTCAAAAATGAAAGCAATTCACAACTACACCAACGGCTATTAATATTGGAATTGTGTTGTGTTGTATCCCAAAGATACTCAAAAATGAAAGCAATTCACAACTTATGAAACTACAAAATAAACAAATAAAAAGTTGTGTTGTATCCCAAAGATACTCAAAAATGAAAGCAATTCACAACAAAAAAGATGTCGAACAGCGAAATAGTGAAGTTGTGTTGTATCCCAAAGATACTCAAAAATGAAAGCAATTCACAACATGAAATTTCGCCATACTATTTAGGCAATAGTTGTGTTGTATCCCAAAGATACTCAAAAATGAAAGCAATTCACAACCAGTAATATTACATCCGGGAGTTTTACTCAGTTGTGTTGTATCCCAAAGATACTCAAAAATGAAAGCAATTCACAACATAATGAAAAACAAATACATAAAACTCGGAGTTGTGTTGTATCCCAAAGATACTCAAAAATGAAAGCAATTCACAACTACTCAACTATCAACCATAATTCTAAATTAGTTGTGTTGTATCCCAAAGATACTCAAAAATGAAAGCAATTCACAACACAAAGGATGAGGTTTTCACAGCCCACAATGTTGTGTTGTATCCCAAAGATACTCAAAAATGAAAGCAATTCACAACTAGTAATGTCTGTTTTAGTAATAAACCAAAGTTGTGTTGTATCCCAAAGATACTCAAAAATGAAAGCAATTCACAACAAGGCGGTCTTTTCTTTTTGATCCCCCAAGGTTGTGTTGTATCCCAAAGATACTCAAAAATGAAAGCAATTCACAACTACAGTCGCCATCATCGGCCAAGATCAGCTGTTGTGTTGTATCCCAAAGATACTCAAAAATGAAAGCAATTCACAACTAACAGACAAACTTACAAGAGAGCAGCAACGTTGTGTTGTATCCCAAAGATACTCAAAAATGAAAGCAATTCACAACATTCAAAATGAATTATTTCGGTAAAATGGAGTTGTGTTGTATCCCAAAGATACTCAAAAATGAAAGCAATTCACAACACTTCAGCAGGCTTGGATAGATAACGCTGAGTTGTGTTGTATCCCAAAGATACTCAAATAAATATTGATCATTCTAGTCTTTAGCCACTCTCACCACCACCGGAAAATGATCACTCCACCCACCAATATAACGTGATCCGGAGTATGTTCTAAGCGAATATTGGCTGTTCTTATTGTCTTTATTCCGCAGTCGGGGTGAGTTGTAGATCTCAGCAGTTATAGTTTTGAAACCTAATGAATCCAAAATCAAATCCTCAGTAAACAAAATCTGATCAAATCCAACGCCCTTTTTACCGTGATAAGTAGTGAACTTGCTATTGAGATATAAAGCTTCAAAAGGATTAGTCAACATTTTTTGACCTTTTCTATCAAGAAGTAACTGTTGCAATTCCTCCGCATCCGGATTTTCATTAAAATCGCCCATAATAATGATTGGTTCTTCTTTATCAAACAAATCCTGAATAGTTTTATTCAATTGTTCAAGAATATAATTCCGCTGGTCTCTTTTGATGTCCCGCTCTCTTTTGGAAGGTAGATGAAGAACAAACACGTGAAGTTTCTTTCCTTCAAATAAGAATTCGGCGTGAAGAATATCGCGGGTCTCAAATTCCAAATCATCGTAGGCCTGAAACTGTAAGGTTATGAAATTTAGTAAGGAAAATTTGGACTTATCAAAAAGCAAAGCAACACTTAATCCTCTGGAATCATTCGATTGCTTGTAGATGATTTCGTAATTATGAATCGGGGAATTTTCATTAATCAAATCATCTAAGACCGATCTGTCACCAATCTCTGCCAAGCCAATAATAGAAGGCAATTGCCCATAGTCTTCATTAATGAAACGAAATACATTACCGATTTTTCGAACCTTCAGATTGTATTTGTACTCATCCCAATTGCGGAGTCCGGAACTTTTAATTTCTGAATCTTTATCATCAGGCGGAAAGAAATTCTCGACGTTGTAAAACATCATCAATTCCTGATTCATAGCTTCTACCAACGTTTTCTTCTCATATAAATAAACGTAAAAGCTACAATCGTAAACATCAGTCCCAAAGTGAAGAAATAACCATTCTTATGATGCAGTTCCGGCATATTATCGAAGTTCATTCCGTAGATCCCGGCAATGAAGGTGATCGGTAAAAAGTACACCGAATAGATTGCCAAAAGCTTCATCACCTGATTGGCCTTCTGGTCAGACATTGCCAAAAACATAGAGATAAGGTTAGTCGTTTGTGCATTCAAATGGTCATAGTCTGCGGTTACATCTTTCTGCTTATCAAGAAGATCCATTACCTGAACATCCTCCAGGTCCAAAGTTTTAAACTTCGATATCCATTCACCGGACATATTTAATATTCTGGTATTGAGGCCGGATTTACGCTTTACTTTATAAAGTCTTCGGATCTGGACAGAGTCGTTGGTGTTTTTCAGGAAGATCTCGTTTTCCATCGCATCCAGTATTTCCAGAAGATTGCTGCTTTCATCATCAAAACTCTTCATGATCTTCAGTGCCAACCGCAATGCCAATTCATCTCTTTTCACAGTATTGATATCCTCTTTATCGAGTTCCGAGCATAATTCGTGAATGCTTTTACTCTTCGTTCTATGCGTCGTAATAATGAGGTGCGGAAGCAGAAAAATGCCCAGCTTGCTGCTGATATCACTGATTGTGTTCAGCGTTCTTCTTTCCAGATCGGTTGCTTCCCGGGTCAGAAAAAATTTCACATCGCCTACTTCTTCATATTTCGGAAGGTGGTTTGGGTCTATCGTATCTTCCAGCAAAAGATGATTGATATGATACCGCTCGTGCAAAAACTGCAGGTCTTCCTCTGTCGGCGCAGTCACATCGATCCATTCCCAGTGCTTTGACTTATATTTCTGTTCTATTGGCATATCGCAAAACTAAATAAAATTACAATTACTTGATAAGAATTGCTTATTGATTTTATTGGGGCAGCTTTATCCGCCTTCCGTTCCCGCTTTTTTGTTATTGCGAAGAAGCGGAGTAATCAGTTGAACTTTTCTACAACCGCAATGACAAAAAGAGCTCCACTCAAGTCGGGCTGCGCTTCGCAATATTCAACATTTGTCATAATCAGAAAGTTATATTTTGTAATTTAATTCACTTAAAATCAATCTAATATTCGACCTTTCAATTCTAACTTCCAATAAAAAAACTTATGTAATAAATAAAATATTTACATTTGTCGGTATCAATACTATTACAAAATGATCAAAAGTTTAATTGCGGGTGTAGGCCATTACGTACCAGAAAATATTGTAACCAATGATGATCTTTCTAAATTGATGACCACCAATGATGAGTGGATTACAGAAAGAACAGGCATCAAAGAAAGACGCCACCGCAAAAACCGCACAGACTCAGAAGAAACAACTTCTTTTTACGGCTTCAAAGCCTCAGAAATAGCTCTCAAAAATGCAAACCTTACCGCAAAAGACATAGATTATATAGTTTTCGCCACCTTGTCTCCGGATTATTATTTCCCGGGTTCTGGTGTACTTTTGCAGGAATTGTTGGGTTGTGATACGATTGGCGCATTAGATGTAAGAAACCAATGTTCGGGCTTTGTTTATGCAATGAGCGTTGCCGATGCGTTCATCAAATCCGGATTGTACAAGAATGTTTTGGTGGTTGGTGCAGAGATTCATTCTTTCGGACTGGATTTTTCTGATGCCGGACGAGGCGTTTCCGTGATCTTCGGAGATGGAGCAGGAGCAGTGGTTTTATCAGCCAGCGAAGATGTGAATGCAAAGGGAATCCTTTCCGTCAATATGCATTCGGAAGGTAAATATGCAGAAGAATTAGCCGTGAAATTCCCGGGAACAAAACTTGGCTGGAGCGATACTTTGTTGACTAATCCGGATTCTATAACTTCAGAAGATATTTATCCGGTGATGAATGGAAACTTCGTTTTCAAACACGCTGTGACAAGATTTCCGGAGACTATTTTGGAAGCTTTGGAAAAAGCAGGGAAGAAAATTGAAGACCTTGATTTACTTATTCCACATCAGGCAAATATCAGAATTGCACAATATGTTCAGCAGTTGCTTCATCTGCCGGACGAAAAAGTATTCGTGAACATCCAAAAATATGGCAATACAACGGCGGCTTCTATTCCAATTGCTTTGAGTGAAGCCATTTTGGAAGGCAGAATGAAACGCGGAGATTTGGTTTGTATGTCAGCTTTCGGAAGCGGCTTCACCTGGGGAAGTGTCTTATTCGAATATTAATTCAATTTTGCTAAAGCCCGCTTAAAATTATTTTTAGATAATTCGATATTATCTTTCTCACAGATTACGCAGATTACGTAGATTTTATTCAGACTATATTAATCTGCTGAATCTGCGTAATCTGCGAGAATAAAAAATAATCGTCAGGAAGATTCTTAAAATAAAAAGTCGCTATTCGTATTTCGAATAGCGACTTTTTGTTAACCATTTATTTTCTGGACAACTTTATCCGATAAATTTTTCAGCTGCATCATTTCTTCCAGATTCAGATTCATTGCTTTTGCAAGTTCAATCGGGATGCAGGTTGCTTTTTCTTTTAGTTTCTGACCTTTTTCGGTTAGGTGAATTTTCACGACCCGCTCGTCTTCTTTGCTTCGTTTTCGGGTTAGATATCCTTTGGACTCTAAACGTTTTAATAATGGCGTCAAAGTTCCATTATCCAATTGTAACATTTCTCCAACCTGATTTACGGTCAGATCGTCCTTTTCCCAAAGCGTCATCATCGTGATGTATTGTGGATAGGTCAGCCCAATATCGTTCAGAATCGGACGATAACATTGCATGATTTCTCGATGCAAAACATAAACTGAAAAACATAATTGTTTATCTAATTTTAGTAGATCTTCCATATTCAGCTTTTATATTATATTCCACAATGTTCAAAGATAACAGGATTTTGCTTTCTCTTAGTTGTTGCTAACGGTCAGTTTTACTTCTATATTTCCTCTAGTAGCATTAGAATAAGGACAAACTTGATGCGCTTTTTCAATCAATTCCTGAGCTTGTTCAATAGTAACTCCCGGAATGTTGGCGTGCAATTCTGCTTCCAATCCAAAACCACCATTTTCGATTTGTCCGATTCCTACTTTCGCAGTGACTGTAGTTTCTCCAGTTGCGATTTTACTTTGTTTGATAACCAAATTCAATGCGCTGTCAAAACAAGCCGAATATCCTGCAGCAAAAAGCATTTCCGGATTAGCATAATCGTCATTTGCACCGCCTAAACCTTTTGGCATTCTCACTTCTAAATCAAGAATTCCGTTATCACTTTTCACGTTTCCGTTTCTTCCTCCTTTGGCTGTAGCACCGATGCTGTACAATGTTTTCATTTTGTTGATAATTTATTATTATTTGATGATGCAAATGTATAGCGTAAAATAATATTGCGCACAATATAAAATAATGTTTCCATCAAACTCGATTATTGATGAAAACTATAAGTATATTTTTTGAATTGAGAAATTAAACAAAATCGTAGTATCCATTATCCTTTCCAAGGATTTTGTGATCGTTGGTATTCAGCCACCTTTTAAGGATAGTTGCATAGACTTTCCGGAAATCTTCTTTGTAAATCAAATCGCCGTCATTCAAACTGGTGAGATCAGGAAGTTCATTCAGTAAACCTTTTTTCTTTAGTCCGCCGCTGATGAAAAACATTTGGTTGGCTGTTCCGTGGTCGGTTCCATTGCTCGCATTTTGGGCAACACGTCTTCCGAATTCAGAGAAAGTCATTATCATTATATCATTGAATTTTCCGTTTTCCTTCATATCCTTTGTGAAAACTTCCACCGCATCATTGATCGTTTTGAATAACTGATTTTGTTTCTGATTTTGATTGGTGTGGGTGTCAAAACTTCCCACTGATAGATAATAAACCTGCGTGTTGATATCAGATTTGATGAGTGAGGCAATGGTTTTAAAGTCTTTTCCAATCTGTGTTCCAGGATAAACTTTGTCAGTTGGTTTTGTTTTACTTTCTTTAAAAATATAGCCGGAATTATTGATCGTGCTTCCCAAAGTATTGTAAAGATACGAAGCCAAATCGTGCTCGTGGTCGTGATTTTCTGCTGCCAGTTTTTTATAAAGACTTTCCTGGCTGTTATCGAATAATTTTTTCGGGATCTTTAAAAGCAATTGCTTTGTTTTTTTCACCTTTCATCGCAAGACTTAGAAGATCATCAACTTCTATCGCCTGTGTCGGATTGGTGCAGTCGTGGCAGGCTTCGTCCAGATATCTTCCCAGCCAGCCTGTGTTCACAAACTGATTGCTGTCACTCGCCGATTGCCAGATGTCCATACTTCGGAAATGGGACTTATTGGGTTCCGGATAACCAACATTGTTCATCACCGCCAATTCGCCATTGTCATAGAGTTCTTTGAAGAATTTCAGATTGGGATTGATTCCGGCTTCATCAGTCAACAATAGGGCATCGTTTTCCTTAATTGAGATTTGATTTCGGGATTTATAATAAATATCATTGCGGACAGGAATAATCGTGTTAAGTCCGTCATTGCCGCCGGAAAGCTGAAGAATAATCAAGGTTTTTCCGTTCATTGCAATCGCTTCAGGAAGCGTCAAAGCCTTTAAAAAATTTGGAAACAGAAAAGATGCAACGGCAAGACTGCTGGTTTGTAAGAAGGTTTTTCTATTGATAATCATAACGGCTTATTTTAACAAAGTTGATATTCCGGAGTTGACATAATACTTATCATCAAATGTTTTTTACTCTTTTCTGCGTTGAATTGAGTAATCATGTTCTCCACTTTTTCATTCGGATTCGATAACAAAAGATTGAACAGGTCTTCATTCAGAATGTTACCGATACTTTCCCAATGGATTGTAATCGTATTTTGCTTTTTATTCACGACCACTTTTTTCTCTTCTTTTCCCATATTGACATCGTCGTTAGATTTTGGTTCGATGTCTAATGTTTTGTAACCAGCCATTACAGCAGGGATTTTCATTCTCAATAATAGAGTGGAACTGTCTATCCAGGCAATTCCGCTTGGCCAACCTGCAACGTTCGGAGGTTGTAAAAGTTCTTGCCCAAGTAGTTTTTCAAAATTGTAAATGGTGTCCCGGTTTTGCAGATCCATTGGTAAAATTCTTCTGATTCCGACAATCAATTCAACAGGTGATTTTATCTTTGCACCAATGTTTTTTTCGGAATAAAACCAATCGGAAAGAAAAATTTCGTCCATCAAATTCATAATATCATAATTGGATTTATAAAATTTCTGACTGAGAGATTTGACTATTTTTTCATCAGGCACTTCGTTCACAAAAAACTGATAGATTTTTTTCGTGATAAATTCTGCGCATTCCGGTTTTTCCAGAATGATATTAATAATGTCACTGCCATTGAAGTTACCGGTTTTCCCAAGAAACTCTTTCTCTCCGGAATCATGATTTTTCTTATTATCAACAAATTCTCCCAGTTGATTGTAACTCCAGCCTGTAAAAGCTCTTGCAGATTCTTTGATGTCTTTTTCGGTATAATTTCCTCTTCCAAGCGTGAAAAGTTCCATTAGTTCTCTTGCAAAATTTTCATTCGGCTTCGCTTTCTTATTTTGCTGATTGTTAAGGAAGTTAAGCATTGCCGAAGATTTCGAAACTTCAAAAACCAAATTTTTGAAATTCCCCAAACCATCTTTTCTGAATATTTCTATAATTTCTTTATTGAAAAGTGGTTGCTGGATTCTGGTCGCAAAATGTCCGTGCCAGAAAAGCGCCATTTTTTCACGAAGCTGATAAGGTGTATTTATCATTTGATTATGCCAGGATTTTCTGACATCGATATTATACATTTTATTGAATTGATTCAAGGGTTTTCTATCAGTTGATTTGGACATTTCCTGATATTGTTCTGGCATTATGCTTTGAACGTCGGTGTGCAGAATCTGATAATCCGAAATGTCTCTAAGTTCGTGATAAAGATTCTTCGGACTTATATTTTTATATTTTTCAATATCATTATGATGAATGCCAAAACCTGCTCTGGAAACCAAATGTTTATTTTTTAGGAAGTTATTCATAGCGAGGGATTTATCTGTTTGAGTAGAGAATTTATAATTAGTTAAATCAAAAATTATGAAAACTATTGTTTTGTGAATAAATTTTAATATTTGATTATGATTTTAAATAATTGAAAATTAGATCATTGATTTGATTAATGTTAGATTTGTGAAACAAAATTGGCTTTTGGCACGAAATTTACAAGTATCAATCTTGTAAAATTAAAATTTAAAAATATGAAATCTTTAAAGCAGTTGATATTAGGCGCAGGAATTTTGGCAGGAGGGATTTTGTCTGCACAAAGTGCCAATATGACCAATATGTTGAAAGTTGGTCTTAACGGAGGTGTTTCAACAGGTGGCAATACTGCCGCAAATCTTGGAGTAGATCTATCATACCAACATCTTGTAACGCCAGGTTTTGGTTTGGGTATCGCAACAGGTTATAACAATTATTTTGGAAAAGATAGAACAATAAGCGGTGTAAATGTGAAAAACAATGACTTCGGTGTGATTCCGGTTGCAGCGCTCTTCAGAGTTTATCCAAAAGAAATGGGATTCTATTTCGGAGCCGATATTGGTTACGGATTTATCGTTGGGGATGACAGAGTTGCAGAAAATATAAATGTTGCAAGACCAGACGGTGGTTTTTACATCAAACCGGAGATCGGTTACCACAACCGCGATTGGAACTTCTTTGCTCAATACAATAAAACATTTACAGGAGACAAAGGTCAGATCGGAGATCAGGATTATAATGCCGGGGCAATCGGTATTGGATTCGGATACAACATTCCTTTAGGAAAATAGATTCTGATTTTTACTTTCTTTAAGATTTAAGTAAACAGAACATTATTAATAAACTATGCTACAATTAAAGCCCACATTTCTAATGTGGGCTTTAATTTTTTAAAAACTTATCATACATCAACACCAATTTTGAATGATTCTAATTAGATTTGCATCATTAAAATTATTAAAAAAATGAAAAAAGTATTATTACTAGCAGTATTGGTTAGCGGACTGGCTTTCGGACAGACAAAAAAATTAACAAGCTCAGATGTACACTGGTGGGGTTATAAAATTGCAAAAACAGAAGCATCTTCTCACGACGGAACTGTTAATGTAAAATCTGGGAACCTTGTTCTTAAAAACGGAGCAGTTGTTGGTGGAAATTTTGTATTGGATATGACATCTATCAATTCTACAGATCTTTCCGGAGAATATCAGGGAAAACTGAACGGTCACTTGAAAAACGGCGATTTCTTCGAAGTTGAAAAATTCCCGACTGCGACTTACAAAATCACTTCTGTAAAGAAAAATTCTAACAAAGATTACAACTTTGTAGTCAACGGAAACTTGACTGTAAAAGGTAAAACTAATCCGGTTTCTTTCCCTGCAAAAATCACTTCTTCTAATGGTGTTGTGACTTTGGAATCTGATAAATTCTCTTTTGACAGACAGAAATTTGATGTAGCTTACAAATCTACAATGCAGGATGTTTTGGTAAAAGACGATGTTGATTTGAAAGTGAAAATCAGCGTGAAATAATTTTCACCATATATAAAATTCTAAAGAGCAGATTTTTTCTGCTCTTTTTTTGTTAGTAAATTTGACGCAATGAAACTATACACCATAAGCGGCCTCGGAGCAGACGAAAAAGTCTTAGAAAAACTGACTTTTAATAAGAATATTGAACTCGTTCATATTCCTTGGCTCATTCCGGAGTTTAATGAGGATTTTTATCATTATGTGGAAAGAATGTCAGAATCCATAGATGATTCCGAAGAATTTTATCTATTAGGTTATTCTTTCGGAGGCATTCTGGTTCAGGAAATTCACAAATTGAAACCGGCGAAAAAAATCGTCATTATGGGAAGCATCCGTTGCGATGCAGAAAAATCAAAACTCATAAAAGCCGGGCAGAAAACCAATGCCGTCAGGTACCTTCCACTTCGTTTTTTTAAGGATAATACAACCGTTTTCTATGCTTTTTTCAGGAAATTATTTGATCCGAAAAATCCTAAACTCACACAGTATTTTCGTGTAAAAGACCCGTATTACCTGAAGTGGTCTATCGAAAAAATTTCGCACTGGAAGTTTGATAAGATTCCGGACGTTATTCAGATTTTGGCAGATCGAGACATTGTTTTTCCTCTTAAGAACTCACAACCGGATTTCGTTATCAAAAATGCAACCCACCTCTTTCCTGTTACGAGACCCAAAGAAGTTTCCGAGATTTTGAAGACAATTTTTGTTTGAAGTTTATTAATTTATTTGGGCAGCTTTATCCGTCTTCCACTCCCAAACCTAACGAAGTGGTTCGACGAAGTCAATCTTTTTTGTAGACGATTTCAGAATAGATAGAACGTGAGATTAAGCAAAAAAGGATTTCCGCTCAAGCCGGGCTGCAGATCCCACATAAACATAGAACAATATTCCACATTCATTTCACTTTTGGTTTTAAATCTGCAAAATTTGCCTAATCTGTGAGAAGTTAAATCTTCGCGGCCTTTGTGTTCAAAAAACTTTAATTACTATTTGAATGGAATCAATAAAATCAATTACTTTTACCACAATCAATTTCTCTTAATGGAATCTATCAGTGTTTTCGACATTATAAAAATCGGCATCGGTCCGTCATCTTCCCACACAATGGGACCTTGGAACGCCGCAAAAATGTTCCTGGATCTAGTCAAACGAAATCATTCCTTGCAAGAAGTGAAACAAGTATTTGTAGAATTTTTCGGTTCACTGGCAAAAACCGGCGTTGGTCACGGAACCGATATTGCAGGTATGCTGGGTCTCAGCGGAGAAAATTTTCGAAAAATAGATACCAACAAAATCAATGAAAAAATTGATAAAATAAGATCCGAAAACCAAATTCTTTTAGGCGGAGAAGTTTTGCTTCCGTTTATTTATGGACATCATTTGATACTTAACAAAGAAAAATCTCTCGACTTTCATCCCAATGGAATGATCTTCAAAGTAATCTTTGAAAGTGGTGAAGAATTCAGTCAGGATTATTATTCCGTTGGCGGCGGATTTGTGGCTACTACAGAAGATAACTCGATGGAAGACCGTTGTGTACGGACACTTTATCCTTGCCATCACGGCAGCGAAATTCTGAAATATTGCGAACAGTTAAATCTCAATAAAATATCTGAACTTGTCTTTCTAAACGAAGAATCGTGGAGAACTAAAGAAGAAACCCGGCAAAAAGCATTAGAAATCTGGGATAATATCAAAGATTGTGTTTATAAGAGCATCAATAAAAAAGGAATTCTTCCCGGTGGACTAAACGTCACAAGACGTGCTTCGGAAATGAACGAAAAACTCCTCGGGAATCAGATTTATAAGAACAAAAACGAGTGGTTCGAAATGGTAAAGGATGAACAAAAAACCTTTAGCTCTGTTACGAAATGGGTTTCTTGTTTTGCACTGGCTGTTAATGAAGAAAATGCATCTTTTGGTAGAATCATTACAGCGCCAACGAACGGTGCAAGTGGCGTAATCCCTGCAGTTCTGATGTATGCACAGGTTTTCACAGAGTTTAATTCCGAAGAAGATATTATCAGATTTCTATTGGTTGCAGGAGAAATCGGAACTTTGTTCAAAAAAAATGCAACTATTTCTGCAGCAATGGGTGGATGCCAGGCAGAAGTTGGGGTTTCTTCAGCAATGGCAGCAGCCGGATTGACGGAGATTTCCGGAGGAACACCTGCTCAGGTTTTGATGGCGGCAGAAATCGCAATGGAACATCATCTTGGGTTAACGTGTGATCCAATTGGTGGTTTGGTCCAGATCCCTTGCATCGAGCGGAATTCTATGGGTGCCATGAAAGCAATTACTGCAGCATCTTTGGCTTTAGACGGCGATCCTTCGAAAGCAAAAGTTTCTCTCGATAGTGTCATCAAATCGATGTGGGAAACGGCATTGGATATGAATTCAAAATACAAAGAAACCTCGGAAGGTGGTCTTGCTGTCGCCGTGAATGTGGCAGAATGTTAGTTCTGAAACGTTCAAAGTTTGTCAGTCTGAGGCTATTGAAAGCATATAAAAAACTTAAGCCTTCAAGTTATGAGTTCTTATCAATATTGATATGATTTTTTAAATTGGAAAAACTGATAGTTCAGACCTTATCAGTCTGAGGCTCTCGAAGACATCTAAAAACTTAAGCGAAGCTTTTCAATTTTGAGGAATGTCAATGAAAAAATATTAATTTATATTGAAAAATCCCTTGGATTTTGAATTTTTTATGGTCTTCGAGAACCTCAGACTGACAGTCGGTTGGTTATCTAATTAGAGTTTTAATTTATATTAATTTTCAGCGTTTTGAACTATAAAGTATCATAGTATTCTAATTTCTAAAAACTAACTTTTCATATCTGTTCCAATATTAATTTTCCGTAATAAGGAATCGTTAAAAAAGAAGTCATTTTGTTATCAAAAATAAAAAGTGTATCTTTGCACCAATTATTAGACGATCTTTTTAAATGAATTTATTTACGGAATCCAATCTTAGCGCTGAAGTTCTTCAGGCGATTGGCGACCTCGGCTTCGTAGAGCCGACAGAAATCCAAAAACAGACTATTCCTTTTATCTCCACAGATACTCGCGATCTTATCGCACTTGCGGCAACAGGAACAGGCAAAACAGCAGCGTTTTCGCTTCCGATTTTGGATATGATAGACGACAAGAGTCGTAAAATCCAATTTTTGGTCCTTTGCCCTACTAGAGAACTTTGCCTCCAGATTACCAAAGACATCAAAAACTATACTAAATACCTGAGAGACATCAAGACTACAGCAGTCTATGGTGGAAGCAGTATTATGGATCAAATCAAATCCCTTAGAGAAAAACCACAGATCATCGTGGGAACTCCGGGACGTGTGATAGATATGATCAACAGAAAAGCATTGGACTTTTCTGAAACACAATGGGTAGTTTTAGACGAAGCTGACGAAATGCTTTCTATGGGGTTCAAAGACGATTTGGAAACTATATTAAGAGAAACGCCGGATACAAAACAAACTTTCCTTTTCTCTGCTACAATGAGCAAAGAAGTGGAACGTATTTCTAAAAATTATTTGACAACGCCTCACAGAATTACTGTTGGGTCTGTCAATGAGGTTAAGAAAAACATCCTTCACGAATTTTATGTAGTTGGTTACAGACAGAAGAAAGAAGCTCTTAAAAGACTGATTGACGCCAATCCAAACCAATATTCCATTATTTTCTGTAGAACAAGAATGGAAACGCAGGAGGTTGCAGATTTCTTGATGCAAAATGGTTATGCGGCAGATGCACTTCACGGTGATCTTTCTCAGGCTCAAAGAGATACAGTAATGAAGAAATTCAGACTGAAAAATATTGATATTTTGGTAGCGACAGACGTTGCAGCCAGAGGATTGGATGTTGATTCTTTGACACACGTTATCCATTTCTCTTTACCAGATGATCCGGAAGTTTTCGTTCACAGAAGCGGAAGAACAGGACGTGCAGGTAAAAACGGAATCTCGATGACGTTGGCAAAACCAGAGGAAAGCAGAAAAATGAAGCAGATCAAGGCAGAAACCAAGATCGAAATCGTTGAGAAAAAAATCCCTACCGGAAAGGAAATTATTAAAGCTCAGGTTGGTGGTGTTTTCGAAAAATTATTGACGGAACACGTTGATGTTATTGATTTTGACGAAAGTTTGATTCCAGATCTTTCTGCCTTTACAAAAGAACAATTAGTAAGCCAGTTATTACAATTTCAATTGAAAGAAATGGCTACTTATTATCAAAATAGCAATGATCTTGCAGATCAGAAATTCGGTGCCGGCAGAGATGACAAACCGGGAAGAAGAGAGAGAGATGGCAGAGACAGAGAAAGAGGCTCCAGAGATGGTGGTTCTTTCCGAGACAGAGACAGCAGAGGAGATCGTGGTGGCGACAGAAATGCCAGCAGAGAACGCAAGCCAAAACGCAATAATGAAGATATGGTAAGGTTCTTTTTCAACTTAGGAAAAAGAGATCAGCTGAAGAAAGTTGATATGCTTGAGATCATTAACAAAGCGACTTCCAAATCTAAAAAAAGAGCCGATATCGGTGATATAGAAATTCTTGAAAAATTCAGTTTCTTTGAAATTGAAAAATCATTCAAAAATGAAGTCATGAATGGATTAACTGAAATGAAGTTTCGGGGAAAAGAAATGAGAGCAGAAGTTGCCAATTAATCACAAAACCCGAAAATAAAATAAAATATTTTGCGTAAAAACCTGCTAATCAGCAGGTTTTTGTGTGTTTTAATCTTAATAAATATTTAATATAAAAGTTTTTAGGTAAGGTTGTTTTTTATCATATTTGCAGAAATTAAACCAAAAGAATGGGAATAGGTAATATTTTCAGAGCATTTCAGCCAAAAGATAAAATCTTTTTTGATCTGTTTCTTCGTGTAGCAGAGAACTTAGTAGAAATGTCAAAAACATTTCACGATGGTTTACTGGAATTTGATATCAATGATGAAACATTGCTGAATCAAATGAGTGATTATGAACACAAGTTAGATGATCTTACTCACGAGATCTTTGTTCAGCTGGGGGAGAACTTCATTACACCATTTGACAGAGAAGATATCAACTATCTGGCCTCTGGACTGGATGATATTGCGGATTATATTTATGCTTCTGCAAAATATATTTATCTTTATAAAAGCCCGGAAAATAAAGTTTACACAGAGTTCTCTTTACTGATCTACAAATCTTGTCTTGAGATCAAAAAAGCGCTCGAGAATCTCAAAGATTTCAAAAATCCGGACGAAGTGAGAGAGTCTTGCATCAAAATCAATTCTTATGAGAATATTGCAGATGATGTTTTGAGCCAGGCTATCGTAAAATTGTTTGAGACCAATGATGCACTTCTGATCATCAAACAAAAATCTATCCTCGACTATCTGGAGATCGTTACCGATAAAGCAGAAGATGTTGCCAACACAATGGAAAGCATAGTTATCAAATACGCATAAAAGCAGTATCCAAAATTAAAACGAATGGAATTTCCAATTCTACTAATAATTATTATCGCTTTGGCGCTTATCTTTGATTACATTAATGGTTTTCATGATGCTGCCAATTCTATCGCAACCATTGTTTCTACAAAAGTTCTTACACCTTTTCAAGCTGTGCTTTGGGCAGCATTCTGGAATTTTGCAGCATTTTTTATCGCTGCTTATGTTGTCGGCGAATTCAAAATTGGGAATACGATTGCCAAAACCGTGGATGAAAACTTCATTACACTCGAAGTTATCTTTTCTGGATTGATTGCTGCGATTGCCTGGAATCTGTTAACCTGGTGGTTTGGGATTCCTTCCTCATCATCGCATACTTTGATCGGCGGATTTATTGGGGCTGCTTTGATGCACGCTTTGATTTCAGATTATCACACCATTGTTAACGCGCACCCGGACTATTCTTTCTTTGAAAGTGTCTATCAATCTTTTGTACAACTTTTCTCACAGAATGTAGTGAAGTATAAAGTTGTGATTCCTATCTTCCTCTTTATATTTATGGCGCCGCTTATCGGGATGGCAATATCAATTTTGATTACATTGATTATTGTTAATATCTGTAAGAAAGCAAATCCGCATAAAGCAGAACGCGTTTTCAAAAAACTTCAATTGGTTTCTTCAGCATTATTCAGTCTTGGACACGGAACCAACGATGCTCAGAAAGTAATGGGAATCATCGGAGCAGCAATGATCTATTTTCATGTCAATATGATGAAAGATCCGCTTTATTTAAATATTCCCGAAGCTGAACGTTTTAACTTTTTTGCAGAACATTACCTTTGGGTACCTGTAGTATCCTTCCTTGCAATTGCTCTCGGAACGATGAGTGGCGGTTGGAAGATCATCAAAACAATGGGAACCAGAATTACGAAAGTAACACCATTGGAAGGCGTTGCGGCAGAAACAGCCGGAGCTATTACACTTTTCATAACAGAACAATTGAGAATTCCAGTTTCTACAACGCACACTGTTACAGGCGCAATCATCGGGGTTGGACTTACGAAAAGAGTATCTGCTGTAAGGTGGGGAATAACTGTTAGTTTACTTTGGGCGTGGATTCTTACGATTCCTATCAGTGCAGTTGTTGCAGGGATTACTTATTTGCTTGTGGCGATTATTTTTTAAATTTAAATTAAATTTATCATATACAGCTTTCCAAAATTTTGGGAAGCTTTTTTTATAATTAAAATCTGCGAAAACCTCAAAACAAGACAGCAAAATCTTGGCAGAACATCTTTAAAAATTGTATTTTTGCCGCAAACAAGTTTTTAAATGGAATTTTTAGATCAGTATCAGAAAATAGTAGCAGACGCTATCGAAAAATATACTTTTACCAATAAGCCGGACGAATTATACGGTCCGATGAACTACATTATTTCTCACGGTGGGAAGAGGCTTCGTCCGATTATGGTTTTGATGGCGTGCGATCTGTTTCAAGGCGATTTGCAAAAAGCGCTCAAGCCTTCTTTAGCAATTGAGTTTTTCCACAACTTCACGCTCATTCACGATGATATAATGGATGAAGCGCCACTTCGAAGAAACAAACCTACAATTCATACCCTGCACGGGATCAATGTCGGGATTCTTTCCGGAGATGCACTTCTAATAAAAGCGTATCAGTTTTTTGAAGATCTGGAGCCTGTCTTGTTTAAAGAATGTCTGAAAATATTTTCTGAAACGGGAGCTGTTCTTTGCGAAGGTCAGCAATTGGATATTAATTTCGAAAATATGTCTAATGTAAGCCACGATGACTATATCAAAATGATCTCCTATAAAACAGGTGTTCTGAGCGCATCGTCATTTCAGATTGGCGCTTTGATTGCCGGTGCATCGGAAGAAGAGGCAGAAGCAATGTACAATTTTGGAAAACATATCGGTATTGCTTTTCAGATTATGGATGATTATCTGGACGTTTTCGGAAATCAGGCACAGTTTGGGAAAAAACACGCCGGCGATATTTATGAAAATAAAAAAACAATCCTCTATCTTCTTGCTTTGGAGCACGCTAATGAAGAAGAATTATCTGAACTGAATTACTGGTATTCTAAAAAAACAGATAACATCGACAAAGTTTATGGTGTGGAGAAAATATTCCGAAGAACAAAAGTTGATGACAAAGTCCAAAGGCTGATACAGAAACATAACGAAATCGGGCAGTCCTATCTTGATAAAATCAATCTTCCAGACGAGAAAAAACTACCTTTCCGGGAATTAGCAAATTACCTTTTGAGAAGAGAATCTTAATATGACTATGTATCAGTTTGCCTAACAATGATTTTAAATATTGGTAAATTTTTACATAGATAAATTTTTACATTTAAAAAAAATGAAATTCAGGACAGAAGTAGATATTAATGTAAGTGAGAAAAAAATTGGAGTTGAAGATTGTGTCTTCTCCATCGGATCCTGTTTTGCAACTGAGATGCACGAGAAATTTTCCGATGGCCAGATCCAGTCTTTGAATAATCCTTTCGGGACGATTTTTAATCCGTATTCAATTTTCAATGCGATTCAGCAGATTTATGATGCTAAGGAATATCAGGAAAATGATCTGATTTTAGCGAATGAAAGTTACATCAGTCTGGATCATCATTCCTCTTTCGATTCCAGATTTGCACACCAGTCGCTTGAGAAGATCAATAAAAATATAGAAGAGGCCAATCAGTTTTTACAGAATACGAGTTTTGTGATTATTACATTTGGAACGTCTTACATTTATGAATTTCTTCCAAAGAAAAAGTTGGCTGCAAATTGCCACAAGATTCCGCAAAAGTTCTTTGATAAACGATTTCTAACCCATCAGGAACTTAACGAATCAATTAGTAAAACCATTGATATTCTGAAAGATATCTGCAAGACTGATGTGCAGATCCTGTTTACGGTTTCGCCGGTTCGTCATACAAAAGACGGCATTATAGAGAATCAATTGAGTAAATCTAAGTTAATCAATACCATTCACGAATCGATTTCCGGGAAAGAAAATTGCCGTTATCTCCCTGTTTATGAATTGATGATGGACGATCTTCGGGATTACAGATTTTACAAAGAAGATATGATCCACCCGAATTCTCAGGCGGTTCAATACATTTGGGAAAAATTCGGGAATGCTTATTTTACAGATGAAACCAAGGTTTTCATTAATGAAAATAATAAAATCCTAACGGCTCTTAACCATAAAACAGCCGACAATAAGAATCCAAAATATCAGGAATTTTTAGACAAGATCAATCAAAAGATCCTTGAACAGCAAAAGAAAGTGAAACACAAAATCTTTGGTTGATAGTTGATGGTTTTTAGTTGATAGAATCTTCTGAAACCATCAACAATTAACTAAGACCAACAACCAACAACCAAAAATGATAGACACGCATACCCATTTATATTCCGATCAGTTCGATGAAGACCGCAAAGAGATGATTCAGCGGGCTTTGGATAAAGGTGTGGAGAAATTCTTTCTTCCGGCAATTGACTCGGAAACACACCAGAAAATGATTCTTTTGGAAACCGAATATCCGGGCAAGATTTTCTCGATGATGGGATTGCATCCATGTTCCGTTCAGCCGGATTCTTGGGAAAACGAATTGCAGCTGGTTCAGAATTATCTGGATCAAAGAGATTTTGTGGCTATCGGAGAAATTGGAATCGATCTTTATTGGGACAAATCAACTTTGGATATTCAAATTAAAGCTTTTGAACAACAAATCGATTGGGCAATAGAAAAAGATCTGCCGATTGTAATCCATTCCAGAGAAAGCTTTGATGAAACCTTTGAAGTTCTGGAGAGAAAGAAACATCCAAAATTACGTGGTATTTTTCATTGTTTTTCAGGAAATATTGAACAAGCTACACACGCTATTGATCTTAATTTCATATTAGGAATCGGCGGTGTAGTGACATTTAAAAACGGAAAGATCGATCAGTTTTTGGATCAGATTCCGTTGGACAAAATTGTATTGGAAACAGATTCGCCATATTTGGCTCCGGTGCCTTTCCGAGGAAAACGAAACGAAAGTTCTTATCTGGAATTGATTGCAGGAAAATTGGTAGATATTTACGGAACATCATTCCAGGAAATTGATAGAATTACAACTGAAAATGCATTGAAATTATTTGGACTAGATCAATAATTCTTTAAAATACAAAAACCGGAAATTGATTCCGGTTTTTATTTTATTTTTTTCTGTAGAAATTGCTTTTATTCTTAGGCTTTTCGGATCGCTGACCTGTGGGTTTTGGTCTTGGCGAGAAAGGCTTGTTGTTGCTGTCTCTTTTTTGCTCCACAAGATTGTCTGTGTGGAAAGGATGATCTCTTACCACCGGAATTTTCTTCCCGATCAGTTTTTCTGTGTCTCGTAGGTTGGCAAGATCCAAGGCATCTACGAATGAGAAAGAAGTTCCTTCTGAGCCGGCTCTTCCTGTTCTCCCGATCCGGTGAACGTAAGTTTCGGAAACGTCGGACAATTCGTAATTCACAACATATTTCAGTTCATCAATGTCAATTCCTCTTGCGGCAATATCTGTGGCAACAAGGATTCTTGTTCTTTTTGATTTGAAATTGGATAATGCGTTCTGTCTTGCATTCTGAGATTTGTTTCCGTGGATTGCTTCTGCAGAAATGTTAGACTGATGCAGTCTTTTTACGATCTTATCTGCGCCGTGTTTTGTTCTTGAAAAAACCAAAACCTGATCGAATTTCGGATCTTCCAAAAGGTGGATCAAAAGATCGGTCTTGTTATTATTATCAACAAAATAAATACTTTGCTGGATCGTATCAGCAGTCGAAGAAACCGGCGCAACTTCTACTCTTACTGGATTTACCAATATTTCTGCAGCTAGTTTTGCGATTTCCTTTGGCATCGTTGCCGAGAAAAATAAGTTTTGTCTTTTTACCGGGATCAGTTTCAGGATTTTCTTCACATCGTGAACGAATCCCATATCCAGCATTCTGTCTGCTTCATCCAGAACAAAAATTTCTAAATGATGAAGTTTTACAATGCCCTGAGAAATAAAATCCAGCAATCGCCCAGGTGTAGCGATCAGAATATCAACACCTCTTTTGAGCTGCTGTTCCTGTGCATGCTGTTTTACACCGCCGAAAACCACGAGTGATTTAAGTTTAAGATGTTTTCCGTAATCCTGGAAATTCTCTTCGATTTGTATGGCCAGTTCACGTGTTGGCGTCAAAATTAAAGCTTTGATCTGATTTCTGTGTTGTTCCTTAGCAGAAGAAAGATTTTGTAAAATAGGGATGGCAAATGCCGCTGTTTTTCCTGTTCCTGTCTGTGCGCTTCCCAAAAGATCTCTGCCCTGCAGGATGGATGGGATTGCTTTTTCCTGTATTGGTGTCGGCTGCTCGTAGCCTTGTGCTTTTAATGCATCTAATATTGGCTTAATTAAGCCTAATTCGTCAAAATTCAAATGGAATATTTTATTTAATTTAAAAAAGTAAAAATTCCTCCGTATATTAGGAGGAATTAATATTGTACAAAGATAGCCTATTTTAAATAAACTTGAAGAGAAGTCTTATTTTACTTTTTCCCACTTCTGATTTTTCTTAAGCTCAACGATGTAATTTGTCAAAGCTGTCAGCTTTTCCGGCTTTTCGCCTACAGAAAGTCTGATGGATTTTTTGCTTCCGTCTGCAAATACTACTCTCAAATCTTTTTTAGAAGCATCCATGATTTGTTTGTCTTCATAAGTGTCTTTGAGCGTTTTCACATCTACAGCATCTGTTAACGTAACTAATTTCTGATAATCTTCAGCGCTGATAACGGATTTGAAAGTTCCTTCTCTTGGCTTGTTCATATCATCCTTAGATCCGCCTTCGGAAAAATTAAAATGTTCTGCTTCCAGAATTGCATTCCTTTCTGAATCGATAGTGATTTTAAATGTTGGACAAAATCCGAAACAAGGTCCGGCTTCATATTCGATTTTAGAATATTTTGAAACTTGAGATGTTGTGCAAGACATTAGTCCAAAGACAACTAAAAGGCTTAATAGATATTTCATTATATTTTTTGTGTTTTTATCTCAATAAGTGTTCCGAAACGTATTATTTGAAGCGATATCCTAATCCGATCTGGAAGAAACCGATTCTTGTATCTGGAGCGCCCGAAACTGCTGTGTTAAAAGCGCCAAAGTTATATCTTGCATCGGTGAAGATTCTATTGTTAAATTTATATTCTGCGCCTAAAAATGGGAAGATATTCAGGGTTTTGAATGTGTCGATGCTTCCGTTGTATGCTCCGGAATAATTGAAATTTGATTTAGATTTTGAGGAAAGGTTAAATCCGAAGTTTACACCACCTGATAAAGAAAAGTTAGGAATGAAATAATATTTCACGGATATTGGCAGTTGTAATTGAGTTGTTATGATTTTTGTCGTCGCAGTTCCCAATTCTACTACTTCATTTCCGACAATGTCCACAACATCCTCAGAAGTTTGTCCGCCAAGTTGTGTGAAAAGTAATTCTCCCTGTAAAGAAATTTTATTCGATAAATAATGCTCTGCAATTGCACCAACATAAAAATATGATTTTGAATTAAATTTATAATCATCAAAATTATCAAATTTCCATTTCATATTTGATAAATTATAGCCCGCTTTCACTCCAAAATTGGTTTGAGAAAATGAAAAAGAGAATACTGACAATAGTAAAATTGTGTAAAGTTTCTTCATAGTTATAGTTTTTTTTGTTTGAATTTATCCGTGCAGCTTCTTCCAGATCGCATCTTTCAATTCCTGAAGATTTTCTCCAGTTACACCAGAGAAGAATATAGGTTGTCTGTTTTCCGGAAATTCTGCTGCAATTTCTTTTTTCAACTCATCGTCCAACAGGTCAGATTTTGAAACAGATAACAGAAAGTCTTTGTCCAGAAGTTCAGGATTGTACTCTCTGAGCTCGTTTTCCAGAATTTTGAATTCCTGAAAATGATCTTCGGAATCTGCCGGAATCAGGAATAATAAGATTGAGTTTCTCTCGATATGTCTCAGGAATCTGTGTCCAAGACCTTTTCCTTCTGCCGCGCCTTCTATGATTCCCGGAATGTCTGCCATTACAAAAGATTTGTAATTTCTCCATTCTACGATTCCGAGATTTGGCGCAAGGGTTGTAAAAGCATAATCTGCAATCTTGGGTCTGGCGGCAGAAACAGATGATAGAAGTGTAGATTTTCCGGCATTTGGGAATCCAACCAAGCCAACATCTGCAAGAAGTTTCAATTCAAAGACAATATAACCTTCCTGTCCATCCATTCCTGGCTGTGCAAACCTGGGTGTTTGGTTAGTTGAGGATTTGAAATGCTCGTTTCCTTTTCCACCTTTTCCGCCTTCCATCAGGATGATTTCCTGTCCGTCTTCCAGGATTTCACCAACGATTTTGCCTTCTTCGTTTTTGGCAATTGTTCCAACAGGGACATCAATGTACACATCTTCGCCATAAGCACCTGTCAGCTGGTTTTTTTGACCGTTATGACCACGTTCTGCTTTTATATGTCGCGTGTATCTCAGTGGCAGAAGTGTCCATTCGTGAGCATTTCCTCTCATGATTACGTGTCCGCCACGTCCGCCATCGCCGCCATCCGGACCACCTTTCGGGATGTATTTTTCTCTGCGAAGGTGAGCCGATCCAGCACCGCCGTGACCGCTTTTACAATGGATTTTTACGTAATCTACGAAATTTGACATAATATGTTGTTGGATGTTGGAAGTTGGATGTTGAAAATAACTTCCAACTTCCTGCTTTTATTTAATTTTTTCTACTTCTGCAAATAGTTTTTCAGAGATTTCGGAGATGTCGCCAACGCCGATTACTTCTGCATATTTGCCTTGTTTTTTATATAATTCTGCAACTTCTGCAGTTTTTGTATAATATTCTTTGATTCTGTTTCGGATGATATCTTCATTAGAATCATCTGTTCGTCCACTGGTTTCTCCTCTTTTCAGAAGTCTTTCCACAAGGATTTCATCATCAACTATTAAAGAAAGACAGATGCTGATTTCAGAGTTTAATTCTTCTTTCACTATCGTTTCCAATGCTTCGGTTTGAGCCGCAGTTCTTGGGAAGCCGTCGAAAATAAATCCATTGGTATCTGTAGGTTTTTTAAGTTCATCTATCAACATATCAATGGTCACCTGATCTGGAACCAAATCGCCTTTGTCGATATATGATTTTGCTAATTTCCCCAAATCCGTATCGTTTTTCATATTATAACGGAAAAGATCTCCTGTCGAAATCTGTTTCAGATTGAATTTTTCGATAAGGTGCTGAGCCTGAGTTCCTTTTCCACTTCCCGGAGGACCAAATAGGACAATGTTGATCATAATTATTTTGCTTTTGGCATTTCGCAATTGGCTTATTGCTTTTGCGATTAAGTTATAATTGATTTTACTTTAAGTTTTTAAAAGCTAATAGCCAATAGCTAGTAGCCAACGGCAATCCTACTCGTTGATTGTTCCTTCTTCCAGTTGGTAAAGATCTTTCAGGTTTCTACCTAATTCATCATAATCCAAGCCGTAACCCAAAACGAATTTGTTAGGGATTTCTTTTCCTACAAAATTGATCTCGAATTCTTTTTTGTAAACGTCTGGTTTCAGGAGGAGAGAAGCAATTTTCAAAGACTTAGGACGTTGAGTTTCTTTGAAATAAGTGCAAAGATTTTCAATCGTATTTCCGGTGTCTACAATATCTTCAAAAAGAATAATGTGACGGTCCTTGATATCTTTGGTAAGTTCCATTTCTTTGTAAACGATTCCTGTGGATTGTGTCCCGACATACGAACTCATTTTGATAAAGCCAATTTCACATTCGCCGGGATAGGCTTTCATAAAATCGGAGAAAAACATGATAACACCACTCAGAACACCTATGAAAACAGGAACTTCGTCCTTGTATTCTTCATAAACTTCCAAAGCTACACGTTCTGTGATTTCTAAAATTTCTTCGTGTTTCAGGTAAGGGACAAAAGTTTTGTCGTGGACTTTGATACTTTCCATAATATTTTCAAAGTGCAAAAATAAGATTTTTAAACCAATTTGCCGATTTTCTTTTTTAATAGCTTTTTAGAGATCACCGGAAAGAGTAATACAATTTAATTATCTATATTTGCGTTACGTTTCTGAAAAAGAATAATTATGTTCAAATCGCTTTTCCATTGGAAAGTATTACTTAATATCGTTTTAGCAATGGCGTTTTTCGCCGGCTTGGTTTGGCTTACATTCCGTTGGCTGGAGTTTCATACCAATCATGGAGATGAAGTTCCTGTACCTAATGTGATGAATATGAAAGTACACGATGCTATCAAGATTCTTGATGATTCCGGTCTGGAATATGAAGTGGACAGTTTCAAATATGATCCGAAATTCCGTCCTTTTCAGGTTTTAGCAGTTTTCCCGTCACCAGGTGCCAGTGTGAAAAACGGTAGGTCTATTGTTCTGAAAGTCAATCCGAGAACCTGGGCAAAAGTTGCTGTTCCTGATATTATAGACAGATACAAAGGTTTGGCTTTTAATCAATTAAATCTTGTCGGTTTGAAAGTTGGTGATACACTTTTTGAACCGAGCATCCAAAGAGACGCAGTTCTTAGAATTATTTATAATGGAACAAGTATAAAACCGGGAACTTTATTACCAAAATTCTCTGTAGTAGATTTGGTTGTAGGATCCGGACCTTTAAGAAATGTGCCTATTCCTAATGTTGTTGGAAGAAGCGTTCAGGAAGCAAAAAAGATCATTGCTCAGGCTCTGTTTGAAGTCGGGATTGTAGATCACGAGGATGGCGGAAAAGATGATTCTGATATTGTTTATTATCAGGATCCCGATTTCGGTTCCCAAAGAGATCAGGGAATGCAGATCGACCTCTGGGCAAGTAAAAAAACACCTGCAGAAATGCAAAATAAAATCCGACAACTAGATGATATGTATCGTCCAAAAATTGATACAACACTGGCGCCGATACAGTATAACGAAGTTCCACCGCCAACAATAGAGCAGAGACCAACGGTTATAAAACCTCCGGTTTCTACCAATCAATCAACTTCCGGAACAACGCAGCCAACTACTGCAAAACCAAAACCTGCCAATACACAGACGGCTGCGACGACTAATCCAACAACAGCTGCCAAACAGAATACCACAACGCCACAATCTACAAAACCCGTAGATAAGCCAAAGCCTAAAAAGGTGGTGATTGAATAAAAAACAAAAAGGCTTCGACATCAGTTGAAGCCTTTTAAAATTAAAATATGTTAGACGAGACCGAAGATTTCCTGGAAGACGAATTAACAAATGATGATCATTCTGCTGATGAAGAAAACAGTGGATTATATGAACACGTTAATATAACGGTTGATAAAAAACAAGAACCACTAAGAATAGACAAGTTTTTACTTATTTTTCGTCAGAATTCTTCCCGAAACAAAATTTCTCAAACCTGTAAAGCGGGCAATGTTATCGTCAACGGAAACCCTGTAAAACAGAATTACAGAGTGAAACCCGGCGACGAGATAAGTGTTTTGCTGGCACATCCACCGAGAGAAAATGTTATTATTCCGCAAGATATTCCTATTAATATCGTTTATGAAGATAGTGATCTGGTTGTGGTCGATAAAGATCCGGGAATGGTCGTGCACCCTGGATTTGGAAATTGGGACGGAACATTGGTTAATGCATTGGCATTTCATTTTGCTAAGGATCCTAATTTCAATTCCGACCTGGATAGAGTAGGACTGGTTCACAGGATTGATAAAGATACTTCGGGATTATTAGTAATTGCTAAAACCGAATATGCATTAAGCTATCTTGCAAAACAATTTTTTGACCGAAAAACAAAGCGTCTATATTGGGCATTTGTATGGGGAAATGTAAAAGATGACGAAGGAACCGTAACCGGACATATCGGAAGACATCCGAAAAACAGGATGCAAATGTTTACCTACGAAGATGGGAGCCACGGAAAACATGCGGTAACTCACTATAAAGTTTTGGAACGATTTCGGTATATGACCTGGATAGAATGTAAATTGGAGACTGGCAGAACGCATCAGATCCGTGCACATCTCAAACATATTGGTCATACATTATTCAATGATGCGAGGTATGAAGGAAATATCATAATGAGAGGTGTTAATTTGCCAAAGTATAAACAGTTTGTACAAAATGTGTTTGAGGTCTTGCCAAGGCACGCTTTGCACGCTCATACATTGGGATTTATCCATCCAACGACCAAAAAAGAAATGTATTTTGAAAGTCCAATGCCAAAAGATATGCAAGATGCATCAGATCGTTGGAGAAAATATCTGGATAATAATTAGAGTTTTATATATTTGTGTTGTGAAGAAGAACTACTTATCCTATAAAATATTTCCACTGCTTATTGCCCTTTTTTCTATTGGCGCAAAAGCACAGGAAACTTTGCCTTTCTATCAGCAATATCTTGTTGATGGCGATTTTTTATTCAATCCTGCATTATTGGGAAAAACAGACGATGTGGTTCTGAATCTCAATTATCAAAAACAATTCTCACAGCTGAGTGAGTCTCCAAATGTCCAATCTATTGGTTTGCACGCTAATGTGTTTGACAGAGTAGGTGCGGGAATTGCTTTTTTCAGAGATCAGAATGGGCCCATTTCTTCAAATGGATTGATGTTGGGTGCTTCTTATTTTGTCCCTTTAAGCGATGAAGATGACCGTCAGGACCAATTTTCATTCGGTGTTGGCACCAATCTTTACAATATGAATATCGATTACACCAAAGTTGTTGCGGAACAGCAGGGAGATCAGGTTCTGGGAGAAAATACTAACGATATTTTTATTGCTTATGCCAATTTGGGAGCGGCAGTTAAATACCGAAATTTATTTGCAGGAGCTTCTGTAATAGATATCCCGATCAGCAATGATATTCCGATTGTTAATGGAATAGAACCTTCTCCAACCAAGTATTATTTAAACGTTGGCTACGACTGGCATTTTACAGATGGCATATTTTTGACGCCGTCTTTTATGATGAATCTTAACACAAATTCTGCAAGAATATTCGATTATAATCTGATGGCAACTGCTTTTGGAGAGAGAAATAATATCTCCGCAGGTATCAGTTTCCGGAAAGCAAAAAGTGCTGTTGGCAGCGAGAATATCGGAATGTCTCCCATTATAAAAGGAAGAGTCGGAGGTGTAACATTTGGAGCTGTTTATAACTTCGGAGTTTCAGAATTGACTGAGAATTTTGGGAACAGTTTTATGTTATCATTAGGATTTAATATTGATAATTTTATTAATACTAGAGGTTTCCGATATAGATAACTTATGTTTGATGATTTAATCCCTTAAGAATCATTTTTATCATTTATAAATCATCATCCATAATTAGAATTTGATCTACCTGCACATTCCTTTCTGCAAACAGAAATGCAGTTACTGTAATTTTCATTTTTCAACTTCTTTTAATCTGAAGGATGAGATGATTGCAGCAATCAAAAAGGAAATCAGACTAAGAGAAAACGAACTCGAAAATAAAACGCTCAAATCACTTTATTTTGGCGGAGGAACACCGTCTGTTCTAAGTGTTGACGAAATCAAATCTCTAATCGATGAATTTCAAAAATATTTCAGTTTTGATAACAATATAGAAATTACACTGGAGTCAAATCCTGATGATCTCAACAAAAATTTCCTCAAAGAATTATCTCAGACCAACATCAACCGTTTATCCATAGGAACTCAGAGTTTCTTTGATGAAGATCTAAGACTGATGAATCGTGCGCACAACGCTTCCGAAGCAGAAAGCTCGATTAAAAGAGCTCAGGATTTTGGATTGGAAAATATCAGCATCGATTTAATTTACGGTTCACCAACTTCAAACTTCGAAATCTGGAAAGAGAACCTGAATAAAACGATCGAGCTTCAAGTTCCTCACGTTTCTTCTTATGCCTTGACCGTTGAACCCAAAACCGCTTTAGAAAAATGGATAGAGAACGGAAAAATACGTTCTCCGGAAGAAGCAGAGCAGAATCAGGAATTTTATTATATGTCTGATTTTCTTAAAGATAACGGATTCGATCATTATGAAATTTCAAATTTCGGAAAGCCAGGTTTTCACTCCAAACATAATTCGGCTTATTGGAAATCCGAACCTTATTTAGGAATTGGTCCGTCTGCACATTCTTACAATGGTAACCTTGAAAGAAGCTGGAACGTTGCCAACAATTTGCTTTACATCAAAAATATTAATCAGAATATCATTCCCAAAGAAACAGAGATCCTATCCGAAAAAGATCGTTTCAATGAGATGCTGATGATTGGACTCAGAACAATTTGGGGCGTTGACATGAATAAAATTAATCAGAATTTTTCATCAGAGATAATCGATTATCTTCATAAAGAAACCAAATTCAAAATAGAATCCGGAATTTTGAAAATGGAAAATAATTACTTAAAAATTCCTGAAAAACACTGGTTCTTAGCAGATGGGATTGCTAGTGATTTGTTTATGGTTTAGAATAAAACTTAATCTTTGTCATTCAGTTGGAATCTCTATATTCAGATTCTTTCATATTGACAAAAACTTCTAATAAATTCCTTATTTTTGTAAAAACATTTTTTCATTTTGAAAAAGAAAAAAGCCGACTATTCTCATCTTTTTGCCAGTCAGCCAATCGGGATTTTTGATTCCGGAGTTGGTGGTTTGACGGTTGCTAAAGAAATCAAAAGACTTTTACCAAATGAAGATTTAATTTATTTTGGTGATACAAAACATCTTCCCTATGGCGAAAAATCCAGGGAAGCCATCGTAGGCTATTCAACAAAAATCACTAATTTTCTTCTCGAAAAAAATTGTAAAGCCATCGTGATTGCATGTAATTCTGCGACAGCAAATGCATTACAGGAAGTTATAGAATTGGTTGCAGACAGAGTGCCGGTTATCGATGTCATCAATCCTGTTGCGGAAAAAGTATCATACGAGATTCATAATAATGTTGGAGTCATTGCTACCAAGGCAACGGTCAATTCCGGACTTTATAAAAAATCTATCCGCAAGCATAACAAGTTTATCAAAGTTGATGAGCTGGCAACACCACTTCTGGTTCCTGCAATCGAAGAAGGTTTCAAAAATCATCCGATTACGCACTCGATTATTTACAATTATCTGAGTAATAGTAAACTGAAGAATATCGAAACTTTGATTCTTGGTTGTACGCATTATCCACTTTTGATTGACGAAATAAAACAATATTACGGAAACCGCGTACGCGTTATAGATTCGCCAAATATCGTAGCCAATCAATTGAAAATGATTTTGGATAAACATAACCTGCTAAACGAGGAAAATCACCAATCCACTTATCAATTTTTCTTGTCAGACATCACCAAAAATTTTGAAAAAATATCCAAGAAATTCTTTGGGAAATCGATTGATTTGGAGCATAAAGTTCTTTAGAAATTCTCCTTTCGAAATATGTCTTTAATTAAATTGACTTCATTCTGAACAGGATTTTTAAGACGTTCTCCGAAATGAAGAACATTTTCTATCTTCTGGTTTCCCTCCCAGGTAATCTCAATTCCGCCGTTTGCAATTTCTTTTTTGCATAGGAAATCAGGTATAATAGAAAACCCGGAATTCCCACTTAAACAACGGACAATCGAACAAATATTAGGAACAATATAGTTGGGTTTGAAATCCGGATGTCGGTTAAAATTGGCTTTCCAAAAATTATTCAGATGTTCCATATCCGCAGCTGTGCTGTACCAGATTTGCTGTTTCAGCCAGTTTTCGGCTTCCTCGATTTTATTATTTTTAAGAAGTGTTTTTAATTCAGAAGTATCCGTTCCGCTTCCGTTCACCAAAACGATTTTTTCCTGTGAAAAAGCTTCGAATTCCAAATTTTTAATATTGGTTTTCTTAGGCGTAATTATCAAATCCAAAAGTCCGTTATCAAGGTCAGAAAACATCTGATCATACAACCCAAACCTGATAATTACATTGAAATTTAAGGTAGGAATATGCTTTTCCAAAGTAAACTGAAAGGTCTCAAAACACATCCCTATACTCACGGTTGCACGTTCGGTTTTGGTCGTTTTATGAAAAGTTTGTTCAGCAGTTTCCAGTTTCAGCAACGGTTCAAGCGTGAAATTATAAAGGATTTTCGCCTTTTCCGTCGGAATTAGTTTTTTTGATACTCTTTCGAACAAAGAATAACCAACATAAGCTTCCAATGAACCAATGTGCAAACTCACACCGGGTTGAGAAATATATAAGTCTCTCGCAGCTTTTGTAAAAGATTGCGTTTCGTAAACACTTTTGAAAGTTCTAAGCCATTCTAAATTAATCACATCATCATAATTATAATGCAAATGTATGATTTAAATTATTTTTATAATTGATTTTTCTGTCGGAAATTTGCAGTATCAATAATTTAAAATTAAAAAATGAAAAAAATATTCATCATAAACGGTGGACAAACCTTCGCCCATTCCGGCGGTAGCTTTAATAAAACCATTACGAATTGGACGAAAGAAGTTCTTGAAAATGAGAATTTTGAAATCAGAATTACCAATGTCAATGATGATTTTGACCCTGTCCAGGAAGCAGAGAATTTCAAATGGGCAGATGTTGTGATTTATCATTTTCCGGTTTGGTGGTTTCAGGTTCCGAACCGTTTGAAACTTTACATTGATGAAGTTTTCACTGCAGGTCATAACAATGGGCTTTATAAAAGTGACGGGCGATCGCGAGTGAATCCGGCAGTCAATTACGGAACCGGCGGTTTGATGCACGGAAAACATTATTTCGTCACTACAAGCTGGAATGCTCCGGATACTGCTTTCACTCTGGAAGGCGAATTTTTTAACCAACATTCGGTGGATGAAGGTGTTTTATTCGGATTTCATAGGATGAATGCGTTCACGGGAATGTCACATTTGGGAAGTTTCCATTTTCACGATATGGAAAAAGCAGCAACTCAGGAAAGAATCGATAATTATGAAAATGAGTACAAAAATTACCTGAAAACAGCTTTTGAAAATATTGAAATCGAAGTGTTGAATTAATTTAATAAAATCAGAAAAATGTCAATCTATTTAACAGCAATATTAAAATCAAAACAAGAATCTATCGATTTGAAGTCAATTCTTGAAAATATGGTGCGCAATACCAGAAAAGAAGATGCTTGCGAGAAATATGAATTATAGCAAGCTCTGGACGACGAAACTGTTTTCATTTTTCACGAGATCTGGAAAAGTAAAGAAGGTCTGGATGAACATAATCGTCAACCATACATCCAAGAGTTCGTAGAAAAAGCGCCAGATTTATTAGAAAAGCCTGCAGAAATTTATCTTGCAAAACTTGTATAAAATAAACGCCTCAATTAATCGAGGCGTTTTATTTTATTATAATTGAAGCAGTATTATAATCCGAACTTCTTTATAACATTATTGATTTTCTGTTTCCATTCTTCCGGTTTTGCAGCATATCCGGCGGAAGAAATTGCATTAAGCCATTTGGAATAATCGAGGTTTCCTTTGAGTTTTTGATAATATTTTTTTCTGGAAATCATTTCGCAAAATGCACGAAAAGATTCTTTGGAACTTTCAAAACTTTTGAATTTGGAACTGTTCACCGTATTTTTTCCAACCATTCCAAAATGATTGTTCAAAGTCTGGCAATGTTTGCTGTTTCCACCACCAGTTTCCACATAAGCGATGGATAGAATAATAGCTGACGGAATCCCAAATTCCTTCGAAAGTTCCGTTGCAACAGGTTTGTATTGAGCGATGTAAGAATTCTGTGCAGAGATTTTTAAACTAATAAATAAAATGATTAGACTTAAAAATTTGATATTAAAATTCCTCATATTCACTTCAAATTTTATTCAGAAACAGGCTGCGCCTCAAAGAAGGAGAAATTAATATTTCCATATTTTCTGCTGTCTTTCAAATTCGGATGTGGATATTTTTGTCTGCTTTGATGTTCCAAAATGAAAAGTCCGTTCGGTTTCAGTAATTCATTCGATAAAATCAAATCAATCAATTCATTGTATTTTTTTTCGTCTGTTTCGAAAGGTGCATCAGCAAAGATAATATCATATTTCTTTTCGTGATTTTTCTTTCTTTTCAGCCAGTCAAAAACATCAAAACGCTGCGTATTTACCTGCAAACCCATTCCCAATTCCTGAGCTGTGGTATTGATAAAACCTGCGTGTTTTGGGTTCAGTTCGATAGAAGTAATATCCTGGCAATCTCTGGAAGCAAATTCTAAAGTGATGGAACCGATTCCTGCAAAAAGATCCAAAACCGAGCAAAATTCCAAATCAAATCGGTGTTCAAGAATGCTGAACAGCGCTTCTTTTGCGAAGTCTGTTGTTGGTCTTACTTCGAAGTTTTTGGGAGCCGCAATTTTCTTAGCTTTCCATTTTCCGGATATGATTCGATACATAATTGATAGTTGATAAATGATAATTCTCTAATTGCTTAGAGTTGATTTTTTTCTCGCTTATTTCACAGATTCAGCAGATTGTTTATTAATTTGCGAGAGATTTTAACTTAAAACGAAATTCTTCTTGTGAAGATTGTCAAAAACGATTTTCAGATTCGGAACAAATTTCTGCATTTCCGAGATGAAAGTTTCATTTTCCGTGGTTTCTCCATAAATGTAAAAGTGAGTTTCCGCAATTCCAAAATCAATTTTACTCAAGGTAAACATTATGAAATAAAGAAAATCCACTTCCGAAGTCGCGTCCAGATTGTTATAGAGAATTACTTTTTTATTTTCCAAGGCAAAAAATTCTGCTTGTTGATGATAAAGATTCACGTGGATTTCTTTTCTGTTTTTCACATTTAAGGAATTAAGAAATTTCTCACCAGAAAAATTAAAATGAACAGGAATTTCCAATTGTTTTATTTTCTGATAAAAATCTTTCGGAAAACTGTAGTAAAACTGAACCCCAAATTTCTTATTTATGGATAACATCAGCTCTTCGGAGTCCTTTTTGATGTCCGCATTGTAAGCAATCAGATCATAACCAAATTCGTGCTGGTCAAAACCTTCTTCCACCACAGAAAAATGATTGATAGCCGATATAACGGAGATCTCAGAAAACTTCTCAGAGGACAAAACTTCATCCAGTTTTTCCGTCACCAGATTCGCGGGCGTTTCCTCATCCTTCAGCCAGATTTTCTCTTCCAAAACCTTTTTGGATTTAGAAATCTGCCACTGCAAGCCATCTTTCGTAAAAAGTAAGGATAATTTCCTCATATTTTAATGTCAATAAATTAATTTTTTTGGCAGCTTTATCCGCCTTTCACTCCCGCTATTTTTTGCCTTTGCTTTTCCATCCACAAAAAATGAGCTTCGTTCAAGTCGGGCTGCGCTTCGCAAAGTTGAAGCTTTCTACATATCATCCAACTTCGACTATCAATTAAAACAAATATCAGAAAGTCTTTCATCTTTTGTCTTTCCATCTCAAAGTCTTCTCAGAGATTTGCAAAGTTAAAAAATTAAAACTTTCGGATTTCAAACTCTGTCCATTCTTATAGAATTGGTTATCTTCGCAAGATAATTCGATTTATTCCCAGAATGCAAAAAATATCATTTTTCTTTATAATATTTGCTTTTCAGCTTATATATTCTCAACAAAGTATCAAATTTGAAGACTCAGATTTCGCAGCACTTCTCTCCAAAGCAAAAACCGAGAAAAAACTAATTTTCCTGGATGCTTACGCATCTTGGTGTGGACCTTGTAAACTGATGGAACGCAACGTTTTCACAGATGCAAATGTAGCAGATTATTACAACAAAAATTTCATCAATGCCCATTTTGATATGGAAAAAGGTGAAGGGCCAAGTCTTGCCGCAAAATACGGGATCAGAAGTTATCCGACTTTACTTTTCCTGAATGGAGAAGGAGAGGTTGTCGGTAAGGAGTTAGGCTATATCAAAACTGAGGAGTTTTTAGCTTTAGGAAAGAAAAATAACAACCCGAAATTGGTCGACACCAATCTGAAAGAAGAGTTTCTGAAAGGGAAATTAGACCAGCCGACATTATTAAGTTTCATCACACTTTATGCCGGGAAAGATCCGGTTTTGGCAAAACAAGCGTCGGAAAAATACTTTGCAAACAAAAAGAGAAGACATTTTCTGGTGAAGAAGTGAATGTACTTCTCAACTTTACCCAATCTGTGGATGATGCCAATTATAAAGTTTTTACAGCTAACAAAGCTGCAATTTCCGAACTTCTTACAGAAAAAAATTACACGCAGTTTGATAATTATCTGAAGCTGATGAAGCTCGTAACTTCTGCAACAGATGAGAAAACTAAAACCATTGACGATGCAAAAGTCTTGAAAGAAGGCGAAGGTTTTCTTCCAAAAGATGATCTTATAAAAAGCCTTAATATCTATAAGCTTAATTTTTATATCTCACACGAGAATTATCCTGCTTATGAGAAAACGGCGTTGGAGTATTACAAAAATCCGGATGACTTCAATAATTCTGAATTATTGGCAGCTGCAAGCGTTTTTGCAGATCATATTTCCAATCAAAAGTCTTTGCAAAGTGCAGCGAGATGGACAGAGAAAGTAGTAATGTCTCAGGAAAATTATGATTCTACTAGTATTCTGGCGACGTTATATGATAAATTAGGTAAAAAGGATGAGGCTAAAATGTTCGCGGGAATGGCAGCCAATTTCGCAAAAGACGAAAACAAAGACGCCACAAAAATGAACGAAATCCTGAACAAAAAATAACAATGAAGAAACTAATAACTCAAGGATTAATAACTTTTTCGACTTTCTGTTTTTCTCAAAAAAATGAAACTTATATCAAAGCCAACGCATTATTTTTACCAATAGGAATGCTGAATGTCGGTGTAGAACATGGTTTTTCAGAGCATATCACGGGTCAGGCAGACGTTTTTATTTCACCTTGGAAATCGTTCGGAGGACATCAGGCTTTGTTTGGAATTGCAACTATTGAAGGCAGATATTATTTTGACCAGTCTTTCAGACATTGGTATTTGGGAGCAAGCATTGGTTTTGGGATTTTCAATATTCAAAAATGGAACTATTGGAAAGACGATCTTTATACAACAAAAGAAGGTGAATCCACACCATATCGTTACGATCAGCTTTATCAAAAAGGTTTTTCTTATATGATTGGAGCAACAACAGGTTATCAGTTCCAAATTGGCAATCGTTGGAATATGGATATATTTTTGGGAGTTGGTTCTCAGCAAGGTTATTATAAAGGTTACGTAGAAGGATTACCGGAAACTCAGGATAATAGATATGACCGTGTAGAAAACTGGGACAAAAGTGGAGAGGTTATTCCTTTCAAAGGTGGTGTTATGATTTCTTATAAACTGTAATGATGAAGCCGAAATACATTCTTATTGGTATTCTTACATTTGTTATCATATTTCTAATGAATTATATTGGTAATGATGCACCGGACAAAGTTTCAAGAGCTCTATTAACCGCTGCTGCTGCAGTGATTGGATTGGGAATCGGGATGTGGATCTACAGCAAAAGAGACCAGAACAACGAACGTAATAATTTTGATTAAAACTGAATTCAAAACTTATTCATGCAGATTAATCTAAATCCTGATAAAAAAATATATTTCGCTTCGGATCAGCATTTCGGAGTTCCAGATCAGCAGCAAAGCAGAATCAGAGAAGAAAAATTCATCCGCTGGCTGGATTCTATCAAAAAAGATGCACAAATTCTGTTTTTGATGGGTGATCTCTTTGATTTCTGGCACGAGTGGAAATATGTTGTTCCAAAAGGTTATATACGGGTTTTAGGAAAAATTGCAGAACTGAAAGACTCAGGAATTGAGATTTATTTTTTCGTAGGAAATCACGATCTGTGGATGAAAAATTACTTCGAAGAAGAATTGGGAATTCCGGTTTATTTTGAGAAAAAATATTACGAAGTTTCTGACAAAAAATTCCTTTTAGCTCACGGCGATGGACTCGGGCCTGGCGACAAAGGTTACAAAAGGATGAAAAAAGTTTTCACAAATCCTTTAGCTCAATGGGCTTTCCGGTGGCTGCATCCAGACATTGCGATGAGAATTGCCAACTATATGTCTCAAAAAAATAAGTTAATTTCCGGAGAAGAAGACAAAGCATTTTTAGGTGAAGACAAAGAATTTCTCATCCAATATTCCAAAGAAAAGCTAAAAACCGAAGACATCGATTATTTTGTTTTTGGACACCGTCATCTTCCACTTATTTTTGATCTGGAAAAGGGTGCAAAATATATCAATCTTGGTGATTGGATCATCTATTTTACTTACGGAGTTTACGATGGACAATCATTTGAAGTGAAAAAATTTGAAGGTTAAATTTCAAAATTTGATTGAACAAAATGAAGCAGAATATTTTCGACATACAAACAGAATCCGATTTCCAGGTAGCTTGTTTGGAAACTTTTCTTTATCAATATGAAAATGTAGAAGTTTACAGAAAATTTGTAGACTTTCTAAACATTGATCCGTCAGTCATAAAGCAGGTTTCTGAACTGCCATTTCTTCCAATTGAAATGTTTAAAAACCATTTGGTTTTAGACAAAAATTCTGTTTCTGATCATTATTTCCAAAGTTCCGGAACCACCCAGATGAACCGTTCCAAACATTACATTGCTGACTTCTCTCTTTATGAAGAAAGTATTTATAGAAGTTTTGAAGAATTCATAGGAAAGCCGGAAGAGTATATTTTTCTGGGTTTACTTCCTAACTATTCCGAAAATTCACATTCGTCATTAATTTATATGGTCGATTTTCTGATGAAAAAATCAAGGAAGCCAGAGAACGGTTACTTCCTTTACAATCATGAGGAATTATTCGATTTGCTTCAAAATTTGACCGACAAAAAAGTAATTCTTTTCGGAGTTTCTTTCGCACTACTGGATTTTTTGGATTTCTGTAGCCTCAACTCCAAAACTCTGCAATTCTCCAACTCTCTCACCATCATCGAAACCGGCGGAATGAAGGGACGTAAAGAAGAAATGACCAAGGACGAATTGCTTAAAATTTTTAAAAAAGGATTCAAAACCGACAAAATCTATTCGGAGTATTCTATGACAGAATTGCTTTCCCAAGCTTATTCTTTAGGAGAAAATATTTATAAAAGTCCAAATTGGATGCGAATCCTAATTAGAAATACTGAAGACCCTTTTTCTTACGTTGAAGATGGTAGGACTGGTGCCATTAATATTATTGATTTGGCCAATAAACATTCTTGCTCTTTCATTGCAACACAGGATTTAGGAAGAATTGAAGACAAGACTTTTCAGGTTTTAGGAAGGATAGACCATTCCGATATCCGCGGTTGCAGTCTTTTGGTGACTTAGTTTCGAATTAATTACAAATAAAAAACACAAATTTTCAATGTAATATCTAATATTTAATATTAACCAAATGAGGTTTTTATCCTTGATTTTATTTTTGTGTTTTACTTTTTTAAAGTCTCAAAAATGCTACGATTTAAAAGAAGTTCTCAAAGTTGAACCCACCGAATTATACAAGCCACATTTATTAGCCGCCCAAAATTTCGGAGTGGATATTTTAGAAAATACGAAGTCGGTTGATAAATATATTGCTAAAGGAAAATTCGTGAAAGTGAAAAAAAAATCCCGGGGTTACAGATTGCAGACTTTGGAATACAGCCGTCCCTATTTGGTCAAAAAGGCAAGGGCAACCTTAGAAAATATAGCTAACAAATTTGCGGCGGAGACTAAAAGTTTCTTCGTAGTGTCATCTGTTACAAGAACTTTAGAAGACCAATGCAGATTAAGAAAAGTAAATTCAAATGCTGCATTGGGAATTAGTTCACATAATTATGGTGCCGCTTTCGATATCTCGTATGTGCGGTTTGACCAAGTTTTGAAGGTCAATATCAAATTGGAAAAAGAGCTTGAAAAAGTCCTGGAATCTTATAAAAATCTCGGACGGATATTTTATATCAAAGAGAAACAACAGAGCTGTTATCACGTCACAGTTCGCAGATATTAATTAAAATTACTGATGCTGAAAATAGAAGAACTTGTCCATAGTTTTGTTAACACCAATTGCGATTTTGATAAAGAAATTGTTCTGACTAATTTTTTCCATTCGGATTGGGAGGCAGATATTTTGTCGATTAATAAGGAAGGTATCAGTCACGAGATTGAAATTAAACTATCAAAATCAGATTTCAAAAATGATTTCAAAAAAAAATATACCAACCAGAAAACCGGAGAAAAATTTCTGAAGCACGACAAAATTGGTTGTGGCGATTATATTTGCAATTCCTTCAGCTTTCTTTTGCCGATGGGAATGATAGAGCATAGTGACATTCCGGGCCATTGCGGCATCATAGAGTTTTATCACGATGAAGATAATTGGGAAACCACATTTTATAAAGTCCGGGAACCAAAAATGATTCATCAGGATTCTTACTGGAAACTTTGCGACAAAGATCAATTTATGAGAAATATGGCGCGTAATCTTCTTATTAAAAAATTTGAGCTAAAAGGAAGACACGAGGAATTAATCTTCAAAAGTCCTTTCGAAATCAAAAACAAAAAATAAATCCTGCCAAAACTGACAGGATTTTTATTTTAAGGAAATAAAACTGAATTAAACAATTTCCTTTTTTTCAATTAATAAATTATAAGTAAAAGCGGCGAAAATTCCACCCAAAATAGGAGCAACGATAAAAAGCCAAAGCTGAGAAAATGCCTCTCCTCGAGCAAAAATTGCAGGACCAATACTTCTTGCCGGATTTACAGAAACACCTGTAATTTTAATGCCGACAATGTGAATCAGAACCAATGATAATCCAATAGCCAAACCAGCAAAACCACCGTGGATATTCTTAGTAGAAGTTGACCCAAGAATGACCAATAAAAAGATGAATGTAAAAACAAACTCTGCAACAAAAGCTGCCAAAGTGTTATATTGGTCAAGATAGCCTGTCCCCCAGCCATTAGATCCCAAAGCCCAAGGTTTCATAACTGCACCTGGATGATTGGTGAAAATAACGTAAAGAATTCCTGCCCCTAAAATTGCTCCAATAATCTGAGCTACAATGTAATAGGCTGCTTCTCCGATTTTCATTCTTCCTGCAGCTACCATCGCAACAGAAATAGCAGGATTGATGTGACAACCGGATATGTGACCAATTGCATAAGCCATTGCGACCACACTGAGTCCGAAAGCAAAAGAAATTCCCAGAAGACCAACGCCGGTCGTTCCGTCGGCGCCGGCAATGACTGCACTTCCGCAGCCCATTAATACTAGAACCATAGTGCCGATCATCTCGGCGACAAATTTTGATGTTGTTGATACCATTTGTAATGTTTTTTTAGTTTATTTCAACAAATGTAATAATAATTTCTTTCGATCAGGAAATAACATAAATAATATCTTTAATGCTGACAAAATTTCTGATATTTTCTTGTATTAATCGATGGTTTGCTTTTTGAATTAAACACTTGTATAAATCTAAAAATATGTCAATTAAATATTCAATTCTAGACCTTGCAACCATTGTAAAAGGTGATGATATAAATACGACGTTTCAGAAATCTGTGAAAGCTGCCCAGAATGCCGAGAGATTGGGATTTACAAGATATTGGTTTTCAGAACATCATAATTTTCCTAATGTAGCCAGTGCGGCAACATCTATTTTGATTGGCCACGTTGCTGGTCAGACGGAAACTTTGCGGGTAGGCTCCGGTGGAATTATGCTGCCCAATCATTCGACTTTGTCTGTTGCAGAACAGTTTGGGACGCTGGACGGATTGTTTCCCGAGAGAATAGATCTTGGTCTGGGAAGAGCGCCGGGAACTGATATGCTGACAGCAAGTGCCTTGAGAGGAAACAATTTCAATCCCAATTATAACTTTGAATTTCATATCAAAGAGCTTCAGAAATATATGTCAAATGAAAATTCTGGATCCAAAGTGAGAGCAATTCCCGGAGAAGGCGCAGATGTTCCTCTTTATATACTGGGAAGTTCAACTGATTCTGCTTTTTTGGCAGCTAAATTAGGAATGCCTTATGCTTTTGCCGCACATTTTGCACCATCGCAGTTGGAAGTGGCTTTGGAGATTTACAGAGAACATTTTCAACCTTCCGAGTTTTTAGATGCGCCTTATGTAATGATTTGTATTAATATTATTGGAGCAGATTCTGTAGATGAGGCACATTATTTATCAACCTCTCACTTTCAGGCCTTCGTTAATATTCTGACAGACCAGAGGCAGCCGCTTTTACCACCGGATGAGACAGATCTTGCCAATATTGGTGACGATGTTGCACTTCATCTCAACAGAATGGCAGCGAAAACTTTTGTGGGCGACAGGGAAACGCTTAAAGAAAAATTGTCAAAATTTGTGAAGGATTTCCGACCAAATGAAATTATCGTTTCCGGAAATATTTATGATTTTGATGCTAAGCAGAAATCTTACGAAATTGCCGCCGATATAATCAAATCATTATAATTAAAAAAGCACAAACTCAGGTTTGTGCTTTTTTTTATTTTATTTCAGGACTTCAAATTCTATCGTGCTTCCACTGGAAATTCGGATCTCTGCTCTTTCATAATCATCTTTGTTAGCTAAATAAGGATTATCAAGAAACTTCTGTGGATTCACAGCCATCAGCGGAAACCAGGTGCTCTGAACCTGAATCTGGACTTTATGACCTTTTTTGAAGGTATGGAGAACATCCTGCAATTTTACATTGACAGTTGCACTTTTATTTGGGATAAGCGGTTCGGGCTTTTCAAAGCTATTTCGGAATCTCGCCGGCATTATTTCGCTTCTTACCATTTGGTGATAGTTTGCATAAACTACATTAGGTTTATCTGCATTGGATTTTTCATCAGCGGGATAAATGTCTATTAATTTTACAATAAAATCTGCATCGGTAGAAGAGGATGTGATTTTTAGCTTTGCAAGGATTTCTCCGGCTAATGTCAGGTCATTTTCCAAAACTTCTGTCGTGAATGTTACAACATCTGTTCTGTAACTTGCAAAACGCTGATCTTCACTCATATAATTCTTAGGCGTGAAACCATTCATATCCTTGTAATTTTCACTGCTCAATACCGGTTTATTTGGATCCGATAAATAGCTGGAGAATGTTTTAGGATTTTCCCCGTTTGCAGAAAGACTTCCTGAGCTATTTAAGTAATACGTTTGTTTTACTGATTGTTTTGGCGGCCAGTTTTCAAATTGATCCCATTCTTTTTTACCAGTGTCGAACATATAGGCTTCCGGCAGTTTGGCAGCATTTTTAGAATCTTCTTTCAAATAATGATGAAAAAACGGCTGCTCTATATTTTTTTGATAGAACGTCGCAACGCTGTCACCGAAATAGATGTCGTTATGAAAATGTTTTCCGGAATCGTAATTCCAGCCGCCGTGAGAAAATGGTCCCATTACGATTGTGTTTTTGGCTTTCGGACTTGTTTTTTCTATGGTTTTATAAATTTCCAAAGGTCCTCGAAGATCTTCAGCATCAAACCAGCCGCCGACTGTCATCACGGCGTGATTGATATTTTTAAGATGAGGAATTAGATTTCTTTTCTGCCAGAACTCATCATAGTTTGGATGATCCACGACTTCCTGCATAAAGAAGTTGTCTTTATAATATTTGTCAACACCATCTTTCAATGTTCCCATATCTTTGTAGAAAAGATAACCGTCATCAGAAGTCGGTTTTATCATTTTATCTGCAAACCAGGATTCTTTTTCTGGCTTGGTTTTCTGAACGCCAAAAACTGGAAAAGTTTTGAAATAACTCATCAGGAAAGCGCCGTTGTGATGAAAATCGTCATACCAAAAATCAGAGATTGGCGCTTGCGGAGAAGATGCTACTAAAGCAGGATGATTCGCTAAAGTTCCGGCAGCAGTGTAAAATCCGGGATAAGAAGTTCCATATTGTCCAACTTTTCCATTGTTGTTTTCAATGTTTTTTACGAGCCAGTCTACAGTGTCATATGTGTCTGTACTTTCATCAACATCTTTTTTTGTTTTATGATCCACTTGCGGTGTCATATTCGTAAAAGTGCCTTCGCTCATATATCTTCCGCGGACATCCTGAAAAACGAAGATGTATTTTTCATTCTCAATGAATTTATTCGGGTTAAGTTTTTTTCTGAAATTTGTTTCTCCATAAGGTGCAACACTGTAGCAGGTCCTGCTCAATATCACAGGATATTTGTTCTTTTTGGAGATATCTTTTGGTGTATAAATGATTGTGAAGAGTTTAGTCCCGTCCCGCATTGGGATATAAACTTCTTTTTTGGTGTAATTTTCTTCGACTGAGTTGGTTTGCGAAAATCCGAAAGTGAAAGTTATAACGCAGAAAAATAGAATGAATCGTTGCATTGAAATAAAAATTTTAATAAAGATAGAAGTTTGAATTTTAAAATCGAGCCTGATTTTTATTAATTTTTTCCATATTTGTTTATCCAATCAGCGGTCGATGATATTTTTTTTACAGAATTACCGGGCAATGCATCCAATGAATGATCAGCTCCCTTAAAAATCAAAAATTTGTAGAGTGTATTTTTTCCTTTTAAAGCATTTATCAGATTATAAGATTGCTTGATAGGAACAACAGGATCCTGATCACCGTGAATAATGAGGATAGGAACATTTTTCACAAATTTCACTGGACTGGATTTCTCGTAAAGTTCAGGTATTGGATCGCCTTCTTTCCAAACAGTTTTGTTACCGGACATTTTATTTACAGCATCCATCAGGTGCTGGTTGTCCAGCTGCCAAAGGGTATTGGTGTCTGTGAAATCTGTTGGACCGCAACGATCAACAATGGCTTTTATTTTGTCAGTTTTGGTGTAAGCGTACATCAAAGAAACGTGTGCGCCGGAACTTTGCCCGGTGATTGAAAAACCGGTACTTCGCGTATTCCATTCTTTCGAGTGTGCAATGAGATATTTGAAAACGTTATCAATATCATCCAGTAATTGGGGGAGATGCGTGTCTGTATTGTTTGCATATCTGTAATTGATGTTGGCTACAGCAATGCCTTTTGACAATAAATATTTTGATAGAGATGTGTCATAGCTTTTATCACCGGCTGTCCAGGCACCACCGTGAATATTAACTACGAAAGGTGTGTTGGCCGTTCTATTAGCGGGTAAATAAATATCCATCCTATTCCTGTCATAGTTTCCGTATTTGACATCGTTGAGTTCTGCTTCTTTCGATTCATCTAATTGTGAAGGAGAACAGCCGGAAAAAGATAATATCAATAAGAATAATAAAATATGATTCATAATTGTAAAAGTTGCAACTACTAATTTAGTTTTTTTAGGAATTGGAAAGTTGAAATGTACGTGAAATTTTAATTGAAGTAATTAGTTTCTACTTTGCGAAGCGCGCCCCAACCTGAACGGAGCTCTTTTTCTGTTATTGCGATTGACAAAAAGTTCTAATGATTGCTGACAGTTCATTCGCAATGACAGAAAAAAGCGGGAGTGGAGGGTGGAAATAGGCGCCCAAATAAAAAAGCTCCGAGAAAAATCCCGAAGCTTGATAATTTTTTATAATTGATTTTACAAACCAAATAGTTTTGCGAACAAATCGGGAACAATTCCCATAGAAACTAAAGCCAGAATGATAACGACAGAAACAATATTGTAAGTGATAGTTGCTCTTTCAGTATTGTGGAAGTTGTCTTCTTTGTAGAAAAACATGGCGATAATCAGTCTCAAATAATAAGCAATACTCAAAGCAGATCCTAAAACAGCGATCAGAACCAAAAATTCTGAATGTCCGCCAATCACCTGATTGAAGATTCCTAATTTTCCAATGAAACCTGCTGTCAAAGGAATACCAGCCATCGATAACATAGAAACTGTGGAAACAACTGCCAGGATTGGTTCTCTTTTTCCAAGTCCGTTGAAAGCTGTAAAAGATGTTTCTTTTTTGATCTTCTCAACCCAGATCAAGCTGATGAAAACGCCTACAGTCGCCAATGAATAAGCAAAAAGGTAGAATCCTAAGATATAAGTGGAAAAATTATTGAGTCCGAAGAATATCAAAGCGATATATCCGGCGTGAGAAACAGAAGAATAAGCGAGCATTCTTTTCGCATTGGTCTGAACCAATCCCATAACGTTTGCAAGCAATAATGTCAAGATGATGAAAACGCCTAAAACATTGATCCAGTCTCCGACAATTCCACTGAATGCAATTGTCATTAATTTGAATAAAGCAAAGAATCCAGAGATCTTAACGACTGATGCCATAAAAGCAGTAATCAATGATGGTGAACCTTGATAAACGTCGGGACTCCACATATGAAAAGGAGCCAATGAAACTTTGAATGCCAATGCACAAAGCATCAATATTGCGCCCATTATCAGCATCAAATTCTTTGGATTGTTGATGGCAAAATCGTGGATTGTATAAAGGTCAAAACTGCCTGAGCTTCCATAAACCAAAGCAACCCCAAATAAAAGAAATCCTGTTGCGAATGCCCCCATAAGGAAATATTTCATAGAAGCTTCCGTAGAACGTAAATCAGTTTTATTTGCTCCAGCCATTACGTATAACGGGATGGACAGTATTTCAATTCCTAAGAATAAGGTTACCAGATTTTGGAATCCGAATAGTACGATTCCGCCACAAAGTGCAAACAACATCAAAGCATATAATTCTGGCTGATGGCTTCTGTGGTTGCTGAATGCAAATCCTCCTAAAAAGAACAAAAGCAAAGTGACAACTACAGAAATTTTTGTGAATAATTCAGCGTTGTTTCCATACTCGTACATCGATCTGTACTGAGCAAAAAACTCGCATTCCGGAAGAAAACTAACATATAAACCAACGATCAATCCTGCGATCCCGATGTATCTTGCATATTTCCCTTTCTCGAAAACACCGGAAAATAATACTAAAATTGCCGTAAGGAATAAAACTATTAAAACACCCATTTCTTTTATTTGTTTCGCCGGAGCCGGAAATCCGATATCCGTTTTGAATTTTTATTATTTATTTAAATTAATACCTAAAAGAAGATATTATTAATTGACCATTGATGAATAAATGAAGCTCACTGAACTTGTTACCATTTCTATAACCGGCTGTGGATAAACGCCCAAAACGATTACAAAGACAGATAAACTTGCCAATACTGAAAACTCAACACCGCTGATATCTTTTGTGGTTGCTAAAACTGCTTCATCACCTTTACCAAACATTGCTTTTCCATAGAATCTCAGCATATAAGCCGCACAGAGAATTAATGTTAACCCTGCCATTACGGACATAATGAAGTTATAGGCGAATACTGATTTCAGCAAGATAAATTCCCCGATGAATCCGTTTGTTAAAGGAACTCCGGTTGCACCTAACAGAATGATCATAAACAAAACTGCAAATTTAGGAGCGACTTTCGCCAAACCTCCCATTTTTCTGATATCTCTCGTTTTGAATCTTTTATAAAGAATATCTGCACAGTAAAATAAACCTACAACGTTGATCCCGTGAGCAAAACTCTGGATCATTGCACCCTGTCCGCCTTCAAAAGTTAATCCTGTTCTCATTGTAACGACTGCACTCGAGAAAATCCCAGCGACAATTAACCCCACGTGAGAAAGAGATGAGAAAGCAATCAGTCGTTTACTGTCCGTAGAAATCATTGCGATCAAAGCGCCGTAGATGATTCCGATTACTGAAAGTATGATTACGATCTCTCCGGAAATTCCGCCAATTGCTAAAGGTGTGATTGGTAACAGATATCTTAAAACGCCATAAACCGCCATCTTCAGCATAATTCCTGATAACAACATCGATCCTTGAGTAGGAGAGTAGGTGTAAGTGTCAGGCTGCCAGGTGTGGAAAGGAAATACAGGTAACTTCACTGCAAATGCAAAGAAGATAAACCAGAAAATTACATTTTGTTCATTGATGTTAAGGTCGGCATTATAAAGATCCGTCAATGCAAAAGAAGCCGCGTGGTTGTAAACGTAGATCAAACCGATCAGCATAAACAAAGATCCTACGAATGTGTAAACAAAAAATTTTGTCGTGAATTTGATTCGCTTATCTTCCTGCCCCCAGATTCCGGCAATCAACCAGATTGGGATCAAAGTTACTTCCCAGAAGATGTAGAATAATAAGCCGTCTAATGAAGTGAAAACGCCCAGCAATCCAAACTGCATCAACAAAATCAATGCGTAGAAAGAATTAGAATAGCCTTTCGTTTCGTTATAAGATGACAAAACAATCAATGGAACCAAGATGTTCGTTAATAAAATCATCAGCATACTCATTCCATCGATCCCGAAATTCAGGCTGCTTTTGATGTAGCTGGACCAAGGATAGGTGATCTCGTATTGTAATGGCGCATCAACTGTCGGATTGAAATCGAAACTTCCCAACATATAAAATGCTAAAAACATCTGTGCGAGGGCAAAAGCCAATGCAACATATTTACTGGAAGCATTTTTCCAGAAAAAGAGTAAACCCGAACCTACAAGAGGTAACAGTAGTAATGTTAATAGTAAACAGGACATCTATTTCAATAAAAAGTTAACAATCAATACAATTCCTATGGCCAATGACATAATCAGCACATAGTTTTCTACATTTCCGTTCTGAAGGCGTTTTGCCGCTCTCCCGGAATCTGCCGCTCCCAATCCGATGAAATTAACAATAGGATCAAGAACTGCTTTGTCAAACATCGCCGCTGCTTTACCAGCTTCCTCGAAAGGTCTCACGATGGTGGCATTATAAATTTCGTCTATGAATAATTTCTTAGCTGATAGCTTTTCCCAACCGGTATAACTTTCTTCCGGTAGTGCATTTTTCTTTTTGGTAACGTAAACTGCTTTTACAGCAAAGAAGATGACCACCACCATAATAACTGTTACTGCCAGAAGAATCATTTCTGTAACGAAAGGAATCTCCGGAGATTCGGTATCGTAAACATAAATTGGTTGCAGCCAATGTGCCAGTTTCTGGAAATGTCCGTGTCCGATGAAGTGCGGAAGATTAATGAATCCACCAACAACCGAAAGGATTGCCAGAACAACCAATGGTAAAGTCATAGTCAAAGGACTTTCGTGCAAATGGTGTTTTTGCTCTTCCGTTCCCCTGAACTCTCCGAAGAATGTCAGGAATAATAATCTGAACATATAAATAGCTGTCAAGGCAGCACTGAATAGCGTCAGTCCCCAAAGAACAGGGTTTATAGCATAAATATGCGTTAAAATTTCATCTTTAGAAACCATCCCGGATAATGGCGGAATACCCGTAATTGCAAGGGTTCCGATCAGGAAAGTCCAATATGTAACCGGAATTTTCTTTCTTAATCCGCCCATAAAACGCATATCCTGTTCGCCACTCATGGCGTGAATTACAGAACCTGCTCCTAAGAATAATAAAGCTTTGAAGAAAGCGTGCGTCATAACGTGGAACATTCCAGTGGTGTAAGCACCTGCTCCCAAAGCGATGAACATAAATCCTAACTGAGATACAGTGGAATATGCCAATACTTTTTTGATATCGTTTTGTCTTAGTCCAATGAACGCCGCCACCAAAGACGTCGCAATCCCGATGAATAAGATTAAATTTAATGTTGATGGTGCCAATGAGAATAAGAAATTACTTCTTACGACCAAATAAACACCAGCTGTTACCATCGTTGCAGCGTGAATCAATGCAGAAACCGGCGTTGGACCAGCCATCGCATCCGGTAGCCAGGTGAACAAAGGGATCTGAGCCGATTTACCAACTGCTCCGATAAATAAACTGACGGTAATAAATATAATAGGACTGCTGTCTAAAGCAAATTTTGAAGAATTCTGAGCGACACTCAGATAATCTACAGCGTTAACTTGTGCAGCGATTGCGAAGATTCCGATCAACAATCCAAGATCACCAATACGGTTCATAATGAAAGCTTTTCTTGCTGCTTTTCCATATTCTTCGTTCGTGTACCAGAATCCAATTAGTAAATATGAACAAAGTCCAACACCTTCCCAACCGATAAACAAGATCAGATAATTGCTTCCTAAAACCAAAAGCAACATCGAGAAAATAAAGAGATTCAGGTAAGTGAAGAATTTGTAAAAACCTTCGTCGTGGCTCATATAGCCAATAGAGTAAAGGTGGATCAATGATCCGATTCCCGTGATGATCATTACCATCATTAATGATAACTGATCGATCTGGAATCCGAAATTAATTTGAATTCCATTAATTCTGAACCATTCAAAAGCTTTAACAATAACAGGCGCACTGTCGCTCTTGAAGCCAAAAAATATACTTGTCGTGATAACAAACGAAGCGAAAACTACCAAAGTTGCCAATCCTCCAACGACTACTTTAGGAAGTTTTTTCCCGAAAAGTCCGTTGATGATAAATCCAGCTAAAGGTAAAAGTACAATCGCGTAAACTAAATTTTCCATTCCTTTTATTATCCTCTTAATTTATTAAAAATACTTACGTCTACAGATTTGGTATTTCTGTACATCATTGCGATAATTGCCAAACCTACAGCTACTTCTGCTGCGGCAACCACCATGATGAAGAACACCAAAAGCTGTCCGTTACCATCACCTTTGTAAGCAGAAAATGCTGCCAGTAAAAGATTCACGGAATTAAGCATCAATTCTACACACCCTAGTATCACGATGGCATTTTTACGAAGCAAAACTCCCAAAACACCAAGGCAGAACAAAACGGTACTCAGAATAATGAAATATTCCAGAGGAACCTGTTGTATAAATGTATTTACGTCTCCCATAATCTTATAAATCTTTTTTACCAATCAGAACAGCACCTACGATTCCAGCTAAAATCAGGATTGAAGCAAGTTCAAATGGCAATACATATTCGTTAAACAATAATCTTCCCAGATTTTTAGTCAGTCCGACAGAATAGTCAATGTTGCCTTCTGCTACTGTTTTTCCGCTAAGGCCTTTGTAAGCACCCAACATTCCCACAAATAAAATACAAATTGAGAAAATCCCGATGAACTTCGGAAGGTTGTCCTTTTTACTTTCGTCTTCTTTATTAAGATTTAGCATCATCAAAATATAAAGGAACAAAACCATAATAGCACCGGTATAAACGATGATCTGAACTATACCTAAAAACTGGGCGTTAAGAAGAATGTACATTCCCGCAATGGAAAACATTGTCACGATCAATGAAAGGATCGCGTACATCGGATTTTTTGCAAATACAAAGTAAACTGCACTTGCTATGGCTAAAAACGCTACGATAAAAAATAAAATCTGATCCATTATTTTACTGCATTTTTTTGTTTCTCAGATTGTCTTTCTGTGATGTCAATCCTTGCATTAATTTTCTCGACCAGTTTATCTTTTCCGTAGATAAAAGAATTTCTGTTTTGTTCCACATCTACCAATCTGTCTGTTAAGTAGATAGCAGATTTAGGACAAGCTTCTTCACACATTCCGCAGAAGATGCATCTCAACATATTGATCTCATAGATCTCAGCATATTTTTCTTCTCTGTAAAGATGTTTTTCTTCCTTAGTTCTTTCTCCGGCTGTCATTGTGATAGCTTCTGCAGGGCACGCCACGGCACAAAGTCCACAAGCTGTACATCTTTCTCTGCCTTCTTCGTCTCTCTTCAAAACGTGTTGACCTCTCCAGATTTCTGCTCTTGGTTTTTGAACCTCAGGATAAGAATATACTGCAGGCGCACCTTTAATCACGGTTCTTACTGCGTGTTTGAAAGTGATTCCCATACCTTTGAAAATCGCAGGTAAGTAGATCTTTTCGCCTAAGGTCATTTCTTTATTCGAAACAACTTTTGATCTGTTAGTAAGTTTCATTTAATTATAGATGTTAGATGTTAGACATTAGATCTTAGACCGTTCTTGTCTTATATCTTTAATTATTATTCAATTTTAATTTCCAAATGCCAAAATCACAGCACCTGTTATCATTAGATTTACCAATGCCAATGGAATCAAAGTTTTCCATCCAAGATGCATCAATTGGTCATATCTGAATCTCGGAAGTGTCCATCTGATCCACATAAAGATCAGAATTCCGATGATTGTTTTTGTTAAGAATGCAACTATACTTAATACTCCTGCAACATTTTCTCCCCAGTTGTGAGTAACCCAGTCTATTCCCGGATAATTATAACCTCCGAAGAAAAGAACGACCATAAATGCATTAGAGATAAACATATTCACATATTCCCCAAACATATATAATCCCAACTTCATTGATGAATATTCGGTGGAATAACCGGTTACCAATTCAGATTCACATTCTGGTAAATCGAAAGGGTGACGGTTCGTTTCTGCCATTGCAGCAATGAAAAATATTAAAAAAGCTAAAGGCTGATATAGAATATTCCAATTGATCCCGGAAATTGCCGGAATGAATCCCCAGATTTTCCCGGAAGTCTGTGTTTCAGAAATTACTTTAAGGTCAAGACTTCCTGTCATCATAATGATGGAAAGAAGTGCCAATCCCATTGCTAATTCGTAAGAGATCATCTGAGAAGACGCTCTGATTGCACCAAGCAATGAATATTTGTTGTTAGAAGCCCAGCCTCCGATCATAATTCCGTAAACACCGATAGAAGCCATTCCGATGATGAACAAAACGCCAACATCAATATTAGCAACCTGAAGATCGTAAGAAACACCTCCGAAATTCAATGTTTTACCCCAAGGGATTACAGCACCAGTAATTAATGAAATAAACATGACCAAAGATGGTCCTAATATAAATAGGAATTTCTCAGCGTGTTGTGGTGTAAAATCCTCTTTGAAGAAAAATTTGCCACCATCTGCCAACGGCTGCAGCAATCCGAAGGGTCCAGCTCTGTTTGGTCCAATCCTGTCCTGCATAATAGACGCTACTTTTCTCTCTGCCCAAGTGGAGTAGGCGGCGATAGTAAGCGCTAAAAGGAATAGAGCAAGTACTAATATGATTTTAAAAGTCAGTAATTCCATATCAATTTATTTGAGTTTTGATTCTTGAGAATTCTCAATATCAAATTGTCTCATTATCTAATTTTTCAATTTCTTTTTCGTCCGAAAAACCAATTTCTTTGGCTTCAAAGTTTTCTAATACATTGTAGCTATCTGTTTTTTTCTCGTAATGGTTAAGAGAAATTACAGAATGTCTGTCGATATGTCTTGGTCCTTCGATGTTCCAAAGTGCTGTATCTTTTTTGTGGAAACGACACTCGTCGCAAATCCAATCTTCAACTTCACCGTATTGGTCTTTTCTGGCAGTTACTCTTACCACTTCATCACCCTTCATCCAAACTACCGCTTTTCCGCTGCATTTCGTACAGGTACAAGTCGCATTATAAGGTTTTGTGAACCAAACTCTGCTGGTGAATCTTGCCGTTCTGTCTGTCAATGCTCCAACTGGACAAACGTCGATCACATTTCCGATGAAATCATTGTCCAACGCTTTATTCAACATTGTAGAGATCTCTGCGTGGTCACCTCTGTAAAGGATTCCGTGTTCTCTTTTATCTGTCAGTTGATTTGCAGCCAATACACATCTTGCGCAAAGGATGCAACGGTTCATATTCAATTTGATGTTTGGACCGATGTCATCTGCATCGTAAGTATTTCTTTCGAATTCAGTTCTGGTCTCAAGGTTTCCGTGCTCGTAACCAAGATCCTGTAGATGACATTCTCCCGCCTGATCACAAATTGGGCAATCCAAAGGATGATTCAGCAAAAGGAATTCGGTAACCGCTTTTCTGCCTTCCTGCGCTTTTTCTGAACTTAGGTTTTTAACTTCCATTCCGTCCATCACGCCAGTTCTGCAGCTTGCAACTAATTTAGGCATTGGTCTTGGATCTGCTTCGGAACCTTTGGAAACTTCTACCAGACACGTTCTGCATCTTCCTCCGCTGGTTTCCAGTTTGCTATAATAACACATAGCTGGCGGAACAGACTTCCCACCGATTTGTCTTGCAGCTTCCAAAATAGAAGTACCAGGCAAAACTTCAGTCGTTTGTCCGTCTATGGTAACTTTAAATTTTTTGACTTCTTCGCTCATATCTTATGCTTTTGGCTATATGCGTCAGCAATAGTCTTAATTTTTATTTATTTTTCTTTGTATTAAAGGTATATCCAATTCCAAAAACAAGCTCGGAAGCGTTGAAATCCTGAATGGCTTTATCTACTTTTACATTTTCCACTGTAGTTCTTACACTTGGCAGATTAATATATGCATATTTGAATTCTGCTTTTGCAACAAAATGATTCCATAAAAGCAGATTAACACTTGTTCTTGCATCCAACCCAAATCCTGCTAAATGGAAATGATCGCTTTCTTCTTTTCCCATAAGCGTTGCATCCGTTTTAGGAACCAAAACTCCGGCTCCAAATCCTCCGCCCCAGAATATATCAAAATTCTTTTTGTTCAGTAACTGTTTATATTTCTGAATGCCGAAATTAAGATAATTCAATCCATTCGTATGCTCAAATTTTAAAAATTCACCGTTGGTAAGATCTACTTGTCCATTATTTACCATTGCAGCATACTGAGGATTATTAATATATCCACTAATAGAAGCAGTCTGATCCTGATCCATCACATATTTCATGTGATCTATTCCAAAACTTAGTCCCAGATTATCATTAATAAAATAAGTGACATTATAATTAACCTGTGGAATAGAGATTTTTGTAGGGTCAATATAATGATTAAACTCGCTTATTGGTGTTGGTCTGTCGTGAGCAGAAACATCATGCAATACGAAATTATAATCCTGCCCATAAAAATGAATGTCGGAGTTGGAATACCAAGCTCTGTTCCATCCCCAGAAAATCATTACAGATCCTTTTTTGAACGCCTCGCTCTGTGCTTTTGCACCTTCTAAACTTGTAATTGCTAATAATAGCAATAAAAACTTCTTCATTATAATATACTCTACTTATTTGGCAACTGCCGGGATTGGATCAGCATAATTTGCTAAGCCATAATTTTGAGTCTGGCTTAGCTCTGGATTATTGACGTGCCATTCAAACTCATCTCTAAAGTGTCTGATAGCAGCAGCAACCGGCCAGGCAGCAGCATCTCCCAAAGGACAAATGGTATTCCCTTCGATTTTTCTCTGGATATCCCAAAGCAAATCGATATCTGCCATTTTTCCTTCTCCTTTTTCTATTTTTTTCAATATTTTGTACATCCAACCCGTTCCTTCACGGCAAGGTGTACATTGTCCACAACTCTCGTGGTTGTAGAATCTTGCTAAAGTCATCGTATGATTTACGACACACTGGTCTTCGTCCAAAACAATAAATCCACCTGATCCCATCATCGTTCCGGTAGCAAAACCACCGTCAGCAAGGGATTCGTAATTCATATATCTTGGTTCACCATTGATGGTTTTCAGTAATAAATTTGCAGGGACGATTGGAACAGAACTTCCACCAGGAATACAGGCTTTCAGTTTTTTACCATTCGGTATTCCGCCACAATATTCATCGGAATAAATGAATTCTTCAACGGTGATGGTCATGTCAATTTCATAAACGCCAGGTTTGTTAATGTTTCCACAAGCCGAAATTAATTTAGTTCCTGTTGACCTTCCAACACCGATTTTTGCATATTCAGAGCCAGTAATATCAATGATTGGAACAACTGCAGCGATGGTTTCAACGTTATTTACTACCGTTGGTCTTTCCCAAAGTCCTTTAATAGCAGGGAAAGGTGGTTTCAATCTTGGGTTTCCTCTCTTACCCTCAAGAGATTCCAATAAAGCTGTTTCTTCACCACAAATGTAAGCTCCGGCACCTCTCTGAACATAGATTTCGCAATCGAAACCAGTTCCTAAGATATTTTTTCCAAGAAATCCAGCAGCCTTAGCTTCCTCAATTGCTTCTTCTAAAATATCCGGAATCCAGGAATATTCTCCTCTGATGTAGATATACGAAACATTGGAACCTAAAGTGTAAGAAGAAATCAACATTCCTTCGATTAATAAATGAGGAAGAAACTCCATCAAATATCTGTCTTTGAAAGTTCCTGGTTCAGACTCATCGGCATTTACGACCAAATGTCTTGGAACGCCTTCCGGTTTTGCAAGGAAACTCCACTTCATTCCGGTAGGAAAACCAGCACCACCACGACCACGGAGTCCGGAAGTTTTTACTTCTTCAAGAACTTGATCGGTAGTCATTTTCAGAGCTTTTTCCGCAGCTTCGTAACCACCATTTTTTCGGTAAGTTTCGAAGTAACGGATTCCCTCAATATGTGCGTTTTTAAGTAAAAGTTTTTTACTCATTTTATTTATAAGCTTATAGCAATTGGCTTTTGGCTTTTTGCTTAATTATTTATCTAAATTAATTCTTAACCTAAATCGATGGCGCCTTGTCTGCAAAGGTCAATGATTTCGTCAACTTTTTCGATGGTCAAATGTTCGTGGTAGAATTTACCCAACTGCATCATCGGTGCATATCCGCAAGCGCCAAGACATTCTCCCGGTTTTAAAGTGAAAAGTCCGTCTGCTGTGGTTTCGCCGTCTTTAATATTTAATTTGGTTCTGATGTGGTCGAGAATATTATCACTTCCGTTCAGCATGCAAGGCCCGGTTCTGCAAACTTCCAAAACATATTTCCCCACCGGCTTCATATTGAACATCGTATAGAAAGTCGCAACTTCATATACTTCGATTGGTGTAATGCTCAATAATTCTGCAACATAATCCATCACTGGAACAGCCAGCCAACCATCAAATTCTTTCTGTGCAATGTGCAAGACAGGAATCAGCGCAGATTTTTGTCTGCCTTCCGGATATCTTGCGATAATTTTATGAACCTGCGCTAAGCTTTCAGGTTTAAAAGCAATTGTTTCGCTCATCTTATTTTGTTGTAAAATGTACAATGTACAATGTACAGTGTACTTCTATTTTTAATCTTTATACATTTTACTTTGTACGTTGTACAAAATTATGCGTCTAATTCTCCCGCAATAATGTTCATACTACACATTGTTACGATTGCGTCAGATATTACTGCGCCGGTAATCATTTCCGGATAAGCCTGGTAATAAATGAAACAAGGTCTTCTGAAGTGCAACCTGTAAGGCGTTCTTCCGCCGTCGCTCACGAGATAGAATCCTAATTCTCCATTTCCACCTTCTACAGCGTGGTAAACTTCGCCTTTAGGAACATCTGTTTCTCCCATTACGATTTTGAAATGGTAAATCAAGGCTTCCATTTTGTTGTAAACATCTGCCTTTTCAGGAAGATAAAAATCCGGAACATCCGCGTGGAATGGTCCTTCTGGAAGATTGTCGTAAGCTTGGTTGATGATTTTCAAAGATTCCCAAATCTCCTGCTGACGAACCATAAAACGGTCGTAAGTATCGCCCGCAGTTCCAACCGGAATAATGAAATCGAAATCTTCATAAGAAGAATACGGCTGTGCAACTCTCACGTCATAATCAACGCCTGTTGCACGAAGGTTTGGACCTGTGAAACCGTAACTCAAAGCTCTTTCTGCCGAAATTGCGCCAGCTCCGATGGTTCTGTCCATAAAGATTCTGTTTCTTTCTAACAATTGACCGAATTCTGCAAATCTTGCAGGAAAAGTTTTCAGGAAGTCTTTTAATAACTCGTGGAACTTTGGCGTGAAGTCTCTTTCGAAACCGCCGATTCTTCCCATATTAGTCGTCATCCTTGCACCGCAAATCTGCTCGTACATATCGTAAATACGCTCTCTTTCGATGAACATATAAGTCAATCCTGTAATGGCGCCGGCATCCATTCCTGTAACACCGTTGCAAATCAAGTGGTCACCAATTCTTGCCAATTCCATTAAAATCACACGCATATAATCTACACGTTTTGGAACTTTGATGCCAAGTAATTTCTCAACTGTCATATGCCAGCCCAAATTATTGATGGGGGCAGAGCAGTAGTTCATTCTATCGGTAAGCGTGGTGATTTGTGCAAAGTTTCTTCTCTCAGAGATTTTTTCGAATGCTCTGTGAATATAACCTACAGTTTGCTCAGCGTGAAGAATCCTTTCGCCGTCCATCGTAAGAACGTTCTGGAAAATCCCGTGAGTTGCAGGGTGCGTAGGTCCAAGATTCAGGGTGTATAGTTGCCCGTCGATTTGTTCCTTGCTGTCGTATTGGTTAAGTATATTAGATAATGAGTTATCTTTCATATTCTTTATAATTGATAATTGATAGGTGATAATCGATAATCATTTATCTATTATCATTTATCATTTATATTAATTTTATCTTCCGAACATACTATCGTTCTTATCTGTTCTGGTTCCATCTTCCAGTCGGTATTCTTTCAACATTGGATGGTAACCCAAATCTTCCATATTAAGAATCGGTCTCAAATCGGGGTGGCCTTTGAATTTGATCCCATAGAAATCAAAAGTTTCTCTTTCCATCCAGTTTGCACCTGCATACAATTCAGTCAAAGAATCAACTTCTATATTTTCTCTTGTCATAAAAACTTTGAGACGAATTCTGAAATTGGTCATCATATTATGCAAATGATAAATAACACCAATTTCTTTCTCAGGCGTTTCAGGATAATGAATCCCGCAAACATCTGTCAAAAAATTGATTTCTAAACTTGAATCTTTCAAATAATGAATGACCTTCTTAATGTCGTCTTTTTTGATTTCAACTGTCAGCATTCCGTAAGGTTCTGAACTTGAAACAACAGATTCAGGAAATTCTCTCGTGATAGCTTCTAATACAAATTCGTTTGTCATCTTCCTTAGTTACTAATATTGTAAGAATCCAATAAATGCTGATATTCCGGCATATCTCTTCTTCTGATGCTTTCGCTTTCTGCCAATGCCTGCACCTGCATTACGCCTTCGATGATTTGTTCTGGTCTTGGCGGACATCCTGGAACATAGACGTCAACAGGAATGATTTTGTCAATCCCTTGTAAAACTGAATAAGTATCAAAAATACCACCGCTGGAAGCACAAGCGCCAACAGCAACTACCCATTTTGGCTCAGCCATTTGGGTATAAACTTCTTTCAAAACGGGACCTAATTTTTTAGAAATAGTTCCGCAAACCATCAACATATCTGCCTGTCTTGGAGAGAAAGAGTTTCTTTCCATTCCAAATCTTGAAGCATCGTAAGTTGGATTCAATGTCGCCATAAATTCGATCCCACAGCAAGATGTTGCAAAAGGTAAAGGCCAAAGTGAGAACTTTCTTGCCATCCCGATCACACTGCTCAATTGTGTTGCGAAAAATCCTTCTCCTTCAAATCCTGGAGGAGCGGGCGCATCTGTTATAATTACTGGTTTATTATCTGACATTTTTTCTAGATTTTAAATTTTAGACTTTAATTGATTCAATTTTAAATCCAAAACGTAATTAAATTAATTTATTTGTCCCAATCCAAAGCGCCTCTTTTCCAAACGTAGAAAAAAGCGACAAAGAAAATAGCAACAAACGTAAGTACGGCAACAAAGCCTTCCATTCCAAATTCTCTAAAGTTAACCGCGTAAGGGTAGAAGAATACAATCTCGATATCGAACAATACGAACAAAACTGCAGTCAGGAAATATTTGATGGAGAATGGTGTTCTAGCGTTACCTTCACTCGGAATACCACATTCCCAGGCTTGGTTTTTTACAGAATTCCCTTTCTTCTGCTGAGGACCCAAGAAATGAGCACCTAACAAAGAAATAGCTACGAATCCAAGACCGACTGCGGCCTGAATTAGTATTGGAATATAATTTTCGGGTAAATTCATAAGGTCAAATTTAACTATGCAAAAATACTAAATAAAGATTTAATATAGTAAATTATCAGCCTTATGTAAACAAGAGAAAAGTCTGTTTTAGTAAATTTAGAATAGTTATAAATAAGAGTCTATTTGCCTTTTTTGCCCATATTCCTCAGAACAAGATAGGCGATGTAAGCAATGTAGAGAAACAACACGCTGGCAAACAGAATGTTGATGACCGCATCCAATCTGTCATCCTTGATAGGTTTATAAAAATTATAAGCTACAAACAGGATGATCAGACCAACGTAAATGTATAGTTGCTTTTTCACTAGGAATTGATTTTTAAAAGATTAATACGCTTATTCAAATTTATATTTTGCTAAACGATCGTTTAAATTAAATATAATTATTTAATCTCAAGTGAATAAGTTCTTCTGCTTTTGTGATGCACCGGATGATAATCTTGCCAAAGAACCTGCACACTTTTGTTTTCCTCCAGTTCCGGATTGGTCTCAAGGTATTTGATGCCTTTTGTTTTAAGGTTTTCCTGAATGGCTTTAAAAATCATTGACGTCACGCCTCTTCTTTGGTATTCCGGATGGATTCCTATCAGGTAGAAATTGGCGCGCTCATTTTTCTTCCCAGCTTGTAAAAAGTGCCACCAGCCGAATGGGAAAAGTTTTCCTTTTGATTTCTGCAAAGCCTTGGAATAAGAAGGCATTGTAATCGCAAACGCCACCAATTGATTGTTCTCGTCCGCGACGCAAGTGATGTAATCTTTGTCTATAAATCCGAAATATTTTTCCTTGTAAGTTTTGATTTGCTCATCGGAAATTGGTGTGTAAGTCGAAAGATGCTTGTAAGTCTCATCCAGCAATTTAAACATCGATTCTACGTAAGGCAAAATCTCTTTTTTATGTTTGAATTGTAAAGTTTTCAATTTGTATTTCTGAGCAATCAACGAACTGAATTTCTCCACTTTTTCCGGCAAAATTTCAGGGAATTGCAATTCAAATTCTACCCATTCTTTTTCTTTTACAAGGCCAAGATTTTCAAGATGTTTGGGATAATAATCGTTATTGTAAAGTCCAATCATTGTTGCCAATTTATCAAATCCGAAAGTCAACATTCCAGCCTTGTCAAGATTGGTGAATCCCATCGGACCTTCGATTTTATCGATTTGATTTTCCTTGGCGAAATTAATAGCAATATTAATCAAAGCTTTGGAAACTTCTGCATCATCAATGAAATCCAGCCAGCCAAATCTAACTTTCTTGATGCCAAGTTCTTTCTCTTCCTTTCTATTAATCAAAACAGCAATTCTGCCGACGATTTTATCATTTTTGTAAGCTAAAAATTGTTTCGCTTCAGAATAATTGAGGGCAGGATTTTCTTCTTTTTTCCAGATATTTCTTTCTTCATTGATCAATGGCGGAACGTAATTCGGGTTGTTCTTATAAAGTTCCATCGGGAATTTGATGAAATCCATTTGGTCTTTTTCCGTAACTACTTGCTTTATATTGATATTTCCCATATTCTTGTTTATAGATTAGACAAAGATAGTTTTTAAGAAAAAAAAAGCAAGGCTTTGGTACGGTTTTTACATCAAAAATTATAATTTATTTTAACATAAATTGAAAATAAAATGACTGGTTACTATTTAATTATTGGGATTTCTATGCTGCTGAGTTGGATTGTTTCATCAAGATTGAAATCCAAATTCGAGCATTACTCCAAAGTTCACCTCAGAAATGGACTTTCCGGAAAAGAAATTGCCGAAAAAATGTTGAGAGATAATGGGATTAATGATGTTCAGGTCGTTTCCGTTCCAGGACAATTGACCGACCATTACAATCCGGAAACTAAAACTGTAAACCTTTCCGAATCTGTTTACATGCAAAGAAATGCGGCGGCGGCGGCGGTTGCAGCTCACGAATGTGGACACGCCGTTCAGCACGCCGTTGGTTATTCTATGTTGCAGTTCCGGTCGAAAATGGTTCCAATCGTGAATATCAGTTCCAATCTGTTGCAATTTGTTCTAATTGCTGGTATTGCGATTATGGCCGGTACAAGAAGCATCGACAATCCAAATGGAAACACAACGGTTTTAGCAATTGGCGTTGTGCTTTTTGCGGTAACAACATTATTTGCATTCATCACCTTACCTGTAGAATATGATGCCAGCAATAGAGCTTTGAAATGGTTGGAATCCAGCGGAACAGTTTCGAGAGAAGAATATGCTGGTGCAGAAGATTCATTGAAATGGGCAGCCAGAACTTATGTTGTTGCAGCACTTGGTTCATTAGCGCAATTGCTTTATTTTGCATCGATGTTAATGGGAAATAGAAGATAAAAGTTATAAAAAATTTAATTCCAAAAGCATTTCGGACAATTCTTCCGAGATGCTTTCTTTTTTTGAAGTTTTGAAGTTGGCTACAATTGTGCAAATGTCTTCCGCTTCGAAAGAGAGGATTTTTGCATCATATTTATTTAGTAAAGTAAAAATGATATTTTGCTGAGAAAATTTGAACTTCAATTCGATTTTCGATTCTAATTCTTTGGTAATGATTTTGGCTTCTTCTAAAGTAAATTTCGCAGATTCTTTGTAGGCTTTTACCAATCCGCCAACGCCTAATTTTGTCCCGCCGTAATATCTGATGACAACAACCAAAACATTTGTAATTTGATGCGCTAATAGTTGATTGAAAATTGGCAAACCCGCACTTCCCGAAGGTTCGCCGTCATCATTGGCGCGGTAATTTTCGCCGTTAATTCCTAATCGGTAAGCATAACAGTGATGTGTTGCTTTTGGATGAATCTCACGAAGGTGATTAAGTCTCGATTTAATTTCAGAGTCAGAATTTATTGGATAAGCAAAACCGATGAATTTGCTGCCTTTTTCCTTCATCAAAACATCCTCAATTTCTTTGTCTATGGTTTGGAATTCAAACATTCATCAAAAATAGAAATTCTATGATAAAAATTCAAATATTAAGTCAGAAAGCTTATTTAATTAATTATAATTCAGATTTACAACTGATTAATTGTAAGACCCTTAAAAAATAACAAAAATAAAATTTCAACAATTAATTTTTATGTAATTTTGCATATTAAAATTTATTAATATCAATGCCTAATACACTGATCATTGGCTCCGGAAGTTATATTCCGGAAAACATAATAGAAGGTTCCCATTTCAAAGATTCTATCTTCTATGATGATAATAATCAACTGATTGAGAAGCCGACAGACGAAATTATTCAGAAATTCGTAGACATCACAGAGATCGAAAGAAGAAGATATCTTAGTCCTGAGGATTTTAATTCAGATCTTGGTCTTAGGGCTTCCTTAGAAGCAATTGAAGACGCAGGTATTGACAAAGAAGAGATCGATTATATCATCTATGCTACCAATTTTGGAGAAGTTGATGTGGATGGGATTCCTAATTTTATGCCTTCTCTATCAGCAAGACTTAAAAATAAGCTGGATATCAAAAACAGATCTTGTGTCAACTATGATATGATCTTCGGATGTCCGGGCTGGGTAGAATCTCTGATTCTTGCAGATACGTTAATAAAAGCTAAAAAAGCAAAAACAATCCTTGTTGTCGGCGGTGAAACGCTGAGCCGGGTGACTGACGAATTTGACCGAAACAAAATGATCTTTGCAGATGGCGCCGGTGCAGTTGTAGTCGTTGCTACGGAAGATACTTCTGTGGGGGTTTTAGCAGATAGCACACTTTGTGACAACGGCGAAGAACTTAATTATCTTGCAAATGGACCAAGTCTTAATCTTGAATCTAAAGAAGCAAGACAATATATCCAAATGAAAGGCCGCAAAATCTACGAGTACGCTTTGAAAAACGTCCCAGACGCTATAAAAGCTACGATCGAAAAGGCTAATCTTGATATTTCTGATATCACCAAAATATTAATTCATCAGGCCAATGCAAAGATGGATTATGCTATGATTGGAAGGCTTTTCAAATTGTACGGACAAAAAGATTACGACCACGCCATTTCTCCAATGACGATCCAGGAATATGGAAACTCTTCGGTTGCAACGGTTCCTACTTTATTTGATTTGATCAGAAAAGGGAAAATGGAAGGTCAGCAATTCACGCCGGGATCTCATATACTTTTCACATCAGTTGGAGCAGGAATGAATATCAACTGTGTAATCTATAAATTCCCTGAAGGTAAAATTTAAAGTAAAATCGAAATTTAAACGTCTATAATACAAAAGGAATGATTTTTTATTCCTTTTGTTTTTTTATATAAAAGTATGCAAAAAAATATTTTATTCATTCTCGGCATATTTCTGGTGCTGGAAGTATATGTCTATCAAGCCTTTAAAACGGTTTATTCCAATCAGAATGCAAAATTTATCTACTGGATTCCAACGGTTCTTATTTACGGATTTTTAATTTATTCAGTCTTTACATTTAATAGAGCTTCTCACGAATATCTTCGTTTTCAGATTGTATTTTCGACAATTTTAATATTTGTATTGCCAAAGATTTTGGTTGCTGTTTTTTTATTAGCAGAAGATATTTTCAGGTTGTTCAATTTCGGATACCATTATGTTGCAACAGAAAATCACAATTATCCATCAAGGCGAAAATTCGTAAGTTTGGTTGGTTTAGGATCAGCAGCGTTGCTGGCTGGTCTGGTTTTGGACGGAATTGTCTTTGGTAAATACCGTCACCGAGCCAGAATTGTAAGACTTAAACTGAAAAATCTTCCTGCGGCTTTCAAAGGGTATAAGATTGTTCAGATCTCGGATGTTCACAGCGGAAGTTTCCAGAATCCAAAACATCTGCAGCATGCCATCGATTTGATTAATAAACAAGATGCTGATCTGATATTGTTTACCGGAGATATGGTGAATAATTATGCTGATGAATTCATTCCATTTATCGATTTGTTTTCTCAAATCAAAAGTAAAGATGGAAAATTAGCCGTTCTGGGTAATCACGATTACGGCGATTATGGCGATTTTAAAAGCAAGGAAGAAAAAGCTCAAAATATTCCCCAATTAGTTGAATATGAAAAGCGGGCAGGCTTCGAAATGCTTCGTAATGAGCATCGTATCATTGAGAAAGATGGTGAAAAACTCTACATTCTTGGTGTAGAAAACTGGGGAATAGCACCTTTTCCCCAATTTGGAGATTTGGACAAAGCAAGCCGGAATGTGCCTGCAGATGCTGCAAAAATTCTGATGTCACACGATCCTTCCCATTTTGATGCAATTGTGAAAAATCACCCTAGTAATGTCCAATTAACACTCTCTGGCCACACACACGGAATGCAGTTTGGTATTGATCTGAAGAATTTCAAATGGTCACCAGTGAAGTACAAGTATCCTAAATGGGCAGATCTCTACGAAAGCGAAGGCAAATATCTCTACGTCAACCGTGGTTTTGGTGTCATCGGTTATCCGGGTAGGGTAGGAGTGCTGCCGGAAATTACCGTTTTTGAGTTGAGTTAATTTAAGTAATTATCTTTTTAATAATAATAAAGCCAGTTTATCAAACAAATGATAACTGGCTTTTCTGTATGGTTTCCGTAAGGTCGCTGTATGCTTCCCTTATGCTGGCTATATATTTAGAAGATTATGATTAATGAAATAAAATAAACTTTTTGTTGATTAATATTAAAATGCTTCTGCAGCTTTAATTCTAATTTTAAAACAAATAATCTTTCATTCTGGAAACAGCTATTTCGTGCTCATCCATAAACTGAAAAAGATCTTCTAATCGATCTTCAAAACTTCTGCTAAGTTTGATCTTTTTATAAAATGGTAAAATGAATGGCAACTTGTCTTTGCTGAAAAGTTGCCAGGCATTTGCGTAGATCATCACATATTCATTGGATTTCAGACTTTCCAAAAGCATACTTTCATAATAGTTCATCGGCGTCACTTGCAGCACATAATCATTGAAGGGAACTTGTGAGTAGGGAGACTGGCTTTCCGGAACTATTGTTAATTCATTTTCGGTGAAGATCTCTGTTTTTTCGGTCAGCTTTCTCCATAGAAAATCGATCTTTGATTCCTCAATATTTGAGACGTACATGAAGTCCATTTTCTTGATTTCGGAATAAGGAAGACGGTGGGATTTTTGTCTTAAACCCCGAATGGGTTTCTGAAGAATCTGCTCCAGATTCTGCTTCGTTTTTGCCACAGTTTCAGCATCGGAATTAACGTTATAAAGTGCAATTTCGTGACCGGAAAGTGAGAGATTTTTTATTAGTTTTTGAAGGGATTCTGCAATAGAAATTTCTATAAAAAAAGTTGCCTGATATTCATGCAAATCAAGTAAAAGTAAAATTATTTTTGTATTTTCTTCAATAGACGATATCAATTCAGACTGAGAAAATTTATTATTATTTTCTCTGCTAATTTCTGATATTGATATGTTAAATGTCAATAAAACCACTTAAACTAAAATTTATATTTTATTTGTAAATAATTAAAAATCAAATGTTAAAATTAATTTAACTTAAATTGATGATTTAAAATTTATTATTTTCCCAGTTTTGTTCGTAAATTATTTATCATATCTATCGACATAGATGAAATGTCGAACTTATAATCTAATCCCCAATCTTGTTTTGCAGCAGAATCATCAATACTTGCCGGCCAAGAATCTGCAATGGCTTGACGGAAATCCGGCTCATATCTGATCTCAAAATCGGGGATGGTTTTTTTGATCTCGTCAGCCAATTCTTTTGGTGTAAATCTCATCCCGCCAAGGTTGTAAGAATATCGGATTTTGACTTGTTCCTTTGGAGCTGTCATCAGCTTGATTGTAGCATCAATCGCATCATCCATATAGAGCATTGGCATCGCTGTATCTTCTTTGATAAAACTGGTATATTTTCCATTTTCTACAGCTTCATAAAAAATCTCAACAGCGTAATCTGTGGTTCCTCCTCCGGCTGGAGCTTTCCAGGAAATGAGACCAGGATAACGGATACTTCTAATGTCAACACCATATTTTTCAAAGTAATATTCGCACCATTTTTCACCTGCCATTTTTGAGATTCCGTAAACAGTTGTCGGATTCAGTACAACTTCTTGTCCTACATTTTCTTTAGGAATTCCTTTTCCGAACACGGCGATGGAACTCGGCCAGAAAATCTTTTTAAGCGTCCCTTCCTTCGCCAATTCACAAAGGTGGATCAATGGGTCAAGATTCAATTTCCAGGCGAAAAGAGGCTGTTTTTCCGATGTTCCGGAAAGTAGAGATGCCAAATGATAGACAGTTGTGATATTATGCTCCTTAATCACTTCTGTAACGGCTTGGAAATTAGTCACATCAAGTCTTTCATAATAGCCCGCTTCCGTGATTCCTTCTTTCCATTTGTCAAGTCCGGATGCAATGACGTTGTCTTTGCCGTACATCTCACATAATCTTACGGTGAGTTCCGTTCCGATCTGTCCAAGCGCGCCAGTGATTAGGATTTTTTCTTTTGGTGTTTCCATTTTTACTTTTTTAGATTCGCAAATCTAATTAATTTAAATAATTGTCTGAAATTTTTCGATTACAAAAGACTTTTTATAATTATCAATTCTCAGTTATCATTAAATAAAAAAACGAAAATGCTTTGTTGATTTGTGGCTTTAGTTTAAATTTATAATTCAAAGCTTTACAATTTCAGTTCCAAATTTTTCAATCAAATCTTTATGAAAATGAATTCAATAATCAATGTCGATGAACTTCTCCAAATATCCAATGATTCAAATGTTAGAATATTTGATGTAAGAACCGGATCAAACTCGAAAAATGACTATCAGAAAAAGCATTTGAAGAATGCAGTTTTTGTTGATCTGAATAATGATCTTGCAGAAATTGATGATCCTAAAAATGGTGGAAGACATCCGTTGCCTAAGTTTGATCATTTCATTAAAACTTTAGGGGAATTGGGAATTGACAAAGATTCTCACGTTGTCATTTACGATGATAAAAACGGCGCCAATGCCGGTGCAAGATTCTGGTGGATGCTGAAAGCGGTTGGTCACAGAAATGTGCAGGTTTTGAATGGAGGTCTTCAATCAGCTGAAAATCAAAATTATACTTTAAATTCAGGTATTGAAACTTATCCAAAAACCGAATATATTTCTGAATTTCAAAACTGGCAATTGCCGCAAGTTTGGATTGATGATATTAAAAAAGCAACCGAAAATACCGATTTTCTGATTGTTGATGTTCGTGAATCTCAACGTTATCAGGGAATTACAGAACCAATTGACTTGGTTGCAGGACATATTCCAAATGCTGAAAATTTTCCTTTTTCTGAAAACTTGGATGAAAACGGATTATTCAAATCTCCCGAAATTTTAAAGCAAAATTACTCTGAGTTTTTCAAAAACAAAGATTCAGATAACATCATTTTTCATTGCGGCTCGGGCGTCACCGCTTGTCATTCTCTATTAGCCTTAGATTATGCTGGCTTTGAGATTCCAAATTTATACGTTGGGAGCTGGAGTGAGTGGAGCAGGAATTGAGTGGGAGAATGGGAGAGTTTGAGCGTTTGGAAGTAAGAATACGCAATTTACTTTCAAACTTATAACCCAAAAAACCTCCAACTTAAAAACTCGCCCGGATCTGCATACTTCCAATATGGATCGTTCTTTCACCGGAATTTCGGCCTTCATAATTTACATTCAGCTGGATGAAAGAATTGATGGATTGCTGAATAAACAACGACCAAACCTGATTTTTTCCAACCTTCAATCCTTCCAGCATCTGATTCCCGACGATGCTGAAATTATTACCAGAAAAATCATTATTAATGAAAGAAAAATTAGCTCTGATAGAGGTTTTTTGCTTTTCCCATTGAAGCGTTCCCGAGATCTCATAGGTTTTTAATAATTCTTCACCATCGGTTCTTTTCTTTTGACGCAGTGCACCAAAAAGCTCTGTCTGTAGAGTTTCTGTCAATTTGTAAGTAGCTTTAGGTTTCGTTTCCCAGTTTTGAAGCAGATAATTTCTTGTGTTATAAACCTGTGAACTATTCGTTACATTCTGGAAAGAGTTTTCCCAATCTGTACGGAATGATTTGGTGAAGGAATAGCCGACATTCAGGAAGTGTGATTTCTGGCTGTGCGCTTCATTACTGAAATTGGCATTGACCAAATTATCATTGTCTGTGTAACGATAGCTGCCATTCCATCCCGATTTGTCATTGGAATTAAAGATTGCCGAAGCCAGAATATTCTGAGTTCTCAGCAATTGGTCGGTTTCTTTTTTGAAAGGATTCCAGACCAGAACCTGATCGTTTTTAAGATAAGAATTCTGGGAAAGCAATGACAAGTTGAAATTCCAGCGTTTCAGAAACTCATTTTGAGAACTGATGATGACGGATGGATTGACGAATAATGCCAGCTGCAATTTATTTTTGTTTGAAGCCAGATAATTGACACTGTTGGTGTAAACTCTGATGTATTGCGCCAGGTCAGAATATTCTGCCACTTCAAACTCGTCTAATTGCTGAATGCTATCATTATTATAATCTGTCCATTTATAAACGCCCTGTCCATCTGTCACTTTGATGTACTGGAATTCCCTTTGTGCTTCCTGCCCGTTTCCAAGTTCGTAGAAAAACTGCAGTCGCATTCCGTTTCTGAAAAGCTGTTGGTTGTACAGAATATTACCGACTACAAAATCCTGATTCTGGTCGTTTGCGAGCGTTTTGTCCTCGTAAAAGAATTTTCTGTAATGGAATAAGGTTGATAATTGCGCGGTTTCGGTTTTGATGATCTGACTTTCTGCCATTATCCCGAGGATGTTGTTCATTCTCTGCAAACGGTTGTCCAGAACAGAATCATTGCTTCGGAAATAGACTTTAGTTAATAACTTGGTCCTTACGGAATCAGCAATTTTTTTCTGAACAAACAGTTCTTTCCATCTGTAACTTGTCACATCCAGAGTTTGTGTGGAATTATATTTTTTCTCGTTGCTTTCCATTGATCCACCCAGCATCCAGCTTCCTTTTTTGCCTGCTAATTCTGTAGAAACTGCCCCACGAATGAAGGCTGTGTTGAGGTCTGTCGATTTTGTATCAAGATAGGAAACCGCTGCAAGATTATTGAACTTCCCGATTTTCCAAACTGCATCAAGGTCATTTTTAATACCTTTATAAGAATCTTTTTCTTCGAGGTAATTAATCTTATAATTGATCTTGGAAGTTTTATTAAAATCATTAAGGAAAGAGAAAATGAATCGGTTCTGCGTAATCTGATTAAACTCATTGGTCAGGTTGAAATCCCGCCAGAAATCGACATTATTAATACGATCAAGAATATGAAAGTTCTTCTGAATCACCTGATATTCTACCATTGGTGTTCCCGTCCAGGTATTTTTCCGGAAAGTTTTGTTGGCATAGATTCTTGCTGCGTAACCAATATTCTGATCATTATCTTTTGAAGAAAATGCGTTGAGGTCATAATTGCTCAGGGAAACATCTGTCCCGATAACGCCTTCATTCAAAGCGTACTCTACGTTTGCAGAATAAACCTGAGATTTTTCAGGAGCCGGCAATTTTCTTACAGCCAGATAGTCACCTAATCCGGTTCCCATATATTGAAAAACCCGGCCATTGTTGGTTGTTTGCTGCAATTGATAATCGCCTTTTCCACTTCCAAAATAGGTAAATGAAACCTGATAAAGCGTCTGCGTCTGATCTGTTGAGAATTCATAATAGAAGGAATTGCCGGAGAATATCTTTTTATAAAGAATTTTATTCACGTCATATTCCGTTTCCACGCCGGATTGAGAATACATCAGATTTGGATCATTCCCGGCATTTACGAGCTGCTGCTGATCTTCTTCGCTGAGGTTAAGGGAAAGTGGTGCGTTCTTGTTATCATTTTCCATAAACCAGCTGAATCCCGCTTTCAGTCTTTCACGCTGATGTCTGATATTTCCGGTGATTAGGAATCTTGTGTAATTTCGGTTCGTGTAATTATAAGAAACGTTGATGAAGTTCTGTTTATAGATTGGCCGGAAACTGGTGAAGGTTATTTCGCCCGTGTTATAATTAATGACATAATCCTGATTCTCGCCACGTTTCATCAAAATGCCATCAATGAAAACCTGTTCGGAACCCGAGATTATCGTGATGAAAAGTTCCCCGTTCTTTCCGGTTAATCGGTAAGGACCTTGATTTCCCTCGATCCCCTGAAAACGCATCCGGAAAAACTCACTTCTGGCAACACCGCCTGAAACATCTACTGAGGTTTTATTTCCGTTCTTTTCCCAATTGGTCAGAAATTGCAATCCCATACTTCTTCTCTGGTAACGTCCGAAATAGGTGGTTTCGTCATTCAGATCCAGATGTCCGGCTCTTATAATTGTGTTTTGTTTGATATTAAGCTGAAGGTATATTTTGTCGAATTCCTGCAAAGTCTGCGTATAGCCATCTGCCTGAACGGGAAGATTATGATCCGAAATCGATGCCAGAATAGAAACATCAGGACTCAGCTTCCCGGATATCTGCATATCCATAGAACTCTGGACGGATGATCCCTGGTTATTTCCAAACGTAATTCCTCTTATTATAGAACCTTTGGAATTGAGTTCTCCGAGGATCCTTTTCTTGTCATTTTTTACCAGCACTTCTTCATCATAAATGACTCGATTCTGTTTTTTAATGAAGTCGAGAGTGTCTTTGGTGAAAAAATCCTGATTGATTTTGGAAATCAACACACTGTCTTTTTTAAGGGAATCTTGCGGGATATTTGGATTTTTCCAACTGAAAATCTGTGCGTTAAAAGGATTTAACGCAAAAAAAATCAATATTAACAGAAAAATTTTGTTTATCTTGGACACCCTTTAATTATGATAGGCAAATGTAGTTATAATAGGCTTTGGTACGAATTAACAATTATTTAAAACGGGAAAGGGGGTTGTAAAATTGTAGTTAAGGATAAAATTTTATATTTGCGACAGGCAAACAAAACAATAAAAACAATAACAATTTAATTTTATATTATGACAAAATTCTATTCTTTAAAATCAATGCTTGTAGGAGCATTATTAACATTAAGCTCTGCAACTGCTTTTGCACAGACAACAATTGCAGAATGGGCACCTACAGCTACAAATTCTCCTGGAGGAGCTGGTAATTTTGGAACTAGTCCTTTTGTTGCTACTACGGCAGCTACTAATGTAACAGTTGGCGGTTTAACAAGAGGTTCTGGTATTTTAACACCAGCAACTGGGTCTGGTGCTGGTTCTGCTTGGGGAGGAACAGATTTAACAAGTACTACAGCTGCGGCGGCAGTAACAGCTAATGACTTTGTTACTTTCACAATTGCTGCAAATACAGGTTATAAATTTTCTGTTGCAGGAATCGATCCTTATAACATCAGACGTTCAGGAACTGGATCTACAACTGGACAATGGCAATATCAAGTTGGGTCTGGTACTTTTACCAATATTGGATCTGCTATCACTTGGGGTACAGGCACAGCTGCTGCAGGTAATGAGCAGGCTGCGATCGATTTAAGTGGCGTAACTGATTTACAAAATGTTGTAGCAGGAACAACTGTTACATTCAGACTTCTTGTTTACGGTGCATCTGCTACTGGCGGAACTTGGTACATTAACGGGAATGCATCTGCAACAAGCAAGACATTAACAATAAAAGGAACCGTAGCAACAAACCCGACAATGTCAGTTGGCGATGTAAATGCAACTAAAGCTAGTTTGGTTAAAAACACGATCGTTTCTAATGAAATTACTTTTGGAGCTGCTACAAGAGTATCAGTTTATAACGCTGCTGGTCAGGTTGTAAAAACGGCTGAAGTTAGTGAGAATTCTAAATTAGATGTTTCTGCTTTACCAAAAGGAACTTATGTGGTAACAGGTCTTGTAAACGGACAGGCAGTTTCTCAAAAAATCATCAAAAAATAATTAATATATATGTTAAAAAAATGCTCTCAGCAAATGGGAGCGTTTTTTTCCTTATTTTTGTACAATCAATTTTTAAACTTTTATAAAATGAAAAAAATCTTTACTATTTTAGGTGTTACAGCAGTATCTTTAGTATCTGCACAAAACTTATTGTCTAATCCTGGCTTCGAAGCTGGATTGGCACCTTGGGCAGCAGGAACAACTGCTTCTTACACTGCTCCAACTATTGCTACTACAGGAGCTCATACCGGTACTAATAGTGCAATGTACGTTGCAACTGCTACAACTGGTTTTTACCAAAATGTTCCGGTAACTGGTGGTAAAACTTATGTTATCTCTTTCTGGTACAAGTCTGCTGGAGATGATACAGATTCCAGACTTTGGAGTGTTTATAAAAATTCTGGTGGAGTAGCGGTTTACACAACAGCTGATGCTTCTACAGATGCTTTCAGAACTAACAACGTATATATGCCTTCAGCAGCAGCTTGGACTAAATATACAGCTGAGATGCCAGCAGCAGCAGATGCTGTAAGTTTAGATGTTGCAATAAGAGTTTACAACGGTGGTACTGCTTCTTTTGACGATTTCATAGCAGCTGATAAAGCTAATATGGCTGTTTCTGATGTTGCAGGTTTTGACAAAGCAGTTCAGTTCAACACAGTTATCAAAGATCAGATTACTTTCAAACTTCCGGTTAAATCTACTGTAAACATCTATTCTGTTGACGGTAAATTAATCTCTTCTGACAGAGTTGAAAACGGTGGTTCTGTAAATACTCAGTCTTTGGTTAAAGGTGCTTACATCATAACTGTTGACAACGGTGCTAACAAAATCAGCAGAAAAGCTATCAAAAACTAATCTAAGTTTTTCTTAAAAATAGAAGGCTTCCTAATTTAGGAAGCCTTTTTTGTTTTGTGATGTAAGTTGCCTCAAGGTAATTATATTCTGAAGATATACAGTGGTTACTGACAAAAAACGATATAATTTTATCAAGAAATAAACTAATAAAAACTAATAACCTTTATAAAAAGAAGCCACCGGTCTTTCGGTGGTTTCTTGTTTTTAATAAACGCCTCTTCTCAGATTATTGATGAGTGCGCCAAGATTCAGAACCAAAGTATATCGGATCCTGTAACCATAATTTTTGAATGAAGGTTCAAAGCCTAAAGTCGATGCAACAGGGAAATATACTTCCAGGAAATCCGGAATTACTTTCACTTTTATGCCTGTATCCCAAATGAATTGCTCCGCTCTGTGTTTGTTTTTATAAATGCCGGCATCTGCATAGAGATTGAACCATTTCCAAAGGTGAGAATCAATATTGAGACTCGTGATAAATTGATTGACCGATGTATTGAACATCGATTTAAAGCCTCCCTCAGCCAAAATAAACTGTTGCGAAAGAATACCCGATGTAGCACTTTGGCCAAGCAATCCGTAAGAAAAAGAATAATTGGAAACGCGCGAGATTCCGTAGTTGAAAAGATTATTTTTCGTATCATTTTTGATAAAATATCCGGCAAACCATCGGAAACTGATTTTTTTGTCTTTGGCAAATTCCCAGCGGTAAAATGCTTCTGCCGAGATCTTTTGAAAATCTTCCATCCATTGCAGATTGGTGCTGACATATTTCTCGTGGATCAGGCGGTTGTCCGAGTAGGCATAACCGAGGTTCCAAAGATTGTATTTGGCATATTCATTATTAAGAATTCTGATCGGAGAAAGTTCGCGTTCATAATAATTATATGAAAAATAAAGACTTCTGCCAATTGCACTTCTCGGATTTTTATTAAAGTTTAAAGATGTTGATGCACCAAATCTTTTATAAGCTAAATTATTGTCATAGTGAAAATAAGAACCGGATAAACCAAAATTCCAACTCCTGAAGAAACTGTCCGGCGGCAGAATAGAGTAGCCCACAGCAGCAGCACCCGTCAGTTTTCCTGTTCCGGAACTGTAATATGGCGTTGCAGAATAATTGAATTTCTGATCAAAAATCCCCTGGTTCTTAAAATTCATTCCAATCAGAATTTTATCGTAAGCATTGAAAGTGACTCTCGGGGTGAGGAAGATCTCGTTGTATTCCGGATTCTGAATATCTTTTATCAGCTTGAATCTGATCTTTTTCATATTAGAAAAAATCCCTTTCGTGTAAATATAATTGTCCCGGAAATTAGTTTCAGGAAAGATATAATTATCATTCAGAACGATCTTATCAACCTGATTTGACTGCACAGAAACCGTGTCTTTTTTCTGCTCATTTCCGTCTTTCCACAAAGTAGTTTTGTCAGCCGTTTTGTTTTCGGTTTCAATTTTTAAAGGAATGATCTGCGTGTTATTTTTGTGAATATTCACCAGATAATTTTCTTTTTCTTCTTCAAAGTTTTTGAGATTGAAATTGATGCGGTGTTTCTCAGACATCATTTGTTTCAAAAAGACAGATTTTCCGTCAGAATAATTTTCAAGATCTTTCAGAAAATCATTTCCAGAAACTTTTCTTTGATAACTCTCAGAAAAATATTGCTTCAGAAAGATGTCAAATGACTGATTTCCTTGATATTCAGAAATATAATTCAGAAGACTCCCCGTTTCAAACTGACTAATTGCAGTTGTATTGAAGTTACTTAACTGATAAAATGGCGTCGTAATTTTCTGATCCAGATTCTGAGTATAAATATAATGATACGCCAGACCGTAACGTTCCGACAGTTTCAATTTTGAGGCGTGAAAGATCTTCAGCGGTTTGATTCCGAAAAAGTTGGCATTGTCTGCCAGATCGCCTATCAGCTTATGATCAGGATAGTTTTTTTTCAAATACTGAATTTCCAGATAAGATTTCAATCCGTTTTTCAGCCAGTGATCTTGTGTTTTATCGGTAATGAAAAACTCGTCTATTAATTTTTTGGAAATGATACTAAAATAATCCAGATCTGTCTTTTCATAATCTGTGAACATTTGGAATTTGAACTTCCAGAATTTGATGTCATCAATGCCGATAAATTCTTCTTTTTTGAAAAATTTTTCTGTGATGAAAAGCTTTTCAGGAAGATTTCCGGTTCTCGCTTTGATAAATTTTAGCTGCGTCGAAAGCAGAAATTCCAAAACCTGTTTCTGATATTCCGAAACCTGATAGCCTAATTGGACTTGTGTGGTTTCTCCATCAATATTTGATGAAAATTGAGGGTATATTTCTGGCGAAAGCTGAAATTCCGGATCATTAATAGATTTTCCTTCGAAGCTGGAATTTCCGGTTTGTTTCAAATTTGAGTAGCAATTCCATTTTTCCGGTAATTGAAACCTGACTTTCCAGTACGAGCCTGCATTGGCAGTTTCTTCGGTATCGCGGTAGAATGAGTTGGTTTGCGATTCATCTTCGTAAGTTTCCGGAACCAGGAAAAAATATTTCAGAAGAATATGATTCGTATTGATTCCGTAACCCGTAAAACGGGCGTCAGGAAGTTTGATCTGATACTTTAAATTAATGGTGATGCTTTCTCCCGGCTTCAAAGTTTGAGAAAGCGGAATGAAAATGTTCTCTTGTTTTGTATTCAGGATCTCAGAAGAGATATTTTGATGAGAATATTGCAGGCTTTCCAGTTTTCCCAGCTGATCGTCTTTTGCAAAATAAAGATCACTTTTTCGGTCTTCAATCTTTCGTTTGAGAAGCGGCGTTTTTCTTTTTTGGTAAGCTGCAGCCCAATTCAGAAGCTTGATTTGATTGATGGATTTCTGATGTGGGTTATGATAAACTAAAGTTTGTTCTACAGATATCGATTTCTGGTCATCATTCAGTTTTACATCCAGCCGAATGCTGTCTTGCTGAGCAATTGCCCAGAAATTAAAAGAAAACAAAGCCAAGACACAAAAACAACTCTTCATCGAGAACAATCAGTACTTATCAAAACTAATGATTTTTTTTGATGAAGTGTAGATTATGTTTGTTAAAGTTTTTTTGATGAAGCCCAATGTTGTCAGTCTGAGGTTCTCGAAGACATATAAAAACTCAAAAGCTTTGCTTTTTTCAATTTTAATTAACTTTGATTAAAACACAATGATGAAAAGATACTACGTTTACATCTTGCTTTGTACAGATAATACCTATTACACTGGAGCCACAAATGATTTAGAAACACGTTTTCTTTATCATCAAAATGGACAAAACCCAAATTCTTACACCTACACAAGAAGACCTGTCGAAATAGTTTATTATACAGAATTCGATGATGTGAATCAGGCAATTGCCTTTGAAAAACAGGTGAAAGGCTGGAGTAGAGCGAAAAAAGAAGCTATTATCAATGATGAATGGCAAAAATTACCTAATCTCGCCAGGAGAAAGTTTCCGAATCAGTAATTTTTATATGGAAAAAATCTAAAGATTTTTGAAGTATTTATATGTCTTCGAGAACCTCAGACTGACAGTCAAACAGTCTGCAATTAAGATTGACATTTAATAGTCTTGATGATCCTAAATTAAAAATGAATAATTAAAAGCTTTCGAGAACCTAAAACTGACAACAGTTGCTATTAGAGATGTCATGCTGAGGTTCTCGAAGCATTGAAGCAATTTGAATATAATCTACAAAGTTTCCAAATATGCTTTCCAGCCCTCAGTTTTATAACGCAAAGCTTCCAATTCAGGTTCTTCGGATTTGTAAATCCCGCGTCCAACGATGATGAAATCGGTTCCATAATTTTTGATGACGTGTTCAGGAGAATTGTACTGTTGACCTTTGTCATCACCAGTTTCTCCAAGATTCACACCAGGTGTAAAGAGTAGGAGTTGGTCAGATATCTCGTTTTGAGCCACACAACCGATGATATTTGGATGGTTTTCTATCACTTTCATCGCTTCTTCACGGTAATGAGAATCCGTCAAAGTACCTTTAGAAGACATTCCCAAGATAGCAACCACGCCAACATTCATAAAGCAATCCAAACTCTTGCTGCCGCCAATAACGTGGGAAGTTACAAGGTCTGCCCAGTTGGATATTTTGTAAGTTCCGTAAGAAAATTGCAATTCCTGCGTATTTCCGATGTCAGCAAATTTGCGGTCTTCCATCAATAAGAAGTTATGTTTAGTTGCCAGATCTTTTAATGGCAAAATGGTTTCATCCGCATCAAAATCATTCAGAATATCAATGTGCGTTTTAAGTGCCGCAATGTGAGGACCAACAAAATCTGCAAAATTCAGCAATTCTTTTGTCGTAATAAAATCAGCTGAAGCGATGAGGTTTGACCTTTTTTCAATGGCGATTTCAAGGATTTTCCTGGCGAAAGAATGTTCTGCGGACTCCAATTTCTGCTCGTAAGACAAACGTTTTTTCTCTTCGAAGACAACCTGATTTCCGTTCACAAAATCCTGAATTCTCGCAACTTCATCCTCATCAATATAATTGACTTCTCTCAAAATCTCCACGACTTCAGAAATGTTGAAAAGTGAATGAACTTTATAACCTTTCGTCTCCAATTTCTCTTTTCCACCTTGCTCACGGTCGAGTACGACAACGATGTCGGAAACTTTGATGCCTTCGTTTTCCACTTCGTCGATGGTTTCTACGAGAGATTTTCCGGAAGTAATCACATCTTCTACCAAAAGACAGTTTTGACCTTTTTCGTAAATACCTTCGATCAGTTTTTTGGTGCCGTAAGATTTGGCTTCTTTTCTTTTGATAATGAGCGGAATATAACTTTCTAGTGACATTGCCGTTGCCATCGGAAGTGCAGCATAAGGAACACCACAAATAATGTCAAAATTATCCAACGGAAGCATTTCCAGAAGATAATTGGCAAGTTTTTTCAGGATTTTTGGGTCAGAAGCGAGTGGCCGCAAATCCACGTAAAACGGACTTTCAATCCCGCTTTTCAATGTGAAACGCCCAAATTTGATGATCCCGAGTTTGTAACACTCGAGGAAGAATTCTTTTTTACTTTCCATTTACTTTTCTTAGATTTCTACAAATTTAAGGCGAATTTTTCAGACAGAAAAAAATGAAGAAGTTTAAACTCTCGCAGATTTTCCAGATTTGGCAGATGAAAAATTACGAATAATTTAAATCTGCTGAATTTGCTTAATCTGCGAGAAACATAAATTCACTTAAATCTCTTTCCATTTTGGATTTGTAGCAAATATCTTTTCATTGATTTTGCAATTCTCAGAATGCGCTCCTTTCAGAAAACCAATACTCATAAGAAATTCGCCGACAATTTCGCCACCTGTGAATTTGAAAGTTTTCTTGAATAGCTTCACCCATTCTTCCTTAGTTTTCGGATGATGATGTTCCAGCCATTTTTCGAAAGAGCCAAATTCTTTTTTTAATTCCAGAATAGTTTTTGCATTTTCTATGGCTGCGTTGACTTTTAATTTATTTCGGATAATTCCGGGATCAGACAGCAATCTTTCACGGTCTTTTTCCGTGTAAGCTGCAATTTTTTCGATACTGAAATTACTGTAAGCCTTCCGGAAAGAATCTTCTTTTTTCAAAATTGTTTCCCAACTCAATCCGGCTTGGTTGATTTCCATAATCAATCTTCCGAAAAGTTCATCATCATTATGTATGGGAAAACCGTAATGGTTATCGTGGTAATTTTTGTGCAATGCTTTTCTTTCTTCAGGCTGCATTGTTTCTATGGCTGCGCAATATGACATTTCTTATAGATATTAGAAGTTAGGTTTTAGATATTAAAAAGGACTTTAAAACAGATTTTCAGTTTTCGTCAGGAATTTGTCCATCGCTTCCTTGATGTCGATATCCATTCTGTCGGAAAGATTGATGATCCACCAAATGGATTCTGCTAATTTATGCTTCAATTCTGCATCCGAATTGGCTTTTGACCATGTTTTCTCGTGTGACATTGTATTTCGTCCTACCAATCCGGCGTCCGACAAAAATCCAAGGGCATCTTGTTCAATTGTCCAGACTTTGCCATTTTGTTTTAGCTCAAGTTCGTGATATAATTTTCGAATCCTGATTGATCTTTCTATGATTTCGTCGAATTTTTCAACTGCCATTTTTATATTATTTAAAACAAAAATACAAAGTAAATCGGTCTTAATAAGTTCCTTTTTGGCAAAATCCTTATCTTCGTCAAAAGCTTTTTTAAAATGAACAAAACACTGACTTTTTCCTTTTTCCTTTTCTCTTTTCTCTTTTTCAATGCTCAGATTGAAGAGAAAAAACTCGACGAACTGATTCAGAATTCACTTAAAACCTTCGACGTTCCGGGAATGTCTGTGGGAATTGTGAAAGACGGAAAAGTGATTTATGCCAAAGGATTCGGTGTTCGTTCACTTAATAATAGTCAGCCGATGGACGAGAATACGTTGGTAGGAATTGCATCTAATAGTAAAGGTTTTACTTGCACCGCTTTGGCAATTCTGGCCGACGAAGGCAAAATAAGCTGGGATGATAAAGTCAGCAAATATATCCCTGAATTCCAAATGGCTGACCCATACGTTTCTCAAAATGTGACGATTAAAGATTTGATTACGCATAGAGCCGGACTCGGTTTGGGTCAAGGTGATTTGATGTTTTTTCCTGAAGGCGGAAATTTTACGGTAAATGATATTGTTCACAATGTTCGTTATCTGAAACCAGAAAATCCTTTCAGAACGACTTTGGATTACAATAATATTATGTTCATCGTTGCTGGTGAAGTGATTCACAGAGTTTCCGGATTGCAATGGGCAGATTTCATCGAGCAGAGGATTATGAAACCAGTCGGAATGACGGCGAGTTTCGGAAGTTATAAGAAAGCAGTTACTGCAAATGCCCAAAATATCATCGATGCACACGCACCGGTTGACGGAAAAGCAATTGCAGTTCCTCACGATTGGAATGATACGGCAAACGCAGCCGGCGGAATCTTGAGTAATATTAAAGATATGACCACTTGGGCAGATTTTCTTCTCAATGGCTTCGTAACCAAAGATGGAAAGCGATTGGTTTCTGAGAAAAATGCACACGAGCTTTGGAGTCTTCAGATTCCGGACAAAGTTGGGATTACTTCTCCTTATGATACGCATTTTTATGGTTATGGATTAGGTTGGTTTTTGAGCGATGTGAAAGGTCATTTGCAGGTTCAGCATTCTGGCGGTTTGATTGGAACGGTGACGCATTTTACCTTGATTCCTGATATGAAACTGGGAATTGTGGTTTTGACTAATCAGCAATCTGGTGCGGCTTTTTCCACAATTACAAATTCTGTGAAAGATGCTTATCTGAAAGTTGAAAACCGCGATTGGTTGAAAATCTATGGCGACAGAAATAAGAAAAATGAAGAGTTTTTTGCCAAACAAAAGAAAGACGTTTACGACAAAGCTTCTAAGTTTAAATCTGATTTGAAAGACGACCAGTTCATTGGTTGGTACAAAGATGAATGGTTTGGGATCGTTGAGGTTTCCAAAGTTGGAAAAGCTTACAGAATTCTCAGCAAATCTTCTCCGAGATTGAAAGGCGATTTGATTCCATATTCCGCAAATTCATTTGTAGTGAAATGGGACGACAGAAGTTACGATGCCGATGTTTTCTTCACTTTGAATTTTGATGAAAATGGAAAAGCCGTTTCTGCGAAAATGAAACCGATTTCTGATGTCACGGATTTTAGTTTTGATTTTGAGGATTTGGATTTGAAGAAGATTAATTAATGGAAAAATTACAATCCCATAAAACCGAAATCTCCGACAAAGGATTCACAATCATCAATCAAGTTTTTTCTGAGAAAGAAATCAATCAAATCATTAATGTCATTGATTCTATAGATACTTCAAAGGAAACTTTCAGGAAATCGGAAGACCTTTTTGCTATCAGACAATTCTTGAAGGAAGTTCCGGGAAGTCATCAATTTATTTTTAATGATAACATTAAGAAAATCATTAATGAAATCTTTGGAGATAATTATTTTGTGGTCAAAAGTATCTATTTTGATAAGCCTGAAAAATCAAACTGGTACGTTTCCTATCATCAGGATTTGACCATTTCGGTAGATAAGAAATTAGACTTGAAAGGTTTCGGACCTTGGACGACGAAGCAAAATCAATTTGCTGTTCAGCCACCAATCGATTATTTGAAAAATATATTTACAATCAGAATTCATCTTGATGATACGGATGAAAATAACGGCGCTTTGAAAGTGGTTCCAAATTCCCACAGTAAGGAAATCTACCGACCGGAAACTATCGACTGGAATGTTGAAACCGAGGAAATTTGCTCTGTAAACAAAGGCGGAATTATGATTATGAAACCACTAATTCTTCACGGTTCAAACAGAACAACAAACAATAAAAAACGCAGAGTCATCCACATTGAGTTTTCCAATATGGAATTGCCTGAGGAAGTCAATTGGTCTGAAAGATTGAATTGAAATTTAATCTGGTCTTTTCACAATGTCTTGAGAAGCATTGAAAACTGCTTTTACGAGAATAAGTTTGTCAGTCTCATCGATTTGATAAAAAATAATGTACGGATATTTTGAAAACGTAAGACCTCGGAAATCCTTATAATAAATTTGGAAAAAGGGATTTTGAGAAATTTTCTTTAACGTCAAATCATAATCCTCGACGAAATTCTGAGCAACTTTTAACGAAGCTTCTCTTTTATAATAAGCTACAGCTTTTCTTACATCAGCTTTTGCAACGGGAGAAATCTTGACTTTATAAGCCATATTCTTTTTTCAATTCGGCCACGAACGCGTCATTGTCCTGATATTCTGACAGAGGCAAATCTTCTTGGTTGTCCAATGTTTTCTTTTGTTCTTCGGAAAGTTCAAAATTATTGGCTTCCTCAGCAATATTCGGATACTGTTTTTTTAATTTCTCCCATTCTTTGATGGGAATGAAAACGCCGGTTGGTACGCCATTATGGTCTTCGATTACTTGTGTCTTCATTGTTCCAAATTTTCAGTGAATCATCTTTTATCAAAAGTACAATTTTTTATTAAACTAAAAAGCCTTTCAAAGTTTTAACTCCGAAAGGCTTTTGTTATATTAATTTTAAAGATTAAATCTCTTTAAACTGCAAATTCTGCTCTTCAACTTGTTTATCTGCCAAATCTTTGTAATAGCCAACTTCTAATTTTTTGTAGATAGAATCAAAAGCTTCCAATGTTTCGTTAATCTCCGCATCTGTATGGGAAGCCGTCGGGATTAATCTTAATAGAATCATTCCTTTTGGGATCACAGGATAGGAAACTACAGATGTAAAAATCAAATAATTTTCTCTTAAATCTCTTGCCAACATCATCGCTTCCATTGGGCCTCCTTGGATGAAAACCGGTGTTACACAAGTGTTGGTGTCTCCAAGATTGTAACCAATTTTCTTAAGTCCGCCTTGTAGTTTTTCAACATTTTCCCAAAGTTTAGCTTTGATTTCTGGTCTTGACCTCAATAGTTCCAATCTCTTCAAACCTCCGATTACCATTGGCATTGTCAAAGATTTTGCAAAGATTTGGGACCTTAGGTTGAATTTCAGATAACGGATAATTTCTTTGTTCCCAGCTAAGAAAGCTCCGAAGCCAGCCATAGATTTTGCAAACGTAGAGAAATAAACATCGATCTCATCCTGACATCCTTGCTCTTCTCCAGCTCCAGCTCCGGTGGCACCAAGTGTCCCGAATCCGTGCGCATCATCCACCAAAATTCTGAAACCATATTTTTCTTTCAGGGCACAGATCTCTTTCAATTTTCCTTGCTGACCTCTCATTCCGAAAACGCCTTCCGTAATGACCAAGATTCCACCTCCGGTTTCTGCAGTTACTTTTTGAGCTCTTTGCAGGTTTTTTTCAAGACTTACAATGTCGTTGTGTCTGTAGGTAAAACGTTTTCCAGAATGTAATCTAACGCCATCCACGATACAAGCGTGAGAATCTACATCATAAACAATCACGTCATTTCTGGAAACCAAAGCATCAATGCAAGACACCATTCCCTGATAACCAAAATTCAAAAGATATGCTGATTCTTTCTGAACAAATTCTGCCAATTCTCTCTCCAACTGCAAATGTTGATCGGTCTCGCCGGACATTGCTCTTGCACCCATTGGATAAAACATTCCGTATTCTGCAGCTGCCTTTGCATCGGCTTCCAAAACTTCCGGATGGTTGCAAAGTCCCAGATAATCATTGGCACTCCAGAAAATTACTTCTTTCCCCTGAAATTTCATTCTAGGACCAATCGGGCCTTCCAATCTTGGGAAAATATAATAGCCTTCCGCATAATCTGCAAATTGTCCCAAAGGACCTGGATTCTGTTTTATTCTTTCAAAAATGTCCATTTTTCTAACTAATATTTTTTGATTTACTGAAAAAACCTTTTGTCTTTCCAAAAGGTTTATTAATATTTTGAATTATTATTTGATAATTTCTGTCTTGAAGATCTCATCGTAATTGTGAAAACAATTGTTGATGAAACCTTGCTCTTCCATCCATTTGTCACTGTATACTTTAGTGATGTAACGTGAGCCGTGATCCGGGAAAATTAAAACAACCAAATCATCACTTTTAAACTCGTGAGAATTGGCGTATTGGATCAAAGCCTGAGTAACAGCTCCAGTTGTGTAACCGCCCATAATCGCTTCTTTCAACGCAATTTCGCGGGTTCTATAAGCCGACATTTCGTCATTCACTCTTACATATTCATCAATTTTATCAAAAAGAAGTGCACCTGGAATCAGGTTTTTTCCAAGACCTTCGATCTGATAAGGATGGATTTCTGTTTTATTGATTTTCCCTGTTTCGTGGTAAGTTTTCAGGATAGATCCGTCTGCATCTACGCCTATTACTTTGATTTCAGGATTTTGTTCTTTCAAATATTTTGCAGTTCCGGAAAGTGTTCCTCCGGTTCCTGTACAAGCAAAAACGTGTGTGATCTTTCCATCAGTCTGGTTCCAAAGTTCGGGTCCAGTTGTCTGGTAATGCGCATCAATATTCAGTTCATTAAAATACTGATTGATATAAACTGAATTAGGTGTTTCTCTTGCAATTCTTTTTGCAACTTCATAATAAGATTTCGGATCATCAGCCGGAACAGAAGCAGGACAAACATAAACTGTTGCGCCCAAAGCTTTCAGATAAGCAATTTTCTCGGCTTTCGTTTTATCACTTACGGCAAGGATGCATTTGTAACCTTTTACGATACAAACCATCGCTATAGAAAATCCGGTATTTCCGGATGTGGTTTCAACTATGACAGAATCAGGTTTTATCAGACCTTTTTTCTCTGCATTTTCTATGATGTGAAGGGCAATTCTATCTTTCGTAGAATGGCCTGGATTATAAGATTCCAACTTAGCGTATACTGTCGCAGGAATGTCCTTGGTAACGTGATTCAATTTGACCAACGGGGTGTTGCCAATCAAACCAAGAATATTATCGTATACATTCGTCATTTTATATCATTTTTCTCTCAAAAACTGTCTGCAAAAATAAAAAAAAAATTGCAATGTTTTTTAGTTTTAGAACATTAATGTGTTAGGTGTCTGATATATTGTAAACTAATCCATAGAAATTCTGCATTTTATATAAATTTCTAAAGTTTAATTTTTGTTAAAAACATCAATAACTAAATCAAAAATGCTAATTTCGCCGATATTTCTTGTTATAATATGAAGAACTGGACTTTTAAACAATGGAACACCATTCTCGGATGGGTCGTTTTTGCAATTGCATTCATTACTTATTTATCAACCATAGAACCTAATTTCAGTTTTTGGGATTGTGGAGAATATATTTCTTCAGCGGTGAAACTGGAAGTGACTCATGCTCCCGGAGCAGCACTTTTTCAGTTGGTTGGAGCTGTTGTGGCGTTGTTCGCCTTTGGCGATGGACAGCATTATTCTTTGGTAATTAATGCGATGTCGGCTTTGTGCAGTGCATTCACGATTCTGTTTTTGTTCTGGACAATTACGCATCTTGTAAGAAGATTATTGAATAAAGAATTCGAAAATATTACAATTGCGGAAGAAATCGCCACTTTGTTTGCCGGAGCAGTTGGAGCATTATGTTTTACTTTTTCTGATAGTTTCTGGTTTTCTGCCGTTGAGGGCGAGGTTTATGCGATGGCAAGTATGTTTATTGCATTAATTGTTTGGCTAATTACAAAATGGGAAAACGAATATCTGGAAAAAGATAATGAACGTTGGATCATCTTATTATTCTTCATTATCGGATTGTCTGTCGGTGTTCACATGATGTGTATGTTGGCATTGCCGGCGGTTTGTCTGATCTATTACACAAGAAATTACAAGTTTACCTGGAAATCTTTCCTGATTGCAAATGCAGTCACTTTAGTAATATTAATTATTGTTTTCAAGATCATTTTCCCGGTTATTATGACTTTGTTCGGGAAGTCGGAAGTTTTCTTTGTGAATGGATTAGGACTGCCTTTCCATTCGGGGACAGTTTTCGCATTCATCATTTTGATTTTACTTTCTTATTTATTAATTACTTATACAAGAAAGACGGGCAAATCACTTTATCAAACCATTGCTCTATCGATTGTTTATATGATCATTGGATTCTCTTGCTGGTTGGTCATCCCGATCAGAGCAATTGCTAATCCGCCAATGAACCTTAATGATCCTGATAACGCTTTGGGAATGTTAGATTATTACAACCGTGAACAATATGGTGACTGGCCGACGATCTACGGACAGAATTACACCGCATATTTGGATCCGAACGGAATCCAAAAAAATGAAGACGGAAGCTATAAAACCGAAAAAACCGGCGATACCTACGAGAAAGATCCGCAAACTGGACGCTATCGTTTGGTAGGAGAGAAGTTTAATTATGTTTTCAGTCCGGAACAAGTGAGTCTGTTTCCAAGGATGTTCAGTGAAGATAAATCGGTGATGCCGAATTACATCTCAATGTATGGCGCGCCGGATTTCACTTTCAATTACGGAAATGAACAGGTTGCCGAAAGTCCGGAAGCTAAACAGTTTTTTGAGGAACTCCGTCAGAAATATGAAAACGGAACCATCAAAATGGATGATTATCTGAAAGCGAAACAGTTCGGTTTGATCAATGTTCAGCGTCCGACTCTGGCTCAGAATCTTGATTATTTCATCACATTTCAGAATTATTTCTACTTCGTAAGATATCTGCTTTGGAACTATTCCGGGCGACAAAATGATGTCGAAGGACACATGGAAAATACCAACGGGAACTTCATCACAGGGATTCCTTTCATCGATAATAATCTTTGGGGCGATCAGGCAGAGATGCCGGCTAAGTTCCAGAATGAGAGCACGGTGAAGTTCTTTATGCTTCCATTAATTTTAGGATTACTCGGATTTTTCTTTCAGCTAAACAGAGATTTCGGAAGATTTTACGCAATATTGTCATTATTCATTTTAACGAGTGTGATGATCGTATTTTATACCGGGATGAAACCTTTTGAACCACGTGAAAGAGATTACGCAATGGTCGGATCCTTCTACGCATTTGCGATTTGGATTGGCTTGGGAGTTGCTGCAATCTATTGGGCGCTTCAGAAAAAAGTAAAAAGTAAAGGCGCTCAGATCATCGCTGGTGTTATTTTGCTGGGAATTCCTTTGATGATGGGCTTCCAGAATTACAATGTGCACGACAGAAGTGAGAGATATACAGCTTACGATTATGCTTATTCTTCTCTAAAATCACTTCCGAAAAACGATATTATGTTTGTTTATGGCGACAATGATACATATCCGGTTTGGGCAATCCAGGAAACTGAGGAGTTCCGTCCGGATGTAAAAGTAGTTAATTTTACCCTGCTCTCAACCCCTTGGAATATAGATCAGGTAAAGAGAAGAACTTACAACTCAATGCCGATTCCGTCAACTTTAACGCACGAAGATTACCGTGAAGGTTCCAATGATCAGGTTTATATGATGTCCAAAGATGATTGGTCCAATATCTTTGCAAACCTGAAAGACCAAGGAGCGACGGATACAGAATTTGCACAATTCAGAAAGTACCTCACTCAGGATTCAATGACATTGAAAGATGCAGTTAACTTCCTGAAAATGAAATCGCCGGAGAAAGATGAGGTCGTGAAGATGATCTTCGGAGAAGAACGTTTTGAGAAATTTAATTTTCTTCCGGTTTCCAAATTTGTACTTCCTGTGAATATCAATAATGCTGTTAAATCAGGCATTATTACTCCGGCAGAAGCTAAAAATGCTGAGAAACAAATCATCATCAATTATAAAGGATCCAGTATGTTCAAAAACAATATGATGATGATGGACATCCTCGCCAACTTCGACTGGAAACGCCCAATCAACTTCTCAAGCGGTGGAATCTACGATGGAAGCAACCTGTTTTTCCTTTCCAATTATCTTAAGTTTGATGGCTTCAGTTACAGATTGGTTCCGATTAAAACGGAAGAATCCGTAGATGGTGAACTGGGAATGGTGAATGCAAACGAGCTTTACAACGTTGTAAAAAATTACAGATGGGGTAATTTCAAAGACCTTAAAACCCATTTTGACGAAACTTGTACACAGAATATCGTGAGCTACAGATCATCCGCAAGCCGTGCTGCAGAAGCTTTGGTATTGAAAGGTGACAAGAAAAGAGCCATCGAAATTCTGGATCTGGCGAGCCGCGAAATCCCGGTTTCTAAATACAATGATCCAAGATCTTTAAGCTCAATCGTTTATGCCTATATCGTTGCCGGTCAGGAACAAAAAGGTCTTAAACTAGCAGAAGATCTCAAAAAAGGAATCTTTGAGGAATATGATTATTACAACAGATTATCACCAAAATTCCAGGTTTATGCATCAAGACAGATGAAAACCAAACCAATGGAATATTCACTTGTAGTTGGTGCCGTATCAGATGCTTACAACAAAATCGGACAAAAAGACAAAGGTTATCAGTATCTTGTTAACTCACTGAATGTCATTGATAAAAGGTTCAACGGCTTCATCAAGGATCTTCAGGAAATGGGCAAAGAAAAAGCCTTCAAAAAAGCCGATGATGTGCAAAAAGTGACATCGTTTTATTCCTATCTCTTTGATATTATGAAAGATTATGACACCACCTACGAAGCCGAAAAGATGGATCAGATCACAAAACAGCTGATGAAAGTCACACAGTAAATAAATCAAGCGGGCAATTTTTTGTCCGCTTTTATTTTATATTTTTATCAAAATTTTTAAGAGCTTAATCCCGCTTTCCGCTATATCTTTTTTGTTATTGCGAACAACGTGAAGTAATCTATTGAACTTTTCAACAAATCGCAATAACAAAAAAGGATGCCGCTGCAATCGGGGCTATGAGCAATTCATCGAATAAAAAATACTTTTTACATTAATACATTTTACTTTTTACAATGAAAAAATTCTGTGCTTTTCTCCGCGGTGTCAATGTCAAAGGAACCAATATGAAAATGGCAGATGTCTGCAAAGTATTTTCAGATGCAGGCGTGGAAAATGTTTCTTCGGTTTTGGCTAGTGGTAATATTCTGTTTCAGTCCGATAAAAATGCTGCAGAATTGAAAAAGATTTTGGAAAAAGCAATGTCGGATCACTTCAGTTATGATGCTTTTCTGTTCATCAAAAATGAAGAAGAGATCCGTGATATTTTCAAAAATAATCCTTTTCCGGTAACCGAAAACTATCATAGTTATGTCTTTCTGGGAAGTGAAAAAGTAGAAAAAACTTTGCTTGAAGAATTTGAAAAAGCAACCAAAGAAGAAGGAGAAAAAGGAAAAATAGTCAACGAAATATTCTACTGGCAGGTTCCAAAAGGACAAACTTTGGATTCAACTTTCGGAAAAATTCTTGGCAAAAAAAGCCTGAAAGATAAAATCACGAGCCGGAATATTAATACTTTTGAGAAAATAATAAAAAAACTATGATGAAAAAACTATTGATTTCCTTTTTGATGATCTGCTCATTGCAGTTCTTTTCACAAGTGAAAATACCTTCTGATTTCGATTTTTCGACAACTTTTTATGAGGCTGAAAACAAATATATAGTCTTTTATCCAAAGCCAGAAGATAAAGGGTTTTCTTTAGGTGTCCCTTATTTTGATTCTTCTGCTGGCTATAGTTATAAATATTTAGGAAACCTGAAAGAAGAAAATGGGAAATTGAATTTTGTTCCTACTGAAAATAATATGATTGCCAGATGGCAGAATATGGATTTGAAAGTTGCTGTTTTATCAGACAAAAGAATCAATGAAATTAAACTTCCCAATCCGCCAGAATTTCTTAAATTCTATAAAAGTGACAAACCGGACAAAGATTTTTTAGTTGACAAATTAAGCTTTCTTAATGGTACTAATTTTTCAAACTTGGCCTTACCAAAATTAGAACAGCTTAGAGAAGAAGGTTACAAGTCACTGAAATTTTATTTTGAATTGGCTTTTGCTTATAATGCGTTGGATCAATCCCCAAGAGCAGAAGAAATTATCAATGAGGCCGAGAAAAATAATTTTAAAGATGAGTTGATGATTAAGGAAATGCATTATGCATTGCTACATCAAAATAAATTGATTCCTGCTGCTGATTATCTTCAAAATAATTTAAATAATTTTAAAACTAAGAATTATAAAAGTGAATGTATTGTCAATCAAATCATTAACTTCAGTAATAAAAAAGATTGGAAGAATACTGAAAAATGGATCAAAATCTATAAAACCAAGATTGGTGAAGATCAATATAAGTCACACGTTGATAAAATTGAACAGGAATTAAAGTCAGATCGATAATTGATATTGTTACAACTATTTCCAAATTCAGGACTCGAAAAATTTTTCTGTTAAAATCCGTATATTTGTATTCAAATTTTAGAAAATCTAAAGTCTAAAATTCACAACTAAAAATCAAAATAATGATACAATATCTGGATAAAATCCACCATAAAGATTCCAAGAATTTCTTCCTTATTGCTGGTCCTTGTGCAATTGAGGATGAGACAATGGCTCTGCAGATCGCAGAACACATCGTGAAACTTTCCGATAAATACAATATTCCTTACATCTTCAAAGGGAGTTTCAGAAAAGCAAACAGAAGCCGCGTAGATTCTTTCACAGGAATCGGCGATGAAAAAGCGTTGAAAATCCTTAGAAAAGTGGGAGAGACGTTCAATATTCCGACAACCACAGATATACACGAGAACGATCATGCTGCTTTGGCTGCAGAATATGTAGATGTCTTACAAATTCCCGCGTTTTTGGTAAGACAAACTGATCTTTTGATCGCAGCTGCTGAAACGGGAAAAGCGGTGAGTCTTAAAAAAGGACAATTTCTTTCTCCCGAAGCGATGAAATTTGCGGTTCAGAAAGTAAGAGATTCCGGGAACAATAAAACTGCGATTATTGAGAGAGGAAATTCTTTCGGTTACACAGATCTTGTCGTAGATTTCCGAGGGATTCCAACGATGAGAGAATATTCTCCAGTTATTTTGGATGTGACGCATTCATTACAACAACCCAATCAGAATTCTGGCGTTACAGGCGGAAGACCAGAATTGATAGAAACCATTGCAAAGGCGGGAATTGCTGTTGGTGCAGACGGTCTTTTTATCGAAACTCACCCAGACCCTTCTGTTGCAAAATCGGACGGTGCAAATATGCTGAAACTAGATCTGCTGGATGGTCTGCTTGGAAAACTAACCAGAATAAGAGAAGCAATATTATAAAAATAAAAGTCCGGTAATTCCGGACTTTTTTTCTTACTTGAAATGAGTGAAAATTCAAATAATTATTTAATATTTCATAATTTACAGACAATTCTCAGCAAACAAATCAATTTTTTGTACAACAATTATAAATATTCTTTCGTTCTTTAGATTAATTGTTATTTTTGCTAACCCAAGATTATTTTAAAATATAAAATCGACAATAAAAACTACAACATTGAAAAATTATATTCTCTTAATTCTTTTCTTTCTGCCGATAGTGGCATTTTCTCAAATCAATTTAAAAGTCTTGGACGAAGACGGAAAGGCAGTGTCCGAAGCAGATGTAATCTATAATAATCAAACCTATCAAACCGATAAAAATGGCTTTGTAAAATTGCCACTTTCAGATTCTGAACAGACTCTGAGTGTGCAGAAATTAAACTTTAAAGGTTTTTCAAAAGTCATCAAAACAACGCCGAAGACTCAAAATATCAATGTCCTTTTTCTTCCTGCAATTAACGAAAATGAAATTCAGGAAGTTGTTTTTCAGAAAAAGGCAAAATTCAAAACGAATGATATTACTTCCATAGAGATTTCTGCAAAAGAAGCAAAAGAAGTAGCATCATTGGCCGGAGGCGTAGAAGGGCTTTTGAAAAGTTTACCATCCGTAAACTCCAATGCAGAACTTAGTTCGCAATATATGGTAAGAGGAGGCAGTTATGATGAGAATCTTATTTACATCAATGATATCGAGTTGTACCGTCCGTTTTTGGTGCGTAATTCTTTGCAGGAAGGGATGAGTATCATCAATCCTGATATGGTTTCTACAATCAACTTTTCTGCTGGTGGATTTGAACCGAGATATGGTGATAAAATGTCGTCTGCACTTAACATTTATTACAGACAACCGGAGAAGTTTGAACTTTCCGGAGAAGCGAGTTTAATTGGGGGACGTTTGACAACCGGATTTGCTTCCAAAGACAAAAAATTCACTGGATTGATTTCCGGACGTTACAGAAATACAAACCTGGTTCTTAATACCCTTAATGAAGATACAGATTTCAATCCGAGATATATGGATGTACAGACTTATCTTAATTATCAGTTCAATGACAAGTGGTCCCTTTCATTCTTGGGCTATTATGCAAAGAATGATTATGAAATGATCCCGAAAGAAAAAGAAGTGGACTTTGGAAGTGCTTTGCAACCATTGAAACTCACGGTTTTCTACAACGGACAAGAAGATGACCAGTACAAAAATATGATGGGAACGGTGAGCGTTAACTTCAAACCAAATAAAAAATGGCAACTTACACTGGATAATTTTGCTTATCAAAACAGAGAAAGAGAATATTATTCCATCGCATCTGGTTATATTTTGGAAGCTTTTGATGAAGATGGAAATCCGGTTGCCGGTTATGATGCCGGCGGACAGATCGACCACGCAAGAAATGACTTATTAGTGAGAGTTGCTGGTTCGCAGTTCAGAACCAAGTTCTCTCCCGATGTCAATACAGATTTAGAAGTTGGTGTAAAATACGAAAGAGAAACCATCAAAGATTTCACAAACGAATGGCAGTTTGTAGATTCCATCGGTTACAGCAATCCAAGGGATTTTGTGCTTCCAGGAAATCTCGACACTTCTGCCCTTAATCTTAAATATTACATTGCCGGACAAAACGATATCAATCCGACAAGAATCTCTGCTTATGCTCAGTTTTCTAAAAAGTTCTATTGGGGAAGCAACAGGATCTTTGTAAATGGAGGTGCAAGGATCCAGAACTGGAGTTTCAACAAGGAAACATTATTCAGTCCGAGAGCTCAGTTTGCCATCAAACCGAATTGGGATATGGATATGTTATTCCGTGTTGCAGGTGGTATTTATTATCAGGCGCCTTTTTATAAGGAGATTAAAGATTTGACCGGTGCTTTCAATTCTGATATCACGGCTCAGAAATCTTATCAGATCATTGTTGCCAATGATTACGAATTTCAGGTTAAGGAAAGAAAATTCAAGCTGACAACAGAAGCATATTATAAGAAAATGGAAAACCTGATTCCGTATTATATGGATAATGTGAGAGTCAGATATTCCGGTAAAAATAATGCCGAAGGATATGCTTACGGATTGGATGCGAGATTATTTGGGCAGTTTGTTCCGGGTATTGACTCTTGGATTTCTGCAAGTTATGCCAGAGTTTATGAAAATATAGAAGGAATGGGTTATATCCCGAGACCTACAGATCAGCGTTTCCGTTTCTCTATGTTCTATCAGGATTATATGCCAAAATTCCCAAGTATGAGGGTTAATCTGACTCTGACTTACGCCAGCGGATTGCCATCCGGAACACCGGTTTTATTTGATGCCAACGGATTGCCGGATTATTTGGCAGCTTACCGTTATCAGAAAAATTTACCGGCTTACAAAAGAGTCGATATTGGTTTGACCAAAGTTTTTATCGATCAGAAGGACAACAAAGCGAGCGGAAATTTCTGGGGCAAGTTCAAGGAACTGACTTTGGGTGTTCAGATCTTCAACGCGTTTAATATCAATAATACGATTGCCAATCAGTGGATCAGCGATGTGAATTCTTCGCCACAATTATATTATCCTGTTCCAGTAAGATTGACAGGAAGATTCTTCAATGTTAAGTTAGAATTCAAATTGTAAGATTAATATTATAAACTTAACAAAATGAAACAATCAGAAGATCTGTCACATTTGAGTAATGAACAACTTGCAAAAAGTTATAATACGGCAAAAGGTATTTTCATTGGATTTATCATCGTTTTTATTTTATTAATTGGCACTGCGGTTTTTATCACACTTACAAAAGGTTTCGGTGTTTTTACAATTTTGCCGGTCGTTTTTATTTCGATACTGGTCGCAAACGTTACCAATTTTAATAAGCTAAAAGCAGAAATGAGAAGCAGGAATCTGCTCAATTAATTTTTCTTAAATAAATAAAAAAGCTTCCAAAATATGGAAGCTTTCATTATTTGATGTTATATTCTCCAAATACTTATTTGATTCAACACCTGAATTACTTTCAAATTGAATTTTACAATTCCGATTCCGATTATCTGGCGGGAAACATCTTCACTGTAAAGTTGGACTTCAAATTGTTATAGACAAGTAAATATTCCAAAATGAAAAAGTCGGACAACTTATCACAATTATCAAATGAAGAATTATTAAAAACCCTTAAAAATGCAAAAACTCAGTTTATTTGCTTTATGATATTTTTCGTCCTACTGGTAATCGGTTGTAATTATTTTACGGTTACCAAAGGATTTGGTTTTTATACAATGATCCCTGTCATCTTTATTCCGATTATCATCGGTAATATTTTCAGTTATGGAAAAATCAAGCAGGAAGTCACAATTCGGGAATTATTGTAACCGGGTTTTTGCCAAAATAAATAAAAAGCTTCCAAAACTGGAAGTTTTTCTGTTATGCTAAGCCATGCGCATGATTCAATTAGACCATGCGCATGAATTGATCAACTCATGCGCATGACTTTTATAAAACATGCGCATGTTTTTTAAGCACTCATATTTTTATTAAGTTAAGACTAAAAATAAGATCTTATAAACCTCAGTTTATGTGTATGTTTATTCTGATCTTTATTGAAAATCCCTGATGAATCCAGGCTGTCGATTCTCACCTTTCCGTGTGCGTGGATGATTTTCTGATCGGCCAGAATGAAGCCAACGTGAATAATCCGTCCTTCCGAATTTTCAAAAAATGCCAGATCGCCCGGTTTTGCTTCTTCTATGAATGTCAAAGCTTCTCCAAGTTCGGCTTGCTGATAAGTATCTCTCGGGATTTTGATGCCGTGTATTTTATAAATGATCTGCGTAAAACCGCTGCAATCGATCCCAAAAAAGCTTTTCCCACCCCAGAGATATGGAACATTCAAAAATTCTTTTGCACAGTTCACGATGCTTTCGCTGAGATCTTTGCCACGCGTTGGCGAGCTGGTTTCAAAAGTCACTTCTGATCCCATTGACAACAATGTTTTTCCGCTTTCCGTCATTGTCGATTGGAAAGGTTCTTTGATCAGATTGATTTTCCTTGAAGCTAAATATTCATCCGAAACAGGCGTGATTTGTTTCGTATCCATCCAAGCTTCATAATTATCATAATGCGTCCGGATTCTTGTCCAGTTATTGGAAACGTCTATGATGTCGGCAGATTCGCCGTACAAAAGCTGTGTTACGATTTCACTTTTGTCGGAGCAGTCTGCTCTCAGCGGAGCGATGGAAACATTACAAATTCCTTTGTTCATTTTCTATGGATTACAAATTTAAAAGTACGAATTTTATTTCTTTCTGATGAGATGCAATCCGTCTCGCAAAGGTAAGATTAGATTTTCGAAATCGGGATCTTCGGATACTATTTTGTTAACCAGTTTGATCTGTTCTGTTGATTTATCTTTTGCACTTTCCTGAATCACTTTTCCATGCCATAAAACATTATCGACAAGAATAATACTGCCGCTGACAAGATTAGGTTTGATAAGTTCAAAATAAGTCAGATAGCTTTCTTTATCGGCATCAATGAAAACAAGATCCCATATTTTGTCCAGCTTTTTGATCTCTTCTTTTGCATCTCCGATGATGAATTCAATTTTGTCCTTATATTCGCTTTCTTCAAAATATTTTTGAGGAAGATAGGCGAGATCTTCATTTTTGTCAATGGTGTATAATTTTCCGTCTTGTGGCAATCCTTCTGCAATGCTGAGCGCAGAATAACCTGTGAAAGTTCCGATCTCAAGGATGTTTTTAGGCTTTATCATATTGGAGATGATACTTAGCAGACGACCTTGCAGATAACCGGAGATCATACTGGCGTGTGTGGTTTTCTGATAAGTTTCTTTTCTAAGTTTTTTTAGGATTGCCGGTTCTTCGGAAGCGTTGTCTTCCAGATAGCGGTCCATTTCTTTGTCTAATTCTTCGAAGTAACTCATTGGGAGTTCAGAGTTTTTGGTTTAAAGGTCAAAGTTAACTATTTACGACGAAAGTTGTATGAATGTTGAATCTGCAGCCCGGCTTGAACGGAGCTCATTTTTTGTTGCTGGAAAAGCTTCGGCAAAAAATAGCGGGAGTGGAAGACGGATAAAGCTGCCCAAATAAAAAACCTCATCATTTCTGACAAGGTTTATTTTATGAACTTTGAATGAATCAATTATCATTCATCATTTATCATTTATTTCTTAACCGGCGCAATGTCCATCAATTTCATGAACTCATCCAGCTTTGGCATAATGATGATCTCCGTTCTACGGTTTTCGCCACGTCCGGAAACTGATGCGTTGGTTGTTTTAGGATTGTATTCCGATCTACCGCCAGCTGTGATTCTGTTAGGATTCACGCCAAATTGGTTTTGTAGAACTTTTGCCACCGCAGTTGCTCTAAGTGCAGAAAGATCCCAGTTGTCTTTTGGCGCAGTAGCACTTGTAAGAGGTGTATTATCAGTATTACCCTCGATTAAAACACTGTAAGTATCATAATCGTTGATCACTTTGGCAACTTTAGCCAAGACGTCTGCGGCAGCCGGCTGGATATCATATTTACCAACCTGATAAAGCATTTTGTCTGATAATGAGATCAATACAACACCTTTCAGAACTTTCACATCTACATCCTGGTCTGCGATGTTGTCAAGAGAACGTTTCAGCTTGTTGGATAAAGCGAGGTTCAAACTGTCGTTTTTGCTTTTTCCGGAGATCAATTGCTTGATGTAAGAATTGGAAGCGTTGATCTCACCAACCAGTTTATCAATATTTGCAGAACCTTTTCCTGCGTTGGAGAGACAAGCGTCAAGACTGGATTTCAGGGCGTTGTTTTGACCCATAAGCAGATCATTTTGTCCTTTAAGAGAAGAGTTTTCACCTTTCAGATCCTGAATTTGTCTTAATTTTTCGCCTGCGTCTGTAATACACTGTTGATAGTTCAGATTAAGGGCGTCGAATTGTTTTTTGCTGACACAAGAGGTAAGGGAAAGTCCCATTACGGCGATTGTCAGAATTTTAAATAATTTCATAAGTATATATTTATTGTTTTTTTATTGGTCTTATGCAATCGCTAAAATGTTATTGTTAAATATACAAAATTACAAGATCGCGATTTCATGTGTAAATAATTTATTTGTTTTAAGTTTTTATGATTTCGCAAATATCTGTTATCCTGTAATTGCTTGTCTTAGTCGTTTCAAAAGTAAGAATTAATAAACGTATATTTGTGTTTATAACTTAATATTTCGTTATAAAATTGTGTTAAGTCTCTTAAAATTTCAAAACGTTCTTGAGCAATTACAACCTCAGTTGCAGCAAAAAACATACCTTTTAGCAGTAAGTGGAGGTGTTGATTCTATGGTTTTGGCCGATTTGTTTCAGGTTTTGGATTTTAAATTTGAGATTGCACATATCAACTATCATCTTCGTAATGAGGATTCTAACCTGGATCAGAAGCTGGTTTCAGATTTTTGTCATAAACACAAAATTCCTTTTCATTTGTATGAGGTCTCAGAGAAAGATAACAAACCGGAAAATTCTATTCAGAATTGGGCGAGAGAATTGCGTTACCGGTTTTTTCGGAAAATCCAAAAAGAGCAAAATCTCGAATATATTGTAACGGCGCATCATCTCAACGATCAGCTGGAGACGTTTATTATTAATCTTTCCAAAGCTTCAGGCATAAAAGGTTTGAGTGGAATTCCAGCGAATGAAAATAATATCATTCGCCCGCTTCTCAGTTTTTCTAAGGATGAAATTTATGAATTTGCAAAAGAGAATAAAATTGAATTCCGGGAAGATAAATCCAATCAGAAAACCGATTATCTAAGGAATAAAGTTCGACACAATGTTGTTCCGGAATTAGAAAAAATCAATGCTAATTTCCTTCAGAATTTTTCAAAAAGTATGGAGATTCTGAATCAGACTAAAGATGTTCTGAATGATTTGATTAATGAAAAAATTAATGGTTTTGAGTTGAATGTTGAAACCGGACAAACAATTATTGATAAAGAAAAATTCTCTAAAGAATCAGATTTACTTCGTTTTGAAATATTGAAAAGATACGGTTTTACAGATGAAAAAGAAATGAAGAAGATCTTTACAGCGCAGACTGGAAGTGTTTTTTATGTAGGTAATTTTCAATTAATCATCAACAGAAATGAATTGATTTTAGCACCAAAGTATGATTTTACTAAGGTTGAAGAAATCTTTCTTGAAATTAATGAAAATGAAATATTGATTCCCGAACACATTAAAAAAGAAATTAAACCGTTTGGAAATTGCAATTGGAAAATCGACCAAAATAAAATCGAATTACCTCTCAAGTTGAGAAAAAAAAGAGAAGGAGATATATTTTTCCCTATCGGGATGATTGGCAAAAAGAAAGTCTCTAAGTTTTTTAAGGATGAAAAATTGTCTATTTTAGCCAAGCAAAAAATCTGGCTTCTTTGTGATGCTAATGAGCAGATTATCGGGATTTTACCTTTACGGCAAGATGGAAGGTTTGAATCAATTGATAATTTTGAGACAGAATTAATTTTAAAAATATAATATTAAACCACAAAGAGCACAAGGATTTCACTAAGCGCACAAAGTTGTGTCCTTTGTGCAAAAAACTTTGTGAACATTGTGGTTAATAAATAAATAAATTAAAAATGAAAGATCCAAAACTAGTGTTATCTACACTTTTTATATTTATAATTACAATCTTCAACGCCCAAATTAAAAATCCTGTCAAGTTCAAGTTTGATATGGTTTCTGTTGGAAAAGACGAATATGAAGCCGTATTGACCGGAACAATTGAAGACAAATGGCACATCTATTCCAAAGATCTGCCGCCGGATTCCGGGATTCCGACCGAATTTAAAATAAGTTCAAAAGACGGTATTCAATTGATTGGGAAAGTGACAGAAGTTGGTAAAAAGCATGATGAATTTTCCGAGGCTTTCGGTGCTCAGATCGTTTATTATTCCGACCAAGTGGTTTTCAAGCAGAAGTTCAAACCAAAAGATCCGTCGAAGCTATCAACAATCACAGCTGAAATTATGTATCAAACCTGTAACGATAGGGTTTGTCTGGCTCCAAATACTTTGGAATTCGAAAAGCAAATTACAGCTACTTCAAGCTCTGAAACTAAAATTACGGAAACTAAAACTGGCGGAGCAGATAGTATTTCTGTTCCGGTTCCAGAATCAAAAACAACGGTCGCAACGGTTTCTACATCAAATACTGAAAAACAGGAAGGTTTAAGAATCAAATCTTTGGACTTCAAAAATCCTTTGACCAATTGCGGAACTGTTCAGCAGAAACCAAATGATGACAATTGGCTGGTTCTTGGACTTGGTTTCCTTGGTGGATTGATTGCATTGCTTACGCCGTGCGTTTTTCCGATGATTCCGTTGACGGTTTCATTCTTTACAAAAGGAAATAAAAACAAGGCAAAAGGAAAACGAGATGCGTTTATTTACGGGTTTTTCATTTTGTTGATTTTCGTTTTATTGAGTATTCCGTTTCATATTATTGATGGAATTTCGGGTAATATTTTTAATCAGATCTCGACCAACATCTGGCTCAATTTATTCTTTTTTGCCATATTTTTATTCTTTGCTTTGAGCTTTTTCGGCTATTACGAGATCACATTGCCAAGCTGGATTGCAAACAAATCTTCCAAAGCTGAGGAAGCCGGCGGATTGATCGGGATTTTCTTTATGGCTTTGACCTTGGTTATCGTTTCATTCTCCTGTACAGGTCCCATTTTGGGAAGTTTACTCGGAGGAGTTGTTGCCGGAGCGACAAATGTTCCAACACTTTTGACCTTCGCTTTGGGTGGATTCGGATTAGCCTGGGCATTGGTTTTCGGATTGTTGGCGTTGTTTCCACAAGCACTTCAAAGTCTGCCAAAATCTGGAGGCTGGATGAATACTGTGAAAGTTGTTCTTGGTTTCATCGAGTTGGCTTTGGCTTTAAAGTTCCTTTCAAAAGCAGATCTGGTTTCCAAAACATTCTTGTTGAAAAGAGAACTTTTCATTGGACTTTGGATTATCATTGCAATTGGATTGGTTATTTATCTTTTCGGAAAAATAAGATTTCCTCACGATGACAAAAAACCGAAAATTAGCTTAGGAAGAAGGATTCTAGGCGTTTTTGGGATTGTGTTTGTCGGATATTTAATTCAGGGATTGATTCCTTCCGAGAAACCAAAATTGCAATTGTTGAGCGGAATTTTACCACCCCTTAATGTCAGCTATTTCCACAAAGAATCAGACGGAATATTAGGATTAAAACCTTATCACAATTATTTCGAAGCGATAGAAGCGGCAAAGACAGAAAACAAGCCTGTTTTGATAGATTTCACAGGATACGGTTGTGAGAATTGCCGAAAAATGGAGGAATTTGTCTGGAGTCAGGATGATATTTTGCCGATGATTCAGAATGATGTGATTTTGGCTTCGGTTTATGTAGATGATAAAGAGGAACTGCCAGAAAATGAACAGGTTAAAATTGATATGGGCGAAGGTCAAATGAAAAAGATCAAAACTATTGGTGATAAATGGAGCCTATTCCAACAGGTTAATTTCAACAATAATTCCCAGCCGCACTATGTTTTGGTAACGCCGGATCAGAAAGTGATCAACATTCCTGTTTTCGGGATATATGCCCAAAGAAGAGTTCAAAAAGTTCCTGAAATGTGGCATTGATTTTTATAAGAATAAGTAAAGAATTTTTAAAACCACAAAAGACAAAAAAGAATAAATTGATTTAAGTATAAAAAAATATTTTTAACTTTTGTAGTTAAATAAAACAATAACAATATGGATTTTAGAGACGCTAAAATAGAAGATATCAAACAGATGCAATTGGTTCGCAATTCTGTAAAAGAGAATAAATTATCGGACCCAAATCTAATAAAAGACGAAGATTACGAAGCTTTTTTAACCAACAAAGGAAAAGGATGGGTTTGCGAGATCAAAGGTCAGATTGTTGGCTTTGCTGTCATAGATACAGTAGAAAATAACGTCTGGGCACTGTTTGTGGCTCCAAGATATGAAGATCAGGGCATAGGAAAACAACTGCATAATATGATGCTGAACTGGTATTTCCAGCAAACCAAAACACCTGTCTGGCTGGGAACGGCACCCAACACAAGAGCAGAAAAATTCTACCGTTTAGCCGAATGGAAAGAAGTTGGAAAACACGGTAAAAATGAAATCAAATTCGAGATGACTTATGATCAATGGATGAATTCGTAATTCTGTGAATAGTAATTTTATATATAATTGAAATAATAGGTACAAAATTTGTATTCAAAAATCCATAATGATGACAAATCGTTATGTATTTCTTGTTTTCAATACTAACTATTAAATTTTAAAGCTATGGCCGAAATTCAAATCAAAGAGCAATCTAACGGAAAGAAAACCCAAAACAAAAAACCAATCCGCGTGGATATGACGCCAATGGTGGATCTGGGATTTTTACTGATCACTTTTTTTATGTTCACTACCAATTTTTCAAAACCGAATGTTATGGATGTCGGATTGCCGGCAAAAGGTCCTCATCCGCCAACTGACATTAATATCAAAAATCAAATCACATTTATTTTAGGAAAAGATGGGCGTGTATTTTATTATCAGGATGAAAAGAAAAATCTAAATGATAAAAGTTTGACAGAAGTTTCTTTCGACAAATTTCAAGTGGCAAAAACTATCGAGGCAGCAAAGGCAAATGCTATAGATGAAAAAAAATTTACTGTCATCATAAAACCGGCGGACGATTCCCAATACAAAACAATGGTCGATATGCTGGATGAACTGGCAATCACAAAATCAGAACGTTACGGAATCTCCGAACTCAACGATAAAGAAAAAGAATTGTACGAAAGTAGAATTCAGTAAAAATTAAAGAATATTTTATAAAGAGTGTCTGCCAGACGCTCTTTTTTATTTATTTTAGAAGAAAATTTAACCAATGAAAAAACTTTTCCTGATTATTATTTTACTCTCAATTATTTCCTGCAAAAAATCTGCAGAAACCAATGTTTCTAGAATTGACAGTTCAAAAATAATCGACTCTATCAATATTGCAAGAACAAAAATTAATGACAGTATTTTGAGTCACGACCGTTTCAAAGATTTGGAAGGAACTCACATTTTGAAGCACGATATGATAGAAGGAGAAGGGAAAGTGACATTTTTAAAAATTGGCCGCGATCAATATAAAATATCAGGCAATAACTCGGTGGGAAAGAACTTTGTTGATATTGAAGGAACTGCGAAAATGACGTCTGCAAAAAATCTTAAATTCGAAGGAACTATCACCCAAAGTATTTTAGATTATGACAATGGAAAACAGGATGTCAGAAAAGGCAAGAAAAACTTTTCTACAAAAGATGGTGGAAAAACTTTCAAACTTCACGAATCTATTAATCATTCGGGTTTTTCTGACGGAATTATAATTAAATTTTAAAATGATGCTCAACTACGAAATTGAAGGAAACGGACAGGAAACTTTGGTTTTACTCCACGGATTTATGGAAAATCTCTCCATTTGGGATGATATGAAGCCATTTCTCTCCGAGAAATTCCAATTAATAAAAATCGATTTGCCGGGCTTCGGAAAGTCAAAAGTCATTGCAGAAATCCAGACGATGGAACTGATGGCAGATGAAGTGAAAAAAGTAACGGATCATTTGAAGTTAAGCCAGTTTCATTTGCTGGGACATTCTATGGGCGGCTATATTTCTTTAGCTTTTGCAGAAAAATATCCTGAGAACCTGAAATCCTTCACCTTATTTTTCTCAACCTATTTTGCCGATGACGAGGAGAAGAAGAAAACCAGGACCAAAGGCCTCAGAATCATCAAAGAGAATTTCCGTGCTTTCGCAAACGCCGGGATCCCTAATCTTTTCAACCCAAACGAACACGATATTCTGGAATCTAAAATAAAACTGGCAAAAGAAGTGGCTTACACATCGTCCGTAGAAGGCGTTCTCGCTTCACAAAAAGGAATGATAGAACGTCCTGACAGATCCGGGGTTTTAGAAAACTTCGAAGGGAAAATTCTGGTTTTATCCGGCAAGCACGATTCGGCCGTCAACTCAGAAAAAACGATTAAAAATCTTCCTGATAATACCAACATCAAATCCTACGTTCTGGATTGCGGACACAACGGCCATTGGGAAAAACCCGAAGTATGCGCTGCGATCATCAACACAGAACTATTACATCATTTACCAAAAAAATTCGTACTCTAAAATGGAAATTATCTCAAAAACACTTACCGCAATCGTTGCATTAGAACACCTTTACATCCTTTATATGGAAATGTTTGCGTGGGAAACGCTCGGCAAAAAAACCTTCAGAGCCTCACTTGCAGACGATCTCTTCAAACCAACCAAAAAACTCGCTGCCAATCAGGGTCTTTACAACGGATTTCTCTCGGCAGGACTCATTTGGAGTCTCTTTATTTGTGACCAGATTTGGGCAAAAAATGTAGCAGTATTTTTTCTTGGATGCGTGATTGTTGCAGGGATTTACGGTGCAATTTCAGCCTCTAGAAAAATATTTTTCGTTCAGGCTTTGCCGGCGATTATCGCGTTGATTTTCGTTTTGCTGAGATAAGTTTTCAGTAGCTGTTTCCCGCTGTCCACTATATCTTTTTTGCCATTGCGAACGACGGTAAGATATTGATCGATGCTTTTCAGCGCAATGACAAAAAAGGATGCCGTTCCCATCGGGGCTATGGGCTTTCTGGGAATCAGATTTTCCCAATATAAAAACAAATATTTGTCATTCCGTAGGAATCTCGACAGCCTTGTTTAGATTCCTACGGAATGACAATATTATGCTTAAAGAATTATGATTAAAACTCCTCCGCCTCAATTTTTTCTTTAAAATCCTCAATCGTTTCCTCCATCGGTTTGAAATATTTCCCACCGGAAGCATTGATATGTCCGCCGCCATTAAAATGTTTTCTCGCAAACTGATTGGTGTCCACAGAATCTTTGGAACGGAAAGAGATCTTGATAAAATCCTCGTAAAGATCTTCCATAAAGAAAACTGCCATTTTGGTTCCGAGAACGCTGAGACCATAATTCACAAAACCTTCCGTATCGCCTTTGTCAAAACCATATTCTTTCAGTTCATCACGTTTCAGCCAAAGGATGGCCACTTTACCATCTTTTGTCAGTTCGATTCTGCTGAGAACTAAGGAAAGCAAATGCAGTCTGGAAATGGTATTCGTGTCCCAGGTGTTGGAAGTAATGATTGCCGGATCTGCACCTTTTTCGATAAGATCAGCCACGATTCTGTGGGTGCTTGCACTGGTAGACCGGAATCGGAAACCACCTGTATCGGTCATTATTCCGGTGTAAAGACATTGTGCAATATCAAGATTCACAGACTTTTCGTCATTGTTAGCCTGAATAAAATGATATACCATCTGGCAGGTCGCCGGAATCGTGGTGTCAGAATATACATAATCGAATTTTTCCGGCATCTGATGATGATCGATCAGGATTTTCTTAGCTTTAGCTTTTGTTACCCAATCACCTAAAAGCCCGATTCTCGTTGGTGAATTAAAATCCAGGCAAAAGATAACATCTGCGTTATAAATCGCTTCGCCGGCTACTTTTCTTTTGTATTCTCCAATCACTATTTTCTTTGCTTCCGGCATCCATTTCAGGAATTTTGGGAAGTCGTTCGGAACGATTACGGTTGCTTCTATTTCTTTCATTTTAAGATAATGTTTCAGTCCTAGAGAAGAGCCAATGGCGTCGCCGTCTGGGTTGTGGTGAGTTACGATGACGATATTATTTTCCGGAACGAGAAGCGCATTGATCTCTGAGATTTCTTTAGCTGTAAACATTAATGATGATTTGAAAAGTAAAGTGCCAAAGGTAAAACATTAAATAAAAAAACCGGCTCAAATTTGAACCGATTTTTGATTTGCAATAATTATTCTTTTTATTGCTTAATAATTTTCTGAGTTTCTTTGTTGTTCAACTGGATGAAGTATGTGCCAGTTTTAAAATTCCGCATATCAATATTCAGAGTTTTCACATTCTCATCTTTTTTGTCATAAACCAGTTTTCCAGATGAATCAAATATTTTTGCCGAAGTTATATCGGTAGAATAAGTAACGGTTAAAATATTTTTTACTGGATTAGGGGCAAGAACAACTTTAAATAATTCATTTTCTTTTGTGCCTAGATTTATCGATTTAAAATGGATTTCCTGGAATATTGCGTTACTAATGGTCAAAGTTTTTTCATTCCCATTATTTACAATGGTGTAAAAATAGTTTGTGTCCTTTATAAAGAAACTACACAACAATCCGAAAAACTGGTTGACCTCACCATTATCACCCCAGTAGTCTGCCAAAGTACAAGCTTTATCATTCACTTTAAACATGTTTTCCCCACTATAAGTCAAATTGGCAGAAACAGTATTGAAAAAAGATAAATTGACTTGCGAAGAGTTTGAATTAAATTGAGTAAGCTGTTGATATGGCATTGGTGGAGGAACTTGATCATTAAACGTTTCTCCAACAACTTTGGTAACTTGCCAGTTTGTGTTTAGTAACCCAGCGTTTTGTGCGAAGAATAAATTGGCTGCAAAAATAAAAAGTAAAGTTTTTTTCATAGGTTAAAAATTTTATTGACTATAAAGTTAAAAATATTTTATGAATTATAATATAACCTGTTGATATATTTAATGTTACGATTTTAAAAGTCTTAGCTTAAAAATTCCGTAACTTTGCTGCAATTTCAATCACAGGCTTTTAATCTAATTTCTAAAGTCTTTTATCTAAAAACTACCAATGCACAAAGCAGGATTTGTAAACATCGTCGGGAAACCAAATGCCGGAAAATCAACCCTTCTCAATCAATTGATGGGGGAGAAACTAGCAATTGTTACTCAAAAAGCACAAACAACCCGACACAGGATTTTCGGGATTTATAATGAAGAAGATCTTCAGATCGTATTTTCCGATACGCCGGGTGTTCTGGATCCAAAATACGGGTTGCAGGAAAAAATGATGGATGTCGTGAAGGATTCTTTGCAGGATGCTGATGTTTTCCTGTTTATTGTTGATGTGACGGATAAAGCAGAACAGTCAGAATTCCTGATTGATAAACTGAACAAAATTCCTGTTCCTGTTTTGTTATTATTAAATAAAATCGATCAGACCAATCAGGAAGCTCTTGAAAAAATAGCAACCGATTGGCACGAGAAAATACCTAAGGCAGAGATTCTTCCGATTTCTGCCCTTAATTCTTTTAACACACACGTGATCCTTCCGAAGCTGAAAGATATGCTTCCGGAAAATCCGCCTTATTACGATAAAGAAATGTACACCGACAGACCGGAACGTTTTTTTGTAAATGAAGCGATCCGAGAAAAAATTCTTTTGAATTACGACAAAGAAATCCCCTATGCTGTAGAAGTGGTTACGGAGCAGTTTAAGGAAAAAGAAGGCATTATTTTTATTGATTCTATAATTTATGTAGAACGTGATACTCAAAAAGGAATCATTATTGGCCACAAAGGCGAAATGATCAAAAAAGTAGGTACAGAAGCACGTATAGATCTGGAAAAATTCTTCAGCAAAAAAATACATCTCAATCTTTTTGTGAAGGTCAAAAAAGACTGGCGGAAAAATGACAGAGACCTCAAAAATTTCGGTTACCGTTAAAATCATTGCAAATCCTTTTCTATAAAGGATTTTTTTGTAGCTTTGAATGAAGTATTTTTTAAAAACACACAATGAAAAATATAAATTCAGCCAAGCCCAATTCCAATCTGATAGATGTATTGATATTGATAGTGAGGGTTTTTGTAGGCTTATCTATGTTGACGCACGGCATTCCAAAACTGGAAATATTAGTCGAGAATAATCATATCCAATTTATGAGCTTTCTTGGGATGGGATCTATTTTTACAATGGTTTTAGTCGTTTTTGCAGAGTTTCTATGCTCGGTTCTTATTATCTTGGGATTATTTACAAGAATTGCGTGTATCCCGCTGATGATCACGATGCTGGTGGCTTGTTTTGTAGCGCACGGCTCTGATCCTTACGAAGCAAAAGAACTCAGCGTCCTGTACTTTTTCTTATACTTTATAATTTTGATCTTGGGATCCGGAAAATTCTCAATAGATAATTTGATGACAAAAAAGCAGGACGTCTATTAATCAAACCATTGGCTTACATAATCCCGGATGATAATCCAGAAATTCTTCCCGAGAAAGTAGATTAATGTAGAAGTGATGATTCCTTTTACGGTAAAAAAAATAATGCCGCCAATCCCGAACTTCTTCAACAAACTTTTCCACTTCGGAACTTTTTTTTCTCCATCCTGAATCTGCTCTTCCATTTTTTATTTTTGTCAAAAATAAGAAAAATTCCACAATTTAGATTCATTCAAAATAATTTAACTTTCTAAGTGAGTTCAAAGATTTGAATTTTCAAACGTTTCTATATTTTTACTAACGATTGTTAGTTTTAAATTTTGCCGGTCAAAATATCTTTTTATCTTTAGAGACTTCAAAAATAAAAACTTTATGTCCTCAATTTCAATATCAGAAAGCCTAAAAAGATTAGGTATTTCAACAGAAAACAACGGAACTTCCACAGGATCAGAATTTTTCTCTTCCGGTGAAAATATACAAAGCTATTCTCCTGTTGACGGAAATCAGATTGCTTCCATCAAAACTTCGGATGCCAACGACTACGAAAAAGTGGTAGCAAAAGCACAAGAAGCTTACAAAGAATTCAGACAAATTCCGTCTCCGAAACGTGGCGATTTGGTTCGCCAATTTGGTAACAAACTAAGAGAATATAAAGACGATCTGGGAAAACTAGTTTCTTACGAGATGGGAAAATCATTACAGGAAGGTCTTGGCGAAGTTCAGGAAATGATTGATATCTGCGATTTTGCAGTTGGATTGTCGCGTCAGCTTCACGGTTATACAATGCATTCCGAAAGATCCGGTCATAGAATGTACGAGCAATATCATCCTCTGGGAATTGTGGGCGTGATTTCCGCTTTCAATTTTCCGGTTGCCGTTTGGGCCTGGAACGCTTCTCTGGCTTGGATTTGCGGTAATGTTGTCGTTTGGAAACCGTCAGAAAAAACACCGCTTTGCGCCATTGCTTGTCAAAATATTTTTGCAGAAGTTGCTAAAGAAAACGGACTTCCCGAGGGAATTTCAAACTTAGTAATTGCTGATCATCAAATTGGTGATAAACTGGTAAATGATAAAAGAATTTCTCTAGTTTCTTTCACAGGTTCTACCAGAGTTGGAAGAATTGTTGGGCAAAATGTGGCAAAGCGTTTCGGAAAATCGATTTTGGAATTAGGCGGAAACAACGCCATCATCATTACAGAGAATGCGGACATCAATATGAGTATTATAGGAGCAGTTTTCGGTGCGGTTGGAACGGCTGGACAAAGATGTACTTCTACAAGACGTCTCATCATCCACGAATCTGTTTACGATGAAGTGAGAGATCGATTAGTAAAGGCTTACGGACAATTGAAAATCGGAAATCCATTGGACGAATCCAATCACGTTGGTCCGCTCATCGACCAATCTGCAGTAAAACAATATCAGGATTCCATAGAAAAATGTAAAGCTGAAGGCGGAAAATTCGTAGTTGAAGGTGGCGTTTTGGAAGGCGAAGATTATACTTCCGGCTGTTATGTAAAACCTTGCATTGCCGAGGTCGAAAACAATTACGAGATCGTACAACACGAGACTTTTGCACCAATTCTTTATTTGATCAAATATAAAACTTTGGACGAGGCAATCGCTTTACAAAACGATGTTCCCCAAGGATTGAGTTCTGCAATTATGACTCAGAATCTGAGAGAAGCAGAATTATTCCTTTCAAATAACGGTTCGGATTGTGGCATCGCCAACGTGAATATCGGAACTTCCGGAGCAGAAATCGGTGGTGCTTTTGGTGGTGAAAAAGAAACCGGCGGCGGACGAGAATCCGGCTCCGATGTCTGGAAATATTATATGAGAAGACAGACTAACACTATCAATTATACAACCAGTCTGCCTTTGGCTCAAGGGATTAAATTTGATTTGTGATTTTGATTTATACGATTTTTCACGATGATGAATAAATTTTCTTTTATAATTATTTTTTGTTTCACATTTTTTTCTTGTCAGGAAAAATTCAATATGCCTGAATACGAAGATGTGATGATGACTTCAAATACATATAATCTACCGTTCAATATCAATTATACAATCAACACTTTTCCTAAAAATCTTCAACGTGTAGTTCAGAAAAAAGAAGATGAAATTTTGAATATTTTGGAATACGACAAATCTGGAAATCTCATATTTAAATATTACAGACAATTTGTGGGCGAAAACTGGAATGGAAAATATTTGACAATTATTGAGAGAAATAAATATGACAATAATAACAAAATGATTCAGACAACCATATTGCATTCCAACACAGGAGCGGATAATAATTTATATGAATACGATGTTGCAGGGAATTTAACGGCTGTATTGAAAACACATATTGAAGCGTCTGGAACCAATAATAATCCTTGGAGATATGTTGAAAACATAAAAGATTGTACTGATTTTGATGAAGATAAAAATGTTAAAAAAATTCAACGAAAGAAGGATTACGGCAAGGAAATGTTTGAATATGATTTTGAAAAAGATGAAGTGAAAAATTATTTTTATGAAGGAAAGAAAAAGCTCACAAATTTTTATTTATACAAATTTGAAAAAAATAAGTTAATATCAAAAATTTTTTATGAAGGAGATAATATAGATTATACAAATTCTTATTTTCTTTCTTATGACCAAAATATTTCTACAAAAACACTATATGATGTCAACAAAAATATTTCGCAAATAATTAAAGAAACAAATGATTCAACTTTGAAAACTATTGAAGATGAAGGAAAAGAATATCATTATTTGCAAAAGAAAATTTTCAAAGGAAAAGTTTTGATTTCTTTATATAATAAAAATTATGATAATAATGAAGAAGATAGCGAAAACTATGAATTAGATGAATATAATTTGCCAGTAAAAATGATTTATCAATCTGCAAGTGAAAATTACACAGTTGTTTTCAAAAACAATTATACATTTTATCAATAGTAATTTTTTTCATATAATTTCTAATAATTTAAAACAATATGAATATAACAATGACCGAAAATAAAGTAAAAGAAACACTCGGCAAACACATCCTTGCAGACGGTTTCGATTTTGTAATGGATTTTGAAAAGTCCCACGGTTCCTACATTGTAGACCGATTGACAGGCAAGGAGTATCTCGATATGTTCTCTATGTTTGCTTCGGCAGCCGTTGGTTATAACCATCCTTACATTTTGGAAAAAGCCAATTGGCTTGGGAAAATGGCGATTTACAAACCGACTCTTAGTGATGTTTATTTGCAGGAATATGCAGATTTTATGGACGTTTTTTCCAGAGTTGCGATCCCGAAAGAACTGCCTTATTGCTTTTTCGTAGAAGGTGGCGCTTTGGCCGTAGAAAACGCTTTGAAAACCGCTTTTGACTGGAAAACCAGAAAAAACTGGCAGAAAAATATTGATAAAGAAGCGGGAATTGTCATTCATTTCAAGCAGTCTTTTCACGGGAGAAGTGGTTACACATTGTCATTGACAAACACTTCCGACCCAAGAAAACACCAGTATTTTCCAAAATTTGACTGGCCAAGAATCACCAATCCAAAACTGAATTTCCCAATCACAGAAGAAAATCTGGAAGAAACCATCAAGCACGAACAAATGGCTTTACTCCATATTCAGGAAGCGATTTTGTCGAATCCGGATCAGGTGGCGTGTATCATCATCGAACCAATCCAAGCAGAAGGCGGCGATAACCATTTCCGAAATGAATTTTTCGCTGAATTGAGAAGAATCTGTGACGAAAATGAAATCCTTTTAATCCTTGACGAAGTCCAAACCGGAATCGGAATGACAGGAAAAATGTGGGCTTTTGAGCATTTGGGAATTATTCCGGATGTCATTTCTTTTGGTAAGAAAACTCAGGTTTGCGGTATCTTGGCTAACAAAGAAAAGCTGGACGAAGTGGAACATCACGTTTTCCAGGAGAGCTCCAGAATTAATTCAACATTCGGCGGTAATTTCATTGATATGCTTCGTTTCCAATTGGTTTTAGAAATCATTGAAAATGAAAATTTGGTAGAAAATTCCAACGTTGTCGGAGAGTTTTTATTAAACGGATTGAAACAATTGGAACACAAATATCCGGAACATATTTTTGCAGCCAGAGGAAAAGGATTGATGTGTGCATTCGACCTTAGAGATCACGACAGCAGGAACTGGCTGAGAGAGAAACTTTATGATGAAGGCATTATCGTTTTGACATGTGGCGACCAGTCGATCAGATTCCGTCCGCATCTTAATGTAACAAAAGACGAGATACAGATTGTTTTAGATAAAATAAATTCATTATTTGAGAATTTAATATAAAGAATTTCGGATTTTGATATTTTTTTTATAAATTGCTATGCTTAATAAAAATCAAAATCTGAATTATGGATGCAACAACCAGAGTCTCTGTTTACGAAAGCAGCAGCCCACAGGAGATCCAGCTGATGAAGTCTAAGCTGGAAGATGCAGGAATAAAATGCGATGTTGAAAACTCTTATCTTAGTTTTCTTTCGACTCCTACTGCAACCAACACTTTTATTAAAGTTGATCTTCGAGACGAGAAGAAAGCGTTTGAGATCATCGATGAGTATTTAAAATCAAGTCAAAATTGATTTCATATTTTTAAATTTTACGTTTTACAGAAGTCGGGCTCAAATTTATTTGAGCCCGATTTTTATTAATTTTAAATTAAATTTTGTTGATAATCTACAAAATCATTATCATTGCAGAACAAAAGGGGGATTAGCTCATCTGGCTAGAGCGCAACACTGGCAGTGTTGAGGTGGTCGGTTCGATCCCGATATCCTCCACAAGTCCTTGCAGTTATTATTGTAAGGATTTTTTATTTTATCTTCATTCAAAATTTCTTCAGAATTGGATCTGTACATTAGCAAAATGATCTTAATCAAAATATAATTATTGATGAAAATTCTAATCATTGAAGACGAAACTGAATTGGCAAAAAGCATCGCACAATATCTTGAAGGAGAAAACTATCTGTGTGAATTTGCTTCCACTTTTAATGAAGCGATGAACAAGATCGAGGCTTTTCAGTATGACTGTATCTTACTCGATATTATGCTGCCGGATGGTAATGGTCTTACAATTTTAGAAGAACTGAAAAAGCAGAATAAACAGGACGGTGTCATCATTGTTTCTGCCAAAAATGCACTGGATGATAAAATAAAAGGCCTGCAGTTGGGGGCAGATGATTACCTCACAAAACCTTTTCATCTTTCTGAATTGATGGCGCGGATCTATTCTATTATCCGCAGAAAGCAATTTAACAATTCCAATATTGTAAAGCAAAACGAACTTCAGATCGATCTTTTGGCAAAAACAGTAACAATTAATAATGAAAATATTGCGCTTACAAAAAAGGAATTTGATTTGTTGATTTATTTTATCGGGAATAAAAATAAGGTGATCTCCAAAAGTACTTTGGCAGAGCATCTTTCCGGTGATTTTGCCGATATGCTGGATAACCACGATTTCGTCTATGCACACGTCAAAAATCTTAAGAAAAAACTTTACGATGCAGGTTGTGATCATTATCTCAAAACTGTTTACGGAACAGGTTACAAGTGGATTTCCGATTAATTATTAATTGTGAATAGTTAATTATAAATTATTAAATTTATACTACAGAAAACTCAACTTTTGCAGCCATTACTTAGCAAAACTACCAAGCCATTTATTATTTATGTCCTCATTATCTTGGTCATCAGTGTTCCTGTATATTATTTTGTGGTGGATGCAATCTGGAAACATGAGCTGGATGAGCATAACGAAATTGTATCCGAGAAAACATCTTCTCAGCTTAATAGCTTAAAATTATCAGACAAACAATTGATGGAAACGATCAGGTTTTGGAATGATATCCAGCCAACTACAAATATTCAAATCCTGAAAAAAAATGATGATCTTAAAGACAGCATTTTTATGGTAGAAAAACAGCATGATTTTCTGAATTTTGAAGATATAGACAGGTTTAGAGGTCTTTCTAAAATTATTTATCTTAACAAAAAACCTTTTCGTTTTCATATAGAAACCAATATTGAAGAATCCCAGGAAACCATATTTTTCATCTCTGCGACTACTGTTTTTCTCTTTATTTTAATTGTTGCAGGTTTATTAATTCTGAACAGGAGATTGTCAAAATCTATCTGGAAACCATTCCGGGCAACACTGGATAAACTCAAAACTTTTAACCTGAATCAGCAGACGAAAATCGAATTCAGTAAAACAGATATTTCTGAATTTGATGAACTAAATCAATCTTTAAGCAAATTAATAGACCAGAATATTTCTGTTTACAAAACGCAGAAAGAGTTTACAGAAAACGCCTCACACGAGTTACAGACACCTCTTGCAATCCTGAAAAACAAGCTGGATGTTCTTTTGCAAAACGAAGATCTTACAGAGAAACAATATCAGATTGCCGAAGAAATGAACAGAGCTTTGTCCAGAAGTTCGAGAATCAACAGGAATCTTCTTCTTTTGGCCAAAATTGATAACAGTCAGTTTGACAATTCAGAGATCATTCGGTTCGATACTTTGCTGGAACAATGTATTGCAATCTTAAAGGAACATTTTGAACAGAAAAATATTTTCTTAAAAACTGACATTTCATCAAACATACAAGTGAAGGGAAATAGCAGTTTGATGGAAGTTTTGGTTAATAATTTGATTCTGAATGCCATCCGACATACACCTTCTGATGGGATTATTTCTATAAAATTGACAGACTCTGTTTTTGAAGTTTCCAATTCCGGAAAAGAAAAACTGAATGAAGATCTGCTATTCAAAAGATTCTCCAAATTGTCAACGGACAACCGTGGAAGCGGTTTGGGACTGGCAATTATCAAACAAATTTGTATCCTTCAGAATTGGAAAATCAATTATCGATTCGAAAATGATCAACATTTTTTTTCCATTTGTATTGAAAATTAAGAAGAGAAAATTAATATAAAAAGAAATTCAAGATTTCTTCTAAATTAAAGTTTTACTTTACACGTTCAACAAAGTGTAATTATGAATCTAAAAACATTCTTTGCAAAATTATTGAAAGGCAGGTTTTCACTACTGTTTTCTATTTTAAGTTTATACATCGTTTTATCATTTATCGTTAGAGTAACTTTATTGATCTGGTCGGCAAAAGATGCAGATTTTAATTTGCTTTATATTTTAAGGGCATTTTTTACAGGATTTGTCTTTGATCTTACAATGGGATTGTTGTTTTTGATTTTATACGCTGTTTACCTTTTATTTTTTCCAAAACGATTGATCGGATCTTTGTTTGACAAAGGTTTTACCTACTTTTATTTAGGCTTAATCCTTATTATCATTTATTTCAGTCTTTTGGCAGAAATCCCTTTCTGGGACGAGTTTGGCGTTAGATTCAATTTTATTGCAGTAGATTATCTGATTTACACTTATGAAGTTTTTTCAAACATCAACCAATCTTATCCTTTGCCCCTGATTGCAGTTATTTTAATAGGATTAATCGTCTTGACTTTTGCCTTATTTAAAAAATTACAAATTTTCAAAAGAACTTTTTCAGATAAAAGTCCTATTCGCAAACGTGTTGTTTTTGCAGTTCCTGTTTTGGTTATTGCTTCGGTTTCAGGACTTTTGATGAAAAACAAGCAGGCAGACTTCAGTAATAATCTTGTGGTGAATGAATTAGGGAAAAATGGGGCATTTTCTTTTATATCAGCTTATAAGTCAAACGAATTGGATTATGAAACATTCTATCCGAAGCTTTCGGAAAAAGAAGCTTATTCGGTTTTGAAGCATCATCTTTTACAGGAAAATCAAAATTATACCACTACAAAACATGAAGATATTTCCAGATTAACGCGGGGAAATCAGGAACAAAGACCTAATATCATCTTAATCACAATAGAAAGTTTCAGTGGAGAATTTCTAAAAACTTTCGGAAATAAGGACAATATAACCCCAAATTATGACAGACTTGTAGACCAAAGTATTTTCTTCACAAACCTTTATGCAACCGGAACCAGAACTGTTCGCGGGATGGAAGCTTTGACACTTTCCGTGCCTCCAACTCCCGGAAACAGCATTGTGAGAAGACCGAACAACCAGAATTTATTTTCAGTTTCCACGATTGTAAAAGAAAAGAATTATCAGCCTTATTTCATTTATGGCGGTGATGGCTATTTTGATAATATGAATAATTTTTTCGGAGGTCAGGGCTTTGATATTGTCGACAGAAACAGAGGAAACGCCTTGTCTGATGATATCAAAACAAAACGTTTCCAAATCCCTGATAACGAAGTCACTTTTGAAAATGCCTGGGGAATCTGCGACGAGGATCTTTATAAACAATCGATAAAATACGCCGACAAAAGTGCCAAAGCAAACAAACCGTTTTTTCAGTTTGTGATGACGACTTCCAACCATAAGCCTTTCACTTTTCCCAAAGGAAAAATCGATCTTCCACAAGGTGACAGAAATGCTGCTGTTAAATATACAGATTATGCTTTGGGAAAATTTCTTGCTGATGCAAAAACAAAATCCTGGTTCAAAAATACAGTCTTTGTAATCGTGGCAGATCATTGTGCGAATAGTGCGGGAAGATGGGAAATTAATATCGCTAATCATCACATTCCTGCTATCATCTACAATCTTCCTCAACAAAAACCGGAAAAAATCAACCGCCTGACTTCACAGATAGATCTGATGCCTACTTTGTTTGGTTATCTGGGGTGGAATTATGAAACAAGTCTGTACGGAAAAGATATTAATCAAACCAAATCGGGCGATGAACGTGCTTTTCTTGGAAATTACAGAACTTTGGGAATGCTGAAGGGGAATCTTTTTATGCAAATCGATGACCGCAAAAGGGTAAAACAATTCAGAGTGTCTGGGAAAAACCAATGCATAACAGAAATTAAATCAAAAAATGAAGATTTGGTTTCCGAAACTATTTCTTATTACCAGACTGCCAGCGAAAGATTTAAGAACGGCAAAATGAAGGCGAAGAAATAGAGGTTAACTATTCTAAATTTCTTCTAAATCAAATTGCAATTTTGTGTCAGTAATCAATCTAACAGACACGAAATTCAATCATGAAAATTCTCTTATCAGGTTTACTTTTAGTCATTCTGAGCTTTCAGAAAATCAGTGCGCAAGATAGTCTGACAATTAATAAAATTCAGGACACTACAATTATTTCAAAATCAAATATCGGGGACAAGACCCATCAGTTCAGTTATAAAAAGCTGATTATTCCGGCGGTTTTTATTTCTTACGGTATTACCAGTCTAACTGTTCCGGGATTGAAAAATCTTAATTCTTCTACCCAGTTTGAGATTTCAGAACATAAGCCGGATCACATCCGATTGGATAATTATACACAATTTGCGCCAGGTGTTTTGGTTTACGGTCTGAATGCTTTTGGTGTCGAAGGAAAGCACAACCTCCGCGACAGAAGTATGATTTACGGAACCTCATTATTAATTACATCTGCATTTACGCTTCCATTAAAACATCTTGTGAAAGAAGAAAGACCCGATGGATCAAACAATTTATCTTTCCCTTCCGGTCATACGGCGATGGCTTTCGCATCTGCCCAATTTATGTTCAGAGAATATAAAGATACCAACTTTATGTTGGGAATTTCCGGTTACTCATTTGCGGTTTTTACAGGCGTTTACAGAATGTTGAATAACAAACATTGGTTTGGTGATGTTGTTGCTGGCGCGGGTTTTGGGATTTTGTCAACAGAAATGGCGTATTGGTTATATCCCAAGATCAATCAACTTTTAGGTAGTAAAAAAGAAAAATCACAGACGATGATTATGCCTTTTTATCAGAATAGAAGTGTGGGAATCGGGTTGGTAAAGAATTTTTAGAATCCAGATAGATGACTTTAAATATTATACTTTTATTTTTAGGAACTATTGTCGCCTTTTGGATCAGTGCGATTTGCGGTGGCGGTGCAAGTTTAATTTTAATTCCGATTCTTAATCTGTTGCTTCCGGGTTCAGTTGTTCCTTTTTCTTTGACAATTGGGACTTTTACAAGTTCAGTTTCCAGAATTGCAGTTTTTAAAAATCATATCAATTGGAAGATTTTCTTTTGGTTTGTTCCGTTTTCTATTCCCGCAGTTTTATTAGGTGCTTTTCTGATCAAATATATTAATCCAAATTATTTGCAGCTTATTGTTGCTTTTTTTCTGATTGCCAACCTTCCGGAATTGTTCAAATATAAAAAATCAGAAATAGAAAGTCAAAGGCCTTATCCTAAGTTTTTGTTAATGATTATCGGATTCTGCGCAGGTTTTGTTTCAGGAATTACGGGCGCGATCGGTTTGTTATTTAATCGTTTTTACCTTAGATTTGGTCTCAGGAAAGAAGAAATTGTTGCGACCAGAGCTATTAATGAGGTTTTTCTTCATCTGATAAAACTGTTGATTTACATTTCGCTTGGATTATATTCTGATACAGCTTTGTGGCTTGGTTTGACCATTGCTGCTGCAACAATTATTTCCTCTTATACTGTCAAATATATTCTTCCTTATCTAAGTGAATTTCTGTTCAAAAAAATTGGATATGGGGCAATGGTTTTCTCAGGGTTGATATTATTGATAGGGACTTCTCAGAAAGTTATTCAACAAGATAGAATTTCTTTTTCAACTACTTACCACAGTGCGGAAACAGAATCTGTGATTTCCTGGAGAAACACAGATTTTGTAGTAGAGTTTGCCTTCGATGATGGGTTTGAAGTTGAAAGACCAATTAAACCTGAAGAATTACCTGATCATTTGAAAGAAAAATATAATGCACTCTATTATCGGTATGACAAAATTCATCTTGAAAAAGTTTTTGCTTTTGGAAAAGATCCCAGTTACGAATTCTATTGTTATAAAGATAATTGTCTGACAAAATTTGAAATCTGATCCGTAATTTGTTTTTGTTAATTTATTTCAAACCCTTGTTTAATTTGGATAAGTGTCCTACTTTTGTTGAGATCATCTAAATTTATTTATTGAGAAAAAATTACTATTAAAATCTATTGATGAAAAAATCTGTATTGGTAATTCTATTTTCAATTTTTCTGATTTCTTGTGGTGCTTCAAAGTCTGCAAAGAAGTATTCTTATAAAAAACCGACAACTTCCAAATCGGTCAATCTTAAAAAACTCACTTCCACTTATTCAGGAAATGTTTCCGGAACAAGGGCTTCTATTCTGGACGATGCAGAAAATTACCTTGGAACGCCTTACAAATATGCCGGAAATACAAAAGCAGGCTTCGATTGTTCAGGATTGGTCTGTAAAGTCTTTGATGAAAATAAAATCCAGATGCCGAGACGCTCATCCGATCAGGCTAAACAGGGAAGATCGATCAATGTTTCTGAAGCAAAACCAGGCGATCTTCTATTCTTTGCAACCGCAGGCGGATCTGCTGTAACACACGTCGGTATCGTACACGACATTATGAACAGTGGGGAAGTAACCTTCATCCACGCATCAACTTCCAAGGGTGTCATCATCTCTTCTCTTAATGAAGCCTATTGGAACAAAGCTTTCCTTTTTGCGAGAAGTGTGCTTTAGTTTTATTATTTTTGCGGCATACGGTTTTTAGTCCACAAAAAATCAATTATCATTAATCAATTATCATTTATAAAAATATGTCTTTACAGGAAAAAATAGAAAAAGCTTGGGATAACCGTGAACTTTTAAAAGAAGAAGAATATCAGAATGCTGTAAGAGAAGTCATTGCAAAACTGGATGCAGGCGAATTGCGTACAGCTGAACCTACAGAAAATGGCTGGCAGATCAATGAATGGGTGAAAAAAGGAGTCGTGATGTATTTTCCAATCCAGACTATGGAAACCATAGAAGTTGGTCCTTTCGAATTCCATGATAAAATTCCTTTGAAGAAAAATTACGCAGCGAAAGGCGTTAGAGTAGTACCACACGCTATTGCTAGACACGGGAGTTTTGTAGCTAGCGGTGTGATCCTGATGCCATCTTACGTCAATATTGGAGCTTATGTAGATTCCGGGACGATGGTAGATACCTGGGCAACGGTTGGAAGCTGTGCACAGATCGGAAAAAATGTTCACCTGAGCGGCGGTGTAGGAATCGGTGGTGTTTTGGAACCATTACAGGCGGCGCCGGTCATTATCGAGGATGATGCGTTTATCGGTTCACGTTGTATCGTTGTGGAAGGTGTTCGCGTTGGTAAAGAAGCGGTTTTGGGAGCAAATGTTTGTCTTACAATGTCCACCAAAATTATTGATATTACAGGACCTGAGCCAATCGAAATGAAAGGTTATGTCCCGGAAAGATCAGTTGTCATTCCTGGAAGTTATACTAAGCAGTTTCCTGCAGGAGAATATCAGGTTCCTTGCGCTTTGATCATCGGAAAGAGAAAAGAATCTACCGACAAAAAAACCTCTCTTAATGATGCTTTGAGAGAAAATAACGTGGCTGTTTAATAGATATTGATTTTAAACTTATATTTGTCATTCTAATGAGAATCAAACTTCTTGTTAGGATGACATTTTTTTTAAACTTAACTTAAGAAAGCATTGTGAAACAGAAGTTCCTGAAACTGATCTCGGATTACCGGATTATCTTTATGATTTATATTATTGTTGCAGCTGTAACAGCGTTTAGCAAATATAAAAGAGGAACGGGCGGCTATAATAACTATCTGATTTTCAAAGGTGTGTTTTACAATACATTACAGGAACGAAATATTTTTCTTCAGTATCCTGATTTGTTTTTTGACAGTAATCATTATGGTGTATTTTTCAGTCTTTTGATTGCGCCTTTCGCAATGATGCCGGACGGTTTTGGCGCCGTTTTATGGAATGTTGCCAGCACTTTGGTTTTTCTTTATGCGATCTATAAATTGCCATTTTCCAATGCAAAAAAATCATTTTTCGCTTGGCTTTGTCTTCAGGAATTTATCACGGCGGCCACTTATTTTCAGTTTAATATTATATTGACAGGATTATTGATCTTATCTGCCGTTTATATTTACGAAAGAAAGGAAACTCAATCGGCATTTGCCATTCTTATCGGAACATTTGTAAAAGTCTATGGGATTGTTGGTTTGTCAGCATTTTTCTTTATTAAAAATAAGACGAAATTCATCATTTCATTTATTATAATTGCAATTTTGTTTTTTGTTTTGCCGATGCTTATTTCCAGTGTACATTTCGGTGTTCAGTCATATGTCGATTGGTATGTGTCTTTGTCCGAGAAAAACTTGTCCAATCAGACTTTGATGAGCCGCCAGGATTACTCTTTAATGGGCGTTGTAAGGCGTGTTATGGGAAATGCAGATATCTCTAATCTTATCTTTCTGATTCCAGGATTTGCATTTTTTATGTTGCCTTATTTTAGAATTAAGCAATATAAATCTCTGCCTTTTCAGATGATGATTCTGGCTTCAACCTTATTATTTATTGTGTTATTCAGTTCCAGTTCAGAAAGCCCGACTTATATTATTGCAGTCTCAGGCGTCATGATTTGGTTTCTGATGCAAAAAAAAATATCAAAGATTGACATTGGATTATTGGTTTTTGTGATGATTTTCACTTGTTTTGCATTTTCGGATCTGTTCCCAAAATTTATCAAAGAAGAAGTTTTTATTAAATATTCTACAAAAGCGATTCCTTGTATATTGATCTGGTTTAGAGTAATGTATGAATTGCTGACCAGAGATTTCGAGAAAGATTATAAATTAGATTGATGAAAAAAGTTTCCATCGTCATTCCGGCTCACAACGAAGAAGGCAATATTTCCTTGATTTATCAAAGAATAAAAGCCGTTTTTTCCAAACTCGAGAGTTATACTTTTGAGATTATTTTCGTGAATGATGGAAGCCGGGACAATACTCAATCCATTCTTGAAGAATTTAGCAGAAATAATGAAGATGTAAAGTTTATCGAGTTTTCACGTAATTTCGGTCATCAGCCGGCTGTAAAAGCAGGGATGGATTTCGCTGATGGAAACGCTGTAATCTCTATGGATGCAGATCTGCAGCATCCGCCTGAACTCATTCCCGAACTCATTCAGAAATGGGAAGAAGGCTTCGATGTGGTTTTGACCAATAGAAAATATCCAAAAGAAATCTCATACTTCAAAAGGAAAACTTCAGAGATGTTTTATCGTTTTCTTTCTCGGATTTCTGATGTAGATCTCAAAGCTGGAGGTGGTTCGGACTTTAGATTACTTGATGCCAGTGTGGTTAGCGAATTCAGGAATTTCACCGAAGACGATTTGTTTCTAAGAGGATTGACGAGTTGGATGGGCTTCAAACAGACTTCCGTTAATTTTTTGGCAGGTGCTAGAAACGCTGGCGAAAGCAGTTATAACATCAAAAAAATGATGAAATTTGCCTTCACAGGGATCACCGCATTTAGCGTAAAACCGTTGTATCTTGCAGCATATTTGGGGTTTTTGTTTTCCGCACTTTCTGTCGTTGGTTATGGGATTTACGTCATTTATTCTTTCCTTGCGAAAACCGAAATCTCAGGTTGGGCGTCACTCATTATGACCATCGTTTTTTTCGGAGGTTTACAGCTTATCATTCTTGGTATTTTCGGAATCTATCTTGGCAAGATTTTCAAACAGGTTAAGGAAAGACCAAATTACATCATACGTTCCAAAAATTTATAACTTAAGTATTTATGGCAGCTTTATCCGTCCTCCGTTCCCGCTTTTTTATTTTTTCTTAAAAAATAAAAAGAGCTCCACTCAGGCCGGGCTGCAGTTTCAATATTATAAAAAAAATAATGATCTTATTAAGTTTTGACATAGAAGAATTCGATATGCCTTTGGAATACCAGGGCGATATTCCTTTTGAGGAGCAGATTTCCGTTTCCAGAAAAGGCTTACAGAATATTCTTCGGATTCTCAAAAAACAGGATGTCAAAGCAACTTTTTTTTCCACAGTTATTTTTGCTGAAGAAAACAAAGATCTGATTAAAGAATTATTATCGCAAGGCCACGAATTAGCTTCTCATACTTGGTTTCATTCAGAGTTTAAAGAAGAAAATCTGGCGCAGTCAAAGCAAAAATTAGAAGAACTTTTTCATACAAAAGTCACTGGACTGAGAATGCCAAGAATGAGTCCTGTTTCTGAAGAAGCAGTTGCAGATGCGGGCTATTTCTACAATTCCTCCATCAATCCAACATATCTTCCAGGCAGATATAATAATTTTAGAGTAAGCAGAAACCCATTTTGGCAAAAGAACGTTTTACAGTTTCCTGCTTCGGTTTCTACGATATTCCGTGTTCCTTTGTTTTGGCTAAGTTTTCATAACTTTCCACTGTGGTTTTATAAATTATTGTCGAAATTATCATTGCAATCGACAGGATTTCTGAACATTTATTTTCACCCTTGGGAATTCAATGATATTTCTGATCCAAAGTATAAATTGCCAGGTTACACTTTCAAAAATACAGGAAAAGAAATGGAAACCAGGTTTGAAAACTTCATTATTTGGGCAAAGAAGAACAATTATAAATTTGATACGATAAGGAATTTTTTAAACCATCAAAATGTAAAAAAGAGCCAATGAAAATTGCTTACGACGCCAAACGAATTTTTTCGAGTTTATCGGGTTTAGGAAATTATTCCCGCGATCTGGTGCGGATTCTTTCAAAAATTTATCCTGATAATCAATATATTTTGATCAGTAAAAAAACATCGGAGAAAGGAAAAGAGATATTAGAACTGCCAAACGTTTCGCACGTTAAAACTTCAAAAGGAACTTTGTCCCGCCAATTCAAAATGGGAAAAGATGCGCAAAATCTTGATGCCGATATTTTCCACGGATTGTCCGGCGAATTACCATTGAGATGGAAGAAAAAACCCATCAAAAAGGTTGTCACCATACACGATTTGATCTTTGAAAGATTCCCGGAATATTACACATGGTTTGACCGTAAAATTCATTTCTGGAAGTTCAGAAGAGCAGCGCAATCAGCAGACAAAGTTATCGCCATTTCTGAACAAACAAAACAAGATATCATCCATTATTTAAAGGTTCTTGAAAGTAAAATCGAAGTTGTTTATCAAGGTTGTCACGCAAGTTTCAAAGAACAGCAATCGGCAGAATTTCTCAATCAAGTCAAAGAAAAATTCAATCTTCCGGAAAAATTTATTCTGAATGTCGGAACCATTGAGCCACGAAAAAACCTTCTGAATGTTGTAAAAGCATTAAAAGGAGCTGATATTCCGCTGGTGGTTGTCGGAACCAAAAAGAAGAAATATTTCAAACTTATAGAAGAAACTGTCAGACTGAGCGGAGTCGAAGTCTTTTTCCTTGAAAAGGTTTCGATGAATGAATTGGCTGCGATTTATAAACTGGCTGAAATCTTCATTTATCCAAGTTTTTTCGAAGGTTTTGGAATTCCTGTGATTGAAGCTTTATTTTCCGAAACGGTAGTGATCACAAGCAATACAAGCTGTCTTCCCGAAGCCGGCGGACCGGATTCTGTTTATGTTGATCCGAAAAATGTTGCTGATATCAGATCAAAAATTAATTTCCTTTGGGAAAATGAACCAGAAAGAAAACGCCGTGCAGAAAAGGGTTTGCAGTTTGTTCAGAAATTCAATGATGAGGTGATTGCAAGAGATATAATGAGAGTTTATGAAAGTTTGTAATTCAAATTTTCATAACGCCAAGTTGCAAGTAGGTGACATTTATTGTTCATAAAATAAGTCGCAAAGTTTTAAAATTTGCGACTTGAAGAAGTTTTAATTTTAAATTATTTGCGCCTTTGCGATAAAAATTAATAGTTTCTTTCTCCGAAAATCGCTGATCCAACTCTCACAGAATTTGAGCCGCATTCGATCGCTAAAGGAAAATCGCCGCTCATTCCCATTGACAGAGTTTCTAAAGGTTTTAATCCGGAAAGTTCATCAAAAAGTTGTTTCAAAATTCCGAATTCTTCACGAATCTGAACTTCATCATCCACAAAACTTGCCATTCCCATTAGACCTTTTACTTCAATATTTGGATATTTTCCATTAAGATAATTGTTGAAAATTTCTTTGGCTTCATCAACCGTCAACCCAAATTTTGTCTCTTCTTTTGCGATTTTAACCTGAAGCAGAACATTGATTTTCCGATTGTTTTTTAAAGCTTCTTTGTCAATTTCTTTCAAAAGTTTTTCGCTGTCAACGCTTTCTATCATTGAGATAAAACCAGCGACAAATTTCACTTTGTTGCTTTGAAGATGTCCGATCAAGTGCCATTCAATATCATTTGGAAGTACGGCTTGTTTCTCCAGCAATTCCTGAACCTTATTTTCGCCAAAAGCTCTTTGTCCCAAGTCATATACTTCTTTGATCTTTCCAGCCGGATTCGTTTTGGAAACCGTTACTAGCTTTACATTTTTAGGAAGTTGGGAAAGGATATTCTGATATTTTGTTTCGAATGACATTTTAATGGGATTTTAAAAATCTGCTACAAAAATAGACATTAATTATCTTAACAAAAATCAGTTCCGAAATTGGTCTAAAATTCGTAAATTTGAGGAAATTTTTATTCGAATTAATAATCAAAATATATGAGTCAATTTGATGTAACCGTTATCGGTTCTGGTCCTGGTGGATATGTTGCTGCAATCCGTGCGGCACAATTGGGTTTCAAAACAGCAATTATTGAGAAATATTCTACTTTGGGCGGAACTTGTCTCAACGTGGGTTGTATCCCTTCAAAAGCTTTGCTTGATAGTTCTGAACATTTCGAAAAAGCAAAACATGACTTTGCAAATCACGGTATCATTATTAATGAGCCAACAGCTGATATCGCAAGAATGGTTGCCCGCAAAAACGAAGTGGTGGATCAAACTACAAAAGGAATCAACTTTTTGATGGATAAAAATAAGATCACAGTTTTTGAAGGCGTTGGAAGTTTCGAATCTGCAACTCAGATCAAAGTTTCAAAAAACGACGGGTCTTCCGAAGTGATCGAGTCCAAATATACAATCATCGCAACAGGTTCAAAACCATCCAGTTTACCTTTCATTAACCTTGATAAAGAAAGAATCATCACTTCAACTGAAGCTTTGAATTTGAAAGAAATCCCTAAACATTTGGTTGTAATCGGTGGAGGAGTAATTGGTCTTGAGCTTGGTTCTGTTTATTTGAGATTAGGTTCTCAGGTAACTGTGGTAGAGTTTATGGATAAAATCATCCCTGGAATGGACGGAAGTTTGTCTAAAGAATTACAGAAAGTTCTTAGAAAACAGGGTATGAAATTCGAACTTTCTACGGCTGTTTCTGCTGTTGAAAGAAACGGAGATTCTGTAAAAGTAACCGCAAAAAATAAAAAAGGAGAAGAAGTAAGCTTCGAAGGAGATTATGTTTTGGTTTCTGTAGGCAGAAAACCTTACACAGACGGACTTGGACTTGAAAAAGCTGGTGTAGAACTTGACGAAAGAGGAAGAGTGAAAGTAAACGATCATTTGCAAACAAATGTTTCCAACATTTACGCAATTGGCGATGTGATAAAAGGCGCAATGTTGGCTCACAAAGCTGAAGAAGAAGGAACTTTTGTAGCTGAAGTTTTGGCTGGTCAAAAGCCTCATATCAATTATAACCTGATTCCAGGCGTTGTTTACACCTGGCCGGAAGTTGCCGGAGTTGGTAAAACAGAAGAGCAGCTGAAAGAAGAAGGTGTAGCTTATAAAGTTGGGAATTTCCCAATGAGAGCGTTAGGAAGAAGCCGTGCAAGTGGCGACACAGACGGATTTGTAAAAATCATCGCTGACGAAAAGACCGACGAAGTTCTTGGTTTCCATATGATTGGCGCTAGAGCGGCAGATTTGGTTGCAGAAGGTGTTATCGCAATGGAGTTCCGTGCAAGTGCAGAAGATATTGCAAGAAGTTCTCATGCACATCCAACTTATGCAGAAGCTGTGAAAGAAGCGGCTTTGGATGCAACCGGCAAGAGATCAATTCATATGTAATTTAAAATCTTATTTTATATAATTAATACAAAGAGAAGCAGTTAGCTTCTCTTTTTTTGTTAACTTAGTTGAAAATAACTAATCTATGAAACAAAACTACTTCTTATTACTACTTTTCTGCTCACATTTATTATTTAGCCAGATTATCAATTTTCCTGATGCGAATTTTAAAACGAGATTGCTGCAATCCAGTTCAACTAATTATATTGCTGCTGATTTAGCTGGTAATGCGACAAAAATTGATCAAAATAACGATGGGGAAATTGATGTTTCAGAAGCTAAAAATATCAGTGTGATATCTATAAATCAAAATGCAGGCTTGATAGATTTTGGCAATAATATTAATTACAATATTACTTCATTAGAAGGCATAAATTATTTTACAAACCTGAAGATCTTAGAATGTAAAAATAACAATCTGGAAAAGGTAGATTTTAAGAATCTTATAAATCTGGAAGAGTTTTATTTCCAAAAAAATAAAATCACTCAATTTCTTAATTTCGAAGATATTAGTAAGTTATTGGTAATGAGTTGCGAAGGAAATTTACTGACAGATCTTGATCTTAGTAAGGCGGCCAGGAATATTGGAAACAATTATTTTGTCTATTATCACTTTAACAATAATCCTCTCATTAATCTTAATCTGCAATGTGGGAAAAAAACAATTTGGGTAATATTAGCTGACTGGGAACAATGTCCATTTTATGGATTTCTTGGCTTAAATAGTACTTGCCAGCATCGTCCGCAATCAATTCCTACTTTGGTTAATCTCATTGTAAATTGTAATGAAGTGAACGATTACAGAAGTGTTTTTGGTGCGTCTGTAAATATTACAGATGATTGCCTGATCGCAACCGAAGAAACCAGCAAAGTCAAACTATCAATATCTCCAAATCCTGCAAAGGCTTTTCTAAAATTAGATGTGAAAGAAAAGATTGAAAAAATTGATATATATGATGAATCTGGAAGATTAATTTTATCTCCCTCAGTTAATCAAAATAGAATAAATATTTCTACACTGAAATCTGGTATTTATTATTTGAATGTTTTGATTAACGGAAAATATCTGAACAAAAAATTTGTGAAATTATAATTATTGTTTTTAAATTATAGCACAGAAGAGAAGCATTTGTTTCTCTTTTTTTATCTAAATATAATATTATCAATTGTTTAGTGATTTTATAATTTATTTTTTAAAATATTTCACTAATAATTGGAAATTTGGCATATTTGTAGAGTTTATCAAAAACTATAAATAACCTATTAACTATGAAAAAAATATTTACTACCTGTGTTTTTATATTGAGTCTCAACACTTTTGCACAGGAAGCAGGAAAGGCTGGAGAACTTCTGAAAAATGAAGCTTCGAAAAGCGAAATGCAAACCAAAACATCGGATAATTCCGGAAAAAGAGGTAACACTCTGGATAATTCTGGGTATAGAAATCAACCTCAGAATAATAATCCCCAAAATAATAATAACGGAATGAACTCTGGCTACAACTGGAATCAAAATTATGGTTTTGGCTATGCAGAATTATTTCTGAGAATTCCGGAACGTGGATTTTACACTGTAGAAGTCGGCGATCAGATGGCTTCTAATTCTTCCGGGAAATACAGGTTTTTTGATTTGATTCCGGGACTTATTCCGGTTTCGATTTACGGAAACGGTTATCTGATCTATAGAACGAGGATCAATGTTCGAAATAATTCCCGATTGGTTCTGGATTTTTTCAGTAATCAGGGATTGTATCTTTTGGGAACTTATCCGCTTCAAAGTCAAGGTTATGGAAACTATGGCGACATTTGGAACGATGTCTGGAATTCTCCTTATAATGGTAATTCCGGACAATGGGATCCAAATTACGGAACTAACCAAGGTGGTTACAACGGGAATAATCAGGGAGGCTATAATGGAAATAACCAGGGAAATTCTTACGGAAGTGTAATGAATAACTCGACTTTCAATGCTTTTTTACAAGTGGTGAAAACTACGAAATTTGGTGATGATAAAGTTTCGGTGATCAAACAGCAATTGAAAAATACTATGGTCACTTCTGAACAGGTAAAAGCGCTTATCGAAGCTTTGCCATATGACAAAGACAGATTGGATGTAGCAAAATTTGCTTATAGAAAATGTGTAGATCCAAACAATTATTTTGTGATTTATCCGTCATTTCAGTATCAGAGTTCTGCGCAGGAACTGCGGGAGTACATTTCAAAATTATAAAACTGGAGAGAAGCTAACTGCTTCTCTTTTTGTTTTGAATAAAATTAATCTGCAAATAATTAAATTGCTAATTAATTTGTTTTTATTTTTGTTAAAATATTAGTTATGATACAGGAACTCGACAAAGATTTCAGCAGTCTTAATCTATATATAGAGGAGATCTCGCCAAGCAAGATTTTTATTCTGGTGGATGAAAATACACATACGCATTGTTTGCCGATTTTACTCCCGAATCTTGCAACTGATGCGCCTTTTGAAATCATCGAAATCGAAGCAGGTGAAGAAAATAAAAATATCGGAACGGCAACACAGCTTTGGGAGATATTCTCGGAAATGGAAGCCGACAGAAAATCTTTACTAATTAATCTTGGTGGCGGAGTAGTTACCGATATGGGCGGCTTTGTAGCTTCAACATATAAAAGAGGATTCAAATTTATTAATATCCCAACCACTTTGCTGGCAATGTGTGATGCGTCTATTGGCGGAAAAACGGGAATCGATCATCAATATCTTAAAAATATTATAGGGACTTTTGCACTTCCTGAAGGCATTTTTTTCTATCCCGAATTTTTGAAAACGCTTGATTTTAAGGAACTCAGAAGTGGTTTTGCAGAAATGCTGAAGCACGGCCTAATTGCAGATTCCGGCCATTGGAACGACCTAAGTTCATTATTTAAGATAACGCCGGAAGATATTGCTCCGTTTATCAGACGAAGTATGGGAATCAAAAATGACGTGGTTACAAAAGATTTTAAAGAGGAAAATATTCGTAAGATTCTCAATTTTGGTCATACGATCGGTCACGCTGTGGAAAGTCTTTTCCTGAAAAAAGGAGAATTGATTCCTCACGGCGAAGCAGTTGCGCTGGGGATGATCTGTGAAACACATTTAGCTTTGCTTGCCGGTTTGATAGATGTGGAGGTTTCTTCGACTATCATTACCAAGATCCAAAGGTTTTTCCCTTACATCGATATTTCCGAATTTAAGAACGGAGCAATAATGGATTTGATGTTCAATGATAAAAAAAATCAGGACGGAAATATCAATTTTTCATTAATAAACGGATATGGAAGTTGTGTTTTTGATCAGAAATTGCACGCGGATCAAATCAATTTGACCTTAAATTTCTATAAAAATATGAATGTGAATTAATGTTATTATTCATAGAATATGATTTTTAATGCGCTGATAATTAATTATTTGAAATAATAATCAGAAAAAATATCAATTATTTTTAATTTTTTGGCAAAGTATTTGGAAGTATGCTTTCCGTAAAACAAAATTAAAATTTGATATTATGAAAAAGTTATTTTTAGGATTAGGTTTAGTAGCAGGAACTTTTGCATTCGCTCAAACAAGTCCGACATTCGGTTTAAAAGCTGGTCTTAACGTATCTTCAATCTCTGATGATGGTTATGAGGATTCAAAATCTAAAGCAGGTTTCTATGGTGGTGTATTTATGAACGCACCGATTTCTGAAATGTTCAGTATCCAGCCAGAGGTTTTATATAGCCAATACGGAGCTAAAGTTACAAGTACTGTAGAAGGTTCAGGTTTGGGAACAACTTATACTTCCAAATCATCTAACAGTATTAACCTGGATTACGTAACAGTTCCTGTAATGTTCCAGTTCCATGCAACACCGGCTTTCTATCTTGAAGCAGGTCCGGAATTCGGTTTCTTAGTAGGTGCTAAGGCTAAAGGAGATACTACCACTACTACGACTACCGGAGGTACTACTACGACTACAACAAATTCTGGATCAACAGATATTAAAGATTATACTACAAAATTCAATATGGGTGCTGGTTTAGGTATTGGTTTCAATTTTACACCTAACTTAGGAATCAACGCGAGATACGTTGCAGGTTTCACAGATATCAACAAACAATCTGATGGTGAAGACGGAACAACTTCTGTAGATAATGATAATAATAAAAACAGAAATAACACTTTCCAAGTTGGATTGTCTTATAAATTCTAATATTACAAAATCTTAAATATTATAAAAGACCGATTAATTCGGTCTTTTTTTATTTCATAATTTATATTTTTGTTATTAATAAACAATTATATATATGAAGAAGATATTTCAGGTACTGGCTATTTCTACAGCATCCATAGCTTTTGCACAATCATTTGGAGTTAAAGGTGGTGCAAATATTGCCACTATAAGCAAAGAGAAAAGCTGGGATGATACTAATGCTAAGCTGGGTTATTTCGTTGGAGTTTATATGCATGCGCCTGTCAATAGTGTTTTCAGCATTCAGCCGGAAGTGCTTTATAACAGTGTTGGTGTAAAATATGATAATAGCAAAACCTCTCATACACTTGGTCTGGATTATATATCTGCACCAATTATGTTTCAGTTTGAACCGATTCCAAAATTATATGTAGAGGCCGGTCCGCAGTTTTCTTTTTTGGTGGGCAATAGCGACCGCAACAAAACAGATGATGTGGTGACGATCAAAAAGTACAGAAATAACTCCAATTATAACAGCTTTGATCTGAGTGGGGCTGTTGGTGTTGGTTTCAGGATCAATAACATTACAATTGGCGCAAGATATTTAGTAGGGTTTACGGATATCAAAAAATCAGGTTCTACAACCTGGAGCAATGATGATAAGCAGCTTCGGAATAATGCATTTCAGATCGGTTTACAATACGGATTCTAAAAATATTAAAATGAAAAAAGACCAACAATCAGTTGGTCTTTTTTATTGAATATTAGTTTGTAAAATTAATTACTTAACAATAAGATTTTTACTTGTTGTTTCTCCGTTGTTAGAAATTACGATTAAGTAAGTTCCTGTTTTTAGAGTGGAGATATTCACTTTTGTTTTTTCATTTTCCAAAGATCCGTTAGAAATTAATTTTCCGGATAGATCCAAGATTTGATAAGTTGCACCTTTCGCTGCGTTATTCACGGAGATATTTACTTCTCCTTTCGCAGGGTTTGGATAGATCGCAAAACCTTTGTTGAAAGCAGTTTCATTCACTGCAAGATTTTTATTGATATTGAATCTGGCCGCATTCACTGCAAAATAAATATTGTTAATTGCTTTTACCATGATTCTTGCATTTCCATTGTCCACATTAGGAAGCGTTACTGTTGCGCTGCCATTATTAGGAACGTTATCTGCAAGTACAGTTGGGTAAGTCAATCCATTATCAGAAGAAATCAGGATCTGAACATTTGTAGTATTGATTGGAGCTGCATCAGTTCCGGCAACATCCCAGGTTACAACAAGAGAGCTTCCTCCAACATAGTTAGCCGCTAAATCCTGAGAAGTCACTTTGAAAGGACCGGTTGCAGCCACTGTCACTTTCATAAGGTCTCTGGCGGATTGATTTCCTGTAACTTTGTTGTCATTCACTAAAAGTGAAAAGTTCAAAGTTCTTGCAACGGTTGGAATTACCTCCCATTTAGGATTCAGTATATTATTCGCTACAGATGCCATTGTAGGGAAATATCTTTGTGCAGATGCTGTCGGTGTATATGATCTGAAAACAGTTCCGGCAGTACTTGTGGATGTTGGCGGCTGCGGATTATTAGCAAGAGTTGCCGTATCTGTCTGTTCCCAAAGATAAGTCAGAGCATCGCCATCAGCATCTGTACCGACACCTGTTAGCACAAAAGCAGTTCCGTTTGGAATAGTATAATCCAGACCTGCGTCAGCTGTAGGAACAGTATTGTTATTAGCCGTTTTCGCAGAACAATCTGTCGTTCTGGAGATGAAATTATACATTTCGTTTACACTTACAGAATGGAAATAGGCATCACTGTGAGCTTGTATATTGTTAGTTGATAAACATATCCCTGCGTACGCCATAATTGTAGATCCACTTCCAGGTTCTACAGCAGTACTATTGTTTGCGTTCCCGCTGCAAGATCCTGTATTAGCACGGAACGTATGATTACCACCAAATTGGTGACCCATTTCGTGAGCTACATAGTCAATATCATAAGCATCTGCTCTTGGCGCACTGGATCCTGTTACGCCTTGTGCTTTTCTGCTGGTATTACACGGAGATTGCAACGAAGCTATACCGCCGCCGCCAGTGCTGAAAATGTGACCGATATCATAACTCGAATTACCTACTGTTGCATCTGTAAAGGCTTGATTTTCTCCTAATAAAGCTGATCCGTCATTATTTGTAAATCCTGGACCATAAGCATCAGTATCGATAGAAAGTAAAAGATCATTGTTTGGAATCATAACCATTGTTAGAGAAACCGTTTTTTCATAAACACCATTTACTCTTGTCATTGTAGTGTTCATAGCAGCAAGTACGGCCGCCTTTTTCTGAGCTGTTGTTCCCGCAGAAAGTCCCGCTCTGTTGATATGATAGGTAGAATATTCTACAGTGCTGGAAAGTGCAAGACGGTATTTTCTGAACATTCCGTCTTTTACGATCGGCGCTTTTAAAGTGATAGGCTCCGCAGTTGGCGGCGTCTGGAAATTCACTTTTTCAAAATCACAATTGAAACGTTCCGGATCTGCAGGCAAACTGCTTCTTTTATAAACGATATAAGTTGACTTATCAGTGGTATAAGTGTCCAGATAGCTTACATCCCAATTGTCATAATACATCACATTCATCCCGTCAAAAGGAGAGATACTGAATCTGATTGTATTGCCATTATTGTCTTTCTGATAGCCGACATAAGATTTGATCCCCGGATATTTGTCAGACAATTCCTTAGCCATTACCGGAGCTTCTTTTACAACATAATCTACCAGTTTTCCGTTAGCATTAGGAAACTTAAGGACAAGATTCTCGTTGCTTGATTCTCTTAAAGGTGCTTTTTCAAGCTCAGATTTGATTCCGTCCAGATTCAGTTTATACAGTTTATAATCTGTAGGAACTGTTTTTCTGTCCAGAAGAGAAACTGTTTTCCCTAATGTACTTGTATTTTGGACAGAACTCCAAAAGTTCTTTTGCGCACTTAGCAGCATAGATGCCATGATGCCGGTTGCCGTGAGTAATTGTTTTATCATTATTAATGAATTTTATATTATTTTAATTTCTGAAATGTTGATTATTAAATGGATCCTCGCTGTTTCGAATGGGATTTAGAAAAAGAATTTATACACATTTTAAAAATTCTATCCTAATATTAAATACAATGAAGAAATAAGCGCATAAAAATATAAAAAAACAACCAAATATCATTGATTGATTGCTTTTTTAACATTAGTAATGTTTGGTTTCGTATTTCTCTATCCCAATTTAATGATTTAAAATTTTATATAATTGCAATATCAATCTGCTTCAAGCTGTTATTAATATTTATTCAGATTTAGATTTTACACAAAAAAGAATATCTTATGAATTTACAAAAACTTATTTTCATCCTTTTTTCAGTTTATTTTTCGGCTCAAAAAAATGAGGTTTGTCAAAGTTCCGAAATGTCAAAGTATGATGAAGCAGCGAGGAAAAAATGGGAACATTACAAATTTGTTCCGATTTCCAAAGATCAGGCAATTATACCGCCGTTTGAGTTTGTAAAAGTCGAATTCCTTTACGACTATGCAAAATATGAGGATGTCGTAGATTCGATGAATTTAAAATTGGAGAAATACCGTTATCTGTTAGATCCCGAAACTCCTGAAATCAACAAAACTTCGAAGTCTAAAAAGAATAAAAAAGACACTGATTCTTATATGGATAATTTCGATAAGTATATGAAAATCGAAGATTCTTTAAGAAAGATTGAGTTTGCAAAAAAGATTGGACCACTTAGCAGACCAGAAGTGATCAAAAGCGAGAGGAAGGATAACAAATGGGCCATTTTATATTATGATTTTAAGTACGATGAGCTCTTGAGATTTGGTGCAGGATATTGGCTGGCATTTTCTTCCGACAATGGAAAAACCTGGCGTTACAATTATACCGGACTTTCCGAAAAAAATAATTTTGTGTTCAAATCAAATTCGAAACAGCCGCTCTGGAAAGATGACAATCATATTCAGATAGAAGCCGATATCATAAGAATGACTGATCCAATGGGACATCCGCTGCCACCGGAATATGAAGTCGTGAGAGATAATGCATTGGTAATAATGGATATTAATGAGATTCTTAAAGACTCGGACAATGACGGGCTTAATGACATTACTGAGAAGAAATTATTGATGAATCCAAATTCTGCCGATACGGATAATGACGGAATCCCGGATGGAGAAGACACCAATCCAAGATTCAAAAGTGATTCTAATGAATTCACGATTCTTTACGAAGGATTGATGTACGGGAATTATGAAATGAAAGGCAGGTTTTACCCCGGCGAATTTGATATTGATATCAGCAATCCTAAACTGATCAGTAAAAGCGATATTCAAAAAAATATAAAGGATTCAGAAATTGATTCTTCAAAGATGGAAGATGTCTTCAGCACAGTAAGTTTTATTGTCACAGATGATGAGAATCTCCAGCAGATCAATCCGCCAAATAATACTGTAATTGTGATGACTGAAAAGGAATATGAAGAATATAAAAAACAAAATAATTCTCAGCTGATAAAGGAGAATATATCACCACTTTTCCAATGTGATAAAGCAAAAGATACTTTTATTCTGAGAAAAAGCGCCTCATACAGCGGAGAAACCTACAAGATTATCAGAACCAAAAAAGGCTGGAAAGTGAAAACCGTTTCCAGTTGGATTTCATAAAAAAACGCCTCAGATTTCTGAGGCGTTTTTCATTTTTAAAATATCATTTATTCCGAAATAGAAACCTTCGTTCCCTGCGTATGCGCATTCATCTGAGGTGCGTAATAATTTTGCAAAGTGGTAATGCCATTGGAGAATTTTCCGCTTGCATTGGCAACATAATCGTACTCGAACACATATTTTCCTTTCGGCATATATTCGATATAGAAGTTGGTAGAAGCATCTTTTGTAGATTGATAATAGCCCAGATTATTTTTCCATTCGTAACCGGAAATCACAGTAAGAGGTTCAAAACCGGCCGCTCTCATATCTTTCAGGTGGATGAATTCCATATTTCTGTCGGTATTAAGGATCATTCTTACCGTCACTTTATCACCAACTTTCAATGGCGAATTTTCGTTGATTTTAATTAATTCTTCGCCGTTTTCAGTTTTTACTTTTTTGTATAGTTCTTTCGTGATGGAAATATAACTTTCTGAAGATTTTATTCTATCAAGATCCTCATAATATTGCCAGAACAGACCACCCTGAACAATTCCCGGACTGTCTTTTTTAATGGAAACTGTTGCCAGATTTTTATCCAAATTATCAGATGTAATCGTTTGTTTCACATAACCAGTCGCTTGTTTTTGAGGATTCAAAGCTTTGCCGCCCCAGGTGATTTCCGCTTTATTACTTTCATTGGAAGTCCAGGATTTACCGGAATTTAAAATCGTGAAAATCACTTCCGCAGTTCCTCTGGAATTTCCCCACGAATTCACTTCTTTTTGAGTAATGAGCCAGATTTTCATTTCCTCAATGAAGGTTTCATCTGTCGGAGTCAATTTCTGAAAAGCTTCCAAAGCACCTGCCTGATTCACGGTTTTTGATGAATACCAGCCCCAATCGTTCAGATTTTGTTTCCAATAAACACCCTGCGTTTCGGTTTCTGTAGAAGTTTCTTTCAGATAAGTCATTAATTTTTTGGAAACATCCTTCAATCCATAATTGTTGAATAACAGAGCCGCTCTATGCAATCCAAAGAATGTAAAATCGGTGATTTTTGCTGTTTTCGCTTTTGCAATGATCAGCGTTTTCAGATTAGCACCTTTATTTTTCAAAGGATATTCTTTTTCCCAGTAATTTCTGGTGTCGAGATAATCGATTACGAAATTATTCCAGACATTTTCCTGTTTTGCGTCCCAATATTTATTCACTTCATTATCGACATAAGAAACAAGTTTATCAACCATTTCTTCTTGCTGTTCATTTTGATATCCAGCTACATTCCCTTTCAGCCATTCATTGATTTTGCCAAGATTTTTCAGGATATAAAGTGAAGTGTAATAAGAACTTGGATAACCGGAATACCAGCTGAATCCACCGTCCGGATTTTGCAGTTTTGCGAGTTCTGACCAATCGGTCTGGATGGAATTTCGCATCGTATTGGCATCGAATAATCTTGCCAGTTTTTGCATTTGTTCGGTTTCGTTTTTCGATTCCAAAACCCAAGGTGTTTCTTCTAATAACAATTGTTTCAGTTCCTGATTTTTCTCAAGATTAGAAGTCAGTAAACCTTTCGATTGATACTCGTCAAAAACCGTTTTCAGTTTCGGATTCGCTTTGAAAATCTCCGAAGCCAGAACATCGGCAAACCATTTGTTGAAAACCACATCCGCAGAATTATTCTGATCATCTTTCAGACTCGGAAGCGCAAACATAATTTCCCAGATCGGATTGGTCGTCAGTTCCAAAGTGTTGGAAACATTAGACAACGTTTTCGAATCTGAGTTTTTTAGATTTTCCAGAGTGAAAGTTTTCGTCTGTCCTTCTTTTACGAAAATCGGAAGCGCATCCGTCACCAGCATTCTGTTTGGTAAAACGGCGATTGCTTTTTGTTCACCATCAGAGAAATTTCCGGCTTTGGCAACGATTTTAATAATAATAGAAGAAACGTTGTTCGGAACTTTTAATTTCCAGTTTACCACAGAATTCCCATTTTCTGTCAGATTGAATGATTTCTGAATATCAGTCAAATTAAATTTTGACGATATATCTTCGTTTGTAAAAGCATCCAAGATCTGAAGCTGTGCCGTTCCGCTTAATTTTTGATTAACCAGACTTGACAGTTTTGATTGCAGATTCAGTTCATCACCTTCACGCAAGAATCTTGGGTAATTTGGTGTGATAGAAAACTCTTTCTGCGTTACGACCGATTTCTCCAAAACTGCCGCTCTCGCATCTTTAGTATGAGCAAGGAACATCATTTTCCATTGTGTCAAAGCTTCCGGAGAAGTGAATTCGAAACTGACGTTTCCATCTTTGTCTGTCAAAAGATTCGGATAGAAAAAAGCCGTTTCGTTGAGGTTTTGACGAACCGGAATGTTATCTAGATTCTTAGTTTTTTTCTGAGCAGAATAGCCAATTGCTACAACTTCTTCAATATCCTGAGTTTTAACAGTGTCAGATTTTATAGAAGCAGCGCCTCTGATAACAACTTTGTCTGCTGCTCCCGGAGTTGCCATGGCTTTAACTTGAATTCCGGGAACTCTGCCAGTTAAAACGTTATCTATATTATAAATTCCTCCATCAAACCAATTAAAAGCTGGCAAATAAACATTCTTAGTTGGCAGATAAGTATTTCGTTTGTTATAATATTCCTGCGCAAGATTTTGTGGAATGTCATAACCTATTACATAATTTGGATTAGTTAACAGCTTTTGCCAGGAGAATGTATTCACTGCAAATTTGTCAAGCGACATATCATACATATTCGCCAGAACTTCTGCATTGATTTTTTCTTTATCAGCGCCGGAAACTTTCACTGTCCATTTTTCTTTTTGTCCGGGTTGCAATTTATCACGGAAGGTAGTGGTTTCTATTTTCAGATCGTTTTTGTTATCAGCAATTTTCAGATCAATAGTTTGTGTCTGAACATCGTTGAAGGCAACCAGTTGAAACTGAACATTCAGGACAGAAATACTTTCATCGTCCGGGATCAAAGTTTCATATTCCAGAATGCCGTTTTTCAAAGACCTGGTTTCGGTTATTGTTTCGCCTTTTCCGTTTTGTACAAAGACATTCACCAAAGTATTTGGAACGGCTGAATAAACGAAAATTTTCGCTTTTTCGCCACGTTTGAACTCTTGTTTTGGCTGGACTACTTTCAAAAAAGGTTGCTGAGTATTTCTCAAGGATTTTTTGTCCCAGATATTAAAATACTGCTCTGTTTTGATAGTGTCTTTTCCTTCGATATTATAAAGCAAAAGCTTGTAAGTTCCCGGTTCCAGCTTTCCTAAATCAAGATTGGTTGTCAGTTGTTGTTTGTCAGTAGTCGGATTTTCAATTCGATTAATAATTTGTTTTTCAACTTTCCATTTTTCCTGTGTTTCATCTTTATCGAATCGGTCGTGAGGAAATTTATTGTTGAATTCAGCTTTACTCAAAACAGGCAGATCCTGGATTACATTCTGGAAATTATTCCTGAAAATCCGATTCGGTTCCTCCAATTTTGAAAGCTTGACGTTGTAAGATTTTTTTAAATTCTGTTCATTATAATTTTTCGTGGAAACGTTCACTTTTACGGTTTCATCGGTAAAATTATCACCAATATTTTCTGCCAAAATGTAATGAGAAACCGAAGCCACTTTTACATTCGTGTCCGCAGATTGAGTCTCTCCGTTGATGTCTGTCACGGAAGCATTTATTGCATAATTATCAATTTGGATTCCTTCCAGCGTTTCATCTTTTTTAAGTTCTACCTTAATGGTAAATTCGCCTTTTTCATTGGTCTGAACTGTTCCAAGAATTGAATTTTCATTATCATTTCCACGCGGATACCACCAGAAATATCGCCAGCGGATGTTCTGTTTTTTAATTTCATAATTTACATTGGAATTGGTCAATGCAACGCCGGAAAACATCATTGCTTTTCCTTTGATTTCGATGGTTTGTCCGTATTTGTATTCTTCTTTCAAAGGTTCAAAAGTCACTTCGAATTTCGGACGTTTGTATTCTTCTACACTGAAATATTTGTCACCTTCTACCGAATAAATATTGTCGTCATCGTCATTATCGACTTCGATTTGAAACTCTCCATTCAGCTGACCTTTTGGCAGAATAAAACTTCCGTTGACAGACCCAAATTCATTGGTTGTCAATTTTTGAACTGATATTTTTTCGCCGTTTGCATCATTCAATGTGATGTTTAATTTTAGTTTGTTTACCGTTTTTTCCTTTTTGATTTTAGAATCCAGAACAGTCGAAATAACTTTGAAATAAACCGTCTGTCCCGGTCTGTAAATGGCTCTGTCAAGAAAGATCTGGGCAATTCCGTCGTCGTTATATTGTTTTGGCTGATAGTAATTTTCATTCCCGTAGACATCCATCATATTAAAATTCCCCTGCGAATCCTTGATAAGATAATAGCGGTAATAGTCTTTGTTTTTATTTTCCGGGAATCTGAAACTTCCGTTAGAATCTGTCGTGACAGCTGAGTTTGTAAATTTTCCGTCGCGCACAAATTCATAAAGCTCCAGTTTCTGATTTGCTAGAGCTTTTCCGTTTTCGTTGTTTACTATTTTCAGCAAATCTGTTTTTTTATCGGCATCATTTTTTTTCTGATAGATCACTTTGGAATCAGAAACCAGAAAATAAAAACTGCTTTGGACTGCATTTTCCACAACATATTCTGCAACATAGATTCCTGATGGCAGCGATTTCAGTTCAAGGGAAGTCCTGTGGTTTTTAAAATCTCCCGGATTTTTCAGAGTAAACTGATCTTTGCGGACCAGCGTTTTCTTCAAAGTTTTGAATGGATATTTATACTTATCAAAAGCGAAATTCATAAAACCAAGAAAATCATCTTTCACTTCGTAGATATTCAGAGAAAACTGGCTTGCATTTTTCCCTTCTGCAACGATGTGGATTGGCTTGTTGCTTTGTGTTTGTTTTTCGTAATGAATAAAAAGGGCAGGACTTTCTATTTCATTTTGCTTGTTGATAATATTATTGATGAATTTCGATTTTGGATATGATTCCCTTGCTTTTTTTGCCCAGTTCAAAGCTTGTTTATTATCTCCTTTTGACTGGAGAATATCCATCATTTCCTCAATGATCAGAACTTTGTAATCGCCTTTCGTAGATTCATCACCAACCAGTTTTTCCAGTTGTGAAAATTTGTCTTTACAATTGTTGAGTTCGCAATTATAGCTGATTTTCTGATGCTGGAAGTACAGTTTTGGATTTCCTGAATTTCCTGAAATTTCCTGATCATATAACTCATTTATTTTTTTTGCATTGACTTTTAACTCGTTTGGTGTGAAAAAATTGATGTTTTTAAGGAATTCTATCTGATTATAATTTTTCCAGTCTGATAATGTCGGGGAAAACTCAAAATTTTCTGAACCTTCAAAAATCGCTTTGTATTTTTGCAATGAGATCTTCTTTAGTGAAGAACTTTCTGTTTCCAGATCAGAATAATTTTTAGCGAGAAAATTCTTGAAATCGAGTTTGCTCCAGGTTTCTATCTGTTTAAGATCCTGATTGTTAATATTGGTTTTCTGATTAATCTTCCAGGAATTGTTCTGGTAATAATCTTTGATGAATTCCAAAGTCAGAAGGCGAAATAACTGTTTTTCTTCACCTTTCAATTTCGTTTCAGTTGTCTGAAGCTTTGTAAAAAACTTGGAATTCTCATCATTCTGAGTATTATCTTGAGTCTGTTTCAAAATACTGAATTCCGCTTTCAGAGATTTTATGATTTGAATAGCGTTGTTGTCTTTCAAAGCTTGATTCTGTATTTCCAGAATAAGGGGAAGATTGGATTTGTAAGTTCCTTTTTTATAATTGTCTTCGATTTTTTTCCATTGCTGGTCGTAATAGTTTTGTGCGGAAAAATTCATAGTAGCAAATATCAATAAGAATACTAGTAAGGGTTTTAGGATTTTCATATGTGAGTTTTATTTTTTTATAATTGAATGTATCATGTTATAAAGATGCATTATTTTATGGTAAGGTTGGAAAGACAAAGATTTTTTTAAAAATTTAACCCTTTGAAGATTTTATTTATTTAGAACAATTTTTCCGTAATTTGTTAAAGATATGTCGTTTTTAAATTTAATTAAAAAATATCTTATTGACAGTCAGATTTATGTTTCATTGATGGGGACTTTTCTGGCTGGTTTTTTTATGCTGGAGCAAAAGATATTCCGTTGGCCGACTTTGTTGTTGATTTTCATTACTTATTTCAGCGGTTATCTTTACACCAAATACCAATACGACAAAAAGAAATTTTTTAAGATTCTGATTTTCAATTGTATTTGCGGAATTGTTAGCGTCATTCTCATTCTTAAAAATCATAACGAATACAGACTTTTGAAATGGGCAGTTATTGTTGTTTTAGGTTTGTTTTATAATTCGTTTTTCCTGGAAAAATTTATTAGAAAAATACCTTTGTTGAAGGTTTTTTATGTTGGATTGACCTGGGCATTGATCAATTCCTGGCTCATTCTTCCAGAATTTAATTGGTCAATTTTTTTGATTTCCTGGTTATTCATTTCGGCTTTGGTTCTGCCTTTTGACATCAGAGATATGAAAAGCGATGACGTTGTGACTTTTCCGATATTAATTGGTGTGCAGAAAACGAAATATTTTGCTTATTCTTTAGTCTGTATATCTTGTCTTTTAAGTTTGATATTTCTAAGCGTAGAATTTGCATTGTGCTTTTTCTTGACGACAGTTATCACATTTATAATGATTTATTATTCACAAAATAATAATAAGGAGTCTTACTTTTCTTTTTGGGTAGAAAGCTGTAGTGGACTTCCATTGTTATGTTTTTACATTTATTGGCTTATAAATTGATAGTTGAGATTTATTTATTAATTTTTGAAGTATTTATAATTTGATGCATAAAATTATTTTTGCAGTTTTATTTTTTTTATGTGGTGTTTCTTTTGTGTCTGCGCAGGAGAAAGAAAAGAAGGATTCTATCTATTATAAAATTGAGGAATTCTCTGACAAGAGAAAATTTACAAAATTTATTCACCGTTTTATTTTCCGTCGCGAGGCGGATTCTGCATCTGTTAAAACACGTACGGAAAAACAGGCTCAGATATCTTATGATGGAAAATATATCAGAAATATCAGGATAGAAACTATTGATCCTTTTGGATATGGTTCCAAGGACAAAAAAGAAAAATCACGGTGGTACGACTGGTTTACGAATCACCTTCACAGCAACACAAGAGTTTCCACGGTCAATAATTATTTGCTTTTCAAAAAAGGAGAAGAATACAATGCTCAAAAATTATACGAATCCGAACGTCTTTTGCGAGAAATACCTTTCGTAAACAGAGTTAACATCAGTGTTTCAGATAGTACCTCTACCAAAGATTCTATTGATGTTGTTGTAAAAGTTCTCGATTCCTGGAGTTTGAAACCAAAATTCAATTATTCAGGAAGTAAGATCGGTTTGGGCGTCAATGAGGAGAATTTTTTGGGCTTGGGACACGCCGCAAATTTCCTTTACAGAAACGACTCAAAAGAACACAAGGATTACCTCTTAGGAAGTTATACAGCTTATAATCTTTTTGGGTCTTACATCAATGCACAGGTTTTGGGTGAGAAAGATTTTGATAAAAATGAAAGAATCAATTTCAATGTAAGAAGAGATTTTTTCTCGCCGCTGACAAAATGGGCGGGTGGTTTTACTTTCGAATATTTTATGCGGAACGTAGCCCTGCCAATGGAAAATGTAGAAGAATTTCCATCTGTACAGATCAAAGTTTATAGTCAGGATCTTTGGGGTGGTTATCAGATCCCGGTTTCATCTGATCCGGATGAGAAAATATCAAGCAATATTGCCTTAATAGGACGTTTTCAAAATTATCAATATAAAGACAGCCCATATATAGACCAATTTGATTACTTCCAATCCTACAATAGTTTTTTGGCTTCGGTAGGATTTATTCAGAGGAAATTTTCTGTTGAGAAAAATATTTTTCAATACGAACTGCCGGAAGACATCTCTTATGGAAATTCTTTCAATCTGACAGGCGGATTGTTATCAAGAAGCAAGGAGGTGATGCCTTATGTAGGGATTTCCGCCGCTTACGGAGATTTTACTAAGATTGGATATTTTAATGTGAAAGCACAGTTTGGAAGGTTTTTCAATGAGGATAATCAGAATCGTGAATCCTTCCGGTTCGACGGAACTTATTTTACCAACCTTATGGATTGGAAATTTGCAAAAGTGAGACATTTCTTTGCGCCAACTCTTGCACTTGGCAATCCGCAACATAATTATTCTTACAAGGACAGGATCAATATTTCCGGAGCGGATGAATTCCCTGTTTACAATGCAGATTACATAGGAACAAAAAAGTTGATACTGAGATACCAGCTTCAGCTTTTTGTCAACAGAACCTGGAAAAACTTCCATTTCAGTCCATACCTTACAACAGCTGTGGGGTGGCTGGCAATGCCTGAAGATAAACTGCTAAAAACGAATACAAATACAAAAATCGGAATTGGTGTTTTGATTAACAATCCGTATTTGGTTTTCAACAGAATTCAGATTTCTTTTACTTATTATCCTCGTGTTCCATTTGATAACAATTCTGTTTTTGATTTTAACAGCAATAGAAATAATACATTGCCATTAAACAGTTTTGCAGCGGACATTCCGCATTTTGTGAATTTTGGGAACTAAATAATTCACTTTCTTTTGATTTTAAATTAATTCTGAAACCGTTTTTTTATCTTTACATAAATTTTGAGTAATGGAAAACTTAGATGAGTTAAAATTAAGAATAATTCAAAGATTGAACAAGATAGATGACATTGATATTTTGATGAAAATCAATGATTTTATTTTTGAATTTGAAAACTTCAAAGGGAATGAAGTTAAAGAAGGTCAGGCTATGTATGGGTCTAAAATTTATTTTTCCGAAAGCCAAAAAAGAATGTTGGCAGAAGCAGAAAATGACATCAAAGAAGGTAGATTCCACACATACGATGAAGTTAGAAAAATGACTGAAAAATGGTTGAGATAGTTTGGTCAACAAAAGCTACATCAGACCTAAAAGAAATTATTGAATTTTGGAACTCCAATAATAAATCTACTACTTATAGCAAAAAATTAATTTTACTTATCCAGAATAAATTAGAACAGATTTCTGAAAATCCACTTTCCGGGATTACTACTGATTTGGACAATATCAGGTCTATCCTCTTTGAAAATTATTATTTGCATTACAGTTTTACTTCAAACAAAATTCTTATTTTGAGGATTTGGGATGTCAGACAAAATCCTCTTAATTTTGAACTCTAAATGATCATCAACAAACTCCAACTCATCAATTTTAAAAACCATTCCGAAAGATCATTTGACTTTTCGCCGCAGATCAACTGCTTTGTCGGAAACAACGGAGTAGGGAAGACCAATATTCTGGACGCGCTTCATTATCTTTCCGTTGGCAAAAGTTTTCTTGGAAATTCTGACCTTAATAATATCAAATCTGAAGCGGATTTCTTCACAATAGAATCAGAAGTTCAGAATGACGAGAAGGAAGACATTGTCAGAATTCTTCAGCCAAAAGAATCCAAAAAAGTCATTAAAAAGAATGATAAAGCTTATGACAGATTAGCGGATCACATCGGTTATCTGCCAAGCGTGATGATCTCGCCGTATGATTCCAATTTGATCTCAGATTCCGGGGAAAGCAGAAGGAAATTTCTGGATGCGATGATCTCTCAGACAGATTCGGTTTATCTTTTTGATCTGATCCAATACCAGAAAACCATTCAGCAGAGAAATGCCTTGCTGAAATATTTTGCCAAGAACAGAACTTTTGACAAAGATTCTCTGGAGATCTATGATGACCCAATTTCCAATTTCGGAACACGGATTTTCGAGAAAAGAAAAGAATTTGTTGAGAAACTGAATCCGATTGTCCAGCATTATTATGATATTATTTCCGGAGGAAAAGAAAAGGTTTCTGTGGTTTACGAATCCCATCTGTTAGAGGATAATTTTCAGAATCTTCTTTCACAGTCGATTGACAAAGACCGCGTTCTTACATACACTTCCAAAGGAATCCATAAAGATGATCTTGTGTTTGAAATGAACGGAAATTCCATCAAGAAAATCGGTTCGCAAGGTCAGCAGAAGTCGTTTTTGGTTTCTTTGAAGTTAGCTCAGATCAATCGGATTAAAGAATTAACTGGGAAATCACCAATTCTTCTTTTGGATGATATTTTTGATAAGTTAGATGATACAAGAGTTTCTCAATTAATTGAGCTGGTCAACAAAGAAAGCTTCGGACAGATTTTTATCACAGACACGCATAAAGAACGTACAGAAAATGTGGTAAAAAGAATCCACGAAGAAAGTAGGATTTTTGAAATTTAGAATATGAAAAATTATTTTGTTTTAATCTTCATCTTATGTTCAGTTTTTATTTTTGGACAGAAGAGAAAAAACAGTTATAAGAAAAACCCTATTGCAGAATTAAATGATTATTCCAGATCTGAAAGCAATATCGATAAAAATTATAAACCCACCTCGTTCGGACTTCGAATTAAAAATTACCCTTTTAATAAAGCAACAAAGATTAAAATTGTTTCATATAATCTAGAATTTGCAAAACAAACGATAGGCAGAGTTCCGCCGCCACCGCCGAAGACAAAAGATGATTCTATAAAATTAAAGGAATTCTATAATCTTCCAAACTCTGTAGATTTTAGAGAAATTGTAGAGAGCCAATCTGAAAAGGACGCCGAGCAATCAAAGATTCTTAATCTGACTGAAATTTCCAGATTAACGCATATTCTTTTCAATACCTGTAGTAAATATTTCACTGGCCTTTCCTCGCGGTCCGGCTGTTTTTTTCCGCGTAATGCTGTACTGTTTTACGATGAGAATGATAAAATATTTGAGATCATGGAAATATGTTTTGAATGTGGCGGAATAGAAACGTACCCAAATAAATTTTTTGACTGGCAAGAAGCTTGCGAATATATTTATCCTGATTTAGAAAAATTTTTTAATGAAAATGGATTGAAAACTCAATACCAGAAAAATCAGTAAAGAAATACAAAACGTCAACATAGCCCTGATGGGAACGGCATCCTTTTTTGTCATTGCGATTGTTGAAAAGTTCAACCGATTGATTGACGTCGTTCGCAATGACAAAAAAGATATAGTGGACAGCAGGTTGGAAACGCCTTTCAGCACCCAAACCTGATGCTCCTAAAAATTATAAAAAACTGGCGTCAAATGAAAACGGCAGCAATTCTCTGATGGATTTTGTTTTGAAAATTTCGCCGTCTAATGATGCGAAATAGATTTCGATCTCGTCTTTTTGTTTGGCTTCATATTCCAGAATGGCTTGTCTGCAGGCGCCACAAGGCGGAATTGGAGCAGAAGTGAGCGCATCTTTTGGCGCACCAATCACAAATAATTTTTCAATTTTCACATTCGGATAGTTGGCAGAAGTCCAGAAAATGGTCGTTCTCTCGGCGCATAATCCTGATGGATAAGCGGCGTTTTCCTGATTGCTTCCGCTGATTATTTCACCGTTTTCCAGAAGGATAGCGCAACCGACCCAGAAATTGGAGTAGGGCGCATAGGCGTTTTCACGTACAGATTTGGCTTTATCAAATAATTTTTTCTCTATTTCCGTTAAGTCATTATAACTCGGGATGGCTTCAAAATTTATCTTTATTTCTTTTTCCATTTTTTAAAATGCAGGGAGGTAAAAATACAAGTTTTATGGTAACAAATTAACATTTCCCGAAAAAAAACATCTAACAGTTATGATAAAGCAGTTTTTATTATTAAGTTTCTTATTCTTTTTAGGATTTACAAAAGCTCAGGACAAGATTTTCTGGAACGAAAACCGAAAATTGGTCTGGTCGGATTTCCAATCTCAGACAAAGCCAAATACCTCCAGAGCTGCCGCTACAACATTTTGCGGGATTTCTTATCTACTCAACAGCCCGACAAAAAAATTCACTGACAAACAGGTGAAAATAGAATCTTTTTTTATTCCTTCAAAATCCTGGGCACATCCGGAACATAAGACTGACTTGGTGTTGATGCACGAGCAAAGCCATTTTGATATTGCCGAATTATTTGCGAGAAGATTCAGAAAGAGAATTAGTGATAAAACTTTGGATGCCAAATCTCTGCAGAAATATTATGATGAAATTTATGATGGTTACAAAGATTATCAGCAGGATTACGAACAGGTGACACAAAACGGCAGAATCCGCGAAAAACAGTTCGAATATTCTCAGAAAATAAGTAAAGAAATAGAAGAATTATCTGACTTTAAAATTTGAATTTACGGTTATCTTTCTTCTCAGAGATTTTCTTTTTGTTATCGATTCGTTTCTGAACCTGGCGTTTTGAAGGTTTGGTTTTGATGCGGCTTTTCGGAACGAACAACGATTTTTCCACCAGCTCCAGCATTTTTTCTGTTACTATTTTCTTGTTCTGAGACTGCGTCCTGCTTTCCGAAGATGTCATTTGCAGAAGGCCTTCAGAATTGATGCGGTTTTTCAGTTTATCAGAAATTCTCAGCTTTTCTTCATCGGAGAAAAAATAACTTTCCAGAACGTTCCACATAGCCGTCACAGCCGTTTCCACCTTGTTCACGTTTTGCCCGCCGGCACCGGAAGAGCGGGAAGTTTTGTAACTGATTTCTGAAGTGAAGTTTTTCATTTTTCAATTAATTTTTTCAACTCCAATCGACTTATTTTTCCGTTCGGCGTTCTTGGGATTTTCTCTACAAAAATAATCTCTTTTGGTTTGTGAAACGATTTTTTATAGTTAATGGTTGATAGTTGATGGAAGATAGCATCAGATCGCTTTCCTTCAATTATAAGAATCAATTTTTGTCCGAGTTTTTCATCATCTACTCCAAGAAAAATAGCTTCATTAGGAATGTTTTGTTTTACAATTTTTTCCAGTTCTTCGGGGAAGATCTTTGCACCGCCGGAATTGATGACGTTATCCAGTCTTCCCAGAAATCTGAATTGTTTATTACCTTTGATCTCAACCAGATCATTCGTCTGCAAAACCTCCGAATTCAGTTTTGGGGCAAAGATTCTCAGACAAGCTCTTTCGTCCAGAGAGATTTCTACGCCTTCAAAAACAGTAAACCAATCTTCCTGATTTGGAAAGATCTGTTTTAGTGCGATGTGAGAAAGTGTTTCGCTCATTCCATAAGTCTCGAATATTTTGGTTTGAGAGTTTTCTCTCTGAGTTGTCAGGCTGAGGCTCTCGAAGCCTTTATGATTATTTAATAATTCATTAATTTTCTTCTTCAAGGTTTCGGAAACTGCTGCACCGCCGATGATTATATTTTTAATGAGATAAAGTTTATCTAATGAATTCTCAACCTGCAGAGGCGTCATCGCACAGAAATCAATATCTTCGTTTAGGTTCTGAAGGGGATTTGTAGAAGGTTCAACAATTTTTAGTTTCAACTTTCTCAGGATACTTCTTACGACCATCATTTTTCCGGAAATATATTCTATCGGGAGACAAATTAAAGCTGTGTTCCCTTCTTTCAGTTCCAAAAAATTGCAGGTCATCTCGGCAGAATTCATCATTTTTGATTTTTCTATTTCAAAAACTTTGGGAATTCCTGTTGATCCTGACGTTTTTACTTTGACCGTTTTCGAGCCGGAAAACCATTCTTTTATGAAGTCTAAAACTTTGGTTTCAAATTCATTAGATGGCTTTTGGTCTGTAAGTGATACTGTGGAAAGGTCGATTAACATTAGGCTGAGTGAAAAATTATTTTTTAAAATTATGCATTTTTTTTATAAAATAGTTTGGAAGTTTGAAAAAAAGCTCTAAATTTGCACCACAATAAATGACAGACCCATGGTGTAACGGTAGCACTCTGGTTTTTGGTACCATCAGTTGGGGTTCGAATCCCTGTGGGTCTACAATTGTAAAATTACAACCAGTTGAATTTCAGCTGGTTGTTTTTTTATTAATAAATTAAAAAGGTGACCTTAAAATAATGAAACTCATCTTTTGTCTTTGATCGAAACATTTATTTATTTAGAATTATATTTTTAATAATCGAATCAAGATTACTTGGCAGATCAGCAGATTTTATCTGAAATTTTTTTATTTTCATTTCTTTAAACCAGTGTTCCCAATATTCTTTGATGACTGATTCTTCAAAAGGATTGCCTTTTTCCGGGTTGATGCCGATAACAATGACTTCAAGATTGCTGAGATTTTCATTGGCTTTTACGAAACCATATTTATTTTTCTCAATTAATTTACTAAAGTCCGAAGTTGTGAGTTTATTTGATTTTATAAGTTTTGAAGTTAAATAAGAGGTCTTATTTTCTTGTGAAAATTTGGAATCCTCGTGATACATATATCCGTCCGTTAAAATAAAAAGTACATTTCTGTGATCATCTTTTATGCAATAATCTTTTACTTTATTTCTAAAAAATTCCCAGATGTCAGAACCCACATAGTTTCCGTCTTTTATAGCCGACTGATAAATATTTAATGGTAATTCGGAATACTTCTTTTCGACGGAAGCAAAATAATCTTTATTGGTGTTTTTATCAAAAGAAACTTTAAGCTCTTTTGTAAACTCATTCATTTTCGGATCAGAAGGTTCGGGATTGAAGAAAACCTGCATTTGATCATCATAAGTGATAATTTTTTTTGATTTAATATGATCCAGAAAACCGGTTTCAATAGATTTGATATATTCCGTATCTCTTTGGAAATATTCCATCGTAAGATTTGGATTGGTTTTAGGATCTATTCTGTCTGATAAATCAATTAAAATACTGACATTGATGTTATTAGGGTCAGCAATAGCCGTGACTTTATTATTTTCAACTATTGTTTCGGGCTCTTTTGTACAACAGGAAACAAAAAGAATTATTAGTAATAAATAGAATATTTTTCTCATAATTCAAGTTTTATAAAGATGATAAATAAACTAAGTTTTGATTGTCAGAATTGGCTCCAACTGCATCCAGATTGGTATTGTAAGTATCGATGCAGCTGTCTATCATCGTCTGTTTCTCTGTTTTTGAAACGGCTATTTTTTCACCGATAAATGTTATCCAGCCCTGAACATATTCCGAAGCGTATAATTTATAATCTTTGGTCGGAATAATAACACCGTCGATGATATTCTGAAGTTCCTCAATCCGGCCCCGGGTTTTGATTATAGACTCCTTTGTAGTGCTTATGTTTTCTATAATTCCTTCAATTTCTTTTTTGATAAAATTGATTTTTTCCAGTAAGAAAAGAACATTTTTTTGTTTGATTTCCTGTTCGTTTTTAATCTTATCTTTTTCCCTGTGCTCTTTCATCACAAAGTCAAAAACCAATCCCCAAATGATATAAACAATGAAACCAGAGAAAATAATCCCCCAAAACTGATTTCTGGTAAAAGCTATTTTAAGATCAAAATCTGGTGAGTTAAAGGTTTTGTTTAATTCATATAATTTAGATTCAATTTCATAAGCCAGAATAGCATCAAAAATAAATGTGACAACGAATAACAATCCTAATTTCACATAATTGATCCAGTTTTTGTTTTCTCCAAACATGTGAATTAAAAATCCTAAACCGAGAAAAACAAATGGAATTAAAGTCACAAAAGCACCCTCCACGGGTCCTGCATTCCAGGCTTTGCTAAATGCCTGTGCATCCAGAACACTTTGTATTACCGTACTTTTTGCGTCAAAACTTTTGAAAAAAGCAGAGTAAGATGTTGAAATATAAAAAGTTATCAAGTATAAACTGATAGGAAAAAGAAGAATTGCACCAATCCAGAATTTAGCAGATGCACCTTTCGTGGCTTTCACATTATATTTTTCCGGATTTCTTGGCAAATCAATGATTTCGGCTTTTAAGGTTTCAATATGATTCTGATGCTTTTCAATTTCAGAATTTTTATTTTTTAAAAGTTCTTCTTTTGTTTCCAGAGAAACGGTTAAAGCTTTGATTTCGGTTTCTCTGTTTTTCTGTTCGTTGAAATAAGACTCTTTAAGATTTTTCTGCTTTTCTACCATTTCCTTTTCCTCATTTTGGAATTTTGAATAAACAGCGTCCAGACAAATTGATAGTGTAGAATGGTTTCCGCTTGTCCTGGAGCTGTCTCTGTATCCTGATTCGTGATATGTTCTTTTCCTGCTTTCTTCTGCAGATTCTCCGTTTAGATCAATTTCGGTTTTTGAAATAATCTCTTCCTGCGGGGTTTCTACTGGAATTGATTTTAATTTGAATAAATTTTTTATACTGGTAGTATCCATAGCCTGTTAGTTTTTTAGTTCATGTAATATTTCACTTTTATTTTTTCCAATTTTTATGGCTTCGATGAGGTAATCGACAATAGCTTTTACATTTTCTTCCAAAAAACCGAACATCAGAACGTATTTTTCCATTGCAGAATATTCGTCCGGAGAGATGACACCATCTGCCCAGATCATAACCGTAAGATCATACAGATAGTCAACTTTTTCTTCGATATTTTGAGGGATAAGAGATTTAATATTAATTGGATTTAAAAGAATCTCGTCCAAATGTTTTGAAGAAATGCCTCTTTCTTCTGCACATTGATATAACATTTTAAGTTCCAGAGTGCTGAAATCGTCATCACAAATCGCCATCTGATACAGCCTGAGAAAATGAGCTTTAAGATTTTCTGTTATTTGATTGTTTTCCATGGTTTTAGTCGTCTTTTGGTTTTTTAGGGTTCATGATTTTATCCCGCATAGGAGATCTTGTGTGAGTAGAATATTCTGAAGTTTCTTCGGTAATTTCATCCTTTTTTGTTCCGGCTTATCTATAAAATTGATTAGCAGAAACAGAATTCCAGTAATGGTGTCAATCGGGATCCACAAACTCTTCCGGTATAGATAAATGGGAAAAACAGGATTGAAAATGATAAGAATGACAAGAAAAATTATACTGAAATAATATTGTCTAAAGCTTAAAGTATTATATAAAACAATTAAAGCTCCGATCGAAACAAGAATCCTGAGGAAAGTATAATATTCTATAGGAAGCCTGAAAATACCGACAAAACAACATATCGCACAGAAGGTGAGGAATGGTTTCATTATTTTTTAATTTTAAAATCCTGTCTTGAGATTATATTTGTAATTAAAATTATCTTCTGACATAAAAATGAAAATGAGAAAATCGAAAAATGCAATCAGTGCCGGAATAAAAGTCCAGAAAAAAAGAAGATATAATAATCCCATTCCATTTTGTCCCAGATAAAACCTGTGAATGCCTAATCCTCCTAGGAATAAAGCCAGTATTGCTGTAGTAGATTTTGATTTCATAATATTAAACTCTTGATAAAATTTCGTTCTTTTTGTTTTCAAATTCTTCGGGAGAAATTATCCCGTTTTCCATTAGGCCTTTTAGTTTTTGTAAAAGGGCGAAAGGATCTTCATTTTCTATCTGTAATGGATTTGGTTGCGGGTGAAATTGTTGTGGTTGGGTAATAATTGGTGTTGCATTATTTACAGTAACACCTCCTGCGGAAGCTCTTCTTGTTTCAAGATCTTTTTCTCTTCTTACTCCTCTCATCTGCTCTTCAATTTCCTGTGCATATTGATAGAGTTTTCGGGCCTGTGCTTTTGGAAGATAATCCATCATATTGGTGAAGTTCCTGATGGTTCTCATCATAAAAGTAGAGCCAATGATGCCTTCTTTAATATGACAATCTGCCACATCTACCCAGCTGTAATCCTGAAAATCCATTGATAACCCAAATGTTTTTGGCCGGCAAAAAATAATCCTTCTATTGGTAAGCGCAATACAATCAGGAGACAAGTTAAGTGCAGGCTTTTTCTGAACAGCAATATATTCTACAAATTCCTGAGATGTTAAAAGGCTGTTGATTTTTTCCAGAAGTTTCTCAACAGATTTTGGATCTTGTTCTTCATTTAAAAATTTCTTTAAATTCATAGTATTTATTTTTTTTAATTATCTTAAATATTCTTTATAGACAAAACCTTTAGTTCCTGTGCTAAAGACTTTTATTTTCATCCATTCTTCACCCTGTTCCAACTGGATTAGTTTTTCGCCTTTCTTTACTTTTTCAATAACTGGAAAATCGAATCCTGGATTTCTATAAATATTTACAATATCTCTGTCGGCAAAAAACACGACTTCATTCTCGTCATTATAAACAGTATAGGAAGATTGCTTCTTTTGCTTCAAACCTGATACTCCCGCATTTGATTTTTTGTAAGGAGAATTGGTACTTTGTGTCTTCTTTTTAGACTTTGAGGTTTTATGATTGGAGTTGGAGGAATAAAAGTTTCTTCCCGACGAACTTCCGCTGCAGACACCACATGTTCCGCCAGCACTGCAGTGTCCACATCTTGAACAATTAGAACAGGCGGTGCAGTTGGCTGATCCGGTGCATTTCCCGTTATGACCATTGGTTTCAGGTTTTGAAAAAGAGAAAAGTGAAAATATCAGCAATCCTATTGCGAAAATTGAAATAATAATTGTTTTCATTTAACCGTAATTTTCAATAGTTTGATGTAGTGCGCTTCTGTGATTGTAGATTTGATCCAGAGAATCAAGATTTATTTTCTCTCCGAAATCTTTCCCGTTATTAAATAGTTCAATCAGTTTTCTGCTAGTTCCGAAATGGAATCTGCAAATCGGTTTTCTGTTATTATCGTCCAGTAATATCCCGAAATAAGATTGTGTATCTCTGTAAGCAATTCTATCGGACGGTATTTTTTCTCTAAGAATCGCTTTTACGATCTGGAAAGCCTCAAGTTCTTCTTCGGTTGTAGTGACTTTGGAAATTTCATTATTCTGATCGATAGTTGTGGTAGGGGATATGGTTTTTTCTGTTTCAATATTATCATTGATTACCAAAGCAGATTTCAGTCTTGAACTGATCGATTCTGATATCGAAAGGCTGAGAGCTCTTTTGGTATATTCTTTAAAAGCAATCATTCTGTTTGCAGTTAATGGTCTTTCAAAAAAACGGTTTACAAGAAGCTTTACAATTTCATCAGAAGGATTTTCTATTTCTTTTTCGAATTCTTTTCTGATGGCTTTGATATATTTCAGTGCTTCGGCTGAGTCGAGAATGGATTCCAGATTATAACCTGACTTGGTGAAGCTTTCCAGAACTTTAATGGAATTATCCTTAATATCATCAAGATTAATGGTGAAAAAAGGTTTCTCGTCCATAATATTGGGTTTCTCAAGATCTGTGTAGAAATTGTACACAATCCCGTTGGTCAGGACTCCGAATCTCGCCTTCGAAACGTGATAATAACGATGAAGCTGAGAATTGTGCGCATCTGCATTTTCCCGCCAGCTTTTACATTCTATAATGAAAATTGGCTCATTATCTTTTTTGATTACAAAATCTACTTTTTCTCCTTTTTTGGTTCCAATGTCAGCGATGAATTCGGGAATTACTTCCGTCGGATTGAAAATGTCATACCCTAAGATTTGGATAAAAGGCATTACAAAAGCAGTTTTTGTTGCTTCTTCTGTTTGTATTTGCTCTTTGAGTCCGTTGACTCTCTGATGCAGCTGTTCAAGTTTTAATTTGAGATCCATGGTTTTGAATTAAATAGTTAAATCAATAGTTTCTGCAGTCGGGGCATTTTCTTTTACAGAAGCCATTCCGTTTTCCATTCCTTGTTTGGTCGTATACAATTGACTTTTTCCGATTATTTCTCCGTTTCCTGCTTTCAGAACAAAATAATATTTGTCATTAATTGCAATTTTTCTTTCAAATCTGGAATCGATTTGTGAATTGACTTTTACAGATTCGATCCCATTTTTGCATCCGGCTTTTGTAGTGTAGCCTTCGCTTGTCAGGATTATTTCTTCGTTTCCTGCTTTCAGGTTGAATTGATATTCTCCGTCTTTTCTTTTGGTGATGATGAATTTTCCCATTGTTATATTTTATTTGTTTAACAATCCAAAAGTACCTCAGCCTTATATTCTTTTTTTACGGAAATCCGTAAAAACAAAAACTTCCAAATGATTTGGAAGTTTTTAATAAAAAATGTTTATAATTGGAAATTAGATAATTCCGAAGTCTTTGCAAAATGCAATAAGCTGTTCATTACTGTTGATTTCTAATATTTCTTTGATCTCCTTCAATCGTTTTTCGACGGCACTCATACTGAGAGGCTTAATATTATTTTCTTTTAAATAGTCAGGTATGTTTTTGAGTAAAGTTCCATTGGCCAGCAAAGTGACAAGTAAAGTATCATATTCAGAAAATTCGAAAGAATTTCTCTCAGAGCTTTTGGTTTTCAGATCGTAGGAAAGATACTTTTCATTATTATAAACTGCTTTTATTGCTTTTTTCAGATCTTTAACATCGTTCCGTCCTTTTTTTACGTAACCGTTAATTTTTTGATCATTGAAAAGTTTTTCGATAATAACTTCTTTTTTTTCAACAGAGAAAACAATGATTTTCAGAGCGGGCTGGATTTCTCTTACAGCAGCAATAAGCTGCTGGCCGTTTTTAAGGCTTTGTTCCCGATGGTCTTCATCAAAGGAAAGATCTGTAATCAAAAGCTCAAAAGGATTGTTTTCCTGCAGACTCATTTTTACTCTGCTAAGGGCGTCATCACAGTAATTTACGTATTTTGGATCAGCTATCTTGAGATCTTCCAATGCTCTTTGGACAGATATATTGGAACTTTCGTAATCTTCGGCAATAAGAATTTTTGTAAACATATATATTATTTTTAGACTGGAAATGAAATGTTGATTTTCAAAAGGTTTTTTGTTTCTGTGTCAAAAATAATTTTTCCATTTATAGCATGAATACGGTTTTCCATATTTTGCAGTCCATTTTTCGGAGAAATTTTTTCGATTCCTATCCCATTGTCTGTGTATGAAATACTTATATGTGTCTCTTGTCTTTCAAATTTTAGGAAAACTTTATCAGCTTTGCTGTGTTTTTTCATATTGGTCATCATTTCTTGAAGTATCAGGTAGATCTCTGTTTTAGTTTGAAAATTAATGCTATCCCACAATTTATCATAATTTCCATTATAAATAACTTTCACAAAATCAGAAGAATAGGAGTCCAGCATTTTTTGCAGTTGCTCAAAGAAATTTTGATTCTCGTTGATGTCTTTATTCTCATAGGAGATATCCCTGGACGTTTCATAAACATTTTCTAAACCAAATAAAAGAGCATTTCTGTCTACAATACTGGTGTTTTCAACTTGTGACATAATCTGATAGATCCTGTTGGCTACACGGTCGTGTACTTTTTTAGAATATTTCAGTTCAGTATTTTTTACTTCGATAAGTTTCTCTTGACGAAGAATTTTTCGGCTTCTTTTAAGATAAAACCAAAAACCAATTATAATTAATACTGAAAATCCTAAAGCAAAATACTGCTGAATAATATAATTTTGTCTTTCTGTGCTTTCGGCTTTAGCTTTTAGGAAATCGGCTTTATTTTTTTCGGTTTCATAGCGGATAAGTGCGAATTGATTCTTGGCTTTGTTTCTGGCCGTTTGCAGACTGTCACCTATTTTTTGATAGATTTTGAAGTATTGTTTGGATTTTTCAGGATTTTCCAGGGAAATTAATTTTTGAAGTGCCTCGATCTGATCATCCGGACTATCGATTTCTTTTGAAATTTCATACATTTTTCTTGAGTAGAACAAAGCGGAGTCTGTTTTGGTCCTGGCATAATAATCTGCAAGATGCGAATAACTGGAATTGAGTCCCCAATTATCTTTCTCTTTAATTCTGATATTTAAAGCTTTTTGAAATTCCGGAACTGGATTATAATCCGGATTTTGAAGCCATTTGGTTTTGGCGAGATTTGTTAATGTTCTGGCATAATTGATTTTATCTTCACCATTCATTTTTGATGTGTAGATAAACAGATTAATTGCTTGGGTATATTTTTTTTCTTTCGCATAATTATTGGCCAGATTATTTTGGTAGATTATTTTGTCCTCTTCACTTTTCGTAAATTTCAAAGCTTGCTGATAAAATTCAACTGCTTTTTTATAATCTTTTAGTTTACTGGCAGTTATGCCTATAGTATTATTGTTTATAGACAGATAGATATGTTGGAGAGTGTCTTTAGGATTTAGATATTTCAGTGCTGATAATGCCGTCTCCTGGCTTCCAAAATAATCGCCTTTTGTTTCCTGAATGATCGCAAGATTTGTCAGGCATTTCGCTGCACCAAAATTGTCTTTCTGTTGTATAAAAAGATCTTTTGCCCTGTAAAAATATAAAAATGCACTATCTAATTTTCCTTTTTCCTGATATTCAAAAGCCTTATCGTAAAAAACATTGTTATTTTTTTTAGCTAAAGATTGATTATCTGAACAGGAATAAATGAATATAAGAATAAAGAATACAATTATTTTCAAGACTATTAGTTTTCTTCGAAATTACCAAAAAATTAGCGAAAGGATTATCCTTTCGCTAATAATTTTACTCGTTTAAAGTTTATTTATCTTATCCGCCGATGATTTTTGGCGGTTTAGGATGCCCCTCATCTCCGCCGGTATCTCCGGGTGTTGGATTCGGATTCACAATGGTTGGATCATCTCCGTTATTGCCACAGTTAGAAGTGTTTGTATGTGAAGGATTTGAAAACAATCCCAATAAAATTAAAAATAGGTTGAACATTTTATAAAAATTTAAAAATTGGCATTCGTGTTCTTCCCCGCGACACAGGTCACGAGCAGGTTTACACAGTTGTTGAAAAAAGAAGCGCTTCTTAAATTTTTGGGAAGTCAACCTTCAAAAACGGAAGAGAAACATCCGCTTCCCAAGCCAGAGATCTCTCTCCGTTTTATCTAGTTGTTTTTTGAAATCAGTTTTGTAACTTTGTTTTTGTAATGTTTTGTTTATCACTGATTTCTGAGGCAAAGATGCAGCGGAAATGAAAGGAAGTGTTAGACAATATCTGGACACAAATGGACAGGGCAATAAAAAATTGGGTTACGGATTTCCGTAATTGAGTGTGTTCAAAAATCCTCTATTTTGTAAAGGTTAAAAACTACATATGTCCAACAAAAAACTACTAATTCGTGAAGTATTTGAGAAAGGGAAAAGAGAATCGGGGAGAGATAGCAAGAATGGGATTGCCCTGTTTTTGATTTTATATTTTGAAGAAAATTTGAAATTTAATATTGTAGAGAAAACTCTTGTCAGATATTACGATGCTTTGATAAGAGATGATAAGGATGACTATAATATTGATAATCAAACCCTTGATAAGCTGAGTCAATATTTGAAATTTAAAAACTTTAGTGATTTTTGTAAAACAGAAAGCTTTACTAAGAAAAACTCAGATTCATCTTTCACAAGTGTGAAAGTCAGTATTGATGATGAAGGTGATTACGGCAAAGTGAATCCAAATATTACTATTAATGTTACTACGAATCCAATTTTAAAACTTCAGGAATTTCTTACAAAACATAGCAATATGGGAATTGTTGGAGTAGTCCTTTTAGGAAGTTTGATAGCTGGAAGTAAGGTGTATAAAGCGGACGAAAAAGTTCCTGACAAAACAATAGTTCAGGATTCTGTTTTTCAAAATAATATTCCGTTTGTAGAGAATTCAGCTGCTCAAACTGTGGTTTATGTTCCTCAATTGATTGCGAATATTCCTGGTAATAAGGAAAAAAGATCAGAAATATTTTTGAAACAATGTATGTATTGGAATGGAAAAGAGTATATCCCAGAAGATTGTAATGATACTAAAAATGGACTTGTGGCCATTGATATGAAACTGGTTGCAAACTTCAAAAAAATCACAAGACCTGATACAATTAGTTCAATTAAAAATGTGTGGTATTCCAAATGCAAGAATGTTGTGGAGTTTTTTACGGATAATGGAATTAACCCCGAGAACGGGAGAGATCTTCGACCTTTAACACCATATATGTTGGAAAAGTATGCAAAATAATAATTACTAAACAAAAAAACTCCGCCAAAGGCAGAGTCTAATTTATTATCGAAGGTGAAGTTACATCCTGTTCACTACATTAATTCCAAGCATTGACAGGGCTTTTTTAATCGTTTTCCCCACCAAATCAGAAACCTGAAGTCTGAATTGTTTCGCATCCAGATCTTCCTGTTTTACAATTGGATTATTCTGATAAAATGAGTTGTAAGATTTTACCAGTTCATAAATGTAGTTTGCCACCAAAGCAGGACTTAGAGATTCCGCAGCTTTGCTTACAACATCTTTAAATTCAGCCAGAAGCATAATCACTTCTTTCTCATTTTCATTCGGAACGTAAGTTCCAAAATTTCCTTTTCCGGAATATTCTGCCTTAGCCAAAAGCGACTGGATTCTCGCATAAGTATATTGAATGAACGGTCCTGTATTTCCATTAAAATCAATACTTTCCGCAGGATTGAAGAGCATTTTCTTTCTCGGATCCACTTTCAAAATGAAATATTTCAATGCACCCAATCCAACCGTTTCGTAAGATTTCACTTTGTCTTCGTCGGAAAGCGTTTCTAATTTCCCAAGTTCCTCAGATTTTTCTTTCGCAGTGGAGATCATTTCTTCAACCAATTCGTCCGCGTCAACCACGGTTCCTTCTCGGGATTTCATTTTTCCTTCCGGCAATTCCACCATTCCGTAAGATAAGTGATAGAGCTGATCCGCCCATTCATAACCCAGTTTTTTCAGGATCTTAAATAGAACTTGGAAGTGATAATCCTGCTCATTCCCAACCGTATAGATCAATTTTTGCAGATCATTTTCTTCAAAACGCTGCACTGCAGTTCCAAGATCCTGGGTCATATAAACCGAAGTTCCATCCGAACGCAGAAGGAGTTTCTGATCCAAGCCTTCGTCCGTCAGGTCACACCAAACAGAACCGTCTTCTTTTTTGTAAAGAATCCCATCCTGTAATCCTTTCTGAATTAAATCTTTTCCTAAGATATAAGTATTACTTTCATACTGAACCTGGTCAAAATTAACGCCTAATCGGGAATAGGTTTCATTGAAACCAGCATAAACCCACTCATTCATCATTGCCCAAAGTTTTCTAACTTCAGGGTCATTATTTTCCCATTTCAAGAGCATTTCCTGAGCCTCGATAATGCTTGGGGCTTGTTTTTTTGCCGTTTCCTCATTTATGCCATCCGCAACCATCGCTTTGATCTCGGATTTGTACAATTTATCGAATTCCACATAATAGTTCCCGACTAATTTATCGCCCTTCAAACCAGTAGATTCAGGTGTTTCGCCGTTGCCAAATTTCTCCCAGGCCAACATCGATTTGCAGATGTGGATTCCACGATCATTGATGATCTGAGATTTGATGACATTATATCCATCAGCTTTCAAAATCTCAGCAACTGAATAACCTAAAAGATTATTTCTTACGTGTCCAAGGTGCAAAGGTTTGTTGGTATTTGGCGAAGAATATTCCACCATTACCGTTGCGTTTTTCGGCGTTAGGTTATCAAAATCATCCTGAAGTTCAGACAGTTGATTCGCAAAAACTTCATCTTTCAGTTTAAGATTAAGGAAACCTTTCACGATGTTGAAGCTCTCAATGAAATCGATTTCGTTTTTAATAGCTTCTCCAAGTTCGTTTCCAATCGCGTCCGGACTTTTTTTAGCCAGTTTTACCAATGGAAAAATAACGATGGTGAAATCGCCTTCGAACTCGGTTTTATTTTTTTGAACATCCAGATTCACACCTTCCACATTGTAAAGTTTCGGGATGATCTCGGATATTTTTGATTGTATATGTTGTATGATGTTCATTTCAAAATTTTGTGTTGCAAATTTAAAAATTTAAAATAGCTTTTTGAGGCAAAGTCGCAAATTATATAATTGTGATTATTTTGGGCAGCTTTATCCGCCTTCCGTTCTCGCTTTTTTTGTCATTGCGAAGGACGTGACGCAGTCAGTTGAACCTTTCTGTAATCGCAATGACAAAAAAGAGCTCCACTCAAGTCGGGCTGCAGATTCGTTTTCGTAATATCACTTTGTCTCCAAAAGTTTGTTTCAGTGTCAGTCTGAGCGGAGTCGAAGACACAGATTCCAACTTGGCGACTTTTAAACATTATTTATATAAAAAAATACGCCTTTGCGATAGAAGAGTTAGTTAATTACAGCCAAAGCTTTCCTCTTACTCAACCTCAAAAACCTGATCACCAAAAGTACTGCAGAGATAGTCAATCCAATGCCCAAGGCAATCCACATCCCAAATGCACCCATTTTCATCGTCACACAAAGAAAATAACCAACCGGAATTGTGAAAACCCAATACGCCAAAAACGTGATCACACTCGGTATTTTAACATCTTGGATTCCTCTCAAGCAACCTAATGCCGTCACCTGGATTCCATCTGATAACTGGAAAAGTGCCGCTATAATCAATAGCTTTGAAGCCAGTTGAATGACGAGGACATCACTTTCCTTTGTGAAAAAATGAGGCAGAACATTCCTGAAAAGAATAAAAATAATTCCGCAGAAACTCATATAAATCAAAGCTAATTTGAAATTGTTGATTCCGATTTTTCTTAATCCGACAAAATCATTCACACCCATTTTATTTCCGATCATAACAGTAGAAGCTACACTGAAACCAATACAAAGATTAAAGGTAAATGAAGCCATCGATAGAGCAATCTGATGCGATGCGATATCTTTTGAACTTACCAATCCGCAAATGAAAGCCGCCGCCGCAAAAGCCGTCACTTCAAAGAACATTTGCAAAGCAGTCGGTAATCCAAGCTTGAACATTTTGGTGAACATTTCTTTTGCAAACAGATTTATTTTCAACGAAAAATCTTTGATGTATCTTCTTGTTTTAGGTTCTTTTACTAACACAAAGTATAAGAAAACCACCATAAATATTCTTGCAATCAATGTTGCCAAAGCCGACCCCTGAACGCCCATTTGCGGTAATCCGAAAAGGCCTTTGATGAAAATGTAATTCAAGGCGATATTAATAATGTTCGCGATAATTGTTGCTTTCGTTACGCCAATCGTGAATGACAAACCCTCGGAAACTTCTCTCAACGTCTGGAACATCATAAATGGAATCATTGTAAATGCCATAATGCTAAGAAAACTGATTGTGTCCGGAATAATTTCGACAGGCTGATCCATATGTTTAATTAATGGAAGCCCTGCCAGTAATAAGGTCATCAGCAATATTCCAACGCCAAGATTGATGACAAATCCGTGTCTGAAAACCGAATTAATGGTATCGTGTTTTCCCTGAGAATTAGCTTCCGAAACCAAAGGTGGAATTGCAAAAGAAAATCCCAACGCCAAAACGAAAATTGAAAAGAATAGTGCATTTCCTAAAGACACAGAAGCCAGAGCCTGAGCGCCCAAAAGCTTCCCTACGATGATGTTATCGAAAAGGTTGACGGACACTTGCCCGACTTGTGTCAACATCACAGGAAGCGCCAGTTTTAGCCCTTGCTGTGTGTATTGTTTATCTAAAAATTTCATTTTAATAATTTTATTTTAAAATGAAAGCCATAATGTTACTTTCATTTTTTTTCAAAAAAAAACCGTCTCGTTTGCAAGAACGAGACGGTTAAATATAATATTTTAATTTATTTAATCTCTATTTCTTTACAAAACTAGCAACGTCATCAGCAGTCACAGGATCAGCACCTAAGATGATCAGCCTTTCTACAACGTTTCTAAGTTCACGGATGTTTCCAGTCCAGTCATATTGTTGCAAAGCTTTGATGGATTTATCATCAAATTTCTTAGGGGCAGAACCGTTTTCTGAAGCGATAAGGTTGGTGAAATGTTCTACCAACAATGGAATATCTTCTGCTCTGTCATTAAGAGAAGGAACGCTGATTTCTATTACAGAAAGTCTGTGGTACAAATCTTCACGGAATTTTCCTTGCTCGATTTCTTTAGCCAGATTTTTGTTGGTTGCAGCGATGACACGGACATCTACTTTGATCTCTTTGTCGCTTCCAACAGGAGAAACTTTGCTCTCTTGCAAAGCTCTAAGTACTTTTGCCTGAGCAACCAAACTCATATCACCAATTTCGTCCAAGAAAATAGTTCCGCCGGTTGCCTGCTCGAATTTCCCGGATTTATCTTTGATAGCACCTGTAAATGAACCTTTCACGTGACCGAATAATTCACTTTCTATCAATTCTGATGGGATTGCAGCACAGTTTACTTCGATCATTGGACCTCTTGATCTTTCGCTTTGGGAATGGATGGCGTGAGCTACCAATTCTTTACCAGCACCGTTTGGTCCGGTTACAAGAACTCTTGCGTCGGAAACAGCCACTTTGTCGATAATTTCCTGGATCTTTTTAAGTGCTGGCGATTGCCCGATCATCTGATATTTTTTATTGACTTTTTTCTTCAGCTGAGAGTTTTCCTGCTTCAGATTTGAGTTTGCCTTTTGAAGATTGCCTTTATCAAGTGCATTTTTTACACTGGTGATCAATCTGTTGATATCGATTGGTTTTGAGATAAAGTCATAAGCGCCTTCTCTCAAACAGCCAACTGCAGTATCAATATCTGCGTGTCCGGAGATCATGATGAAAGTGCTTTCTGGTTTCAATGCAAGACTTTGTTTCAGGAGTTCTGTTCCGGAGATCTTTGGCATTTTGATATCAGAAATTACCAAAGCAAAATCTTCTTTCTCTATAAATTTGAAACCCTCAAGACCATCTTCGGCTATTTCGAATTGGTATTCAGGAAGTTCGTCCGATAAAATACTGTGTAGAACGCCGGATATTGCTTTTTCGTCCTCTACGATTAAGATTTTTTGCATAGGTGCAAAGATACAAATTTTTGATTTCGTAATACGAAATTATTATGATTGTTTATTTTAAAAATGAAATGTAGAAATGTTCTAAAAAAGGAAAATATGCTTTTACGGCAGAATGTCTTGCAATAGGGATAGAAACGGCTATCCTTTTTCTTGGCGAAGGCTGGATCTGGCAAGAAAAAGATAATAGTGGATAGCCCGACCCGAGCGTCTGGGCAAAGCCTTGGAAAGGGAATTGCCCAAATGATAAGAATCTTACTCTACAATAATTTTCTTGGTAATGACCTGATCTTCAACTTTGAAAGTACCGAGATAAATTCCTTTTGGAAGAGATGAAATGTCAATTCGAGTTTGATTTTCTGTTTTACTTAAAATTTTGCTCTCAAAATCTGAAATCGTAAATGTAAAACGTTGTGTTTTGCTATTCAAAAATTCTAATTGTAAATAGTCTTTTGCTGGGTTTGGATAAAATCTAAAACTCATGACGACATCTTTTGGCGTGCAGATATCCAAAGTCTGAGAAACGACCGCAAAATGTTGGACAGCACCAGTTGTAGCTTTTGCAATATTGTAAATGTACACAGGATCCAGATTGATATATTTGTCGTTAACGGTGTGGGCGTAAGGCGTTTCGTTGTATTCGAACAAGCCGGTTATCACTTCTCCATTGGACTGGAAGGGCATATAGTCTGATGAGTACGCATAATTAAGATTTGTTTTCAGCGGAGAGTAAAGCTTGACGCAATTGATCAATTGCTGCGTGAATGTATCAGAAGCCGTATTGTTAGCACTTGGACTGGATTCGTCTCTTTCGCAGGTAATTGTATCATTGGTCTGGCCTTTGATTCCGCCAACTTCGTCGATGTTAAGAACCAGACGAATGTTCATTTTTGGACTTGTGGCATTGACCACATTTGTTACATAATGCTGAGAACCCAATAAGCCCTGTTCTTCACCGGAAAAGTTGATAAATTTGATGGAATATTCGGTACTGATGTTTTTCAAAAGCCGCGCTACTTCCAGTATTACCGAGACACCGCTTCCGTTATCATTGGTACCTGTTCCTGTGATGGTATCGTAATGTCCACAGATAATAACATAGGTATTTGGGTATTTTGTCCCTTGTTTTGTAACGATAATATTAGAGGTAGAATTTCCGCTGTAAGTAAAAGTATCTTTTGTAATATCAGTTTCCGAATATCCGAAAGATAAATATTTATTTTTGAGCCAGGTGTAAGCGTTGTTGTTGGCTGTTGAACCTGTAGTTTTAACGCCTAATGCCTCAAATTCCTGCAGATAAGCATTAATATTTGTTTGGGAAACCAGATTGCTGATATTGGCATAATCCTGATTGAAAGTTTGTGAATTTGCAAAAAATCCAAGTAGTAACGCCGAAAACAGTAAGTTTTTCATCTTCATAATAATAATGTGCAAATATAAATAAAAAAGGAGAAGACTTGATAAATGTCTTCTCCTTTCGTTTTGAAAAACTATTACTAACTTAAAACTAATTCGTTGCTTTTCTGACTTCTGCTTTTACGTCTTCGCTGGCATCTTTGGTTTTTTCCCAAGCGTCAGAGGCTGTATCTTTTGTACTTTCCCAAGCTTTTTCTGCGAAGTCTTTTGTGTCTTCCCAAGCTTCAGATGCACTTGCTTTTAGATTTTCGAAGAAACCGTCTCTTGTTGGCTCTTCATTTTTTCTTTTTTGTTCATCAATATAATTTCTTGCTTTGTCAGCATATTCATTGACTGTATTTTTTGCTTTATCAGCAGCGTTTTCTAATGAGTTTTCAGTTTTATCAACCGCTCTTTCTGCATCATTATAATTTTGTTCTTGAGTGCTCATAATATTTTTATTTTGTGGTTAAAATTGAAAAATTTGATTTGATGCTTTCTATTATTCAAATGAAATGCCGCAAAGTCTTAATTAACGTTAAAATAATTATAAATAAAACCAAACATAAAAAAGCAATATCCATTTCTGAATATTGCTTTTCTGATATTTAAAGTTTAAAACTCAAACTTCTACTTAATAATCCTCTCCAGAACCCATTCGATCATCATTTTTTCTGATGCGTGATGGTCGCTTGCAAATTCACCACGTCTTCTGTTAGCGATTACGCAGTTTACGGTCAAGGCTTTGTGTCCCAATAATTTTGATAAAGCATAGATTGCAGAAGTTTCCATCTCGAAGTTGGAAACGCCGAGGCCATTCAAAGTTTCAAGGAATTTATCATCCAAAGCTTTTAATCTTAACTGACGGCCCTGAGGTGCGTAAAATCCTGGGAAAGTTGCTGTATTTCCTTTATATTTTGCATCGGCATAATAGTCAGAAATATCTTCTGCCCAATCTGAGAAATAAAGCATTGGTTTGATCTTTTCGTAAGGGAATTTCTCCAGAAAATTCTTACTGAATTCATTTTCAAATGCATAATCCTGGTAGAAATGAAGAAGCCCGTCAAGTCCGACTACATTTTCTGTTACCAGCATATTGTTCACCTCGATGTCTGGATTCACACTTCCGCAAGTTCCCATTCGGAAAAGTTCAAGCGTTTTATATTCTGATTTGAATTCCTTTTCTTTAAGATCAATATTCACCAACGCATCCAGCTCGTTCATCACGATATCGATGTTTTCTGTCCCGATTCCGGTTGACATTACTGTGATTCTTTCGCCACGTAAAGTCCCAGTGTGTGTGTAGAATTCTCTCTTATTTTTTTTGACATCAATCGTATCAAAGTATTTTGAAACTTTTGGAACTCTGTCCGGATCGCCCACAAGAATTACTTTTTCGGCAAGATCTTCGGGAAGAAGATTGAGGTGATAAACACTTCCGTCGTCGTTCAGAACCAGTTCGGAAGCTGCTAATTTGTTGATCATATTTTTGATTTATAATTTATAAAGATTAAAAAAATTAATGATTAAAAGAATCACTTTTTTTTGAAATTAAAAAGGTTTTAAAGTTAACAAAATTCTCCATCCGTAAAAGGATTTGAAGCTTTTTAATTTTAGAAATAATTAAATTCTAGAAATTGGCGATTTGATTTGCGACCCAATTTCCTGTACTGAAACAAGCTTGCAAAAGATAACCGCCAGTCGGTGCTTCCCAGTCTACCATTTCGCCGGCGCAGAAAATGTTTGGGAAATTTCGCAATTCAAGTTTATCATTTAATTCTGAAAATGCAACACCACCCGAAGTTGAAATCACTTCGTCAATGGGTCGGAAACTCAGGATTTCTATCGGGAATTTCTTGATTAATTTCGACAGGTTTTCAATGTTGGTATAGGTTTCCTTATCTAAAGTTTTCAGGAGATTGAGTGCTGTTGTCGAAAGTTTTAACTTTCGTTTTAAAACCTGACTTATCTTTTCAGTTTCGTTGAATTGTTCGAAGATTTCTGTTTCCGAAAGATTTGGTTTTAAGTCTATATATAAGCTTAAGGGAAAATCGTGTTTTCTTATGAATCGATTCAGATAGTAAATCGGACTTCCTTCGATGCCATATTTTGTAAAAACAACTTCTCCTATTTTGTGATTTTCCTCAAAAGAAACTTTGATATTCTTAAGGTATTGACCTTGTAATTGGTGGAATTTAGAGTCTGTATCGTAACCGGAATTTGCAGATTCCAAAGGTGTAATTTCAATATTTTTTGATTTTAAAATTTCAATCCATTTCGCGTCAGAACCCGTTTTTTTCCAAGAACCGCCGCCCATTGCCAATATTAATTTTGAATATTGAACTTTAAGTTCACTTTCTTTATTTTTAATGGTAACAGAATTTTCATCAAAATCAATAAAAGTATGTTCGTAATGAATGATAACGCCCAATTGTTCCAATCTATCCAGCCAGGCTTTCAAAACCTGAATCGGCTTGAAATTCTTCGTAGGAAATATCTTCCCCGAACTTCCGACATAAGTGTTGATTCCTAAGTCAGAAAGCCAATCCACGACTTTTTTATTATCGAAACCTTTTACAATCTCCCGAATTTCTGGCGCATCATATTTTTCGATAAATGATCCCAGTTCTTCACTATGCGTCAGGTTGAAACCGCCATTTCCAGCGACAAGAAATTTTCTTCCAGCTGCTTTATTTTGCTCGTAGATTTGAACTTTGAAACCATTCTCGGCAAGGATTTGTGATGCCATTAGTCCAGCAGGACCAGCGCCAATAATTATGATTTGATTATCAAGAATTTGTTTCAAAAGGACGGTTTTTCTAAGGAGATTGGAAAATTACACGAAGGCACAAAGATTTTTAATGAATGTCTTATGTTTTAAGGCACAAAGTTTAGCTTCGCTTAGAATAAAAAATCAAAGATTTTCCTTGTGCCTTAAAATGTGATTGATGAAAAATCTTTGTGCCTTTGTGTTTAACGCACAAAGCTAAAAACCATTCATCACTTATCATTTATAAATTAACCGCCGACACGTTTTGTTTTGTAGCCCATTTCTTTTAAGATGGTCATTATTTTGTCGCGGTTGTCGCCCTGGATGATGATAACGCCGTCTTTTTCCGAGCCACCGATGCCTAGTTTTGTTTTGATTTTTTTGGATATTTCTTTCAGGCCTTCATCGTCGCCTTCCCAGCCTTCTATGATGGTGACGGGTTTTCCGTTTCTGCCTTTCTTCTCGAATTTGCAAACGAGCGGCTCTTTCTGTTTGAAGTTTTCTTTCTCTTCATCCGGCATTTCAAAATCCTGCTCATCGTGTTGCGGAAAAAGGTTTTTCAGTTGGTCTCTAAGGTCCATTATATCAATTTAAATAAGGGTTTTAAAGGTAGTTATAATTATTATTATGGAAAAATATGTTGGGAAATTCTATCATCACATTTCATTTCGTAAATTTGTATAAACAAAATTAGAAATCAAAATGTCAAAAAAAGCAATTCTTGCCATATTAGACGGCTGGGGAATCGGTCTTAATGATTCCGTTTCCGCTCTCAAACAAGCTAAAACACCTTTCATAGATTATGCCCTTCAAACTTTTCCAAGCACAACCCTCGAAGCTAGTGGTCTGGCCGTTGGTCTTCCCGCTGGACAAATGGGAAATTCCGAAGTTGGACATATGAATCTTGGCGCTGGTAGAGTTGTTTACCAAAATCTGGTAAGACTCAATATGGCGGTTGAAACTGGAAGTCTCGGCAGAGAAAAAGTCATCCAAGATGCTTTCGAATATGCAAAAGCAAACAACAAAAAAGTACATTTCATCGGTTTGGTTTCCAATGGTGGCGTGCATTCTCATATCAATCACTTAAAAGGATTATTGACTGCCGCTCACGAATTTGGACTGAATGACAACGTCTTCGTTCACGCTTTCACAGACGGTAGAGATTGCGACCCGAAATCCGGAAAAGGCTTTATTGAGGAACTTTTGGCGCATATGAAAACCACAACGGGAAAACTGGCGTCGGTAATTGGTCGTTATTATGCGATGGACAGAGACAAGCGTTGGGAACGTGTGAAACTGGCCTATGACCTTTTGGTAAATGGCGTTGGAAAGGAAAGTAAGGATTTTGTGCAGTCGATTCAGGATTCTTATAATGAGGATGTTACGGATGAATTTATCCAACCAATTGTTGCGATTCAGAATCATTTTCCGATTGCTAAGATTGAGGATCACGATGTTGTGATTTCTTTCAATTTCCGTACAGATAGAGGTCGTGAGATCACAGAAGTTCTTTCTCAGCAAGACTTCCCGGAATACGGAATGAAAAAACTGGATCTCTATTATGTGACTTTAACCAATTACGATAAATCTTTCCACAACGTAAAAGTTGTTTTTGATGAGAGTGTTCTCGAGAAAACAATGGGCGAAGTTTTGGAAGCTGCGGGTAAATCTCAAATCAGAATAGCAGAAACAGAAAAATATCCACACGTGACATTCTTTTTCTCAGGAGGAAGAGAAGCGGAATTTGTTCAGGAAAGAAGGTTGCTTTGTCCAAGTCCGAAAGACGTTGCAACCTATGACCTGAAACCGGAAATGTCTGCTTACGATCTTACAAATGCCATCGTTCCGGAATTGGAAAAAGAAACGGCAGACTTCATCGTTCTCAACTTTGCAAATACAGATATGGTTGGGCACACCGGTGTTTTTTCAGCAGCGGTAAAAGCAGCGGAAGTCGTAGATTCTTGTATCAAAAAAGTGGCTGAAACGGCTTACGAGCACGGTTATGCAGTTTTCATTCTGGCAGATCACGGGAATTCTGATATTATGATCAATCCAAACGGAAGTCCGAATACTCAACACACTACGAACTTGGTTCCGTTCATCGTAATGGATAAAGAACACACGTGGAATTTGACGCCAGGGAAATTAGGAGACGTTGCACCAACAATCCTGAAAGTAATGGGTGTAGATATTCCGGAAGAAATGACCGGCAATATTTTAGCAAATTAAAATAAATACATATTTAAAAAATAAAAAGTCGGTTTTTTAAGCCGGCTTTTTTGATGTAAATTCGTTGTATAATTTCATAAATGAATATGATCAGCAAGTTTTTTTTCTGTTGTCTTTTGATTGGAAGTTTTGTCTTTGGGCAGGATATTTTGTCCAATGATGATGACTACAATAAAAAGAAAAGTGAAGAACTGGCGTCTTTGGCTGTTTCATATTTTAAAAAAAATGATCTCAAAAAATCCACGGAACTTCTTTTTAAAGCCAAAGAATATGCCGAGAAAACTGAGGATTATGGCCTGATTGCCAGGATGAATGGTTCCATCGCTCATCAGTATGTACAACTTAACCTGAATGACAAAGCCAGATTCTACCTAGCAAATGCCATCAAACAGATCAACAAATTACCTGAAAGTGACAATAAAAAACTTCTGAAAACTTTGTCCTATCTTGAAATCGGAAATATAGATTTTGACCAGCAGGATTATCCAAAAGCCATCGAATATTACAAAAGATCCCTCCGCGAAATAGAGTTGGTGAAAAATCCTGATGAGCAAGCAGTTTATCATCACAGAAGATCACTTTATAATATTGGAAATACCTATTATTATCTCAAAAATGATTCGGCAGAAATCTATCTGAACAAAGCGCTGGCCATCAAAAATAATTATAATAAAGAGATCGATTATTTCATTTATAATGCCTTGTCTCAGGTTTATTCCGGCAGAAAGGAATACCAGAGAGCGATTGATACGTTAAAAATTATTCTTAAAAATAAAAATGACCTCGATAAGCGGTTGCTTTCCGATATTTATTACAATATTTCTCAGGATTACAAATCGTTAGGCAACCAATCTGAATATTCATTGTACAATGAAGAATTTATAAAACTCAACAAATCGACCAAGGAAAATGAGATGAAAGCCATTTCTTCGGCCATCAATGCAGAGCAAAAAGATTACAAAGAAGCGATTTCTGACGCTGACAGTTCGAAAAAGAATATCGTAATAATTTCTTCTATTTTTGTTTTAATATTGGCAGTAGCAATTATCTATTTGCTTTACCGCAGAAAAAAGGAGAGAAAGGTTTTTGAAAATGTTATTCACAAATTTGAAGTTGAAAATATTATCAAACAAGAAGACAGTCCTGAATCAATAGAAGTAATCAAAAAAGATCTGCCTTCTCAAACTCCTAATCCTGTAGAACGGGAATTGCTGGAAAAGCTGGAAAAGTTTGAAAATTCCGAAAAATTTACCAATCCGAAACTGACCATTTCAAGTCTTGCCTTGCAGTTGAAAACCAATACAAGTTATCTTTCCGAAGTCATCAATAAGTATAAAGGAAAAAACTTCAATACTTATATTAATGAACTAAGGATTGCCTATATCTGCGAAAAAATTTACAATAACAAAGAATACCAAAGCTATAAAATCAGTTATCTTGCCGAGGAATCCGGTTTTGCTTCCCATAGTTCCTTTGCAACAGTTTTCAGGAATATTACCGGAATTTCGCCTTCCGTTTTCATTCGGGAAGCTTCTAAAAAATTCAGCTCAAAAGATTTGTAAATAAGTTTAATTATCTGATTATCTGATTTTTATTAGTGTTTATTACCTTTCAAAATTGAGGATTTTGCAAGTCTATTACTTTTAATCAAGGTTATTTTACAATAGTTTAGCATCAAATAAAATTTAATAGATTGATATGAGAAAAAACTTATTTTTTGTATTTCTGCTTTCCGGATTATTTGGATTTGCACAGAGCAATTGCAATTATGGCGCTGCATCTGCCCAAACGTCTAATGGAGAAAATATCACAACAGGTGGTGATTTTGAATATAGTGCCGCAACGGATTTTGATGTCGAAGCAAGAAAGGTATTGACGGCAAAACAATTAACTTTTAATGTACTGAAAGGTTCGGCAAATGTAAACTCCGTAAATGTTAAAATACTGAAAGAATTCCAGGGAATGCCCGGCGAAGTGCTTCACACTTTTGCAAATTTGACACCGACTTCGCAGACACTCGTTTATGAAACAGGTGAGGAAAATCTGGACGCTTATAAAATTACAGTCACTTTCCCCGAGAGTTTCGACCTTCAAAAAGGTAAATATTTTATTCAGATTCAAGCCAAAAATGCAGACTCTTCTCCGGTATTTTGGGAGATTACAAAAGAGACAACCCGAAAAGTGGGAAGATTCGATTTTACAAAAATGAATGCAGAACCTTGGTTTGGCGGTTTTTCTTACTATGACCACGTTTTCGACATTATCGGGAACTGTAACGATACAGGCGAACCGGAGCCGGATTTTGGAACGGAATATACGCAAGGCACTGTTGGGAACAATTATGAAACCGGCGGTACTCTTGTTGGAAGAAGTCTGGCAGATGACTTCATTGTTCCGGATAATCAGAAATTCACTTTCACAAAATTCAAAATGTCAACCTTGCAAATTGGAAATGTTAAATATGCAACCATCAATGTAAGAGCTTCACAAAATGATATGCCGGGAGAATTACTTTATTCTTTTGAAAATGTAGGACCGAAAACCGAAAATTTCTATGGCTATCATACTGTTCAGGGATATCCGTTGGATGTTGTCGCGGCAGATCTGGAATTTGAGTGGAATCAGCCGGTAGAGTTGCTGCCTGGAAAATATTTCATAGAGGTTATTGCCACGCCACAGCCTTTCACAGATTACCAGCGTTGGGAAGCTACTTCACAGCCGGGAATCGGAGGTTTTTCATACACTTCTTATGATGGCGGAGAATCTTGGGAGATGAATGACGGTTATAATTTTGTTTTTGAAGTTTCAGGATTTAATAAACCATATTTAGGTGTTAATGATATTGCAAATAATGCCATTTCTGTTTATCCTAATCCGGTGAATGATGTATTGAATATTAACTCGGCCAAAGCAATCAAAAAAGTATTGATTTATAATGCTGCAGGTCAAATTGTTAAAAATTCTGATGCAGTTCAGAACAATAAGCTGAATGTTTCCGAGCTTTCTCAAGGTGTATATTTTGTAAACGCAGTTCTTGATAATGGCGAAACGAAAACATTTAAGATTATTAAGAAGTAGTTATAGTTAGTTATAATTTATAAATAAAAACCTGATTTCATTTTTTGGATCAGGTTTTGTTTGTAATAATGATTAGAGTGTGCAAAAACCAATAATTGATTTTTGTCGTATCTTTGAAAACTTAAACAATATAAATTAATGCACGAAAAAGAGTTACAAATAGAGGTAATGAAATCGATGGAAGGTAATATGGACGAGTTTATCGCATCATATCTTACGCCTATCGAAAAAATTTGGCAGCCTTCGGATTTCCTTCCGGACAGTTCCAGCGAAAATTTCAAATATGAAATTGAAGAACTGCAGACATTTGCCAGAGAAATGCCCTATGACCTTTTTGTAACGTTGATTGGAGACTGCATCACAGAAGAGGCGTTGCCAACGTATGAGTCCTGGCTGATGAATCTTGACGGCGTAAATCAGGAAAAAAATACAGGCTGGACCAAATGGATCAGAGCCTGGACAGCTGAGGAAAACCGACACGGCGATCTTCTGGGAAAATATCTTTACCTCTGTGGTCGTGTGAATATGCGCGAGATGGAGATCACAACACAACATTTAATCAGTGATGGTTTTGATATCGGAACCAGTTCCGATCCTTATAAAAACTTTGTTTACACCAGTTTCCAGGAGACAGCTACCAATATCTCTCACAGAAGAGTAGGGACTCTGGCAAAACAATCCGGAAATAAAAAACTGGCGCAGATGTGTGGTGTCATCGCAGCAGACGAAGCGAGACACGCAAAAGCTTACAAAGATTTTTCTGCAAGAATATTTGAAATGGATGCCAGCGGAATGATGCTCGCTTTCGAAGATATGATGAGAAGGAAAATAGTAATGCCTGCACATTTACTTAGAGAATCCGGACAGAAAGCTGGTGAGCTTTGGGAACATTTTTCAGATGCAGCGCAGAGAGCAATGGTTTACACAGCGCAGGATTATATCAATATTCTTTCTGATCTTTTGGATGAATGGAAAATCGGAAGTATGAAAAACCTGAATGATAAAGCAGAACGAGCAAGAGACTATCTGATGAAGCTGCCGAACAGATTACAGAATATCTCAGACAGAATAAAAACCCCGGAACTTCCTTACAGTTTCAAATGGGTTAAAAGTTAAAATATCAATGCGCTTCAGAAGCGCATTTTTTATTGATACCATCTAATTAAGAGAAGTCTAAAATCTAATATCTGACTTCCAATGTAAAAAGGGATTTATATAATTCGTATATTTGCTCACTTATTTTACAAAAAATGCACGATGATAAAAAGTAACAAAAAGCTGGCTATCGATTTTGACGGAACTGTTGTGGATGATGCTTACCCGGGAATTGGAAAGCCAAAAACATTTGCTTTTGAAACACTCAAAAAACTTCAGGGCGAAGGCTACCGTCTGATTCTTTGGACTTACAGACATGGTAAAGCTTTGGAAGAGGCTGTAGAATTCTGCAGAAAAAACGGATTAGAATTCTATGCCGTTAATTCCAGTTTTGAAGGCGAAATTTTTGACCACGAAACGCAATCCAGAAAAATTGATGCTGATCTTTTCATAGACGACAGGAATCTTGGTGGATTCCCGGGTTGGGGAGAAATTTATCAGATCATCAATGAAAGAATAGAATTCCAGGTTGCCGGCGGAGAAGTTCACGCTTACTCCAAAATGAAAAAAGAAAAGAAAAGAGGCTTATTCTGGTAAGTCTTTTTGTAAAAGGTATTAATGTAAAAAGTATTAATGTATCAATTGAAGGTACATTTTACATTTTACATTTTACATCAATACAATATAAAAATGATTCAACTCAAAACAATAGAGGAGCTTCGGTTGATGAAGCAAAGTGCAAGATTGGTTTCCCAGACTTTGGGAATGTTGGCAAAGGAAATAAAACCGGGAATCAACACTTTATCTCTTGACAAATTAGCACACGAATTCATAAAAGATCACGGCGCGGAACCTGCATTTTTAGGTTACGGCGGATTTCCCGCATCGCTCTGCATCTCTCCGAATGATCAGGTTGTTCACGGTTTTCCAAACGCAGATATTCTGAAGGAAGGTGATGTCTTATCAGTGGATTGCGGCGTTTTCTGGAATGGATTTGTAGGTGATCACGCTTACACTTTTGAAGTTGGAGAAGTTTCTGCTGAAAACAAAAAATTGCTTAGAGTTGCAAAAGAATCATTGTATAAAGGCATCGAACAGTGTATCAGAGGAAAACGTGTTGGCGATATTTCCAATGCCATCCAGAAACATTGTGAGAAAGAAGGTTACGGCGTTGTGCGCGAGCTGGTTGGACACGGCGTTGGCAGAAAAATGCACGAGGATCCACAAGTTCCGAATTATGGAAAGCCGGGAAGCGGAAAAGTCCTGAAAGACGGAATTGCGCTTGCTATCGAACCCATGATCAATCTTGGAACCGAAAAGGTCAAATTTCATAATGACGGTTGGACGGTAACAACTTTGGACAACAAAACATCTGCACATTTTGAACACGATGTTTGCATCATCAACGGAAAACCGGTTTTACTTTCTACTTACGAATATATTTACGACGCTTTAGGAATCAAATCTGATGAGGAAAAAGCTTTTCAGCTGGATTTTTAATTAATGGAAAAATTCGCCAAATTTCTACTCAATAAAATCCCAAGACCAATGCTTATTAACTTGAGCATTCTTTTACGTCCGTTGATCGTTTTGTTTTTCAGAGGAGACAATTTTACAGATCCCATTGACGGTAAATCTTACCGCAAATTTTTACCTTACGGCTACGGAAAACAACGTTCCAATGCACTTTCTCCCGGAACTTTATCTTTGGAAAGACACCGGCAAATGTGGCTTTACTTACAAAATGAGACTGATTTTTTCACGTCAAAATTAAAGATCCTTCATATTGCTCCGGAGCAGGATTTTCTCAAACGATTCAAAAAAATGAATAATCTGGATTACACATCTGCGGATCTTTTTTCGCCGATTGTTGATGTAAAGGCGGATATTCTGGACTTGCCTTTTGAAGATAATACTTATGATGTCATTATCTGCAATCACGTTTTGGAGCATATTGTTGATGACAGGAAAGCAATGTCAGAACTCTACCGAGTTATGAAACCAAAAGGTTGGGGAATCATTCAGGTTCCGATGAAAAATTCACTTGAAACCACTTACGAAGATTTCACGATCACAGATCCTCAGGAACGACAGAAACACTTTGGACAGTATGATCATGTCCGTTGGTATGGAATGGATTATTTTGACCGTTTAAGAAGCGTTGGTTTTGAAGTACAAGCTAATTTCTATTCACAAAAATTCTCTGACGTTGAGATTAAAAGGTTTGGGCTTAATAAAAATGAGATCCTTCCTGTTGTGAGGAAATATTAAAGTCGCTTAGCAGCAATGTATTTTAAATAGAATTCAAGGTAGTTTTTGACCATTATTTCTTAGTCTCATAATAAAACTAAAATACTGTCTTCCATTTTTCTGGTCTAATCCAATTTCGATTTTTAATAATTTATCCAATCCAAAATTATTTAGTTATATTTTATTGACTTGTGATAATTACAAATAGGTAAAAAGTCTTGCATATATGCAAGACTTTTTTATTTAGAATTTGGAATACAATTTTATTATTTAATAGAAAAGATTAGAAGATAAAAATAGTTAATTAAAAAATTAAATTTTATCTATAATTATATGATTATGAGTCTTTTATGTATGAGAATTATATTCAACTAATTCGCAAAATGTAAAGTGTTTTATTTTGACTAGGTTCGATTTATAGATAGTTTTGGCTCTTGCTAACAGGAATTTAAAGGTTAAAATTTTCAACGGAAATTATTCTTAATAAATGAGAAATAAAAGCCATTGATGTTTTTTAAAGTAGTCAGTTGAAAAAATCTGAGTTTGAAGGCTGCTTAAGATAAGAAAATGAAGGATGCAACTGAAAAAAAACACATTATTATGGAAAATAACACTTAACAGATAAAAAATAGATATTAATGCTAAATATTAATATACAAATACTACTTAAAACACAAGCAAATGAAAAAACAACTACTTACATTTTCAATATTTTTAATAGGAATAAGTATATCTGCACAGGTCAAAATTACTAAAAGTCCTTTAACAGCGGATACGATTGATCCGTCTGCGATGCTGGAAGTTGAAAGCACGGATATGGGTACGCTTATACCACGGCTTACAACCAGTGAGAGAGATTTAATTTCATCTCCGTCCAATGGTCTTTTGATCTTTAATAAAGATACAGGATGTTTAAACCAATATCATGACGGTTCGGGCAATTTGAACATTGCCGGCTGGAATGCTATCTGTGGAACGCTTTCTACAGCATTGTTAAATAAAAAAATACAATATGAAATTTTAACAATTCAAAATTAGTAAAATGATAAAAAAGAATAAGTTATATTTTATAGTCTGTATTTTAAGCTTCATAGTTTCTGTAAATGGACAGATTAAAATTTCCAATATGCCTGAGGGTAATGCTGTTATTGACAATACTGCAATTTTGGAAGTACAGAGTTCTGCTAAAGGTGTTTTATTACCAAGATTAACGACAGCACAACGGAATCTGATTACCACTCCTCCGAATGGCTTGATAATCTATAACACTTCTATAGGCTGTTACGAATTTTATACTACCGGCGGTACTAAAAATACCACTGCAAACAGGTGGTATTCTGTATGTACAGGTACAGTTTGTGCGGTACCTACAATTACCGCGGGGACATTCTCAACATATTGTAATGCAACACAGCAAGTGCTAAGTGTTACTGCCACAGGAACAGGGCTTACTTACCAATGGCAGAGGAATGGTACCGCTATTCCCGGCGCCACCGCCAATACTTACACAGCTACACAGGAAGGGAGTTATAATGTAGTAATCAATGGGCAGTGCGGAACTACGAGTTCTAACTTGGCAGTGTTTAACAAACCTACTTATTTTCCTACACCACCTACCACTCAGAATGTGAATGTAGAATCCCAACCAGAAACTACTTTTTCTGCAGTATCAGCTGGAGGCGGTGGAGGAACAGTGACATATAAATGGCAAATCAGCCGTAACAGTGGCAGTACCTGGACAGATATAACCGATGGTGAAAGTAGTACTGATAACTATATGATATTTTCTAACTCGGGAACTCAAAATCTGACAGTTAAATGGCCGACAACTCTATTGTCTCCTGCAAGACAATTTAGACTGGCAGTGACAACTAGTGTTGCATGTGGGACTAACCCGGCCTATAGCACTGCTGCTACTTTAAATACTTCTCCTTCACCCGCATATCTTTTTAATGATATTTTTTGTGCCGGTTTACCTGCAGGATGGGTTGCTACAGGGACTACAAGCCAGGCAACAGGTGTTCCGTGTGGTAGAATTTTAAATCCTGGTGATGTTGCAGGAAGTTCGGGTGGCGGCGTCAACAGAACATTTGCTACAACGCCCGGTCAACAATATACTTTTGTTGCAAGGATATTAAATAGCGGGTCTGCTGCGTCTTCACAACATCTGAATGTTTATGATAACGGAACTAATACTCTTTTAGGGCAGGCAGATAATTTTGGAAATAATCTAACTTCAGTCACATTTACTGCTACAAGTACTACCACACGTTTCGAGATTTTAGATTACGGAGCAACATTTGAGTCGGATGGATACGTATATATGGCAAGAGCATTTTCTAATTAATTAACTATTAATATTTTATAAATGAAAAAATATCTTTTAAGAACAGTTTATTTAATTATTTTTAGTATTAGTTTTATTACTTATGCGCAGGTAGTTAAAATTGGGAATAATCCGACAACAATAAATGGTAAGGCAATTCTGGAAGTAGAAAGTACAAATAAAGGGGTATTGGTACCTAGATTATCTACTTCGGAGCGTAATGCTATATCTTCTCCGGCAAATGGACTTTTAATATTTAATAAATCGATAGGATGCTTTGAGTTTCGTGCAGCAGCAGGAACTACAAATACTGCGGATGCATGGTATTCTGCATGTACTGGAGCAGCATGTACTGCTGTTGCAATTACGGGACAGCCTGTTGGTGGAGGAACTACTTGTTCTCCAACCCCAATGTCTGTTACAGCTACAGGAACCATATCGGGTTATCAATGGCAAAAGGATAATGTAGATATCCCAGGGGCTACCAATGCGACTTATACGCCGTCGGTAACTGGCTCGTACAGAGTTTTTGTTATTGGGTTATGCGGTAGTGCAACTTCTAATGCGGCTGCAATTACTGTTAGTTCGGCTCCAACAATAACTCAGAATCCTTCTGATGTTACTATAAATGTTGAAAATGAAACAGCTACTTTTACTGGTGCGGCTACTGGCTCTGGAACATTATCTTATCAATGGGAGATTTCTAGGAACTCTGGTGCATCTTGGAGTAATGTGAGCGACGGTTGGGGTTATGGAGCAAACAATGAGATAGATCATGCTATGGTGCTTTCAGGGTCTACGACACCATCCCTTACAATCAAATGGATAACAACTGGGGAAGACGGAAGGATGTTTAGACTTAAGGTTACCAGTACTTCCACGTGTACACCAAATCCAGTTTATACGACTCCTGCAACCTTGCATACAACCAATTCGCCTACCTATATTGTTAATAGTAATCTATGTGGAGGTTTATCTGGCTGGAGCTCTACAGGACCTGTAAGTGGTTCTACAGGTAATCCTTGCGGAATGTATCTGAATCCAACTAATAGTTCTTCAGGAGGGGTTGTATATAGAGATGTAACAACTGTTATCGGGCAAAGCTATACTTTTTCCACAAGAATATTGGTTTCAGGCTTCGCTAGAGCTGTTAGTGTAAGAGCGTATAATGGTGCTACTATAATAGCAAACGGAACTAATACCGGAGACAGCCTTACCCAGATTACTTTTACAGCAACAAGTACAACTACGCGACTTAGGATTGCAGACGATTTGGGTTCCAGTACTAATGCATTTGATGCAATAGTTTTTGTAGCCAGATTTTTCCAGAATTAATTTTATATGAGCATATAATTGAAATTTTCGGATTTAAAAATTAAAAAAACAGGTAGGAATGATTCTACCTGTTTTTTTATTTATTAATATTAATCAAAAAATATTTTATTGGTTTTTCATCAAGAGGAAGTGTAATTTCTATAAATAGTGATGCTAAAAATATTACATAAGATAAGTTTATTTTATGACAAGCGCAAAAACTAAGCTGGTGTTTCAAACATTTGTTTGATAACATTGTGTTAAATATTCATTAAAATTATTTTTTAACTTATTGTAAGCCAGTAATAATAGTTTTTGTGCATTATATTTGATAGATATTATTATTAAATACATAACGTATAATTTGTATTTAATCAATAAATTTGAACGTTTGTTTGAAAACATATCTAAAAAATTAGTATTTATGAGGAATATCGCGCTTAGCTTTTTTGTTGTTTTAGGTCTTTTTACATCATGTTCCAAGTCAGAAAATAAGGACGATAAAAAAGAATTACCGCCTCAACCGTATCAATATATCGTTGCAAAAAGTGGTCCTGCTGAAAATTTGACACAATATCCTGCCAGACTGGAAGGTATAGAAAATGTGGAAATCCGTCCAAAAATTGATGGTTTCGTGGAAAAAATCTACATCGATGAAGGCAGCCAGGTCAGCAAAGGACAATTACTTTTCCTCATCAGAAATCCACAGTACGAGCAATCCGTTTTGGCAGCCCAGGCAACCGTAAACAGCGCAAGAGCAGCCGTTGCAACTGCCCAAATGCAAGTCACAAAAACCAAACCTTTGGTTGATAAAAAAATCATCTCTGCTTATGAACTTCAAGCGGCGGAATTAGCGCTGAAATCTGCAAAAGCTTCTTTAGCAGAAACGCAGGCCCAATTAACCAATGCGCAAGTTAATCAAGGTTATACCAAATTATACAGCCCGGTAAGTGGTGTTGTAGGAACCTTGCCTTACAAAGCAGGAAGTTACATCAGTACAAGCACAGCGCAGCCATTGACTACCGTTTCTAATGTTTCAAAGATATTCGCTTATTTTTCAATTAATGAAAAACAACAACTGGAATTTTTCAAACATGCAAAAGGTGCAACAATAAAAGAAAAATTAAAAAATTCACCTTTGGTAGATCTTGTTCTTTCCGACGGCAGCAAATATGAAGAGAAAGGAAAAATAGAATCAATCAGTGGTTTGGTAGATCCCAACACAGGCTCATTCTCAATGCGTGCAACGTTCCCGAATCCAAAAGGACTTATCAGAAGTGGTTACAGCGCAACCGTTCAGTTACCGAACAATCTCGAAAACGTGATCATCATTCCTCAGTCAGCAACTTACGAGCTTCAGGGCAAAGTTCTGGTGTACCTGATCGGTGCAGATAACAAGGTGAAATCTACAGAAGTTAAAGTTGAAGATATGCCGGAAGGTTTGACATACGCAGTGACTTCCGGATTGAAGCAAGGTGATAAAGTGGTTGTAGAAGGTATTGGACTTCTAAAGGATGATACTCAGGTTGTACCAAAAGAAACTACGTTACAAAGCGTGATCACAAAAAAATAATATCAGTCGTATTAATAAATGGAAAAGTGAACGAGATCAGTTTTTAAATATTAGAAATTTTTTTTCTTCATCTTTCCTCTCTTAGTCTAATTATATGTTTAAAAAATTTATAGAACGTCCGGTATTATCCACCGTAATTTCCATCATCATTGTGATCCTTGGTGTTTTGGGAATTGTGACCTTACCGATTTCACAATATCCGGATATTGCCCCGCCGACAGTAGTTGTAAGCGCAAGTTATCAGGGTGCAAATGCCGATGTAATTCTTAAAAGTGTTATAGTCCCTTTGGAAGAGCAGATCAATGGGGTAGAAGGGATGACCTATATGACTTCTACTGCAACCAATGACGGTTCCGGGTCTGTGACGATTTATTTCAAGCAGGGTGTAAATCCTGATATCGCTGCGGTAAACGTACAGAACAGGGTTTCCAGAGCAACGCCTTTGTTACCTGCTGAAGTTACAAGAGCCGGAGTTACAACAACCAAAAGGCAAAGTTCAAACGTATTGATATTCTCCCTTTATAGTGAGAATCCCAATTATGATATGACCTTCCTTCAGAATTATACAAACATCAATATCGTTCCTCAGATCAAAAGGGTAACAGGTGTGGGTGATGTGACGGTTTTTGGAGCAAAGGATTACTCGATAAGAATCTGGCTGGATCCTAATAAAATGGCTTCGTACGGACTAGTTCCTGCTGATATCAATACGGTTTTAGCTGAACAGAATATCGAAGCAGCGCCGGGAAGTTTAGGTGATGAAAGTGACCAGAGTTTCCGTTATACCTTAAAATATAAAGGAAGGTTGACAGAGATCCCTGAATTTGATAATATCATTATTAAGGCTACAGAGAATGGTCAGACTTTAAAACTAAAAGATGTCGCAAGAGTAGAACTTGGCGCTCAGGATTACACCGGAAGCAGTTTCACAGATGGACATCCTTCTATTGGTATGGCAGTTGCGCAGACGGCCGGTTCCAATGCTCAGGATGTTATCAATCAGTCGATTGCAGTTCTTGATAAAGCTCAGGAATCTTTCCCGAAAGGCGTAAGATACGAAGCGCTTGTAAATGCAAATGACTTTTTGGATGCATCTATTGAAAAAGTAATTCATACTTTATTTGAAGCCTTTATCCTCGTATTCATCGTGGTTTTCTTGTTCCTTCAGGATTGGCGCTCAACTTTGATTCCGGCAATTTCGGTTCCGGTGGCAATTGTGGGAACATTTTTCTTTCTGAGTATTTTTGGATTTACAATTAATTTATTGACGCTTTTCGCATTAATATTAGCGGTAGGAATTGTGGTCGATGATGCAATTGTGGTTGTAGAAGCTGTTCACAGTAAGTTGGAACAAGGTGAGAAATCTCCGCTTCGGGCTTCCGTAACCGCGATGGATGAGATCAGCGGCGCGATTATCAGTATTACTTTGGTAATGGCTGCGGTTTTTATTCCGGTAAGTTTTATTTCCGGATCGGCCGGGGTTTTCTATAAGCAGTTTGGTTTAACATTAGCAATATCAATTATATTATCCGCCGTAAATGCTTTGACCCTGAGTCCGGCTTTATGTGCGATTTTTCTTAAACCTCATTCCCACGAGGAGCAGAAAAAGAATTTCCTTCAGCGGTTTTTCACCAATTTCAACATCATTTTTGATGCGATGGTTAAAAAATATACAAGAGGAATTTTATTCTTACTAAGGAAAAAATGGATGGCGTTCGGAGGTCTTGTGATCTTTGCCGGAATTTTTGTCTGGCTGATGAATACTACACCGAAATCCTTCGTTCCAAGTGAAGATATGGGAGGTATCTTTATGGATATTTCGCTTCCAATCGGCTCTAATGAAAACCGAACCAAAGAAGTTCTTCAAAAAGTAGAAGATATCGTAAAAAAACAACCCGAGGTTTTACACATCTTCAAAGTTTCAGGACGCGGAATGGTAAGTGGATCAGGATCCAATAACGGGATGCTGATCGTAAAACTGAAAGACTGGAAAGACAGAGGCAAAAAAGGCGAAGATCTGCAATCTTTTGTTGCAAGAATGTACGAGAAAACTGCCGGAATCAAAGATGCAAAAATGACTTTCTTCGGAAGACCTACTTTGCAGGGATTTGGTAATGCTGCAGGTTTTGAGATGCAGATTCAGGATCAGAAAGGCGGAAGCATCGCTGATCTTACAAAAGTGACAAATAATTTCATCGATAAAATGAATCAGCAGCCGGATATCCAAAGAACATTTACGTCCTTCAACCCGAACTATCCTCAATATATGATTGATATTGATATTCCGACGGCTAAAGCTGCAGGTTTCTCTGTATCAGATATTTTGGGAACAATGCAGGGGTATTACGGTGGCGTATATTCTTCTAATGTCAATTTGTTCGGGAAACAATATCGTGTGATTTATCAGGCGCCTTTTGAAGACCGGGAAAATGTTGAAAGCTTTAATATGATTCAGGTCAGGAATAGCAATGGTGAAATGGCACCTTTGAGCAGATTCATCACAGCAAAGCGAGTTTACGGACCGCAAGCTGTAGGGCGTTTCAACTTATTTACTGCGATTTCTATCAACGGAACACCTAACCCTGGTTTCTCTTCCGGAGATGCAATTAATACAGTAGAAAAAGTAGCAAAAGAAACACTTCCTCAAGGTTATGGATATGAGTTTTCCGGATTGACGAGGGAAGAAGTTACAGCGGGTGGACAGACTGTTTACATCTTTATTTTATGTTGTGTATTCGTTTATTTTCTATTGGCAGCGCAGTATGAAAGTTACATTTTACCATTTGCAGTTATGTTGTCATTACCTGTTGGTTTGGCTGGTGTGATGATGTTCAGTAGCTGGATCGGAGGTTCCAACAATATTTATACTCAGATTTCCCTCATTATGTTGATTGGACTCTTAGCAAAGAATGCAATTTTGATTGTAGAATTTGCGTTGGATGCAAGAAAGAAAGGCTATACAATTGCTCATGCTGCTATCAGTGGTGCAAAACAAAGGCTTCGTCCGATTTTGATGACCTCTTTTGCTTTTATTTTCGGATTGATTCCATTAGCGATTTCTACTGGAGCGGGAGCTGTTGGTAATCAGTCTATTGGAATTGGAGCAATTGGAGGGATGTTGTTCGGAACCATATTCGGAGTGTTTTTTATTCCGATTCTATTTGCTGTATTTATGTATCTGCAGGAAAAAGTGAGTAGCAAAAAAGTATCGGATAAATATGAAGGAGAATTAAGCGAATAACTAAAAGTTGAGAAAAATGAAAATCAGAATATCAAATTTAATCATATTAGTAAGTGTCGCAGGTTTCTTTCATTCTTGTAAGGTAACTGATACTTATCAAAATCCGGATGTTGAACAAAGCCGACAGGACAATCTCTTCCGCCAAAAAACCAGCAATGACAGTATTTCTACTGCCAATGTAACGTGGAATCAAATCTTTACGGATGATAAACTTCAGAATATCATCAAAAAAACGATATCAAATAATCTTGATCTGAAAGTTGCCATCGCAAAAATACAGGAAGCTGATGCGGTTTTCAAACAGTCACAATTGCAGAATTTACCAAGTCTTGACGGTATTGCTTCCATCAAAGAAACTAAAAACAGCGCCGCCGCTCAGGGAAACACTTTTGTAATGCCGGATCTTATGAACTATCAATTGGGTATTTCTACAGGTTGGGAAGTTGATGTCTGGGGAAGGATCAAATCTCTGAAAAGAGCAGCCTACGCCGGATTTCTTCAAAGTGATGCGGCGAAAAGAGCAGTCCAGACACAGTTGGTTGCTCAGGCTGCAACTTTATATTATCAGTTGATTTCTTTGGACAAACAGCTGGAGATTACAAGACAGACTATTACAAACCGCCAGGAGGATATAGAAACTGTTCAGTTGTTGATGGACGCTGCTTATCTCACAGGGGCAGATCTGGAACAGAGCAAAGCTAATTTATATTCAGCACAACTGTCGGTTCCGGATCTCGAATTGCAGATCCAGCAAACAGAAAACGCACTGAGTATCCTGATGAATGACAATCCGCAGAAAGTAGAACGTAATTCTATAGATTCTCAAGTGTTTTATACAGATCTTAAAACCGGGATTCCGGCATCTTTGCTTAAAAACCGTCCGGATGTTCAGGCTGCGGAACTGACTTTCAGACAAGCTTTTGAAAACAAAAACGTAGCAATGGCTCAGGTTTATCCTACATTCAATATTACGGCAACTTTAGGTTTATCAACAAAAACGTTATCCGATTTTTTTACGAATTCCTTATTCTATACAGCTGGCGGAACATTAACTCAAAATATCTTCCAGCAGGGCAATAGAAAGGCGCAGGTAAGAATCACGGAGGCCAGAAAACAACAGGCATACTTTACTTTTCAACAAACATTGCTGACAGCCGGTTCCGAAGTTTCAAATGCCTTACTTTCTTATCAGAAGGCGAAAGAAAAAGAATCAACAAGACAATTACAGATCCAGTCTTTGGAAAAAGCAGTAGAGTTCAACAAAGAATTACTGACTTACTCTTCCAATGTCAATTACGTTAACGTTTTGACCTCAGAACAATCTTTGCTTCAGGCAAAACTCTCCGGAGTTAATGACAGATTGCAGCAGTTACAAGCCATTACAGAGTTTTACAGAGCGCTTGGAGGCGGTCAATTTTAAAAATAAACCTTTCATCATACATTTAAAACCTGACAGTTTTTGTCGGGTTTTTTGTTTTCTGATATTATAATTTCCTGATGTTTAATTTTTAGGAGCTTGATCCCGCTATCCACTATATCTTTTTATCATTGCGAACGATGTGAAGTATTCTTGAACTTCGGAAAAATCGCAATAATAAAAAGGATGCCGTTACTATCGGGGCTATAATTACTACAATTAGATTTGTCTGAATTTTATTTGTTATTATGAATTATGATTATCTGTTGTATTGGTACATATATCAATGTTATTTATGTTTATAAATAAAAATATGTACGGATATAATATTAAATTTTAATTTATGGTATAATATTCATATTGAAAGTTTTTATCTTTACTAAAAACTAAAACCGTGGAAAAAACATTACAAAACATTCAGAAATTGCACGAGGTGTGGTCTCTCAGCAGACCAAAAGAACTTATCTCATTTGATCAGATTAACTTTAATGATCTTGTCAATTCTATCATCAGTTCGGGACCTTTTTACTATTATATTATTGATTTTTTTGATTTGACCTTATCTAACATCAGCCCCAATATTTATGAAATTCACGGCTTGAAACCTGAAACTGTTGGACTCAACCATATTCTGGAAACCATACATCCGGATGATATGGAATTCGTAATTCAGGCAGAAGCACATATTACAAAATTCTTCTATGAAAAACTAGGAAAGCACAAACTTCTTAATTATAAAATGAATTACAGCTTCCGAAGCAAGGGAAAGGATGGGAATTATATTTTGCTCAATCATCAGGCTTTGCTGCTGTCATTAGATAAAAATGGAAATAGTGGAAAATCTCTTAATATCCACACTTGCATAGATCACCTCAGCAATCATAATACTTATAAGATTTCCCTGATCGGACTCAATGGTGAACCGTCTTACATGAATATCAGCCTGGATGATGATGGCAAAAATAAAATTGAATTCTCGAAACGGGAAATAGATATTATCAAACTGATAAGTGATGGTTATAATAACGATATGATTGCAAAAAAACTTTCTATCAGCCCACTGACGGTCAAAAAACACAGGAGTAATATTCTGGAAAAATCCGAATGCAACAATACTGCTCAACTTATCAAAAATTGTTTTCAGCAGGGGATAATTTAAACTCTTATGAAAATTTACTTGATTAAAAAATACTCCTTTTGGAGTATTTTTTTTTATTTGATAACAGCATAGCTTTGTAATAACTAAAAACTAATAACTATGAAAACTAAATTATTATTGCTGCTACTACTTTGGCAAGGAGTGGTGTTTGGGCAGGAAAATACACCTGACAAATATTTGAAAAAACTTTCTGATCAATTTATGACTATCAATACAAGTCTCATTAATGAAAATAAATTATTGGAAGATATTAAAGCCAAAATAACTTCTTCAAACAATGATCAAAAAGTTTTAACAGAATTGATTACTCAATTGGATAAAACAAAAGTTCTACAGTTTAAGCTGGATTCTATTTATACTGTTGCACAGACTGCTATTTCGTTTTATGATACAAAAGGAGAACTTAAAAAAGAAGAAGCAAAACAAAGCTTTCCTCATGAACATCAGATATCTACAGCATCTTCATCAACATCTAAAGACGTTAAAACTTATCTCTATTTTGGAAAAGACGAAGTTATTGAAGAATGGAAACCAACTGGTAATAAAAAATATGATGATATAATCACAAAGTTTTTAAATAAAGAAAGTGAAGCATATCTTGGAGATATAATAATACCCAAGGAAATGCAGGAATTTCAATTTTACAAACCTACTAAAGATCTTGCAAAACCATTTATTCCTGACAATAGAATTTATAGATTTAAAAGTATTTCATTTGAAGTTTTAGATGGTTTCTTTACGAATATTAAGGTTTTTATTGTAGATCAAAATGGTTCGGAACATCTATTTGAAAACAAAGCGCCAGTTAGTATTTTGAATTTTTCAAGTTCAGCGCCTAAAAATTTTATTTATTATAAGCATCCAATTAGGCAAAATGGTATCGTCAATTTTGAGGAAATCGAAAAATTAAGAATTAGACTTTCTGATGTTTTAATGTACACTTCCAAGCCAGGGAATAATTTTATTCCTAATGATATAACATTTGAATTTCCTACAAAGGACAAAAATGGGCAGGTTATAAACAAAGATTCTTACGTTAAATACGAAATAAAAGAAGATACAAGTTTACAAAATGCGGTAGAATTAAGAGCATATACCGATTTTCTAGGTTTATTTGCTGATGCTCCAAATGGTATTGTACAGTTAGAAGGAAAAGGAGATTTTTATCTATTCCCCTTCAAAACAGGTAATTACCAGTCAGATTTAAGATTGTTGGATAAAGTATCTCCTTATGTTAACTTTTCTAAAATAGATAATGATGTAAGAGCTGTCAAAACTATTACACTAGACAATGCAAATATAACTCCAGCAAATAAGTTGGATTTGATACAAAAATCATACTTGGAAATGGGTGCCAAGATTAACTTGATAAATGTTAGGTTTACAAAAGAAGTTCCCTTCAGATTAATTGCCTATATGCCTTTAAGATATCAGATTGCTGACGTTATAATTAAGGATAAATTTGAAAACATTCAAGGTTTTGCTTTTGGAGGTGGTATTAAGGCAGAGGCTAAGAGATTTAATAATTTTGGATTTAATTATTCCTTTGAATATTCTCAATATAACTTTAAAGACCATAATTCACTTGAAAGTTTTGAATCTCCAAATTGTTTTGGTGTCATAAGAAATGAAGCAGAGATTTTCTACTATCCAGGTACTGAAAAAACACAATCAATCTTCCTGAAATTAAAAACATTTAATAATCTTAGTAATGATGAAGCGTTTTATCAATTACAATTTGGTTATCGATTTTCTATTGGTTTATCAAATGTAAAAAATAAAACCAATTAATAATATCATTTATTCAAAAAAATCGCTAAAGTTTTAAGCTTTAGCGATTTTAATTTTACCCTATTTCGATCCCATTCTCCACAGTCTCATCAGGCGTTACAAAAGATAACTTACCATCTGGTTTTGTAGTGAGAAGAAACATTCCCTGAGATTCTATTCCTCGGATTTTTCTTGGTGCAAGGTTCAAAAGAATCATCACCTGTTTTCCAATTAATTCTTCCGGAGAAAAACTTTGTGCAACACCGGAAACTACCGTTCTCACATCAACGCCTGTGTCCACGGTGAATTTCAGAAGTTTGTCTGCTTTTTCTACTTTTTCCGCGGTCAGAATAGTTGCAGTTCTCAAATCGATTTTAGAAAAATCATCAAATTGTATCTCGTCTTTCATTGGAGTAGCTTTTGGATTGGTCTTTTTGTTGGATTGCTTTGTATTTTCCAGTTTCTGAATTTGAAACTCAATTGTTTCGTCTTCGATTTTTGAGAAAAGAAGAGATGCTTCATTGATTTTATGTCCGGTTTCTATCAGGATATTTTTGGTTTCAATGTCAATCCAGTTCAGTTTTTCAACATTGAACATTGTCAATAATTTCTCTGAGCTGAAAGGCATAAACGGTTCCGATAACTGAGCCAAAGCCACCGCAATCTGAGCTCCAACAAATAATGAATTGGATGCTTTTTCAGGATTGTCTTTGATCGTTTTCCATGGTTCTTCTATCTGAAGATACTGGTTTCCAAACCTTGCCAGGTTCATTAATGCTGTTAAAGAATTTCGGAATTCGAAGTTTTCTAAATATTGCGCAATTTCTGCAGCAGATCTTTTGATTTCTTCTAACTCTTCAGCATTTTCATTTCCTGAAGGAACAATGCCGTCGTAATATTTGTGGATCAGAACTGCAACTCTGTTGATAAAGTTCCCGAAGATTCCTACCAATTCAGAATTATTCTTGGTCTGGAAATCTTTCCAGGTAAAGTTATTATCCTTTGTTTCCGGAGCAGACGAAAGTAATGCATAGCGCAAAACATCCTGCTGACCTGGGAATTCTTCTACATATTCGTGAGCCCAGACTGCCCAGTTACGGGAAGTTGATATTTTTTCATTCTCAAGATTCAGAAATTCAAAAGCGGGAACATTGGTCGGCATAATATAATCGCCGTGAGCCTTCATCATTGCAGGGAAAATGATGCAATGGAAAACGATATTATCTTTTCCTATAAAATGAATAAGATCAGAATTTGGATTCTGCCAGTAATCTTTCCAGTTTTTCCCGGTTTTCTCTGCCCATTCCTGAGTGAAAGAAATATAACCAATTGGTGCATCAAACCAGACATAAAGTACTTTTCCTTCCGCATTAGGAAGCGGAACAGGAACGCCCCAGTTGAGGTCTCTCGTCATTGCTCTGGGTTTCAAACCATCGTTCAGCCAGGATTTTACCTGTCCGTAAACATTGGTTTTCCAGTCGTCTTTATGACCTTCGATGATCCATTCGTTCAGGAACGTTTCATAGTCATTAAGTGGAAGATACCAGTTTTTGGTTGCTTTCAAGATTGGAACATTACCACTCAACATAGAATGCGGATTGATAAGTTCTGAAGGGGAAAGGGTTGAGCCACATCTCTCACATTGATCGCCATAAGCATTTTCATTACCACAATTTGGGCAGGTTCCTACTATGTAACGGTCTGCAAGAAATTCATTGGCTTGTTCGTCAAAATATTGCTCAGAAACTTCTTCCGTGAATTTATCTTTATTATATAGTGTCTTAAAAAAATCCTGACTTACGTCGTAATGTTTTTTAGATGTCGTTCTGGAATATTCATCGAAGGAGATACCAAGGTCGGCAAAAGACTGTTTGATGATTCCGTGGTATTTGTCCACGATATCCTGAGGTGTCACGCCTTCTTTTTTTGCTCGGATAGTAATCGGAATACCGTGTTCATCACTTCCGCAAATAAAAGCCACGTCTTTTCCCAATCTTCTCTGGAATCTTGCATAGACATCTGCAGGGATATAGACACCCGCCAAATGCCCTATATGAACCGGTCCGTTTGCATATGGCAATGCGGCCGTAATCAATTTTCTGTCTGACATTATAATCTGAAATTAGATTTGCAAAAATACAACTTTTCGATTAAAAATTATCTGCATTAGATTATTATTAATTTGATGATGATTCATAAAAAGTGTTTGAATATCGATAATTAGAAATTTAACATTTGTTGATTTTTATTTCATTTTTCATTAATATAGGATTAATATTGGTTAATTTAGGAGAAAAAAACGCTAAACAATTGTTTAAAAAAGTGTTAAAATTTCACATCTCATAAAAAAAAGTTAACTATGTTAATGTGTTGATTTGTAATTAATTGAATATATATATTAGATATATTTTTATGATTTATGACACCAAAAACAAGAATTTTAAAAATATTTTAACAGAATGTTGTTTTTTTTATAAATTGCGAAACAGGATCAGGTATGATTCTGAAACAAATTTGAAAATAATATAAACCTTAAAAATTTATTTTTTGTGAGAAACTATAATGTATTAAAAATTGCTCCTGCATTCTTATTGCTCGGATCAATGCTACATGCACAACAAAATGACACGGTGAAAAAAGAAACCGAAATCGAACAGGTTGTGCTGATTGGTTATGGTAAGCAGAAGAAATCTGATCTTACAGGATCTATCACTTCTATTACAGCGAAAGATTTTAATAGTGGTGCAAGTACTCCTGCTCAGCTTATTCAAGGGAAAACGCCAGGTGTTCAGATTACTAATAATAGTGGTGCTCCGGGAGCTGGATCTTCTATCAGAATTAGAGGTATTGGATCTCTTAATGGATCACAATCACCTTTAATTGTTATTGATGGTGTTCCTCAGGATTTCGGTGGTATTAATGGTGCTGCAGATCCTCTTTCTTTAATTAATCCAAATGATATCCAATCTTTTGATATTTTGAAAGATGCTTCTGCTACTGCAATCTATGGTAATAGAGCGTCAAATGGTGTTATTCTTGTTACTACAAAACAAGGATCAGCAGGTAAATTAAAAGTTAATTTTACCACTATGGCATCTGTTTCTACAAAAATGGGAAATGTTGATGTTTTAGATGCAGATCAGTATAGAAGTTTTGTGAATGAGATAGCAGCGACTAATACTACTGTTGCAAATCAGGCATTCCGTTTAGGAACTGCTAATACCAATTGGCAAGACGAAATTTACCAAAAAGCTTGGGGTACAGATAATAATATTGCCCTTAGTGGTGGTATTAAAAATTTGCCATATCGTCTATCTATTGGCTATAATGAGCAAAATGGTATTGTAAAGACTAATTCTTTCAGAAGAACGTCTGTTGGATTAAACCTTAATCCTAAATTCTTTGACAATCACCTAGCTGTTAATGTCAATCTAAAGGGAACTTTTTCAGATAATCAATTTGTACCCGATGGTGTAATACCAAATGCAACTTATTTTGACCCTACTCAACCAGTATTTTCAGGTAATTCTAATTATGGGGGGTATTATGAATGGTTGGATGCGGGTTCTGCAACCGGACTAAATGTAAATTCAACTGCTAATCCATTAGCACAGTTAGCAGCAGTAAGAAATGTATCTTCTGTTTGGAGAGCTTTGGGTAATGTTCAAATCGACTATAAATTTCATTTTCTGCCAGACCTTCATTTTAATGTAAATGCGGGGTATGATTATGCTAAAAGTAATGGTGCTACAACAGTAAATGGAGCTTATAAATCAGGTATTGGGACGTTAGGAACTTTCAGAGAATATTCTCAGGAAAAAAAGAATAGATTACTTGAAACATATTTTAATTATGTGAAAAATATTGAAGCAATAGATACAAATGTAGATGTTGTGGCAGGTTATGCATATCAAAATTTCCAGACTCTTACACCTTATGCAGTAACTTATAATGGAAATGGACAAAACCAGGATAAAGGGATTGATTTTTCGACTAGAAATGTTTTGTTGTCATTTTATGGGCGAGGTATTTTTACTATTGCAAATAAATATATTATTTCTGCTTCTATCAGAAGAGATGGTTCTTCTAGATTCTATAATGGGACAAGAGATAATCTTTGGGGAAATTTCCCAGGAGTATCTTTGGCTTGGAAAATTAATGAAGAAAATTTCTTGAAAGATACAGGAATTAATACTTTAAAACTAAGAGCAGGTTGGGGAAAAACAGGTAATCAAGAGTTGAATACTGGTGATTATCCTTCATTTGCAAATTACACAATTAGCCAGCCGGGTGCACAATACCAGTTTGGGTCTCAGTACTATTATATGTACCGTCCTAACATATATAACCCGATTCTATCTTGGGAAGATACTACTACTCAGAATTTAGGTGTTGACTTTGGTTTTGCCCATAATAGAATTACTGGTTCGGTTGACATATTTAAGAAGAAATCTGAAGGTCTTTTAGTTGATGCAGGAATTGCTGCGGGAGATCTTAGTAACCATAACGTTTTGAACGCTGGTAATATGGACAGCAAAGGGATAGAAGGTTCTATTACAATCATACCGATTAAGACTCAAAATACAACTTGGGAAGTATCTTTTAATGCGACCCACTATGATTCTAAAATAACCAATTTAATTCAAGGAGCTGATGACTCTTATTTTCTGCCAGTTGGAGGAATTTCCGGAGGTGTAGGTAATACAATCCAGGCTCATGCAGTTGGTTATCAGCCTTATGCTTTTTTAGTGTATCAGCAGGTTTACGGGTCTAATGGAAAACCATTGGATGGCGTATATGTTGACAGAAATGGAGATGGTATTGTAAATGCTTCTGATAGATATTATTACCAATCTACCCAACCTGATGCTATTTTAGGATTTAATACAAAACTTAATTATAAAAATTGGGATTTTGGATTAAGTGCAAGAGCGATAATTGGTAATTATGTATATAATAATGCGGCTTCTAATAGTTCTGTACAATCCCTGACGACTAATAGCTATTTGCAAAATATATATTCATCTGCTGCAGAATATAGATTCTCTGCGCCACAATATTTCTCTGATATTTTTGTGGAAAATGCTTCTTTCCTAAGATTAGACAATGTGAATTTAGGATATAACTTCAAAGATATATTAAGTAAAGGTTCTAGTTTGAGAGTTTATGGTATGGCTCAGAATGTATTTGTAATCACAAAATATTCAGGAGTAGATCCGGAAGTATTTAATGGAATTGATAATGGTTATTATCAAATGCCAAAAATATATTCTGTAGGCCTTAATTTTCAATTTTAATTATCAATAATAAAGAAATGAAAAATAATATAAAAAAATTCAAAATAATAACAATTGCGGCTACATTTGGTTTGCTGTTTATATCGACTTCTTGTGTCAAAGATTTAGAACAAGAACCACCAACAGGTTTAACATCTGCAAGTGTTTTTAAAGATTTTGCAAATTACCCAAGTGCCTTGGCAAAAGTTTATGGTGGTTTCGCAAGTGGAGGACAGGAATCAAACGGTGGAAATTCTGATATTAATGGTATTGATGGAAACTTTTCTCAATACACAAGAATGTTGTTCACTATGCAGGAATTACCAACAGATGAAGCAGTAATTGCTTGGAATGACGGTAACCTTCATACCATGCATAAAATGACTTGGGATTCATCAAACGAATTCATTGCTGGTACTTATTACAGAATTTTCACACAGATTGCTACCTCTAATGAGTTTTTGAGAAATTTGACAGATGACAAACTTGCATCTAACAATATTACAGGTGCCAATCTTACGGAAGCAAAATATATGAGAGCTGAGGCAAGATTTTTAAGAGCTTTGTCATACTACTATGCTCTAGATCTTTTTGGAAATGTACCATTTGTGGATGAATCTTATTTACCAGGATCTGTTACACCACCTAAGAGAATTGCACGTGCAGAATTATTCAATTTTGTGGAATCAGAATTACTTGCTGTAGCTAATGATTTGAAAGATGCAAAAACAAACGAATACGGACGTGCTGATAAAGCTGCAGCTTGGGCACTACTGGCTAAATTATATCTAAACTCGAATGTTTATAATGGAAGTAATCACAATACTGATGTAATTACTTATTGTAATAAGGTAATATCCGCTGGATATACACTAAAAACTAAATATTCAGACCTTTTCCTTGCAGATAATGACCAAAATAATCCGGAAGTAATTTTCCCAATTCTTTTTGATGGTGTTCACACACAAACTTCAGGAGGATCAACTTATCTTGTTCACGCTGCGGTTGGAGGATCTATGCCTGCTGAAGCTATGTTTGGAATCAATGGAGGCTGGGGTGGTCTTAGAACTACGAAAGCTTATGTTGGATTATTCACAGACAGCAATGATAAAAGAGGTAATTTTTACAAAGATGGACAAACGCTTGAAATTAACGATTTAGGAACTTTTACTGATGGTTATGCATTTGTAAAATATAAAAATCTAACCAGTACAGGAGGTTTTGGAACCGATGCTGCTAAAAATTTCTGCGATGCAGATATTCCATTGTTAAGATTATCAGATGTTTATCTAATGTATGCTGAAGCAACTTTAAGAGGCGGCAGCGGTGGAAACTTAGCTACGGCATTAGGATATGTGAATAACATCAGAACAAGAGCGGGTTATACATCTACACTATCTTCTATCAATCTTGATTTTATTTTAAATGAAAGAGGAAGAGAATTAGGATGGGAAATGACCAGAAGAACAGATTTAATTCGTTTTGGAAAATTTACAACAGCAGCTTATCTATGGCCTTGGAAAGGAAATATCAAAGATGGCGCAGCAGTTGGAGATTACAGAAACCTTTACCCGATTCCTGCAAAGGATATTATCGCAAACCCAAATCTAGTCCAAAATCCGGGCTATTAAGAAACAACTTATTTTGAGATGAAAACAAATATTTTAAATAAAATACTTCTTGGTTTTTTGGCTATCATTACAATGACAGCCTGTGACGACAGAGAATTAGTAACTGTAGAAAATACTTCTTCTGCAATGCTTGTAGACTTATCTACTACCAATTTATTTCTTGATCAGAATTTTCCTACCAACCCGGCACTTACTGTGACTTGGTCACCAGCAGGATATTCTGTTCCAGTAGCTGTAAGTTATAATGTTGAAGTTTCTGCTGACGAAGCTTTTACATCACCACAACTTGTAAGCAGCGTTACAGAATCAAACAGAACCGTAACTTACACTGCAAGTCAAATGAACGTTGCAGCCCAAGCTATTGGTTTAGCTGCTAATGTTTCCGGTAAAATGTATGTAAGAGTGACTTCATATTTAGGTAGTAACGCTTTGCAGGCAAAATCCAATGTTACTTCGTTGATGATAACACCATACAAATTGGTTTACCCAGATTTTTATCTTGTAGGAGCGGCTTCTTATGTTGGCTGGACGGCTTCATCAGCACAAATTTTCTATAAAGAAGATAACAAGTCTTATATCTATACATACTTAGAAAAAGATCAGAATTTTAGATTCTTAGGACAGATGGATTGGAGCCCGATCAATTACAGTATTGATGATAGTGGCACTGATGCAGGAAACAGATATTTCAAATCAACATCTTCAAACATAGTTTTTGGAGATCATGAGAATATGAAATTTACTGGAGAAACAGGAATTTATAAAGTTGTTATAGATGCTGATAAAGCTGTACAATCTTTAAACGCTACATTATCAACTATTCCTACATTTGACATTCCGCAGGTTTACCTGGTTGGTAATGTTGCAGGTGTTAATTGGGTAGCAGAAAATGCAGTAGATATGACCAAAACAGGTCCGGGCGTTTTTGAATATACAACAACTTTACCAGCGAATGCAGAGTTCAAATTCTTAGGCCAAAAATCTTTTGGAACTTTGGATTGGGGTAATATATCAGCTGACGGTAATTCTGGATTTATAGGACCAAAAAATGCAAATGGTAACATTAAATTTGTAGGAGACGGCGGTTCTTATAAAATTACGGTAAACATAAAAGCAGGGACTTATAAAATAGTTAAACAATAATCTTGCAATAATTATTAAAACATGAAAAATATTATAAAATCAATATTCGCATCTTTAGTTGTAGCATTATTATTTGTTGCTTGTACAGATGACGCAGACAGAGACTGGACTACTCCGGAAGCCAGTTTCAAATTATATAATACTACTCTTGGAAGTAATGTATTATATGAAACAATGAAGAGTAATCCTTTTGTTTTAACTTGGGACAAAACAGGATCATCAAACTACACAGTTGTATATTCTACAACAGAAGATTTTGCGACTAAAATTACTTTAGGAACGGCTACTACCAATACCTTTACAACAACAATTGGTGATATTAATAGTAAATTCCTTCAGGCAGGTTTGTCACCTTACGCTTCAAACACTGTTTATGTAAGAGTAGAGGCGGGTTCTGAAATTTCCAATGCGATAACTTTTGGTGTTACGCCTTATCCAATCGCTGGACCTATTGTTACTGCACCAACTGCCGGATCAACTTTAGTTCTTAATTCTGCAGATCAAACTGCTACTGCAACTACTGTTACTTGGAATGATTATTCCAGCTATGGTGTTGATGTAAAATATCTTGTAGAAGTTGCAAAAACAGGAACTACATCTTTTGCTTCTATCGGAGAAGTGACTAATGTAAAATCTTTGGCTGTAACCAACAAAGATCTTAATACAGCTGTAGTTAATACTGGAGCTACAATCAACGCACCTAATAATATAGATGTTAGAGTAACTGCTACTACAACTTCTACAGGTGGATCTATTGTGCTTAAGTCTGCTGTTGTTACATTCAAAGTAACACCATATCAGGTAGATTATCCTAACTTCTTCTTAGTTGGAGCTGCATCAGCGGCAGGCTGGGATGCTGCAGGTTCGATTAACTTGTATAAGCACGATAATATCTCAGAAATCTATACTTATTTGCAACCGGACGAATTCAGATTCTTAGGACAAGCAGATTGGAATCCAATCAACTATAGTATGGATGCTGATGGAATCAGAGCTAGCTACAAATATTTCAAAACAGTATCTTCCAATGTTGTAAAAGGAGCAGGTACTAATGATATTGAAAATATGAAATTTACAGGAGCTGCTGGTATTTACAAAGTTGTTATTGATGCAGATTTCGGAGTGAAATCTCTTACAGTGAGTTCTACTACAGTTTCTTGGGATATTCCAAACCTTTATTTAGCCGGGTCTATTCAGGGATGGAATGCAGCTACAGCATTACCTTTCCAACCTAAAGGAAATGGCGTATTTGAAAGTGACCCTCTTCAGATTCCTAACGGAGCCGAATTCAAATTCTTAGGACAGCAAGACTGGACTGGTAAAGAATGGGGGAATATACACGCTGCTGGTAACACAGGTTTCTTAGGACCAAACGGAGATAATAACAATATCAAATTTGATGGTGGAGATAATTTCTACATCATCACGGTTGATTTGAAAAAAGGAACTTACAAACTTGTTAAGTTGTAAAAAAATCCGAATCTAATACTTAAAGTGTTGCCCAAGTGCAACACTTTTTTTATATTGTAACACATATATAAACCTTAGAAAAATGAAAAAATTCACCATTGGAGCAGCTTTGCTCTCTATGATGTTTACAGGAATCAATGCGCAGAGTTTAAAATCTCCGGATGGCAAATTCGAAATGAATTTCCAGCTGAAAAACGGCGTTCCAGTTTATAATTTAAAATATAACGGGAATGTAGTGGTAGAAGATTCCAAATTAGGATTGAGACTTTTCAAAGATTCATCCATCAAGTTCGCTTCCGAGATTGCAAAACCGGAAGATGCAAGTTTTGACCTCAACAATGGCTTTACAAAAACAGCCGAAAAAAGAGATTCTAAAAACGAAACATGGCAGCCGATTCTCGGTGAGAAAAAAAATTATATCAATGATTATAACGAGCTTGCTCTTACCCTGAACCAAACTTCATCCGACAGAAATATCATCATTAAATTCAGATTGTTCAATGACGGATTAGGTTTTAGATACGAGTTTCCTCAACAGAAAAATCTTAATTATTTCGTAATCCGCGAAGAAGATTCCGAAATCGATTTCCCAACAGATATGAAAGCCTGGTGGATCGTTGCAGATTACGATTCTCAGGAATATCAATACCAAACCACGAAAATCTCCGAGATTCCAACTCAGTGGCCAAAAGCTTTTGACTCAAACGCTTCTCAGACTTTAATCAAAAATGCCGTTCAGTCACCATTAATGTTAAAAAAAGAAGGCAAAGAACCGCTTTATGTGAACGTTGGCGAAGCTGCAGTTATGGATTATCCGGCTTCTCATCTGGAAGTTGACGCTCAGAATTTTAAATTCAAAACGCATTTGACAGCTGACAGACAAGGCGCAAAAGGTTACATCCAAACGCCTTCTACAACGCCTTGGAGAACCATCATCGTTTCTCCAAAAGCTGAGGTGGTAATGGATTCCAAAATGATGTTCAACCTGAACGAACCTACAAAATACAAAGACACTTCTTACATCAAACCAACCAAATATATGGGCGTTTGGTGGGAAATGATTATCGGAAAATCCCAGTGGGCATACTCTACAGCAGATAATGTACACATTGGAGAAGATTTTTCTAAGTTAACACCCAACGAAAAAACATGCTGCCAACAATACCAAAGTCAAAGAATACATCGATTTTGCTTCTGCAAATGGTTTCCAGGGCTTGTTGATAGAAGGCTGGAACACTGGCTGGGAGGATTGGTTTGGCCATTCCAAAGAATTCGTTTTCGATTTCATCACGCCTTATCCGGATTTCGACATCAAAATGCTTAATGATTATGCGCATTCAAAAAATGTAGACTTAATTATGCACCACGAGACTTCCGGTTCTGCGACGAACTACGAAAGATGGGCTGACAAAGCTTTCCAGTTAATGAACAAATACGGCTACAAATCCGTAAAAACCGGTTATGTAGGCGACATCATTCCAAGAGGCGAGCACCATTATTCGCAATGGACGATTAACCATTACTACAGAATCGTAGAAAAAGCGAATGAGTATAAACTAATGGTAAATTCTCACGAGGCAGTACGTCCAGGAGGCGAAAGCAGAACTTATCCCAATTGGATTTCCGCAGAGGCGGCGAGAGGAACAGAATACGAAGCATTCGGCGGAAACAAGCCGGATCATCAGACAATCCTTCCTTTCACTCGTTGGATGGGCGGTTCTATGGACTACACGCCGGGGATTTTTCAGACCAAATTAGATTATTATTTTCCGGGAGATAAACGTTTCGTTCAGACCACTTTAGCAAAACAATTGGCGCTTTATGTCGTGATGTATATGCCGTTGCAGATGGCTGCCGATTTACCAGAGAATTACGCAAAACATATGGACGCTTTCCAGTTTATCAAGGATGTTGCGGCAGATTGGGACGACACCAAAATCCTTTCAGCGGAACCCGGCGATTATATTCACACAGCCCGTAAAGCAAAAGGAACAGAAAACTGGTTCGTAGGTGGCGTTACAGACGAAAATGCAAGAGATTACACCGTAGATTTTTCTTTCCTTGACAAAGGCAAAAAATATGAAGCAACAATCTACGAAGACGGCAAAGACGCTGACTATATAAACAATCCTCAAAGTTATCACATCTATAAAAAAATAGTGGACAGCAAAACAAAACTGCCTGTACATCTTGTAAGAAGCGGCGGTTACGCAATCTCTGTTAAACCTGTGAAATAAAATAATCCTTAAGACTCCTCTCCTTTTGGAGAGGGCTGGGGTGAGGACAAATACTTTTTAGGAGCTTAATCCCGCTTTCCGTTGCAATCTTTTTTTTCAAAAAAGGATTTCCACTACAATCGGGGCTATAGGCCTTTCAACACAAATCAATACTTTGTCAAATCGAAGATTCGGCGTAGCCAAAGCTTAAAACTTTGACAAAGTATTCTCCAAAATTTCAATCTTATGAAAAAAATAATCACATTTTCTTCTATCATACTTTCCTCCATTTTCTATTCTCAGGTTCAGAAAGTAGAACCTGCATTTTGGTGGAGCGGAATGAAAAATCCTGAACTTCAACTTTTGGTTTACGGAAAAGACATCAACAACCTTCAACCCGAATTCTCCAACGGAATCAAAATCAAGGAAATCAAAAAAGTTGAAAACCCCAATTACCTTTTCGTAACCATCGACACCAACGGAATTCAGCCCGGAAAAACCAAACTGAATTTCAAAAACGGAAACAAAACCGTTAAAACCATCGATTACGAATTCAAACAAAGACAACAGAATTCTGCCAACAGAGATTCTTACACTTCTTCAGATGTAATGTATCTGGTAATGCCAGACCGTTTCGCCAACGGCAATCCAAAAAATGACAACACACCGGACACAGCAGAGAAATCTGACAGAACAAAAACTGGCGGCCGCCACGGTGGAGATATTGCTGGAATCGTAAAAAACCTCGATTACTTGAGCGAATTAGGTGTTACAACACTTTGGAACACGCCATTGTTGGAAGATAACGAACCATCGTATTCTTACCACGGTTATGCACAAAGCAATTATTACAAAATCGACCCGCGTTACGGAACCAACGATGATTACAAAAATCTGGCTGACGAACTTCACAAAAGAAAAATGAAACTCGTGATGGATTATGTCACCAACCATTGGGGCTCAAAAAGTTGGATTATCCAGGATTTGCCTGCGAAAGATTGGATTCATTATTGGGAAGAAGGGAAAAATGGTTTCCAAAGAAGTAATTACAGAATGACCACGCAGTTTGATACCAACGCTGCAAAAGTAGACGAAGCCGCTTGTATGGACGGCTGGTTTGATACCACAATGCCGGATATGAACCAAAGTAATCAAATGGTTGTCAATTATATGGCCCAAAATGCAATCTGGTGGATAGAATATGCAGGTCTGGATGGACTTCGAGTAGATACTTATTCTTACAACGACAAAAAAGGTATCGCAGAATGGACAAAACGTATCACAGACGAATATCCGAAATTCAATATCGTGGGTGAAGTTTGGATGCAGGACCAGGCGCAAATGGCGTATTGGCAAAAGGATTCCAAAATCGCAGCAATCGAAGGTTATAATTCTCATTTGCCGTCGGTAATGGACTTTACACTTTTCGATGCAGTTGGTCAGGCTTTCAAAGAAGAACCGGGCTGGGATGCAGGAATGCAGAGAGTTTATGGGAATTTTACCAATGATTTTCTTTATCCGGATATCAATAATATTTTGGTTTTTGCAGAAAATCACGATACGAATAGATTCAATCAGAATTATCCAAAAGTTGAAGATTATAAACTGGCAATGAGCTTGATTTTAACCGTTCGCGGAATCCCGCAATTGTATTACGGTTCCGAAATCGGAATGGCGGGCGACAAAGGAAAAGGCGGTGACGGCGAGATTCGTCAGGATTTCCCAGGAGGTTGGGCTGGCGACAAAAACAATGCTTTCGCAAAATCCGGAAGAACAGTTTCTCAAAGCGAATACTTCGATTACACCAAAAAAATCCTAAACTGGAGAAAAGGAAATGAGGCGATTCATAAAGGAAAAACCTTGCATTATATTCCGAACAACAATGTTTACGTTTACTTCCGATATACGGATAGCAAAAGAGTAATGGTTGTCATCAATAACAACAAAGAAACTCAAAATCTGGATTTGAAGCGTTTTTCCGAAGGTCTTAATAATTTCACAAAAGGAAAAGACATCCTTTCTGACAAAGATTTTGATTTGAAAACAAATTTGTCTGTCGCTGGAAAATCTTCATTAATTTTAGAGCTTAAATAAAATTAAAATGAAAAAAATAGTTTCACTTTTCATCCTGACGTTCTTCATATTTTCAGGTTCAATTTCTGCCCAGAAAAAAGGCTTTTATGAAAATGTTCAGAAAAAGAATATCAATAAATTGTTAGACGATTTCAACACGCTTGCCGCCAATGCAGATTTTGATAAATACTTTGATTGTTTCGCGGAAGAATCCATTTTCATCGGAACAGACGCGACTGAAGTCTGGAACAAAAAAGAATTCAAAGAATGGGCAAAACCATTTTTCGATAAGAAAACAACTTGGAATTTCAAATCTTTAAAACGAAATATCTACTTCAGCAAAGACGGAAATTACGCTTGGTTCGATGAAATTCTTGATACCCAAATGAAAATTTGCAGAGGTTCCGGAGTTGTAGAAAAAATCGGTGGAAAATGGAAAGTAAAGCAGTACGTTCTTTCGGTAACAGTTCCAAATGAAGTCGTGGACGAAGTGACCAAAATCAAAGCACCAATCGAGGATGCGCTGATTCAGAAATTAAAATAATATATACCTTAAATAAACGATGACAAAAAAAATAAAACCAAATCTCTCCATCGCTCAGATTATCAATATGAGTATGGGATTTTTGGGAATCCAGATGGCATTTGGATTACAAAACGGAAACGCGAGCCGTATTCTCGCAAATTTAGGTGCAGACGTCCACGAACTTTCGTGGTTTTGGTTAGTTGCGCCAGTTACAGGCTTGATTGTTCAGCCAATCATCGGTCATATGGGCGACAACACTTGGAGTCCGCTCGGTAGAAGAAAACCTTACTTTTTAATTGGTGCGGTTCTTTGTGCCATCGGATTAGTTCTCCTTCCAAACGCTGCTTCCGTAACGCATATGATAGCCGCAAATGTTTTATTGTTAGCGGTAATTTTCCTTGCGATGATGGACTTCTCCGTTAATATTGCAATGGAACCTTTCCGGGCTTTGGTCGGTGATATGCTACCGAAACATCAGGGAACTTTAGGGTTTTCAATCCAGACTATTTTGATTGGAATCGGCGCAGTTATTGGATCGGAAATGCCAAGCTGGTTGACGAAATTAGGAATATCAAATGTTGCACCGGAAGGTTATGTTGCAGATAATGTGATCTACGCATTTTATATTGGTGCTACAGTTTTGATTGTTTCAATTCTCTATACGATTTTCACCACCAAAGAATATTCCCCGCAGGAATTTGCAGAGTTTGAAGGCGGGAAAGAATTAGTAGAAGAGCATTCGAAGTTTTCTGATATGTTCAAAGATTTTGCGAATATTCCAAATCTGATGAAAAAGTTAGGAATTGTTCAGTTCTTTTCCTGGTTTGCACTTTTTACAATGTGGGTTTTCACAACAAGTGCTTTGGCAACGCATCATTTTGGACTTTCTCCGGAAGATACAAAATCGGTTGAGTTTAATAAAGCGGGAGATTTGACAGGACATTTATTCGGACTTTATAATTTATTTGCAATTCCATTTGCATTCTTACTGACTCCAATTGCAAAAGCGATCGGGAAAAAACAAACCCATGCTTTAGCTTTGGCAAGTGGAGGTTTGGGATTGATTTCAATGTATTTTATCAAGGATATTTCGATGCTTTGGATTTCGATGGTAGGATTGGGATTTGCCTGGGCAAGTATTTTGGCAATGCCTTATGCAATGTTGATTGATGCAATTCCACAAAGGAAAATGGGCGTTTATATGGGGATTTTTAATTTCTTCATTGTAATTCCTCAAATTATCAACGGTGTTTTCGGAGGACCGATAGTATCTAATCTTTTTGGGAATATGGCGATTGATTACGTTGTCGTAGGTGGTGCTTGTATGTTATTGGGTGCTTTGATTACGTTGATTTTCATCAAATCTCAGGAAGAAACACCTAAGGAAATTGAAGAAGAAATCCAACAGGTTCATTTTTAATTAATGTCATACTGAGCTTGTCGAAGTATTTAAATATTCAAATCCACCAATTCGGTGGATTTTTCGTTTTTAGAGAGAATCCGAAGGATTCAATATCAGTAGCCGTAGATGAAACCTATGGAATTAGATTAGGAGAAGCAGCATCTATGGAACAAATAAAAATCTAAAAACAATCTTTATTACGATTTAGTTTTAAATTCTTACAGATTAGTTTTTACTTTCTGCACTTTAATTTTATATTCTTACGCAATATTTTTATATTCTTACAATGTAATTTTAAATTTTTACGAAGTTGTTTTATATTCATATAATTTAGTTTTAACTTTCTGCAGTTTAGTCTCACTTTCTTACAACTTCATTTTCACTTTTCACTGTTTTCTTTTACCTTGTTACAGTTTCGTTATACCTTCTTACGATTCCACCTTGTCTCCTCGCATTATAAAAACAACAATCTTTTATCAGAAATTTCTAAAAATTTGAATATTAATTCTAAAAACCTATGACCAAACTCAAATTTTAGGCATCGTAATTTTTACAGCTTTCACAAATTGAAAATCAATGCTTTATCTTTAATTTTTGTTTTGCTGAATATCGTATAAAAATCAATATTTTATGTGTTTTCAGTATTTTTAAAAAGAATTTTTTGTGAAAACATCAATGTTTATTGGAATTAGTTTATACATTTGTACCGTTGAAAACAAACAGATGAATAGCACAGTCATTATTCTTGTCATTCTTGTCATTATCGGATTCCGATGGTGAGTGATGGCTTGTACTAATTATTGAATTGAAATAATACAAACCATTCTCACTGCGAGGATGGTTTTTTATTTTCCAAAATCTAACAAACAAATATAAAATCGATACAAAATGTATTACAATGACGACAGTGTTCTCTTTTTTGATAGGGAATATGTAAAAGCAAAAGAAGCCAAGACCGATTTGTACGGTCAATCGTTACACTACGGATATGCTGTTTTCGAAGGGATTAAATCTTACAAAACGGCAAATGGAACCAAGATTTTCAAAGCAGAGGAACATTACGACAGACTAAGGAGGTCTGCCCAAACAATGATGATGCCTTTCGATTATTCAACAGAGGAAATGGTGGAAGCAACATACAAATTGTTGGAAATTAATAATTTATCAAACGCCTACATTCGGCCGTTGGTCATTTGTTCTCCAAATATGGCTCTGTCAAAAGGACAAAAAAGTTATCTCGTCATCGAGGTTTGGAATTGGGATAACGGTTATATGGCCAATCAAATGAGAGTTATGACTTCATCATTTGAACGTCCAAATCCAAAAGCTTTCAAAGTTGAAGCAAAAGTAAGCGGTCATTATGTAAACTCGATTTTGGCTTGTCAGGAAGCGAAAGACAAAGGTTTTGATGAAGCTTTGGTTCTGGATGCTGACGGAAATGTAGCCGAAAGTTCCGGTGCCAATATCTTCTTTGAGAAAGGCGGCAAGCTTTTCACGCCAGCAAAAGGAAGCATACTTCCTGGAATTACCAGAGCTACAGTTTTCGAAATCTGTGACCAACTGGGAATTCCTTACGAGGAAAAATTCTTCAAACCGGAAGAGATGAAAGGCGCAGATGCCGGCTTTTTCTGTGGAACAGCTGCCGAAATCGTCGCGTTAGGTTCTCTTGATGATGTTCCTTTCAAACTAAATTGGGAAGACAGCTTATCATCGAAAATTCAAACCGCTTATCGTCATTTGGTGCTAGAAGAAGATTATTCATACCTGAAATCAAACTTACAATATGTGTAACGTAGAACTTAATAAATATTCCAAAACCCTAACAAAAGACCCAACTCAACCTGCAACTCAGGCAATGTTCTACGGGATTGGTTTTGAAGAAGAGGATTTCGACAAGGCACAAATCGGAATCGCCAGTATGGGCTACGATGGCAACACTTGCAATATGCACCTGAATGGTTTGGCTGAAATCGTAAAAAAAGGAGTAAAAGAACAAAACTTAGTTGGCTTAATGTTCCACACCATCGGAATCAGCGACGGAATGACCAACGGAACAGACGGAATGCGCTATTCGCTCGTAAGTCGCGACATCATTGCAGATTCCATCGAAGCGGTTTGTGCAGGTCAATATTACGACGGATTGATAACCGTTCCGGGTTGCGACAAAAATATGCCGGGTTCTTTGATGGCGATGGCTCGTCTCGACCGCCCTTCAATTATGGTTTATGGCGGAAGTATTGCGCCGGGACATTACAAAGGTCAGGATTTGAATATCGTTTCTGCTTTCGAAGCTTTGGGAAACAAAATCGCAGGAAAAATTTCTGACGAAGATTTCAAAGGTGTCATAAAAAATTCCTGTCCAAGCGCTGGTGCGTGCGGCGGAATGTACACTGCAAACACAATGGCTTCCGCAATCGAAGCACTTGGGATGAGTTTACCATATTCTTCATCTTATCCAGCTTTAAGCAAAGAGAAAAAAGAAGAATGTCGGTTCGCCGGACATTACGTGAAAATCCTTTTGGAAAAAGACATCAAACCTTCAGATATAATGACTCCGAAAGCGTTCGAAAATGCTTTGAGACTGATTATGATTTTAGGTGGAAGTACAAATGCAGTTCTCCATTTTATTGCCATTGCGAAATCTATCGGCTACGATTTGACTTTAGATGATTTCCAAAAAATCAGTGATGAAACGCCATTTTTAGCTGACCTTAAGCCAAGTGGAAAATATCTGATGGAAGACCTTCACAATGTTGGTGGCGTTCCAGCGGTGATGAAATATCTTTTGGATTTAGGACTGCTTCACGGCGATTGCTTGACGGTAACAGGAAAAACGATTGCCGAAAATCTCGAACACGTAACATCAATTATTGAAAGAGACCAAAATATTATTCACGATATCAAAGACCCAATCAAAGCGACGGGACATATCAGAATTCTGTATGGAAATCTTGCTGAGAAAGGTTCTGTGGCGAAAATCACTGGGAAAGAAGGCAATTATTTCAAAGGAACAGCCATAGTTTTTGACGGCGAAAAAGAATTCATCAAAGGCATTGAAGAAAAAAAAATCAAGGAAGGAAATGTCGTCGTCATCAAAAATGAAGGGCCAAAAGGCGCACCCGGAATGCCGGAAATGCTGAAACCAACTTCCGCCTTGATGGGTTCTGGTCTCGGTAAAAATGTAGCATTGATTACCGATGGTAGATTTTCCGGAGGAACGCACGGTTTTGTTGTCGGCCATATCACGCCGGAAGCTTTTGCTGGAGGATTGATTGGATTGATAAAAGATGGAGACGTGATAGAACTGGATGCAGAAAAAAATACCATAAACGCATTGTTGTCAGAAGAAGAAATTGCCAAAAGAAAATCCGAGTTCGAACAACCAGAATACAAAGTGAAGCGAGGTATTTTATACAAATATGCTAAGTCTGTAGCCGATGCATCACAAGGTTGTGTAACTGATTTATAAATCAATAGGAACGGGCTTTAGCCCGTTTTCTTCAGCAGAAATTATTGGGCTTTAGCCAAAATTTAAAACATTTAGTATGAGTAATACCATTTCACAAATAGAAAATACAAAATTGGAACAGCAGAAAACGATAGAAATATCAGGTTCAAAAGCCGTTTTAGAAGCATTACTAGCAGAAAATGTACAAATAGTTTTCGGTTATCCGGGTGGCGCAATTATGCCGATTTATGACGCTTTGTACGACTATTCCGAAAAACTGAAACATATTTTGGTTCGTCACGAGCAAGGTGCCATTCACGCTGCACAGGGATTTGCTCGAACTTCCGGAAAGACGGGCGTTGTATTTGCAACCAGTGGTCCAGGCGCAACCAATTTGGTAACAGGTTTGGCAGATGCGATGATAGACAGCAACCCAATTGTTTGCATCACAGGTCAGGTTTTTGCCTCACTTTTAGGAACCGATGCTTTTCAGGAAACCGATGTAATTAATATCACGACGCCAGTTACAAAATGGAATTATCAAGTCACCGACGCCACCGAAATTCCGGAAGCGATTGCTAAAGCTTTTCATATTGCAAGCACAGGTCGGCCAGGTCCGGTTTTGATTGATATTACCAAAAATGCTCAAATACAGTTGTTCGAATATTTGGGATATAAAAAGTGTAATCACATCAGAAGTTATCGGCCAGAACCGGAAATCAGAAACGAATATATCGAGCAAGCTGCAGAACTTATTAATCAGGCAAAAAAACCATTTGTCGTTTTTGGACAAGGCGTGATTTTGGGAAAAGCGGAAGAAGAATTCAAAGCTTTTATTGAGAAGGTTAATCTTCCTGCAGCAGCTACTGTAATGGGGTTAAGTGCTTTGGAAACTCATCATCCTTTACACGTTGGAATGCTGGGAATGCACGGAAACTATGCTCCAAATGTAATGACCAACGAATGCGATGTTCTGATTGCAGTCGGAATGCGTTTCGATGATCGTGTAACTGGCCGTTTGGACAAATATGCAAAACAAGCGAAAGTTATTCATCTTGATATCGACCCAGCTGAAATTGATAAAAATGTAAAAACTACAGTGCCGGTTTGGGGAAATTGCAAAAAGACTTTACCAATGTTAACTGCGCTTCTTAACGAAAATGACCATTCAGCTTGGTTAAATGAATTCCGGGAATTGGAAAAAGAAGAAATCAAAGAAGTCATTCAGGAAGAACTCAATCCAACAACTGAAGTTTTGACAATGGGTGAGGTTATCAAAGTATTAAATGAATTGACAAATGGAGACGCAATTGTTGCAACAGATGTTGGTCAGCATCAAATGGTTGCAAGCAGATATGCGAAGTTTAACCAATCAAAATCCTGGGTGACATCCGGAGGTTTGGGAACAATGGGATTTGGTTTGCCAGCTGCAATTGGTGCTTGGTATGGAGCTCCGGAAAAAACGGTTGTAGCAATTATTGGCGATGGCGGATTCCAAATGACATTACAGGAATTGGGCACTATTATGCAGTTTGGGGCAAAGGTCAAAATTATGATTCTTAATAATGAGTTTCTTGGAATGGTGAGACAGTGGCAGCAATTATTCAATGAGAGACGCTATTCTTTCGTGAATATCACAAGTCCGGATTTTGTTGCGGTGGCAAAAGCTTACTACATTGATGGCCAAAGGATTTCAGAAAGAGAAAATTTAAAATCTGCTTTAGAAACGATGCTGAACCACGACGGCGCTTATCTTCTGGAAGTAATGGTGGACAAAGAAAACAACGTATTCCCAATGGTAACGCAAGGTTCATCGGTTTCCGAAATTCGTTTAAAATAAATTTCAATCAATAAGAACCCGAAAGGGTTTAATATCAGTAGCCGTAGGTGAAACCTATGGAATCAATTATGGAATCAATAAAAAACAAATGGAAAAACAAGAATTTACCATCACACTATACACCGAAAATTCCGTTGGATTAATCGGTAGAATTTCAGGGATTTTCTCACGAAGAAAAATCAATATCGAGAGTCTGAACACATCACCTTCCGAGGTGGACGGCATTCACAGATTCACGATTGTCATTAATGAAAATGATGAGGTTGTACGAAAACTTTGCCGGCAACTCGAGAAGCAGATTGACATTATGAAAGCCTATTTCAATACAGACGACGAGATTGTCTGGCAAGAGCAGGCACTTTACAAAGTTCCTGCAAATGTGGTTACAGAGAAAGTTTATGTCGAAAGATTGCTTCGTCAGTATGGCGCATCCACAGTTGTGATTCGACAAGATTACATCGTTTTCGAAACCGCTGGTCATCGTGAAGAAATTGACCGATTAACGGAAGAACTCAACAAATATGGTCTCATAGAATTTGTACGAGGTGCAAGAATCGCCATCATCAAAAACAGCCGAGGAATCCACGACAAAGTCCTCGAATTCGAGAGAAGAGAACCTTCCGCCGAAATCGTAGAAAACGAATTCCTGGACAAACGAGACGACGTTTTCACAATGTAAATAATAAAAAATAAAATCTTTTTTGAGCGTAAGCGCCTTTGTGAACTTAAAAACATTGAATCTTAAAAAAAACTTTGTGCGCTTTGTGTTCAAAATTCTAATCAATTATCAATAATCATTTATCAATTATAAAATATAATGGCAAATTATTTCAATACCTTATCACTCAGAGACCAGTTACACCAGTTAGCACAGGCAGATTTTATGGACAGTTCAGAGTTTTCTGACGGCGTTTCTGCTTTGAAAGGAAAGAAAATCGTAGTGGTAGGATGTGGTGCTCAAGGTCTGAATCAAGGTCTGAATCTAAGAGACAGCGGACTGGATGTTTCTTACGCATTGCGTCAGGAAGCAATCGACCAGAAGAGAGATTCGTGGAAAAACGCAACCGAAAATAATTTCAATGTCGGAACTTACGAAGAACTTATTCCGACAGCGGATTTGGTCATCAATTTGACTCCTGACAAACAGCATACTTCCGTGATTAACGCCGTTCAGCCTTTGATGAAAGAAGGCGCAACATTGTCCTATTCTCACGGTTTCAACATCGTGGAAGAAGGTATGCAAATTCGTAAAGATATCACAGTAATTATGGTCGCTCCAAAGTGTCCCGGTTCCGAAGTTCGTGCCGAATATCTCCGTGGTTTTGGTGTTCCAACCTTGATTGCTGTTCATCCCGAAAATGACCCGCAAGGCAAAGGTTGGGCAGAAGCGAAAGCTTATTGCGTGGGAACTGGCGGACATAAAGCCGGTGTTTTGAAATCCTCTTTCGTTGCCGAAGTGAAGTCCGATTTGATGGGCGAACAAACCATTTTGTGTGGACTTTTGCAAACCGGTTCTATCCTTTCGTTTGACAAAATGGTAGAGAAAGGTGTGGATGCAGGTTACGCTTCCAAATTGGTTCAATACGGCGTTGAGGTCATCACAGAAGCCTTGAAACACGGCGGTGTCAGCGGAATGTTAGATAGACTTTCCAATCCTGCAAAACTAAAAGCTTTCGAATTGTCAGAAGAATTGAAAGATATTATGCGACCACTTTTCCAGAAACATCAGGACGATATTATCTCCGGTGAATTCTCCAAAACAATGATGGAAGATTGGTCAAATGGTGACAAAAACCTCTTGAAATGGCGAGCTGAAACAAGAGAAACTGCTTTCGAAAAAACACCTGCTGGCGATGTGAAAATAGATGAACAGGAATATTTTGACAATTATCTTTTGATGTCGGCCTTCATCCGAGCGGGCGTTGAGTTGGCTTTCGAAACAATGGTCGAAGCCGGAATCAAGCCAGAATCTGCTTATTATGAATCCCTTCACGAAACCCCTTTGATTGCCAATACCATAGCCAGAAAAAAATTGTTCGAAATGAATCGTGTGATTTCCGACACTGCAGAATACGGCTGTTACCTTTTCGACCAGGCTTGCAAACCTTTGTTGGCGGATTTTATGAAATCGGTGGATACAGATTTGGTCGGAAAAGACTTCAACGAAGGGAAAAATGCGTCGGTTGACAACGCCCAATTGGTTCACGTGAACGATATTTTGAGGAATCATCCCGTAGAAATTGTCGGCAGAAAACTGCGTCAGGCAATGACCGCGATGAAGTCTATTAAAACAGTTTAAAGTTAGGAGCTAATCCCGCTTTCCACTATATCTTTTGCTCTTCGTTCCTCATCACAAAAGGATGCCGCTGCAATCGGGGCTAAGGGATTCGTCATAAAAATAAAGTTTGTTCATAAATTCAAATTTTGTCATTGCGTAGTAATATCCACAGCTAAGTTTAGATTCATACGGAATGACAAACCGAATTTTAAAAAGCTTTGCTGAGTTTTATGCCTTTGTGAAACTTAAAAATAGTTATTAATGAAAAAAAACTTTGTGCACTCTGCGTTCAAAAATTAAAATAACAAAATGTCAATCCCAATCATCCAAATTTCAAACCTAAATTTCCAATATAATAAACCAATATTGAAAGATTTAAACTGGGAAATATCTTCCGGAGAATGTTGGATGTTAGGCGGATTAAGCGGAAGCGGGAAAACAACTTTAGCCAAAATTATTTCAGGAGAAATCAAGAATTTTGAAGGAAAAGTTGAGGTCAAGTTTGATGAAAATTCAGAATTGTCAGAGAAAGTTCTGTATGTTTCCAATTGGTTTCAGTTCAGCAATCTGGAAGGTGACCGCAATTTTTATTATCAGCAACGTTATAATCAATTTGCCAAAAATGATACACTAACTGTTTTTGCAGAAATGAATCATTTCGGAAAAGAAGAAAATCTGGATTTCGCAATATTAGAATCTTATTTAAAACCTTTTGGATTTGAGAATTTTAAAAATCAGCAATTGATAGAATTGTCGAGTGGTGAACACAAAAAATTACAATTGTTGAAAGCACTTTGGCTAAAACCTCAGGTTTTGGTTATCGACCAACTTTACACAGGTTTGGATGTAAAATCAAGACAGTTTTTGAATCAGGCTTTTGATGATTTAATTAAAGAAAATGTCACTTTGATTTTAATTAATAATGATGACGAATATCCGGAAAGTGTTCAATATTTTGTTGAAATAAAAAATGGGAAATTAGTTCACAGAAATTCAACAAAAGACTTTTCAAAAGGCGAAGAAAGAACACCAAAATCACTTCCTTTTTTCTTGCAAAATAATCAGGAAAACCAACAGGAAAGTCTCATCGAACTAGAAAATATTAATATTTCTTACGGCGAAAAACAAGCTCTGAAAAATATCTATTGGGAAGTCAATATCGGTGAACAATGGCTATTGCAAGGTCATAACGGTTCGGGGAAATCAACCTTGTTAAGTCTATTGAATGGCGACCATCCTCAAGCTTATGCCAATGAAATTCATCTTTTCGGAAAAAAGCGGGGAAGTGGTGAAAGTATTTGGGATATCAAAGAAAAAATCGGAATGATTTCGCCCGAACTGCACTGGTATTTTGATATGACTGCAAATGTCGGACAAACCATAGCTTCTGGATTTTTTGATTCGATGAGTTTGTATCAGAAACTGAGTTTTGACCAGCAACAGCAATTGGAGCAGATTCTTTATTTCTTCGATTTAAAAGAAGATAAAAATAAGAAGTTAAATACTTTACCACTCGGAAAACAACGTTTGGCTTTGCTCGCAAGAACATTGATTAAGAAACCAAAACTCCTGATTCTGGATGAACCTTGTCAGGGAATGGACAACGAGCAGACGCAATATTTCAATCAGGTAATTGATGATTTGGCAAGTCAAGGACAGTCTTTGATTTACGTTGGACATTTTGAATCTCAATTACCAAAAAAACTCAGTCACAAACTCGTTCTGGAAAACGGAAAAGTGAAAATTAATAATCGAGTAGAATTAATAAAGTATTGAAGGATAATTTACTCTCGCAGATTTAGCAAATTAACAATTTTAAATCTGCCCAATCAGCAAAATCTGCGAGAATTATAAAAATTATTAAAACAATTAAGTTTAAAAACAAAACCAAAGAACCTGTAATATAAATGAAGATGAATGAAACGCTAATATTTCCAACCTTGGAAGCGGTGAAAGAAGCCCGAAAAAGTATAGAAAATGTCGTGAATTACACGCCTTTGCAATACAATGCAAGATTATCAGAAAAATTTGGAGCTAATATTTTCCTTAAAAGAGAAGATTTGCAACCTGTAAGGTCGTACAAATTGAGAGGTGCTTACAACAAAATCAAAACGCTTTTCAATGAAGGCAAAGTTTCTCAAGGAATAGTTTGCGCCAGTGCAGGAAATCACGCGCAAGGTGTGGCTTTTTCCTGTAAACAACTTCAAATCAAAGGAACGATTTTTATGCCTGTGACAACACCAAAACAAAAGCTGGAACAGGTGGAAATGTTTGGTGGCAATTATGCTGAAATCAGATTGGTCGGCGATACTTTCGATGCGTCAAAAACTGCAGCTTTTGAATTTGCAGAAACTTCGGGAGCAGCTTTTATCCATCCTTTTGATGACGTTCAGATTATTGAAGGACAGGCGACTTTGGCACTGGAAATTTTAGAACAGACAAAAGAAAATATTGATTTTATTTTTATTCCGATTGGCGGCGGTGGTTTGGCTTCCGGAATTGCAACGGTTTTTAGCGAATTATCACAAGAAACTAAATTGATTGGTGTAGAACCGAAAGGCGCACCTTCGATGAGATTGTCCATTCAAAATAACATCAATACAGAACTCTTAGAAGTTGACAGTTTTGTGGATGGTGCGGCGGTGAAGAAAGTAGGCGATTTGACTTTTGAGATTTGTAAAAATGCGCTGGAAGATTGTATTTCTGTGGATGAAGGGAAGATTTGTGAAACGATTCTGCAGCTATATAACAAAGATGCAATCGTTTTGGAACCAGCAGGAGCGCTTTCAATTTCGGCTCTGGAACAATATAGGAATCAAATCAAAGGAAAAAATGTGGTTTGTATCGTCAGTGGAAGTAATAATGATATTACTAGAATGGAGGAAATCAAAGAGCGCGCTTTGCTTTACAATGGTTTAAAGCATTATTTTATGGTCAAATTTCCGCAACGTCCGGGTTCTTTAAAGGATTTTGTTCTGAATGTCCTCGGTCCAAATGACGATATCACACATTTTGAATATACCAAGAAAAATTCCAGGGAAACTGCTTTGGCAATCGTAGGAATCGAACTTTCTAATCCTACAGATTTTGATGGCTTGAAACAAAGAATGCAACAACTCGGTTATTTTGAGTCTTACCTTAATGATAATCCGGATGTTCTTAATATGTTGGTTTAATCATCAATTCAAATAAATAAATAAATAAACTCCGCCAATCGGCGGATTTTTTCGTTCTTATCGTACATCAATGCATAAAGGTTTTAAATTCAGGAAATTTGTTCTCATAAAATAATCAGTATAACAATCTAAATATTATTAAAATGAAAACAGTTTATCATAAATCAGAAAGTAGAGGTTACGCCAATCACGGTTGGTTGAAAAGCCATCACACATTCAGTTTTGCAGGTTATCAAAATCCTGAAAGAAATCATTTCGGAGTTTTAAGAGTTCTGAATGATGATTTTGTAGAAGGAAGTATGGGCTTTGGGAGACACCCGCACCGCGATATGGAGATCATTTCGATCCCTTTGGAAGGCGAGTTGAGACACGGAGACAATATGGGGAATTCCGGGATCATCAAAAAAGGTGATATTCAGGTGATGTCTGCCGGAACAGGAATTATGCATAGTGAAGAAAATGCAACCGAGCAGCCGGTAAAATTTTTGCAGATCTGGATTATCCCAAATGAAACTGATGTGACACCAAGATACGATCAGGTAAGCATCGAAGAAAATTCTGTACAAAATGACTTTCAGCAAATCTTGTCACCGGATGCAAATGATGCCGGCGTTTGGATCCATCAGGATGCCTGGTTCAATCTGGCAAAGTTTGACAAAGGTTTTTCCAAAGAATATAAAATCCACAAATCAGGAAACGGAGTTTATGCTTTTGTAATCAAAGGTTCAGCGAAAATCGGAGATCAAATATTGAATGAGAGAGACGGATTTGGGATTTGGGACACAGAAAGTTTTGTTTTGGAAGCTCAGGAGAATTCAGAAATTTTATTGATGGAAGTTCCGATGCAATTGCCGGTTTAATCCAAAATTTATAAATTTTTTAAGAAATTACCACGGCAAGGGTACAAGATTTGTCCTCAAAAAACCTTAAATTTGGGACTTTAAAAAGTTAAAAAGGAAAATAATGAGATTACTTATTGTTGGCAATGGTGGCCGCGCTTCGGCTTTAGCCGTAAAACTAAGCGAAGACAGCAGAATTACAAAAATGTTTTTTGCTCCGGGAAATGCCACTACCGAAAAATTAGGAGAAAACATCAACGAAACCGATATACTGGCACTTAGAGACTTTGCGATCAAAAACAAAGTGGATCTTACGATTGTTGGTCCGGAAGCACCTCTTGTGGAAGGTATCGTAGATGAGTTCAAAAAAGTAGATCTCAAAGTTTTCGGACCTACAAAAAAAGCAGCTTCATTAGAAGGCAGCAAGGCGTTTTCTAAAAAATTCATGCAGACTTACGGCATCAAAACCGCAAAAGCTGTCATTTTCGATTCTTACGTAGAAGCAAAAGAATATTTGCAAACTCAGGAATTTCCTTTGGTGATCAAAGCTAGCGGACTTGCTGGTGGGAAAGGCGTTGTGATTGCAGACGATTTGGAGGAGGCAGAAGGAACGATCCACGATTTTATGATCAAAAGAATCTTCGGAGATGCAGGAATTCAGATTGTGATCGAGGAATTTCTTCAAGGTTTTGAAGCTTCAATTATCGGGGTTTCAAATGGTGAAAAATTATTCCCTTTCGTAGCTGCAAAAGATTATAAAAAAGCAGGAAATGGTGACAAAGGTCCAAACACTGGCGGTATGGGTTCTGTTGCACCAAGCCCGGAATTTACGGAAGCTCACAATCAGGATTTTATAGATCATATTATGAATCCAACGATCGATGGTCTTAAGAAAGAAGGTCTTAGTTTCAAAGGATTTATTTTCTTCGGATTGATGATTACCAAAAATGGAACTTATCTTTTGGAATACAATATGAGACTCGGAGATCCGGAAACTCAGGTTCTTTTGCCACTTTTGGAAAACAATCTGGTAGACGTGATCGAGGATTGTCTTCACGGCAAAGAATTAGACCTTAAATTTAAGAATCAAAAAGCGGTTTGCTTGGTAGTTTGCTCCGGCGGTTACCCGAAAAACCACGAGACTGGCTACGAGATCACCGGTGTAGAGAAAGTGAAAAATAGCAAAGTGCTTTATGCTGGCGCAGATTTCAGAGGCAGCAGAATCGTTTCCACAGGCGGGCGAGTGTTGAACATCGTCGCATTGGGAGATACTTACGATGAGGCGCGCAAAAAAGTTTACGAGGACGCCATCCCAGTACACTTCGACTACGCATTTTACCGAGACGATATTGCGAAATTTTAAAATATAAAGAGATGTTGGGCAACTAACGTCTCTTTTTTTTTGGAGCTTGATCCCGCTTTCCGCTGCAATCTTTTTTGTCATTGCGAACGACTTGAGAAATATGCAGAACTCGTCAACAATCGCCATAACAAAAAAGGATTTCCACTGCAATCGGGGCTATGGGCTTCAACATAAAATTTAACATTTGTAAATCAATAGAAATTTTCTAAAATATAGAATCAAAGAGTCGAGATATTGATTTAATGAAAACATAAAATTGTAATTAATCTTTGATGAGTTTTTACGTCTTTGTGTACCTTAAAATATTTTCAATAAGTTCAAAAAAATCTTTGCGAACTTTGCGTTTAAAAACTAAGAATCAAAAAATAATTAATTTTACTATCAACTATCAAAATATGCCCTGGAACCCGGAAATATACGATCAGTTCAAAAAAGAACGCTCAGCGCCGTTTTTTGATTTATTAAACCTCGTTGTTTCAAAACCTGATTTAAAAGTTATAGATTTAGGCTGTGGAACTGGCGAGCTCACTTCAGCACTTTTAGGTTATCTGGAAAATCCCAACGTTACCGGAATAGATTCGTCTGCAGAAATGCTGGAGAAAGCAGAAAAACATTCTACAGAAAATTTACATTTTTTTCAAAGAAGCGTCGAAGAACAAATTGAATTAGATGAGAAGTTTGACCTCATCATTGCCAATGCCTCTTTGCAGTGGTGTACAGATCACGAAGAGCTTTTCCCAAACATCATTTCAAAACTGAATGAAAATGGACAATTGGCCGTTCAGGTTCCGTCCAATCATCATTTTATCGTTCATCAGCTATTGTCAAAAGTAGCAGAACAAGAACCCTATAAAACCAGATTCAATGGTTGGATCAGAGAATATCCGGTTCTGAAGATTGAGGAATACGCAAACATTCTCTATGAAAATAATGGAAAAGAAATCAATGTTTTTGAGAAAGTGTATCCACACGTGATGGAAAATTCAGATGCCGTTTTCGAATGGGCTTCCGGAACAGCCATCATTCCTTTTTTAGAAAAATTACCGGAAGAATTAAAAGAAAATTACAAAGCGGATTATAAAGCAGAACTCAAAAAAGCATTTCCTGGTTCGCCGGTTTTCTATCCGTTCAAAAGAACATTTATTTACGCAAAATTTTAAAAATATTACATCAATTATATGCAAAACGGAATTATCATTTTAGACTTCGGATCGCAATACAATCAGCTCATCGGCAGAAGAATCCGTGAGATGGAAGTCTATTCGGAAATATTACCATTCAACACGCCATTGTCAGAGATCTTGGAGAAAAAACCAAGAGGGATCATCCTTTCCGGCGGACCAAGTTCTGTGAACGCAGAAAATGCTCATTTGGTAGATAAAGAACTTTATGAACAAGGAATTCCCGTTCTTGGAATCTGCTACGGAATGCAGCTGACAGCCCATCTTTTAGGCGGAAAAGTAGCGAAAGGTGACAAAGGCGAATACGGAAAAGCACATCTGGAAATCGTTAAAGAAAACGAATTGCTGAAAGGTGTTTACCAGAACTCCATCGTTTGGATGAGTCATTTTGATGAGGTTTCAGAATTGCCGTTTGGCTTTGAACTCAATGCAAAATCCGGCGTTATCGCTTCCATTTCAAATCCTGAGAAGAAAATCTATGGTGTACAATTCCATCCGGAAGTTTCACATTCTGAGGAAGGTGGCAAAATGATTGAGAACTTCGTTTTCGGAATCTGTAAATCAGAAAAGAACTGGAAACTGACCAATTATATTGAGAAAACCGTTGCCGAGATCAAAGAAAAAGTAGGCGACAACAAAGTGATCCTCGGTCTTTCCGGAGGTGTAGATTCTTCCGTTGCTGCCGTTTTGATCCACAAAGCAATCGGCGACCAACTGAATTGTATCTTCGTCGATACCGGACTTTTGAGAAAAGATGAGGACAAAAAAGTAATGGAAAATTACGGAAAACATTTCAAGATGAACATCAAATTAGTTGAAGCTTCCGAAAGATTCTTATCCAAATTAGCAGGCGTTGGCGATCCTGAACAAAAACGCAAGATCATCGGCAACGAGTTCGTTCATGTTTTCGATGAAGAATCCAAAAAAATAGAGGGTGCAAAATTCCTTGCGCAGGGAACGATCTATCCAGACGTCATCGAATCCCAGTCTGTAAAAGGACCTTCAGCGGTGATCAAATCGCACCATAATGTTGGCGGATTGCCGGAAGAAATGGAATTTGAATTGTTGGAACCTTTGAGAGAATTATTCAAAGATGAGGTGAGAAAAGTAGGAGAGGAATTGGGAATCCCGCACGAGTTGGTTTACAGGCATCCGTTTCCCGGACCAGGTTTGGGAATTCGTGTTTTGGGCGAAGTTGACGCAGAAAAAGTAAAAATCCTTCAGGAAGCAGACGATATCTTCATCGAGGAATTGTACAAAAATGATCTTTATGAGAAAGTTTCTCAGGCATTCGTAGTGTTACTTCCGGTGAAATCTGTCGGGGTAATGGGAGACGAAAGAACCTATGAATATACAGCGGTTGTTCGTTCTGCAAACACCATCGATTTTATGACTGCAACCTGGAGCCGACTTCCATATGAGTTCTTGGATACGGTTTCCAGCAGAATCATCAATGAAGTAAGAGGAATTAATAGAGTGGCTTATGACATCAGTTCAAAACCACCTGCAACGATCGAGTGGGAGTAGTTAATTATGAATGATTACTTATAAATTATAAATGAAAAAGCCAGCAATTAATTGCTGGCTTTTTTGTTGAGACAATTTGACTTGAGTTCAACCGTAACCTTGTTTAACGATAAAAGTAGTATTATAGAGTGGTCGATTAGTATTATAGATTAGCCGAGTAGTATTACAGATTAGCAGAATGGTGTTATAGATTACTGAAATAGTATTACAGATTAGCCGAGTAGTGTTACAGATTATCGAAGTAGTATTACAGATTAGGTAACTGGTATTAAAGATAAGTCGAATAGTATTATAGATAGTTTTGTATCCTTAATGATTGATTGGACAAGAATTTTGTAATCTGCTGGAAATAGAAAACAACTCTAAAGTAAAAAGACCTACTCAAAGTTGAATAGGTCTTTTTTATTAAGTTGAGAAAACTAATTTTATCTTTTCCTCACATTCTCCAAAATATCCGGAAAATAGGTGTCGGACAAGTGTTCAAACTCATCGCCGCGCATAAACATAGAAGCATCTACCTGATCATAACTTTCCCGTCCGGCAGCGGCAATCAGTTCGTTACAGGTGTATAAAGTATTTTTATGAAACTGATAAACACGCTCGGTTTTATCATTGGTATCAAGGCCTTTGATGAGCATTTTGTCCTGAGTTGCAACGCCTGTTGGACAAGTATTCGTATTACATCTCAAAGCCTGAATACAGCCTAACGAAAACATAAATCCTCTGGCATTATTACAAAGATCAGCACCCATCGCAACAGCTCTCAGAATATCCAGCGAAGTCAGAACTTTTCCGCTTGCGATGATCCTTAATTTGTCTCTCACTTCATAATTAATCAACGTTCGGTTCACGAAAATCAATGCTGGTTCCAGCGGCATCCCAACGCCATCCGAAAATTCCGGAGGAGCAGCACCGGTTCCGCCTTCGGCACCATCTACGGTGATAAAATCAGGATAGATATTCAGGATATTCATCTGTTCACAGATGTCTTCAAACTCTTTGGTGTCGCCGATGCAAAGCTTGAAACCAGTTGGTTTGCCACCAGATAGGTCGCGAAGCTGCTGAACGAACTTCAATAAACCTTCTGCATTGGAAAATGCACTGTGAGATGGTGGTGAAAGGATCGTTATTCCGGGTCTTACGTGGCGGATTGCTGCAATTTCCGGTGTGTTTTTGACAGCCGGCAAAACACCGCCGTGACCTGGTTTTGCACCTTGAGATAGCTTGATCTCAATCATTTTTACATTGTCCAGATTTGCATATTTTGTGAACAATTCTGCATCGAAATTTCCTTCTTCATTTCTGCAACCAAAATAACCTGTACCAATCTGCCAGCAAAGATCGCCGCCTTCCATATGGTGTGGCGAGATCCCGCCCTCGCCGGTGTTGTGATAGAAATTTCCTTTTTTCGCACCTCGGTTCAAAGCCATCTGAGCGCGGTCACTCAAAGCTCCGAAACTCATTGCAGAGATGTTGAATAGTGAAGCATTATAGGGCTGTTTGCAGTCTTGTCCGCCAATTGTTACTCGCGGAAGTTCTTCTTTCGGATGTTTTGCGTAGATAGAATGTTTGATTCCCTCATATTTTCTGTGGTTGATTTCCAGCTGGGTTCCGAATGGAACCGTGTCGCTTAGATTCTTGGAACGTCGGTAGGCGGCAGATCTTTGATGCCTTGGAAACGGTTTTCCGTCCGTTTCTCTTTCGATAAAATATTGCTGAATCTCTGGCGAAATACCCTCAAATATGAAACGGAAATATCCTAAAACAGGGAAGTTTCTGAGAATAGCGTGTTTGGTTTGATATGTATTGTAGATTCCTAAGATGTATAAAAATGTCAGTAAAACGGGAATCCAATAGTCGGCTTTTATAAGCAAAGCTACCGTCCAGCTTACTATTAATACAACGATTCCCCAAAGAACGAATTTATTCCTCATAATTTTTTGAATTTGTAATTCTTGTTAAATATAAAACCATTCCAAAGATATTTGAAATGGTTTTAATTAAATAAATGTAGTCAAATCTTAATTAACTTGCTTGACTTCGATGTAATAATTTTTGTTAAACTGAATCAGTTTGTCGGACTTCAAAGTTATCGTCTGCGGTTGTTCTGTTGGTTTCAGTTCTTGTCCGTCTGCCAGTCTGATTGGAAATTTCAGATTTGGGATCACATTACTCCATTTGTAAGTCAGCTGATTTCCGTTTTGTTTGTATTCCAAAGTCGGGATCTTCACTGTTCTCAGATATTGATTGAAAATCGAAGACAAATCAATTCCGGATTTATCAGAAAAATACTTTTCAATCTGCTGAGTTGTCACAGTCTGATGATAGAAATCTTTATTAAGTCCTCTCAGAATCTGTCTGAATTTTTCATCATTATTAATGACAGTCCGGATCGTGTGGATCATATTCGCACCTTTAAAATACATATCGCCGCTGCCTTCATTCCTTACACCATATTGTCCGATGATCGGTTTGTCGTTTTGGATTTTATCTCTTAATCCTTGTAAATACGTATCAGCATCCGCTTTTCCCCAAAGGCTTTCTATATATAAAGTTTCAGAATAATCTGTAAAAGCCTCGTGGATCCACATATCTGCCTGATCTTTAGCGGTGATATTGTTGGCAAACCACTCGTGTCCGGATTCGTGGATGATGATGTAATCCCACTTAAGCCCAATACCGGTTTCGGAAAGGTCTCTGCCCAAATAACCGTTTTGAAATTTGTTTCCGTAAGCTACATTGCTCTGATGCTCCATCCCAAGATGCGGAGATTCTACCAATTTATAGGAGTCTTCATAAAAAGGATAAGGCCCAAACCAATTTTCAAAGGATTTGATCATCGGTTTCACCTGTTCGAATTGTTTTTTGGCTTTGTCGAGGTTGTAATCCAAAACCCAATAATCCAGATCCAGTTTCCCTTTTTCACCATCAAAACTATCTTTGAAATTCACATATTTCCCGATTGACGGAATAATAGAATAATCGTTGATCGGATTTTTTACTTCCCAGGTCCAGGCCTTTTTACTGCCAATATTTTCTTGTTTGATTAATCTTCCACCCGCGACTGCTACAAGGTCTTTTGGTGTGATGATTTTGAAAGTGACTCCGTTATCCGGCTCATCGCTCCAGATATCTTTTGTTGGCAGCCAGATACTTGCACCGATTCCTTCGTCTGCCATTGTCATCCACGGATTTCCGTTTGCATCTTTGGTAAAGATCCAGCCGCCGTCCCAAGGTGCGTGTTTTGCAATTAAAGGATTTCCGGAAAAGTCGATATCAATCGTGAATTTTTCTCCTTTTTTGAAATTTTTGTTTGTTGATAAAAAAATGAAATCGCCATCCACTTTTTGAGTAGTAATTGGAAAGTTAGCTTTAATTTTGTCAGCTTTCATCGGATTTTGAAGATCGATCTGGAAAGTCGGATTTTTTACATCTTTCTCGATTTCCAGAGTAATCTTGTTGCTTCCTTTGATGCTTTTTTTCTCGAAATCAGCTTCCAGAACGATATCATATTTTTTGACATCCCAGAAGTCTCTGAATTTGGTATTAGAACCTTTCAGAGAATCAGTTTTGGTGAATTTTTCCGGAGACTCGAAAAACTGAGCTTTGGAAAATCCCATCACTAATATAGAAAGTAAGAGTAGTTTTTTCATTTTTTATTTTTTTGAGGTCTGATAAGTCTAAATTTAATTATTAAACGTTACAATCTTTAGTCCGTATAAAGCAAAGCTCCGTAGGAGCGAAATGTTTGTAGCAAGAAATTCTTTAAAAAAAGTTCCGTAGGAACGAAATGTTTGTAGCAAAGTTTCTATCAATAAAATCCAGCTCCGTAGGAGCGACAATTTTCAACTTTAATATGGTTCACCTTAAAATGCATTTTCTAAATAGAAGTGCTTCGTTTCCTCAATAATATTGTCAATTTCTTCAAGTGTCAAAGCCTGAAGAAACTTAGTTTTAAATTCCTTAAAATGCGGAATACCTCGGAAATAATTACTGTAATGCTGTCTCATTTCTACAATTCCCGGTCTTTCGCCTTTCCATTCTACAGACCAAAGCGCGTGGTTTTTTACCGCTTCTAATCTTTCGGCAATGGTGGGTTGTGGCAAAATTTCTCCTGTGTTGAAGAAATGTTTAATTTCATTGAAGATCCACGGATAACCAATGGCACCGCGACCAATCATAATGCCGTCGCAATTGTATTTATTTTTATATTCCAACGCTTTTTCGGGAGAATCTACATCACCATTTCCAAAGATCGGAATTTCGATATTTGGATTATTTTTGATTCTGGAAATATGTTTCCAGTCGGCCTCACCTTTATACATTTGAGCACGCGTTCTGGCGTGGATTGTCAACGCTTTGATGCCTACATCCTGCAGTCTTTCGGCCACTTCATCAATATTTATCGAGTCATTATCCCAGCCTAATCTGGTTTTTACGGTAACCGGCAAATGGGTCGAATTTACGACAGCTTTCGTTAATCGGACCATTAGGTCAATATCCTTCAGAACGCCGGCTCCGGCTCCTTTACAAACTACTTTTTTTACAGGACAGCCGAAGTTGATGTCAACCAGATCGGGTTCAACAGTTTCTACGATTCTTGCGGACATTGCCATTGCTTCTTCATCACCACCAAAAATCTGAATCCCGACAGGTCTTTCATAGTCGAAGATATCGAGTTTTTTACGGCTTTTGATTGCATCACGAATGAGTCCTTCCGAAGAAATAAATTCCGAATACATCAGATCTGCACCGTGCATTTTACAAAGTTTTCTAAATGGAGGATCCGACACGTCTTCCATTGGAGCGAGTAATAGTGGAAAATCCGGAAGTTCTATGTTGCCAATTTTTACCATTCTGCAAAGATAATAATTCATTTTCGTTTGTCCATTTTGAAAATCGCTCTGTTTAATAGATAATAATATTTGAGTATTGTTGTATTTTCTATAAGTTTTTGATTATTTGTAGATGATTTTATCTATAAAATTTCTAAATTAGTAGCTTGTTTAATAAAAATAGTATTATATGAAGAAGATTAACTCTCTCAATCGCGGAATTACAATTGCCGCTTTTTTTGCGTTTTCATTCATTCAGGCTCAGAATTATGAGTCTGTTGTTAATGATTATATCTCTGTCAATCAGAAATATAAAAAAACAGCAGTCAGCGGAATAAAAGTAATGGATGCCGACCAGTCAGAAAGTTTGAAGGGAACTGTTGTCAATGTACAGCAGACGTATGAAGGAATTCCTGTTTTTAATGCCATATCATCGGCTTTGATCAAGAATAATAAAGTGACTCATTTTTCAGATAATTTTTCAGATATTACTTCTGTAAGTGTAGGTTCGAAAAAAGCAGAAATTACATTAGGTTCAGCTTTTGATTCGGTGCTGAAAAATCTAAAACTTAAAAAAAGTGATAAGTACACTTTTGAAGCAGGAAAAGAAAACACTGTTTTAAGTAAAACTGTTTACTATAAAAAAGCGGATGAGCTAATCTTAGCCTACGAAATTAATTTTGAAGAAGCAGACAGCAGCAATTACTGGAATGTTTTGGTAAATGCCAGCAACGGAGAGATTCTTGAGAAAAATAATCTATTGGTATCCTGTAAGTTCGATACGCATTCTTATTCCAATCCGGGAAGAATTGCTAATTTAAAAACTACACAAAATAATAGTCTTTCACAAGCGGCAAATAAAATCCTTGCACCGGATAATGCTTCATACCGCGTTTTTGAGCTGCCTTTAGAGGCGCCAACATTTGGAAACAGAACTTTGGCTTCTAATCCTTGGTTCCTGGATGCATCTCCGGAAGGATGGCATTCTGACGGCACAAATCATTACACCTATACAAGGGGAAATAATGCTTACGCTTATACGGATTATACTAATACGAATGCAGTTGGAGACGTTGCAGAAGGGGGAGCTGGCAGATTATTTGATTTTCCTCTGGATGTCAATACACCGCCGGCACAATATACCAATGCTGCGATCACGCAATTATTCTACATGAATAATAAGATGCATGATATTTTCTACAAATTCGGGTTTACAGAATCTGCCAGAAACTTTCAGACCAATAATTTCGGAAAGGGAGGAACAGGTAATGACGCTGTAAGAGCAGAAGCACGCGATGGTGGCGGAACAGATAATGCAAACTTTTCTACGCCTGCAGATGGCGGAGTCCCAAGAATGCAGATGTATCTTTGGGGTCCGAAAACTCAGAATTTTCTTTCCTATAATTCACCTTCAGATTTAGTTGGCAGACATCCTATCGTTGGAGTCAATACAGAATTTGGTCCGGATATTTCTACAAATCCTGTTACGGCAGATGTCGTTCTTGTGAATCCAATCAAGGGTTGTACAACGCTTAGCAATACCAATCTCACTGGCAAGATCGCATTAATAGAAAGAGGGGATTGTAACTTTACTGTTAAATTCAAAAATGCTCAGGATAAGGGTGCTCTTGGTGTCATTGTTTATAACGCGTCAGATTCTCCTGCTGTCGGAAATATGGGAGGAACAGATGCCACTGTTACTATTCCAGGTGTTCTTGTAGAAAATTCGGAAGGAGAACTTATCAAAGGGAAAATTGCCACCTTTAATACCGTTAATGCAAATATAAAAGACGAAAGCATCTGGATAGATGGCAGTTTGGATAATGGTATTGTGGCTCACGAGTATGGTCACGGGATCTCTAACAGAAATACAGGTAATGGTTATTCTTGTCTTAATACAAGTTCTGATAACGAACAAATGGGAGAAGGATGGTCGGATTTCTTCGCATTGATGTTGACCAATCGTCCTGGCGATAATGCAGATGTACCTAGAGGTATCGGTACTTTTGCAATAGATGAGGATATTGATGGTGTAGGAATCAGACCAGCTCAATATTCTCCTGATACAAATATTAATCCTTACACTTACGGCTATACAAACGGAATGACTTATGTTTCAAATGGTGTTACTGTTGTTAATGTACATTCTGTAGGGTTTGTATGGGCAACAATGCTTTGGGATCTTCACTGGAAAATGGTGGAGAAATACGGTTATGCTTCGGATGTTGTAGCTGCTCCCAATTCGGGAAGCGGAAGAGTGCTGCAACTGGTTGTAAACGGATTGAAATTACAAGGTTGTAGTCCGACATTTGTAAAAGGCAGAGATGCAATTATTGCTGCAGACCAGGCTATGACTGGCGGTGCAGACAAATGTCTGATCTGGAATGTCTTCGCAAAAAGAGGTTTGGGTGTTGGTGCTTCCGCAGGTTTGATTACCGGAACAGGAACAGGGATGAATGATCAGGTAGAAGATTTCTCAGTCCCTGCAGAATGTAGTCTTGCTGTTGCAGACGTTCAAAAAGATAAATTTGTAGTTTATCCAAATCCGGCTAAAAACGAAATTCATATCAAAAGCGGATCTGTTACTTTAGGAAAAACTTTGGTTAAGATTTATGACGCTTCCGGAAAATTGGTTTTGGAAGACAATCTTAATCTTTCTGATAATACCGCGATCAACGTGAATTCTTTACCAAACGGCGTTTACGTTGTAAAAGGTACTGGTCTTGGCGTTAATTTCAGTGAAAAAGTAATCATCAGAAAATAAATATTTTTCTAATAATTATCATAGAAGGCATCCTTTTCAGGATGTCTTTTTTATTTATATTTGAACAAAAGTTAAGAATGAAAAGAATCATTACCGCAGTAATTTTGACAATTATTTTTTCATGTTCAAAAAACGAAAATTCCGGGAATAAAGAGGTTCTTGTCCGAGAAGAAGTTCCGGTAGCAAAAACTGTAACAGATCCAATTGCCGAAGGAAAGTTACTGGTGGAAGGTTCGGATTGTCTTGGTTGTCATCAATTAAATGAAAGGATGATCGGTCCATCGTATAAAGAAGTTGCGGACAAATATGAAAACACACCGGAAAATGTGGAAATGTTGGCGGATAAAATCATCAAAGGAAGCTCCGGAGTTTGGGGTGATGTTCCAATGCCGGCTCACGGATTCAGTAAGGAGAATGCGAAGTTTATGGTGCAATATATTTTATCTTCGAAATAAAACTTAAAATCAATATTAAATATAAGACAGTTTTCCAAGCTGTCTTTTTTATGTCTCTTTAGAGAATTTGATTAACTTTAAGAAATTTGAATTTTATGAAAGTACTTCTTAAATCGCTAATTTTTGTTTCAGCTTCATTTTTCGCTCAGGAACATCAATACGATTATACTTTGTTCACAAACAGTCTGATGAAAGATAATTTCTTCTATGGAAATGTCAAATTTTCGGGAAATTCTTCTATTAAAAATCAGAATTCCAAATTATTGGTAGATAAAAACGAATTCCATTCTCCGGGAAATTCTCTCTTGCTGGATTACAAAAATGCAAAAAAAGGAAAGTGGGAAGCCTTAATAGAATATGAGGAAGTAAGAGGAAAGGATTTTTTTAATAAAGCTAATTTCCTAAGTTTTTGGATTAAATCTAAGAAAAGTGAATCCAATGTTTTACCAACAATTAAACTTCAAAAAACAGACGGAACTTTTTCGAAATCAATTAATATAAAATTGACAAAAAAGAATCAATGGGAAAATATTCTGATTGATATTTCAAGTCTTGATGTTTCTGTTAAAGATGATCCAAAATTGATAAAGGCAATCGTTTTCTCTCAACCTGAAAAGTCTGATGCTGATAACAAAATCTGGCTGGACGATATTGCCTTCATCGATTCAAAAGAAAAGAAAACAATTTCTGAAACACCGAATATTTCTTCTGCCAAAGGTTACATGAACATGTTGACCTGAAATGGAGCCCAATCACAGATAACAATATCAGATATGTGAAGATCTATCGTGCTGAAAATGGAAAAGATTTTAAACCGGTCGGAATTCAGGATTCTTATATTGATAGATTTGCAGATTTTACCAACGAAACAGGAAAAAAATATTTTTATAAAATCAGTTTCTTAGACAAACTTTTCAACGAATCCAAACTTTCAGAAGTAGTTTCAACTGAAACCAAAAATATGTCTGATGAAGAATTGATGACAATGGTTCAGGAAGCGTCCTTCAATTATTATTGGGATGGCGCAGAAACGGAAAGCGGATTGTCAAAAGAAAACACAAACGGAAGACAGAATATGATTGCAACCGGAGCTTCAGGTTTCGGAATTATGGCTCTGATTGCAGGAACAGAACGAGGTTTTATCTCAAGAAAAGAATCAGTTGAACGTTTTACAAAAATCATCAATTTCTTAGAAAAAGCAGATAAATACCACGGTGCAGTCGCTCATTTCATCGATGGAAAAACGGGAAAAACCGAAGCTTTTTTTGGAAAGAAAGACAATGGGGCCGATCTGGTGGAAACTTCGTTTTTAGTCCAAGGTTTGCTGGCTGCACATCAATACTTTAATAAAGATAATACAGAAGAAAAAAACATACAAACAAAAATCGACAGGTTCTGGAAAGGAATAGAGTGGGATTGGTTCAAACAAACGCCAGATAGTAAATATCTCTATTGGCATTGGTCGCCGGATCAGGGTTGGGTGATCAATCATAACCTCATTGGCTGGAATGAGACGATGGTGACCTATCTTCTGGCAATTGCCTCACCAACGCATTCTGTTCCGGCGAGTATGTACTATTCAGGCTGGGCAAGTCAGGAAAAACGCGCGCAGGATTACCGTAAGGATTGGGGCAATTCTAATGAAGGCGCCATGTACACCAACGGAAATACCTATTACGGAATCAAGCTGGATGTAGGCGTCAACAAAGGCGGTCCGCTGTTTTTCGCCCATTATTCTTTTATGGGATATGATCCTCACGGTTTGACGGATAGATACACCAACTATTTCACAAACAATCAGAATATTGCCAAAATTAATTATCTCTATTGTGTTGAAAATCCGAAAAAACAAAAAGGTTATGGCAAAGACGGCTGGGGATTAACAGCCTCCGACGGACCAAACGGTTACAATCCGGATGAGCCTGTGGAAAGAGAGGATACCGGGAAACTGACACCAACCGGAGCAATCGCTTCTTTCCCATACACACCAACCGAATCTCTGGCAGTTTTGAAGAATTTCTATCTTAATTATGGCGATTTTCTTTGGGGAGAATATGGTTTCCGGGATTCATTTGATCTCAATAACAACTGGTGTTCACCGATTTTCATGGGTCTGAATCAGGCGCCGATGACCGTGATGATAGAGAATTACCGAACCGGGCTGATCTGGAATCTTTTTATGAGCCATCCTGATGTGAAAAAAGGAATCCAAAAATTAGATAAAGAAAAATAATTTATTAAACAAAAAACCCTTTCAAGTATAAACTTTGAAAGGGTTTCGTTTAAAATAATTATGGATAAAAATTAAACTTTATTTCAAACGATTAATTGTAAGAACTGTTCGCGAAGAATTTCCTGTGGAACCAGATGGTATGAATGACTGATACAAATGGAAATTGTTGTTTACCGCATCCAAAGCGAAAGAAATAGTTGCTCCTGATGACGGTACTATCAATGCTTCCTGAAAGTAACCTGTTTTCCGGCTATCGTTAGCTTCGCCATTTCCAAATCCGTCTGCGTTTTCGCCTGCATAGCCATAGATGATCCCCGGCTGGTAATCGTAGAGATTTCCGTTTATTGTAAACCGCACATTAACTTGGTTATTATCATTAAGACCTTTAAAGATCCCGACAACTTTCAGATTGATAGAATAAACACCTTCCGGCAGCGTTATCGTATTCGCCACATCATCAACAGTTATTCCGGTAATGGTATTGATATAATTTTCCGAATTGTTGGGCGCAGTATCACTTACTGCAGAAAAATCTAATGCGGTGGTAGAGCCGGCATTATAAATTTTGTCTACAATCGGCAAGCGTAAAAATTGCCCCAGAGAAGAAGGATTGGTTTTTACACCTACTTCTCCCGTAGTTTTATCCATTGCTAAAAACTGGGTAAAAGTTGTCGTGGGCTGTTCTTTTAAGCTTGTGATTCTCAACACATCATTTGCCGCGTCAACATCCAGTTTGTAATTGGGATTGGTTTGATTAATCCCAACATTGGCATTGGCATCAATCGTTATTTTCGGGGTATTATTTGTGGTGAGTGAGATGTTATTTGTGGAGTTCCATTGGATGCCGGTGTCATCATCACCAATAGCCAGAGTAATTTTTGGCTGTGCAAAATTATTGTTGCTTTCTTTATAAATTCCCACTTGTGATTTGGCGGAAATAATCAATAATAAAGAACCGATTACATATATTTTTTTCATCTTGATTATAGTCTTTCTAATATTAATACGTTTCTGTGTATATCACTGTATGAGAATTCCATATTGAAAGGGCTATCCTTGACATCTATTTTAAATCTAATTGAATTACTGGGAGCTGTAAATTTTATAACATCCGTATAATAACCCGTTTTGTCGGTAGCATCAGTATTGGACCAGTTAGAAATGATCCCTTCTGAATATGAATAATCTACGAAAGCGCCCCCTGTAGAAGTTGTCATTCCTACATCTACTCTTTGGGTGTCATTTCCGGTTAGAAATCCGCCGCATAATTTCAGAATAATTTTATACGTTCCGGGAGGGATGTTGTTAATCTCATTAGTTGCGATCGTTATTGGATAGCTTATAAAATCATCACTGATCGTATTAACATAATTTGGAAAAGCAGCAAGTCCAGAAGGTGCAGGTATGCTTGAGCCGCCTGTATTGAACTGAATGCTGGAAGCAGAATTTGCAACATAATTGTTTGCAACTATCGGCACTCTTAGAATTTGTCCTGCTTTCGGCTGGATAGTTGTTTTATAAATATCTCCATTCGCCTTATCATATACCAGATAATAAGGATCTGAAGAGGTTAATGTTTTTAAATTATTAAGTTTAATAAAATCATTATTGGCATTGATGTCCAAAATTTTTGCAGGAGCCTCTTTATTGATTCCTATATTCCCGTTTTGTAATATCTTTAAACGGTTTGTATTTGCTGTCACAATAGAAAGTTCATCTTCCTGATTTCTTTCCAGTCCGCTGTTATCATCACCAATGGATAGAGTTACCTGTGGATTGGATGTGTTAATTCCTATCTGCGCGTGTGCTAAATATGCTGTAGCTGCAAAAAGTATCGTATATAATTTTTTCATTTGTGTAAGAATTTTATTTTAATCTTTCAATTAGGATGATGCTTCTCATAACATTATCAGAATAATAAGGCGAAAGATTAGATTGAGAACTTGTACTATTAGGTCCGGTTTGTTTTACATAGATAAAATCCAGTTTGCTTGGTGAGGATAGATTTACTGTTTCGGTGAAATAACCTGTTTTCAGTTGGTTTCCGTCTCCATAATTCACGCCGTTTGCAAAGGAATATTCACCATTATTTACAGATAATTTTATATCGATGGAATTATTTTTATGATGTCCTGTAAAATTTGAAACTAATTTTAAAGTAATTCTGTAAACACCGGCAGGCAGTTGGATTTGATCTGTGGTTCTTGCCAGTGTACCGTTTCCAGCAGCCAAACTCTGACCATATAAAAAGGAAGAACCTGTAATGTTATTAATATAGTTGGGGGTTGCCGCAGGTGCATCGGGCGTTGCAGATTGTGGATTGAACTCAAACCTTACAGGTGTTTCTACAAGGCTGAAAGAATTGCCGGCAATGTTAACATCAGGTTTTACCACGATGCGCATCACTTGTCCTCCTACATATACATTTGCATCGTCTATATAGCCGCTTTCTCCATTTAGAGGATTTTGTTTCAGCGGATAGGGTAGAAAAGGATTGGGATTTGGTACAGATAGTAGATTGGAGATTCGCAAAAAGTTGTTTCCGGCATCTACATCTAAGATTTTTGTCGGGTTTACATTATTGATGCCAACATTTGCTTGGTCTACAGTAATAGCATTAGTGCTATTGCTAACAATGGAAATTTTATTGGAAGAGTGGTGCTGTATTCCCGTGCTGTTGTCCTTAATACTCATCGTAAGAGCGGGATTGCTAGTTCCAATTCCCACCTGTGTGTAAGCATAGGATATGCAGCCTAAGATCAATACTGAGGATATTGTTTTTTTCATACAAAGTGTGTTTTTTGTGTTTTTGGCCTGAAAGATTAATTTTAAATTAAATTTTCAAACCTGTCAAAGATAGTATTATTATTTAAACAAAAAATAAAAATATAAAAAAATATATTATGTTAAATTAAATATATGATTAAAAATAAATTTTTCATAGATAACCTTATATTGTTGTGTTTTTTTAGATTATCAATTATTCAGAATAAACTATCTTTGCATCTTTTAAATGTTAAAAAATGTCACTATCTGAACAGGAAATTATCCGCCGCGAAAAATTACAAAAGCTTACCAATTTGGGAATCGATGCATTCCCGGCTGCTGAATACAAAATCACAGATTCCACAAAATCTATAAAACAGAATTTTGAAGAAGGAAAAAAGGTGGTCATTGCCGGAAGACTAATGTCCAGAAGGATTCAGGGGAAAGCAAGTTTTGCAGAATTACAGGATTCTGAAGGTAAGATCCAGGTTTATTTTAACCGGGACGAGATCTGTACTGGTGAAGACAAAACATTATACAACGAGGTTTACAAACATCTTTTAGACATCGGTGATATCATCGGGATAGAAGGAGAATTATTCAACACACAGGTTGGAGAAATGACCGTGAAAGTTGAAAACTTCACTTTGCTTACCAAATCGCTTCGTCCGCTTCCGCTTCCAAAAGTAGATGCAGAAGGAAATGTTTTCGATGCTTTCAACGATCCGGAATTGCGTTACAGACAGCGTTATGCAGATTTGATCGTAAACCCTCACGTCAAAGAAGTTTTTGTTAAAAGAACAAAACTCTACACAGCGATGAGAACCTTCTTCAATGATGCCGGGTATTTTGAGGTAGAAACGCCTGTTTTGCAATCGATTCCTGGTGGAGCTGCGGCGAGACCATTTATCACACATCACAACGCTCTTGATATCCCATTATATTTAAGAATTGCAAACGAATTATATCTGAAAAGATTGATCGTCGGTGGATTTGACGGCGTTTATGAATTCTCAAAGAACTTCAGAAACGAAGGCATGGACAGAACACATAATCCGGAATTCACCGTAATGGAAATCTATGTGGCTTACAAAGATTACAACTGGATGATGGATTTTACGGAAAAATTATTGGAATTCTGTGCAACTCAGGTCAACGGAACCACAACCGCACAATTCGGAGATCAGGAAATTAATTTTAAAGCACCTTTCGCAAGAGTTTCCATGACAGAAGCGATCCTGAAGTATACAGGTTTTGATATTACAGGAAAGTCTGAGCAGGAATTATTTGACTTCGCAAAATCTATCGGAATTGAAGTTGATGAAACAATGGGTAAAGGGAAATTGATTGATGAGATTTTCGGAGAGAAGTGTGAAGGCAACTTCATCCAGCCAACGTTCATCACAGATTATCCTGTTGAGATGTCACCCTTGACCAAAAAGCACAGAAGTCAGGAAGGTTTGACCGAGCGTTTCGAATTGATGGTTTGCGGAAAAGAAATCGCAAATGCTTACTCAGAGCTTAATGACCCAATCGATCAGAGAGAGCGTTTTGAAGATCAGTTGAAATTAGCTGAAAAAGGTGATGATGAAGCTGGACAATTTATTGATGAAGATTTCTTAAGAGCTCTAGAATACGGAATGCCGCCAACTTCAGGTATGGGAATCGGAATGGACAGATTGATTATGTTCCTGACCAATAATGCATCTATTCAGGAAGTTCTTTTCTTCCCACAAATGAGACCTGAAAAAGTAGTTCCTAAAGTAGAATTGGGAGAAGATGAAAAAGTAATCCTCGAGGTTCTTGGTTCTCAAGAAGCGCCATTCGAGCTTAACGAGGTGAAAACCCGTTCTCAACTTTCTGGCAAGAAATGGGATAAGGCTTCCAAAGTTTTGATCAAAAATAATTTGGTAAAAGTTGATAAAATCGATGAGGTTTTGTGGATGAAATTAGTTTAAAGATTTCTTAAAAATATTAATGACCTCGCTTGTAAAAGCGAGGTTTTTTATTGATTTAGCATCGATTTGTCAATATGTGTAACGAATTATTAATTTCGTGCGTTATGACAACATTTTCTTATTTTATTTTAGATTTATGTTTTTTAACTTTATGCCACTTAAAAGTTATGGTGATTTTATAAATAAACTGATTTATGAAGTTTTTACTACATTCTTTATAGGGGTTTGTTTGAATGAAATTCATTTTTCTGAAATTCTCTTACTTCTATAGAATGTGTATCTATATTTTACTGATTATAAAAAGTGGACTTAAATATGATGTATTGATTTTCAGTTATTTAATGATTTTTAATGTTAATTTAATTTTAACAAATAGTTATCTAATATTAATTAAATGTAAATTATTAATAAAAATTAGTTTATTTTATTGATTTTTATTCTAATTATATTTTATATAATTGCTGAATTGGTAATTTGAAATCATTTTTCTTTCTTTTTTCATTAAATTTGATAATATCCAAAAAGAATGAAGATGAAAAGAGCTAAGAGGATCTCTCAAAATTCTAATCCAAAAAACCAAGGACTTTATTTACCCGAAACAGAATTCGATTCCTGTGGCGTCGGTTTTGTTGCTAATATCAAAGGTGTCAAAAGTTTCAAAATTGTTAGCGACGCAATTACAATGCTTGAAAATATGGAGCATCGCGGTGCAACCGGCTACGAAAGTAATACTGGTGACGGCGCGGGAATCCAACTTCAAATCCCGCACGAGTTGCTTTACGACGAAGCTCTCAATTACGGAATCGACCTTCCCACACCAGGTCAATACGGACTCGGAATGCTTTTCTTTCCCCAGAATAATTTTATCAGACAAGAATGCAAAGAAATCATTGAGCAGTCCGCTGAGAAATTAGGTCTTAAAATTTTAGGTTATCGTCCGGTTCCTGTCAATAATTTGGATCTTGGCGATTTGGCAAAAAGCGTAGAACCGGTAATGGAAATGCTTTTTATCGAACGTCCTTACGATACGGAAACTGAAAAAGACTTTGAGAGAAAACTCTTTGTTTTTAAGAATTATATTTCGCATCAGATTATGAGTGTGACCAGCAATGATCCTATTGGTTTCTACGTTGCCTCGTTCTCGTGTAAAAAATTAATTTATAAAGGGCAATTAAGATCTGTCCAGATTCGAAATTATTTTAAAGATCTTACTGATCCGAGACTTCGTTCTGCTTTTGGAATGGTGCATTCCCGTTTTGCTACCAATACAAGTCCAACCTGGAGTTTGGCGCAACCTTTCCGATTTTTAGCGCATAATGGTGAGATAAATACGATTGGCGGAAATCTCAATTGGCTTCGGTCATCCGAAAAAACATTCGAAAGTTCCAATTTCACAGCGCAGGAAATGGATATGATCTTGCCAATTACAAAACCCGGACAGTCGGATTCTTCTTATTTGGACAATATGGTCGAGTTGCTTTATCACTCTGGCAGGTCGCTTCCACATACAATGATGATGTTGATTCCAGAAGCCTGGGATGGTCACGACCAGATGGATTCTTACAAAAAAGATTTTTATGAATTTCACGCCTGTATGATGGAGCCTTGGGATGGTCCAGCTTCTATTTCTTTTACCGATGGTGATATTATCGGAGCAACTCTGGACAGGAATGGACTTCGCCCTTCAAGATATTGCGTGACTTCGGATGATCGCGTGATTATGGCTTCGGAATCAGGAGCTTTGCCTGTCGATCCTCAAAAAGTCATTAAAAGAGGTCGTCTTCAGCCTGGAAAAATGTTCTTGGTTGATATGAAAAAAGGCGAAATCATCAGCGATGAAGAACTGAAAAAAGAAATTTGCACTTCTCAACCTTACCGAGATTGGCTGGATAAAATGAATATCAATATTAATGAATTGCCAAGTCCGAAAATCAGATTTAACAGTTTGCAGTCCGAAGATATTTTCAAATATCAAAAAGCGTTCGGATATTCCAGAGAAGATTTGGATATTGTTATCAAAGAAATGGCAGAATTTGGAAAAGAACCGATTGGCTCTATGGGTTTCGATGCGCCGTTAGCAGTTCTAAGTGAAAAGGCACAGCATTTAAGTTCTTATTTCAAACAATTATTTGCGCAGGTTACAAATCCGCCAATCGACCCGATCCGTGAAAAATTGGTAATGTCTCTCACAACGATTATCGGCGGAAGTGGAAATCTTTTGCAGGAAGATAAAAACTTTGCCCATTCCATCAAACTCGATAATCCGATTCTTAATAATGAACAGTTGGAAAAACTTCGAAGTGTTGATACAGGGAAATTCCAGTCCAAAACAATTTATACTTATTTCAAAGCAGACGGAAAAGATGGAAATCTTAGAAAAGCAATTGACCGGATTTGCCGTTACGCAACAGATGCTGTAGATGATGGTTTTGAAGTGATTGTCCTTTCCGACCGTTCAATGGATTCTGGTCACGCAACGATTCCTTCCCTTTTGGCTTGTTCGGCTGTTCATCACCATTTGATTCGAAAAGGTGTCCGCCGAAAAGTAGGTTTGGTGATGGAAGTTGGCGATGTTTGGGAGGTTCATCATTTTGCGGCATTGTTGGGATTTGGTGCTACGGCTATCAATCCTTATCTGGCTTTGGCAAGCATCAGGGAGATGTTTCATAAGAATGAATTTGGTGAGGAAACTGACCTCGACCAATTAAAATACAATTACAAAAAAGCAGTCGGAGATGGATTGTTGAAGATATTTTCCAAAATGGGAATCTCAACTTTGCAATCTTATCACGGCGCACAGATTTTCGAAATTATCGGACTTGATAAAGCAGTTGTCAATACTTGTTTTACAGGAGCGATTTCCAGGATTAATGGTGTTGGTTTTGATGAAATTGCAAAAGAAGCTTTGGTCAAACATTTCAATGCCTTCGGAACTAGGCTTTCTCAAAAAGTTTTAGAACCAGGCGGAATTTACCAATGGAAACCGGACAATGAATATCATCAGTTCAATCCGCAATCCATTCATCTTTTACAACAGGCAACTTGGAATGACCGTTATGATTTGTTTAAAAAATATTCAAGAACGGTCAATCAATTATCAGAGAAAGCGTCATTGTTAAGAGGTTTGATGGATTTTAAAAATGACAGGGAAGCAATTTCAATTGATGAAGTTGAGCCTTTAGAAAATATTTTAAAACGTTTTGCCACTGGCGCAATGTCTTTCGGTTCGATTTCCTGGGAAGCGCATACGACACTCGCGATTGCAATGAACAGGATTGGCGCAAAAAGCAATACGGGCGAAGGTGGAGAAGATGAAAATCGTTATACAATTAATGAAAATGGAGACGATATGCGTTCTGCAATCAAGCAGGTTGCTTCTGGAAGATTTGGTGTTACTGCAAGATATTTGGCTGAGGCTGAAGAGATTCAAATCAAAATGGCGCAAGGTGCAAAACCAGGCGAAGGTGGACAATTGCCGGGATTCAAGGTCGATGAATGGATTGGGAGAACCCGACATTCCACGCCAGGCGTTGGATTGATTTCACCGCCGCCACATCACGATATTTATTCGATTGAGGATTTGGCGCAATTGATATTTGATTTGAAAAATGCCAATCGCCACGCAAGAATTTCAGTCAAATTGGTTTCAAAAGCGGGCGTAGGAACAATTGCTTCCGGCGTTGCAAAGGCGAAAGCCGACCATATTTTGATTTCAGGTTATGACGGTGGAACTGGCGCTTCTCCTTTGAGTTCGACAAGACATACAGGTTTGCCTTGGGAATTGGGATTGGCAGAAACGCAACAGACTTTAATTAAAAATAAACTCCGTCAGCGTGTCACTGTACAGGTTGATGGTCAGGTAAAAACTGGTCGTGATATTGTTATCGCAACTTTGTTGGGTGCGGAAGAATGGGGGATTTCAACCTCTGCGCTGATTGTAGAAGGTTGTATTCTGATGCGAAAATGTCACCTCAATACTTGTCCGGTCGGTATCGCCACTCAGAATGAAGAACTTCGGAAAAAGTTTAAAGGCAAGCCTGAACATTTGGTGAGTTATTTCACATTTCTGGCGATGGAAGTTAGAGAAATAATGGCAAGTTTAGGATTTAGAACGATTGACGAAATGGTCGGGCAATCGCAATGTTTGACCACGAAAAAAGATATCTTATTCTGGAAACATAAAAATATTGATTTGACTCCGATTCTCTTCAAACCAGAAACGGATTTGCCCATCATTAAAAATGAAAATCAGGACCATGGCATCGATGATTCGCTTTCCTGGAAAATGTTGGAAGCTTCAAAGTTGGCGATTGAAGAAAATGGAACTGCGGAAGCTTATTTTAGTATTAAAAATACAGATAGAACAGTCGGAACAATTCTATCTCACGAATTGACCAAAAAATATCATTCAGAAGGAATGTCTGACGATTCTCTGAAATTCAATTTTAAAGGAACGGCGGGACAAAGTTTCGGTGCGTTTTGCAACAAAGGAATCACGATGATTCTGGAAGGCGATGCCAATGATTATTTTGGTAAAGGGCTTTCAGGAGCTAAATTGGCAATTTATCACGATAAAGAATCTGTCATAAAGGCTCACGAAAATAGCATTATCGGAAATGTCGCTTTATACGGCGCAACTTCTGGAAAAATTTTCGTTTCCGGAATGGCAGGCGAACGTTTCGCTGTTCGGAATTCTGGTGCAATGGCTGTTGTAGAAGGTGTCGGCGACCACGGTTGCGAATATATGACCGGCGGAACTGTTCTGATTCTTGGTGGTGTCGGAAGGAATTTCGGAGCAGGAATGAGTGGCGGAATTGCTTACGTTTGGGATATTGAGCGTTCGTTGGAAGAGAATTTTAATCCTGATATGGCAAACCTTGAAGAGATTACGGAAGATGATAAATCGATTATTAATGATTTGATTAAAGAACATTTTGAAATGACAAACAGCGAACTGGCTTCATATTTATTAAGTGACTTCGAAAATAATCTGAAACATATTATTAAGGTTTATCCAAGAGATTATAAAAAAGCTATTGAAAATAAAATAAATGAATTGAAATAATGGGAAAAGCAGATGGATTTTTATTATACGATAGAGAATTGCCGAAAAAGCTTCCTGTAGAGGAAAGGATTCAGCATTATAAAGAATTTTACAAACCGATTTCCAAAGATTATCTTCACAAACAATCGGCGCGCTGTATGGATTGTGGCGTTCCGTTTTGCCAAAGTGGCTGTCCGCTTGGGAATATGATTCCGGAATTCAATGAAGCAGTTTATAAGGAACAATGGGAAAAGGCTTATCAATTGTTGATTTCAACCAACAATTTCCCTGAATTTACTGGTAGGATTTGTCCTGCGCCGTGCGAAGGAGCATGTGTTTTAGGAATTAATAGTTTGCCGGTTGCGATAGAAGAAGTTGAAAAAAATATTATCGAAATTGCCTTCGAAAAAGGTTTCGCAAAACCAATTATTCCGAAATTCAGAACGGATAAAAAGGTTGCGGTTGTTGGCTCAGGGCCAGCTGGTTTGGCTTCGGCTTATCAATTAAATCAATTGGGACATCAGGTAACGGTTTTTGAACGTGACCCTGAAATTGGCGGATTATTGAGGTTTGGGATTCCGGATTTCAAACTGGATAAAAATATCGTGGAACGCCGTGTTCAGTGGATGAAGGAAGAAGGAATTGAATTTAAAACCAATGTCAATGTCGGTGTCAATTATTCTGTGGAAGAACTCAATCGGAATTTCGATGCGATTGTTTTGGCTTTGGGAAGTACGGTTCCAAGAGATTTGATGATTCCGAACCGTGATGCAAAAGGAGTTTATTTTGCGATGGATTATCTCTCTCAAAGTAATAAAAAAGTCAGTGGAATTCAGTTTAATGAAAAAGATATTGATGCGAGAGGAAAAAAAGTAGTTGTAATTGGCGGCGGCGATACAGGTTCGGATTGTATTGGAACTTCAAATCGTCAAGGTGCGGAAGTCATTTATCAAATCTATTACAAACCGATGCAGCCAACCGAACGTGATGCAACGATGCCCTGGCCAACGATGCCGATGACTTTGCATATCACATCGTCTCACGAGGAAGGTGTTGACAGGAAATGGTCTGTCAATTCCAAAGAATTTGTGAAAGATGAAAACGGAAATCTGACTGGAATCAGATTAGTCGAAGCAGAGTGGACAAAAGATGCCGACGGAAAATGGAATCTCTACACAGAAAAACCAAATTCAGAATTTGTCATCGATTGTGATTTGGCTTTCATTGCGTTAGGCTACACGCACGTTGAACACAAAGGTTTAGTAGAAGATTTAGACATAAAGCTGGATCCGAAAGGAAATCTCATCGGAAATGATAAGGAATTCAAAACTAATCAGACGAAATATTTTTCTTGTGGCGATGCGAGAAAAGGGCAGAGTCTTGTGGTTTGGGCAATTGCGGAAGGAAGAAAATGTGCGCAGAAAGTGGATGAGTTTTTGAATGAATAGAAAAGTATTCTTTAATGTATTAATTTTATAAATCGGGCTTCTGTTCGATTTTTTTATTCAAAACCTCAATCAATTCCCAAGCTTCCCTGTTAAAAACTTATCCATTTCGCCTCAATTTAATCCTTTCATATCTCGAAAAAAATCACGATATTTGTAAGCATTTTAACAAAATAATTTAACAAATTAAAAAGAAATATTCTCAAGCTAACTATTTGAAAGATTGAGTCTTATATCTTTAATATAAAAAATATGAGTCAAAAAGAATATACAGCAAGTAGCATCCAGGCTTTAGAAGGGATGGAACACGTGAGATTGAGACCATCTATGTACATCGGAGACGTTGGTGTGAGAGGTCTTCACCATTTGGTTTATGAAGTAGTAGATAACTCTATTGATGAGGCTCTGGCAGGCTATTGCGACACGATTAAAGTGACTATTCACGAAGGTGAAAGTATTTCTGTAAAAGACAATGGACGTGGGATTCCGGTTGATTTCCACGAGAAAGAACAGAAATCCGCACTTGAGGTGGTAATGACCAAAATTGGTGCCGGTGGTAAGTTCGATAAAGATTCTTACAAAGTTTCCGGAGGTCTGCACGGAGTTGGAGTTTCCTGTGTGAATGCACTTTCGACTTTGTTGGTGGCAACAGTTAGCCGTAATGGTAAACTATATCAACAAAAATATTCTGAAGGAAAAGCTTTGGCCGATGTTGCCGAAATCGGAACGACTTCTGAAAGAGGAACAGAAGTTTTTTTCCAGCCGGATGGTACTATTTTCCAAGAATTGGTTTACAACTATGATACGTTGGCGAACAGACTTAGAGAATTGTCTTTCCTTAACAAAGGGATTACGATTACTTTGATTGATGAGAGACATCCAAACGAAGACGGAAGTTTCAATTCGGAGATTTTCCATTCCGAAGGTGGTCTTAGAGAATTCGTAGAATATATCGACGGAAACCGTGAATCCATTATGGAAAACGTGATCTTTATGGAAAGTGAAAGGGAAGGGATTCCTGTGGAGGTGGCGATGCGTTACAACACGTCGTTTACAGAGAATTTACATTCTTATGTTAATAATATCAATACCCACGAAGGTGGAACGCACTTGGCAGGTTTCAGAAGAGCTTTGACAAGAACGCTTAAAAAATATGCGGATGACTTAGGAATTCCGGCAAAAGAAAAAGTGGAAATTACAGGTGACGATTTCCGTGAAGGATTGACAGCCGTGGTTTCTGTAAAAGTAATGGAGCCTCAGTTCGAAGGGCAAACCAAAACGAAATTAGGTAACTCCGAAGTTTCAGGTGCGGTTGACAAAATCGTTGGTGAAATGCTGACGAACTTCCTTGAGGAAAATCCAAACGAAGCAAAAATCATCGTTCAGAAAGTTGTTTTGGCAGCAAAAGCGAGGCAGGCAGCGAAGAAAGCAAGAGAAATGGTGCAGAGAAAATCACCAATGGGTGGTTCCGGCTTGCCAGGAAAATTGTCCGATTGTTCTTCTAAGGATCCGGAAGAATCAGAATTATTCCTTGTTGAGGGAGATTCTGCAGGTGGAACGGCAAAACAAGGTCGTGACCGTCATTTCCAGGCGATTTTGCCTTTGAGAGGTAAGATTCTCAATGTTGAGAAATCTATGCTTCACAAAGTTTATGACAACGAGGAGATTAAAAATATATACACAGCGCTTGGTGTTTCTGTAGGAACAGAAGAGGATTCCAAAGCGTTGAATATGAGTAAGCTAAGATATCATAAGATCGTTATTATGACCGATGCGGATATTGATGGTTCTCACATTTCCACTTTGATCCTGACATTCTTCTTCCGTTTTATGAATGAAATGATTGAGAACGGATATATTTATATTGCGCAACCACCGTTGTACCTTCTTAAAAAAGGAAACAAAAAGGTCTATGCTTATAACGAAAAAGAACGTGAACAATTCACTCTGGAACTGGCTCCGGACGGCAAAGGTGTTGAAGTGCAACGTTATAAAGGTCTTGGGGAGATGAATCCTGAACAGCTTTGGGAAACAACCCTTAACCCGGAAAACAGAATCTTAAAACAGGTAACAATTGAAAATGCTGTTGAGGCAGATTCAACTTTCTCAATGTTGATGGGCGACGAAGTGCCACCAAGACGGGAATTTATAGAAAAGAACGCAGTCTACGCAAGAATAGATGTTTAAGTTATAATTTAAAACCTTCCAGATTTTGGAAGGTTTTTTGTTATTCATTCAAAAATAAAAAATTATGAAAAACTTAATCGCAATCTTTTCAATCGGAATTATCATTGTTTCCTGTACAAAAACCGAAGTCAAAAATATTACTGTTAAAAATAATTCTGATACTTTGGTAACCAAAAAAACATTTGTGATAGATTCTGTAAAAGTTGAAGATTCTCTGGTAATTAACAAAAATCTCACGACATCTTTTAACAAACAACTGCTGGTTTTTCCTTCGATAGAAAATAAATTAATTCTCGACAGTATTTATAAAGAAGCTTTGGTCGAAACCAAATCTTATGATAAGAATTCTCTACAAGCTGATTTGACAAAACAAATGCAGAAAAGTTTTGCTAAAACAAGGGAAGATTCAAAAGAATGGTCACCGGAATTCAAACAGACCTGGGACGATACTTCTGCAATGAAAGTGATTTCGCATAAGGATAATATTCTTACGTTGCTCTATTCCGGAAGTGGTTATACAGGGGGCGCACACGGATATTATTTTGGAAGTTACAAAGTTTTTGATCTTAATAAGAATATGGTAATCAACCAGAATGATATTATCAAAGATCCAAAAGATCTGGCGTGGGACAAGATTCTGAAAAACCATTTTGATGAGCCTGAACAAAAAGAAATGCTATTGGAAGATAAGATTTCACCAAACAATAATTTCTATTTTGATGATAAAAAGATCACTTTTGTTTATAATCAATATGAAATAACAGCTTACGCAGCTGGTGTAGTTTATATTACGATCAACTTTTCTGAAATAAAAAACATGCTGAAACCCGAATTCTTAACCCAATACAAAATCAAATAAATGAGCCATCAAAATCTTAAAAATTACAGGAAATATTATCCGTTACATCATTTTGTAGTCTATCCGGTTTCTTTGATATTGTTAATATTTTCACTTTATAGATTGTGGAAAAACATCAATGTTAATCAGGAATTTGTGTACATTTGGACTGCTATTTCATTTGCTTCCGCTTTAATTATTTTGATTTCATATATGCTCCGTCAGCATTATGCAGTTGGCCTTCAGGATCGGATTATCATCAACGAATTTAAGTTAAGATATTTCACTTTGACAGGAACCAGATTTGAAAGTTTACCTTACCTTTTTTCAGATTCTCAGCTCTTTGCTCTGCGATTTTCACAGGATGAAGATTTGATTGGATTAATCACTCAGACAATACAAAATGAGTGGCCGGCTTCTAAGATTAAAGAAAATATCAAAAACTGGAAGGCCGATGACAGAAGGGTCTAAAAACAGAAAAAATCTTAATTTAAAGACGAATTGTAAGTACTATCAGTCTGATGCACTTGAAGACTCTTAAAAAATAAAATTTTCCATTCTAAAATAAATCGACAAAATACTCTGAAAGTCTCAGAGTATTTTTACTTTTGACCTTATGAATGTAGCCTTCATTATCAATCCGTTTTCAGCGAAAAAAAACTATCAGCCTTTTCTGGACGCACTCTCCAAAAAGGTTCAAAATCCACTTTATTTAGTTTCGAAATCCTTGGGAGATACGGATGATTTTATAGATCACCATTGGGAAAGTATTGATGTTTTTGTGGCAGTTGGCGGCGATGGAACTATTTCTACAGTTGCAAAAAAATTGATTAATTCGGATAAAATATTGGCAGTTTTTCCGGCAGGTTCTGGAAATGGTTTTTCCAACGAAACCAATTTTAGCAAGAATATTTCATTATTATTAGATAAAATTAAAAATGGTAAATGCAAAGAAATAGATACATTCACAGTCAATGAGCATTTCTCCATCAATGTTTCAGGAACTGGATTTGATGGCAAGGTTGTAAAAGAATTTGAGAAAACCAATCGGGGTTTCAAAAATTATATCAAAGTTTCTATTAAAACTTTTTTTAATTATAAGCCGATAAAAATCAAATTCCTAGAAGAAAATTACCAACAGTACAATGGCAAATATCTGATGCTGAATGTGGCAAACACCCGCCAGTTTGGAAACAACGCATATATTGCGCCAATGGCAAGTAAAAGTGATGGTTTGGTAGATTTGGTTTTGGTGAAGAAATTTCCTTTGACATATTCACCATTTTTTGCTTTCCGGATGTTTACTAAACGATTGAAAGATGATGATTACGTGACTTATCTTCCGGTTTCGGAAATAGAGTTCAAAGTCAATACAAAAAATTGGCACATTGATGGGGAATTCAAAAAAATAAAATCCCCGATTTTCATCAAGGTTTTGCCAAAGAGTTTGCGAATTTTGGTTTAACGTGATATCAATTATATTTTGATTTTAATTTATTTTTAAATGATATATTTGGCGGGAATTTTTATTGCGTGTTTTTTTTCTTTTCTGATTTTAGGGAAAAAAGAGAAAACTTCTGCTGATTACATCCTCGCTTTGTGGTTTTGGATAATAGGAATTAATACCACTTATTTTTTATTGATTTTTTCCGGAGAGTATGTGAAATTCCCCTATATTCTTGGATTTGAAATTCCACTTCCGCTGCTTCACGGACCTATGTTATATCTTTATGTCCAGAATCTAAGTGGGCAAAGCAAGAAAAATTATACATGGATTTTACATTTTTTACCTGCAATTATAATTTATATTATCCTGATTTCTTTCTTCAATCTATCATCCGAAGAAAAAATTTTTATTTATCAGAATGATGGTTCAACCTATAAAGATTTAAGAAGTAATATTAGTATTCTTATCATTATATCCGGGATTTTTTATGTCTGCGCAAGTATTAATTCTGTAAAAAAATATAAAAAAGAGATAACTCAAAAATATTCAAATACGGATAAGATTAATTTAAATTGGCTGTACTATCTTATTGCAGGAATTTCGCTGATCTGGATTGCCGTTTTACTCAGGAATGATGTCCTTATTTTTTCACTTGTAGTTGTTTTTATTTTGCTGGCATCCTATTTTGGAATCAGTAAAGTCGGAATTTTAAATCCAAAAGATATAAAAGCTATTAATATAGATAGCGGAAATAATGAATCTGTCACTTATCCTACAGTTGTAAAATATCAGAAATCTACTGCCAGCGAAGAGTCTATTAAGAATATTTACCAAAAATTAGTAGATAAAATGGAGAAGGATAAGATTTTCAAAGATCCGGAACTTACATTGAATAATCTGGCAATTACACTGGAGATCCATCCCAATTTACTTTCGCAGACAATCAATCAGATAGAAAATAAAAACTTTTATGATTATATCAATCGACATAGGATTGAAGAATTTAAAAGAATTGCCGTACTACAGGAAAATCAAAAATTTACATTTCTTTCTTTAGCTTTTGAATGTGGATTCAATTCCAAAACTTCCTTTAACAGAAATTTTAAAAAATACACGGATTGTTCTCCGAGAGAATTTTTAAAAAGTCAAAACATAAATTTAGATTAGTTTGAACTTCAGATAAACTACAATTGCCCGATAAAAATCTAAAAAATTAGTTCCATCTTTCATTTTGGAACGATTAACACTCACATATACTTCATTTTTGCCGAAACTTTGTTCAGTGATAAAGTTAATTTTCAACTCTAACAACAACCTTTTTGTAATGAAGAAAATGTTATTTGTCCTTATTTGTGTTTTCGCTATTTTGATTGGATTATATCCTTTGATCTATGTTTTTGTAGATCATAAACACACCTTTCTCAACTCCAAAGATCCGGAAATTCTTCATAGCCTGATATGGAAAATCTTGTTTTTTGCACATATCTCCTTCGGAGGATTATCACTTTTGATTGGATGGAGACAGTTTGGGGAAAACTTCCGAAAAAGACATCCAAAGTTTCATAAGAAGATTGGAATTACCTATATTCTTTCGGTTGTTATAAGTTCCACAAGTGGTATTTATATTGGTTTTTTTGCTAATGGAGGTTGGATTTCGGCTTCAGGATTTATTTGTTTGGGTCTTATTTGGTTTTGTACGACACTCAAATCATTTTTAGAAATTAAGAAAAATAACATCATTAATCATCAAAATTTAATGACTTACAGTTATGCATGCACTTTTGCAGCGGTCACTTTGAGATTGTGGTTTCCTTTGTTAAAATCATTGACGGGAGATCCACAGATATCTTATCTTATCGTAGCTTGGTTATGTTGGATTCCAAATTTGATTGTTGCCTATTTTGTTAATAGATCAAGAGAAGTGATACTGAAGAATTAAATTTTTTATCTATATTTCTGTACAATCAACCTTTATTGTCAAAAATCATTCAGTTTCCCTATTTTTGTATCAATCATTAATAATCATTTATCAATTAATCAACGGTGCAGAATAAACTCAAAATTATCAACGATCCCGTTCACGGCTTTATCAAAATTCCTCACGAGATTCTGTTTGACGTTATAGAACATCCCTATTTCCAGAGACTAAGGCGCATTTCTCAAACGGGTTTGCTTTCTTTAATATTTCCCGGCGCAAAACACACAAGATTTCATCATGCCCTTGGTGCAATGAATCTGATGTTCAAAGCATTGGAAACCTTGAAACTGAAAGGGATTAAGATTTCAAAAAAAGAAGAGGAAGCGGCAATGCTGGCAATTTTGATGCACGATATCGGTCACGGTCCGTTTTCGCACGCTTTGGAAAACAGGCTGATGGACGACTGGCATCACGAGAAAATTTCGATTTTATTAATGACGCGGTTGAATGAGGAATTCGGTGGAAAACTGGATTTGGCGATTGAAATGTTCCAGGGCAAATACCACAGGATGTTTTTCAATCAATTGATTTCCTCGCAGTTAGATGTTGACAGGATGGATTATCTGAAGCGCGACAGCTTCTATACGGGTGTTTCCGAAGGCGACGTGAACGTAGAAAGAATCATTTCTATGATGAACGTGAGCGATGAAAAACTGGTCATCGATGCCAAAGGAATTTATTCAATAGAAAATTACCTGACTGCCAGAATGTTTATGTACTGGCAGGTTTATTATCATAAAACTGCGGCTTTGGCAGAACATATCTTAGTTCAGATTCTTAACAGGGCAAAATATCTGGTTTCCCGGAACTTGGATCTGGAAGCACCCTCAAACCTGAAATATTTTTTGATTAAGCATAAATTTGATGAAGCTACAGAAGAAGATATCAGAAGATTCACAATGCTGGATGATATGGATGTTTTTCAGGCGATAAAAGAATGGACAGAGAATCCGGATTTCATCTTGTCAAAGCTTTGCAGAACAGTAATTTACAGGGATTTCCCCAAAAGTATTATTTCATCAAAACCATTTTCTGAAGATTTTTTGAAACAAAAAGTAGAAAAAGTCAACCAATACTTTAATATTGACAACGGAGAGGAATTGGTTGGACAGATTTCCAGAACGCTTTTGCCTTATGATACAGAGAAGCAACCAATTTATCTGATGGATAAAACCGGCAATAAGTTTAAGCTGGAACAATCGGAAAATCAGATTTTGTTCGGTTGTATGGAGAATCCTACCAGAAAATATATCATGTATTGCCCGAGAGAAATTTCATGACAAAAAAACAAATTTTCATTCATCATAAAAAATTAAAAGATAATTAATAAAATATTTATCTTTGCAAACTATGGAATTTAGTGCAGAACAGATTGCAGGAATAATAAACGGCAGAATAATTGGGAACGGGAATACTGTTATTACAGGCGTTTCACCAATAGAAAATGGTCAGCAGGGACATTTGTCTTTTGTTGGGCAGAGTCGTTTTTCCCATCATATAGATACAACAGCGTGTGCAGTTTTGATAGTTTCTGAAAGTCTTATAGAAGACAGAGATTACAAACCTGTAATAATTGTGGTAGAAGATGCTTATCTTTCTTTTCAGGTTTTGATGAATCTTTATCAGGAAATGCAGGGCAGAAAAACCGGGATTGAGCAGGGTTCATTCTTTCACGAGACGGCAAAAGTTGGTGAAGATGTTTACATCGGGGCATTCACTTATGTATCCGAAAAAGCTAATATTGGTGACGGAACTCAGATCTATCCACAGGTTTATATCGGAAAAGGTGTAAAAATCGGAAAAAATTGTAAAATCGACAGTGGCGCAAGAATATACGATTACTGCATCGTTGGTGACAATTGTGTGATACATTCCAATACGGTCATTGGCGGAGACGGATTTGGTTTTCAGCCAACAGCAGAAGGATTCAAAAAAATCCCTCAATTAGGGAATGTTATTATAGAAGATGATGTGGAAATTGGTTCCAATTGCAGCATAGACCGTGCAACCATTGGCTCTACGATCATCGGCAAAGGAACTAAAATAGACAATCTGATTCAGATCGCTCACAATGTGAAAATTGGTCAGAACAATGTGATTGCCGCTCAGGCAGGAATTGCAGGTTCTACAATCATTGGAGATTGGAATCAGATTGGCGGTCAGGTTGGAATAGTCGGGCATATCAAAATCGGAAATCAGGTGAAGATCCAGGCACAAAGCGGTGTTAATAATACTGCCAAAGATGGAGAAACACTTTATGGCTCCCCGGCAATCAATTACAGCGATTATAGAAGAAATTACGTACATTTCCGTAATTTCACCGATATAGTAAAGAGAATAAACGATTTAGAAAATAAAAAATCAGAGTAAAGGTATCAGGACTTAAGAAGTATTTCTTCCCGCCTCAAAACTAATACAATGAGTGATAAACAAAAAACGATCAAAGAAGATATCCTGCTTTCAGGAATAGGTCTTCACACAGGAAAAGAGGTAACTCTTACGATTAAACCGGCTAAGGAAAACACCGGATTTGTTTTTGTAAGAACAGATCTCGAAGGTCATCCTCAGGTAGAGGCTGATGTCAACTATGTTACAACTACAGAAAGAGGAACTACTCTGGAAAAGTTAGGCGTCAAAATCCATACCTGCGAGCATCTTCTTGCTGCATTGGTAGGAATGGATGTTGATAATGTCTTTCTTGAAATGAATAGTGCAGAACCGCCAATTTTAGATGGTTCTTCCAAATATTTTGTAGAAGCTATCGAAAAAGTAGGTATTATAGAACAGGATCTGGCGAGAGAATATCTTGTAGTAAAGGAGGTGATGAATTACATCGATCCTGCAACAGGTTCTGAGATCACGGTGATACCGGCAGACGATTACGAAATTACAACAATGGTAGATTTTGGAACCAAAGTTTTGGGGACTCAAAATGCCAGCATGAAAAACCTCTCCGAATTCAAGGAAGAAATTGCACCTGCAAGAACATTCAGCTTTTTGCACGAGTTGGAGCAGCTTCTGGACGCAAACCTTATAAAAGGAGGCGATATCAGCAATGCCATCGTTTATGTTGATAAGGAATTAACGCCTGAGACAACAGAAAAACTGAAATTAGCTTTCGGTAAAGACGAGGTTTCTATCCGTCCAAACGGAATTCTTGACAATCTTACCCTTAACTTTCCCAATGAAGCCGCACGTCACAAATTATTAGATGTTGTCGGAGATCTTGCATTGGTTGGTGTAAGGATCAAAGGTAGAGTAATTGCCAACAAACCCGGACATTTCGTAAACACACAGTTCGCAAAAAAACTTAATAGACAATACAAATTGCAAAAAAGAAAAAATGTTCCTGATTTTGATCTCAAAGCAGAACCTGTTTTTGATATCAATGGCATTATGAAACTATTGCCGCACAGACCGCCATTTCTTTTGGTTGATAAGATTTTAGAGTTGTCGGAAACTCACGTAGTCGGACTTAAGAATGTTTCTATGAACGAGCCGTTCTTTGTCGGTCATTTTCCAAAAGAACCGGTTATGCCGGGTGTTTTGCAGATAGAAGCAATGGCTCAAGTAGGCGGTATTTTGGTATTAGCAAATGTTCCGGATCCTGAGAATTATTCCACTTATTTTGTTAAGATGGACAATGTAAAATTCAAGAAAAAAGTAGTTCCCGGAGATCAGCTGATATTCAAAATAGAATTGATAGAGCCGATCAGAAGAGGAATTGTACATATGCAGGGTTACGGTTACGTAGGAGACAGCGTAGTTGTAGAAGCTGAACTGATGGCCCAGGTTGCAAAAACTAAAAACTAATTTATGATTCATCAGCTTACAGCAGTAGATCCCCGCGCAAAGATCGGCAAAAACGTAACCATAGAACCATTTACAACCATTGGTGCAAATGTAACTGTCGGTTCTGATACCTGGATTGGCCCCAATGTGACCATTATGGAAAATGTGAGGATCGGTAAGAATTGTAAAATTTTCCCAGGAACCGTGATTGGAGCAGTACCCCAAGATCTTAAATTTGATGGCGAAGATACTCAGGTAATCATCGGAGACGGCACTACTCTTAGAGAATGTGTTACGATTAACAGAGGTACAAAAGCTTTAGGATACACAAAAATTGGAAATAATTGCCTGATAATGGCGACTTCCCACGTTGCCCACGATTGTATCGTTGGTGATAATGTGATCATAGCAAACGGTTGCGGAATTGCAGGACACGTGGAGATCGGAGATTTTGTAGTAATGGGTGGACTTTCTGCTGTTCAGCAATTTGGAAAAATCGGTAAGCACGTTATGATTTCCGGGGGTTCTTTGATCAGAAAAGATATTCCACCTTATGTAAAAGTAGCAAGAGAACCAATATCTTACGCAGGAATTAATTCTGTAGGACTTAGAAGAAGAGGTTTTACTAATGATAAAATCTTCGAAATCCAAAAAATATACAGAGCTATTTTCCAGATGAAAATGAATACAACCCAGGCAATAGAATTCATAGAAAAAGAAATGCTTCCGACTATGGAGCGTGATGAAATCATCACTTTTATCCAGAATTCTCCAAGAGGTATTGTAAAAGGATACGGCTCAAACAAAGAATAATAAAATAATACAAGTTTATATATAACTAATGGCAACAAGCAACGATATAAGAAAAGGACTTTGCATAGAATTCAGCAATGATATTTTCAAAGTAATCGAGTTTCTTCACGTAAAACCAGGTAAAGGTCCTGCTTTCGTAAGAACAAAATTAAAATCTGTAACCAACGGAAAAGTACTAGATAACACTTTTTCTGCAGGTCACAAAATTGATGAAGTAAAAGTGATCACAAGAAAATTCCAGTATCTGTACGATGATGAGAATGGATTCCACTTTATGAATAACGACGATTTTTCTCAACTTTATCTTGATAAGGAAATGATCGAGAACTCTCAATTGATGAAGGCTGGCGAAGAAGTGACTATCATCCTGAAAGAAGCAGATGAAACACCACTCTCTGCAGAACTTCCACAATCAGTTTACTTAGAAGTGATCGAAGCTGATCCGGGGGTGAAAGGAAATACCGCTACCAACGCACTGAAAAATGCAATCGTAGAAACCGGAGCCAGAGTAATGGTGCCACTTTTCATCGAGCCAGGTGACAAGATCAAGATCAGTACCGAGGACGGTTCTTACCTTGAAAGAGTAAAATAAATTACAGTAAGAAGCTGGAAGCGTAAAGTTTTCAGCTTTCTTTTTATGGCAGCTTTTCCGACTTGCGTTCCCGCTTTTTTCTTTTTTTGCCAAAAAGAAAAAGAGCTCCACTCAAGTCGGGCTGCAAACTGATTCGTTTATATGAAGATTTCTCTGTAAAATCGAATTACAATCTAAAATCCAATGTCTAATTCTAATATCTAACTATGACATTCAATCAGCCACAACAACTCAAAACCATTGCTGATATCATCAATGCAAAATATATCGGCCCTGAAGATTTTCCGGTTCTTGGAACCAATGAGATCCATATGGTGAAAGCCGGAGAAATTGTTTTCGTCAACCATCCCAAATATTACGACAAAGCGCTTAATTCCGCTGCTACAATCATTTTAATAGATAAAGAAGTAGAATGTCCAGTCGGAAAAGTACTTTTGGTCTCCGATGATCCTTTCAGGGATTTTAATAAAATCAATACCCATTTTACTAGAATTTCTAATTTCCGAGAAGAACTTCACGACCTCGAAGTTGGCGACGGAACATTCATCCATCCATCCGTTACGATCGGGAACGAAGTAAGAATAGGAAAGAACTGCCATATTTTCCCAAACGTGGTTATCGGAGACAGAACGGTGATTGGAGATAATGTAGTCATCCAGGCCAACACAGTTTTAGGCGGAGACGCTTTTTATTACAGAAAACTCAACGGTAATTTTGACAGATTGATATCAGTCGGAAATGTCATCATCGAAAATAATGTTGAAATAGGAAACGGTTGTACCATAGATAGAGGTGTGACGGATCCGACAATCATCGGGGAAGGCAGTATTTTGGACAATCAGATCCAAATTGGGCACGACACGATTATTGGTAAAAGATGTCTCATAGCTTCTCAAACCGGAATTGCAGGCTGCTGTATCATCGAGGATGAAGTTACAATCTGGGGACAAGTGGGAATGGCCTCAGGCGTAAGAATCGAAAAAGGAACGGTACTCCTTGCGAAAACCGGCATCAACAGAAATCTGAAAAAAGGAACTTACTTCGGACCTATTGCAGAAGAGTTCAGAGATTATCTCAGAAAAGAAGTCAAAATCAAAAATCTGAAGTAAATCATATTTTATTAATCCAAAAAATTATTGATTACAAGAAATTTTTGGATTATTATCGTTATTTTTGCGAGTAACAAAGTTTTATAAAATCAATAAATTACAATAAAAAATGTCAGTATTAGTAAACAAAGATTCTAAAGTTATCGTACAAGGATTTACAGGTAACGAAGGTACTTTCCACGCAGGTCAAATGATTGACTATGGAACCAACGTTGTTGGAGGTGTAACTCCGGGAAAAGGAGGTTCTGAGCACCTTGGTAAGCCGGTTTTCAATTCTGTGGCGGAAGCTGTGGAGAAAGCAGGAGCTAATGTGAGTATTATTTTCGTTCCGCCTGCATTTGCTGCAGATGCTGTGATGGAAGCTGCAGAAGCAGGTATCAAAGTTATTGTATGTATCACAGAAGGGATTCCTGTTGCTGATATGGTAAAAGTTAAGGATTATATCCAAGACAGAGACTGCCGATTGATTGGTCCAAACTGTCCTGGTATCATTACTTCAGACGAAGCTAAAATTGGTATTATGCCTGGTTTCGTTTTCAAAAAAGGAAGAGTAGGGATTGTTTCAAAATCGGGAACTTTGACTTACGAGGCTGCAGATCAGGTTGTGAAAGCTGGTTTCGGAGTTTCTACGGCTATAGGAATTGGTGGAGATCCAATCATTGGAACAACAACCAAAGAAGCTTTGGAATTGTTTATCAACGATCCGGAAACTGATGCTGTTGTAATGATCGGAGAAATCGGAGGTCAGTTAGAAGCAGAAGCTGCAAGATGGTATAAGGAATCTGGCTCGAAAAAACCTGTTGTAGGATTTATAGCTGGACAGACTGCTCCAAAAGGCAGAACAATGGGGCACGCTGGTGCTATCGTAGGTGGTGATGATGACACTGCTCAGGCAAAAATGGCTATTATGAGCGAATGCGGAATCAATGTTGTAGATTCTCCGGCAGAGATCGGAGTGACTGTAGCAAAGGTTTTAGCATAAGATCAATTTATTATAAATAAAGATATTTTTTGGCAGCTATTTCACTGTTCAGAAAATATCTTTACTTTTATAGGAAATATAAACACAAAAACGCACAAATATGAAAAAAATCTTTTTCGCATCTCTACTTTTAATATCTGTTCTGTCACAGGCACAGATCGATTTCAGGTCAACTGAATTTGGTTTGGTTGTGGGAGGGACATATTCCCGGGTTAGAAATGCGCACAATCCTTCCGGAGCAAGAATTTCTGTTTTAGGAGGCGTTACGGCACAAGTACCAATTGGTGTGGGCGAGCAATATTACATTCAGGCAGAAGCTTTATATTTTGGAGCAGGTGAAGGAGGTGACAGAAAATATGAGGATGCAAAAGGTTGGGATCATTCTGTTTATGCAAACAATTATCTGAGTGTTCCTGTTAATTTCAAAGCATATTTCTCAGAAGCAGAATCTGAATTTTACGGATTGATTGGTCCGCGATTTAATTTTCTGATTGATCAGAAGGTAAAAAATCCGGCAAGAACTTATTATGAAGCCGATGATTATGGAAAAGCAAATTCCTTCAATCTGGGATTAGGTGCGGGTGTAGGTTTTAGTTACAAACGACAGTTGGAGATTGCTTTGAAGTACGATATTGGTTTGTCTGACACTTATCCGGATCTCAAATATTCTCCTGATAATCTGACTAGTGATTCCAATGTTTCCAAGAAAAAATCAGAACAGGTAATAAGTTTAGGATTAACTTATTTCTTCAAATAACAATAAAGGCTGTGAATCTCACAGCCTTTATTATTTCTATTAGCAAAATATTATTTATTTTTAATAATCTCTCGGATCTTACCTTCGATTTCTTCGGATAATTCAGGATTATCTTTTAAAAGATCTTTTACAGCATCACGACCTTGTCCAAGTTTTGTCTCTTCATAACTGAACCAGGATCCGCTTTTCTTGACCACAGCAAGATCTACCGCAGTATCCAAAATCTCTCCCGATTTAGAAATTCCTTCGCCATACATAATGTCAAATTCAGCTTGTTTGAAAGGCGGGGCCACTTTGTTTTTTACAATTTTTACTTTCACACGGCTTCCGACAGCTTCATCGCCATTTTTAATCGGTGCACTTGCTTTTCTGATGTCAATCCTTACTGAGGCATAGAATTTAAGTGCATTTCCACCAGTTGTAGTTTCAGGATTTCCAAACATCACCCCAATTTTTTCACGAAGCTGATTGATGAAAATAACAGTACATTTTGTTCTGGAAATAGAACCTGTCAATTTTCGAAGAGCCTGAGACATCAACCTTGCGTGCAATCCCATTTTAGAATCACCCATTTCGCCTTCGATCTCTGCTTTTGGCGTCAATGCCGCAACAGAATCGATCACTACAATATCAATTGCTCCCGATCTGATCAGATTATCTGCGATCTCCAAAGCCTGCTCACCATTATCCGGCTGAGAGATGATCAGGTTTTCCAGATCAACACCCAATTTTGCGGCATAACTTCTGTCAAATGCGTGTTCGGCATCTATAAAAGCAGCGATTCCACCAGCTTTTTGAGCTTCTGCAATAGCGTGTAAAGTAAGTGTGGTTTTACCGGAAGATTCCGGACCGTAGATTTCTATCACCCTTCCTCTTGGATATCCGCCAACACCTAAAGCAAGGTCAATCCCTAATGATCCGGACGGAATTACTTCTATGGTATGATCCACAGAGTTTTCCCCCAAAGTCATTACAGTCCCTTTTCCATAGGTTTTATCTAGTTTTTCCAGCACCAGTTGCAGTGCTTTTTTCTTATCGTCTGTAGTACTCATCGTTTCAAAAAAATTATTCTCAAAAATAATCATTTTAATTCTGAATGCCTAATTTTTTTTGGGGATTAAATATTCAGATTTTAATTAAATGTTTAAAATTGTATTAATAATCAATTTGTGATTATTTGCAAATTATCAGTTAAATTTGTGGATATTTTATGCGGATGAAACAATTTTTATCAACTATATTATTCCTGATTTTTTTCTTTACACAGGCACAACCTGGAAGTGTTGATACAACTTTTAATTCTACTGATCTTGGATTTGGTTTAGGCGATGGTGCCAATGATTATGTCAAAGATATCATGATCCAGCCAAATGGGAAAATCATTATTGGTGGTGATTTCACAATTTATAATACAAATACTGCCAAATCTTTGGCGAGAATTAATACAGACGGAAGCTTTGATAGTACATTTATAATCGGTTCCGGAGCAAATGATTATGTGTCTTCTTTTATAGCTCAGCCAGATGGGAAGATTATTGTCTGCGGAAGCTTTACCACTTTCAATGGTGTTACAAAAAACAGGATTGTAAGACTGAATGCCGACGGAACGACAGATGCTGGTTTTCTAACGGGAACCGGTGCAGATGGTGTTATCGAATGTGTTGCATTACAGACAGATGGCAAAATTATTATTGGTGGGCAGTTTACGAAATTTAACGGAATTACTAGACAATATATCGCCAGACTCAATGCTGATGGTAGTCTCGATACTACATTTAATACAAGTTCCGGTTTTAATTCTCATGTTTATTCGGTTGCTGTTCAGGCGGATGGAAAAATTCTGGCAGGTGGTAACTTTACGACTTATAATTCCGTTTCCAAAAATTATGTTGTAAGGATCAATTCTGATGCAAGTATAGATGATTCTTTTGCGACAACAGGCTTCAACAATATCGTTTACAAAATATTACTATCCGGTGATGGGAAAATATTTATCGGAGGAAAATTTACAAAATACAATAACATTACAAAAAACGCCATTGTAAAAATCAATGAAGATGCAACTATCGACGAAACTTTTACAATTGGAACTGGCGCTAATAATATTGTAAGAAATATTCTTATCCTTAATGATAAAAAGCTGATGCTGGGAGGAGATTTTACAATTTATTCCGGAACGATGAGAAATTATATTACCAGGATTAATGAGAATGGAACGATAGATACAAGCTTCAATCCGGGGAAAGGATTTGGGGCGAGCGTCACTAGTTTTCAGCAGCAATCTGATGGGAAACTAATGACGGGAGGAAGTTATTCGGTTTTCAATAATAATGTAAAACATTATATTTCCAGGATCAATCTTGATGGAACTTTAGATACCACTTTCAATCCAGGTTATGCAGCAGATGGTACAATCCGCAATATCGCTGTACAAACTGACAAAAAAATAATTATTGTAGGAAATTTCAACAGTTTTAATGACAGTCAGAATAACAGAGTTGCAAGGATTGATGCTGATGGCAATGTCGATAATACGTTGCAGGTAGGAGTGGGAGCCGATCTAACAATACGGGCAGCAGCTGTCCAAAGCGATAATAAAATTATTGTTGGTGGTGATTTTTCTACCTTTAACACGATTGCAAAATCATATCTGGTAAGGATTTCTTCCGCCGGTTCTATTGACAACGATTTCAAAATTGGCTATGGACCGACTGATCCTGTAAGAGATATTCTCATCCAACCAGACGGAAAAATTTTGGTGTGCGGAGATTTTACAGTCTTCAATACCAAAACTGCCAACCGAATCCTTAGGCTTAATACCGATGGAACTATTGACACTAGCTTCCAGCCTTTGAGTGGTGCCAATAATGCAATTTATGCTATGAAATTACAGCCTGATAATAAAATTCTGATCTCCGGAAATTTTACAACATACGATGGTGTTTCCAGAAACAGATTGGCAAGAATAAATGTAGACGGGACTTTAGATACTTCTTTTGCTGTTGGAACCGGCGCAAACAATACCGTTTCGAGTATGGTGATACAGGCAGATGGGAAGATTGTTATCGGAGGTAATTTTACAACTTTTAACGGCGTGACTTCTACAAGAGTTGCAAGAGTGAATACTAACGGAAGCAGAGATGCATCCTTTACTGCGACAGTTGGTGCTAATGCAAGTGTAGAAACTCTAGTAATGCAGGAAAATGGCAAAGTTTTGATTGGAGGAAGTTTTACAAAATACAATAATGTCACACGCAATTACATCGCAAGACTTGAAACTGACGGAACTTTGGATTTAACATTTAATAAAACCTCGGCAGGTGCAAATAAACCTATTTATAAATTAATAACTCAGGATGAAAAATTTTTAGCAGTAGGGGATTTCACATCTTATAATAGCACAGGGAGAAACAGAATTACAAGAATCATTGGTGGGGAAGAAGAACATTTGGCTGGTAATAATTACAATGTTGAGAAAGTGAAAATTTACCCGAATCCAACTTCTGAAAAACTGCTTATTTCCGCAACTTCGCAATTGGTAAGATTTAATATTTATGATTTCACAGGTCGAAGATTATCAGGAAAAGAATTTAATAAAGATAATTATACGATTGATGTTAGCCATCTTGGAAAAGGAATTTATATTCTGGAACTGACTAACGATAAAGGAAAGATTCAAAGTCAGAAATTCATTATAGAATAAATAATAAAAAAACCTCTGAAAAATATCAGAGGTTTTTTTATTATTAAAAAGCTTCAGATTACAAAGAAGCTGAATGAACAAGCATATCTGCCAATTTGTTAGAATATCCCCATTCGTTATCGTACCAAGATACCAATTTTACGAACGTTGGGTTCAACATAATTCCAGCCTCTTTGTCGAAGATAGAAGTTCTGGAATCGCTTACGAAATCCTGAGAAACCACAGCATCTTCAGTGTATCCAAGAATACCTTTAAGATCACCTTCAGATGCAGTTTTGATCGCTGCACAGATTTCTTCGTAAGAAGTTGGTTTATCCAATTTCACAGTCAAATCTACTACAGAAACGTCAGCAGTCGGAACTCTGAAAGACATACCAGTCAATTTCCCGTTAAGAGAAGGGATCACTTTTCCTACCGCTTTTGCAGCACCTGTAGAAGAAGGGATGATGTTGTTAAGCGCAGATCTACCACCTCTCCAGTCTTTTGCAGATGGTCCATCTACAGTTTTTTGGGTTGCAGTCGTAGCATGTACAGTTGTCATAAGTCCTTCTGCGATACCGAAGTTATCGTGGATCACTTTTGCCAATGGCGCAAGACAGTTGGTTGTACAAGATGCGTTTGAGAAGATAGAAATATCATTCGTCAATTCTTTGTGGTTTACACCCATTACAAACATTGGCGTATCATCTTTTGGCGGCGCAGAAAGGATTACTTTCTTAGCTCCAGCGTTGATATGAGCTTGTGCAGTTTCTTTAGATAAGAATAAACCTGTAGATTCTACGATATATTCTGCACCTACTTCATTCCATTTTAGGTTGTTAGGATCTTTCTCAGCAGTTACGCGGATAGTTTTTCCGTTTACAACAAGGTTGTTTCCCTGTACTGATACTTCGCCTTTAAACGTTCCGTGAACCGAATCGTACTTTAGCATATAAGCCATGTATTCTGCATCGATAAGGTCATTGATACCTACAACTTCGATGTTTTCTCTTTCAGTCATTGCTCTGAAAACTAAACGTCCGATTCTCCCGAATCCGTTGATTCCTACTTTAATTGTTGACATATTATTTTAAAATATTAAGGTTTTTTTTGTTATATAAATTTACGAAAAAATAAGGACTTTACATTGCTAAAATCTCAGCAATTTTAAGCAGATCTTTATCTATTTCGTTATGTTTTTTGATCGCTTCTTCGATAGGTGTGTAAGTAATTTTGTTGGATTGCATTCCCACCATGACTTTGTTTTTACCTTCCATCAATCCTACGACTGCGCCATAGCCAAGATTGCTCGCAAGCACTCTGTCTGCGCAGCTTGGCGATCCGCCTCTCTGGATGTGACCAAGAATGGTGACGCGGATATCATAATTAGGGAATTCATCTTTTGTAGCTTTTGCGAGATCATAGATACTAGCTAATTCTTCGCCTTCTGCGACAACGACAATGCTTGATGATTTACCAACCTTCTCAGCTGTTCTGAAAGTGTTGAACAAATCTTCCAGACTGTCTTTTCTTTCCGGAATAAGGATGTCCAGAGCTCCGGTTGCAATTCCGCTGTTTAAGGCGATGAAACCTGCATCACGACCCATAACTTCTACAAAGAAAACACGATTGTGAGAAGTAGCTGTGTCTCGGATCTTATCGATTGCGTCCATTGCTGTATTAAGAGCTGTATCATAACCAATTGTTTTATCTGTCCCGAAGATATCGTTATCGATAGTCCCTGGAACGCCAATCACTTTGACACCAAATTCTTCATTGAAAACTTTTGCGCCGGTAAAACTTCCGTCCCCGCCGATACAAACCAAAGCATCAATACCTAATTTGACGCATTGATCATAAGCTTTTTTTCTGCCTTCCGGCGTCATGAATTCTTTGGATCTTGCCGATTTCAGAATCGTTCCACCTTGGTTGATTATATTTTTTACGGAACGAGGTCCCATCTTTGTAACATCACCTGCAATAAGACCATTATAACCTTCTCGGATTCCGTAACAGTCTATATTGTAGTAATTTGCTGTTCTTACAACAGCTCGCAAAGCAGCATTCATCCCCGGAGCATCACCTCCGGAAGTCAAAACCGCAATGGATTTTATGTTGTTTTCTGACATATTTTCAATTTTTTTCAGAGCAAATTTACGAAATAGGAATCATATTAAAGAACGACTTTAATATTATGATACAAATTGTATCATATGTTAAGTATCACGATGGTATAAAATGTAGCAATTATATATTTTAAAATATGACAAATATTAGAATTAAATTTTTCTCTGCCTTTGTAAGTTTTATTATATTTACGAACAATACAAAATAAAATTTTAAACTAATAAAAAATACATTATTATGAAAGTTACCGTAGTTGGCGCAGGCGCAGTAGGAGCTAGTTGTGCAGAATATATTGCAATGAAAGACTTCGCTTCAGAAGTTGTTTTGGTAGATATCAAAGAAGGATTTGCAGAAGGTAAAGCAATGGATCTTATGCAGACGGCTTCTCTGAATGGTTTTGATACCAAAATCACCGGAACAACAGGAGATTATTCCAAAACTGCAGGTTCCAAAGTAGCGGTAATTACTTCCGGAATCCCAAGAAAACCGGGAATGACGAGAGAAGAATTGATCGGTATCAACGCAGGGATTGTAAAAGAAGTGACTCAAAACCTGGTAAAATATTCGCCGGACGTTATCATTATTGTGGTTTCCAACCCGATGGATACAATGGCATATTTGGTTCACAAAACTTCTGGTCTTCCAAAAGAAAGAATCATCGGAATGGGCGGCGCGTTGGATTCTGCAAGATTCAAATACAGATTGGCAGAAGCGTTGGGATCTCCAATTTCTGATGTAGACGGAATGGTAATCGCAGCACATTCTGACACAGGAATGCTACCACTTTACAGCAAAGCAACAAGAAACGGCGTTCCAGTTTCAGAATTCTTGAGCGATGAGCAAAAAGCTTCTGTTATCGAAGAAACTAAAGTTGGCGGCGCTACATTAACCAAATTATTAGGAACTTCAGCTTGGTACGCACCGGGCGCGGCTGTCTCTGTAATGGTTCAGTCTATCCTTTGTGATCAGAAAAAAATGATCCCTTGTTCTCTAATGCTGGACGGCGAATATGGCGAAAGCGATATCTGTCTTGGCGTTCCTGCAATCATCGGGAAAGATGGTGTTGAGAAAATCGTTAACATCACTTTGACAGAAGAAGAAAAAACAAAATTTGCGGAAGCTGCACAGGCGGTAAGAGATGTAAACGGAGATCTTAAGTTCTAAATTAAGATTTTTATATAGAATTAAACCGTTCCGAAATTTCGGAACGGTTTTTTGATTTTATTATATTCTTTATAAATATAATTCTTAGAAATTAATCTAATGAACTTTTCCCAGCATCAAAATCCTTAACCTGCTTTTTTGTTGCCAACGTTCTCCAGCTTATTTCAAGAACTTCGGTAACAAGTTTTCTGTCGTGACAGTCTTTCCACATACAGATGTAAGGATAATTTTTAAAGTGATCCGGCAAATGAAAAATATCGGGATAGTTTTCCAGATAATACTCTCTTGATTCAAAACCAATTCTGATTGGGATGAATTCGCCATTGTCGTGAAGCCTGCACATCAGCTTTCCACGGACTTTTACAGACGGCGTTTCTTCGTGGGAAACACTTTCCTCTGTATAGGGAAATGAAAGCGCAATATTCTTAACGAAATCAAAATCGGAATAATTAAAACTGACAGGTTTTTTCATCAATCAAATTAAACTCTTAAAACACCTCTGAAACCCCTCGCAGCATAATAGGATTCGGCGCCGTTGTGATAGAGGAAAACCTTATTGTAGCGTTTGTCACAGAAAACTGCACCTCCCAACTTTCTGATTTCTTCAGGCGTTTTTACCCAGCTGGACGTTTTCAAATCGAAGTTGCCTAATGTTTGTAACTCTCTGTATTGTTGTTCATTCAAAATTTCGACTCCTATTTCTGTAGCTAAGTCAACCGCGCTGTTTGCAGGCTTATTTTCTTTTCTGGAATCAAGTGCTTTCCGGTCATAGCAAAGACTTCGTCTGCCTTTCGGACTTTCTGGGGAACAGTCGAAAAAAAGATATTCATTCGTCTTTTCATCAAAACCAACAACATCTGGTTCGCCTTCGGTTCTTTCCATTTCGTGGAGTGACCAGAGTTTTTCAGGGTTGGATTCCAGTTTCTTCTGAACATCTTCCCATTTTATATTTTCGTGACGATTTGGATTTTTTTCGAAACGTGTTTTTATAGTTTTGATTACCTCAGATTGCTGTTCGGATGATAATTTATTTTTGGTGCTCATAGTTTCTTAATGATTTAGTTTTCAAAACATTCTTTCAAATTTAATAAAAATTCAAACTGTTTATTAATTAAAATAAAATTTTGGATGTAACAATTATAAGGCTTCAGATGTCTTATAATAAAACTACTCAATGAAATTACTCTTATCATCATTGGGATTATTGTACGGCAGCTTATTTTTTGCTCAGACCAATGATACCATCAAATCAAAAGAAATAGAATCTGTGACGTTAATCGCCAAAAAGCCGACTGTCGAAAGCAAGGCGGACAGAACAGTTTTTAATGTGGCGAACACTTCTATTCTTGCAGGAAATACCACTTGGGACATTGTGAGGATGACGCCTTTGGTAAGCATTGATAATAATGACAACGTAAGAGCAGAAGGCGAATCGGTTACAGTTTATATTAATGACAGAAAATCAGTTTTCACAGGCAAGGAACTGAAGGAATATCTCAAAACTATTCCGGCTGACAACCTGATGAAAATTGAGGTCATCACAAGTCCTTCTTCACGGTATGAAGCAACCGGAGCCGTCATTAATATCGTACTCAAAAAACGGGATGATGAAGGCCTGAAAGAAAGCATTTCCCTTACCAATACTCAGAATACAAAGAATAATCAATACGGAAGTCTGAATCTTAATTATCATAAGAAAAATTTTACTCAGACTTTTACGGGAAGTTATAACGATAATATTTTCATCACAAAAAATAATTCTAAGAATAATTTTTACGAAAATAATACGGTTAAAAACATCAATGCAGAAAGCACATTTGTAAGCAAAGACCCATCAGTTTCATCAACTTCAGAATTAGAACTTAACAATAAAAATAGTATAGGCCTTGTTGTGGAGTATTATCAGGGCAATAGAACTTCTACTTCCAATTCTGATGTTACAACATCTATCAATAATGTTTTTGATGAATCTATTATCCAGAACCTAAGTAGATTATCACGTGCAAGGACCTTAGGAACCAACTTTTTTTATAAATATTATGATAAGGAGAAGAACAGGATTTTAGACATTAATTTTGGGAACAATTACGATTCTTCTAATGATATGACAGATTTTGTCAGTACAAATGAACAGTCTTTAATTTCGGGATTGACAAAAATCAATTCCGATACACAAAACAGAAATTATTATGTTAAAGTCGATTTCACAACACCATTAGGCAAAAATGGAGGAAATCTGGAAGTTGGAGGAAAATCAAATTTTAATAATAATGTAGTCCCAAACACTTATCAAGATCTGATTGATATTACTAAGAATGTAAATAGCGATTTTCATTATTCGGATAATATCAATTCCCTATATTTCAATTACAGCAAAACATTTTTTAAAAAGCTTGAAACCAGAGTCGGCCTGCGGTATGAACATATTGATTATAAAATCAGAGAGAATGTCGCGAATAAAGGAAAAAAAGATTCTTACGGAACTTTTTTGCCAAATCTATTGCTAAAATATTCTTTTTCTCCAAATTATGATTTGAGTCTGACCTATAATCACAATCTCTGGCGCCCTTGGTATGCTGAGTTTAATCCATTTTTATTACCAGGCAATAATGGAATGTTTTACCGTGGAAATATGGAGCTTCTTCCAAATCCAAGTGACAGAATTGCCCTGAAATTTGGTTTGTTCAAAAAATATTTTATCTCAGCAAGATATATGTTTACCGACCAGGATTATTGGGACAATTATACACAAGAAGAAGGAAAAACCATTGTCTTTCAGGATAATTTTAAAGGAAAAGTAGAAAAGTTCTACCTTTTTGCAAACACCAATCAGAATCTTTTCAAAAACAAACTGAATGTCAACTTCGGGATTGGCTGGTATTATATCGATAACAGTGATTTTAATATCAGAAACGGATTGAGTACAGAGAATAATTACATCAGTTATATCGGAGGTTCTACCAATCTTTCTTATACTAATTTATTTAACAAAAATATCAATGTAAGTGCTTGGTTAAGTGTGGATAACCAGAATAATGGTAATTCGGTAGCAAATAAGTACAATTATTTTCATACCATTTCTGTAACGAAGATATTTCCTGTTTCCCAGATAGAAACCAGCCTGCAATTGATGAATATCTTCAAAAGACCGGGTATGAACACAACGACTTACAGCCAGATTGGGACTTTCCAGAATTACAATAAATGGGACTGGTACGGATTCTCGCTGACATTTGTAAAAAGGTTCGGAAATCAAAAAGTAAAAGAAAATACCAAAACCGATGTCGAGAAAAATTCCGGCGGCGGAAAATAACATTCTCAAATCTAAAATTAATCAGAACGGGCAATTGCTCGTTCTTTTTTGTTGTAAAATATATGAAAGTCTTCGATTCCGTTCAGATTGATATTCCGAGGAATAAACGTTTATTGTTAGCGCTGTCAGACTGAGCGGAGTAGAAGTCCTTTGTACCTTAAAACATTGAATTGAATCTTTCTTGTGCCTTTGCGTTTAATTTCTTCGAAGAACAAATTTTAATAAAATTTCACATCCAAAAACTTTTGAAAGCTGTAAATTTGGGCCCAATAAAAAGTAATTCAATGTTCAGAAAAATTCAGATTTTCATTTTGGCTGTGGCTACATTTGGAAATATTAATGCTCAGAAAACAAAATTAAATTCAGGAGAAAGACCAAAATTAGTGGTAGGATTAGTCGTTGACCAGATGCGTTGGGATTATCTTTACCGCTTTGAGAAAAAATTCGGGAAAGGAGGTTTTCAAAGACTTTTGGGCGAAGGATATTCTCTTAACAATGTTCATATTCCTTACATCCCAACAGTTACGGCGATTGGTCATACTTCAATTTATACAGGGTCGGTGCCTTCCATTCACGGGATTGCCGGGAACGACTGGACAGACAAAGAAACCGGGAAAAATGTCTATTGTACAACTGATGACAGCGTAAATCCTGTTGGTTCCACAGATAGAAAAATGGGCAGTCATTCTCCAAAAAACCTTTGGTCAACTACGATGACGGACCAGTTGAGGATTGCCAGTAATTTCAAATCAAAAGTCGTGGGTGTTTCTTTGAAAGACCGTGCTTCTATTTTGCCGGCGGGTCATAATCCGACAGGCGCTTTTTGGTTTGATGATTCTTCTGGGAACTTCATCACGAGTTCTTATTATATGAATGAACTTCCAAAATGGGTGACGGATTTTAATGATCAGAAAGTTCCGGAAAAACTTTTGGCGAACGGCTGGGAAACGACTTTGCCAATTTCTGAATATACAGAAAGTACAGCCGACAATGTACAATGGGAATATCCTGTAGGAACAGCAAAGGATCCGGTTTTTCCTTATAAGAACCTGTTGACGGATTATGCAACCAAAAAAGGTGTGATCAGAACAACACCTTTCGGGAATACTCTGACTTTGAAATTTGCCGAAGCCGCTTTGGATAACTATGCTTTGGGAAAAGGTACAGAGACAGATTTTCTTGCAATTAATCTGGCTTCAACGGATTACGTCGGACATTCTTACGGACCAAATTCCGTGGAAGTGGAAGATACCTATATCAGATTAGACAAAGACTTGGCGGCGTTTTTCAAAATGCTGGATGATAAAGTTGGAAAAAACAATTATTTAGTCTTTTTATCTGCCGATCACGGTGGCGCAAATGCAGAAGGATTCCTGAGAGCAAATAAAATTCTAGGTGGATTCTATGATGACGGGATGGAGAAAAATTTAGGTGCAGAATTAGAGAAAAAATATGCTAATTCCAAACTGATTCTAGGAATCGATAATTATCAGATCTATCTTAATCAAAGTTTGATCAAAGAAAAAAATCTTGATGAAAATGATATCAAAACTACAATTATCAACAATTTGAACAAAGACCCAAGAGTTTTGTATGCTGTAGATTTGAACAAAATAGGTTCATCAGCTATTCCAGAACCTATAAAAACCAGAGCTATCAACGGTTACAACTGGCAGAGAAGTGGCGATATCCAGATTGTTTCCCACGACGGAATGTTACCAACGTACGCTAAAAAAGGAACGACTCACAGCGTTTGGAATTCCTACGATTCTCACATTCCGTTGATTTTTATGGGTTGGAGAATCAAACACGGCGAAAGCAATAAAGAGTATAATATGACCGATATTGCGCCAACCGTTTCCGCTTTACTTCACATCGAATTTCCAAGTGGAAACATCGGAAATCCTATTACAGAAGTGATTGGGAGATAAAAATAGAAGTTAGAGGTTAGAATTTAGAAGTTAGATTGTAATTGCTTTAATTTTTAAATAAAATATAAGCCCAATATTGTCATTCCGGAGGAATCTAAAACAGTCTTTGTAGAGATTCTTACAGAATGGCAATTTTTTTAATGAAGATTTGTGAGCTTTTATAAGTTTTACGCCTTTGTGAACTTAAAAACATAAAGAATGTAAAAAATCTTAGTGAACTTTGTGTTCAAAAACCATTAATAGATTATGAATTTGAAAGAAAAAGACATCTTCGATTTGCTGAATGAAAAAGCAGAACTCTACAATTCGCCCGATTTTATAACCGATGACCCCATTCAGATTCCACATTGTTTTTCTTTGAAACAGGATATTGAGATTTCAGCATTCTTGTCGGCAAGTATTGCCTGGGGAAACCGGAAATCAATTATTAATGACGCCAATAAAATGATGGAATTGATGGGAGATTCACCGTACGATTTTGTTATGAATTTCACAGATTCTGATTTGGGTAAAATTCCACAAAAAGCGATTCACAGAACTTTCAACCACGAAGATTTTATTTTTTTTTTAAAGAATTTTCGCCGGATTTATACTCTGTTTGATAGTCTGGAAGAAGCATTTCTAATCAATGAAAATGAAACCAATTTTTATCATTCAATTGAGCGATTCCGCAATCAGTTCATTTCCGAAAAACACCGTGGGCAAAAACACGTGAGTTCGCCTTACAAAAATTCGGCTTCCAAAAGACTGATAATGTTTTTACGTTGGATGGTTCGGAAAGATAAAAAAGGCGTCGATTTCGGCATTTGGGAAAACATTGACTCTAAGTTTTTATCGATTCCTTTGGATGTTCATACGGCAAATATTTCCAGAAAATTAGGAATCTTAACCAGAAAACAAAACGATTGGAAAGCGGTGGAGGAATTGGATTTGATTCTTAGGAAATATAATTCTGATGACCCGGCAATCTACGATTTCGCTTTGTTTGGACTGGGTGTTTCTAAAGAATTTGAATAGAATAAAGTTTCTTATAAAAAAGTCTTCGACTCCGCTCAGACTGACATCACTAAAATTCTACCATTTAGTATTAGATGTCACACTGAGCGGAGTCGAAGTGTTTTGTGGTTATAAAAATTATTTCAAAATATCGTTAATCTTAGGATAATCCGAAATTTTCCGGAATTCAAAACGGTTGCTGTTCTGCAAACCCGAAATAAACAAATCCAATTCCCGAACCGAATCATCATCGTGAAGATATTGATCGTGTGTCAGAAAAACCAAATGCCTGGAAGTCTTTTCCAGATCGTTAAAAAAAATGCTGTCTATTCTTTTTGCCATTTCTTTATGAGTGCCTTTCAGCTTCATTGTATTATCAGGTTTCCATTCCAGATCCCAGCCAACCAAAGTATAGCCTGATCTTTGGAGTTCATCAGCAGCAATTTTTGAAGTTTTGATATCGGTTGCAGTAATATCAGCTGTCCTCCAAATATTCCGTCCGGGTGTTCTGGCATATTTATTTTTGAATTTGATGCTATCTCTTGCTCTGTCAAAATCGTGAATCACATTTTCCGGATTTTTATAGAATTCAGAATATCGGTTTGCGGCATGGGAATAGCTGTGATTTGCAATCTCCACAAGTTTATCATTTTCCAGTTCTTTGAGTTCTTTTGCCTGAGTTTTGCTGTCGTAGGCATGTTTTCCTACAACGAAAGCGGTTATTGGAATTTGATATTTATTTGTAATCTTCAATAGGTTTTTCGTCCCTCTGTTTGGTCCATCATCGAAGGTCAGATAGATATAACGTTTATTTGGGTCGTCGGGAATGTCGGGTTTTGAAGACATGACTTTTGCTGATCTGGGGACAATTTTTTCTGAATTATGTTCTGTTGAGAGTTGTTCCTGTTCTTTTTCTGTTTTTTTGTTACAGGATTTCAAAAAAAATACTGCTGTAGAGATTAATGCAGCAGTTCCAAGAAAAACCAAAAGACTTGATTTTTCAGCAAAAGTTTTTTTCATTGGAAATAAATGGCTTTAAATTGTTAAAAATTGTTAATTAAGTTAAAATTTAGAATCAAATTTGATGCCGATGATTGTCTTTTTTTAAATTATATTTAAATTAATATGTATTGATAATCAGTTACTTGTGATTATTTTAAATTTTATTTTATTAATAGTAATGCCTTGTAAAATTTAACACTGAATCATCGCAGCCCGACTTGAACGGAAATCCTTTTTTGCGTGTACTCAATTTCAATTTATAGATAAATCTTGAGCAAAAAAGATTGGGAGTGGAAGGCGGATAAAGCTGCCCAAATAAATATTTGTAAAACCTTTCTTGATTTACATCAACGTCTGTTCTTTGTTTAAGGTCTTATTTTTGCTGCATTAAAAGTTTAATCAAAATAATTTTCTATGAAAAAATTAACCGTATTGGCATTTGCAGGAGCGGCATTGTTGTTCACTGCTTGTAATGACAAAAAAGAAACTGTAAAAGATGCGCAAGAAGTGGCAGCGAAAACCGGCGACGCTTACAAAGTGGATTTGGCAACGTCCAATGTGAACTGGAAAGCTTTCCACAAAGGTGGTTTCGCTCCAAGATGGGGAACTTTGAACTTGAAATCTGGTGAGTTGACAATTGCAGACAATGCGGTGACTTCTGGAGATTTTGTAATCGATATGACAACTCTTAAAGTTGATCCTGCATCTGTAACTGAGGCGGATAAAAAACCTGCAGATCTTGAAAAACACCTTAAGAGTGCAGATTTCTTCAATGTAGAAAAAAATCAAACATCTGATTTTAAAATTACTTCTGTAGCTGATTTGACAGGAACACCCGCAAAAGATGCTGTAGCCGGAGCTAATAAAACAATCAGTGGTAATCTTACTCTACAAGGAAAAACATTAAATGTTTCTTTCCCTGCAAAAGTGACTGTTGCTGAAGGTAAAGCCGCTATCGAAGCTAAATTTACTGTGAACAGGACGGACTGGGGAATCAAATTCGGGACAGACGAAACCGATCCTGCAGAATGGATGATCAGCAAAGACATCGAAATTGGCATCAACGTAAATGCTGCTAAATAATAGATTTTAAAAATGAAAAGGAGAAGACTGTTTCGAAAGAGACAGTCTTTTTTTTATTGCTAAAAACACTTCGACTCCGCTCAGTGTGATATCTCTTAAAAATTGTCAGTCTGAGCAGCGTCGAAGCCTTTGAAGTTTAATTGTTTTGAAACAAAAGAACCGACTCTTTAGGAGCCGGTTCAGTAGATAAAGACATCTCATTTTTTTAGTTAAACAACAACAAAAAAGGATAGCCGACAATGCTATCCTTTGATTTTTATATCAAATTTAGTTTGAATGATTCTGATTGAAAATAAGTAAGTTATCACAGTATTTTTCTTAATCTTATAATGTAAATTTAGAAAGAAAAACAATACGAAATGTAAACTGAATGTTAAAATTTCATACTTATCCACATTTTTTTGTGGATAACTGAATTATTGAGGCTGATTTATAAACCAAATTATTACGCCTATTCCAATCAAATGAATAATTGAAATATTTAATTTAGTGGAAATTTCAATTTTAAATTTAAACCAAGTCAGTAATATCAGTAAAATTATAGAAATACATAAAACTAATAAAACAAAAATATCTAATCCGGGTCCGGCTAAGTTGGTGGGGGAGAATTTATAAGAAAGATATAAGACAATAAATCCTACAATATAAAAGACTATATGGCTTAATGGTTTTCTAAACATTCCTACAATTTCTCTGCAATATACTTCGCTGTAAAAGACTCCTTTACTTTTACCAAATCTTCAGGAGTTCCCGAGAAAACAACTTCACCACCATATTTTCCAGCGTTTGGACCGATATCAATAATGTGATCTGCAGTTTTAATAATATCCGGCTGATGCTCAATAACCACAACCGAATGTCCCAATTCTATCAAGGCCTGGAGGGATTTCAGTAATTTCTTGATGTCGTGGAAATGCAATCCTGTTGACGGTTCATCAAAGACGAAAAGTGTTTTGTCTGTTGTATAACCCTTGACAAGAAAAGATGCCAGTTTCACTCTTTGCGCTTCACCGCCGGAAAGGGTAGAAGAAGATTGCCCCAATTGCAGATAGCCAAGACCGACGTCCTGCAAAGGTTTTATTTTGGTAACGATTTTTTCCTCATGGTTTTCTGAGAAGAATTCCAAAGCCTCGTCCACCGTCATATGAAGGATGTCCGAGATATTTTTCTCGTCATATTTTATCTCAAGGATTTCTTTTTTGAAACGTGTTCCGTGGCAAACTTCACATTCCAGCTCTATGTCTGCCATAAACTGCATTGAGACGGTGATGACACCGTCACCTTTACATTCATCGCAACGTCCGCCATCCACATTGAAGGAGAAATGTTTGGGTTTAAGTCCCTGAACTTTTGCAGATTTTTGTTTCGCAAAAAGATCACGTATATCATCATAAGCTTTCAGATAAGTGACTGGATTGGAACGGGACGATTTTCCGATTGGGTTCTGGTCAATCAACTCAATATTCTGAATCAATTTTGAAGGAAAGGTAACCGAGTCATAATCCGCTTTTTTCCCACCCATCCCGAGTTGAATTTGAATCGCATTCGTCATCACTTCTTTCATCAGAGTCGATTTTCCACTTCCGGAAACGCCAGTAATAACCGTTAAACATTCTAAAGGAACATTGACGTCGATATTCTTTAAGTTGTTTTGACGAGCGCCTTTTATCTCGATGTATTCTTTTGTTTTTCTGCGTTTTTTAGGAACTTCGATTTCCATTTCGCCACTAAGATATTTTGCGGTCAGCGTATCAGATTTCATCATCTCTTCGTAATTTCCGTTGAAAACCAACTCGCCACCGAGATAACCGGCTTCCGGTCCAATATCAATGATATGGTCGGCAGCTTTCATTACGTCTTCATCGTGTTCTACAACGATTACGGTATTTCCAAGGTCTCTAAGCTGTTTCAAAACGCCAATAAGATTTTCAGTATCTCTGGAATGTAAACCAATACTCGGCTCGTCCAAAATATAAATTGAACCTACGAGCGAACTTCCCAAACTCGTTGCCAGATTAATTCTCTGGCTTTCACCACCGGAAAGTGTATTTGAAGTTCTGTTTAATGTTAAATAGCCGAGACCAACTTTCGTCAGAAATTCTAATCGAGTTTCGATCTCGTAAATCAGACGTTTTGCGATTTCCTTATCGTGCTCGTTGAGTTTTAAAGTTTTAATTAATGGCAGAAACTCATCCAAAGGTAATTCTATGAATGACTGAATATTATAACCGTCAATTTTCACCCAGCTTGTTTCTTCTCTTAGTCTCAGGCCTTCGCATGTCGGACAAAGCGTTTTTCCACGATAGCGCGAAAGCATCACGCGGTACTGGATTTTATAAAGATTTTCCTCCAGCATTTTGAAGAAATTATCAATGCTTGGGAAATTTCTGGTTTTGTCACCTTTCCACAGGAATTGCTTTTGCTCTTTTGTTAATTGATGATAAGGCTTATGAATCGGGAAATCTTTGTTTTTTTTGATAAAATCTTTCTTCCATTCGCTCATACTTTCGCCACGCCAGGCAGCCACGGCATCTTCGTGAAGAGAAAGATTTTTATTAGGAATCACAAGATCTTCATCAATCCCGATTACTTTTCCGTAACCTTCACAAGTTGGGCAAGCACCGTAAGGATTATTAAAACTGAAATAATGGACATTCGGTTCGTTGAAAACAATGCCGTCTAATTCAAATTTATTCGAGAACTCACGGACGTTTCCAGTGTCTGTATTTTTCAAAGAACAATAGCCGTGACCTTCGTAGAAAGCCATTTGGATAGAATCGGCCAGTCTCTGAAGGAAATTCTCATCTTCCTCATAACTGAATCTGTCAATAACCAAGTTGATAGTCATCTCTTTCTCCGGAACGAATCCGAATGCTTCCAGATCTTCAATCCCCGCAACATTTCCACTAACTTCCAGCCTCGTGAAACCGGAAACTTTGAGTGTTTTCAGTTGTTCCTTGAAATTTTTAATATCAAATTCCAAAGGAGCCAACAGCAGAAACGTCGAATCTTTCTTCGAATTTTTAATAAAATCAATGACGTCTGTTACGCTGTCTTTTTTCACTTCTTCGCCGGAAATCGGGGAATAAGTTCGGCCAACGCGCGCAAAGAACAACTTCATATAATCGTAAATCTCTGTAGAAGTTCCAACAGTAGAACGCGGATTGGACGAAATCACCTTTTGCTGAATTGCAATAGACGGCGCCAAACCTTTGATATCATCGATTTTTGGTTTTTCTAATTTCCCCAAAAACTGACGCGCGTATGAGCTCAGACTTTCCACATAACGCCTCTGTCCTTCGGCATAAATGGTGTCAAAAGCCAGAGAAGATTTTCCACTTCCGGAGACGCCTGTAATCACAATCAGTTTGTTCTTTGGAATCAGAACATCTATGTGTTTCAGGTTGTTAAGATGTGCGTTTTTAACGAAAAGAAATTTCTTGATATCGATATCGGTTGTTGTAGCCATAGTAAAAATGAGACCTACAAAATTACGGAAAATAAAAATGATTCGGAATAAGATTTTGGATTTAAACTATTAAGATTTTATGAATGAATCTGACTGTAAAACAAGGCTAATCTTTATATTTGCGCCTTGAAATTTGATAAGAAGTAAACTATGAAAAAAACGATAACAACTTTATCAATCATCATTTTAGCGGTCAATATGTCTGCGCAAAATCTGGAAAATAAAATTGATGAGGTCAATGTGCAAGGCAGATTTCTATCGATTCCCTATAACGAAGTCAATGAAAATGTGGTGGTCATTACGAAACAACAGATCGAAAATAGCCCTGCGACCAGCATCGATGAATTGCTGCAGTTTTACACTGGTATGGACATCCGAAGACGTGGTTCCAATGGTGTTCAGAGCGATATTACGATTCGGGGAAGTTCGTTTGAGCAGGTTTTGATTTTGGTGAATGGCATTAGAATGAATGATTCTCAAACCGGGCATAATACCTTCAATCTTCCGTTTGATATTTCGTCGGTGGAAAGGGTGGAGATTATGAAAGGTTCATCGGCAAAACTCTATGGGCAGAATGTTTATGCTGGTGTCATCAACATCGTTACCAAATCATCTTCCGAAGAGCAAGTCACGGTAAAAGCGCAAGGCGGTGATTTCAAAACTTATGATTTGTCGGCTTCTGCAACTTTTGGTTCGGAGAAATTTACCAATCTATTTACCATTAGCAATGGTGCTTCCGACGGTTACCGCTACAATACAGATTATCAGATCAGGAATTTTTTCTATCAAAATAAATTAAAACTGAATGCCGGAAGTTTGAGTCTTCAAGCTGGTTTTTCTGAGAAGAAATTTGGTGCTAATGGATTTTATGCGTCATCAACCGCTATCAATCAATATGAGGAAACGCAGGCTTCTGTGGTGAGTTTACAATATCAGCAGAGATTTAATAATCTTTCTATCAATTCAAGTCTTTATTGGAGAAGAGGCCAGGATATGTATCTTTTTATACGTCAAAATCCGTCATATTACAGAAATATGCACATTGGAAATAATGTAGGCGGCGATGTGAATGCGACTTATAATTCATCACTTGGAGTTACCGGAATCGGTATCGATTACAGAAAAGAATTTCTTGTAAGCAGCAATCTTGGCGATAGAAACAGAGAGGTAATGCAGGTTTTTTTTGACCATCAGTTCAAATTCTTTAATCAGAAATTGGAAGTGAATCCCGGTGCAAGTTGGGCGAATTATTCGGGTCAGAATTTTTTCTATCCGGGAATGGATGTTGGTTTTATCTTTAATCGTAATCATAAAGTGTTTGGAGCGATTTCGAAAGGTTTCAGAATTCCGACTTTCACCGATTTGTATTACGTGAGTCCGGCGGAAATTGGAAATCCAAACTTGGTTCCTGAGTCAGCCATCTCATCAGAATTAGGTTACCGATTCCAAAATGAAAAAATATTGGCGAAAGTCAGCGGTTTTCTCCGAAATACGGATAACGGCATCGACTGGCTGAAAGAAACGCCCCAAAGTCCGTGGAAAGCTGAAAATGTCGGGAAAATCCATCTCAAAGGTTTTGAAACTGAGTTCAAACATCAGTTGTTTTCATTCCTTGATTATCGTTTGGGCTACACTTATCTTGATAATCAATATAAAAATAAAGAGTTTTCCAGATATGCTTTGCAGAATCTGAGGCATCAGTTTGTGGCGCAAATCGATGTGAAGTTTTTGAAATTTTTCAGCAATCAGTTAATTTATAAATATTCTGAACGCGTGAATCTTGGAAGTTATAATATCCTGGATGAGCAGATTAATTTCCGATACAAAGACCTTAATTTTTATGTCTTAATCAACAACCTGACAAATACCAAATATATAGAAACCAATCTGGTTCCGATGCCGGGAAGATGGTTTCATGTAGGATTTACCTATCAGATCAAAATGAATTAATTTATAAAAAGGCTTCGAGAGCCTCAGCCTGACAATGCTAAAGTTAGTGTAATAGCCTGTCACATTGAGCTTGTCGAAATGTCTATCAAAATAACCTAAATTTGCAAAAAATTAAACAATGGCAGCTTACCTGGAATTCAATTTTAAAATAAAACCTCTCCAACCCTGGAACGAAATATTGATGGCAGAACTGATAGAAATCGGTTTTGACAGCTTTACAGAAGAATATGACGGCATTTTAGGCTATATCCAAAAGGACCTTTTCAATGAGGAAGAGCTGAAAAATATTTACCTTCTTCAAAACGAAGAAATCGAGATTTCTTATACCTACGAAGAAATGCCGAATATCAACTGGAACGAGGAATGGGAAAAGAATTTTTCTCCAATCAATGTGGAAGATAAAGTGCTGATCAGAGCAGAATTCCATGAGTCTGACCCGAATATGCATGAGATCGTAATCCAGCCGAAAATGTCCTTCGGAACAGGTCATCACCCCACGACTCACCTGATGATTCAGCAGATGCTGGATATGGATCTGGACAACAAAAAAGTTCTTGATATGGGTTGCGGAACTTCGGTTTTAGCGATTTTCGCCAAGCAAAAAGGAGCAGGCAGAACCGTTGCCATCGACATCGACGAATGGTCTGTAGAAAATTCCAAAGAAAACGCTGCACGAAACAACGTAGAATTGGACATTGAGCTAGGAACGGCTGATAATCTTGGAAAGGAAAAATTCGAGATCATCCTGGCAAACATCAACAGAAATATTCTGATTTCTGACATTCCAACGTATGTTTCCGTTCTGGAAGATGGTGGGAAATTGTTGCTTTCCGGACTTTGCTTCTTCGATGTGGACGATATTTTGGAAGTCTGCACAGAACAAAACCTGAAACTTGAAAAGAAGATCCAAAGAGAAGAATGGGTTTCTCTTTTGTTGAGTAAATAATAGAAATAAAAACCTCGAAACTGTTTTCGAGGTTTTTTTATTATTACTTCTGCGGATATTTCTGTATCAAAGCCTGCAAAATTGCCAACGTTTCCGCATCCATAATCCCATTATAATTAGTCGGTCGGAAATGAAATTGGAATGCTTCAATCGTTTGCTTTGTCGCTTTGTCCCAAATGCCGGTCACCGTCAATGCGTAACCAAACTGAACCAACTGCTGCTGGACTCTTGAAACAAATTCCGGATTACTGTATTGTAAGGTAATGTCATTGGTTGTAAGTATCTGGTTCAGGAAAGTCTGTTTCGCTGTTTCATCATACCACATCCCGATTTGATATTCATCATAAAGTCTTTTCCACGGAAAAAGCGGACCAGGATCCTGTTTCCTCGTCGGAGCAATATCAGAGTGTGCCAAAACATTGGTTGGCGGGATATTATATCTCGTTACAAGATCTTTTACCAAAGCGGCAACTTTCTTGATCTGATCTTCCGGATAAGGCGTGAAAACCCTGTAACCTGTAGAATCTACTTTATATCCGAGATTCACGATCTCAATTCCTATAGAAGTATCATTCAGCTGCTGGTCTTTTCTCCAAAAACTGATGCCGGCGTGGTAGGATCTTTTGTTTTCATCCACCAATTGATAGATTTCTTTGTCAGGCAACGTGTTGACAAGATAATGCGCGCTTACGGCCTGCTGTGTAAGTGTTGATATGGATTTCTCATCATCCAGAACGGTGTAATGAAGAATAACATAACGCTGGCGGAAATTCTGACCAACAGATGGGAAATAGGTTTTCACCACTTTGAAGCCTGCGGGATTTGCACTTACAATAGAACCGTAGCTTATGGTATTGTCATTTTTCGTAATATCAGCAATATTGACTTTGTAATATTCGCCCTCATCTTCTTTGATCTCCGGTTTTTTTATCGCAGCCACTGGCTTTGGAGTTGTAGATCCTGCCGTTGATTTACTTTTTATTGATTTTTGTTGGGAACCACAAGAAATTATAAGTATTCCTAATGTTGTGAGATATAATGAATTACGCATTTTTGTTTGTTTTGAGTATAAATTTCATTCAAAAATATGAAAAAAAATGAACAAAAAGTTTTGGTAGATAATGAAAACTCTCTTATATTTGCACTCGCAATTAAGGAACAGACGATCTTTAATAATATTGCTAGGAGAGTTGCCTGAGAGGCCGAAAGGACTTGTTTGCTAAACAAGCGAACTGGAAACGGTTCCAAGGGTTCGAATCCCTTACTCTCCGCAACTACAGATGACTTATTCGGGGCGTAGCGTAGTCCGGTCATCGCGCCTGGTTTGGGACCAGGAGGTCGCAGGTTCGAATCCTGCCGCCCCGACTTTTTTTAAATTCCTTCGGGGATTTTTTCTTTAACCGCCTTAGGGTGCGTAGCTCAGCTGGATAGAGCATCTGCCTTCTAAGCAGACGGTCTCAGGTTCGAATCCTGACGCGCTCACTTAAAACTCACAATGTAAATTGTGAGTTTTTTTTGTTTAGTTACTTGCTGTCTGTATATTTTTCCTAAAAACAATATCGAAAAATAGGATTAATAAAAAAACTTATCTGGATAGAGCATCTCAGCAACGCTCACATAAACTCACAATATAAAGTTTTGAGTTTTTTGTTTATTACTTTCTAAATCAGAGTTTTATAAAATATAATTCAGAATTATATTCTGAAATATATTACATTATAATTGTTAATATGAGATTAATAATTGTCTATTACTATTAAATTTGTATTTTTTTTAAAGAAAATATTTATTCTTTTCAATTTTTTTATAATATTTGCACTCTCAAATATTAAAATTTCTATTTGACCATAAAAATTATTTTTTTACAGATGATGAACGATAAAAGATATGCTCTCAAAACCAAGTTTGAGAGAGAGGAGGAATTGGAACGTCAGAGACAACTTCAAAGGCTCAAAGCTAAACAGGCAACCAAATTTAACAGCTTCGGGTTTTATGATTTTTTATTTTTTTTCATTGTCATCATTGTCTCGATACTTTGTAAGATTCTTGGGTTTAATTTTCAATAATTTCAATTTTGGTCAAATATTTAAAAATCAATTATTATAAATTTCTTCATTTGAAATTTGCAGAATAAAATATTTTTTGTTTTAATTTCGCTTAAAATTTTACAAAATGTGGAAGTTGATCAAGAGGCTGGTTTTTATCATTATTATTGCCAATATACTTTTTATAGTTTTCGGGATATTTTTTAATCCTCCAATTACGTGGACACAATTGGGAGGCGTTTTCAAGTACGGAAAGCTGGACAGAGATTATATTTCTTATGACGAAATGGGAAATAATATCAAAAAAGCAGTAATTGCTTCCGAAGATCAGGCATTTTTCAATCACAATGGTTTCGATTACAAAGCCATAGAAAAAGCGATGAAAAAAAATGATAAAAAAGGGAAAGTTGTAAGAGGCGGAAGCACGATTTCCCAGCAAACAGCAAAAAATGTATTTCTCTGGCAAGGCAGAAGCTGGTTCAGAAAAGGTCTGGAAGCTGTTTATACATTCATAATAGAAAAAATCTGGGGCAAAGATATTATTCTTGAAAGATATCTCAATTCTATAGAAATGGGACAGGGTGTTTTCGGAATCGAGGCTGCTTCTCAGTACTATTACAACAAACCGGCAAAAGACCTTACTAAAAGCGAAGCTGCCTGGATCGCTGCAATCCTGCCAAATCCTAAAAAATACGATCCTAAAAAGCCGAGTGCTTATCTTAATAAAAAACACAACTGGATCATGAGACAGATGAACAATATTGTTCTGAAATGATTACTTTTGTGATAAGATGGCAATTAGATTAATAAAAAGAGACAGTTTCAGCATCATCCTGAAAAATTATTTCAGTGAGAAAAATGAAACATTGTCTCTGCAGCCTTTATCAGAAATTATCAATAGTCTGAAAAAAGAAGATTTGGGCGTTTTTACCGCCTATCTTAAAGATAATGAATTGATTAAGGACAATCTTGTTTTCTATATTCATAATGTTTTTAGAGACAGACCTTTTAATCTTTCTTTGACTGAGGCCGATATTCTCTCAGAAAATGCTTTTTATCCGGAGTTTAAAAAAAGAATTTTAAATAAAATCCTGCCGCCGATTGAGAATGAGAAAACCATATGGTATCTCGTTGATAATGTTTTGGTAACCCCGAAAAAGGATCTGCAGTTTTTCCAGAATTCTCAGGAAGATAAAGTTGATGAGCTGTTTCAATTATTAAAAATTGACAGGTTTATAAACGATCGGCATGTTAAGAAAGAACTCTTATTTTCCATTAATATTCTGGCTTGGCGTGTTATTGGAAACGCCCTGGATGTCGAGGTTATGAAAATGGTGCCGGAGTACCGGAATTTCGACAACCCATTTCTGGCTCTGCAAAATGAATTGGATATATTGAATGCAGATTTTAACCAAAATCAGGATTTTAAACTTTCATCTACAGATGAGATCTATAAACAGACAAAAGTCTATATGGATCAATGTCTGGAATTTGTCAATATTGCGTTCAAAAACTCTTCAAAATATGGGATTTCGGGCAAAACGAATCAGTCGCTGCTCAAGATCAGGCAACAGCTGAACAGGATGTCGGATATCATCAAATTATTTATAATAGATGAAGAAAGAGATTATCTTATCAATTCCAAACAGTTATTTTTCAATATTTTAAAGTACAAATCTCATAAAAATAATCTTCGTGATCTGGTCTCTGACAGCACAAGGCTGATGTCGCATTTGATTACGAATCATACCGCAGAAACGGGAACGCATTACATTACTTCCACTTTCAAATCCTACATGAAAATGTTCTGGAAAGCTTCTGGTGGCGGTGTAATTGTTGGTGCTTTATGTGTTTTGAAAATGCTTTACAGTTATATCCCAGCCAGCGATTTTTCACATGCATTTTTGTATTCTATGAATTATGCAATGGGATTTGTAATGATCTATCTAATGCATTTTACACTGGCCACAAAACAACCTGCGATGACGGCTGCCACGATGGCAAAAGTCTTATCGGATGGGAATAACAGAAATACTTACAAGGAATTTGCACATCTTATTTCCCAGTTGTTCAGGTCTCAGTTTATAGCATTTGTTGGTAATGTCCTGCTTTCTTTCCCCGTTTCGCTGATTATTATTTATGGATTAGAAATCCTTTTCAAGCAAAATTTTGCCTTTGAAAAATCTGGCAAATTACTTTACGATTTGGATCCTTTCCAGTCTAAGGCCATTTTGCACGCTTCCATTGCCGGTGTTTTTCTTTTTATTTCGGGTGTTATTTCCGGAAATATCAGCAACAATTCTGTGTTTTATCAGATTCCGAGAAGAATTGCGAAAAATCCGTTCATCAATTACTTTTTCGGGCAAAGATTTGCAAAACAATTGTCTGTTTACTATTCCAAAAACTGGGCTGGCATCGCTTCCAATTTTTGGTTCGGTGTTTTCCTTGGAGCCACTGCGCCAATCGGACTTTTTCTGGGATTGGATCTGGATATCCGTCACATTACATTTGCAGCCGGTAACTTTGCGCTAGGACTTTATGGAAAAGATTTTGTGGTTACTTCTTACACCTTTTGGATCTCATTTGTCACGGTTTTCATCATTGGGTTTTTCAACTTCATTGTGAGTTTTGGACTGTCAATGCTTTTGGCATTCCGCTCCAGAAGGGTAGAAATGAGTGAAGCGAGAGAGATTTTTAGGGAGATTTTTGGTTATTTTATCAGAAATCCATTCCGGTTTTTCTTTCCGCTGAGATCCAGATTGGATGAGAGAAGCAAAAAGATGATAGAGGAAATCTCTACAGGATCAGCAGATCATTAATCAAAGAGTCGTTTTTTAAAACTTCCCGGAATTTCTTCAGAAAAAAGGTTTTTCTCAGCCGGAAATCATTTTTCAAAAGCGGTGATTTGATCCGGATAATCAGGACTTGTTCCTTTAGATTAACTGTTTCTATTTCAGAAAAAAGATCGCTGGAAAGGTAATCTTGCAAAAAATCCCTGATCTCGAATGCTTTCAGCTTGTCTTCGAAACCATAGATTCTGGCAAAAGAACTCACCAGTTCAGAAGATTGATATTCGCGTTTTTTTCTGCTCATTTTGAATTTGTTTCAGGAACTTAATTAAGATTGTAAAAGTAGAAAATTCAAATGCAAAAATCAGTATCTTTGCGAACCTTAATTTTTATAATGCGAGAAGCAATCAGCTAATCGCCAAAAGCAAACAGCAAAAATATGAAATGTGGAATCGTAGGTCTTCCGAATGTAGGAAAATCAACCCTTTTTAATTGTCTTAGCAACGCAAAAGCACAGTCTGCAAACTATCCGTTTTGTACTATAGAACCAAATCTTGGAACTGTTTCTGTTCCGGATACCAGATTATTTGAGTTAGAAAAAATCGTAAATCCTGAGAGGGTTCTGCCTGCGGTTGTAGAGATTGTGGACATTGCCGGATTGGTAAAAGGAGCAAGTAAAGGGGAAGGATTGGGAAATCAGTTTCTGGCAAATATCAGAGAATGTGAAGCGATTATTCATGTTTTGAGATGTTTTGATAACGGAAATATCATCCACGTGGAAGGTTCCGTAGATCCTATCAGAGATAAAGAAATTATTGATATAGAACTTCAACTAAAAGATCTTGAAGCTATTGGAAAGGCGGTTGATAAAGCTAAGAAATTCCTGAAATCCGGTAAGAAAGAAGATCTTCTGACTTATGATGTTTTGCAGAATCTTCAGACATTTGTAGAAGAAGGCAAAAATGCAAGAGAATTTCCTGCAGATGATTTTGCAGTTTCAATTATCAGCGAGATTCAGTTATTGACCAATAAGCCTGTTCTTTATGTTTGTAATGTGGATGAAAATTCTATCAAAAACGGTAATGACTGGATCGCAAAGATCGAGGAAATGGCTAAAAATGAAAATGCAGAAGTTGTGGTTTTAGCCGCTCAGATAGAAGCGGATATCAATGAACTTGAGACTTTTGAAGAAAGACAAATGTTTCTGGAAGAACTGGGTCTGGAAGAGCCAGGCGTAAACAGACTGATCAGAAAAGCTTACGATCTTTTGAAATTACAGACTTATTTCACAGCAGGAGTTAAGGAAGTTAGAGCGTGGACCATTGGTCAGGGCTGGACTGCACCTCAGGCGGCTGGCGTGATTCACACAGATTTTGAAAAAGGATTTATCCGTGCAGAAGTGATCAAATACAACGATTATATGCATTATGGCTCTGAAGCGAAAGTAAAAGAGGCGGGCAAACTATCTGTAGAAGGAAAAGAATATGTTGTTCAGGATGGTGATATTATGCATTTTAGATTTAATGTTTAAGATAACATTTCAAAATATTATAAAACGCTTTCAGAAATGGAGGCGTTTTTGCTTGTAAATTTGGCAAAATTTAAAATAAAAAAATTATGATCAAAAAATTACTATTTGTTTCAGCTTTAGCATCAGTTTTTTACAGCCAGGCGCAGACAACAGTTTTTAAAGAAGATTTTGAAAATTCTACATCTGTTGCACAATGGAAATTGTATGACAGAGATGGAGACGGACAAAATTGGGAAATCCTGAATGCAGAACTCAATGAACTTCCAAATTTCACAGGTAATCTCGCCGTTTCATTTTCGTGGTATTTAGAAGTGTTTACGCCGGATAATGTTTTGGAAAGTCCTTCAATTACATTGCCAAATTCCAGCTCACTTAGTTTATCTTTCAAAGCTGCAGCAGGCGATGAAGAGCTTTTTCAGGAGTATTATGCAGTTTATGTAATTCCTGCAGCTTCTGCTTTTACAGGAACGGAAACGCCGGTTTTTGAAGAAACTTTTGACGCAGGATATTTGGATGTTGCAAAAGTGATTAATATCGATATTTCATCTTTTAAAGGCCAGGATGTAAAATTAATTTTCAGGCATTATGACTGCACAGATATTTTCTATATGGGAATAGATGACATTGAAATTAAAGATAATGCGGGAATGGCAGTTTCAGAATCTGCGGCTTTAGCACTGAAAATTTCTCCAAATCCTGCAACCGATTTGGTTAAGATTTCAGGAATCAAAACTTTTGATAATGTGAGGGTTTTTGATATGACCGGTAAAATTGTAAAAGAAGCAAAAACTTCTGAAGTCATTGTGAAAGATCTTCCTTCCGGACAATATATCATCAATGTTTACTCAGGAAATCAAGTCATCTCCAGAAAACTAATCAAAAAATAAATCTTAAATGCTTCAAATACTGAAGCATTTTTTTTAAATTTTAGGAAAATTATCTTCTTATGAAAAATATCTTTTTTTTACTGTTTTTAATTTTTATTTCCTGTGAAAAGTCTGTGGAAGAGGATTGTTTCAAAGACAAAGATGAAAAAATATTTAATGGATATGTAGAAGTAAAACCTTATACAGTAAAGGAAATTCTTAAACATAAACCTGAATATTTAACAATCTCTGATTTGAAAAAGTTTAGAAGTTTCAAGGAAGATAGTATAGCGAATCATACTTTCAATGTTTTGGATGATAAGAAATCTAAATTGAAATTAGCAAATTATAATGAAGAATATCAGGATTTTGATAAAGCTTTTTTAGGACAATTCGGATATTATTTCAGGCAAAATGTGAATGGAATCAACTATGCTTTTGGTAAAAACGGATTAGGTTTCTGGTTGCTAAAAATTGAAAATAACAGAGCTAAAGCTTATTTTTTAGGATTGAGTTTTAGTCATTATTATATTAATGAAATCCAAACCGATCCGATTATAAAAAATGGAGAATTGCAGTTGCAAGGCAGCCTCGTACAGATTATAAAAGTTCCAGGTCTTCCTGGTTATGACGATTACTCTGCTATCGCTGACGGGAAGCTTTTTAAAATCAAACTTTCAGATTTGGAAAAAGATTCTGATAATGATGGCTACAACGATATTTTTGAAGAATCATTTGGACTGGATCCTAAAAACAAAGATACAGATTCTGATGGGGTAGATGATCTCAAAGATATGAATCCGCTTTTTAAATCTGAGAAAAATAAATTTACTCAGCTTTATGAAGAATTTTTAATTAATAATTATGCTTTTGACAAGGTCAACTTAAAAGAGATGAATTATTTCATTAGTGTTTATGAAAATGATTGTGAGTACTTCCAAAAAGTGAATCCACAATCAAGAACGTTGATCGTCCCGGAGGATAAAGATAAGTTACCGTATTATTTACAAGTGACAAATGTAGTAAATAATGGATTTTCAAAATTACAAAAGGATTCCCAGAACAAAGAAAAATTCTATTTTCATGAATGGGGAGGTGGTTCTACAACAGATTATTCTGTAGAATTCATTAAAGGAAAATGGAAGATTATTATGCTTGGTGGAACTGTTTCTTGAACTGATAAAAGGTCAATAAGGAAAATTTAATTCAGAAAGGCATAAATTTGACAGACTGTCTGACTTTTTTGTTGGATAAATTTATCAACATCCATCAAAATTAATTCTCAAAACTTTCAAATTAAATTTCATTTCGTTAAATTTGTGAGTTACCGATTCTTTCACGGTTTCAATATTTTTCAGAAATCAAAAAATATGAGCGAAATTAATCCTGTAAATTATTCCGAAGATAACATACGAACGCTGGATTGGCAGGAGCATATCAGGCTTCGTCCCGGGATGTATATTGGAAAATTGGGCGATGGTTCTTCTGCGGACGATGGGATTTATATTCTCCTCAAAGAGATCATCGATAACTCCATCGATGAGTTTGTGATGAAAGCCGGAAAACGCATTGAGATCAAAGTGGATGAAGGCAAAGTCACGATCCGGGATTACGGACGCGGAATTCCATTAGGGAAAGTGGTTGACGCAGTTTCCAAAATGAATACCGGTGGTAAATATGACAGCAAAGCTTTCAAAAAATCCGTTGGTCTTAATGGTGTCGGTACAAAAGCGGTAAATGCCTTGTCTGGCTTTTTCAGAGTGAAATCTGTAAGAGAAAACCGAGTGAAAATGGCCGAGTTTTCCAAAGGAATTATCAAGATCGATTATCCTGAAGCTGATTCTTCTGACAGAAACGGAACAGAAATCAGCTTTGTTCCGGATGAAGAGATTTTCATCAATTTCAAATTCCGAAAAGAATATGTAGAGCGCATGCTTCGTAACTATGCTTACCTGAATCCCGGTTTGACAATTCTTTTCAACGGCGAAAAATTTTATTCCGAAAATGGTTTAAAAGATCTCTTGGAAGAAGAATTGGAAAGCGAAATTCTTTACCCGATCATTCATCTGAAGGAAGAAGATATAGAAGTAGCAATCACACATTCGGATAAATCACAAACCGAAACCTATTTCTCATTCGTCAACGGACAAAATACGACACAGGGTGGAACGCATCTCAATGCCTTCCGTGAAGCTTTTGTAAAAACAATAAGAGAATTTTATAATAAAAATTTTGAAGCTGCAGATATTCGTAAATCTATTATCGCTGCAGTTTCTATAAAAGTGATCGAACCTGTTTTTGAGTCTCAGACCAAAACAAAATTAGGGTCAAACGAGATCGAACCAGGCGGAATGACGGTGCGGACTTTCATTATAGATTCGCTTAAAAATAAACTGGACAATTACCTTCACAGAAATCCCGAAACGGCGGAAGCCATTCTCAGAAAAATTATGATTTCTGAACGGGAAAGAAAAGAGTTATCCGGAATCCAGAAATTGGCGAGAGAACGTGCAAAGAAAGTTTCGCTGCATAATAAAAAACTGAGGGACTGTCGTCATCATTATAATGACCAAAAAGCAACGAGAAAATCGGAAACGGTGATCTTTATTACCGAAGGAGATTCTGCTTCCGGTTCCATTACAAAATCCAGAGATGTGGAAACTCAGGCTGTTTTTTCTTTGAAAGGGAAGCCGCTTAACTGCTATGGATTAACGAAAAAAGTGGTTTACGAGAATGAAGAGTTCAATCTTTTGCAGGCTGCACTTAACATTGAAGAAAGTTTGGAAGATCTGCGTTATAATCATGTCGTGATTGCAACAGATGCCGATGTGGACGGTATGCACATCCGATTACTGATGATCACTTTTTTTCTCCAGTTTTTCCCGGATTTGATTAAGAATGGCCACTTATACATTCTTCAGACACCACTTTTCCGTGTTAGAAATAAAAAGGAAACACGGTATTGTTATTCAGATGCTGAAAGATTGAAAGCGCTGGATGAGTTAGGCAAAAATCCGGAAATCACCCGATTCAAAGGACTGGGAGAGATCTCGCCGGATGAATTCAAACATTTTATAGGAAAAGATATCAGATTAGAACCCGTCGTTTTGGGCAAAGATCAGACAATTACACAGATTCTGGAATTTTATATGGGCAAAAATACACCGGACAGACAGTTGTTCATTCTGGATAATCTGGTTGTCGAAGATACTGATATAGATAAAAAAGAAATCAGAGAACCGGAAATTTAAGAAAGTACACAAAAACACACAAAACACAAATGAGATTAAGTAACAGAAGCAGATTACCAGTTTATAGTTTTATCTATTCACTTGTTGGGATCATTTTTATTTTAGGCGTTATTGCCTATATATTGGAAATCAATAAGTTTGATGTTTTTGGAGATAAAGCGTGGGTCATATTATTGATTCCGGCTTTGATGTTTCTTTTGCTTTATTTTTTAGGAAGACCTATTTTTGAATATGACAGTGACGGCGAAGCACTCAACTTCCGAAATAATCATATTCTTTTTATCTTTTCTAAAAAAAATGCAAAAGATGAATTTCCAAAATATAAATTGATAAGATATAATATTGTTAATGGATTGGTTTTTAAAAGATTATATATTTATATATCCAGTAAAAAGACTCATGTTCTGCTTCTGAAATATGACATATCGTTTCTCAGCAGAAAACAGATAAAGGATTTGAAATTTTCTTTAAGTAAAGTGATAAAAGCAAACAAAGAAATCATACAAAGAGATAATACGGCAACAGATTAATGGAAGAAAGTACACATCACGAAGAAAGCCTGAAAAAAGTTTCGGGGCTGTATAAAGACTGGTTTTTGGATTATGCATCTTATGTAATTTTAGATAGGGCAATTCCTTCTATTTTTGATGGTTTCAAGCCGGTTCAGCGCAGGATTCTGCATTCTATGCGTGAGTTGGAAGACGGACGCTACAACAAAGTAGCGAACATCGTGGGGAATACGATGAAATATCACCCACACGGCGATGCGTCTATTACCGATGCAATGGTGCAGATCGGACAAAAAGAACTATTGATTGATACTCAGGGAAACTGGGGAAATATCTACACAGGAGATTCTGCTGCAGCTGCGCGATACATAGAAGCCAGACTCACACCGTTTGCTTTGGATGTTGTCTTCAACCCAAAAACTACACACTGGACAAAATCTTATGACGGCAGGAATAATGAGCCGGTTGATCTTCCGGTAAAATTTCCGCTGCTTTTAGCTTCTGGTGTAGAAGGGATCGGCGTAGGACTTTCTACCAAGATAATGCCTCATAACTTCAATGAGTTAATTACGGCTTCTATTCTTCATCTCAAAGGTAAAAAATTCGAGTTATTCCCGGATTTCCTGACGGAAGGAATGCTGGACGTTACCAATTATAACGATGGAAAACGAGGCGGTAAAATACGAGCCAGAGCCAGAATCATTCAAAAAGACAAACACACACTTTCTATCACAGAATTACCTTTTTCCAAAAATACAGGCGATCTTATTGATAGTATTATTAAAGCTAACGAAAGAGGAAAAATCAAGATCAAAAAAATTGAGGATAATACATCGGATGTTGTCGAGATCAATATCCATCTTCATCCCGATGTTTCGCCGGATAAAACGATAGATGCTCTTTACGCTTTTACGGATTGCGAAGTCCCGATTTCTCCAAATGCCTGCGTGATTGTCGGTGATAAACCAATGTTTCTTTCGGTTTCCGATATTCTGAAACACAATACGGATCACACGGTTTCTTTATTAAAAAAAGAACTGGAAATAGAACTCCACGAGTTGCAGGAAAGCTGGCATTTTTCTTCATTGGAAAGGATTTTTATTGAGAACAGAATTTACCACGATATCGAGGAAGTCAAGTCTTGGGAAGATGTGATTTCTACAATTGATGAAGGTTTGAAACCTCATACAAAACATCTGTTGAGAGCAGTTACGCAAGACGATATTTTGAGATTGACAGAGATCAGGATCAAAAGAATTTCCCGTTTTGACCTTGATAAATTTAAAGAAAATATTCTTGCCTTAGAAGGTAAAATAGAGCAGGTAAAGCATCATTTGGCTAACCTGATTGCTTATGCGATAGATTATTATACCAATATTCAGAAAAAATACGGAAAAGGAAAAGAGAGAAAAACAGAACTTAGGATCTTTGATACTATCGATGCAAGTAAAGTTGCGGTTGCCAATGAAAAATTATATGTCAACCGGGAAGAAGGTTTCATCGGAACTTCTCTCAAAAAAGACGAATATCTCTTCGATTGTTCTGATATTGATGACATCATTACGTTCCAGAAAGATGGCACAATGAAGGTGGTAAAAGTGGAAGGCAAAACCTTTATCGGCAAAAATATCGTACACGTTGCGATCTGGAAAAAAAACGACAAACGCACTGTTTATAACTCAATCTACCGAGAAGGGCGAGAAGGACCATATTATATGAAACGTTTTTCTGTGACTGGCGTTACCAGAAGTACGGATTACAAATTGGCTTCTGACAAAAAAGGTTCAGAAATGCTGTATTTCTCAGCAAATCCAAATGGCGAAGCTGAGGTCGTTTCTGTTTTACTAAAACCAAATGCAAGAGTCAGAAAGAATAAAATTGATATTGACTTCTCAGAAATTGCAATCAAAGGCCGGGATTCCAAAGGTAATCTGGTAACGAAATATGCGGTAAAAAAGGTAGATCTCAAAGAAGAAGGCGTTTCCACTTTGGCACCAAGAAAGATCTGGTTCGATGATTCTGTTAGACGTTTGAATGCGGACGGAAGAGGAACTCTGTTGGGAAGTTTCAAGGGTGATGATAAAATTCTGACAATCAATTCTCAGGGCGAAGCCAAATTGGTTTCTTTCGATCTGATGAATCGTTTTGATGACGAATATCTGATCCTCGAAAAATGGAATCCGGAACAGCCGATTACCTGTATCTATTTCGACGGTGAAAAGGATAAATATTTTGTGAAGCGCTTCCTTTTGGAGAATACAACCAATATTCAGTCATTCTTTAGCAACGAACACCCAAAATCATTTTTAGAATTTGTAACTACAGAAGCTGGCGCCATTGCAGAATTGATCTTCCCGAAAATAAAAGACAAACAAAAAGATCCGGAAACGGTGGATTTGGACGATTTCATCACTGTGAAAGGAATCAAAGCGATTGGAAACCAGCTGACTAAAGATAAAATAAAAAACATTAATATTACCATTCCGGAACCGCCGGAAGAAATTGAAGAACCGGAAGCCGAAGAAGAAATTTCTGACGAAGAAAACAACGAAGATTTCGATGATGGCGGAACTATCGGAAGTCTTTTCGACGAAGAAATTAATTAATATTTATAATAGGCTTCGAGAATCTCAGCCTGACAAATAATAAAAAAATGAATAGCGCTTTATACATCGTCATTATAATCATTGCAATCACTTGCGTCATCAGTTATATCGGATTTCAACAGCCGGAATTTTTCCAGAAATACAAATTCGAAGTTGGCAGCATCCAAAGAAGAAAAGAGTATGTTAGACTACTTTCTGCCGGTTTTCTGCACGCAGATTTCATACATCTATTCCTTAATATGTATGTGCTTTATGCATTTGGACCAATGATCATAGAGGTTTTTGGTGTTGGCGGTTTTCTGGCAATTTACATTGGATCGATACTTTTAGGCAATCTATTCTGTCTTTACCATTATCGTAATGTTCCGTTTTATTCGGCAATCGGAGCTAGTGGAGGCGTGTCCGGACTTATCTTTGCCGGCGTTTCATTAGATCCTGTCAATATCAAATTAGGCATTCTTTTTCTGCCAATCAGCATTCCTGGTTACATCTTCGGCGCTTTATATTTTGGATATTCCGTTTATATGATGCTGAATCCGAGAATGAACGACAATATTGGCCACGCAGCGCATTTGGGAGGCGCATTTTTCGGATTGGTTTATGCGGTAATTGTTTTTCCGGAGTTTGCTGTTCAAAATGCACTTTACATTGGGATTATGGCTTTACCGTTGATTTATCTGGCGTATCAGATTTTTGTGAATAAGAAAATTGGTTAAACTTTTAACTTATTAATTTTTAGGAGCACAACGTTTTCAGTTTTGTTAAAACTTTTCCCACCCGCTGTCCACTATATCTTTTTTATTTTGTCGCTCGGTCGGCTCCGCTTCGCTCCGCCGCCTCACGCCAAAACAAAAAAGGATGCCGTTTCCATCGGGGCTATGTTGAGGATTTGTCATTCTTTCACGATTCAAAATGACGAAGTAGATAATTAGTCCACTAATATTGTTGCATCAAAAATTTCCTTTCTATTTTTCAGTACTGAATCAAAGTCTAAATTTTTCTGAGATCCTATAGAGTAATATTTCATTTCTTCGTGGTAGATTTTCAGTATTTTATCTTTTACTTCCGGGCTTGGTTTTTGCAAATATTCTTCACAAAGACATAGAGCAAGTTGATATTTTGCAGACTCAAGTTCCCATTCATTAGAAACTGAATGTCCTTCATATAGAGTCTTTTCACCCTTTGCATAAATCGGATAAGAGATAGTACAGGATTTGAAATTCAGGACACCAATCTTATCTTCTTTTTTACAAGAAATTAAAACTAAAATTAGGATTGATAAATAGTATTTCATAAGAGTCCAATTATTATTTATTTCCTCCCGAAAATCATCCTGTCATTCCCGGAAATATCTTTCAGAAGCTCAACTTCCGAAAAACCATTTTTATACAACTCCAACGTTTCTTTACCTAATTTCTGATTGATCTCAAGAAACAAAAACCCGTTTTCTGCCAAATGATTTTTACAGTCTTGAGCAATTTTTCTGTAGAAGATCAAAGCGTCGGAAGTAGGAGAGAACAGTGCCAGATTCGGCTCAAAACCTTTCACTGAGTCTTCGATTTCCGGATTTTCCTCAATCCCGATATAAGGCGGATTGCTGATGATGACATCAAAAACTTCATTGTCAGTCTGAACACTGTCGAAGACTTCATTCAGATAATCTTTCTTGAGAAAATTAATTTCTGTCTTATGAAATTCCGCATTTTTCTTTGCAACTTCCAAAGCATCTTCAGAAATGTCAATTGCAGTCACTTCTGCCTCAGGAAAATGTTTCTTCAGGACGATTGGGATAATGCCGCTTCCGGTTCCGATATCAAGGATTTTGACAAGAGAGTTAGAGAGTTGTAGGGTTGTAGGGTTGTCAGGCTGAGGCTCTCGAACCCTATCTAAGTGAATCTTACCAATCGCCAATTCAAGCAATTCTTCAGTTTCCGGCCGCGGAATCAAAACGTATTCATTGACAAAGAATTTCATCCCATAAAATTCCGTTTCACCCAAAATCTGCTGAAAGGGTTTTCCTGTTTTTAGTTCAGAGATATATTCGGAGAATTGTTTAGAATCACTTTCGGACAGATTCTTTTCGAGATTATGTCGCAGTTCAATTTTATTAAGATTCAACAAATGTCCAGCAAAAATCGAAAATAATTCTTCAATTTCAGATTTGGAATAGAGTTCTGAAAGTTCCTGTTGAAAAAGAATTTTAATGTCGGAAAGCCTCATGATGGAATTTATCGCAAAGTCGCAAAAATTAATTAATTGACAAAACTAAAAAGTCGCAAAATAACTTTGCGACTTTAATATTGTATGCCATTTTATCTTGTGAAAACCAGATTAATCTCAGTCGAAAGCTTCTCATCAAACAAATAATTTTCATAATTAAAAGCTTTGATATCATTCAACGTTTTCACTTTTTTTTCTGCACAGAAACGTAAAAGCAAACCTCTTGCATGTTTCGTATAAACAACAATAGTTTTCAATTTTCCGTCCGGCTGGATTTGCCTGAATTCAAAATCGATAACTTTAGCTTTCAAAGCTTTTCTGTCGATCACTTTTGCATATTCCGTACTCGCCAGATTGATGAGTAATTCTCCTTTTTTAAGTTCAGAATTGAGTTGTTCTGTCACTTTTTCTGTCCAGAATTCATACAGATTTTTATAAGAATCGAATTTGAAAGGTCGTCCCATTTCCAGTCGGTAAAGCATCACTTTGTCCGATGGTTTGAGAAGTCCATAAAGTCCGGAAAGTATTCTGTAATTTTTCTGGAGATAGTCAACCGCTTCTTTGTCAAGTGTTTTTGCGTCCAGACCTCTGTAAACTTCACCAGTGAAGGCAAACATGGCCGGCGCAGAATTTTTTGCTGTTGGTTTTGCTTTCCATTTCTGATTGCGTTCCCAGTTTTCATCGGCCAGTTTGGAAGAAATTTCCATTAATTCTGAAAGATATTTTGGTGATTTTTCTTTTAAGAAAGATTGTATAAATTCAGAATCCTTGATGAATTTCGGAGTTGTGGATTTTAAAAATTCTGTCGAATTTTCTATGTTCATCAATTTTGCTGGAGAAGTAATGAATTTCATTTTGAAATATTAGTTGTCAGTTGAAAGTTGGTTGTTGTCAGTCTGAGGCTCTCGAAGATTTTATAAAATCCCTTTTCCTTGTCGGAGAATTTCTGGTTCGCCAGATGTCAGATCAACGATTGTGGAAGCTGTATTGTCGCCATAACCGGAGTCGATGACGAGATCAACCAATTTTTCGTATTTCTCAGCAATCAGTTCAGGATCAGTTGAATATTCGAGAATATCATCATCAGAATGAATAGTTGTAGAAACAATCGGGTGACCCAATTTTTCCACAATCATTTGCGGAACGATATGATCAGGAACTCTGATCCCAACCGTTTTATGACCTTTGTAAGCAGTCGGTAAATTCCTATTGGCTTCCAAAATAAAGGTAAATGGACCAGGCAAATGTGTTTTCAAAAACCTGAAAGTAGAAGTCTCGATTGGTTTTGTAAATTCGGATAGATGGCTTAAATCGTTGCAAATGATTGAAAATTTGTGTTTATCCAGCTTGATTCCTTTTATCTGGGCAAGTCTTTCCATCGCTTTGTGATTGTAAATATCACAGCCAATCGTGTAAATCGTGTCGGAAGGATAAATGATAACGCCACCATTTTCCAGAGTTTTAACGGCTTCATTAATCAGGTTTTCCTGTGGGTTTTCCGGATATATTTTCAGAATTTTTGCCATAATCAAATTTACGAATTTTAAATAAAAAAAGAGAATCAATTTTTTGATTCTCTTACTTGGTTGCGAGGACACGACTCGAACGTGCGTCCGCCTTTGGCGGATATGAGCCTTCCGGCTATTGACATAATGATTTTACTAACAGCCTTCCTTGTCCGCTTTTTAAGAACTTTTCTCTTTCCATTGCATCTTTCTTGTTATTGAAGAATTCCGTATGGATAACAGTCCAGGGTCTGAATTTTATAGTATAACCTTTCGTTGCTAAGAAATTGTGAGATTTAATTCGATCTATTATGCTGGAAGTAAATCCGACATAAGTTTTGTTAAATTTCTCCGAATATAATATATAGACAACAAATTCTTCCATAAATAAAAAAGAGAACCACATTTGTGATTCTCTTTACTTGGTTGCGAGGACACGACTCGAACGTGCGACCTCCGGGTTATGAGCCCGACGAGCTACCTACTGCTCTACCTCGCGATATTGTAGTGCAAATATACAGCTTTTTTAATACAAGTCAAGTGAATTGTGGTTTTTATTTTTTCTTTGAAAATGTAAAGAGATAAAAGAGAATCAAAATTTAATTCGCTTACATTCATAAAATAAAGAGAATCAAAAAATTGATTCTCTTTATTTTGTTGCGAGGACACGACTCGAACGTGCGTCCGCCTTTGGCGGATATGAGCCTTCCGGCTATTGACATAATGATTTTACGAACAGCCTTCCTTGTCCGCTTTTTAAGAACTTTTCTCTTTCCATTGCATCTTTCTTGTTATTGAAGAATTCCGTATGAATAACAGTCCAGGGTCTGAATTTTATAGTATAACCTTTCGTTGCTAAGAAATTGTGAGATTTAATTCGATCTATTATGCTGGAAGTAAATCCGACATAAGTTTTGTTAAATTTCTCTGAATATAATATATAGACAACAAATTCTTCCATAAATAAAAAAGAGAACCACATTTGTGATTCTCTTTACTTGGTTGCGAGGACACGACTCGAACGTGCGTCCGCCTTTGGCGTATATGAGCCTTCCAGTTATTGACATAATGATTTTACGAACAGCCTTCCTTGTCCGCTTTTTAAGAACTTTTCTCTTTCCATTGCATCTTTCTTGTTATTGAAGAATTCCGTATGAATAACAGTCCAGGGTCTGAATTTTATAGTATAACCTTTCGTTGCTAAGAAATTGTGAGATTTAATTCGATCTATTATGCTGGAAGTAAATCCGACATAAGTTTTGTTAAATTCTCTGAATATAATATATAGACAACAAATTCTTCCATAAATAAAAAAGAGAACCACATTTGTGATTCTCTTTACTTGGTTGCGAGGACACGACTCGAACGTGCGACCTCCGGGTTATGAGCCCGACGAGCTACCTACTGCTCTACCTCGCGATATTGTGGTGCAAAGATACAGTTTTTTCAATACAAGTCAAGTTTCCATCCGCTTTTAGAATTAATATTTATTTATATTCTGATTATCAGGGATTTATGATTTTTAACTTCTTTTAACTATAAAAATAGTTGTAGAATTAAATTTTAATCCTACATTTGTATTACTAAGTTTTTAGTGATATAAGATTGATTGTTTTTAAAAGTATAAGATTATGAATAAGTTAACTAAGGCAGAAGAGCAGGTGATGCAATATCTCTGGCAGATTGAGAAAGGATTTTTAAAAGACGTTTTAGAGTTATTTCCCGAGCCAAAACCGCACACCAACACTATTTCTACAATACTTAAGATTCTGATGGAAAAAGGGTTTGTTAATTTCAAGACCTTTGGCAGACAACACGAATATTTTCCTCTGATCAGTAAAGAAAACTACAGCGGAAGATCAATCAAAAGTCTGGTGAAAAATTATTTCGAAGGTTCTTATACAAATGCTGTTTCGTTTTTGGTAGAAAAAAATGAGATCAGCGTAGAAGATCTGGAACTTTTGTTGGATGAACTTAAAAACAAGGACTAATGGAAGCTTTTATGTTTTATTTGGGCAAAATGATCCTGGGTTCAGGCGTTATGTTTGCTTACTATTTACTATTCTTAAAGGATAAAACATTTCATCATTACAACCGGTTTTATCTTCTATTGACGGTTATTATCAGTCTGGTTCTGCCACTGATAAAAGTGTCGTATTTTACGATAGAGACCAATCAGAATTTATATCTGTTACTTAGCCAGCTTAATCAAAATCAATTACAAAACTCAACCAATGATCTCACTATTTATTCAATTTTTTATGCAATTATTGGAGTGGTTTCAGTCGCTCTTTTAATTAGATTAATACTAGGAATTACCAGAATCCAGTCTATCAAAAACCAGTTTCCGAACGAGACGGTAGAAGGGATCAAGTTTTATCAGACTAACTTAAACAATGCACCTTTTTCATTCTTCAGAAATCTGTTCTGGAAGCAGTCGATCCAGTTGGATTCGCCGGTTGGACAGCAGATCCTGAAGCACGAGATGGTTCATATACAGCAAAAACACAGTTGGGACAAGCTCCTGATGCAAACCTTAAAATCTGTTTTCTGGTTTAATCCCGTGTTTTATTTTATCAACAAAGAAATCAATCTTATTCACGAATACTTGGCGGACAACAAAGCAGTGAAGAGATCCGATACACGAGCATTTGCGCAGATGCTTCTGGAGAGTCATTTCTCCGGATCGGTGATCCCTGTTACGAGTCCTTTTTTATCATCTAACCTCAAAAAAAGACTTAAAATGCTTACAAAAAACCAAACCAAGTACAGCTATGCACGCAAACTTTTTGCGCTACCTATCTTATTCTTTATGGTGTTTGCCTATATGGTAAATGCAAAAAATAAAGAGATAAAGGAAACGAACAAAGCTATAGAAATAGCGGTACAGGAACTCAAAAGAGATACGATAAAACCTAAAACTTCCGAGTTTGACAGTTTATCCACGGAACACCAAAGACAGACCAGAATGTACTCTGATGCTTTGCAGGAAGATCATTTGAAAATGTCGGCGATCAGTAAAATGATGGCAGACAAAAGTTTGAAATTATCTGCTCTTAAAAAAGCTAAAAAAGAAGAAACACCGGAATACAAAGCCTTGGAAAATGATATGGAATCTCTCTCCAGTCAAATGGAAAGTATTGTGAATTCCGACAACTATCAGAAAAACCTGAAAGGATTGGAAGAAAGCTCGGCGGCTATTGCAAAACTATGTGATTCACCGGAATTCAAAAAGAGAATCGCTGATGCCGAGAAAAGTGCTGCAGAAGCCGACAAACTGGTAAACTCTCCTGCCTTCAAGAAAAGAGTAGCTGATGCCGAGAAACAGGCTGCTCAAGCTGACAAGTTAATAAATTCACCTGCATTCAAGAAAAGAATGGCTGATTCACAGAAACGTGCTTTGGAGGCTGAGAAAAAAATCAATTCCCCAGAATTCCAAAAAATGATACAGGATGCTCAAAAAAAAGCACAGGATGCGTTGACAAAACTTGACACGCCGGAGTTCAAAAAAAGATTGGAAATGGCAGAGAAATTAGCAAAAGTATCTTCTGACAATTTTAATAAGATCTACAGCGAAGCAGATTTTCAAAACATGATAAAACTGAATTTTGGGGAAGATGCTTTCACAGACGGAACTGTTGGTTATGGTGTAGACGGTGATAGTTTTCCGAAGCTTGAAAAGGTCACCGGGAATATCAACTTCAATTTTAATGATGATGTTTTCTACAATAATGCAAAATCAAAATTGTCTCCTAAAGAACTGAAAAAACTGGAGAAAAAACGAAAAGAACTTCAGAAACAGCAAAATGAGCTACAGGAAGAACAAAAGAAGCTGCAGAAAAAACAACAGGAGCTGAACAAAGAAATGCGCCAGAACAATCCTTGGTCGGTTAATTTTAATTCAAGCCTGGATAATCCAAAATTTTTAGTAATCAGCAGTAAAGATGTATTGGCTTCAAATTCTGATAAAGCAACCATTTATATTAATGGAAAGAAAGTTGACAAATCTGAACTCCAGAAGATCGATCCGAAAGATATTGCCTCAATGAATGTTATCAAAAATAATGAGACAGGTTCTATTAGAATCATTACTAAGTAAAAAATTCAATTCATTAACACTTTAGCCGGTTCGCCGGCTTTTTTATTACTGACAATATGAAAAAATTACTTTTATTTTTTATTCTTTTCGGAACTTTGGCGATTGCTCAAAATAAACGTTTTATCTACGAATATCGTTTCATTCCGGATTCCAGAAATGTCTCAGAAATCAAAACAGAAATGATGTTTCTGGACACGTCAAAGAACGGATCCAAATATTACAGCTATACGGTTTTCAATTCCGATTCTTTGATGAAAGCTTATGCGACAAAGCAATTGAAGGTAAATGATTCTGCCTATGTTGATCCTGCCCTGCAAATAGGAATTGTCAGATATTCGGTCATAAAAACTTATCCCGATTACAAAACCAATATTCACCGTCGTTTTGGAATGTATGCTTATAAAATCTCCGAAGACCGAAAAATCAATTGGAAAATCTCATCAGAAAAAGAAAAAGTCGGTGAGTGGATTGCCCAAAAAGCAGAAACTGATTTTGCCGGAAGACACTGGACCGCTTGGTTTTCAACAGAAATTCCGATCCAGGACGGACCATATAAATTCCACGGATTGCCTGGATTAATTGTGAAAATCGAAGATGAAACCGGTTCGCATAAAATGGAACTGAAGGGCATCAAAAATATTCAGAGAGATTTGAATATCAATGTTATCGAGCCGAAACAAATTGCCATCAATTCAAATAAATTCCAAAAATTAGAAAAGGAACAAAAAGAACGATTTAAAAATCAGATTAATAATGATAATAACCATATAGAATTGGATATTGTCAAATAATCAATTGTAATTTCTATTTTAATTAAAATATAACAAATGAAACAACTTTTAACCATCTTATTTTCATTAACTTTTGCTCTCGTTTTTTCACAAAACAAACGATTTATTTACGAATACAAATTCATTCCGGATTCTACAAATGTCTCAGACATCAAAACAGAAATGATGTTTCTCGACACTTCGAAAGATGGATCAAAATATTACAGCTATACGGTTTTCAACTCAGATTCTTTGATGAAAGCCGATCTTGAAAAGCAATTGGCGGCGACAGGCTCGATTAATGTAAGATCTGATATGAGAAAAGGCGATGTAAGATATTCGGTTACAAAAATCTATCCTGGTTATCAAACTTATATCCACAGAAGGCTATCAATGGATGCCTACAAAATCTCCGAAGACAGAAAAATAAATTGGAAAATCTCATCAGAAAAAGAAAAAATAGGCGAGTGGAATACCCAAAAAGCAGAAGCGGATTTTGCAGGAAGACACTGGACCGCTTGGTTTTCTACAGATATTCCGATCCAGGACGGACCATATAAATTCCACGGATTGCCTGGCTTGATTGTAAAAATTGAGGACAAAACCGGTTCTCACAAATTAGAATTAAAAGGCATCAAAAATATTACGGGCAATCTTGATATTGATGTTTTTGAAGCCAAGGAAATTGCCATCAATTCCAAACAATTTCAGAAAGTAATGAAGGAATACGAAAACGATCCTACGAAAGGAATCAAACAAATGCAGATGGGCGGTGCAACAATTATTATGACAGGAAAAGATGCAAACAGTACAAAGTTTGCAAAAGAACAGGAAGAACGATTGAAAGCCCAAATCAAGAAAGATAATAACAGAATCGAGCTTGATATCACAAAATAAAAAATGCCACTGATGAGTGGCATTTTAATTTATAAGAAATTATTATTGTTTTTTCTTCAATTCATCGCGGATCTCTGCTAATAAAACATCCGTAGAAGATGGTCCTGCAGGCGCTGCTTCCGGCTTTTTGTTTACTTTGTTTGCCACTTTTATCAGCCAGAATAGTACAAATGCAATGACTAAGAAACTGATAACCGAGGAAAGGAAATTACCATAAGTTACACCATTCCAGGCTAATTCTTTGATGTTTTCTGCACCGGCAGCTTTCAGGGCTGGTGTCAGTAATAATGGTGTAATCACATCGTCAACCAATGATTTTACAATTCCTCCGAAAGCCCCGCCAATGATTACACCGACTGCTAAATCTACTACATTACCTTTGAAAGCAAACTCTTTAAATTCTTTTACAAATCCCATAGTTTTATATTTTATAATTAAGTGATAAACAAAAATATAATTTTTTATTTATATGGCTTTATTTTTTCATATTTCGTAATGTTTTTTATTGATTAAATTTGATGATATTTATATTCCTGAAATGAAAATTCTAACAGCACAACAAATCAAGGAATGCGATTCTGCAACCATAGAAAAAGGGATCTCTTCTATCAATCTAATGGAAAGAGCGGCGAGATCCTGTGCAGATTGGATTGAAATCAATTTTAATAGAATTGATAAGTTTTTTATTTTTTGTGGAAACGGGAATAATGGAGGAGATGGGTTTGCAATCGCAAGATTGCTTTATGAGAAAAGTTTTGATGTAGAGGTTTTTATTGATGATGATAATCGGCAGTTTTCCCCCGATGCAGAAATTAATCTCAAAAGAATAAAACAAATAAAAGGAATTGAAGTCAAAAAATTCTCTGATTTTATTTATGAAAGCATTAGTAATTCTGTGATTATCGACGCTGTTTTTGGATATGGACTGAACAGAAAATTATCAGGAAAAATTAAAGATCTTATAGAGAAATTAAATGAGGTAAACATTCAGAAAATTTCCATTGATATGCCGACTGGCTTGTTTGCAGATAAAATTATCTACGAGGACTCCACAGTTTTTAAAGCAGATTTTACGCTCACTTTCCAGTTTTATAAAAGAAGTTTTCTACATCCTGAAACGGGGGAATTTTGTGGAAAAATAAAGGTTTTAGATATCGGACTTGACAAAGATTTTATAGGTAAAATCGAGACAGAATATTTCGTGATTGATGGAATTTTAATTAGAAATATTTATAGACCACGGGAAGAATTCACCAACAAAGGGACTTTCGGAAAAAGTATTTTGGTTGGTGGAAGTTATGGCAAGATCGGCGCAATCATGATGTCAACTTTATCAGCTCTCCGGACTGGCAGTGGACTGACTTTTACAATCGCTCCCGAGTGCGGAAATTTCATTCTGCAATCTCAGGCTCCCGAAGCAATGTTTATGAGTTCCGGTGAAAAATATCTGGAAAAAATTGAGACCATTGAAAAGGCAGTTTACGGAATAGGACCAGGTTTTGGAAAAGAAAATAAAACTCAAAAAGCCTTGTTTTATTTTCTAAAATCACACAAAGATCCAGTAGTTTTGGACGCCGATGCACTTAATATTTTGGCTGAAAATGATAAAGCTGATCTGATTCCGAAAAATTCCGTCATCACACCGCATCCTTTGGAATTTGAAAGGTTGTTTGGCAAAACGGAAAATTCTTTCGAAAGATTAGAACTGGCAAGAAAAAAAGCAGAGGAATTGCAGATTTTTATTGTTCTAAAAGATCATCGCACCGCAATCATTACGCCTGATAAAAAGGTTTTCTACAACATTACAGGAAATTCCGGAATGGCAAAAGGTGGGAGCGGCGATGTTCTTACTGGGATTTTAACAGCCTTAATTTCCCAAAAATACGACATAGAAAAAGCCTGCATTTTCGGTGTCTGGCTCCACGGAAAAGCAGGCGATTTTGCGTCTCAGGAATTTTCAAAAGAAGCGATGCTCCCGACAGATCTGATTAATAAACTGGGAGACGTTTTCAAATATCTGTCAAGCTGATGCTTTCGAAGTTTTCATTTTGGACTTCAACATATACAAAACACCAACTTCGGTTTCAGAAAGATTTTCATTTTTCTTCAACAGTTTTTTGATTTCTTTCTGGAAATAATTGACCGTATGTCCGTTTTTATAATGTTCAAAAATTCTTGGATCGATGTAAGAATCTCTTGCTACAGATGGTGTATTTCCTAATTTTTCCGAAACACCAACAATCGCATTTCTAATTCGTTTTTTGAGTTCTTTCTGCTGCTTTTCCTCGCAGATTCCCAACTCGTCCAGGATTCCTGCTGCGATCATAGTTCCCGCCCAGGTTCGGAAATCTTTTGCAGAAAATTCCTCACCCATTATTTCTCTGATATATTGATTAAGGTCTTGACTTTCAACGGTTATAAGATTGTTGTCTTTGTCGTAATATTTAAAAAGTCTATAACCTGGCAGTTCTTCCAATTCGGAAATTACTTTTGTCAATTTCGCATTAATAATGTGTTTCTCCTGAAATTTTCCTGATTTTCCTTTGTAAGAAAAGACCATCTCATCACCATCAACTGTAAGATGTTTTTTGCGAATAGTCGTCAATCCGTAACTTTGGTTTTGTTGAGTATATTTTGGACTTCCGGGACGGAAATAAGCTGAATCTAAAAGTCTTACCATCGTTGCAAGAACTTTTTCCCGGGTCATTTTTTTCTTTCTGAGATGTTGTCCTGTTACTCTTCTCATATGTTCCAGATTTTCGGCAAAATGTAGGATCCTGTCAAACTTATCCGCATCTTTTTTCGCACGGAATTTAGGGTTGTAAATGTATTGTTTTCTGCCTTTTTGATCTCTGCCAATCGCAAGGATTTTTGCTCTTTTATTGGTGGTAATCTCCACGTTTGTCCACGCTGGCGGAATCACCAATGAGTTGATATAATTGATCTTTTCCTTGTCTTTCAGTTTTTCCTGATTGCTGTTAAAATAAGAAAAGTTTTTCCCGGAAACCTGTCGTGTTAATTTCATGATTTTGATTTGTTGATTTCTTTAAACAATAAAAATGCCGATTTTAAATTGTTAATTCAGATAGCAATGAAATAAAGATTTTCTCAGGCTTTTATGATTTTATTAACAGTGATAAAGACCGCTTATTAAACGAAAATTTCTATTTTAGCAAAAATTTTATTGATGCCAAAGACAGTTGACGATTTTAATAAAAGCAGACTCAGATCCAGTAATATTACTGTGGTTATCAGTATTTCGCTGGTTTTATTCCTTGTAGGATTATTTGGATTAATATTGATTAATGCTCAGAAATATTCGGATTATATCAAGGAACAACTTGTCGTAGAAGCCTACTTTGATGAGTATCTTGACCCGCGTGATTCCGCCAAGACAATGAAGTTCCAGGAGGAGACTTTTGCGAAAATCAAAGAGCAGAATTACGTAAAACAAGCCCGATATATCTCTAAACAACAAGCCACTGTTCTTGCCAAAAAACAATTGGGAATCGATGCTGATGCGCTTTTTGAAGAAGATATTTTTCCTGCATCTGTGGAAGTTACACTGAAACCGGAGTTTGTAGATCCTGCAAAAATCGATGGCGTTGTAACGCAGCTGAAAGCCATCAATGGTGTAAAAGATGTTGCCAATGACAACAAATTGACTATTGACGTATATAATAATCTGAATAGGATTTTGACCTGGATTTTAGCATTTTCAATTTTATTTTTAATTGTTGCGATTGTCCTGATTAATAATTCAATCAGGTTGAAGATATTTTCTAAAAGATTCATTATCAAAACGATGCAGCTGGTTGGAGCAAAAAGGAGATTCATTCTGATGCCGTTTATAAAAGAAGCTTTGATCCTCGGATTAATTGGTTCCTTTATCGGGATTATGGCTTTAGGCGGACTTTGGTATTACTTTACAAGTCAGATTGGGACACCATTTGTACAGGACACAAACCAATATGTTTTTCTGGTTATCATCATTTTATTCGTAGGTGTTTTCATTACCGTAGCAAGTACTATCTTTGCAACCTGGAGATTTTTACGAAGCAACGTTGATGATCTTTATTATTCTTAAAAAATGGCAAAGAAAACAAATAAATATTCTGCAGATCAGTACGGTAAAGCCACTGAAACTGTAGAGAAAAGAGCATTCTATTTCGGAAGCAAAAATTTTAAATTAATGCTGATAGGTTTAGGATTGATATTTCTGGGATTCGTCCTGATGATGGGAGCAGACGCTAATACAACACCGGATGGTAAATTCGATCCCAACTATTGGAACGAGGATATCTTCTCCTTCAGAAGGATCAGGTTAGCGCCTTTATTAGTTATTGCCGGATTTGTGATTCAGATCGTTGCGATACTTAAAAGAAATAAATAATTTTTACACTCGAGATTAAAGGATTAAAAGATTTGAATATTAATTTGAATCTTTTAATTTTTTAGTCTTTTAATTTTTTAATCAATAAAATGGATTTAATCAAAGCAATCATCATTGCGATCATAGAAGGTCTTACCGAGTATCTGCCGATCTCTTCAACCGCTCATATGGGTTTTGCAGCCAGTCTGATGGGCTTGGAAGAAACCGAATTTCTCAAGATGTTTCAGGTCTCGATTCAGTTTGGAGCAATACTTTCTGTAGTGGTGGCTTATGGTAAAAAATTCTTTGATTTCAGCAATCTCCAGTTTTATTATAAATTGGCTTTTGCAGTTTTACCGGCGTTGGTTATTGGTTTTTTTCTTGATGATGCTATAGAATCCGTTTTAGGGAATCAAATTGCGATTTCAACCGTTTTGGTTTTAGGTGGTGTTGTTTTATTGTTTGCAGATAGCTGGTTCAGAAATCCTGTCATCCACGATGAGAAAGAAATTACCATCAAAAAAGCAGTGACCATCGGTTTCTGGCAATGTCTTGCGATGATGCCCGGGACGAGTAGGAGTGCGGCTTCCATCATTGGTGGAATGACGCAGGGATTATCCAGAAAAGCAGCCGCCGAATTTTCATTTTTCCTGGCAGTTCCTACAATGTTGGCAGTGACGCTTTATTCCGTTTTTGTGAAAACCTGGGGAAAAGAAACGCTTCATCCACAGAAAGGTTATGAAATGATTATGGAATCTCAGGATCACATTTTGATTTTCATTGTTGGAAATATTGTAGCTTTTGTAGTCGCCTGGATCGCGATCAAATCGTTTATTAGTCTATTAAATAAATATGGTTTCAAACCTTGGGGCTGGTACAGAATTGTAGTTGGGATTGCTTTGTTGGTTTATTTTTATTACTTCAAATAAAATAATCAGGGCAGCTGTATCCGTCCTCCGTTCCCGCTTTTTTCTTTTTTATAAAAAAGAAAAAGAGCTCCACTCAGGCCGGGCTGCGCAAGATTCTCTGTTTAAAAATGTGAACTGATTTCTGAAAACTAAAAAACTGATAACTAAAATAAAAATGACCGCAGAAGACTTACAATCCGGACAAATATTTCTATTGGACAAACCTTTGGATTGGACTTCTTTTCAGGCTGTCAATAAGTTAAAGTACAAACTCAAAAATCAGTTCAAGGAATTGCCAAAGAAATTCAAGATCGGTCATGCAGGAACTTTGGACCCTAGAGCAACGGGATTATTGATTGTTTGTACGGGAAAATTCACAAAGAGAATTCCTGAGATTCAGGACGCTCCAAAAGAATACTGGGCAGAGATAAAAATCGGCGTCCAAACCGAATCTTACGATACAGAAAAACCAGAAATTCTTCAAACCGATTCTTCTCACATTACAGAAGAAAAGATTCGCGAGACTTTAACAAAATTCATTGGAGAGATAGACCAGAAACCACCCGTTTTTTCAGCCCTTAAAATCGATGGAAAACGTGCTTACGATCTCGCAAGAGCCGGAACAGAAGTCGAAATGAAATCCAGAAAAACCACCATTCATTACCTTAATAATATAGAAATTAATTTACCATTTGTTTCTTTTACGGTTGGCTGCAGCAAAGGAACTTACATTAGGAGTCTGGCACACGATATTGGTCAGGATCTTGGTGTTGGCGCCTATCTTACGCAATTACGAAGAACAAAGATCGGCGATTATTCTGTAGAAAATGCAAAACCTGAATATCTTGAAAATGAATTTCATTTTGAAGATCATAAAACTATTTAATATTGGAAAAAACCAGAATTAACAAATATTTATCTGAAGTCGGCTTTTGTTCCAGAAGAGCTGCCGATAAGCTTTTGGAAGAAGGCAGGATTACAATCAATGGTAAGTTGCCGGAAATGGGAACCAAAGTTTCTGATGAGGACGAAATTTTAGTTGATGGAAAAACGATTAAAAAAGTGGAGGAAGAATTCGTTTACATTGCTTTCAATAAACCTGTTGGGATCGTCTGCACGACCGATACAAAGCGTGAAAACGATAATATCATCGAATATATCAACCATCCAAAACGCATTTTCCCAATCGGAAGACTGGACAAACCGAGTGAAGGTCTGATTCTTCTGACTTCTGATGGCGACATTGTCAATAAAATCCTGAGAGCGAGAAATAATCACGAAAAAGAATATTTGGTTAGAGTCAATAAGCCTATTACGGAAAAGTTTCTAGAGAAAATGAGAAACGGCGTTCCGATTCTCGACACTGTTACCAAAAAATGTGAAGTCGAAAAAATTGATACTATGAACTTCCGGATCGTTCTCACACAAGGTCTCAACCGCCAGATCCGAAGAATGTGCGAGCATCTGGACTATGAAGTAAAGAAACTGAAAAGAGTCCGGATAATGAATATCAAACTAGATCTCCCGGTAGGGAAGTGGCGTGACCTGACAGCAGATGAAATGACGGAACTTAATGGATTGTTGGAAGATTCCAGCAAGACGTTTGAGTAGTCATTTATCAACTATCATTTTTCATTAATAACATACAGCCTCATTTTTTCTTCATATTCCGGCTTCAATTTCAAAAATTTCCAGATCTTCTTATCTTCAGGATTTGAGATTCGGTAAAAGATGATTCTGTCGGCGGAATATCGGAAATAAGGATGTTTTTTCAGCCAGTCTTCCGGTGCATTTGCAAGTGTATATTTTGCAACGTTAGAATTGTCTAATTTTGCCAGATAGATTAATCTTTCGCCCAGTATTCTGTCGATTTCATAGGTTTCTAACAGTTGATTCTTATTGATAAAACCACCCAGTTTTTTTCTGAAAGCCAATATTCCTGCAGCATCTTTTTCTGTAAATCCAAACTCTCTCAGTTGTTTGAAATTGATTTCGTTAAGGTTAATTTTAGCAAAATCCGTTTTCTCTGCTAAATCCGTTTTTTCTTCGGATTGTTTTACTTTTTCAGGAATCGATAGTCGAATCCACGGTTTCATTTCCTCAAATTTATCTTCTGATATAACAAAGCATCTTTGAATATCTTCCAAAGATTTGAAACTTCCTCTCAGATTTTTATCACGATAATTAACGATGACACTAGCTTGCTTTTCCGAGAATCCCAATGCCTGCCATTGTTCAGGATTCAGTTCGTTCGGATTAAAATAATTATTGATTTTTGTGGTTTCTTTTTCTTTTAGTTTTTGAAATTTACTGACAAAATTCTCCGGAGTTTTGGCTTGTAAAATCAAATACGGTGACATCTGGAAAAACTGTTCATCATTAATGATAAAACATTCTTTCAGTTTTTCTTTGCTGATGAAACTTCCGCCGAGATAATTTTTATATTTCAAGATTGCGGCAGCCTGTTTTTCAGAAAATCCCAGATTTTCCCAATCATTTTGAGAATAATTATCAGGATTGAATTTCCCTTTAATATTCAGTTTTTTCTTTTCAAAAGTTTTGTAAGTATAGTTTTGACTTTTTGCTTCAGATTTGTTTTCAGGAAGTAAAATGTATTTTTCTAAAGATTGATATTTCTCGTCAGAAATCGCATAACATTTTTTGAATTGCTCTTTGGAACTGAAATTTCCGCCGACTACCTCTTTATACTTTAAAATTGTTTTGACCTGTTTCTCAGAGAAACCAAGATTTTTCCATTGATTTTCGTCCAGTTCATTTGGATTAAAATCTGTTAGAATAATGTTACTTTTTGTTTCTGAAACGAAAGTAATAACTGGTTTTTCGTAATGCTGATTCTTTTTATAAGCCGAAAAAGCAAACTGTGAGAGAATAACGAGGATTCCGAAAATAGCAATGCTGATAAGCTGCCTTTTCCGAAGTTGGAAAGGTAAATTTGATTTCATCTATGTGTTTTATCAAAGATAAATAAAATGAATCAAATTCCAGTTGATAATTAAAAATAAACTTTTTGATTAATCATTAAGAGAATTTTTCAGCTTATTAAGTTCAGCTTTTATGAATTCCAGGCGATCGATAATAGTGATGGTCTCGGAGATTTTGGAGTTGGTGGTCAAAGCAACTCTTGCGCCGTCCAAAGTGTAACCTTTTTCCTTTACAAGATGATAGATGATCTTGAGATTGGTAATGTCTTCCGGAGTGAAATATCGATTTCCTTTCTTGTTTTTCTTAGGCTTAATGATCGGGAATTCCTGCTCCCAATAACGGATCAGGGAAGTGTTGACGTCGAAGGCTTTTGCAACTTCGCCGATGGAATAATACAGTTTGTCCGGGAGATTGAGTTTCATTGTTTGAATCGAGTTTTCAAAGATAATTATTTTTAATTCTTTTTCACAAATTGTAACTTGCAAGTTTAGAATTTACATTATGAAAAATTTTTGGAAGTTTGGTTATATGGCATTTTTGCTGCTTTTGCTGAATTGTAATGTTCAGAATAATAGTGAGAATCTATTTGAAAATCAGCCTGCATTGGTTTCAAATCAATTTACTTTTACGGAAGGTCCGGCGTCGGATAAGGCTGGTAATGTTTACTTTACAGATCAGCCGAACGACAAAATTTATTATTGGAACTGGAAAACCAATAAAGTTGAATTATTTCTTGACAAAACAGGACGAGCCAACGGAACTTATTTTGATAAAGATAATAATCTGATTACCTGTTCCGACGAAAATGGAGAAATCTGGAAAATCTCTAAAAATAAAGACATTCAGGTTTTATCAAAAGGCTTTGAAGGCAAAAGACTGAATGGCCCAAACGACCTTTGGATTGATAGATCTGGCGGAATATATTTTACAGATCCTTTGTACGAAAGAGATTATTGGAAAGATTTCAAAGTAGAGATTCCTGAAAAAAATCTATATTACAGAAATCAAAACGGCACAATCACAAAACTGGAAACCTTTGTCCAGCCCAATGGAATTATTGGTTCCGAGAAACTCAAAAAACTTTATGTCTCTGATATTAATGCGGGAAAAACTTATGTTTATGATATTCTTGGCGAAGGAAAACTTTCCGAGAAGAAATTGTTCTGCGAAATTGGTTCTGACGGAATGACACTCGATAACCTGGGAAACCTTTATCTCACAGGAAAAGGCGTAACAATTTTTGATAAAAAAGGCCAGAAAATAATCAACATTCCAATCGGGGAAGAATGGACTTCAAATGTGACTTTTGGCGGAAAGAATAATTCAACACTATTCATTACCGCTTCAAATTCTGTTTATGTTTTACCAATGAATGTTTCCGGGATCAAATAAAAAAATCGCATTAATAAGCGATTTCTATTTTTACTTTCTTGCCTTTCAATTTTTCGTTGGCGAGTTTTTTCAGAAGTTCGATTGTTTTTTTTCGGTTGACAGCAATGTAGGAAGTTGTGTCTTTTACTTCTATCAGGCCAATATCGTCTTTCTCAAGTTCTCCTTTTTTGATAAGATAACCTACAATGTCCACTTTATTAACCTTATCCTTTTTACCTGCGCTGATGTAAATGGTCTGGTTTGGCGTTCTTTCCGGAACACGATTGCTTTCCGAAACATTTTCTTCCGGCGTATTACTTTTGATGAAAGGGAAATTCTCGTCCTCAGTCATGATTAAATAAGCAAAACCTTTGGCATTCATTCTCGCGGTTCGTCCGTTTCTGTGGATGAAGGCGTCTTCTTTCGGGGGTAATTGATAATGGACAATGGATTCTACTTCCGGAATATCTAAACCTCTGGAAGCCAGATCGGTTGTGATCAGAATTCTTGCCGAATCATTTCTGAATTTGAGCAAAGCACGTTCTCTCTCGTCCTGTTCCATTCCACCGTGGAAAGTTTCTCGCTGGATTCCTTTTTCTCTAAGAAGTTCTGAGATTCTGTCAACTGCATCGCGGTGATTGCAGAAAATTAAGGTTCTTTTATTTCCGATTTTACAGATTAATTGAAATAAAGTATTCAGTTTTTCCTCGGAAGTCGTCGTCACTTTTCGAAGCTGAATATCCGGTTTTGACTCATTTTCTTTGAGGAAATTGATTTTCTTTTCATTATTAAGTTCTACAAATCTTGGAATATTGTCCATCACGGTTGCGGAAGTCAGAATTCGTTGAGAAAGACCAGTAAGCGAACCAATGATATATTCCATATCTTCCTGGAAACCTAATTCTAAAGCTTTGTCAAACTCGTCCAAAACCAAAGTCCTAATCGTTTCAGGGTCAAAATTTTCATTTTTCAAGTGATAGGCAATTCTTCCTGGCGTTCCAATCAGAACCGCTGGCGCTTCGATTAAGTTATTGATCTCGATTTTTTTGTCGTGACCGCCGTAAGCGATAGAAACTTTGAAATCTGTTCCCATCGATTTGAAAACCTGTTCAATTTGTAAAGCCAATTCTCTGGCAGGAACTAAAATTAAGGCTTGAATTCCCTTAACATCTGTTTTTAAATTTCTAAGAACAGGAAACAAAAAAGCCAAAGTTTTTCCGGAACCAGTCGGAGAAAGTAGAACAATATCGGTTTCGTTCTCAGAAGCAGTGTATGTAGATTTCTGCATTTGATTCATATCCTGAATCTGCAGTTTTTCAAATATTGGTTGTAATTCCATTTTGCAAAGTAAAAGAAAGTAATAGCTTTTAGAAAATTTAATAATTATGAAATAAATGTTAAATTTTATTAATATTAAATTGATTTGATAATATTTGCCCAAAATTATTTTTTTATTAAAAAGAAAATACGTTAAATTTGATAAATAAATTAAAAAATAAACATTATGAAGAAACAACTACTATCTTTTATTTTTGCATTGCCATTTTTTGTTAATGCTCAATTTTCCGAAAGCTTTGATACTGGTATCCCTGCGACCTGGACAGTGATAAACGGAGGAGATGCAGCAAATACGTGGACAACGTATGCTACCAATTTAAGCATCAACCCTCATTCCGGTGCCAGGTATGCGGGCCTGATCTATGGTTCAACAGCACACAGCGATTATCTGATTACGCCACAGTTTACAGTGACTACAGGAGTGTCGGACAGGTTAGTTTTATGGGGGATTAATAGAGGTGCCAGTCTTGCAGAAACCTTTGATATCAAAATTTCTACAACAACTCCTACTGCAAGTGCCTTCACAACTACTATTGCAACGGCTGTGAAACCGGCAACCACCTGGACCAAATATGTCTATGATCTGTCAGCTTACGCAGGACAAACCATTTATGTCGGCTTTTATTCTTCAACCACAGACATATGGTTTTTGGGATTAGATGACATTGCTGTGACGAATGCTGCTTCCTTGTCTGTCATCGATTCAAAAAGTAATAAACTAAATATCTATCCAAATCCTGTAAAAGATATTTTGAACATTAAGTCGGAAGCCAAAACAAACACTGTGAATATATTAAGTTTTACAGGTCAGGTTATTAAAACTGTTAAGCTCGAAAATGGCGAGAATAAAGTAGATCTTAGCAGCCTTCCAAAAGGCAATTATATTGTCAGAATCGAAGAAGAAGGACAATTTAAAACTTTCAAAATTATTAAAGATTAGCAAAGACATTATATAATTAATTCTATTTTAAATCCAAAGTTTTTGACTTTGGATTTTTTATTTTAATAATCAATTAAAAGTTGCGTATTTGATGTAAAAGTCTTAATTTTGCACCACTTTTGTGAACGCACTTTTGGCGAAGTAAAACATTAACAATTAACATCTTCCATATTTTTCAGGAGTCACAGCAAAGCCAAAGTCTGAGTAAATTAGGAATACAAATTTTTTTAGAAAATGTCAAAAGAGACAAATTCAGCAGAGGTTCTATTGAACCAAAACGTAACACCAGAACAATTTGATTGGGATTCTTTCGAGTCAGGTCTTAACGCAGAAGACAGAAGCGAGAAGAAAGAATTGGAAGAAATCTACAACGGTTCTCTTAACAATCTTGCAGACAACGATGTAATCATCGGAAAAGTGGTAAGATTAACTGATAAAGAAGCGATCGTAGATATCAACTTCAAATCTGAAGGTGTTATTTCTCTTAACGAATTCCGTTACAACCAAGGTCTTAAAGTAGGCGATGAAGTTGAAGTAATGGTTGACAGAAGAGAAGACAAAACAGGACAATTACAGTTATCTCACAGAAAAGCAAGAACGCTTAAAGCTTGGGATAGAGTAAACGAACTTCACGAAACTGGAGAGATCGTAAACGGTTTTGTAAAATCTAGAACTAAAGGAGGTATGATCGTTGATGTTCACGGAATCGAGGCATTCTTGCCAGGTTCTCAGATCGACGTTAAGCCAATCAAAGATTACGATCAGTTCGTAGGTAAAACTATGGAGTTCAAAGTTGTGAAAATCAACCCTGAGTTCAAAAACGTAGTTGTATCTCACAAAGCGCTTATCGAAGCGGATCTTGAAGGACAGAAAAGAGAGATCATCGGTCAATTAGAAAAAGGACAGGTTCTTGAAGGAACTGTTAAAAATATTACTTCTTACGGTGTATTCGTAGATCTAGGAGGTGTTGACGGATTGATCCACATTACAGACCTTTCTTGGTCTAGAGTGAACCATCCATCTGAGATCCTGGAAGACGGACAAACTGTAAAAGTTGTTATACTTGATTTTGATGATGAGAAAACCAGAATCCAATTGGGTATGAAGCAATTAGAAGCTCATCCTTGGGATGCTCTGTCTGCTGACCTTAAAGTTGGTGACAAAGTAAAAGGAAAAGTGGTAGTTCTTGCTGACTATGGTGCATTCGTAGAAATCGCTCCAGGTGTAGAAGGATTGATCCACGTTTCTGAAATGTCTTGGTCTACTCACTTGAGAAGCGCAGGAGATTTCGTAAAAGTAGGTGATGAAGTAGAAGCAGAAGTATTGACTTTGGATAGAGAAGACAGAAAAATCTCTCTTGGTATCAAACAATTGAACAAAGATCCTTGGGAAAATATCGAAGCTAAATATCCTGTAGGTTCTCAACACGTTGGAACTGTAAGAAACTTCACAAACTTCGGCGTATTTGTAGAATTGGAAGAAGGAATCGATGGATTGATATATATCTCAGACCTTTCTTGGACTAAGAAAATCAAACACCCATCTGAGTTCTGTGCAGTTGGAGATAAATTAGACGTGATCGTATTAGAACTTGATACGCAAGCAAGAAGATTGTCTCTAGGTCACAAACAATTGACTGAAAACCCTTGGGATAAATTCGAAACTAAATACGCTGAAGGAACTGTACACGCTGGAAAGGCTACTGAAGTACACGACAAAGGTGCATCTATCCAGTTCGAAGACGTAGAAGTTGAAGCTTTCTGCCCATCAAGATTATTAGAGAAGGAAGACGGATCTAAAATCAAAAAAGGTGAAGAGGCTCAATTCAAAGTGATCGAATTCAACAAAGAATTCAAAAGAGTAGTTGTTTCTCACACTGGTATCTTCAGAGACGAAGAGAAAAAGAACGCAAGAGAAGCTTCTAACAACAGATCTAACAACAATAATAACAATACTTCATCTTCTTCTAACAACGAAGAAAAATCAACTCTTGGTGATATCGATGTATTGGCAGAATTGAAAAGAAAAATGGAAGAAGGAAACTAATATTCCCTGATTCTTATTTTTTTAATAAATTAGCCACCCGAAAATTATTTTGGGTGGCTTTTAATTTTAACATATTCAAATAAATGAAAAAAAAATTACTATTTGCAGGTTTGATTACCTCAATATTTTCCTCAGCCCAAATCAATGTCAATCAGGGTTTTGAAAATACAACTTATCCGGGCTTTACCAATGTGTCATTTTTCAGAAGTTCTGTGATTTCGCCTTGCGTAGGAACTTACGGATTGACAAGGAATTTCTGGAGCGGCGGAATGGTAGGATCAACAACCTACGCTTCAACAGCATCAACAGGCGGAAAATTGGATATATCTTTTAGATATAAAACGCATATTTACAACGGCGGTTCAGTAAACGGAACTTTGAAAGTCGAATATTCTATAGATGGCGGAATCAATTATCAAACAATCCAAACCATCAATTTAACAACTGTCGTGCCTTGCACTACTTTTACAACATCTCTTCCTCAGGGAGCAGTTCCTGCGGGATCGGATTTTAGATTCAGGGTTTCTGGACAATGGATGTCTGGAGATTACAATTTGATTCTGGATGAATTTGTAATGTCTCAGGGGACTTTGGCGACATCTGATATTACAAAAAAAGAATATAATATCTACCCAAATCCTTTCAAAGATGTTATTTTCTTGGATAATGCGGAGTCTGTAAAATCAGTTACTGTCTCAGACATTTCAGGAAGAAAAATCAAAACCATTAATGAGGTCTCAAAAGAAATTAAGCTTTCCGAATTAAAAAGCGGACTTTATATTCTTACCATCGACAATAAAGATGGCAGTAAAGATCAAAGAAAAATAATCAAAAAATAAAAAACAAAAAAACCGTCTCAGTAATGTGACGGTTTTTATTTTTATTGAGCTGAATTCTGAATGTCTGTCTGGACTTCTTCAGCTTTGTTTTTGAACTGCTCTGCAGTTTCATTAGCTCTTTCTTTCAACTGTTCTGCAGTCTGGCTTGCTTTATCCTTCAAGTCGTTTCCAAACTTTGTTAGATTTTCTTTTGCAGTATTGATGGTGTCTTTTACCTTCTGCTGATCTTCCGGAGAAGATTTTTTGTATTTCCACCAAGCCAAAGCTCCTAATCCTAACAATGCCAAAAGGCCATTTGTTTTATTTCCCATGATATATTTTTTTGTGATTAATAATTGATTACTAAAGTTATAGAAAAATTTGTGCCAACAATATGATATTTGGATTTTTTTGGACGTGCCCCTCGCCAGTACTTGTCATTCCAAGGTTCGCGAAGTGCCAGGGCTCGGGTCGCGCTGTCCACTATTATCTTTTTGTTTTAGAGGTTTTGTTATAGATAAGCAATTTGGACAAAAAACAAAAAGGATAACCGTTACCATCGCTCACGCGCTGCGCAGGGTTGAACCTTTCGGTAAAATTATATTATTTCAAATCCGATAGAAGTTCAGACAATTGTTTTGTGAGCTCCCGTCTGCTGAATTCATTAATATCTGCCTGATTCTGAATAGGTTTTCCACTTTTCCAATCTTCATAAAGCGAAAAAATAAATTCCTGGATCTTCACATTTTCAGCATAATCAAAATGTTTTCCGGCTTTCGTTTTGTCAAGAATCGTTTCAACGTCCGCATCTTTCGGTCCGAACGAAATAATCTGCTTTCCAGTCGCCAGATATTCAAATAGTTTTCCCGGAATGATGCCTTTTGAGCTTTCATTAGGAAAATTAGTGATCAGAAGAAGATCAGAATTTTCCATTTCTTTTACTGATTCATCGTGGGCTAAATAGCCAAGATTCCGGATATTATTTTTAAGAACAGAATTCTCGATTTCGTTCAGAATCTTTTCATCCACTCTTCCAACAAATTTCAATTCCAAATCCTTCGCAAAATCCTGATATTTTTCACAAAGTTCTTTCAAAGCCTTCCAAAGATTTTCCGGATTTCTCAGCTGTTCCAAAACCCCAACATAACTCAAAGTAAAATGAGTTTTATAGTTTAAGGGATTTAGATTTTTAGTTTTTTCAGCGCTCAAACTCTCTAACACTCCAACTCCCAAACTCTCCGACACATCAAACCCGTTCGTCACACAAAAAGCATTCGCTCCTTTTTTTTTGAAATTCTCCGCATCGGTGTAACTTGTCGCTAAAGTGATATTTGCATTTTCAAAAACAGATTTTTCAAGCTGTCGGTGTTTTTTATCAGAAACAGAAGTTAACTTCAAATGTTTGTAATAAGAGATCTCTGTCCACGGATCACGGAAATCAGCGATCCATTTCAGGTTTGGCAATTCTTTTTTTAAGCCAAGCCCGATCAGATGCAAGCTGTGTGGCGGACCAGTAGTAACAATCGTGTCAATATGATTTTCTTTCAGATATTTTTTCAAGAATTTAACAGAAGGTTTTACCCAGAATTTCCGCGCATCAGGAATGAAAAAATTTCCTCTGATGAAAATCGAAAGCTTGGAAATAAAAGACTGATTCTTCCCGACATCAAACTGCCCGCCTTTGAATTTCTTATTACTTTTACTGAATTTTTCCGCAATCTGATAAGGTTCCCAAATATTGGTTTTCACAATCTTGAGATTCTTAGGAACTTCTTTTATTAATGTCTCATCCACCAAAGGATAACTCGGGTTTTCCGGTGTGTAAATGATTGGTTCCCAGCCAAATTCAGGAAGATATTTCGCAAATTTTAGCCAACGCTGAACACCGGGCCCGCCAGCCGGTGGCCAATAATAAGTGACAATTAAAACTTTTTTAGAATTTTCCATTTAAGAATTTCGGCTTCATCAAACTATTCAGTAAATTTATATGCTTTTTGAAAGGTCTAAAATAGGACTTTTTATAATTTATTTTACAATGATCATTAGAGAAAGAACCAATTGGTTGAAAATGCTGTTTATCTGGAAAGGTTCTGTTCTTCGGAAGATCATTCCGCAGTTGTTGATTATCACACTTTTCTCTTTGGTTGTCCTTTATTTTAAAGGTAATATTTACGATTATAAAGTCCATCTCAATCCTGCAATTTTCACTTTGCTTGGTTTGTCTTTGGCTATATTTATGGGATTTTGCAACTCTGCAGGTTATGATCGTTTCTGGGAAGGGCGCAAACTTTGGGGGTCTTTGGTCATCGAAACCAGGTCATTGACACGCCAGGTTTTGACTTTAATAAATGACAATTCTGAGGACTCGAAAATAAAAAAACAAGAATTTGTGAAAATGATCGCTGCATTTTGCTGGCTGCTCAATTTCCAGCTCAGAAGCAAAAATGCTGATGACAAGATACAAGAGTTACTTTCTACGGAAAATTTTGAAAAAATAAGAAACAAAAAATTCAAGCCTGTTATTTTATTGAACATAATGGGAGAGTGGATCAATAAGCAGAATCATGAGAAGAATATGGACACCATTGTTTTGACCTCCATGGACAACCGACTGAACGAACTTTCTCACATCGTCGGCGGCTGCGAGAGAATTGCGAATACGCCATTGCCATTTGCCTACAGCGTTTTGCTTCACAGGACAGTTTATTTGTATTGTTTCTGGCTTCCGTTTGGTTTGGTAGATGTTGTTGGCTTTATGATGCCGGTTATTGTTTTGTTTATCAGTTATACGTTTATCGCTTTGGATGCTATCATTCAGGAGATAAGTGAACCTTTCGGCGAGGAAGAAAATGATCTTGCGCTCAACAGCCTTTGCAAAACAATCCAGTTCTCGATATTTGAACAGGCACAGATTCCTCAACCAGAGTTAGAAGTCTCCAATTCTTATTTTATAGACTAATGAATTATTTCTCCGAACAAAAATTTACGAAAACCGATTTTGCTGAACTTGAGAAAGCAGAGTACGAGAATTGTATTTTCACAGATATTAATTTCTCCGGTCAAAACTTGTCCGACTTTAAATTTTCAGAATGCGATTTTAAGGGTTGTGATCTCAGCAATGCGAAGATCCATCAAACAGCTTTCAGAGATGTCATTTTTAAAAATTGCAAAATGATGGGACTCAATTTCGAAGATGCGCATTCATTTAATATATCATTCAAGTTTGAAGATTGTATTCTGGATCATTCCTCCTTCTATCAGTTGGATATTAGAAAGACAACGTTCAGGAATTGCAGTCTGAAAGAAGCAGATTTTACACAAACCAACCTGTCAAATTCATTTTTTGACCATTCTAATTTAACTGATGCTGTTTTCGACCGAACAGTTTTGGACAGTGCCAATCTCAAAAATGCCATCAACTATTCAATCGATCCTAATAAAAACCAACTCAAAAAAACCAAATTTGCAAAAGACAATCTCTCAGGTTTATTAGACCGATTACAAATCATTATCGAATGATATTCGGACTTTTATCTTTTATAAGTTTTACGCCTTCGTGAACCTCATAACATATTATTAATTAAATCTTACTGACCTTTGTGTTCAAAAATTTAAATTTAAAAATATCAATATGAAAAAAATACTATACACAAGCATTCTTCTATCCATAGCGGTTTCTGCGCAATATACAGATATCAATATTATTAAAGATGTCAAAGTAAAGAATAAAGGCGTCGTGGTTTCCGCACATCCTTTGGCAAGTGAAGCCGGTGCAAAGATCCTTAAACAAGGTGGCAATGCCTTTGATGCTGTGATTGCAACACAGTTAGCTTTGGCGGTCGTTTATCCTCAAGCCGGAAATATCGGTGGTGGCGGATTTTTGGTTGCGACAACTGCAGAAGGGAAAAAAACAGCATTGGATTACCGCGAGACGGCGCCTTCCAAAGCCTCTTTCGATATGTATTGGGACAAGCAGGGCAATGCCAGCACAGATCTTTCTCAAAACGGAAGGTTAGCAGTTGGTGTGCCGGGAAGTATCTCCGGAATGTTCGAAACTTTAAAATATGCAAAATTACCTTTTGCTAAATTAATAGAACCGGCCATAGATTTGGCGGAAAAAGGTTTCGCAATCACAGAACAGGAAGCCGGGTTATTGAATTCCCACAAAGCCGATTTTCTGAAAAATAACAAAAATAAAACTGTATTCGTAAAAGATCAGGATTGGAAAATTGGGGATCTGATAATCCAAAAAGAATTGGCTGAAACTTTAAAAAGAATTCAGAAAGCTGGTGAGAAAGAATTTTACCAAGGAAAAACTGCTGATTTAATCCTTGCCGAAATGAAACTCGGAAACGGAATCGTACAACCTCAAGACCTCAAGAATTATAAAACAAAAGAAAGAACACCTTTGGTTTTCGATTACAAAGGTCATCAGATCATATCAATGCCTTTGCCTTCAAGTGGCGGAACTCTACTTGCCCAAATGTTGAAAATGGCGTCCTTCGAAGATCTTTCAAAATACCAGCAGAATTCAACAGAAGCGGTTCAGATTATGGTAGAAGCAGAAAGAAGAGCCTACGCCGACAGAGCTGAATATATGGGCGATCCGGATTTCATTCAGGATAAAACTCAGATGCTGATCTCCGATGATTATCTTAAAAACCGTTGGAAATCCTACAACCCAAAACTGGCAACACCAAGCAAAGATGTCGGCAACATCATCATCCCAAATCAAAAAGAAAGTACAGAAACCACACAGATTTCTATCTTAGACAAATTTGGGAATGCTGTTTCTGTAACCACAACTTTGAACGGACTCTACGGAAGCAAAACGGTTGTTTCCGGAGCCGGGTTTTTCCTCAATAACGAGATGGACGATTTCTCCATAAAACCGGGCGTCCCGAATATGTTCGGAGCCGTTGGAGGAGAAGCCAACAAAATAGAACCCGGAAAAAGAATGCTGTCTTCTATGACACCAACATTAGTTCTGAAAGACAACAAAATAAAAATCGTAGTCGGAACACCTGGTGGAACTACAATCCCGACTTCAGTGTTCCAGGCAATTGTAGGTGTAATTGATTTTAAACAAAATGCCAACTTCTCCGTCAACGCTCCAAAATTTCACCACCAATGGCTTCCCGAATTGGTAATGACAGAAAAAAACTTCCCGGAAACCACGATAAAGTCCTTGGAACAGATGAACTACAAGATTCAAAGAATCCCGCAAATCGGAAGAACAGAAATGATTCTGGTAGATGATAATAAAACGATTCACGCTGTTGCAGATGGTCGAGGTGATGATTCTGTCGGGGTGGAGTAATATTAAAAAAATGTTTTCTTAAATACAACAAAAGGCTTTAACCGATAGTATGGATTTGCAATCCGTACTCCCAATTACGACCCTTCGTTAGCGCGAGCGTCCCGCTCGTGCTTCCAAAAAAAACAAACCAACAAACAAAAACCCTCGCCAAAAGCAAGGGTTTATTTATTCTGTTGATATGATAGATTTATTGCCGGAATTTTTTTATCGCAATATATTACGAATTTAAAATAATTTTTATATTTGGATAAATAAGTAAAAACCAACACAAATGAGTACCTCAGAAAAAGGGCATGCCAGAAACTTGGCCAATGCCAATTTGATTAATTCCTACATCACCCAGCTGATCGCAATCTACAAACCTAGCAATCCCCACTTAGCCCCGGATAAGCTTCAGACTTTGTACTCCAATGCGTTCTCGTGTCAGCAAAACGTCAATGCAGTCTTTCCGCCGTACACTTTCGCAGTTGATGCCAGAAAAGCAGTTTTCGCCCCGGTTAGCAAAAAGGTTACAAAGCTTCGCAAAGTTTACAAGACCACCCATGGCGTTACGGAGGCTCAGATGGAAGATTTTATGGCCATTGCACGCAAGCTCAAGGGCGTTCGAAAAGCACAGCCGGATGCTCCGGTTACTCCGGAGACAGAGCAGTCACAGCACTCAGTCTCACAAATGAGTTATGACCAGCGTACAAGCAATTACGGACAGATGATACAGCTCCTGCAGATGACTCCCAATTACGCCCCAAACGAAACAGAATATCAGATTGCAACCTTGCAGGAAGAGAAAGAGCAGATGATGCAATCTACACAGCAGGTTGCAGACACATACTTTCCACTCAGTATGGCAAGAGACCAAAGAAATAAAATAATGTACACAGACATCAATAATCTGCTAGATACTTTCAACAAAGCCAGAGACTATCTGTTCACCATCCTGGATAATGATTCAGTACAGTACAAAGACATTTTAAAAATCAAGTTCAAGAAACCCTGATTATTTAAGGAATATAAATATATGTTTGTTATTAAGATAAAGATCAAGCCCTATCAATTCTGGTTATGTTACTATAGGTTGACATAGCAATAGCTTCTAAAATATATGCGGGTCTGGCAGAAGTATATTAAGCTTCCTCCATAGTATATCAGGTTTCCGCCAAAATATATGAAGCTTCCGTCAATCTAAATAAAGCTTCCGCCAAAGTATTTTAACCTTCCGCTGCAATATATAAGGCCTCCGCCAAAATAGATTAAACTTCCGTCAAACCGAATAGGACGTCCGCCAAAGTAAGAATGGCACCTGATGATATAGCAGAACTGGTCTAGGTTCTGTTTCTGAACATAACCAAAGCACAAAAAAGGCTTCCAAATCTGGAAGCCTTTTGTTTATTATATTAATCTGAAAATTATCTTGCGATATTCACAGATCTTGTTTCTCTGATTACAGTTACCCTTACTTGTCCGGGATAAGTCAGTTCATTCTGGATCTTTTCTGAGATGTCATAAGACAGTTGGTGAGCATTCTCATCGTTCACTTTCCCGCTTTCTACCATTACGCGAAGTTCTCTACCAGCCTGGATTGCATAAGCGCTGGAAACGCCATCAAAACTCAATGCAGCTGCTTCAAGATCTTTCAGCCTTTGGATGTAAGATTCCAAAACCTGTCTTCTTGCGCCTGGTCTTGCACCGGAGATTGCATCGGCAACCTGGATAATCGGCGATAGGAGAGAAGTCATTTCGATCTCGTCGTGGTGAGCACCGATGGCATTGATCACTTCAGCATTTTCGCCGTATTTCTCAGCCCACTGCATTCCAAGAAGTGCGTGTGGCAATTCGGATTCCTGCTCAGGAACTTTCCCGATATCGTGAAGTAATCCGGCACGTTTAGCCAGTTTTACATTTAGTCCTAATTCAGCGGCCATAGTTGCTGCAATATTTGCAACCTCTCTGGAGTGTTGTAGTAAGTTTTGACCATAAGAAGAACGGAATTTCATTCTACCGACGATTTTTACCAATTCCGGGTGCAGGCCGTGGATTCCAAGATCAATGATGGTTCTTTTCCCAACTTCTATGATCTCTTCTTCGATATGTTTTCTGGTTTTTTCAACCACTTCTTCGATTCTTGCCGGGTGGATTCTGCCATCTGTTACCAATCTGTGAAGGGATAATCTTGCAATCTCTCTTCTCACAGGATCGAAGCAGGAAAGAAGGATGGCTTCTGGGGTATCATCAACAATGATTTCAACGCCTGTTGCTGCTTCCAATGCGCGGATATTTCTACCTTCACGTCCGATGATTCTACCTTTGATCTCGTCGGATTCTATATTAAATACAGAAACCGAATTTTCTACAGCCTGCTCTGTTCCAATTCTTTGGATGGTTTGGATAACGATTTTTCGCGCCTCACTTTTCGCATTCAGCTGCGCTTCTTCCATAATACTTTGAACGTGAGCCGATGCTTTTGTTTTAGCTTCAGCTTTCAAAGATTCTACCAATTCGTTCTTAGCTTCTTCTGCAGAATAGTTGGATATTTTTTCCAGCATTTCTACTTTTTGGGCTGTTGCAACATCCAGATCGTGCTGTTTTTTCTGAACTATTTCCAGTTTTTTGTTATAATCAGCAACTTGTCTTTCCAGATCTTTTTCTAATTTTCCGACTTTGCTAAGCTCGTCATTCAGTTTGTTTTCTTTGTCTTTTGTGCGCTTTTCAGCTTCCTGCATTTTTCTCTCTCTGCTGTTGATATTGGAATCATGTTCCGATTTCAATTCGAGAAATTTTTCCTTAGCCTGCAAGGCCTTTTCTTTTTTTACAGCTTCTGCTTGTACATTGGCTTTTTCTATAATGTTTTCGGCTGTTTTTTTAGCATCTTCTACAACGTACTGCGCTTTTGAGTTAAGAGAACTTTTTCCGAAGAAAAGTCCTGCAACCGCTCCGATGATGAGTGCAACGACACCGATGATAATGGTAATTGTGTCCATAAATTTATATATATGTTGAGTTTATTTATTTTAAAGTACAATGTAAAAAGTACAGTGTACAAAGACTTTTCAGGCCTTTTTTATTTTAATTATTCTAATTTTTAAATACTTAATACATTTTACTTTGTACTAAGTACATGAAAAAACCTACAACAGTTCAGTTATAGAGTAAACTCCATAAAAACACGATTTGAACTGATTTTCATTCTCTGTAATCTGCGCAGGGCAGCACGCCATCAAATGAACTTTCGTCCGGTAATTTTTAATTGTTGAGTTTACTTCTTTGTGTTAGAACTATTGTAGGCAGCTTGTAATTTGAAAAATTTTACTTTTCCAATTGCTCAAGGAGTGCGTTGATCTTGGTCACGCGCTCGTTTGTATTTTTAATATTTTTCTCATTGTTTAAAGAATAAACTTCTGCATTGGTTCCGAGTTTCAAAACGCACATTGCAAGTGCATCCTGCTTGTCTCTTACATCGAAACTGGCTTCGAAGTCTTTAATCATACTTTCTATCTGTTTACCAACTTTCCGAAGGGTTTCTTCCTCGGCTGCTGGGACATTCAGCGGATAATTTCTTCCGGCAATATTTATAGTTATTCTTCTGAAATCCATAGTTATAAACCGCTGTTTTGTAATTCAGAAACGCACATATCTATTTCTTTTACCAATCTGTTGATGTGATTTTTCATCAGTCGGTTGTGTTCTGCGTTTCCGGATATTGCTGAATAAAGTTTTAATTCTTTGTTTTCTTCTGCTAAGATCTGGTTTCTGCGTTTTTCTTCTACATACTCTTCCCGCAACTTTTGTAGCTCCTCAGACATTTCTGCGTGTTTTTCCGAAAGATTCTTGAACTTTTTATAAAGATTGAGAATCTTTTTCTCCAAAACAGAAAAGTTGTTTTCTAATTCGCCTAACATAACCAGAATTAAATTCTAACTTTTACAAAAATAAGAAAAATTAATGATGATTTAACACGATATTTCTCTTTTGTGAAATTGGTGTTGCTTTTATTTGATTTATAATGATTTAACTTTAAATAATATTGAAAAGTGACTGTATTCTAATACTATGGAAGTGTTTTTTTGACTGAAATAAATTTCTATTTTGCGCAGCTGCGTGAGGGCGAAAGGCATTGTTGGAGCTCATTTTTCTGTTGCCGGCTGATAAGACGGTAACAGAAAAATAGCGACTGCCTGTAGACCGACCCCATTGTTTTGTAAGCTGAGGTATCGAAGTTTGCAAAAATAATTGGGGCACGCCCAAAAAAAAGAGCTTTAAGAAAAGCTCAATGTATTTTATTCGAATTTAAGTACCAGCATAAAGGCTCTGGTCTGCATCGTGGAAATTGCCGGTGTCCAGTAAGGCGGCGTTTCTGCTTTGTCTGCAACCAACTCGTTATTGGTAAAGAATGTTCCCCGGATAGCCGGCGTCAGCTTGAAACGACTGAAGTAAAATTGAATTCCAATCTCTGCGCTCCATCCAAAATTATGTGTCGTGGTACGAAAAGTATTCAGAAGGTTATCGTCTTCCGAGGTTTGGTTAGACTGCAGATTTACCAAATAATCGATGCCGGCAGCGGCATAAGGACGCGAGTTGTACCAGCGGTCTCCGTGAACCTCCAGCAAAATCGGAATATCAATGTAAGTGGATTTTACAATTCGTTTTGTATATGTTTCGTTCAGATCTGTAATGACTTGAGAATAAGTGCCGTTAGGTAATAATACGCCGTTTGGATACAACTCATTAATATGATCGAATGTGTTGAAAGTCAAATCTCTCTGTACAAAATGCAAGCCCGGTTCTACTCTCAGATCCAGAAATTCATTAAGTCTCATTTTCCCAATAAGTCCGGCTCCGAAACTGTAGGTGGCTTTGGATTCTACAAGATTCTGGTTGCCGTCCATCCCGTAAGTAGGGTTCAAAACCATTTTGTAATCGAAGTTATTGGCAGCAAGATAAAATCCGTAGCTGAACTTTTTCAGATCAAAATCTTCCAGATTATCTGGTCTGTCTTTGGTTCTGAAAAAATTATTAAAAGTCTGGGCATTAAAATTAGTGCTCAAAAGTACTGCAAATGATAAAATCCTGATTAATCGCTGCTTCATTTCTATTTCGTAGCTTTATAAATGGTGGCTATTCCTAAACTCAATTTTGTGTATTCTACTTTTCTGAAACCTGTATCCAGAAGAATGTTCTTCATTTTTTCTCCAAAAGGAAAAGCATTTACAGAATCCGGCAGATACGTGTAAGCACGGTTGTCTTTGGAGACCAAACGCCCGATTGCGGGTAATATATTTTTAAAATAAAACATATAAAACGGTCCCAAAAATCCTTCCACTTTTGAAAATTCTAAGATATAAATACTTTTGTTCTCTTTCACTACACGCCTCAATTCTGCTAAGCCTTTTTCCAGATTTTCAAAATTTCTTACTCCAAATGCAACGGTAACGCCATCGAATTTATTGTCTTCGAAGGGAAGTTGTTCCGCATCTCCTTTCTGCATAGAGATCTTGCCATCCAGATTTTGCTTTCTGATTTTTTCGATCCCGACGTTCAGCATCTGCTGAGAAAGATCTAGTCCTACTACATCTGCATTGGTTCCTTTCTGAACTGTAATTGCCAGATCACCCGTTCCTGTAGCGACATCCAAAACCAATTTTGGCTGGTCTTTTTTCAGCATATTGACCAATTTGTTTCTCCAGAGCACATCAATTTTCATTGACAAAACGTGGTTCAGAAGATCATATTTTGGTGCAATATTGTCAAACATATCTTCTACCTGACTTTTTTTGCTGTATTCCGAGTTGTATGGTGTTACGTTATTGTGTTCCATCTTTTAATTAATAGTTGGCAAATGATCTTCAATTAATAATTAATTTTTTAACCATTTAATTTTTTAATCTACTTAAACTTGTAGTAATTGTTATAATAATTAATAAAATCCTGCTTTCTGAAGATTTTGGACCGGCTTTCTACCTTAGCCACATTTTTGACGACACGGTCATAATCTTCGTCCAGATTGTAATAAAAATCTTCTGTGTAAAGTTTATTGATTTTTTTTACATCACCAAGATATTGTTTTTTATCGATCTCGATTCCGGGTTTTGTAGCCATCAGAGAATCTTTGTTCAAACCGTAGCCGTAATATTGAGTATTAACAAAATAATCTTTCCCTGTAATATTCAGCAAGCCTCTCACTTTTTCTACCGTGAACGCAGAGTCATAAATCATCTTTTTGTTCTGGTCAAAAACCTTGATGCTGTTTTTTCCTTTATTAAGATCAACTTTTACATATTGACCAGCAGAGAGGATATTTTCTCCACCATTATTGATCTTGAAATAAAATGTTTCGGGCGTGGGATTATCTACCAGATAATAATTTTTCTTCGCCAAAAACAAAAAGTAAATAGCGAAAGCAAATCCCATTGCCAACAAAGAAAAAATCAAACCTTTTGTAGAGGCACTCAGATTTTTCATATAATGAAAATCAATATTAAGAGTGCGAATTTACGGAAATTTTTCCGAGCGTTGATTTTTATAATTCTGATATTAATCAAGACCGTGATTCCTGAAAAATAAACATGACAGTCTCTTAGATTTTCTGTTTTTTCCGGAATGAAGTTGAATTCCGGGGCTTTTGTTCCATTTTCAAGATTCAGATTTGGATTTTTGAGAATGAAAGTTTCATCCCATAGATCTTGATCGATGAATTGCTGTAAAGTGAATCCACCACCTTCGATGATTACGGACTGAATTTGTAATTCGTAAAGCTTTTCCAGAATCTGATCCAAAGATTTTTCTTTTTCTATTTTAATGAATTTCAGATGCTTGTCCTCAGAATTTTTAACTGAATTAAAAATAATTGTTTCAGCCTCGTTATTATAAATATTAAAATTTTCAGGAACTTCCAAATGATGATCGATGAGGATTCTGATTGGATTTCTGCCTTCAATTTCTCGTACTGTTAAACTTGGATTGTCGTGGAGAGCCGTATTTTTCCCAACCAGAATAGCGTGTTCCTCGCTTCTCATCTGATGAACAAATTGCTTTGAAAACTGATTACTGATTTGTGTTGGTCGGAAATCCTTATCCATAAAACCATCTGCAGATTCTGCCCATTTCAGAATAACGAACGGCCTTTTCTTTTCGTGAAAGGTGAAAAATCGTTTATTAAGTGCTCTGCATTCGTTTTCTAAAACGCTTGAAACAACCTCAATTTCTGCATCAGTAATGATTTTCTTGCCTTTTCCGTTCACTTTGTCGTGGCTGTCCATCGAACCAATCACTACTTTTTTGAAACCAAGCTCCACGATCTTCAAAGCACAGGGCGGTGTTTTTCCAAAATGTGCGCAAGGTTCCAGAGAAACATAGATTGTAGATTCCGGAATCAGAGGTTTATCTTCTTCATTTATAGAGTTAATCGCATTGATCTCTGCGTGCGGTTCACCAGCTTTTTTATGAAAACCTTCGCCTATGATTTTGTCGTTATGGACAATCACAGATCCAACCAATGGATTTGGATAAGTTTTTCCTAAAGCTTTTTGGGCTAATTCTATACACCTTCTGATGTAAAATTCGTCATTCATTAATGATGATTTCTGACTTATGAAAATTATTTTTTCTTTTTCTCAACTTCTGTTGGCTTGTAAGTCACAGGCGGAATGGTAGTCGTAATAGCAGACTCCATAAGCTTGTTTCTTTCTTTTGACAGAGATCTTGAAGCATATTTCAAATCTCCGGCAATTCTTTTGGAGTAGGAGAAAATGATAAACGATTTCTTCCCGCCAACATCAAAATTTTTGAATCTGTCGAGGTTATATTCAGCGTAAGATTCGCCTTCTTTCGGAGTTTCGGTTGTGAGATAATCTACAATGATCTCTTTTCCATCGGGACTTTCCGTTACGTTTACGAACGAATATTTGTCCTTTGATCTTCGTTTTTCAACAAATTCCACTTTTTGTCCAATGGCAGTTTCCATATCGATCTCTTTATCGAAATAAGAAATATTAATCAGTTCCTTGTAGTTGCTGATATCGTCATCTCTCATAATGTATTGCTGCTGCACCCAGGTTGGAGAATTTTGTTTGCTCAAGGCCAGCAGAAATTCATTTTCATTAAAAGTCAAAGGGCCGGGAATATTCAATCGGTCGATAACTTCAACAGGAGCAGCAGGAGTTGTGGCTTCAGTTTTTGTTTCCTGAGAATATAAGTTTGACATACAAATCATACCGATTGATATTGCAAGTAGATTTCTGATTTTCATATTTTTATTTGTTTTGATTTTTTTCGTTTTTAATTTCTTCAATTCGCCAGATAAATAGAAAAAGGGCAAATACAATAAGAATTGATCCTAGAATATATTGTATGGTCAAATCAATACCTTGAGTTATTGGACTTAATAAAATTCCTCCTCCTGTAATTATTAGAAATACTCCAAAACTGATTTTTGATTCAAAGGTTGTTCCTAGAAACTCTAAAATTCCTATGAAAAATTCGCCTCCAATTTTCTTAAAAATATTTTTATTTTTCAACGATATGTTTTATTATAGAAACATTTTTATGCTTTCAATTCCTTGGGAATTTCACAAACCGGAATCGGATTCATCTTATGCTGAGTAGCTCTGTTGAGTTTTAGATAAATTTCCATTACCTCTTTTTGTCTCCCTTCAAAATCATCCGCTTTTTTTCCAGTTTCCTGCTGTTCCATTGCCCATTCCAATTCGGGGTAAGTGGCTCCCATTTGATCTTCGTCACTTTTATCAGCATCCCAAAGTCCGTCTGTAGGAATTGCTTTTTGAATGCTTTCCAGGATATTAAGTTCCTTTGCAATTTCGTAAACCTGAGTTTTATACAGGTCAGCGATAGGAGATATGTCAACGCCGCCGTCGCCATATTTTGTATAAAATCCAACCCCAAAATCCTCTACTTTGTTTCCTGTTCCCGTCACCAAAAGTCCGTTGAGCTGGCCGTAATAATAAAGTGTTACCATTCGGAATCTGGATCTTGTATTGGCTAAAGCAAGATTTTTGCTCCAGGCACCTTCTTTGTAATCGTTTACAGTTGTTTCAAAGCTTTCGAAAACAGGCGTGAGATCTACTGTAAAACCTTCTACGTTGGGAAAATTTGCTTTCAGAAAATCAATATGATCCTGAGCTCTGTCCACCTGATCGGCTTTCTGGCGGATCGGCATTTCTAAAACTAAAGTTTTAAGTCCTGTTTTTGCTGCCAAAGTAGAAACCACTGCAGAATCGATTCCGCCGGAAACACCTACTATAAAACCATTTACTTTTGCGTTGTTTGCATAATCTTTTAGCCAGTTTACAATATGATCGATTACTTTTTGTGTCTGCATAATTTTTATTTTCTGTTATTTTTTTCTAATTCGTACCAATAGCAATGATCACCTTTATCCAGAAAAGTTCCTTTGTTTTCAAATCCTAATTTGGTGAGAATGTAATTGGAAGTCTGATTTTCGATATCGGCATAAGCATAGATTTTATCAGCATTCAATTGATTAAAACCTAAATCCAAAGAGGCTTTCGCAGATTCTGTCGCATAACCTTTTCCCCAGAATCCCGGGAGAAATCTATAACCAAGTTCATAAACATTTTTGAATCCGTTGACTTCTTCTGTCAAAAGTTTGATGCCGCTCCAGCCGATGAATTGATTGGTTTCTTTTTCGATAACAGCAAGTCTTCCTGTACCGTTGTTTTCGTATTGACTGATGATGTTGTCAATGACTTTCGCAGATTCTTCTTTTTTTGTTAAAGGTTTGATGCCGACGTATTTTACAACGTCAGGATTGCTGTCCAATAGAAACATATCGTCCAGATCTTCCGGAACCAATTTTCTTAAAATTAATCTTTCGGTAATAATTGGAAGCTTCATCCTTTAAAATTCTTATTTTTGCTTTTCGAAAATCTTAATGTAAAAATAATGAAGTTTTTCCGATATATCTCTTTTTCGGCCATAATTGTTTTCAGTTTATCAGCCTGCAAAAAGGAAAATGCAAACCAATGGGATGTCGAAATCAAGAATCCTGTCAAAAAAGTGCAGATCACCGATTTGTCCGGAGAATTCTATGATTCATCGGTCAGTCTGGAAGATTTCAAAAAGAAATATCCTTGGTTTCAGGGTTCTGTTCCCGATGCTGACTATGGTAACAGAAGAAAAGATACGATGGAAGTTCGCATCTATAAAGAAGCGATTTCCAGGATTAATAAAGCTAAGCTCGACAAAGATTTAGCAGATCTTTTCTCGCATATCAAAAATTATTTCCCGAAATTTCAACCGCCTCATATTTATCTTTATTCATCGGTTATCGATCCTCAAAATGTGACTGATCCTATCTTTCTGAGAGAAGACGAAAATATGCTTTTTGTTGATGTTACAGGATTTATGGGAGACGGAAACAAGAATTATAAAGGTCTGGATCTTTATTTTCAAAAATCTATGAATCCGGATAATCTGGTTCCGAAGATCTCTGCATTTTTTGCGGCAAGGTTGGTACCTGTTCGTACAGATCAGCAAAAATTTCTTGATCAGATCGTTTATCAGGGAAAAATTCAAATTCTGCAGGATGCATTTTTGCCTCAAGTTCCTGATCACTTGAAAATAAATTATTCCAAAGAACAATATGATTGGGCTGTTGCCAATGAAGTCAATATCTGGAATTATTTTGTCGAAAACGACCTGCTCTTCAGTGCAGATCCTGATCTTTCCGAGCGATTTATCACGCCTGGTCCTTTCTCAAAATTTTATACAGAAGTGGATCGTGAAAGTTCACCTCAGATTGCAATCTGGACAGGCTGGCAGATTTGTAAAAATTATCTGAAAGCGCATCCTGAAGAAAAATTACAGGTATTTTTAAAGAAAAATGCAACGGAGATTTTCAATGGATCAGATTACAGACCGAAATAGAGTTGGAGGGTTTGAGAGTGATAGAGTTTTAGAAAGGAATATTCTTTGATGAGTTTTACGCCTTTGCGAACGTTAAAATATTTTCAATAAATTCAAAAAATCTTAGCGGACTTTGCGTTAAAATTTCAGCCTCAAAAAAATAGTAATTAATTATTTAATCAATATAACAATGCGTAAAACAAAAATCACAGTAGATATAGAGCTGGACGAAAATCACGTTCCTGAAAAAATGACCTGGAACGCACAAGACGGCGGCGTAGAAAACCAGGAAACAAAAGCCGTAATGATTTCCGTCTGGGACGAGAAAACTTCAGAAGCTCTTCGAATCGATCTTTGGACAAAAGATATGCCTGTGGATCATATGAAACGTTTTTATCACCAGATTATCGTTTCTTTGGGACAAACTTATCTGCGTGCAACCGGTGAAGAAGATGTCGCTGGATGGCTGGAAGAAGTTGCTGAGGATTTTGCAGTGAAGTCGGCTATTAAAATGTAAAAAAAGTATGATGCTGGGAGTTGGAAGATGGGTGTTGAAAAACTTCCAGCATCCAACTTCCAGCATCCAACAAAATATTAAAAATATGAAATTCAATACAAAAGTTATTCACGGAGGGCAACACCACGAGCCGGCAACCGGCGCAGTGAACGTCCCTGTATTTTTAACATCAACATTTGCACAAAAAAGTCCGGGACAGTTGATCTCCGGCTACGAATATTCAAGAGGAGCAAACCCAACAAGACAAGCTTTGGAAGACAGTCTGGCAAGCATCGAAAACGGCGCAAGAGGTTTGGCTTTCGGTTCTGGTCTGGCAGCAATCGATTGTGTTTTGAAGTTACTTAATCCCGGCGATGAAGTCATTGCAGTGGACGATCTTTACGGTGGTTCTTACAGAATGTTCACAAGATTGTTCGAAAAATATCAGCTGAAATTTACATTCATCGGTTTTGATAATGTTGAACAGTTGGAAAATGTCGTTACTGAAAAAACGAAACTGATCTGGCTGGAAACACCAACCAATCCTCTGATGAAATTGGTGGATATCAAAATGGTAGCCGATACCGTGAAAGGCAAAGATATTTTGGTTGCTGTAGATAACACATTTGCCACACCTTATATTCAAAAACCTTTGGATCTGGGCGCTGATATCGTGATGCATTCTGCAACAAAATATCTTGGCGGACATTCTGATGTGATTGCCGGCGCTTTGATTGCAAAAGATGCGGAACTCGGAGAAAAATTACATTTCATTCAGTTTGCAAGCGGCGGAATTCTTGGTCCTCACGATTCTTATCTGGTCTTGAGAGGAATCAAAACTTTGGCAATCAGAATGCAGAGGCATTCGGACAACGGCTTCGAAGTGGCAAAATATCTGGAGAATCATTCTTTGGTTGATAAGATTTTCTATCCGGGATTATCCTCTCATCCGCAGTATGCCTTGGCAACACAACAGATGACCGAGTTTGGCGGAATGGTTTCTTTCACTTTCAAATCCGGGAAAAAAGAAGATGCTGTGACGTTCCTGGAGAATATCAAAGTATTTACTTTAGCAGAATCACTTGGCGGTGTAGAATCTCTGGCAAATCTTCCGGCTTTGATGACACACGCTTCAATTCCAGAAGATAAAAGAGCGGTTTTAGGAATCACTGACGATTTGGTAAGATTAAGCGTCGGTATCGAAGATGCAGAAGACCTTATCGCTGACTTGGAACAAGCCTTCTCATCGTTGATTGTTGACAGTTTATAGTTGTCACATTATTTGCATAAAAAACTATCAACTATCAACCAAAAACTAACAACAAAATAAGATATGACTTTTCGGGATACCACTTTAGATGATCTTCCAAAGATTGTAGAAATTTATAATTCTACGGTGGCGTCGCGGCTGGTTACCGCTGATCTGGAAACGGTTTCTATAGAAAGTAAATTAGATTGGTTTCATCAGCATAATTCGGAGACGCGTCCGCTTTGGATGGTGGAGGATGCTCATAAAAATATCATTGGCTGGGTGAGTTTTCAGGATTTCTATGGACGTCCTGCTTATCAGAAAACCGCTGAAATCAGTATTTATATTGATGAGATATTCCGCGGAAAAGGATTTGGTCAGCAAATTTTAGAATTGTCAATAGAAAAATGTCCTGCTTTAGGAATAGAAAATCTTCTTGCATTTATCTTCGCCCATAACCTTCCGAGTCTTACTTTATTTGAAAAATTCGGTTTTGAACTTTGGGCCAATCTCAAAAATATTGCTGAACTGGACGGCGAAAAACGAAGTCTTATTATCTTAGGAAAAACTATAAAAGATTAAATTCATATATGGAAAACTACATGTATTGTTTGTACTGGATTATTTCCATATCAGCGATTTTATCTGTCCTTATTCCTTCAGTCAAAAATACGTTCTGGGCTTTCCGGGTGTTTGATTATCCTCGTTTTCAGAAATTTATTATCTTAATTATTCTTGCCATTTTATGGGATTTCGCTGTTGAAGAGCCAACGGTTTATGACAAGTTACTTTTGATTTTAGAAGTTGTTGTCGCCTTGTATCTTTTTTACATCATCATTCCTTATACAAAATTTGGGAAAACGATGATTGACAGAACGGAGCCGAATCCTGATGAAAAACCATTGGATATTTTGGTTTGCAATGTTTATCAGCACAACCGGAATTATCAGAAATTAATAGATCTGGTCAAAGAAAAAGATCCTTCGGTTTTATTTTTTCTGGAAACTGATGAAGAATGGAAAAATGCTTTAGAGCCTGTTACGAAAGATTATCAATATAAAATTGAGGTTCCTCTGGCAAATACTTATGGCTTATTATTTTACAGTCATATTCCGGTAAAAAATCACGAGGTCAATTATTTGATCGATGATGATATTCCGTCTATTGTTGCCGATCTGGAGTATAATAATAATGTGGTTCGACTATTCGGAATCCATCCAACACCGCCCGTTCCTCAGGAAAATCCGGAAAGTACAGAACGTGATGCCGAGATTCTTCTGGTCGGAAAAAAAGCAGAAGAATATGGAAAACCGGCCATCGTTTTTGGAGATCTGAACGACGTCGCATGGTCAAAAACTACCAAATTATTTCTGAAATCCAGCGGAATGCTAGATCCGAGACGTGGACGCGGTATGTTTAATACCTTTCACGCAAAATACTGGTTTTTGCGCTGGCCTCTGGATCATTTTTTTGTGAGTCCGCATTTCCGTCTGGTCGATATGAAAGTCCTTAAAACAGTGGATTCTGACCATTTTCCGATCTGGATTTCGCTTGTTATCAGAAATGAGGATACAGAAGATCAATTGGAAATTTCAAAAGAAGAAGAATTGGAAGTGATCGAAAAAATTACCGAAGGCATCGAAAAAGGCGATGCCAATTAAATTCCTTATCTTGATGATTAAAATTTAGAAATAATGAAAAAGATAATATTCGGATTGATGTTTTTCTTCTGTTTTATGACTGTTTTTGCGCAGACAAAAGAAAAGAAACCGATCTTCATTGTACAGAATGTGGTGATGGGAAATTTGACCCTTAATAGTTTGGATCCCAACAACATCGAAAGCGTTCAGGTCTATAAAACGCCTTCATCAGAAACTGCAAAATTTGATGACTTAATAAAAAACGGATTGGTTAATATCACGCTGAAAGAACGGATGACCATAGAAAGTCTGACCATTTCCGAAGCTAAAAAGAGATTCAAATTACCCGCAAATGCATTGGTTTTTCTTAATGATATCGAAGTTCATAATGAGGATATTCTCATAGCCGAAGATCTTTTGAAAACCTCCAGTGTTATCAATCCTGATAAAAAAACAAACCAATTTACAGCACCGGTTTTAAACATAAAAACAGAAAATTAATTTTAATTTTGTTCAAATTTTATTAATGAAAATAGCATTCCTGGGACCCGAAGCTTCCTTTACGCAGTTGACCGCAACACAGTTATTCCCGAATGACGAACTGATCGCTAAAACCAATATTCTGGATTGTTTTCTTGCGGTTCAGAATAATGAGGTGGACAAAGCCGTCGTTCCATTGGAAAACTCAATTGAGGGAACGGTTTCTATGACTTTGGATTATCTTTATCAAACACCGGAAATCAAGATTGAGGCAGAAGCTGTAATGCCGATTGCACATCATCTGATGATCCATCCAGGCCAGGAAAATCAGGATCCGATTGAGAAGATCTATTCTCATCCGCAGGCTCTTGCGCAGAGTTTTCATTCACTTAATAAAAATTATCCCGATGTTCCGAAGCAGGAATTTGCTTCCACAGCAGCTGCTGCAAAACGTGTTTCGGAAAATCCAGATCGGAAAATAGCCGCCGTTGCTAATAAATTTGCTGCCGAATTATACGGTTTGAAGATCCTTAACGAAAACATCCACGATGTTGAGGAGAATCACACACGATTCATTATCATTTCCAAAACCGAAAATTCTTACGAGAATCATCTGGAAAATATAGGCAAAAAAACGGCGATGCTCATTACTTTGCCACAGGATCACGCCGGCGGCTTGCATCAGGTTTTGTCGGTTTTTGCATGGCGAAATATGAACCTCAGCAAAATAGAATCCCGGACTTTGAAAACCAAATTAGGCAATTACTTCTTCTTTGTTACGGTTGTCGGCGGTTGGGACGATGTGCTTTATATCAATTCTGTAGACGAACTGAAAGCGATTGGCGCTGATGTGAAGTTTTTAGGGAATTATAAGGAGTTTTTGCTGGAGGGGTAGATTTGTGAAATATTATGAAAAGACTATTGTAACTTTTATCGTCAAGAATGTAAGCAATTAGAACTTTCAATTAATATTATAATTATTTATTATGTAATTGAAAGTTTCCTTACCTAACTTCGTTGGTTTATAATATTCAACTTTAATATCTGGATCATAGGATGATTCCAATAGTTTTAGATTTTCGAAAGGTGTTAACGCTAATCCAGTGTTTTCAGGAAAAATGGTTTTAGTCTCTATAGTTGAATCCGAGAACCATTCATTTGTCATTTGAGCTATTTTTAAAATCTCTATAAAAACTGATTTAGTTTTATCATCAAGTTCTTCATAATTCTCCCATAATTTATTGGCTGTATTCTCGATTTCTTTTTGGATAATATTAGGGATTATAATAGAATTTTCTTTAGTAGAGCTAGCATCAATATAATTTATTTCCATCTGAGATAAATTATTTTTAAGGTTTTTTACTTGTTCTAATAATTCTTTATTATTATTAATGATTTCTTTATTTTCATCTAATAATTTTTGATTGTTAATTGCTAGACTGTCAATTTGATTGCTTAGTTGTTGTAAAGTTTGTGTTCCGGTTATTGTTTGTTGTATTTGGAATTGATGCTTGGCATTTTCTAATTCTTCTTTTCTTATTAAATTTGTATTATGGTTTTTAAAATATGATAGGCAGTAATTAATTCCAATCTGTATAATAGGGAAAAGAGCTGTATATAAAATTGCTAAAAGAAGAGGTACGCCAACTCTAATATAAATATTATTGAATTTTTCTTTTACAAATATTATTCTTTGTAAAATCTCTGCTTTGTTATAAATTAAGTATAGTATTATATCCCAATTGAATAATGTTAAAACACAGCAATAGGTTGTAATGACTGGGATTTTTAGTCTATTACTTAAGTTGATTTTATGATTGTCAAGGGAATTTTTTATTTCGTCTGAAATATCTTTCATAATATTTATCATTTAAGTTTATCTTAATACTTAGTATCACTCTTCTTATTAATAAAAAAGTAAACAGGCAATCCAAGCAAAATCAATCCCAATCCTGGCCACGTATATTGAGGCTTGTAAATAAATAAAAGAACACAGAAAACGGTTCCAATCACCAAGTATAAAATCGGCGTGAATGGATAAAGAAAGGTCTTGTAACCTCTTTCCATTTCAGGTTTTTTGATTCTAAGATAGATGACTCCAAAAACCGTAATCATGTAAAACAAAACGATCACAAACGAGATCATATCCAGAAGATCACCGTATTGTCCGCTCAGGCAAAGCAGACTTGCCCAGAATCCCTGCATCCAAAGTGACTTTTCAGGAACGCCGTTTTTGTTATTTTCAACGGCAGATCTCAGGAACAATCCATCTTTTGCCATTGTTTGGAAAACCCTAGCACCAGCTAAAACAATTCCGTTCACACATCCAAAAGTCGATATCATTACCAGAACGGCGATGATAATCGTTCCTGCATTTCCGAACATTTTCTCAGCTGCAGAAACCGCAACTCTGTCATTCGCTGCAAAAGCGATAGAATCTCTGTCAAGCGAATTCAGGTAAACAAAATTGACCAAAAGATAAAGAATCATTACGGCTGATGTTCCCAATATCATCGCTTTCACGACATTCTTTTTAGGATTCTCTATTTCTCCGGAAATGAAAGTCACATTTTCCCAAGCCACCGAACTGAAAACCGAACCCACCATCGCTGCTGCAATGCCGCCAAGAATTGTGGCGCCGGATATGCCCGTCCATTCGGTTTGTTTAAGGTTTTGGAAAGCGTCCCAGCCGAAGCTCATATTAGAACTCCAGTTGGATTTATCAATCAGAATGAATCCTAAGATGATCAATCCGAGCAATGCTATAATTTTAGATGAGGTAAAAACATTCTGCAAGATTTTCCCGAATTGGACACCTTTGGTATTAACAAAAGTCAGGAAAAGAATGACAACAATCGCCAGGATCTGGATCCAGGTAATTTTAAATTCGCCACTTTGGAAGATCGGTGCAGCGTCATTCAGAGAAGGGACGAGATACGCCGTAAACTTCCCGAAAGCTACAGCCACAGCCGCAATCGTTCCGGTTTGGATTACTGTAAACATTCCCCAACCGTAGAGGAATCCCATTGGTTTCCCGAAGATTTCTGTGATATATGTGTATTGCCCGCCCGCTTTTGGGAACATTGCCGAGAGTTCACCGTAGCTTATTGCTGCAGCAACGGTCATCACGGTCGTTATCAGCCAGACCACGATCAGCCAATAGCCGGAACCAAGATTCCGCATAATGTCGGCGCTTACGATAAAAATTCCGCTCCCGATCATAGATCCCATTACGATCATCACAGCGTCCCAAAGTTTGAGTTTCTTTTCCATAGTTTTTTATTCTTCCTCAAATATAAAAACATCTTTGGTATTTTGATGGCTGTGAGTGAATTAAAAGTTGTGGGTAATTATTTGGGCAGCTTAATCCGTCTTCCACTCCCGCTATCCGCCTCTGGCGGATGAGCTCCGTTCAAGCCTGGCTGCAATTTACAGTTCAGTAGTAGTAGCTATACATTAATAAAAAATATTGATTTCAATTCAATCAAGCTCCGTAGGAGCGAAATGTTTGTAGACATTATCGTAAAATTAGAGATGAGCTCCGTAGGAGCGACACAAATCACCATTATATTTTTCAAAATTTAATTTGATTTAAAATCTAACCTTAAAAACTAATTGACAGTTAAAAATATTAGTTTGAGAAGTAATTTGGATAAAACTAAAAGGATAATTTTCTTAAAAATATTCTATAAAATTAAGATTTTATTAAGCATTTGATAATAGTTTGTGAGTTTAGCGAGAAAAGCTTAATTTTGCGACTTCAATTTTAAAACCAAATATGGAACTAGAATACATAGAACATCTGAGCCCAATGCTGAAAGGCGATATCAAGAATTATCTGATCGATATCGACGGAACGATCACAGAAGATGTTCCTAATGAGGAGCCTGAGAGAATGGTGACTTGCGAACCTTTCCCGGATGCTTTGGCAACGATTAACAAATGGTATGACGAAGGTCATCAGATCTGTTTTTTCACTTCCAGAACAGAAGATTTGAGAGAGATCACAGAAACTTGGCTCAACAAACACGGTTTCAAATACCACAGCGTATTGCTGGGAAAACCAAGAGGTGGGAACTATCACTGGATTGATAACCACCTTGTAAAAGCTACCAGATACAAAGGAAAATTCACAGATATGGTTGAGAAACAAGTAACCATAGAGGTTTTCCGTGACTAAAAGTATTTCAAATCAAAAATTCCCGGCGTTCTATGTTCGGGAATTTTTGATTTGATGACAAAACCTATAGCCCTGATGGTAGCGGCATCCTTTTTTGTTTTTGATTCTCATTTTATTTCGGATTCATAAGCGTTCTGAAAACAAAAAAGATACAGCGGACAGCAGGATCAAGCTCCTTAAAAAATCATTAATGAACAGAAATGTTCTCCTTAAAAATATTAAATTACAATGAAAGTACTTGCAAATGACGGATTGACACAGTCTGGAATAGATGCTCTGAAACAAAACGGATTCGAGGTGATCACCGATAAAGTGGCTCAGGAAGATCTGATTACATATATCAACGAACAACAAGTAACTGTTTTGCTTGTGAGAAGTGCAACGAAAGTGACCAAAGAAATGATTGATAATTGTCCAAGTATGGAAATCATCGGCAGAGGTGGTGTCGGGATGGATAATATCGAGGTTGCTTATGCGAGAGAAAAAGGTAAACACGTTATCAATACTCCGGCAGCTTCATCGGAATCTGTTGCAGAATTGGTTTTCGCCCATCTTTTCTCAGGATGTAGATTTCTTCAGGATTCTAACAGACAAATGCCGGTAAAAGGAAACACCGAGTTTGCGAAACTTAAGAAAAAATACGAAGCTGGAATCGAACTGAGAGGTAAAACCATCGGGATCGTAGGAATCGGAAGGATAGGACAGGAGGTTGCAAGAATTGCTCTTGGCCTGGGAATGAAAGTGATTGCTTCTGATACCAGAATCGGTAAAGCCAGTGTAAGAGTAGACTTCTATAACCAGCAATATATCAATGTAGAGATAGAAACAGAACCGTTGGAAGAATTGATCCAGCATTCGGATTTCATCACGCTTCATGTACCAGCTCAGAACGGACCGATTATCGGAAAAGCGGAGTTAGAGAAAATGAAAACCGGTGCAGCTATTGTAAATTGTGCAAGAGGAGGTGTGATAGACGAAAATGCTTTGATAGAAGCTTTGGATTCAGGGAAGTTAGCTTTTGCAGGTCTTGATGTTTTCGAGAACGAACCTACACCTTCTGAGAAGATTTTGACCCATCCGAAAATTTCTTTGACGCCTCATACAGGTGCGGCTACAGAAGAAGCTCAGGACAGAATCGGAACTGAACTGGCGAATCAGATCGCAAGTATCCTTTTGGTTAAATAATTTAACTTAAATATAAATAAAATGCCTGTCTTTTTGACGGGCATTTTTTATTTTTGCGATTCAGATTAAAATTTTACTTTTGCTGAGAATTATGGCAGCTTTTTCCGTCTTCCGTTCCCAATCTTTTTTAGCCAAGGCTTTTCCAGCCACAAAAAAGGATTTCCACTCAAGCCGGGCTGCAGCTTTTACCTTTGAAACAACTTTTGTCAGGTTAATGACGTTCAAACTATGAAAAGAAAAGTTCTTCTGATCTACACCGGCGGCACGATCGGGATGGAAAAAGATTACGAAACAGGAAGTCTTGTTCCGTTTGATTTTTCCACGATCTTCAAAAGAATCCCGGAAATGAATCTCCTGGAATGTGAGGTGTCCGTTCATCCTTTTAAAAATCCAGTGGATTCCTCGGATATGGGTCCACAGGAATGGCGAATGATTGCCAATTGGATTACTAAAAACTATGACAACTTTGATGGCTTTCTGATTCTTCACGGAACAGATACAATGTCTTATACGGCTTCCGCACTTAGTTTTATGCTCAGAAATCTTGATAAGCCAGTGATTTTAACTGGTTCACAACTTCCGATTGGAGACCTGCGAACTGATGCCAAGGAAAATCTTCTTACAAGTTTATATTACGCCAGTCTTTATGAAAATGACGAAGCCGTCATTAAAGAAGTTGCTGTCTATTTTGAATATAAACTATTGAGGGGAAATAGAAGCCTGAAATATTCGGCGGAGTTTTTTGACGCTTACCAGAGTCCGAATTATCCAATTCTGGGACAATCCGGTGTCCATCTCAATGTTGATAAAAATGTTCTTTGGAAGCCAAAAGGAAAATTTGAACTGGATAATTACCTGAATGAAAATGTATTATTCTGCAGGATTTTCCCCGGAATGAACTTCGAATCTCTGTTGGAAATCAAAACTACTGAAGCTATTATTTTGCAGGTTTTCGGATCGGGAACAATTTTTAATAACGATAAAACGCAATCGGTTCTTCAGGAATTAAAGTCTCGGGGCATTGAGATTGTGGTAATCAGCCAATGTATTTCCGGAGGAATTAGTTTTGGGAAATATAGCAACAGTAATATTTTCACCAAGATTGGCGCCATAAGCGGAAAAGATATGACAGCGGAATCTGCGATCACAAAAGCAATGCATATTTTGAAGAATCCGAAATATGACAGAGACTTCTCAGAATTATTCAGTGAAAATATTTGTGGAGAAATTACAGAAGACTTTTGACAGAGTAGATAATTAGATTTTACAAATTAGAACTTAGATTAAATTAAAAAAAATATTCTGCCCCAAAGCATTTTATCTTTTGAGAATTCAGATATTTCATTATATTTGCAACCTCAAATAGAGAGGTGTCCGAGTGGTTGAAGGAGCTAGCCTGGAAAGCTAGTGTGCGGGTAACTGTACCGAGGGTTCGAATCCCTTCCTCTCTGCAAAAAACAAAAGCGGCTTATTTTTATAATAAGCCGCTTTTTTGTTCTTAATATGTAATAATTAATAAAGAACACCTAAACTTTCTGCCGAGAAATCTGATATCTCATCTAATTTTCCTTCTTTTATTTTCTTTACCCACGCATGATCGCTTAACAAAGCTCTGCCAACTGCTACAAGATCAAAATCCTGACGATCCAGTCTTTTCAGCAATTCCGAAAGATCACTTTTCTCAGAACCTTGTCCGGCAAATGCACCCATAAAATCGCCTTTCAATCCCACAGATCCCACAGTGATAGTTGGTTGCCCCGTGATTTTCTTTGCCCAGCCTGCGAAGTTAAGGTCAGAACCTTCAAATTCCGGTTCCCAGAAACGGCGCTGTGAGCAATGGAAAATATCCACACCAGCCTCTTTCATTGGCAAAAGCCATTCTTCCATTTCGGCTGGTGTCGTCGCCAGTCTGCTTTTGTAATCCTGCTGTTTCCATTGGGAAAGTCGAATAATGATGGTGAAATCCGGTCCGACTGCAGCTCTCATTGCTTTGATGATATCGACCGCAAATTTGCTTCTTTCTTTCAAGGTTCTTCCGCCGTATTCATCGGTTCTTGTGTTGGTCACTTCCCAGAAAAACTGATCGATCAGATAACCATGCGCACCGTGAATTTCCAGAACATCAAAACCAAGATCTTTCGCCGATTTTGCCGAAGCTGCAAATTGTGCAATTGTATCCTGGATATCTTCCAAAGTCATTGTGGATGCTTTTTCCATCTCACCAGCCGGGTAATCCGGAGAACTTCTCGTGTCGCCAACGTGCCAGATCTGAGGTCCCATTTTTCCGCCGTTTTTGTGGACAGCATCTATTACGTTTTTCCAGCCTTGCAAAGCTTCGGTGCCGTAAAAGTCGGGGATATTCTGCATGTTTTTTGATCCTGGTCTGTTGATTACAGTTCCTTCGGAAAGAATCAGTCCCACTTCTGATGCAGCTCTTCTGGCATAATAATCTGCAATTTGCTGAGTCGGAACACCGTTATCAGATTGAGCTCTGGTCATAGGAGCCATCACGATTCTATTTTTAAGATGAAGATCTTTGTAACTAAACGGATTGAATAATGCGTCTAAACTCATTTTTAATTTTTTAATTTGATTAATTGTTACACAAAGTAACTAATAATAGTTTGTATTTGTATCTTTTAAATAAAAAAAGTGGTAACTTGGCAGTAACTAATAATGATAGTTAGTCCGTAAAAAGATATGAGACAGCAAAAGATACTTAACTGCAGCTGCCCTTTGGGAAAGGCGATGTCGGCTTTGGGAAGCAAATGGAAGCCCATTATTGTAATGGTTATTAATAACAGAACACTCCGTTTTGGAGAAGTTGCTGCGAGAATTCCTTCGATATCCAGAAAAGTTCTGACAGATCAACTGCGGGAAATGGAAATCGATAATTTATTAATCCGGCGGGAGTTCAAAGAGATCCCGCCGAGAGTAGAGTATTGCCTTACGGAAAAAGGGTTGGCTCTCTTGCCGATCCTCAATCTATTAGAACAATGGGAAGCCGAATTTGACCTTAAAACAGAAAATGTATTAGATTAAATTAGATTTTACCAATTGATCAAACCATTTTCCAAAGCATTGTTATAAACTTCTTCATCAAAAGAATAGAGGTCTGGTGCTTTATGAGCCCCGCCTTTTCTTTGTTCATCCAGTTTTTTTAGGATTCCCAGATTCTTTATTTTTCTATAAAAATTGCCTCTGTTGAGTTCTTTTCCAAGAATAGATTCGTATAATTTTTGAAGTTCAGAAAGTGTGAATTTTTCCGGCAAAAGATTGATGCCAATAGGCTTGATGGCTATTTTTTCTCTGAGTGTTATTAATGCCTTTTCTACGATCTCTTTATGGTCCATAGCCATTTCAATATCAGGAAGTTGGCTGAGGTAGATCCATTCGCAGCTTTCACTGAATTCATCAACGGTCAAATCAATTTTTGAAGGATTGTATAAAGCATAGTATCCAATTGTAATGAATCTCTGTTTGTGAAACAAAGTCTCATCGAAGTCCTCAAAGTAAGCCTCGCTTCTGTTCTTTTTTCCAAACACTGCAAATTCCTCAAGATAGGAAACAGCATTCACGCCAGCTCTTTCTTTAAGAATTCTGATAACAGCATCATCCAGATCTTCATCTTTTTTTATATATCCACCAGGTAAAAACCACTGTTTTCTATAATTCATTTTTAGCAGAAGAACTTTTAGTTCATTTTGGTCAAAACCAAAGATCACGGGATCTGCGGACAAATGAGGCAGAAAAATCTCTTTTGCTTCGTTCGATCTTTGTAAAATTAATTCTTTAGAGTCCATTTTATTAGTTTCTGGTGTCAATGTTACAAAAATATTAATAAAAAATTTGAAGAATGATAAATTTTAAGAAATCGAACGTTTTTTGGTGATTATTTAACGTAATAATTTCATTGTTTCTAAGCGAATCAATGAAATTTTAATTTTAATTTTAGTTATAATTTATTGATTAACAATGTTTTATACCCCATATTAAGTTTTATTAATATTTATTTGTTCAATTAAAATAAAGAATGTACTATTGTAATGCTTCTAATGGAAGCAATGATTTTTGTTATTTTTGAGGAGATGATTTAATGGAATATGCAGATTTACAACAATAATTTTAGCAGTTATCACAACTGTATTGTCTTTAACAATAATTGAATATAGACCTTAATTTAATTAATGTTATTAATAAAAGCTAAAGAAAAATTAAAATATATAACTTGAAATGAGAAAATCCACAATTAAAATTTCAGCTGTTGGACTGATGCTTTCCTTCGCTTCAGTTTTTGGACAAGAAAAGAATGATACTCTAGCTGTAAAAAATGCAATAAAAGCAGCTAAAACCGAAGAAGGCGTAAAAACTGTTGCAACATCTTCAAAAGAAGACAATAACAGAAACGTAATGTTGAACGCAGCCAATAACACAAGTCCAAGAGACGTGAATATCGGTTTGCCGTCAACAGTTGGCGGAATTACGATTCTTGAAAATGACCTCCCCGTTGTTTATTTTTTCTGGCCGGAGCTTCCAAACAAAACCTGGAGACAAAGTGTAGGATTAGAAAAAACCGGACTATTGAAAATGGATCAACTGGCAAATACAATGGGCGACCTTGGTTTTGCGGTGAATTCTTATTCTCAGACAGGAACGAAAGATTTTAAAGCAAAAGGAAAATTCACAACCAGTACATTCGGTTGGCTGCAAGGTGATGTTAATGTTTCAGGACCTATTTCCAAAAATGGCTGGACTTACACTGTTGGCGCTTTTGCAAACTTCGACCCGAGCACCTACAAACTTGGTTTTGCAAGAAATGTTGATGAAACAAAAATTTTCAGAGCAGGTATTACCAAATATTTCAATAATGATAAAGGTAAAATCTCCATCTTATACAAGTATGCAGATTCTTACAGTATTACCAATTATGCGGTTTTCCAATATGGTGAAAATGGGAAAGTAACCGAGTTGGATAACTTCAAAATAGGAAGAGACTCTTATATCGTGAATGACGGAAATATGAAGTTTAAAGATATTCTTTCCGGACAAACCTATTTTGCAAACCTTGCAGGAAATGATAATAGGTCAAGTTCTCACAATATCGATGTTTTAGGAAATTATCTGCTGAATAACGGCTGGAATTTCAAATTCTCAACAAGAGCACATTTTTCCAAGGTAAAAATGGCGAACAGCATTCCTTTGAGTATTTTCAATGCTGCGCCGGGAGCTGGTTACACACTGGCTTCAAACGGACAGGCGTATTCAGGTCCAGTCGGAACACAGCTGGCAATGTACACGCCGGAAACACCGATTACGAGTGTTGCAGGACGTTTTTCACTGAACAAACAGGTGGGAAATCATAACCTTACCGTAGGTGTTTTGGAGCAATATTATCACATCGATAAATTCACCTCAAACCGTTCTTTCTTCTACCAAACTGTTGGTGCACAACCTCAAAGATTAATTAGCCCAAATACTGATTCAGACGGTTTCTATAACTATAATGCAGGTGCAGAATACCACAGCGGAACAGAAAACAAATTATCGGTTTACGGAACTGACGAATGGAAAGTTTCTGATAATTTCAATTTGAGCTATGGTCTGCATTTGAAAAATCACATTCTGGACGGAGAATATTCTCTTACGCAAAGAACCATTGGTTTTAGCTTCACAGACCCAAGTCAGTTTAATCAGATTAATCATAGCTTTTACCAGATTGGAGGGAGTTTGAACGCGACTTACAACATCAGCAAAAACTTCGGAGTAATCGCCAACTTGCTCTATACCGAAGAAAACAGAAGACTGGAAAGTTACTCGCAGGCGTTCGAACCGAATACCAATAAAATCAAAAGCCCACTGGGAGCATTGGGGATTTTCTGGAACACAGATTTTATTCAGCTGATTTCTCAGGCTACGTATCTTAAAAAGAACAACAACCTGAACCGATACAACTTAGTAAATCCTGCCAATACTTCTCAGGCACAAACGACAACGGTTTATTATGATATCCAAACTTTGGGATGGACAACGGATTTTGTCTTAAAACCCTTCAAAGGATTTAACTTGCATTATTTGGTGACGTTCCAGAATCCGGTTTACAAGAAATTCAATTTCAATGCTTTTGGGACAGATTACAATTACAGTGATAATAATGTTTTGGGAGTTGCTAAAACTTTAATGGAAATCGACCCGAGTTACACGATTGACAAGTGGAGATTCTGGGCAAGTTTCAGATATTTCTCAAAACAATATGCGAATCTTACCAACGCTTTGTACTTCGCTCCAAGATGGGAAACTTTCGGTGGAGTAAGTTATACGGTTAATAAAAATATCAATCTTGGCGCAACGGTTATCAACTTCCTGAACCAAAGAGGAGCAAGCGGAACCATCAATGGTGCTGAACTGATTACCGACGCCAATCCATACTACGGAAAATTATTGACGGGAACTTACATTATGCCATTAACAGGTCAGTTTTCTGTAAGCTTTAATTTCTAAAATTTTTAAAATGAAAAAATCAGTATTCAATATAGCCGCTTTATTTCTGGGTTTGACTGCATTTTCTCAAAATATCCAAACCGTGACCAATTCCAAAGGTCCGGTTTTAGGGTATTCTGCAGATTCGGGTGTAAAAATCCTGATAGTTGGCGGAAATAAATTCAAAGATTTAAACAAAAACGGAAAACTCGACAAATACGAAGACTGGAGACTTCCGGTTGACGAAAGAGCCAAAGATTTAGCTTCAAAAATGTCCGTTGAGCAGATTGCAGGATTAATGTTGTACAGTGGTCACCAATCGGTTCCGGCTCCTGCAGAAGGTTTCAGAGCAGGAAAATACAACGGAATGTTTTACAAAGAAAGCGGTGCAAAAGCTTTTGATTTAACGGACCAGCAAAAGAAATTTTTAAAAGAAGATAATCTTCGTCACGTTTTGGTAACAACGGTAGAATCTCCGGAAATTGCTGCAAAATGGAGCAATAATATCCAAGCGTACATTGAAGGTTTAGGTTTGGGAATTCCTGCCAACAACAGTACAGACCCAAGACATTCAGCAACCGTAACGGCAGAATTTAATGAAGGAGCAGGCGGACAGATTTCACTTTGGCCAGACGGTTTGGCAATGGGTGCAACTTTCGACCCGGAATTGGTGAAGAAATTCGGAAACATCGCCGCGCAGGAATACAGAGCCTTGGGAATTTCAACGGCTTTATCGCCTCAAATTGATTTGGGAACAGAACCTCGTTGGTACAGAATCGCTTACGTTTTCAGCGAAAGTCCGGAATTGACGGCAGATTTAGGAAGAGGATACATCGACGGTTTCCAGACAACCATCGGAAGTAAAAACGGTTGGGGAAACAAAAGTGTAAATGCAATGGTGAAACACTGGCCGGGAGGCGGACCTGAGGAAGGTGGTCGTGACGGTCACTGGGCAATGGGAAAATTTGCGGTTTATCCGGGAAATAATTTCCAAAACCACGTAAAACCGTTTACTGAAGGTGCATTTAAATTAAATGGCGGAACCAAAGAAGCTTCTGCGGTAATGCCTTATTATACTATTAGTTTTAATCAGGACACGAAAAACGGAGAAAACGTTGGAAACGGTTACAGTAAATACTTAATCACCGATTTACTCCGTGGAAAATACAAATACGACGGCGTAGTCTGTACCGATTGGTTAATTACCGCAGATGAACCAAAATCTCCGGGAGGATTTGCCGGAAAACCTTGGGGAGCAGAAAAATTGTCAATCGCTCAACGTCATTACAAAGTGTTAGAAGCCGGAGTTGACCAATTTGGAGGAAACAACGATAAAGCTCCTGTTTTGGAAGCCTATCAAATGGGCGTAAAGGAACACGGTGAAAAAGCGTATCGTGCAAAATTTGAGCAGTCAGCGGTTCGTTTATTGAGAAATTTCTTCAGAACCGGATTGTTTGAAAACCCTTACGTTAACGTTGAAGAAACCAAGAAAATCGTTGGGAATCCTGAATTTATGAAAGCAGGTTACGAAGCTCAGGTTAAATCCATCGTAATGTTGAAAAACAAAGCCAATATTCTTCCGATTAAAGAAAGAAAAACGGTTTACATTCCGAAAAGATATTCTCCTGCAACCTTCAACTGGTGGGGAGTTTACACCGGACCATCTTTGGAATATCCTGTCGATATCGAAAAAGTGAAGAAACATTTTAACGTCACCGACGACCCTGCAAAAGCTGATTTTGCATTGGTTTTCGTGAAAAGTCCGCACAGTGAAGAAGGTGGTTACAGCGAAATCGACGCGAAAGAAGGCAGAAACGGTTATGTCCCGATTTCTCTTCAGTATCAGACGTACACGGCAACCGAAGCTCGTGAAAAAAGTATCGCAGCAGGCGACCCTGTTGTTGCACCGAATGTACACGACAGAACATTCAAAAACAAAACTTCCACAGCGACCAATTTCACAGATTTGTTAGCGATAGAAAATGCTTACAAAGCAATGAACGGAAAGCCGGTCATCGTTTCTATCACAGCTTCCAAGCCGATGATTTTTAATGAATTTGAAAAACACGCAGACGCAATTCTGATGAATTTCAATGTATCCAATCAGGCAGTTGTAGATATTGTGACCGGAAAATACGAACCTTCGGGATTGCTTCCACTTCAGATGCCTGCAAATATGGCGACGGTTGAAAAGCAGAAAGAGGACGTTCCTTATGATATGGAAACTCACAAAGATTCCGAAGGTCACAACTACGATTTCGGATACGGAATGAACTGGTCTGGTGTGATTAAAGATGCCAGAACTCAAAAATATCATAAGCAATAGTTCATCAAAAAATTAGTTAATTGATGTCTTGAGACCGGGCATTAGGTTCGGTCTCATTTCTTTTAACCGTATTTATTTGGGCAGCTTTTCCGCCTTCCGTTCCCGCTTTTTTGTCATTGCGAAGAAACTGAATTAATCAGTTGAAATTTTCAGCAATCGCAATCACAAAAAGAGCTCCACTCAAGTCGGGCTGCGTGCAATTCGATGTTAAAATCAACAGCGTTTTTGTCATTCCGTAGGAATCTCAACAATGATATTTGAAATACTGAGCTTAGATTCCTACGGAATGACAAGCAACTACAAAGTTTAAGAACTAAAAATCAAAACAATTTAAAAAAATGAAAAAATTAATCATAGCAAGTTTATTTCTTGCAGGTTTAACAACCATCAATGCTCAAAAATCAATTCCATTATACAAAGGAAAAGCGCCGGGAACAGAAAACTGGACGCAGAAAGAAGCACAGCAATTCAACGAATTGTTCAAAACGGAAGTTGTTTTCAACGTAGCGCAACCTTCAATGTTATTATTTGAAGCCGATAAGGCGAAAGCTAACGGAACGGTAATCGTTGTCGCTCCGGGGGGTGGTTTTCAAAGTTTATCCATCAACAGAGAAGGAATTGATGTTGCCAAAAAACTAGCAGAAAACGGAATCACGGCAATCGTTTTAAAATACCGATTATTGGAAACAAAATCCAACGATCCTGCAAAAGAAATGATGGAAGGCATCAAAGACCGAAAAGCATTCGACGCAAAAACAGCTCCAATCAAAGTAATGGCTGGAGACGACATCAAAACGGCGATTTCCTACATCAGAACCCACGCAAAAGAATTAAATATCAATCCTGAAAAATTGGGTGTTATCGGTTTTTCAGCGGGCGCGAGTGTGATTTTGGAAAGCGTTCTTCACAGCAAAGATGCTTCAACGTTACCTAACTTCGCAGCTTCGATTTACGGCGGACCAAGTCAGGAGATTTTAGATACTCAGATTCCTTCAACGCCTTTACCATTGTTCATTTGTGCTGCAAGTGACGACCAATTAAAGCTGGCTCCAAAATCAGTTTTATTATACAACAAATGGATGGAAGCAGGACAGCCAACTGAACTTCACATCTACGAAAAAGGCGGTCACGGATTCGGAATGGGGAAACAGAATCTTCCTGTTGATAAATGGTCGGATGTGTATTTGGATTGGCTGAAATTCCACAAATTTTTATAGCATTTGATTAAATCATAAAGATTGTACTGACTTTAGTCTCACGTAGATTGAGTAAATTTTGCAGATAATAAATTAAGAAATGTACTTTATCTGAATAATCTGCGGGAGATTTTATAGAGTCCCAAAGGGACGATTTACTAAAGGATAGGATAAAATCCTATCAGAAAATAATCAATAACTCTTTTGTGGTTAACCTAAAACAATGAAATCAATTTTTAATATAGTTTCTTTTTTTGCGACAATCGCTGTGTCCGCACAGTCTTCTGCCGTGATTTCGGAAATGGATAAATACGTAAAACCCCGCTATCGCGTTATCGTCGATAACGATTTTGGTGGCGACCCCGATGGTTTGTTTCAACTAGTTCATCAGATTCTTTCGCCTGCCGTAGAAATCAAAGGAATTATCGGTTCCCATTTAAAACCAGGCGACCCGTTTGACAAATCAGATATTACTGCGGAAAATGCTGTAAAAAGAGTCAACGAAACGTTGGAAGTAATGAATTTGAAAAACAAATTTTCAGTTTTCCAAGGTTCAAATGACCAATTGAAAGATTTGAAAACTCCTAATGTTTCCGAAGGTGCGAAAGCCATCGTTGCAGAAGCAATGAAAGCGGATGAAAAAAATCCTTTGTTCGTGGTTTGTGGCGCAGGTTTGACGGAAGTTGCAAGTGCCTATTTAATGGAACCAAAAATCGCAGACAAAATTATCGTCGTTTGGATTGGTGGTCCTGAATATCCCGATTTAGCAACGCCTCCTCCGGGTTACACGCCTTTGGAATATAATTTAGGAATCGACATCAAAGCAGCACAGGTTGTTTTCAATGAATCCAACTTAAATATCTGGCAAATTCCGAGAAACGCTTACCGACAGACTTTGATGTCTTATGCAGAACTCGTAACCAAAGTAAAACCTGAAGGAAAAACCGGAGCTTATCTCACTAAAAAGATTGAAGACCTGATGGAAATGGTTCAGAAATTCAATCTGAAAATCGGCGAAACCTACATTATGGGTGACAGTCCTTTGGTTTTGTTGACGGCTTTACAGTCTTCATTTGAAGCTGACCCGTCATCAAGTTCTTATGTTATCAAAAATGCACCGAAAATCAATGATAACGGACTTTACGAGGATAATCCAAAAGGAAGAAACATCAGAGTCTATACACAATTAGACACTCGACTGATGTTCGAAGATTTCTATTCAAAATTAAAATTATTCAATAACAAAAAGTAAAAAATATAGAATTATGCAGAAGAATATATCAACGCTGATAGGACTTTCTCAGAAAGCAAAATATTCAGGATTATTCCTGGCTTTATTGGCTGCATCGTCGTTTGCGAATGCTCAGACTAAAAATGCAACGGTAACGGTTGACGGAAAAACATTTAAAGATTCCAACAAAAACGGAAAACTGGATGTTTGGGAAGATACGCGTCTTTCGGTGGAGAAAAGAATTGAAGCCATCATCAAGCAAATGACCAATGAAGAAAAAGTAAATCTTCTCATCGGAACCGGAATGCCCGGAATTGAAGTATTGACAGGACCTGTCGGAGATTCAAAACAAGGTTTGGTTCCCGGAGCAGCTGGTGGAACGGATTCTTTTGACCGTTTCGGAATTCCTGCGACGATTGTTGCGGATGGACCTGCAGGTTTGAGAATTCAGCCGACAAGAGATAATGATTCAAAAACATATTATGCAACGGCTTTTCCTGTTGGGACAGCTTTGGCTTCAACCTGGAATAAAACATTGTTGGAGCAGGTTGGAAAAGCAATGGGAAATGAAGTTAAGGAATATGGAGTTGATGTTCTTTTGGCTCCGGCTTTGAACATCCAAAGAAATCCATTGAACGGTAGAAACTTCGAATATTATTCTGAAGACCCATTAATTTCAGGGAAAACTGCAGCAGCCGTTGTGAACGGAATTCAGTCTCAGGGTGTGGGAACTTCGATTAAACATTTCGCTGCAAATAACGAAGAAACCAACCGTTTAACCATCAATGCTCACGTTTCTGAAAGAGCAATGAGAGAATTATATCTGAGAAATTTTGAAATTACCGTTAAAGAATCTCAGCCCTGGACGGTAATGTCGTCTTACAACAAAGTGAATGGCGTTTATACTTCAGATTCAAAAGATCTGTTAACTCAGGTTTTGAGAAATGAATGGGGTTTCAAAGGAATTGTAATGACCGACTGGTTTGGAGGTTTTCCGGGATTTGAATCGATTAGAAGCGGTGGAATTTCTGACGTTGTAAAACAGATGAATGCAGGAAACGACTTGTTAATGCCCGGAATTCCTGCACAGAAAAAAGTCTTGCTGGAAGCTTTAAACTCAGGGAAATTATCTCCGGAAGTTGCGAATCTTAATGTGAAAAGAATCTTGGAATATGTTTTCAAAACACCAACTTTCGCACAATATAAATACAGCAACAATCCGAATTCTGTTCAAAATGCAGAAACGACAAGAAACGCTGCTGCAGAAGGAATGGTTTTGCTTAAAAATGAACAAAATGCTTTGCCTTTTGCTGATAAACAAAAAGAAGTTTCATTATTCGGAGTAACTTCTTACGCCTGGATCACGGGTGGAACAGGAAGTGGAAGTGTGAACAACAAACACACGGTTTCTTTGTTGGAAGGATTAAATGCAGCAGGTTATAAATTAGACAAAGAACTTGCTGATCTTTACACCCCTTATACTGAAAAAGAAGTTGCAGCCGAAAAAGAAAGAAGAAAAGCGAGAGGAATTCTGGCATTGCCTGAAAGACTCCCCGAAATGAAAATGGATGATGCTTTCTTTGCTAAAAAAGCAGAAACTTCAGAGATTGCTTTCGTTACTTTAGGAAGAAATTCCGGAGAAGGCGGTGACAGAGTGGTAGATAATGATTTCAATCTGGCGACAGAAGAAATCGAAATGCTGGATAAAATCTCTAAGGCTTTCCATGCAAAAGGTAAGAAAGTGGTGGTGATCTTAAACATCGGAGGCGTAATTGAAACTGCGTCGTGGAAAGATAAAGTAGATGGAATTCTTTTAGCTTGGCAACCTGGTCAGGAAGGCGGACATTCTGTTGCAGATGTAATCTCAGGAAAAGTAAATCCTTCAGGAAAACTGACGATGACTTTCCCTGTGAATTATACAGACCACGCTTCTGCAAGGAATTTCCCTGGAATTCCTGCGGATAATCCGAAAGAGGTGACGTATCAGGAAGGTGTGTATGTTGGATACCGTTATTTCAATACATTTAATGTAAAACCTTCTTACGAATTCGGTTATGGTAAGTCTTATACAGATTTCGCTTATTCGAATATTAAAACCAATTCTAAGACTTTTAATAACAAATTAGAAGTTACAGTTGATGTAAAAAATACCGGAAAAGTTGCAGGAAAAGAAGTAGTAGAATTGTATTTGTCTGCTCCTGGAAAAACGATTGACAAACCAAAATCTGAATTGAAAGCGTATGCTAAAACCAAAGATTTGAAACCGGGAGAATCTCAAACGATTACTTTGACTCTTAATCCGAAAGATTTGGCTTCATTTGAAACTGCAAAATCAGCTTGGATTGCAGAAGCAGGAAATTATAAAATTTCTGTTGGAGCGTCTTCTTTAGATATTAAACAAACTGCAGAATTTTCTGTTCCTAAAGAATTGATGGTTGAAAAAGTTCAGCATATACTTCCCGCAGATCAAAAGTTTGAGGATTTGAAACCTTAAAAATATACTCTCCCTGATTGAGCAGATTTTGCAGATTCTCTTTAAAAAATCTGCACCATCTGTAAAATCTGCGAGAGATTTTAGTCAAATAAAATAATCAATATCAAACTTGACTTTTTAATGACAATTTATTGTCTCAAAATAAGTAATTATTAACAAAAGAGGCTAGAGATAGCCTCTTTTTAAATTAAATGTATATGACAAATAATAAAGTAAAATCCACGAACAAGAGTTATACTGTTCCGCTGATTACGATTACGCTTTTGTTTTTTATGTGGGGATTCATCACGTGTATGAATGACATCCTTATTCCTTACCTGAAACAGCTTTTCAGCCTGACATTCTTCCAGTCGATGCTGGTGCAGTTTTGTTTCTTTGGCGCTTATTTTATAGGCTCATTAATTTACTTTTTGATTTCAACGACCAAAGGCGATCCTATTGATAAAGTGGGTTACAAGAAAGGAATTCTTTTCGGAATTTTCCTGGCGGCTTTTGGTTGCGTCTTGTTTTATCCTGCGGCGAGTTTGTCTTCTTATCCATTGTTCTTAGGCGCTTTGTTTATCTTAGGTTTAGGATTTACCGTATTGCAAATTACAGCGAATGCTTACGTTTCGTTATTGGGTCCGGAAGATTCTGCATCCAGCCGACTGAATATGACACAGGCTTTCAACGCATTCGGAACAACCATTGCGCCGGTTTTGGGCGGTCATTTGATATTCGAATTGTTCTCTGCGCCGGATGGTTCTTTCTCTGCATCAGCCACGAAGATTCCTTATCTGATATTTGCCGGAATCTTATTATTGGTTGCATTATTAATTTCGAGAGTGAAGCTTCCTGATTTTCAGGTAAAAGGGGAAGAAATCGTAAAAGGTTTCGGAGCGTTGCAACACAATCATCTGAAATTCGGTGTTTTTGCAATGTTCTGCTATGTAGGTGGGGAAGTAGCTGTCGGAAGCTTTATCATCAGCTTTTTGGAGCAGCCACAAGTAATGAATCTTTCTGAAGTAGTAAGCAAAAACTACCTGTCTCTGTATTGGGGAGGTGCGATGATCGGACGTTTCCTTGGAGCTATTTCATTGAACCATTCAATTAGTCAAGGAAAAAAAGCTTTATATATGTTGGGAGCAGCAACTGCTGTTTTTCTTGTGATTTTCAGTATTGTTGATTTGACTTTTGCACAGATCAGTTTCTTTTTAGTATTTATTGCTCTGAATTTCATTGCATTTTTTATCGGAAAATCTGCTCCGGCAAGAACGTTATCCATCTTTGCAGGAATCAATGTTTTGTTACTGATTTCAGCAATGTTGAATCACGGTGAAATGGCGATGTACAGCATTTTAGGAATCGGAATTTTTAATTCTATTATGTTCTCTAATATTTACACATTGGCGATTTCAGGGTTAGGAAAATATACAAGTCAGGGTTCATCATTGGTGGTGATGGCGATTTTAGGAGGTGCAATTATTCCTATTTTTCAGGGATATTTGGCAGATCAATTCGGTGTTCAGCATTCCTTTGTGATTCCTGTGTTCTGTTACCTGTTTATCCTGATCTTCGGAGCATATTGCACCAAATATCTGGGTCATGTGAAACAGGATGTGGATGCTAAGTCTGGACATTAAGATTTTTACTTTATAAATATGAAAACCTGTTGGAGAGCAGGTTTTTTTTTGATAATATATCTAGGGATTGAATGTTTTAAATTGCTTTGCGTATCCGCTATTTTGACCAATAGTAATCTTTTTGCTTTCTAATTTAATAAAATAATTTTGACCCTTATTATCAGTGTAAAATTGAGTATATGCAATTAAAATTTCATCTGTATATCTTTCAATCTTTTCTTTATTCCACTTTAAATCGAAGTGTTTTGATAATCTGTTCAAAATATTTTCAGCAATTTCTTCTGTAGATAATGAAGATTCATAATTTCTTAAAATTTCAATCACATCTTTAATAAATGCCGTTCTAGTATTTTTATTTTCAAAAGCGTTTTGAATTTCTTTTTTTAATTTTCCTGGAATTTCAATTTTGCCTTTTGTGTTTTCAACTTTAATAGGATTATCAGAATTAATAGGTACTCTAATTTTTATTCTTTGCTTTTTACCATTAAAAGGATAATTAGTTTCCTTATCAATATGAACATCGTTTTGATGATTATCAAAATTTTTAATTTCTCCAGTACCTCTTTTATGATCATCAATAATGATTGTCTGATTTTTTATTAATTCTTTTAATGACATAGTTATGTTTTATCAAATACCTAATATTTTATTAAGGATTACTATCACTCATTTTATTTGCAATCTGCAATTCTAGCATATTCATTTCTTGTAAAAAATCTTTTAAATGTGATTTAGTGACAATGTAAACTATTGTTGAAGTTGGTGAGTCATCATAATAGAAATTTACTAATAACTTAGAAAATAATACTTTTTTCAGATTAGAATTATTATTCTCAACAGTAAGTTGGTATAGATCATCATTGATAAGAAGTATTGGTAAATATAGCCAATGTCTAAAATACTTATTATTCATATTACTGAATATGTCTATATGTTTTAAAAATTCATCTTCGCAGTACCAACATAACTTATTTAAACTAGAATACAATTCATCAGGATGAGATGCCATAATTTGATTATTATTTTTTTTGGTAAAAGAACAATATTGTGTAAATAATGGAAGACCATCATATTGAAGAGATTCCCAGTAACCATCTGATGGATCATATTGCATATTTGTGGGTACCGTAACAATTTCCTTGATAAGCTGCTCGGGAGTATTAGGATTAAATTGTAATTCAGTTAAAAGTACCAACGGAAAACTATTATTTTTAAGTTCAAAAAAATATCTAATTTTTGACGAAATTCCCTCTCGGTATTCATTGTATGTTTCTGCTACAATGTCTATTTCTCTGCTCTTTAATGTAATAGGATCTTTAAATACTACATTTGATTCAACGAAAAAGTTTTGCCCGGATAAAAATTTTACAATTTCAGACTCAAATAAATATCCTGATTTAGTAATTGCCTCTAAAATTTCTTGTTCTGTCATACAATAATTTATATTTATTAAAAGTATAGAAATTATGTCAACATTCTGTTCGAAATTATATTGTAATGATCATTTTGTATTATTTAAAACCAAGCAAAAAATGTTTTTTGCCCAAACACCCCAATTAAACCAAACCACAACTGTCATTTTCTCCAAACAACTCAATTAAACTAAAACACAAAATGTTTTTTGCCAAAACAACTCGATTAAACAAAACCTCAACTTGTTTTTTCTCTAAGCAAGTGGTTTAAATTAAAACACAAAATGTTTTTAGTTTAATCAAAATGTTTTGCCATAAATCAAAAAAAATAATATATTTAAAAACGGAATTCATTAAATAAATTATTAACAAAAACACATTTGGTTTATGAAAATCACATTAAGAAAGCTAAGCACGAAAGACTTAGCGACGCTCGCGCAGAGAACAATCAACACATCTGACTCAGGTGATTATCCCGTGATTGACGGTCATCCACTTCTGGCAGAACTTAAGCTGATGTATGCAGATTACGATGCCGTTTATACAAAAATGACATTCAGCGGAAAAGGGAATGACGTTGCAAATAGCGATAATGAAAGAGACCTTGCTTTCACAACTCTGAAAGCCTTTCTCAACAGTTACCGCAAAATGGTCACTTTACCAGGCTATCAATCTGCAGAACACCTTTATCAAATCTTCAAACAGTTTGGTCTCAATCTCGACCGCTTGAGCTACTCCTCCCAAACTGCCCAAATGAAAAAACTCATCGAGGAGCTGGAAAAATCGGAGAACAGTCAGAAACTCAAAGACCTGAAACTGACCATTGCTTTTGATGAGATGAAAGACAAACAAACCGCTTTCGAAGCCATCTTTGCAGAACAGGCTGGCGCCAATGGCGATCTTCGAAACCAGAAAAGCGCCTCAGTCATCCGAAAAGATCTGGAGAAAACCCTGAAATCTTTCTTCGGACTGTTGACCGCAATGAAAGACGTCACAGACTGGAAACTCTTCTACAATGACATAAACGAACTGGTGAAAGCTGCAAAACAATCGAACCAACCGCCGACTGTAAATAAAGGAATTACCATCCCGGAATAATGGATTTATTTTCATATTAAGCGGATCAAAATTCAAAAAGAATCTGCAAAATCTGCTCGATCTGCGAGAGAGAATATATTTCAGAACCTAAAGAAAATGCCATAAAAAAAGCAACCTGCACCAGGTTGCTTTTATCTTATTTTATCTTTTCCAGGAGGTAGAGTTTACCACCGGAGAAGGCTTGCTTTGGCATCAGGCTGCCTTCCAGGATCATCGTTTTGCTGTTGATATCGATAATAGAGATGTAGTTGCTGGAATTGAACTCCAGGTAATTTTCTTTCTCTTTGGTCAAAGGGTTTTTTCCAAACTCGAAGTCATATTTTTCCCAGCTTTCTTTTTCAGTGCTGCAATGCACGGGTTTGTATTTGGATCGTTTGGAATTGAAGATGATCTGGTCAAAGCCATCCACACATTCACTGTTGAAAGAGCTCTCGGGATTCTGATCCTGGCTGAATTGCTCAAAAGAGCCGTGATAAACCCCAACAATCTTCCACGTGCCATCGATTCTGTCCTTATCAATTTTGCCATTGGCTTTGCTCACCGCCCAGCTTACGCCTTTTACAGTACCTTTCACCGCTTTGTAACCCAGTTTGGCAACACCAGTCACTGCTTTTGCAGCGGTAGAGACGATGCAGGATTGCAGAACGGCCAGGGCACAGATCGAAAGAATTATTTTTTTCATAACATCAGCTTTTGTGGTACGAATATAAGACTTTAATTAAAAGACATATTGATAAATTACCAATAATGCTGATGTTCTTTCGGTTTGGAACAGTAAAAGCTAAGAAAAATGACCAACTGATTTCCGGAGATTTGAGGCTTTCCATATCCTTTTGGTATATTTGTGAAACATTCGGAATCGTGATATTTAGATCCTGTGATGTTCATTTTTATCTATACAGAAATATACCAGACGTGAAAATTCATAACAAAAAAAGATTTCTCAGTTTTCTCAAATTTAAAAGAGATTTTCAGCAATATGGGCTGGAGAAGGCTCGCAGTTATGAACTGATCCTGCACTGGCTCAACAACAGACTCAGCCGAAGCCAGTTTCTTCTGCTTTCCGGGATTTTGGTAGGTTGTACCGCAGGATTAGCGGGCGTTTTGCTGAAAACCATTGTCCATAATATTCACTTTTTCATTACAAATAAAGTTCATTTTGAATATCAGATTTTGTTCTACATTATCTTTCCTTTTTTAGGAATTGTGTTGACGACGAGTATTGTTCTTACTATTTTCAAAGGTCAGGACAGGAAGGGTATTGGTGCGATATTGTATGAGATTGCACAGAATTCCAGCATTGTTTCTTCCGTTAAAACGTATTCGCAGATTGTGCAAAGTGCTATTACTGTTGGTCTTGGAGGATCTGCGGGTCTGGAAAGTCCGATTGCAGTGACTGGTGCGGCGATTGGTTCCAACTACGCCCAGACCTACCGTCTGAATTATAAAGAAAGGACTTTGCTTTTGGCCGCAGGAGCAACGGCTGGTATAGCTTCTGCCTTCAACGCTCCGATTGCCGGGATTATGTTTGCTTTTGAGATCCTGCTGACGGGTGTTGTGTTTACAGACTTCATCCCATTGGTTGTGGCTGCCGTTTGTGGAAGTCTTTTGTCCAGGATTCTACTTCAGGAAGATATTCTTTTCAGATTTTATACGAGGGAAGCATTCAATTATAAGAATGTCCCTTACTATCTGATATTGGGAATTGTGACAGGTTTGTACGCCAGATATTTTTTAATTGTGTCTCAGAAAGTCGAGCACTTTCTCAAAGGACTGCGAATGTCTCGTCTGCGCAAGGCCATGCTGGGAGGTGCTGTTTTGTCGTTTCTATGTGTTCTTTTTCCGCCCTTATTCGGAGAAGGGTATGATACGGTAAAGGCATTTACCAATGGACATGCTAATATTATTATTGAGAACAGCCTTTTCAGATATTTTGATCTTAAGGAATATACGATTATCATATTTCTGATTCTCGTTTGTCTTTTAAAAGCCTTCGCAACATCGTTTACCATTTTCAGCGGCGGGAATGGCGGTAATTTTGCGCCATCACTTTTTGCGGGAGGTTCTGTTGGATTTTTATTTGGAGTGATCTGTCAGCAGATCGGTTTCAAGGATGTTCCGGTTACCAATCTTGTTTTGGTTGGGATGGCAGGCGCAATGAGCGGGGTTTTGTATGCACCGTTAACAGCTATCTTTCTGATTGCCGAATCCAGCTTTGGCTATGATTTGTTTATTCCGTTGATGATCGTGTCTGTCATTTCTTATCTGATGGCAAAATGGTTTTCGCCCATATCACCGGAACTGAAATCTTTGGCAGATCAGGGAAAAATATTTACCAATGAGCACGATAAAAACCTTTTATTTTCACTTCACACGGAAGATTTTATCGATAAAAATGCTCAGACCATCCACGAAAATGCTTCTATAAATGACCTTTTCGAAATGGTGAAAAATGGCAGCAAAAATTTGTTTGCCGTGGTAAATAGTGATAAAAAATTAAAAGGAATTCTGACGCTTGATGATATCCGGCCTTATCTTTTCAATCAGGAAAATAATGCCGCACTGCCAGTTATAAAAATTATGAAAGCACCACCAGCATTGATAAAACCCGAAGATAAACCGCTGGATATCCTGCAGATTTTTGATGATACAGGATCCTGGAATCTCCCGGTTGTTGATCAGAATAATCTGTTTATTGGTTTCATCTCCAAATCATCAATTCTGATGAGCTACAGACAAGTCCTGAAAGGTTATTCTGAGTAATGAGTGATTTTTAAACAAACAAAAAGCCGGATTATTTCTAATCCGGCTGTTATATTTATTGGTATCGCTGATGTTCTTTTGGTTTCGAGAATCTATCAATAAGCGGTTTGAACAGTGCTTTGTATTTCTCAATATCAAATAACTGGGAATCTGTCAGAGCTTTATAAGTAATCCAGACACTGAATGGAAATAGTACAATATTCGGAATCCAGGCTGCGAGGTAAGGATTTAGTTTTCCTTTCCAGGATATGTTTTCTACGGTAAGATTCAGAACGTAAAAAATGATGAAGATCACAATCGCGATAATCACCGGAAGTCCCATTCCGCCCTTTCTGATGATGGATCCTAGACTGGCACCAATCAAAAAGAAAATGATACAGGTGAACGAGTAGGAGACAATACGCTGCTGGTACATCACGATTTTATTATGCTGTTTCACCGTGTCTGCAATAGCATTCTCGTTAGAATCTATAGCCGCTTTCAGAACATTTATTTTGCTGTAAGCACCCCAAAGCACTTCCAGTTTTTTATCTTTTTTTAGTGTATCGATTTTATACGGCTCTTTGATGATTTTGTCCTTAGGCTTCACCTTATCGATGTATTGAACGTAGTTGTTGGTCTGCGTGATCACCGGCGACGTCACCGAATTGACTGTTGCAATATTGGTTTTTCTATTTTTTTCCAGTGTAGTATTCACTTCTGCATAAGTCTGGAAGCGGTAATCATCCGTTATTTTTTCCTGCTCTATCGCATTATTTATCAGTTCGCTGATGTCAAAATGATAAACCAGACTGTCAAATTTCACGGATTGGTTCGGTTGTTTTTTTCTTTCCTCATAAGGCTTACCAGAGATATTATCTTCAAAAACATAGCCGTTGTACAGGATTAGTTTCAGATAGTTACGGTCTTCTGCCGGAGCAAATTTTCCCTGCTTTGCAATGATGGTCTGTTGATTATCATAAGGACTTGCATTCTTGTGAAGGAAAACACCTTCCAGCTTTTCGCCTTTTTCACCATAGATCTTATCAAATTTCACTGAGTATCCGGAGATCTGATCAATAAAAACACCTGGTGTAAAGTTGATTGCAGGTTTGGACGACACAATATTAAATAACATATTCTTTGCCTTTCTCTGGAAATCCGGTATCACATTATTGGAAAAGAAAAACAGAATACCGGCGAGAAAACTAACCGTAATCAGCAATGGCATCATCACCCGAAGCAGTGAAATCCCTGCGGCCTTCATCGCTGCCAGCTCATACCGTTCTCCAAAATCCCCAAATGTCATAATGGAGGAGAGTAGGATCGTGAGCGGCAAAACCATACTCACAACGCTCATTCCCAGATAGAAAAGCAACTTCAGTATTTCGCCATAGCTTAGTCCTTTTCCTGTCAGCTGAGACATCTGCGTCCAGATAATATTAACAATGAAGATGAAAAACAACACACTGAAAATAAAAAGAAACGGTCCGAAAAAGGTTTTGACAATATATTGATCTAATTTTTTCAATTCAGAAATTTAAACCTCAAAAATACTGCAAAAAAAGCAATACTGAAATGGGTTGTGAGATTTTAGGAAATATTTATAAAGTTGATAATTTTCTTTGATAAATTAATAGTGTCCAGCTTTAGCCCGATAACAAAATTGAAAACAAAAATGGCTTTAGCCCATTCCTATTGATCATAGTTAAATAATTATCAAAATATGATCACAAAAAATCCGCAACATTCAATTGCGGATTAAATTAAAGACAATAAAAGTCTATTATCTATTCGTCTATTATCTTTGAGTCTGATTAAAAAATATAATCCGTACTCAGGAAGTTAGAATCGTGGTCTCTTACGATTGAGTTCAATAATGTCTTGTTGGATTCTGTAATTTTTGCAGCCACCAAAGATCGGATTGAGAAAGATCTCAGAGCGTCAAAAACAGAAAGTGTTCCTTCTGCGCTGTCTTTTCTTCCCGTGAATGGGAAAACATCCGGACCTCTTTGTGCCTGACAGTTGATATTAAGACGACTTACCAAGTTTACAAACGCATCAATCAGTTTCGAAGTTTCCATTGGATCTTCACTGAAAAGACTCACCTGCATCCCGTGATCTGCATTCACCTGATAATCGATTGGCTCTTCGATATTGTCAAAAGGAACTACAGGAATCACCGGTCCGAATTGCTCCTCGTGATAAAGTTTCATTTGGTCGTTCACAGGATAAACTACAGCTGGAAAAACGAAAGACGCTTCGTTATAACCGCCGTTTTCATTCAGGACTTTTGCGCCTTTTGCCAAAGCATCATCGATGCATTCTTTTAAATATGGTGGTTTATTAACTTCCGGAAGCGGCGTGATCTTCACATCTTTTTCCCAAGGCAAACCAGGTTTCAAAGCGGAAACTGCAGCCGTTAACTTCTTAGTAAATTCCTCAGCTACTTCTTTCTGAACGAAGATTAATTTTAAAGCCGTACATCGTTGACCGTTGAAGGAAAGTGATCCCAGAATACATTCGCTGACAGCAACATCCAGGTCGGCGTGTTTTGTAACGATAGCTGCATTTTTGGCATCAAGGCTTAAAATTGCTCTTAATCTGTTGACTTTTGGATGAAGTTTTTTCAAACCATTGGCAACTTTACTCGATCCGATAAAAGCCAGAACATTCACTTTTCCGCTTTCCATAATTGGGGTGATGATCTCTGCTCCTTTTCCGTAAAGTGTATTGACTGTTCCTTTTGGGAAGGCTTCCTGGAAAGCTTTTAATAAAGGATAATGGGCAAGAACGCCGTGTTTTGGTAATTTGAACAAGATCGTATTTCCCATAATCAAAGCAGGAATCAATGTTGTGAAGATCTCATTCAGCGGATAATTGAATGGTCCCATACTCAGTACTACGCCAAGCGGTGCTCTTCTGATTTGGGCAATTGTTCCTTCTGCCTGTTGGAATCTTGAAGATTCGCGGTCAAGATCTTTTAAAGCGTCAATGGTTTGGTTAATGTAATCTACCGTTCTGTCAAATTCTTTGGTAGAATCTGGGAGTGTTTTTCCGATTTCCCACATCAATAGTTTGATGACCAATTCTCTTTGCTGAATCATTAAATAAACGAACTTCTGCATACATTTGATTCTGCCTTCCACAGACATGGTCGGCCATTCGCCAAGTCCGTTGTCGTAAGCTTTTACGGAGGCTTCCAGAACGTCCATTGCATCCTGCGGCGTAATGTTCGGGATGCTTCCCAATAGTTTTCTTTCCAGTCCGTTTTCTGTCGGGATGCAGATCGGGGAGTAGATTTCGGTAACATCGCCGTTCCATTCTACCAGTTCACCGTTCAGGAGGTAAACACGTTGGTGGATTTCCGCGACTTTGTATTCTTCTGGGATTTCGTTTTCGCTTTTGAATATGTCTTTGAAGATTGGATTTTCTGAACTCATAGTTTTGTTAATTGTTATTGAATTAGATTTCGATTTTTGATGACAATAAATTTAGAGATAAAGATTGATTCTGGGAATATGTTAACATAGATTTATTCTATGCGGGAATCAAAAAAACTCAACATTATAGTTGAGTTATTATTTTCTAGTATTTTATTATTCCGTAGAAATCTTGACTTCGTATATCTCGACAAAGACAGTTTAGATTCCTACGGAATGACAAAATTGAGTTTTTTATTAATTTGATGAAGAATTATTTACCATCCGTAGACTTAAGCGCCCAAGCAATGAGAGCTGGCTGCATAAATAATCTGGCAAACCTCTTGTTATCTGTGTTGAGGCCGAAAGCGCTTCTTCTTTCTTTATATTGAGTATAATTTCCCGGGAAAACAGCAGTGAATAATCCTGCTGCGATCTTTCCTACAAGTGATTCATATTTCTTGGGTGCAGCGATGATGGCGGCTCCCATGGCGATCTCAACGATTCCGGAATAGATAACAGTGTCATCCTTTTCCAGCGGAACCCACTCCGGAACCTGAGCCTGAAATTCTTTTCTTGCGAAGGTCAGGTGTCCGATTCCTGCTGTAATCAGCATTGCGCCTAAGCCGTATTTTGCGATAGTTTTAATTGTATTTGCTTCCATAATAGGGGATTTTCTTGGTGTAGGTTCAAGAATGATTCCAAAAAATATTAATGATTGTTAAATCCTTGGCATTAATCTAAGATCATTCATAAAATGAGATAAATTTGTTTAAAATTAAAAATATGTTTTCAAAAATAGTTTTCAGTACAATGTTATGTTTCTCAACATTTGTTTTTGCTCAAAGTTCTAAAACAGCCAATACCGTTTTGATGGGTGGAAATACAGTGCATACTTATTCCAAATTGCCGACCATCAATCAGCAGGCGCCGAAATTCAGTTTGACGGGTGTGGATATGAAAGATCAGAATCTGGATTCCTATAAAGGAAAATATCTGATTCTGAATATCTTCCCCAGTGTAGATACGGGTGTTTGTTCTGCCTCGGTACGTCATTTTAATGAAAATGCGGCAAGCCTTCCGAATACGGTTGTACTTTGTATTTCAAAAGATCTTCCGTTTGCGCAGAAGAGATTTTGTGGTGCTGAAGGTATTAAAAATGTCGTGATGCTGTCCGATTTTCGATCCGATTTTGGAAAAACGTATGGCGTAGAATTGACGGATTCTCCTATGAAAGGGCTTTTGAGCAGAGCCGTTGTGGTAATAGATCCGTCCGGGAAAATTGTTTACGAAGAGCAAGTGAGCGATATTTCTCACGAGCCAAATTATGAGGCTGCAATGAAGGCTGTTAAATTATAGAGATTATTACTTTCTACAATATTGAAAAGCAACCTAACATAGGTTGCTTTTGTCAATTTGACATATTATTTTGAGAGATGATTTCCGTTACATCGCTGTTACCTTCCCGTTACCTAAGTGTGTTTTTTTGATTTGGGGTTTGGTGATTTTTGACAGTTTGGAATAATAAATATTGTATATCATGAGAATTACTGGATTCTAAATGGCACACAACAACAATGAGAAATAGGTGGCGTTTTTTAATAATTATGGATTCAAAAAACAGGAAAAATTATAAAACTGATCCATGGAGAATAATTTTACAATTTTCAGATCCCCTCCACAAACTCATAATCCACATCCTTTGCTTCATAATTCACTGTAACACGCAAAGCTTTCAAACCATTAATTCCCTGTAAATCTTCAACTTCCAATTCCTCAACAGTTGATTCCAGAATATTTTGATTCTGGAGGATTTTTATTAAAGATAAATAATCCTGTCTTTCTCTTTCCTGAGAAAAAATAATACTAATTTTTCCAGGTTGTGTGATTCGCTCAGTTGAGTTTTTAACAGTCGATTTATCGATGCGTTTTTTAATCATTTCGTAGCGTGCATTGTAGCTTCCGTCCACATCAAAACGTTTTTCGTCCATTCGGAATCTGATACTGATTGGCGTACTGTAAACCAAAATCAATGATGAAACATCTAATGAATATTCAAGATTCTTTCTAAATTGGTTGTACTGCAATTCACTTTCACAAAGCACACGCAGTTGCCATAATCTAAGATTTTTTAAAAAAACCGGATCATAAGTCAAATCTGGCGCAATAGAAGATCCAATGTACATATTGTGCTCTAATCCGTCGGTTTTGAAACGCTCGTAATAGAAGGGAAAACGATGCTGTTGTTCCTCTTGTCTTTTGTCCAGAATATCGGCCAGATTTTTATTAATTGAAGACAAACTATCGTCAAATTTTCTACGGAAATCATAAACCATATTGGTTCTTGGATCCAACTTTTTGTAATAATCTGTAACCAATTGATTATACTCAATATTTTGAAGTTTTATTGAAGCAAACAACGGATGAATCTCGGACAAAATAAAAGTCTGAACCTGATTTTCTGTATCCGCTTTTAAGTCTTTGTCTAATAATTTTTGAGACTTAGCAAGTTTTTCTTTAAAAGATTCAAGATCATTATCATAACTGAATTTTGACAATAAATCAGTTATCAATCTTAATTGAATTTCAAGATCTTGTTTGATAACCAGATTTCTGGAAATTGATGAATTGCGAATATCAGTTTGCCCGAAAAGCGGTGTCAGATTCTGGAAACTAATATTTCTGTAAGGCAAATCAAATTCTTCTCTGTAAAAACCAATATGACGTTCTGCTTCCTGGCGGAATTTCCAGTAAACACTTGGATGGATCGACGTATATTCACGTTGAATAATAGCCTCTATTCTAGTCTCTATTCCTGTATACAACCTATCCATCGTATCTACCAAATAAGGCATTACGATTTCCATTTTATTGGCATTGATGCTGTTCAGCAATTTATTTTTGGAAACCAATTCTACAATTCCGAGAATCTTTTTGTCTTTGATAATTGGTGCGAAAATGGCACTTTTGATTCCCGATTCGTATAGTTGTTTTGCCATCTGGCTTTCCGGATAATCCTGAAAACTTCTGTCCACATCGGAAACACTGAAATATTTTTTGGACTCGACAAGCGTATTGAAACTCTTCTCACAAATCATTTCGGTTTTAAAATTCCTTGGTGCCGATGTCAGAATAAAACTGTCCATAATCCCATTGATTGGACTTCTCACAAATTTATTACCCTCGTGATCGATCGCAGTGTAGCCGACTTCAAGATCAGCGACCTGAAAGATCGAACGGAAAATTGTATTCATCTCTTCCTTAAGATTCTTATCATCTTCAATATTGATCAGTTTGCTTTTAAGGTTTGAAATGGCACTTTCTGTGGTTGCATCAAAAAAACTAATGACCGCAAATCCTTTCATTTCCCAACTGCCGGGAGGGAATTTCTCCTTCCAGAGTTCTTGATCCTCAACATTATCTATCAGTTCTGCAATTTCATCTTCGGTCAGCATTTTGAAATTTTCCAAAGCCCTTAATTCCATAAAATCTACATTATTAAGGAAACGGTAATGATTTACAATGCCATCCTCGTTAGGAATATCGAAAATAAAAGGCAATGAAAAATTGATCTGAACATTATAAAAATTTTTCAAAATAATACAGCAGCACATCACGTAAAAACGGTGTGGATCCATATCCTTGATCAGCAAATCAAAATTTTCTCCGGCTTGTTCGATAATCGTCTGGAAACGTTCTGTCGGGTTGAAAAAGAAATTATAAAAGGGAAAACCGATTGCCTTGATCTCATTTTTCGTCAGCATTGGCGGGAAAAGATCTTTCAGAAGATCCTTCATTAAAGTTTCATTTTTGACAAAAAAATCAAGGTCTTTGATTCCTTCCGTAAGTTCAGGAATTTCTTTTGTCTTTTCCAAAATCCTCTTATGAGAAAGTGCATATTCAGCATTTTGAAAAGCTTCCGATTCCATTTTCTGGATCAGTTTTTCAAAAGAAAGTTTAAGAATAAAAGGGCTGTCGTAAAGGGCTTGGAATTCCATGAGGGTAAAAATCAATACAAATGTAAGAATTATGAATAAATTAATAAAGTCGTTTCAAAAACAAAAATACCTTAATTAAATATAATATTGGATCAGTCTGCCGGTGTAACAATTTATTAATGAGAGAAATAGTTCCAATAAGATTAAAAAAAAGTAACAATATTTCGAATTATCATCTTTATCTATTGTTGCATTGTTATATTTTTAAATTGCTGCATTATCCCGTATCTTTGCAAAAAATTTCAGAACATTGAAGGACATCAGAACACTTAATCTTGAGCAGATGAAAGACTATTTTGGTACGATTGGTGAAAAGCCTTTCCGAGCAAAACAGGTCTATGACTGGCTTTGGAGCAAGAATATGCATTCCTTTGATGAGATGACCAATCTTTCCAAAGACCTGAGAGAAAACCTTTCCCGTGACTTTTTCATCAATCCTATTTCAGTTGATCTTTTACAGAAATCAACGGACGGAACTATCAAAAACGGTGTGAAACTTCACGACGGATTGATGGTAGAGTCTGTTTTGATTCCGACAGAAAGCCGCAGCACCGCCTGCGTTTCTTCGCAAGTTGGCTGCTCATTAAACTGTGAATTTTGCGCAACTGCAAAGCTGAAAAGAATGAGAAATCTGGAAGTTGCAGAAATTGTGGATCAGGTTGCATTGATCGATCGTCAAAGCAAAGAATATTTCGACAGACCGTTGACAAACATTGTGTTTATGGGAATGGGCGAACCGATGATGAATTACAAAAACGTTGTCGAAGCCATTCATAAAATCACACAGCCGGAAGGTCTGGGAATGTCGCCAAGAAGAATTACCGTTTCAACCTCGGGGATTCCGAAGATGATAAAAATGCTGGCTGACGAGGAAATTAAAGTGAAACTTGCGCTTTCTCTCCATTCCGCAATTGAACATAAGCGAAACGACATTATGCCATTTTCTGAAAAATTTCCTTTGACTGATATTATGGATTCTCTGCAATATTGGTATCAGAAAACTGGTTCGCCTATCACTTTTGAGTATTGCGTCTGGAAAGGCATAAATGATGGCGACGAAGACATCAAAGCTTTGATCAGATATTGCCGACAAGTTCCGAGTAAAGTCAATTTGATCCAGTACAATCCGATAGGTGAAGGGAAATTTGACCACAGAAGTATCGCTGCGGAAGAAAAATACGTCCGTGAACTGGAAAAAGCAGGAATCACCATTATGGTAAGAAAAAGCCGCGGTGGCGATATTGATGCAGCTTGCGGACAATTGGCGAATAAATCTGCTGAGTAATTTCTTTAACAATATTTTAATTTACTTAATTTTATCTTCCGAAAATCAATTCATATTTTTACGGAATATGAAAAAGATTTTCTACTTCTTATTTATCTTATTAAGTTTTCAACTTTCTGCGCAGAAAACTTACTCATTAAATCTCAAAAAATATAAGATTGCAATTCTGAGTGATTCCCTGAGAGAAAGTTCAGGCTTGACAAATCTTGACGGACGATTATTCTCCTTCAACGACAGCGGGAATACAAGCGAAATTTTCGAGATAAAACCAGTAAGTTCTTATATTGAAAAAACATTCCAAACAAAACTCAAAAACATAGATTGGGAGGCAATTACCAATGACAGTGGGAATTTCTACATCGGAGAATTTGGGAATAATCTGGGAACCAGAAAAGATCTGAAAATTTACAAAATCCCTTTCTTGAATGATTCTTTGATTCTTGATTCTATCAAAACAATTCCTTTTCACTATCCTGAACAAACCGATTTCACACCGAAGAATATAAACAATAACTTCGATGCGGAAGCAATGGTTTTTCTGGATGGCAATATTCATCTTTTCACCAAAGAATGGATTACAAATACGGTTTCTCATTATTTGATTGATCCTAATTTGTCTGAAGATCAACCGGCTCAGAAGTTAGAATCTTTTGAAACTGGATTTGTAGTAACTGATGCTTCGTTTTTTGGAAATAAATTATATACTGTCGGTTACACCAAAAAAGCATCGGTCTATATGATGATTTTCGAGAAAGATGAAAACGGAAATCTTTTATTCAACAAACCTGTGAAAAAGTTTTCTTTGGGAAAAGCTTACAATGTTGGACAAATCGAAGGAATTACTGCGACTGAAAAGGGAATCTATATTTCTGGTGAACGTTTCAATATAAAAATCAAAAAAGTGCCCCAAAGTCTCTATTTTATTCCTTTTAAAGATTTAGAATAATTATATTTGTAGAATAATAAATAGATTTTAGAAGTGAGATGTTAGAAATTAGATCCATACATTCTGCTAAAATATTTATTAATAATTTTTGGGTCGGTGGATAGACAAATCCTCAACATAGCCCCGATGGTAGTGGAAATCCTTTTTTGTTGGCTTTGACTAAGCTATGACAACAAAAAAGATTGCAACGGACAGCGGGTTGGAAAAGTGAATAGAGGCTGAAGCGTCTTGCTCCAAAAATATAATCTTTAAAAGTAAAAAGTGGCAAATACCGTAGAATTAATCAAGGCTCCGATCTCTGATGAAATGAAACTTTTCGAGCAAAAGTTTTACGAATCGATGAAAAGTAATGTTGCTCTGCTGGATAAAGTCACGCGTTTCATTGTCACCACAAAAGGGAAGCAAATGCGCCCAATGTTTGTATTTCTATGCGCAAAATTGGTCGGAAATGTGAACGAAAAAACGTTCCGTGGTGCTAGTATGATTGAGTTGATTCACACCGCTACTCTGGTTCACGATGATGTTGTGGATGAGAGTTATAAACGCCGTAATTTCTTCTCTATCAATGCTCTTTGGAAAAATAAAATTGCAGTTTTGGTAGGTGATTATCTGCTTTCTAAATCTGTTTTGCTTTCTACGGATAATAAGGATTACGATTTGCTTTCCGTAATTGCAAGAACCATCCGTGAAATGTCGGAAGGCGAATTGCTGCAACTTGAAAAAGCGCGAAAACTGGATATTACGGAAGATATCTACTACGAAATTATCCGTCAAAAGACAGCGACGTTAATTGCGGCTTGCTGTGAAGTTGGTGTTCTGTCCAATAATGTTGACGAAGCGACAGCGAAAAAAATGCAGGAATTCGGGACTTATACAGGAATGGCATTTCAAATTAAAGATGACCTTTTCGATTATCAAACCAGCAATATCATTGGAAAACCAGTTGGAATTGATATTAAGGAACAAAAGATGACTTTGCCGCTGATTTACACTTTGAAGAATGCAAGTCCCGAGAATTACAAAAAATATTTCGCAACAATAAAGCGTTATAACAACGATTCCAAAAAAGTACGTGAGTTGATAGAATTTGTGAAATCTTCCGGCGGAATGGATTACGCAATCCAGACAATGAAAGATTATCAGCAAAAAGCACTCACAATTTTAGCTGAATTCCCTGACAACGAAGCGAAAGAATCTTTGAAACTGATGTTGGATTACGTGATTAGCAGAAAGCTTTAATCTTCTTTTCTATATTCTAAAATATCTGCAGGCTGACAATCCAAAGCTTTGCAAATCGCTTCCAAAGTACTGAAACGAACGGCTTTTGCTTTTCCTGTTTTCAGAATAGAAAGGTTGGAAAGTGTCAAATCTACTTTTTCAGACAGTTCATTCAATGACATTTTTCGTTTGGCCATCATCACATCCAAGTTTACTATTATTGGCATAAGTTAAACTGTTAAATCGTTTTCTTCCTGCAATTCTACGCCTCTTTTGAAAATTTGAGCAATAATGTAGATGACGGCTCCCATCAAAACAAATGCTTCACTGTCTGCCCAAAATTGGTTTAAATTATCTGAAATAAAACCGTGATGCTCCAAATTCTTAACAAACTGTCTCGCAATATAGCTCAACAATCCAATTGAAAGCGTGTAATAACTAAGTTGTGAAATCTGTTTCGCTACAAAAGCACTGAAAGGTTTTTCCAAATTCATTTTGTGCATCAGGTTAATAACAGTGTAAAATAGGACTGCTTTTAAAATTGAAATAATTAAAATAAAACTGTAGATACTGAAAAAACCGAATTCATTATCTCGATACATTTTAATTAAATCCAGCTTTTGATAAAGATTTTGAACCATCTCGGGATTATAAAGATGGAAAAAGAAATTGACGATTAAGCCTCCAGCCTCAATAGACAAGCCGACAAATATAATCCAGGCTATAACATATAAGCCCCAAAAGACGAAGTTGTTTGTTTTTGACATAATTGATAATTCTAAATATTGTTCAAATGTAATAAATATTTATTGATAAACAATAAATATTAATCTTTTTTCATTAATTAAAATTTTATTCAGAGTTTTAAGTTTTAGAAAGTCTTTAAATTCCGTAATTTTGAAATATGAACAATTCTCCACTTGCTGAAATTCTACGTCCGAAAACTTTGGACGATGTTTTGGGACAGGAACATCTCACTGGAAAATCCGGAACCATCAAAAGAATGATGGAGAATGACACAATCAATTCCTTAATTTTTTGGGGACCGCCAGGAACTGGAAAAACAACTTTAGCTGAAATCATCTCCGAAAGTTCAGGACGCAAATTCTACAAATTATCTGCTGTTTCTGCAGGCGTAAAAGACGTTCGAGATATCATCGACGAAGCCAAAAAACAAAATCTATTTTCCGGAAAAAGTCCGATTTTGTTTATTGATGAGATTCACAGATTCAACAAGTCTCAACAGGACTCGCTGCTTCACGCCGTCGAAAAAGGCTGGATAACTCTTATTGGTGCGACTACTGAAAATCCAAGTTTTGAAGTGGTTTCCGCTTTGCTTTCCAGAACTCAGGTTTATATTCTCAAAGCTTTGACTTTTGAAAAACTGGAAGAACTCGCTGACATTTCGGTTTTAAAATACAATGAACTCAACAATACCAAATTCTTCCTTGAGGAAAAAGAAGCCTTCATCCAATATTCCGGAGGCGATGCCAGAAAGTTGATCAATTCAATCGAATTGGTTCTGAATCAATTCAAATCTGCCAAGAAAAACAAAATCTCCAACAAAGATGTCCTCTCTGTTTTGCAGGAAAATATGGCGTTGTATGACAAAAATGGAGAACAGCATTATGACATCATCTCAGCCTTCATCAAATCGATGCGTGGTTCCGATCCAAACGGCGCCGTCTATTGGCTTGCCAGAATGTTGGTTGGTGGTGAAGATATCAAATTCATTGCCCGCAGAATGATGATTCTAGCAGCAGAAGATATTGGACTTGCTAATCCAAACGCTTTAGTTATGGCAAACAACTGTTTCCAAGCCATTAATGTCATAGGAAATCCCGAAGCTAGAATTATTCTAAGTGAAACTGCAGTTTACCTTGCCGTTTCCCCAAAAAGTAATTCCACTTACAACGCCATCAATGAAGCAATGGCTTTTGTCAAGAAAACAGGAAATCTCCCAGTTCCACTTCACCTCAGAAATGCACCAACCAAATTGATGAAAAATCTGGATTACGGCAAAGATTATCAGTACGCACATTCCTACGAAGGCAATTTTGTGGATCTTGAATTTTTACCGGACGAAATCAAAGGCACTAAATTTTATGATCCTGCCAACAACTCGACCGAGAAGAAAATCCGCGAACAGCTGAAGGATAAATGGAAAGACAAATATGATCTTTGAGTTAAATATTCCTAATTTTTACATTAAGCTGATTAATTCAAATTCCTTTTAATATCTTTGCGAGAGACAGAAAACTATGGAACATTTTGAAAGCTGGAAAGACCTACTCAACCCCGAATTTTACATCAAAATGGGTGGTTTTTGGCTTATTTTATTTATCATTTTCGCAGAGACAGGACTTTTTGTAGGTTTCTTTTTGCCGGGCGACAGCTTACTCTTCATTTCAGGGATTTATGCCGTAAAAATCATTGATACCACTTTCGGAACTACAGGTTCAGATTTTCTGGATACTTCCATATTAGCAACAGCTGTAGCAATTGCTGCAATTATCGGAAACGAAGTTGGATATTGGTTTGGCTACAAAAGCGGACCTTTATTATATGAAAGAAAAGATACATTTCTTTTCAAGAAAAAATACCTTTTCAAAGCACACGATTTCTTCGAAGACCACGGAACAGTGGCTGTAATTTTGGCGAGATTTTTACCAATCGTAAGGACATTTGCGCCAATCGTTGCGGGAATTGTGAAAATGGACAAAAAGAAATTCTTCTACTACAATATCATTGGAGCATTTTCCTGGTCCTTTATCATGATTTTTGCCGGTCACTATTTGGACAAATTATTTATGGATCAGTTCGGCATCGATTTGAAGAAAAAACTGGAAATTATCGTTCTGGTGATCGTTTTGGTAACAACTTTGCCTATCGTTATCAAGTTCTTTTTCACTAAAGATAAGGAAAGACCAGCGAAAATTGATTAACTCAACATTGAAATATCAGCACAACATACAAAACCGGAGTCAATTTCCGGTTTTTTGCTTTTTAAAATTGGGGCAGCTTTATCCACCTTCCACTTCCAATTTGTCATTCTGAAGCTCTCGAAGAGTCCGTTCAAGTCGGGTTGCGAGCAATTCTACGCATAAAAACTTTTATAAGCGAAAGCGGCTTTGTGAACCTTAAGATGTTTTCAATAATTTCAAAAAGTCTTTGTGACCTTTGTGTTAATTTTTCTCAATTATAATAAAAACCAAACAATCATTTTTAATAATTTTAAGTATGAAAGTATTTGTAAACAAAAGAATTCCAGAGAACGGAATTGAGATTTTGAAAGACGGAAATTTAGATATCATTTTCCCGGAAACAGAACATCCAATCCACGAAGAATGGCTGGAAAGCTGCAAACAAGCAGATATCATCCTTAGTGTTGGTGGCAAGAACAAATATGACAAAGAATTCTTCGACGCTTGCCCGAATGTAAAAGCAATCGCTTTGTTTTCAGTAGGTTTCGACCAGGTTGACATCACTGAAGCCACAAAAAGAAAAATTCCCGTTGGTAATACGCCTAACGTATTGAGCCGCGCTACTTCTGACGTCGCTTTTTTATTAATGCAAATGGTTTCCAGAAAAGCAAACTACAACACTGCAAAAGTAAAATCCGGAAACTGGAAAGATTTTGATGCGTTGGAAGAACTGGGGCAAGAATTATATGGAAAAACTTTGGGCGTTTTAGGTTTAGGCAGAATCGGTTTTGAAATGGCTGAAAAATGCAAAGCCGCTTTCGGAATGAAAATCATTTACCACAACAGAAGCCAAAACGAGCAAGCTGAAAAAGAACTAAATGCCAAATATGTTTCATTTGAAGAGTTAGTTCAACAATCAGATGTTATTAGTATTCACGCTAATTACACACCTAAACAGGCTGACCTCTTCAACAAAGATGTTTTTGAAAAAATGAAAGAAAATTTGATTTTCATCAACACAGCGAGAGGTGGTTTTCAAAATGAGAAAGATTTGTTCGAAGCTTTGATTTCAGGAAAAATCTGGGGTGCAGGTTTAGACGTTACCAATCCTGAACCGATGCAGAAAGATAGTCCATTATTGGAACTTCCAAACGTTTGTGTTCTTCCTCATATTGGTTCAGCAACCTTGGAAGCCAGAAGCGGAATGGCAAGATTGGCTGCTGAAAACGTAGTTACATTTTCTAAAGGCGAAAAAATGCTGACTTGCGTAAATCCTGAAGTTTACGAAGATTAAATTTCATCAAAATAAATCTTTCAAAAACAAAGCTTGGAATCATATTTGTCTATCTTCAATCAACCAAAAATAAATATTATGACACCAGAAGATAACATCGAAAAAAATTTAGAAGATTTGGATTACAATCCAGGTGAAGACATTTTCAACAGAGAAGAGCATATTCCAATTGACGGCGACGGAAACCCAATCAGAGACGCTAGCCAGGTGAACGACGAAATGCCATTCGGATTAGACGTTCCGGGCGCGGAAGATGATGATAATTTTGACCAGATTACCAATCAGTTGCCAGACGAGGAAAATAATTATTACAGTCAAAGTGACAATGAAGATGACCACGAAGAAGAAAACGACGACATCGTGGAATAAATAACAAAGCTTACCAAATCGGTAAGCTTTTGTTTTTTTAGTTAAGGTCTCTAAATATTTTTGAAGGCTTTTTATTTTCGTCAATCGCAACCAAAGTAAAATCGCCTGAGACCGCCTTTTCGCGAGTGTCATTGTACATTTCTTCCACGAAAATTTCCACATTCACTTTCACGCTGGTGTTTCCGACATATTTTATTCGGCCAACGAGTTCAACAATCGTATCAGCCGGAATTGGTTTCTTGAAATCAATTCTGTCACAACTTACCGTTACGAAAGATTTTCTGGCAAATCTTGTAGCGGTCATAAAAGCCACTTCATCCATCATTTCCATTACTTTTCCGCCAAACATTGTATTGTGATGATTGGTTGTATTCGGGAAAACCACTTTGAAAACGCGCGTTTCCGATTGCTGGATTTTGTCTTCGTAATTCATTTCTTGATCGCTTTAAAGTTGTGTACTAGAATCGTTTTCTGAAGCTGCAAATATAAGTGATATCAATTTATCAGAAACGGTTTGATGATATTTTCAAATTGAATATCTTTAAAACTTTGAAAATCGAAGCTTCACTATGACTTTCCAACAACAAATTCAACAAGGAATTCCAACAGAATTACCTCAGCCAAAACCATACGAAACCCACATCAACCACGCTCCAAAACGTAAAGAAATTCTATCAGACGAAGAGAAAAAACTCGCTCTGAAAAACGCTTTGCGTTATTTCGAACCCAAATTCCACGCAGAATTGTTGCCGGAATTTAAGGAGGAACTAGAAAAATACGGCAGAATTTATATGTACCGCTTCCGTCCGGATTATGAGATGATAGCAAGAAATATTGCCGAATATCCAGGGAAATCCCAGCAGGCAAAAGCGATTATGCTGATGATTCAAAATAATTTGGATTATGCTGTGGCGCAACATCCTCATGAACTGATTACTTACGGTGGAAACGGTGCGGTGTTTAGCAATTGGGCGCAGTATCTTTTGACGATGAAATATCTGTCTGAAATGACGGATGAACAGACCTTGACAATGTATTCCGGTCATCCGATGGGATTATTTCCTTCCCATAAAGATGCGCCAAGAGTGGTGGTGACGAACGGAATGATGATTCCAAACTACTCAAAGCCGGATGATTGGGAGAAATTCAATGCGCTGGGGGTTTCGCAGTACGGACAAATGACCGCTGGATCTTATATGTACATCGGTCCGCAGGGAATTGTGCACGGCACAACAATTACCGTTTTGAATGCTTTCAGAAAAATCAATAAAGAGCCAAAAGGCGGATTATTCGTCACATCAGGTCTTGGCGGAATGTCCGGCGCTCAGCCAAAAGCCGGAAATATCGCAGGCTGTGTTACAGTCATTGCAGAAGTGAATCCAAAAATTACAAAAATCCGTCACGAACAGAAATGGGTCAACGAAATCCACGAGAATCTGGATGAATTGGTGGCAAGAGTCAGAAAAGCTCAGGAAAATCAGGAAACGGTTTCTCTGGCTTACCTTGGAAACATCGTCGATATTTGGGAAAAATTTGATGAAGAAAATTTAAGAATCGATATCGGTTCAGACCAGACTTCGCTTCACAATCCGTGGGCGGGAGGTTATTATCCGGTCGGGCAAACTTTTGAAGAATCGAATACAATGATGGCAGAAAACCCTGAATTATTCAAAGAAAAAGTTCAGGAAACCTTGAGAAGACACGCTTCCGCCATCAACAAACATACAGCAAAAGGAACTTATTTCTTCGATTACGGAAATGCCTTTTTACTCGAAGCTTCCAGAGCCGGAGCCAATGTAATGTCGGAAAATCCTACGATTGGAAGAGAGTTCAAATACCCATCTTATGTTCAGGATATTATGGGACCGATGTGTTTTGATTATGGTTTCGGGCCATTCCGTTGGGTTTGTACCAGCGGAAAACCTGAAGATTTGCAGAAAACCGATGATATTGCGTGCGCCGTTTTAGAGGAAATGATTAAAACGTCGCCCGAAGAAATCCAGCAACAAATGAAAGACAATATCACGTGGATCAAAGGCGCTCAGGAAAACAATCTGGTCGTTGGTTCGCAGGCGAGAATTTTGTATGCCGATGCCGAAGGACGAATGAAAATCGCTGAAGCCTTCAACAAAGCCATTGCCAACGGAGAAATTGGAGCGGTGGTTTTGGGAAGAGACCATCACGATGTTTCGGGGACAGATTCGCCATACAGAGAGACTTCCAACATTTATGACGGCTCGAGATTTACTGCAGATATGGCGATTCACAATGTGATTGGCGACAGTTTCCGTGGGGCGACCTGGGTGAGTATTCACAACGGTGGTGGCGTTGGCTGGGGCGAAGTGATCAACGGTGGTTTCGGGATGTTGCTCGATGGAAGCGATGATGCCGACAGAAGATTAAAATCTATGCTTTTCTGGGACGTCAACAACGGAATTTCCCGAAGAAGCTGGGCAAGAAATGAAGGTGCTGTTTTCGCAATTAAAAGAGCAATGGAAGCTGAACCGAATTTAAAGGTGACGTTGCCGAATTTTGTGGATGAGAGTTTGTTTTAAGCTTATTAAACTTTAATGAAAGAATTCACTGTAATTTATCCTATGTTTTCCCCAATTCAATTAATAGATGAAAATGGAAAATTGGTGGGAGAAATTTTGCTAAATAGTTTTAACCAGAAATTAAAAATACACAATGAAATTTTCAAGATAAAATACAATGGTTTGTTTTCGAGAAACTATAAAATATTTGACCAAAATAAGAATTTAGTTTTTAAATCAGACTTCTCAAAAAACAGATTTGTTTATTATCGAAATGAGAAAGAAATATTCACTTATAAAAATAATGGATGGTTTAATAATAAGTTAAGCCTATACAAAACCAATGACCTCATCATTTCTGTCGAATCCAAAGGTTTTTTCAAAAAAAAGTATAAACTAAAGATCAATAATAATTTCAATAACCACTTTATAATTTTGGCATTTTTAAATGATTATATAAGTAGTCAAAGTTCATAACTCCAGACGAGCTGGGCAAGAAATGAAGGTACTGTTTTCGCCATCAAAAGAGCAATGGAGGTGGAGCCGAATTTGAAGGTGACGTTGCCGAATTTTGTGGATGAGAGTGTTTTAAAACATTTTAGATAGGGAAAAACCTGCTGTGAGGCAAGTTTTTTGTATTTATTTTTGTACGCTGGTGCGAGCATCTTGCTCGTACCACTTAATTAGTTTGATACATGAGCTTGAAGCTTGCGCTAGCAGTGGATATCGAATAGAGGTATTTTTATTATTCTCTTATCAAATCATCTTTCAATATCCATCCAATACTAGTTTGTCCAGAAGAATTTGTAAACTCTATATAGATAAAATATTTGGATTCTGCAATAGCATAAATGACGGTGTCATAAATTAAATGCGCTTTTCTAACATCTTTAATATTTGGAGTGTTACAAAAATATGTTCTGTCGACTTTAACTCTAAAATACTTTGATTCACTAACCATAACATTACTGCTGTAAGTATTTTCGCTATCTGCTGAAGCTGTCAAATATCTACTATTTATGTAACCATCTATCATAGAATAGCTATTTGTACTAGGCAAATAACGTTTTACTCGAACCTTGTCCCAATATCCTAACTGCTCTATAGATGTTACTTCATCAGAGAAAGCAAGTTCTTCAATAATATTGTCGGAAACTTCGGGCGCTGTTCTTAAATTTACATTAGTTGTATTAACATATTTTTTTGTAGAACTTTTATAATTATTTGAACTGGAATTACCAGAATAAACATAATTTGAGTTATTAGAACTTGTCGTTGTTGCTCTTTTCTTACGATAATAACCACTTACATAAGTTCCATCAGCTCTGTAGTAACCATCTACCCATTCTTTATCATAGTTTGATTTTGAAGGAGAACTTATCGAAGAAGTTGTAGTGTATTCTGTGTTAGGATTGTAATTACCCCTGTAACTATAATTGTCTGTAACCGTTGAATTTGGTGCAGTTCTTACGTGAGGCTGAACATACGTGCCATTCTTCCTGTAATATCCTCGCACCGAAACTTGAGAATAATTGTAAATTGATAGTAATACAACAAAAAGAGTAAATAGTTTTTTCACACGTTATTATTTAGTATTCAAAGATATATATATTATAATGAAGGTAGAAATATGGGTTCCCCTAAAATAAAAAAAAATTATAATTAATTTCAAAGTCGCCCATATCCAATACCCACTCGCTAGTGCTAGCATCTTGCTCGTACACATTCTTTAGCTTGAGATACGAGCTTGAAGCTCCTGCTAGCGAATTATGATGGAGAAATATTCATTTTCAAAACAACTTGGTTAAGACCACCCGCATCCGCAAAACCTTACAAACAACCTTAAAACAAACCTCCTGCATCTGCATTTTATTTAAAACAACCTTGTTTGTAATCTCCTGCAATTGCAGGAAGTCTCCAACAAGTTGCGTGGAACTTCTTGCAATTGCATTTTATTCCCCGCAAAATGTTTTAAACTAAATGCAGAATTATTTATATTTGTTTTGATTAATTAGTACATTTTTAACAAACAAAACACAATTACGATGAAAATTTCATTAGTGCGTCTGAGCACCAAAGATCTTGCGACTTTGGCTCAGAGAATTCTCAGCAACATCCAGTCAGGAAAATATCCTGTGATCTCCAACCATCCGCTTACCGCGACTTTGCAAACTTCCTACACGGCGTATGACAATGTGTACACCAAGCAGGTTTACAGCGGCAAAGGAAAAGAGGTTGCCACGGCAGACCACGAGAGGGATCTGGCTTACAAAAATCTAAAAGCATTCCTCAATGGTTACAGAAAGCTTCCTTCTGCTCCCAATTCTCATTTGGCGGAAGAGTTGTACGGGATTTTCAAAACTTTTGGGCTGAACCTGGATCGGTTAAGCTATTCCTCGCAAACCGCCCAAATGAAAAAGCTGATCGAGATACTGGAGCTTCCGGAAAACAAGCAAAAAATAAAGGATCTATCTCTGGAGTCAGGTTTTGCAGAGATGAAGACCAAACACGATGCTTTTGAGTTGCTGTTTGCCGATCAGGCAGAAGCCAACGCAGACCTTAGAAATATGTCGAGCGCATCTGCCATCCGACAGGATCTGGAGAAAAACCTGAAAACTTATATCAATCTTTTGACCGTGATGAAAGAGGTGACGGGATGGGAACTGCTCTACAACGAAACCAACGAGTTAGTAAAAGCTGCGAAAGATTCGGACATCAAACCGACAGGTGACAAGCCTGCCTAAATTGGATTTAGAAACTCAGCGAATGGCTGAGTTTTTTTATCAAATCATATTAAAAACATAAAAAAATAATGAATATTTTTCTTTCCTGTGGTCCAATCTTAGAACCCCTAATAGGAATTACTTGTGCAACTATCAGCTGCATTGCAATTCTTATTTTTTCAGTAATCAAATTTTTGAAAAGCAAAAAATATATAACAATCAAAGCGCAATCAGTTACTGACAAATTGTACCAATAATAATGGTTACTTGCATCGTTGTATTTTTTATCTGGTGGATTTTGATGTTTTTATTCGCCGGAATAGCTTTTGAAGCTCTCAAATAATTACTATATTTGTCTCATATAATGATACTTAAAAATATAAAATAATGATAGCAGAAATCCAGAAATACATCGAGATCCAAAATAATATTGATCAGATTCTGAAAAATTCGCCGGTTAAATTGTCCTTTATTATTGAAAAATCGGGAATCAAGAAACCTACATTTTTCAAAAAATTAAAGGAGAAAAGATTCACACCGCAAGAACTCCTGATCATTGCTGAACATGTAGAACCAAAAAACTGGCGAAATGAAACGAAAGAGGAAATATTGGAATCATTAAAGAGAAGCGAAGAAGATATTAAAAATGGACGAGTATATTCCTATGAAGAAGTGAAAGAAAGATCTAGACAGAGATTAGAAAACTACAGAAATGGAAATTCGATTTAGCAAAGCATCTTATGATGATTTGGATGAAATCGAAGATTATCTTTTGAATGAATGGAATGATAAAGTATTGGACGATTTTAATTTAAGGCTTGAGCATTGCCTCAAACTGATTACAGATGGAATTGCAGTTTTCCAAAAATACGAAGACACCAATTATCATAAGCTTTTGATTACGAAGCATAATACTTTGATCTATAGTTTGGAGCAAAACATTCTTACTGTTCACAGAGTCCTCCAAAACTTCCAAGATCCAGACGACAATCAAAAATCGCTGAAAAGCTAATATCAAAGAATGCAAAAACTAGGAATCATCGGCTTCGGCTGGCTCGGAAACCACATCGCAGAAAAACTATCAAACCGTTACGAGATCTTCGCAACGACTACTACTCCAACCAAAGTACAAGACATTAACACCAAAGGTTACAACGCAACTTTAGTCAGTTTTCCTAACGAGTTAGATATAGAAATGAAAGAATGGGACGTTGCATCAGACTTAGATGTCATCATCATCAGCGTTCCTTTTTCGGGAATCAGAGGTGCACAGATTCCGATGAATGACAAACGTCAAAACCTTCTCAATTTCCTCGGGGATTACAAAGGTCAATTGTTTTTAATGAGTTCGACTGGTGTCTATCCTCAAACAGAAAAGGAATTTAAAGAAGATGACACACCCGCTGAAAATGTCGAAAGTGAAAGTTTTATTTTGGAAAAATTCCCTCAGACTAATATCCTCAGGTTAGCAGGATTAATGGGCGGTGAAAGGCTTTTGAAAAATTACAACATCAGCAATTTGGATATGTTAGTGAATCATATTCATTATGCTGATATTTGTTCAGTTATAGAAAAAATGCTGGACAATCAATCTGAATCCAAAGTTTATAACACCGTTGCACCCATTCATCCGAATAAAGAAGAAGTCATCAATGCTCAAAAAGATTTGCCTTATAATGGCAAACGAACCACCACAGGCAGAACCATTTCTCCGGAAAAATTAATCTCAGAACTGGACTTTGAATTCCAGTATCCGGATCCGCGGTATTTTCATTTGTAATATTTTCAGGTCATTTCCAACCTTTGTAAAGAAAGATGCATCTTAATCATTAAAAGGAATTATTATGAAATCGTCATAATTATGAAACTGAACTATAGATAAAGATTAAACGATTGCATAAGACCTTAAAAAAAATAAGATCTACTTATGAAAGTTACCATCCCAAAACCTTGTCACGAAAACTGGGCGACTATGACGCCCGACGAAAAAGGCAGATTCTGCCAGGTTTGCTCCAAGAGCGTAAGAGACTTTACGAACGCATCTGACCTGCAAATTATAGATAATCTTTCCGGCGATTCTAATGTCTGCGGCAATTTCCGGGTAGATCAGCTGGACAGAAACCTCAGCCACTCTTTTATCAATTCCTTGTTTGCAAAGTTTGCGGTCGGTTTTGTCCTCACGTCCGGAGGCATTGTCTCTGCACAAACGCAGCCAAAGAAACATTGTGAAGTGAAAAAAGAGACAGTCACAAACCGAAATATTAAAGGAGAAGTAGCGAGGATTCCAGCTCCAAAGAATGATACTTTACGAATGTTAGGAAAATTTATCCAAATGCCAGACACAAAAGAACCACTTTACATTTTGGAAGGAAAAATCATTACTGAAAAAAAAATGAAGAGTCTTGACCAAAACACAATTGAGAGAATCGATGTTCTCAAGGGTCAATCTGCAATGGTAATATATGGTTCAAAAGCAAAAAATGGTGCCGTTATTATCACATTGAAAGAGTAAATGAAGAATGGAAAAAGTAAAGTGAGATAGTTTTTTAGAATTAGATCTTTAAAAAAAATTGATTTTGTGTGAAATATTTTTTCCGAACAAGAAAAATTTAAAAATAAAATTCCTAGAAAAATCACTATTGCTTTCATTATCGATGAATATTTCTAAACCGTCACATTCCTAAAAGCTACCACAAAAGCTACTACAGAAAGGATAATTCCAATCGTGAAAACCGTGTAAGTCAGTCTCAGTAATTTATATTTTCTGTTCAGAACAATTCCTAAGTAATAGAGGTCTTTGATCATTGTATCGTAAAGATATTGTCTGTCAGCCATCATTTCCTTCATTGCCCAGAGATACTCTTCCATTGGCATTTTGTAGAAGTTTCCGAAGAAGAGGAGATTTACTTTTTTTTCCTCAATTTCTTTTCTTGTAAATGTTCCACCGGAAACTTTTGGTCTCGTGGACATTATTGCGAGAATGATACAAGCCACACTGAACATAATCATAATGAAAGTTGGAATAATCAGGTGCGAATTACTTGGCGCGTCCAGTTTTGGAATGAGCGTTGAGAGGGCGACAGAGATAATAATCGCATTTACAGACAGTAGGATATTCGCTTTGCTGTCAGCTATTTGGCTCAGTTTTGTGTGATTATTGAGCGTGATTCGGAACATCGTTTCGATACCTCTTTCCGGAGAATCCAGTTTCTCCAGTTTCTTTTTGTTAAGAAGAGCTTTGTCATTTTCCAGATTGTCTTTTTCCTTTTTTTCGCCTTTCAATTCTTCGATTTTAGAAACTATTTTTTTTATATTTTCATCCTTTTTTGGCTGCCATTTTTCTTTTGCAAACTGTGTATAATATTGATGTTTTGTAAAGAATTCCAGGTTCATTTCTGCCCATTTCAGCTTGTTGATTTTTTTCTTGTGAACCTCTTTGATCTCATTCCGCAGACCTTCGGACGTTTTGAAATAATCATCAGAAGCAAGATGCGCCAGATCTGCATCCTGGATGATCTCTTCCAGATGGTTTTTTGGCTGGTAGAATTTTTCTGTCGCCAGAATCAGCTGCCCGATTTTTCTGATTCTTTCATCTTGAAAATCATGTTTTTTTAAAAAATTCTCTATTGTTTTTTTGCCCTCTGCTTCGTGGTTATCGCAATCTGTAATGTAACCAAGATCGTGAAACCAGCCTGCCAGAAGCAGATTTTCTGTATCTTCAATACTTATGTTTTCCTCTTTTGCCAGGATTTTCAGGTTATCAACAACTTGGATTGTGTGATCCAGATTATGATAAGTATATGCAGAAGATAATCTATCTTTGAATAAATTTTTAACGTAATCTTCCGAGATTTTCAAAATATCCATAAAAGCAATTTGAAACAAATTTAAGAAAGTATTGGTAGCTTATTGATTTTAATTTTGTTAAATAATGTTATAGTTTGATAATTATTTAAGATTATAATTAATATTTTTATGGCAGCTTAATCCGTCCTCCGTTCCCGCTATCCGCCTCTGGCGGATGAACTCCACTCAGGCCGGGCTGCAACAATTCAGTTCAGAATAAAGACTCTAATATTCAGAAAAATATGAAACAAATATATAGGTTTTATCTTTTAATTATAATTTCTTTCACTGTCATTTCCTGTGCCGTTCAAAAAGCCGACTACGGGAAAAACGTAAAGGATTTTGAAAAAGAATCAAATATAAAAGACAGTATTGTTCATACTTTTTATTTGGTTGGCGATGCCGGAAATCTTGATCAGGATGAAGCATTCAAAAATATGAATATCCTGAAAGATTCACTGTCCAAAACTTCAAAAAACAGCACATTAATTTTTCTCGGTGATAATATTTATCCGGCAGGAATGCCGAAAAAAGATAATGAAAACAGAAAATTAGCTGAGAAAAAACTGGATAATCAGATTTCTTTAGCTGACAATTTCAAAGGGAAAACGATTTTCATTCCTGGAAATCATGATTGGTATAATAACGGAATCAAAGGTTTAAAAAGAGAAGAAGATTACGTCACAGAAAAACTGAATGACAAATCTGCTTTTTCACCAAGAAACGGTTGTCCAATTGAAACCAGAAAGATTGATAAAAAACTGACTTTAATTTTAATTGACACCGAGTGGGTTTTAGCAGACTGGAGCAAAAATCCCGGAATCAATGAAAAATGCGAGATCAAAACCAAGGAAGATTTCTTTACAGAATTTGAAGATCAGCTTAACAAAAATCAGAATAAAACCATTGTTGTTGCTACACATCATCCTTTAATTACGCACGGTTCTCACGGTGGAAATTATTCCTGGGAAAAACAGATTTTCCCATTAGAAAATAAAATCCCGTTGCCTGTTTTAGGTTCAATTATCAATTTGACAAGAGCAACCGGCGGAATCACCCATCAGGATATTTCGAACCAGAATTATAAAAAACTGGCAGACCGAATCAGAACTTTGATCAGCGGAAGAAAAAATATCGTTGTTGTTTCCGGTCACGACCACAATCTGCAATACATTGAGCAAAACGACATCAGACAAATCATCAGTGGAGCAGGTTCCAAAACTGAGGCTGCAAAAGCCATTGGAAATAATGATTTCTCGTTCGGAAAAAATGGTTATGCCGAACTGAAAATTTCAAAATCCGGAAATGCGGAAGTCAGTTTTTATAGTTTAAATCAGACCAAATCTGATTTGCTTTTCAGAAAAACAGTTTTGGGAAGTGAAGAAAAGGTCTCTAAAGATTATCCGAAGAATTTCCCACCATCGTCACAGGCATCGATCTATGATTCTTCAATGACCAAAAAAAGCAAGCTCTACGAATTTCTCTGGGGAAAGCATTACCGAGCGTATTATTCAAAGAAAATCAATGTCGGAACTCTGGCATTAGACACACTTTTTGGTGGTGTAAAAGCCGATAGAGCAGGAGGCGGTCATCAAACCAAATCTCTTCGACTAGAAACCAAAAACGGCAACGAGTATGTCATCCGTGCGCTTAGAAAAAGCGGCGTGAGATTTTTACAGGCTGTAGCATTCAAAAATCAATATGTAATTGATGAATTTTCCGGAAGTTATGTGGATAAATTTCTGTTGGATTTTTACACCACTTCTCATCCTTACACGCCTTTGGTTATAGGCGGAATGTCAGATAAACTGGGGATTCGTCATACAACACCACAGCTTTTTTATATTCCGAAACAGAAAACTTTAAAAAACTTTAATGATACTTTCGGTGACGAATTATATTATCTCGAAGACCGCCCGATGGAAACCGATGACAATCCGAATAAAGTCCTCGGAACGGATGAAGTCATAAAAAATCTCGCTAAAGACGAGAAATATAAAATGGACGAAAAAACGTGGATCAAAGCGCGATTATTCGATATGCTGATCGGCGATTGGGACAGACATCATGACCAATGGAAATTCGAAGAAAAAAAGGAAAACGAAAACGTGATTTACAGCCCGATTCCGAAAGACAGAGATCAGGCTTTTGCAAAATATGACGGCGTAATTACTTCGTTACTAATGCATATTCCGGATCTGAGACATATGAAAAGCTTTAAAAATCAGATTGGTAATATAAAATGGTTCAACCGCGAACCTTATCCTTTGGATCTTACTTTTACTAAAAATTCTACGGAAAAAGACTGGCTGGAACAAGCGGAGTTTATTCAGAATAATTTATCAGAAAATGATATCAGAGAAGCTTTCAAAGCTTTACCAAAAGAAGTCCAGGATCAGGTTTCAGACGATTTGATAAAGAAATTACTGATCAGGAAAAATGATCTTAAAATTTACGCTTCAGATTATTTCAAAGTTCTTGAGAAAAATGTAATCCTCACAGGAACGGACAAAAAAGATAAATTTACGATCTCCAGATTACCGAATAACGAAACGAAAATTGATATTTCCCGTCAGAAAAAATCAGGAGAAGAACTGGAATCCTCGAAAATATATTCAGGAAAATTGACCAAAGAAATCTGGATTTACGGTTTAGGAGATGAAGATGAGTTTTTGGTGGAAGGCAAGGAAAAATCAAGTATCAAAATACGGTTATTAGGTAGTTTTGATGAAGACCATTATTCGGTTTCCAATTCCAAAAAAATCAAAATTTATGATTATAAAAGCAAGAAAAATGATTTCACGAATATAGGAGATGCTTCTGTAAAACTGACAGATGACTACGAAATCAATCAATATGATTATAAAAAACCAAAATATAATGTCGCAATGCTGATACCGAATTTCGGTTTCAATCCGGATGATAAGGTTATTATTGGAGCACAGGCAATGCTGACGGTCAATGGATTCCTTCAGAATCCTTATTCTCAAAAACACACTTTGAAGGCGAATTATTTCACAGGAACAGAAGGATATGAATTTGCTTACAGCGGTATATTCCCGAGACTTACCGGTGGCTGGTTCTATGGCTTGGATGCAAGGGTTACAAGTTCTCATTATATCCGTAATTTTTACGGGATTGGCAACAAAACTCTAAATCTTAGCGACGAACTCGGCGAACATTTTAATAATGTGAGAGCCCGGGAATTTGGATTTTCGCCATCCATCAACTGGAACAAAAATGCAGCAACTTTCTCCGCAAAACTGAATTACGAAACTCTGAAAATAGAAAATACAGACAACCGATTTGTCTCTTTGCCGGGCGTTGTGAATCCGGATGTTTTCCATTCCAAGCAATTTGGAGGGGCGGATTTTTCTTTTGTTTATGAAAATTATGACAACAAAGCCAATCCGAAATCGGGAATGAAATTAGATGTCAAAACGGTCTGGAATATGAATCTTGAAGAGACGAACCGTCATTTTGCATCTGTGGAAACAGGACTTGGTTTTCTGCATTATTTGACGAATAATAAGAAGTTGGTATGGTCATCTTATGCGAAGGCAAAATGGCTTCTGGGCGATGGCTACGAGTTTTACCAGATGGCAACTTTGGGCGGAAATGCAGACTTAAGAGGATTCCGGTTCAACCGTTTTTATGGTAAAAATTCTTTTTATCAGTCTTCAGATCTTCGTTATGAGATTGGAAAATTCAGAAATTCTGTGGTTCCTTTAACTTACGGCGTTTTCGGCGGATTGGATGTGGGAAGAGTTTGGATCCCGAATGAATATTCCAAAAAATGGCATAATTCTTACGGCGGCGGTTTCTGGTTGAATGCCGTGGATGCTATTTCCGTGAATGTCTCTTATTTTAATTCTTCAGACGGCGGAAGATTGGTCGTAGGGATTGGTGGAACTTTTTAAATTTTGGGAATGATCATCACAGAACGTCTAATTCTAAAACCCTATTCATTGGATTTTGCAGAAGAATTTTATGTCAAATTTCAGAATAATAAGAATTATCTGGAAGATTACTTTTCCAGAACGCTAAGTGTTACAAAAAACCTTAAAGAAACAAAGCTTTATTTCCAAAAAAAGATTGAAAGTTTTCAGAATAATGAAGGTTTTTATTTCGGTATTTTTCTCAAGGGAATTGATGAATTAATTGGTCATATTTCTATCAGAGAAATTGATTGGACAGTCCCAAAAGGAGAATTAGCGTATTTCATTTTCAGCGATTTTTGGGGTCATAAATATTCTTACGAAGCTTTGGAAGCGTTTCGGGATTTCTGTATCGGCGAAAAAGAAATGGTTCGCATCTTTATGAAAATTGCACCAGATAATATTGCCAGCAAAAAAACAGCAGAATTTTGCAATTTCGAGTTCGAAGGTTTACTGAAAAACGATTACAGAAAAAGACAGGAAGTTCTTACAGATATGTTGCTTTATTCTTTCACAGGATAATTATTTGGGCAGCTTTTCCGCCTTCCGTTCCCGCTTTTTTGTAATTGCGAATGACGTGACACAATCACTAGAACCATTGTAGAATCGCAATAACAAAAAGAGCTCCACTCAAGTCGGGCTGCGGATTCTACGTATAACAAGTGTCAACCTAAGACCATATTTTTGTACTTTCGTAGGATACCTAACGAAGTGGTTCCTACGGAATGACAAAAAACTGTCAATTGTGAAATGTATTTCCTTAAATTTTACTATAACTTCAATTGATAAAGATTCCCGGTAATTTTCTTATCACCTTCATCCGTCATCAGAATTGTGTTTTCATCTTTGAAACACAGTCCTTCTTTCTGTGTATGATGGTTTAGTTCAATCTTTTCTACATTTCCGGAGAAGAAATTATTGCCTTTCCAATTGGTAAAAATCCAGACTTTGTCAGAGCTTAAAATGGCGACTTTATCCTTATTTGGGCTGATGTCTGCGCTCGTCACAGCACAATGATTGAACTGCTCACAAGTCACAAAACTACCTAGTTTTTTCGCAGGTAATTTCTGAGAAGAATTATTTTCAACTTCGTAAAGAACCGTTGTTCCGTCAAATTTTGAACTTCGGTTTTTGGTAAACAGATAGAATTTATTATTGTGAATGAAAAACGATTCCACATCAAAGATCTTGTCTTTTTTCTTCGGAGGAAACTCGGTTTGTTCCGGATAATAAAACTGTACTATTGATTCTGCCTTTGCTTCGTCTTTGCCAAGATCTGCTGCATTTATTTTATAGATCGAAAGATTTTGACGGTCATTTTCATTATTACCAAAATCTCCGATATAGATATTGCCTTCGTCATCAGATGTGAGATCTTCCCAATCATTATTTTCAACATTGGTAATGGTAATTTTCTTCATCAATTCACCTTTTTCATTAAAACCAAAAAGAATATTATGATTGTGATTGTCCTCAATTGTCCAGATCAACGGCGATGCTTTCGAAATTTCGCAGGCAGAAGCTTCTTTTATTTTTTTTGGTAAAGAACAAATGGTGGAAAAATTCTCCTGAGTCTGCGAGCAGGAAAACGTAATCGATAATAATGCTAAGAAGGAAAGTACTTTCATCTGATGAAATTAAATAAAATATAAGACATAAAAAAATGCGCAACCAAAAAGCTGCGCATTAATATTTTAAAAATTAATTCTTAAAGGATTAACATAGCATCTCCGTAAGAATAAAACTTGTAGCCTTCTTTGATTGCTTCCTCGTAAGCCCTCATCACAAAATCTTTGTTCGCAAAAGCTGCGATCATCATAATTAATGTAGATTTAGGTGTGTGGAAGTTGGTGATCATTGCATTAGCAACCCCAAAATCGTGAGGCGGATAGATGAATTTGTTCGTCCATCCTCTGTAAGCGGAGATCTTTTTGTTAGAAGAAACAGAAGTTTCCAAAGCTCTCATCGTAGTCGTACCAACGGCACAAACCCTGCGGCCTTCCTCAACAGCTTTATTGATGATAGCAGCATTTTTCTCATCGATGATGGCTTCTTCAGATTCCATTTTGTGCTTGGAGAGATCTTCAACTTCAATCGGGTTAAAAGTTCCCAAACCAACGTGAAGTGTAATCTCTGCAAAATCAATTCCTTTGATCTCCAGTCTTTTCATCAAGTGTTTTGAGAAATGCAGACCTGCAGTTGGAGCAGCAACAGCACCTTCTACCTTGGCGTAGATTGTCTGGTATCTTTCTGCATCTTCCGGTTCTACTTCTCTTTTGATATATTTTGGAAGTGGCGTTTCACCAAGTTCTGTCAGTTTTGTACGGAATTCTTCGTAAGAACCATCGAATAAAAATCTTAAAGTTCTTCCTCTGGATGTTGTATTGTCGATAACTTCTGCTACAAGAGATTCGTCTTCAGTAAAGAATAATTTGTTACCAATTCTGATTTTTCTTGCCGGATCTACCAAAACATCCCAAACGCGTGTTTCAGGATCTAGTTCTCTCAACAAGAAAACTTCGATCTTAGCACCTGTTTTTTCTTTATTTCCGAACAGCCTTGCCGGGAAAACTTTGGTATTGTTAAAGATGAAAAGATCTTTCTCGTCAAAATAATCGATCACATCTTTGAATAAACGGTGAGTGATGGTTTCGGTTTTTCTGTCAAGTACCATCAATCTCGCCTCGTCGCGGTTTTCTGATGGGTGTTCAGCCAATAATTCAGCTGGTAGATCAAAATTAAAATCTGATGTCTTCATAAAATTTACGGATTTTATTGTTTTAAATTTTTTGGAATGGCAAAGATACAACATTAGAAAGGCTTTGTCAAGTAAATATGACTTTTTGGAAATCCAATTGATGACTTTGATGATTTATGAATTTTTTTTAGAAAATAAGCAATGTTATTTGGTGTTTTCTACAAAAAACATTTAATTTAGTGCATTTAAAAGTTGTTATCGCCAATTAATTCGCTTTGTTATGAGTATTGAAAACGAAAATCCTGAAATTGAAAAACCAAATTCTGAGGTCAATCCTGCTGAAAATCAATCAGTAGAAGAAGTGGCTAAAGAAGAAGTTTCGGAAAATGTAAAACCAGAAGCTGAAGTCGATTCTGTTGAAAATGAATCGGTAGAAGATGTTGCTGCAGAACAAAATTCAGAGGCTGAAACTGAAGCTGAAAAACAGGAATCTGAGCCAAATCCTGAAGTTGCCGAGGAAATCAAAGCTGAAAATGAAATTGTTTCTGAAGATCAAAATCAGAACGCTGAAGAAGAACCCGAAACTGAACATCAGGAAATCGAACTTGCTGAAGAAAATTATTCTAATCTCTCACTGAAAGAGACGTTGGATGAAATGGAAACTATCGTTAATAAAGACGATGCTCATTCTTTTTCGAAAAAATTCAATACACTTAGAGGATCATGCCAATCATAAAGTGGCAGACGAAACGGAGGATAAAAAACACGAATTCATAGAGCAGGGGAACGCCGAAGAACACTTCGAATTTCATCATCCGCATGCTTCAAAACTTTCTGCTCTTGTTAATATTTTCAGAGAGAAACAGGATAAATTTCATAAGTCTCAGGAAGCGGATCATCAGAAAAACCTTGATGAAAGATTATCAATTATAGAAAGACTGAAAAATCTTTATACCAATTCTGAACCGGGCGTTAATCTCTTCAAATCGATAAGAGAAGTAAAGGAAGCCTGGGGAAATGCCGGTCAGGTTGCAAAATCCGAGTTTAAAAACCTTAATAACAATTACTTCCACCATCTGAAGATGTTCAACGAGATGCTGGATCTTAACAAAGAATATCTGGAGCAGGAATTTGCTCATAATCTGGAAAAAAGACAACACATCATCTCAAGAGCAAAAGAATTACTTGACGAAAAAGTAGTCCAAAAAGCACTGAATGAATTGCAGTATCTTCACAAACTCTGGAAAGAAGAAGCAGAGCCTGTTGCTGAGGAATTCCGTGAGAAAACCTGGGAAGAGTTCAAAGAAGTTTCCAACAAGATCCACGAGAGAAAATCTGAACTGATCGCAGTAATGGAATCTGAGCAATTGGAAAATCTTGAAAAGAAAAATAAGATCATTGAGGAGCTCAAAACATTAGCAGCACCAGAATCTACCAATCATAGTTTTTGGCAGCAGGCAATTAAAAGAGTAGAAGAGTTACGTGCAGAATTTTTGAGACTGGGACCAGTTCCTAAAAAGTTATCCAATCAGAACTGGACGGATTTTAAAGTAGTTTTAAGGAATTTTAACACAGGCAAAAATGATTTCTATAAAAATCTGAAAGGTTCTCAGATTCATAATCTTGAGGCAAAACAGGGACTAATAAAAACAGCTCAGGACAATATGAATTCTGAAGATTGGGACATCGTAGTTCCGCTTTTCAAAAAACTTCAGGAAGATTGGAAAACCATTGGTCACGTTCCCAGAAGTCAGGCCAATAAAGTCTGGGACGATTTCCGTGATGCCTGTAACACGTTCTTTAAAAATTACAGAGAAAAAAATAACGCAACCGGTGACAACTGGAAAGAAAATTATAAAAGCAAAAAAGCATTGCTTGAAGATCTAAAGGCTTTGACGGATGAAGAAGGTTCTGTTGAGAAAATTGAAAATATCAAAAATGCCTGGAACGCGATCGGAAAAGTGCCGAAAGATAAGTTGTCAATTAATACGGAATTCAATAAAACACTTAGAGAGAAGCTGAAACTCAATAAGATCAATGAGTTCGATCTGAAAGAAGAAAACCTTTCTGAAAGCCAGTTAACAGATAAAGCGAGAAAGATTAAAAATCAAATCGCTGATCTGGAATCAGAAGTTGTACAATTGGAAAATAACTTATCATTCTTTGGAACTGCAAAACGTGATAACCCGCTTCTGAAAGATACTTATGATAAACTGGACAGTAAAAAAGAACAGTTGGAAAGCTTGAAAGTATCACTTCATAACATCATTGCCGGAGAATAAATTTATTTTTATTTCTACATATAAATCCCCTGAAAAGGGGATTTTTTTATTTAATTATTGAATGTAAATCATTATTAATATTCAAATTCAAAAAAATAAAAGATATCTTATAAAAAAATGATATTTTTATCATTCTTATATTAAGAACATTTATATGTTGAAAAAATACTTATTTATATTATCTGTTTTACCGGTTTTGGCTGTTGCTCAAGCTCCTGCAGGATATTATTCCGGAACAGAAAGTTTGACAGGTTATGCTTTGAAGACAAAGCTTCACGATATTATTTCCACCAAAATTTACAATTTTCATTACGATGATCTGAAAACGACAGTTAACCAGACAGATCTGGATAAATATTATGAAAATGACGGGACGATTCTGGACATCTATTCGGAAATACCAACTGGTCCGGATGCTTATAACTATACAAGCGCAAATATCATAGGAAGTGCAAATGCAGAAGGCTTGGGCTGGAATCGGGAACACATGATGCCGCAAAGTTCTTTTAATAGTGCATATCCAATGTATTCCGATCTGTTTTTTGTAGTTCCTACGGATGCGAGAATCAATCAATTACGAAGCAACTATCCATACGGAAAAGGCGGTTCTACGGTTTATTATAATTTCACAAACGGATCTAAACAAGCCTCCAATGCAACACCTAATGCTACTTATACCGGAAGAGTTTTTGAACCGATAGATGAGTTCAAAGGCGATATTGCCAGAACGCTGTTGTACTTCGCAGTGAGATATGAGGGCAAATTAGGGAGTTTCAATTTTACAACTAATGCAACAGATCCTACAAAAGACCAAAATCCTTTGGATGGCAGCGAGGAAAAAGCCTATGAAAACTGGTATGTTGCAATGTTGCTTTCCTGGCATCAGCTGGATCCTGTTTCTCAAAGAGAAATCGATCGAAATAATTCTGTTTACGCGCTTCAGAAAAACCGAAATCCATTCATCGATCATCCGGAATGGGTAACTTCTATTTGGTCACAATCATCTGATAATATTGCGCCGACAGCGCCTTCTTCACTTTTACTGGCGAGAAATTCTGCGTATTTTGTAAATCTTACCTGGCAGGCAAATCCGGAATCCGATGTTCTGGGTTACAGGATTTATCAGGACAATGTTTTGGTTGCGACTTCAAAAACAAATTCAGTTTCTATTGATCATTTGACGCCCGGGACGACTTATAATTTTACGGTAAAAGCTTATGATAATACTTATCTGGAGAGTCCGCAAAGTAATACTCTGAATGTTACAACTCTGTCGACAGATGTTTTTACAAAAGATTTACAAATAATTAAATATCTTGAAGGAACCGGAAATAACAAAGCCTTTGAAATTGCCAACAAAACTGGTCACAAAGTGAATCTTAATGGTTACAAATTATACATCCAGTACAAAGGAACGGCTTATTATTTTGGAGAGCCATTTGAACTGGAAGGCGAAATAGAAAATAACCAGAGTTTTGTGGCCATCAACCCGAATGCAAATTTCAGCTGCTTCAATATTTCAAATGCAAAATTCGTAACAGCAGCACCTTCACTTACTTTTACAGGAAGTCAATATGTGGATTTGTCCTATAAAACCGGAACTGTGGATGCTGTTGGAATTAAAGGTCAGGACAATGCAAATTCAAACAGATCACTTTACAGAAAATCAAATATTACCGACCCGACAGCGACTTTCGATATTAATGAATGGACAACTTACGCCTCAGATTATTGCCTTAATTTAGGAATTCTGGGTGTTAATGATTTCTCAAATAAAACAACTGGTTTTAATATTTATCCAAATCCGGTTACAAATGTTCTTAATATCAATGGCGATGTTAGCAAAACCAAGTCGGTTAAGATCTATGATATTTCAGGAAAATTGGTGAAAGATATTAGCAATCCATTTGTGAATCAAAAATTGATAGACGTTCGTTCTTTATTGCCAAATACTTACATTCTGAATATTGATGGAAAATCAATCAAGTTTATCAAAAAATAAACATAAAAGTTTATAATTAAAAAACTCCTTTTATTAAGGAGTTTTTTGTTTAAGATTTGGTGTGAATTTAGAATAGCATTATCGTTTTTATCAATTTAGATTTAACAAATAATTTCGTAAATTTGTGCATAAATCTAACAGTAAAAAGTTTAATCGGAAATCGTAGTGAAAGCGAATTCTGTTTAAGAAAATGAAACATTATGAGTCAAAAGAAAGAAATGCTTTACGAAGGTAAGGCTAAACAGGTTTTCGCTACCGAGAAACCTGACGAAGTTGTTGTACGTTACAAAGATGATGCGACAGCCTTCAATGCACAGAAACGCGGACAGTTTGATAGAAAAGGCGAACTGAACAATGCAATTTCTACGCTTATTTTTGGATATCTTGCAGAAAAAGGAATTCCGACTCACTTCATCGCAAAACTGGATGACAGAGAGCAGTTGGTTAAAAAGGTGGACATCATTCCTTTGGAAATGGTCGTTCGTAACTATGTTGCGGGAAGTATGGCTCAAAGATTAGGCGTTGAAGAAGGAGTAAAATCTCCTGTAACTATTTTTGACCTTTGCTACAAAAGAGATGATCTCGGAGATCCATTAATTAATGACCATCACGCCGTTTTCTTAGGAGCAGCAACTTATGACGAACTAAACGAGATGTACGCTTTGACAGATAAAATTAACCAACTTTTGATTGATCTTTTTGATAAAGCCAATGTGATCCTTGTAGATTTCAAAATCGAGTTAGGGAAAACTTCTGACGGTAAAATTGTTTTAGCGGATGAGATTTCTCCGGATACTTGCAGACTTTGGGATAAAGATACGATGAAGAAACTGGATAAAGATAGATTCAGAAGAGACTTAGGCGAGATTACCGAGGCTTATGTAGAGATCTTCGACAGACTTCAAACAGCTTTAGCTAAATAATCCAAAAACAAAAAAAATGGATTTAGAATTTCAAGATTATAGCACATTACCGAAATATGCTTTCCAAAACCGCTATCAGGAATTCGAAGAAACCAAACATCTTTCCAAAGAAGAAAAGGATGAGTATTATCCCTTTGACAAAATGGAAGAAGAATGCGGTGTTTTTGGAGTGCATTCAACGGAAAATCAGGATACCTTTTCCCTTTCGCAGTTTGGACTTTTTGCTTTGCAGCATCGTGGCCAGGAAGCTTGCGGAATTGCGGTTGGGAACAACGGAAAAATCCTTTCTGTAAAAGATGAAGGTCTGGTTCTGGATGTTTTCAAATCGATAGAAGATCCTCAGCAATATATGGGAAGCACCGTGATTGGTCACACCAGATATACAACTGCCGGCGACAAAAAGAAATATAATTTTCAGCCATTCTTTGCTAAGAATGAATATGATCAGATCATACTATCTATTGCTCACAACGGAAATCTTACCAATGCAAAACAACTCAGAAAAGAATTAGAAGATGAAGGCGTGGTTTTCCGAGCAACTTCTGATACGGAAGTTATTCTTAGATTAATTCAGAAAAACCTGGACCTTGGACTTCGTGGCGCAATCAAAGCGACGATGGAAAAGATCGAAGGTGCCTATTCTGTAGTCGGACTTACAAGAAATAAATTTTTTGCTTTCCGGGATTTTAACGGGATCCGACCATTGGTTCTTGGTGCGATTGATGAAAATACCTTTGTTGTAGCTTCAGAAAGTTGTGCTTTGGATGGAGTAGGAGCGCAATATGTGCGTGATATTTTGCCTGGCGAGATTGTTTATACCAGCGATAATGAAGAAGGTCTGCAATCTTATCTTGTGAAAGATGATTGCGTCAACAAGATCTGTGCTTTCGAATATATTTATTTTGCAAGACCGGATTCTACTTTGGAAGGCATCAACGTTCACGAAGTGCGGGAGAAATCCGGGATGAAGATCTGGGAACAGGCACCTGTAGAAGCCGATATTGTGATTGGCGTTCCTGATTCCGGAGTTCCTGCTGCGATTGGTTTTTCCAAGGCGTCCGGTATTCCTTTCCGTCCGGTTTTGATCAAGAACAGATACATTGGGCGTTCGTTCATTATTCCTTCTCAGGAGATGCGAGAACATTTTGTGAATCTGAAACTTAATCCGATCGTTTCCGAAATGAAGGATAAAAGAGTCGTTATTATTGATGATTCTATCGTGCGTGGAACCACTTCCAAGCGTCTGGTTAAGATTCTTAAAAATGCCGGTGTTAAGGAAATACACTTCAGAAGTGTTTCTCCGCCAATTATTGCGCCTTGTTTTTTAGGAATTGATACGCCGACGAAAGATGACTTAATTTCTGCGAATATGAATAAGGAAGAACTTAGACAATATCTGGATGTTGACAGTCTGGAATTCCTAAGTGTCGATAATCTGATAGAGATTTTGGGATCGCCAAATCATTGTTTCGGATGTTTTACAGAGAAATATCCAGTGAAAAATCCGGACGAATTGGCATTAGTAGATCAAGGTGATTAGAGTTTGACAACGTCGAATCATTCCATTAGGTTTGGACAGCTTTATCCGTCCTCCGTTCCCGCTTTTTTCTTTTTTGATAAAAAAGAAAAAGAGCTCCACTCAGGCCGGGCTGCTGTAATTCTATGGTAATAGAAAAATGATTTCAATCAACCACGATATATATCATAAACCGCCAGGACAAATCCATTTGTTCTGGCGGTTTTTTGCTTAATGATCAGTTTTTGAAAACAAAAAACCCTGCCGAAGCAGGGTAAAAACTAATAACCATGAAAACTCAAATTAAACATGAGAATCGAATATTAAGTAGCAAATGTTATGCCAAAAAATATCTTTTCCCAGAAAAGAATTTCCGAGAGCAAATGTAACAAAAAATTATTGTAAATTTGCATTTCTTTAAAAATAAAATTAAAAATAATGTCAGGAAAAATCACATTTACCATGATCAAGCCGGATGCTGTTGCAGATGGACATATTGGTGCGATCCTTGGAAAAATCAGTGAAGCTGGTTTTAAAATTAAAGCTTTGAAATTGACGCAGCTTACTGTTGCTGATGCCAAAAAATTCTACGAAGTACATTCTGAAAGACCATTCTACGGAGAGTTGGTGGACTTTATGTCTTCTGGACCAATCGTAGCGGCGGTTTTGGAAAAAGATAATGCAGTAGAAGATTTCAGAACTACAATTGGTGCTACAAACCCTGCTGAAGCAGCCGAAGGAACCATCAGAAAGCTTTTTGCTAGAAGCATCGGAGAAAATGCAGTTCACGGTTCTGACTCAGACGAAAATGCGCTTATTGAAGCTCAGTTTCATTTTTCCGGGAGAGAGATTTTCTAGTTCCTTTTGAAAATTAAAATATAAAATAGGCTGTCAGTTTTGACAGCCTATTTTTTGTGGTATTTTGTCAATAGCCCCGATAGTAGCGGCATCCTTTTTTTGCTTGGGGAAAGCTTTGGGAAAAAAAGATATAGCGGATAGCGGGATTAAGCTCCTAATAATTTAGAATTTCAAAAGTTCAATCGTTCTCTCCGGATCTTGCGAAGAGAAAACAGCGTTTCCGGCTACCAAAACATCCGCGCCGGCGTCAAATAGCTTGGAAGCATTATCCAGATTCACACCGCCGTCAACCTGAATCAATGCGGTCGAATTATTGCTTAGAATCAAATCTTTGGTTTCGCTGATTTTTTTGTAAGTATTTTCTATAAATTTTTGTCCGCCAAATCCTGGGTTCACGCTCATTAATAAAACCAAATCCACGTCTGCAATAATATCTTCCAGCATCAAAACCGGCGTTGCAGGATTGAGAACAACGCCAGCTTTCGCACCTTTGCTCTGGATCAAATGAATTGTTCTGTGGAGGTGAACGCAAGCCTCGTAATGAACTGAAACGAGATCTGCGCCTAATTCAATAAATTCTTCCACATATTTTTCCGGCTCCACGATCATCAGGTGAACGTCCACAAATTTTTTGGCGTGCTGCTGAACGGTTTTCATGACAGGAAATCCGAAAGAGATATTCGGGACAAATCGGCCGTCCATCACATCTACGTGGAACCAGTCTGCCTGGGAATTGTTGAGCATTTCTATGTCTCTCTGGAGATTTCCAAAATCTGCGGAAAGTAGAGAAGGTGCTATGAGTTTTGTTTTCATTTTATACTTTTTACTTTTATTTCTTAATGATACTTCAGCTTCATTGTTGGTTTTATCTTCAGAAGACTTTCGTAGATTAGTTTGATGACATTGCTGACATCTTCTTTAGAAACCATTTCTACGGTCGTGTGCATATACCGCAAAGGCAAAGAGATCAATGCGCTGGGAACGCCGCCGTTGGAATGGGCAAAAGCGTCTGTGTCCGTTCCCGTTGCTCTGCTTGCGGCTGCTCTTTGGAAAGGGATTTCTTTTTCCTTAGCTGTATCAATAATGAGTTCCCTGATTTTGTGATGAACACTTGGTGCGAAGAAAACAACAGGTCCGTCGCCACATTTCTGATCACCTTCTTTTTTCTTTTCAATCATTGGAGTTGTGGTGTCGTGTGTCACGTCTGTCACAATGGCGATATTTGGTTTGATAGTGTCTGCAATCATGTCAGCTCCGTATAAACCCACTTCTTCCTGAACAGAATTGGTGATGTAAAGTCCGAAAGGTAATTTCTTTTTGTTTTCTTTCAGAAGTCTGGCTACTTCTGCAATCATAAATCCGCCAATTCTGTTGTCCAAGGCGCGGCAGACAAAATATCTGTCATTCAGTTCGAAAAATTCGTCCGGATAAGTGATCATGCAGCCGACAAAAATTCCCAATTCTTCTACTTCTTTCTTTGAAATTGCGCCGCAATCGATAAAGATATTTTCAATCTTTGGAACCGGCTCATTTGCGTTGGCACTTCTTGTGTGGATCGCGGGCCATCCGAAAACACCTTTTACTATGCCTTTTTCTCCGTGGATATTTACTACTTTTGAGGGCGCAATAGTCTGGTCTGAGCCGCCGTTTCTGATGACATAAATCAAACCGTCATCTGTAATATAATTCACGTACCAGCTAATCTCATCGGCGTGGGCTTCTATAACCACTTTGAAGTCAGCTTCAGGATTGATAATGCCGTAAGCCGTTCCATAATGATCGACCTCGATTTTATCAACAAAAGGTTTGATATAATCCATCCATATTTTTTGACCATTATGCTCATAACCTGTTGGAGAAGCTGTGTTCAAATATTGTTCTAAGAATTTAATTGATTTCTTTTCGAATTTCATATCTAAAGGGAATGATTTTTGTTGATTAGATTTGTTAATTTTTATGACAGTAAAAGTAATGATTTTTCATAAATTGATCCCGATTCTTTTCTTATTTACAGGCATATTTTGTTTTTCACAGCAAGATACGTTAGCGGTAAAATCTTTTGATGATATTCCTAAAAGTGAGTTGCAAAAAGATGAATTCGGAAATGAATATTACTATGATGAAGCTCAAAAAGCTAAAATCTACAAAATAAATGGCGAACAGGTTATTGTTTTGGACGAGTTGACCATACGAGCGAATCCGCATTTTAATAACCAACTGGATAGAAATTTCTATTTTTTCCTTAATAAAAAACTCAATCGTGTTTATCCATTATTCCTGGATGCACTGCAACAGTATCGCGATATAAAAAAAGAAAGTGCTAACCTGAAAGGTTCCGACAGAAGCATATACATGAAACAGAGACAAACTGAACTTGCGGCGAATTATGAAAAACAACTTCGGGAATTGACAACGTCAGAAGGTCAGGTTTTTGCGAAGCTTATGAACAGAGCAACTGGAAAAACTGTTTATGAAATCATTAAAGAATTAAGAGGTGGATGGAGCGCTTTCTGGTGGAACGTAAAAGGAAATATTGCTGATGTAAGCCTGAAAACGCCTTATGATCCTCATAAATACCGAGATGATCTTTTTATAGAATCATTGCTGCAATCCAATTGGAATCTGGGTTATTTACGGCCTTATCCCGGAGCAAATGATTACAAGGTTAATAAATAATAAAGTTTTATCATAAATAAAAAAAATGCATTACGTTTCTGTAATGCATTTTTTATTAAAATAATATCTTTTATAATTCTGTAATCAGGTAATTTTGATATTTTGATTTGTCGAAAGTGAAAAGTGAGGCTGGAAGTGTCTGATTCTCTTTGTAATTATTAATCGTGATCACTGCAAGATCATTGTTGTTGGAAACCTGTTCCAATTTGATTAATTTTTTTTGTGGTGTATTCACATACAAAGTCACACTTTTGAGTCCGTTTGCTTTTACAGGGGTCATTTTGATGACATCAACAGGAATTCCGCTGATTGTTTTTTTACCTGAATAATTTACATTGTAATCCTTTTTGTAAGAATCCAGATAACTTAATGGTGAAAAATGAACTTGATTTTCATTAGGCTTTGCAATGGTGATTTCTTTGTCTTCGTCACTGATGCTATAAACCTTGTTTCCATCAAAAATCTGCTCAGTACCCATAATTTTTAGTTTGTACCTGCTGTTGTCTGAGTAGAAGATCCCGGTTTGACTTTGGCTATCTTTTGAAGCTCCTGTAGTGTATGAGAATTTGAAATAAGAATTCTTTTTACTCTTATAATTTCTTGTAATGTCATCCAATATTGTTTTTGACTTTGAGTCAATAGTCTGTCCAAAAACCATTAGATTGATTCCTAAAAATGCTATTACAGAGAAAGATTTTGTGATAGAACTTTTCATTTAATTTTTAAGATTTAATTATTGCAAAGTTAAGTTTTCAATATTAATGCCAATATTTTTGAATGATAAAGTTTGTTAAGATTCAGGAATAAAAAAACCTTTCCAGAAGATGCCTGAAAAGGTTTTTATTTTAATTTAAGGATGGCAGATTAATCTACAATCAATTTTTCTGCGTTAGATTTACCGTTTTCAGTAATCACCACAAGATAAGTTCCTTTAACAAGTCCTTTTGTAGAAATAGAATCTGAACTGTTTTTCTTTCTTTCAAGAGATTTAACGAGTTTTCCGTTCATATCCAAGATTTCTACTTTGATGCTTGCGTTACCAACAGTTGGAGCAGCTTTGATAAAGAATTCTCCTTTTGCAGGGTTTGGATAGATGCCAAATGCTTTATTTTTAGCGACTTCTTCTGTTGCAAGAATACAAGCAGCCGGAACATCAAATCCATTGACCTGATCTGTAATGCTGGAAGTGCTTCCTGCCGATGCACTAACACCTAAACCTCTTCTTGCAAACACACTCCAGATAAGACAGTTGTCTGTACCGCCAGCTAATTGGTCCGCTTGTAAAATAGCATCTCTACCAGAAATGAATCCTGGATTACACGGCTGTAATTTCAAACCATTCATTACCAATTGAAGTGCTTTTGCGCTTCCAGAGTTTGGATCTGCCGTTATATTATAATTGTAGCCATATTTTTCTGCCATTTTCCAATGAAGATCCCAAAGCATTGTTGCCCAGATTTCTCCAACTGCGTGAGGTTGTCCTCCAGTGGAGTTGGTGTCTGCGTACGTATGAGGATTTACAGTCATATCGGTTGTATATCTGTAAGATCTGATTCCTGCTCCTGTTGTAGGTGTATTAGTAGAGTAAGTTCCAATTCCTCTTCCTGTAGTAGCAGTGTAACTAGGTGTGTTTGTTAACATCAATGCAAAGAAATCTGACCATCCTTCACCCATTTGTTCAAGACTTGTTAAACAGCTGTACCCCTGACCGGTTAATCTGTTAGAGATTCCGTGACCATATTCGTGGATCATAACGCCGTTATCAAAACTTGAGTTTTTGTAACCTACGCCAAGATCTTTCAGACTTACGTTTACAGTTCTGGATGCTGCGATTTCCGCAGTAATGAAGTTACCCTCATCTCTAGGAATCATCACCATAGGAATATTAATTCCGGAACCATTTGTAATAGACCAGTCTGTTACTGTATTGGAAGAAGTTCTATGAAGCAATGCACCTACAGCTCCTGCTGCCTGTACATTTTTAATTTTAACATCATTTGTACATCCGGAAATTGTAACAAGGGCAATTTTACCGGTTAAGCTTCCTGCTGTAAGAGCAGTACAAGCATTCAGCACAGATGGAATGGCAACATCTCCGGTTACTGGAGTTTCCATAAGATATCTTCCGCCACTACTATAGGATCCGACAGCTGTGTTTACAGCAGGTCTTGTTGCTAAGACTGGGTCGTTATAAAACATTCTTTGCTGGAAAGTTACGCCATAATCCCATAGATACATCTGCATTCTTGGTGCGGATACAATCCAGTTGCCAACGCCATTAAGAATTTCTGAACCCGATGCAAAATTGGCATTGTTATATCCACTTCCGTCAAAAGCTTCTGCTCTTACGGCATCACCTTGTCCTCCTCCTTTTCCAAAGTTGTTGGTTTGGAAATTTCTAGTCGCTTCTGTAAATCCAAATTTATAGAAGATGTCATGGATCATATTATTGGCATAGAATAAGTTCGTAACAGCCGAACTTCTATTATCATAAGCACTCAGGGTCGGGCTTTCTGCAAATGGAAAATCAAATGTCAGACTTCCTGTTGTAGTACTCTGTGGAGAAAATCCGTTGATGTTATTACTTGCGTTATTATCAACATAAGCAAAAACATTATTTCCGGAAGTATTTGTATAATTAGTGGTTCCGTTAGAGTGCCATCCTTCTGGAGAAGCAGTCAGATCCCAAGGGTTTGAAACTAATACTCTGGAACCAAAAGTTGGAGCTTCTAATGGGAATGGGAATACATTATAAGTTGCATCGGTAGCAGCTTTTGTACTTTTACCAGTTGTGTGATTATTAAAATGAGCTAATAACTGATGATTAGTTTCGGCAGGAGCATCTGCTGTAAAATGATTAATGTCAAAAGAACATTCGTCGATCATTTTGGTGTTTTCCAAAATCTCACCGGTTGTAAGACTTACCAGAGTTGCAAAAAACTTATTCTCTTTGCTTTGATTGATGAAGAATAGCTGAGCAGGGATCAAAGTATTATTTCTTTCAAAATAAAAACGAAGACTTGCTATTTTATTATCTGGCAAGTTGATAAGATCGCCGCTTTTTTCATCCATGATTTCGAATCCGGAATCTTTGATATCCAAAAATCTTAAAGCGGAAGAAAAAGCCTCTGACTTGTCAATTTTATCGGCAACTACATTATTATTGACCTTCTGGAAGTTATTATTGAAAGAAATTACTTTTCCTTCTCTTATAACTGCTTTTGCCAAAGATTTGTAAATTGGTACATTTCCATAATATTGCTGAACATTCACAATATTGGATTTTAAACTTTCAGAATTATCTTCGTTTAAGATTTTGAATTCTGCACTTTCATTGTTACGAAAGCTAACGTCAGTTTTGATAAAGTTTTTGATGACTTTTTCAGTAGTCTGCGCATTGAGATTGGCAAACAAAAAGAAAACACCAATACCTGCACATTTAGATAGTTGATTTATTTTCATATAAAATTATAATTTTCAATTAAAAATCGGATTAACAAAAATATTTAAAATTTTCCTTTTTAATGATTAAAATATAAACAAATTTCAAATGTTTGAATTATTGTCAAAACTTTAACTATAAATTTATTAATAATATAATTAAAAAAGTTTGTTGCCAACATAAACAATATTTGGATTTTCCAATAAAGACGAGATCCCTTCGCGGAACTTCATCATATGCTCCGAAACCTGATGATTATGCAGATCTTCACTGGATTCCCAGTTTTCGTGAATGAAAAACACACCTTTGTTTCTGTTGTCTTCGAAGAGATCATATTGCACACAGCCTGTCTCTTTACGGGATTCTATAACGAGTTTTTTTAATAATTCAATGGCATCCATCATTGAGTTTTCTTTGATATGAATGACTGCGCTTAAGTAAATATTCATGGTTTGATTCTAAAAATTTTGATTATCAAATTTATAAAAAAATCAGGCTTATTAATTTTAAATGATAGAATTATATAATTAATAAAAAAAAATGTATTTTTGGAGAAATTCAAAAACCAAAATAATGGCAGAATACAAACTATTGCTCCCGAGTATGGGTGAAGGAGTTATGGAAGCTACTATCATCAGCTGGCTGTTTAATGAAGGCGATTTTGTGAAGGAAGACGAGTCTGTAGTAGAAATTGCGACGGATAAAGTAGATTCTGATGTACCAACTCCAGTTTCTGGAAAGATCGTCAAAATCCTTAAAAATAAGGATGATATAGCAAAAATTGGTGAAGCCATTGCAATTTTGGAAACCGAAGCTGCTTCTTCAACTTCTGAAACGCCAGAGCCAAAATCCTATGAAGATGTAAAAGATCAGATCCATCAGCCGGAGCCGGAAGTCATCAATACTTTGGAACAGCCATTAACAAGCGTTTCTAATAATTCAAATTCAGGTAATATCCAGAATTCTGATTTATACTTATCGCCGTTGGTAAAATCCATTGTCCAGCAGGAAAATATTTCTGAATCTGAACTTAAATCAATCAAAGGAAACGGATTAGAAGGCAGAATTACAAAAGAAGATATCCTTGGTTTTGTGAAAAACAGAGGCGTTGTGTCAGAGAGTTCTATTGTTAGAGAGTTTGAAAGCTCTGTCAAACAAGAAACTTCATCAACAGCAACTCCAAAACCTGTGTCTCAGCCCATCACTGTGAATGAAGGCGACGAAATTATCCAAATGGATCGTGTCCGCAAGATTATTGCAGAAGCTATGGTTAATAGCAAACACACTTCTCCACACGTAACTTCTTTTATAGAGTCTGATGTGACGAATGTTGTGACCTGGAGGGCGAAAAATAAAGATTCTTATCAGAAAAGAGAAGGTGAAAAATTGACTTTTATGCCAATCTTCATCAGAGCGGTTGTGAAAGCAATTCAGGATTTTCCGATGATCAATGTTTCCGTGGATGGTGATAAAATTATCAAGAAAAAGAATATCAATATCGGAATGGCAACAGCGCTTCCAGACGGAAATCTGATTGTTCCTGTAATCAAAAATGCAGATCAATTAAGCTTGTCGGGTTTGGCAAAAGCAATCAACGATCTTGCTTACAGAGCGAGGAATAAAAAACTGACGCCAGCCGATACGCAAGGTGCAACTTATACTATTTCAAACGTAGGAACTTTCGGAAACCTGATGGGAACACCGATTATTCCTCAACCTCAGGTTGCGATTTTGGCAGTTGGAGCGATTGTGAAAAAACCAGCAGTTATTGAGACTGAGTTTGGTGATGTGATCGCCATCCGTCAAAAAATGTTTATGTCGCATTCTTATGACCATAGAGTAGTGGACGGAAGTTTGGGCGGAATGTTCCTGAAACACGTCAACGATTATCTCGAAAATTGGGATCTCAATACAGAAATATAAAATCAAAGCCTTAGAATTTTCTGAGGCTTTTGTTTTTTTTAAGCTTTCCTTTTATTTGGAGATTGTCTGTTGGAAAAGAATGACAAAATTTCAATGCTCTCATTTTTCGCACGATAATACATCGAATTATATTTCAGTAAAACTGCTTTATGAATATTCCGATTTTCTGAAATTGGAAAAAGGTTTGGATTTTTCGAGATTAATGCAACGGTACCTTCAATTTTATCAGCCAGTTTTTTAATTTCTTTTTCTGAAAAATTTCTTTCAAGATATTCAATGGTTTGCGCTAATTCTCTTAATGCGTTTGGTGTCCAGACAATATCATAACCACTTTTCATAAAGTTTCTTTGCTTCAGAATGTGGTTTTAAATCATTGTTGTCAGCTTCAGAAATGCCTTTTTCGATGGATTTTTTTTCTTCTTCGGAAATTGATTCCCACCAATTCTTAGTTTCTTCCTGTCGGAATTTTAAAAGTTTTTCTATAATGGACTTATCCTCCAAAGTTGATAACCATTGGATTAACTCAAGTTTCTTACTGAGAATTTGTGTATTCATTATTTCAATACTTTATATCAAATTTAGAAATAATAATTCAAATCTGTTTAAACTTTTCTACAATTCATCCATCTCCCCACTTCCAGCTTGTCCTTCATTCATCAGATAAGCTTTCAGGAAAGGCGTGATATTCCCATTCATCACACTGTCTACGTCGGAAGTTTCGTATCCGGAGCGCACATCTTTTACCAATTTATAAGGTTGCATCACATAATTCCGAATTTGAGAACCCCATTCGATTTTCATTTTTCCGGCTTCGATTTCATTTCTGGCCTTAAGACGTTCATCAAGTTCGATTTGGTAAAGTCGGGATTTCAGGAGTTGCATTGCTTTTTCCTTATTTTGAAGCTGAGAGCGCGATTCTGAGTTTTCAATGATGATGCCTGTCGGTGCGTGGCGAAGACGAACGGCGGTTTCCACCTTGTTTACGTTCTGTCCACCAGCGCCGGAGCTTCGCATTGTTTCAAAACTGATGTCGGCTGGATTGATGTTAATTTCAATCGTATCATCTACCAAAGGATAAACATAAACGGAAACGAAACTTGTGTGACGTTTTGCGTTGCTGTCAAACGGCGAAATTCTCACCAATCTGTGAACACCATTTTCACCTTTCAAATATCCGAATGCAAACTCGCCATCGATTTCTATCGTCACGGTTTTGATTCCGGCAACATCGCCTTCCTGGAAGTTGAGTTCACGAAGTTTGTAGCCTTGCTTGTCCGCCCACATCGTGTACATTCGCATCAGCATACTTGCCCAGTCGCAAGATTCTGTTCCGCCGGCTCCGGCTGTGATTTGAAGAACGGCTGACAACTCATCGCCTTCGTTGGAAAGCATATTTTTGAATTCCAGATTTTCGACTTTTTCGACCAATTTTGGGAAAGCTTCGTCCAGTTCTTTTTCAGAATCTGGGTCTTCTTTTGCGAATTCCAAAAGCACCTGAAGGTCTTCAAATTCTGTTTTGATATCGTCGTAACCTTCCACCCATTTTTTCTTGGAACGGAGTTGTTTTAGAAAAACTTCGGCTTCTTTGGAGTTGTTCCAGAATTCGGGTGCTGCGGTTTTCTCATCGTCGTTGGAAATTTCGATTTTTTTCTTTTCGATTTGGAGGAACTTGTGCAGGTCTTCTATTCTGGATTGGATATCTTTTATTTGGTCTGTGTTTACCACGTTTGTTTTAATTTTTGCAAAAATAAGAAGAAATTGATGAATGTCGGGAAATGATTTTATTCTGTTGGTTTAATGGGATTTTGAACACAAAGTACACGAAGACTTTTTTATCTCTTTGAAAATATTTTTAAGGTTCGCAAGGGCGCTTCGCTAAAGCAAAGATTATGTAGTTGAAAATTTCAATTTATGACGAAGGCCGCAATAGGGATAGTAGCGGAAATCCTTTTTTGTGGTTAGGAAATGTTGAATCAAAATGAGAAACGTTTTCCACAAAAAAGATTGTAGCGGATAGCCCGACCCGAGCGGAGGCCCTTCGAGAACCTCAGGATGACAAGCGCTGGCGAGGGGATTGCCCAAATTTTATAAAATGTAATAAGTAAAATGTAAAAAGATTTAAATTTATTTAATTGATAATCAGTTGTTTGAAGATTAATTTTGAATTGTTTTGAAAATCGAGGCAACCATTTTGGTATTTTGCCGTCTTATAGTCAGAAAGAGAAAATGAATCGAGATTTACAACATATCTTTTCCAAAGCAAAGAAAAATGACCGGCTGGCTCAGAAGAGTTTGTTCGAGATGTTTTCGGGGAAAATGTTGTCGGTGGCCAATTCTTACATCAATAATCGGGATGATGCGGAAGATGTGTTGATGAATGCTTTCTACAAAGCATTTACGAAGCTTGAGGATTGTAAAAATTACGAATCGTTTCCGTTTTGGCTGAGGAAAATTGTGGTGAATGATGCAATTAGTTTTATTCGGACAAACAAGCATATTTTGTACGCCGAAACGGAATTTACAGAAGCAATTGCGGATAAAACGGAAGATGTTGACGAGTTAGCTCAGGATATCGATTTGGAAGTGATTTTCAGGGAAATGCCAATTGGTTATAAACTGGTTTTCAATCTTTCGGTTTTCGAGGAAAAGAAACATCAGGAAATCGCGGAAATCCTGAACATCACAGAAGGAACCAGCAAAAGCCAGCTGAGCAAAGCTAAAAAATGGCTCCAGGATTATTTTAATCAACAAAACACCAAACAAAATGCAGAATCTGAAATCTAAATACGAACAAAAGGAAATGAAAGTTTCCGACAGTCTTTGGGACAGATTGGAAGAGAAACTCGACCAAGTTCCTGCGAAAGAAGAAAAGCCAAAAATCGTTTGGTTGAGATATGCTGCAGTTATTTTATTAATGATTGGCTTAGGTGGAAGTTTTCTGATGATTAATAATAAATCTGATATTAATGAAAATATGGAATTAGCGAATCAAAGTGAAAATTCAAATCCAAATTTAATTGAAAAATCAGAAAATAATGAAGTCGAGAAATTAAATCCAGTCAAAAATAATTCTGATACTGATAATCAAAAATTGGCTGTTGAAAATGAGAAAGATTCTTCGACTCCGCTCAGAATGACAGAGAGAATTAAAGTGGACAATCAAACCGTTGATAAAGTTTCTGAGAAAGAAATTTTAATCAAAAAAGAAGAGATTTCAATTCCTCAACCAGAAGGAAAACTCGTTCAGAATGAGATTCAAAAACCTAAAGAACGACCAAAATATATTACCTCTTCCGATTTACTTTTCGGAGTGGAAATCGACAAAGCGAAATCTGAAATACCAAAATCTGCAATGGGAATCAATACTTCAAAACCCAAAAATGATTCAGATTTTCCCAATCCAAAACGTATCAAACTCTTCGGAATTACGCTTTACGACCAAGATTCTATAACAATTAAATAAACTATTATGAAAGTCAAAATTCTACTTTTGGCATTGCTTTCCAGCTTTGCTACAGCACAAACTACGCTCGATAATCAGATGAAATCTTACACGGACAAAGTAAATTCCATCGTAACAACCGAGAAAGAAAATATGAAATCTGAAACCGACAAAATCGACGAAGCTTTCTCTTCCGGGAAAATTACAAAAGCCGAACAGATCGCGCAGAAAGAAGAAGTTTCTAAAAAATACGAAACAATCATCAATGATAAAATTGAGAACGAACGCCAGCAGTTGGACAACATTACGAAAACTGCGGTTACCAATTCGGTTTACAACACAAAACCTGATACTTTGAAAAATAAAGATGTTTTTGTTTTCAGCACATCCGGATTGACGATCAGAAAAAGTGGAAAGTCTCCGGAAAAATATCTAAAAAGCAGTTCTCTTAGTGTCGGTTATGCATTTGCGAATCTTACTAAAGATAAAGGGAGTTTCAATCCGTTTGAGAATGATTCTGAAATGAGAATCGGAAATTCGCACAGTGTTGAGGTCCAGTTCCGAACAGACCGACAGTTAGGAAGTTTCACCAGTCCGTGGTTTATAAGATACGGATTGGCTTACAGAACAGACACTTATATGCCGAAACGTCCGCAGGTTTTTGTTCAGGAAAATTCCCAATTATTCCTTCAGGATTTTGAAGAAGGCACATTGAAACGTTCCAAACTTAGAAATGTGTACCTGACATTACCAATAGAATTTCAGCTTTATCTGAATCCAAAATACACAGAATATGACGGCAAACAATATCTGGATGTGAGAAAAAAAATGTGGAAGATTGGAGTAGGAGCTTATGCGGGAATCAATACGAGAAGTATCGTAAAAGTGAAATACTATGATGAAAATGATCACTTCAAAAAGTATGATTACACTTTGGATGACGGCGTGAATGCTTTCTTATTTGGAGGGAAATTCAGTCTGGGTTATGGTGGAGTTACGTTGTTCATCAAGAAGGATTTTACACCAATTTTCAATGATAAAGCAATTCTACCAAACAAAAACGGAATCCAGATCGGAATCGAAATTGCCAACATTGACTTTTAAATAATTACATTTTTCATAGAACACTATTTTATTATTATTTTCTGAAAGCATACTTTTTAGGAGTGTGCTTTTTTTGCTTAATTAATAATAAAAAATTCGTCTGTAATTTCAGCTTTGTCATTAAAAACGAGTGTGAATGCACCAATTACTTTTTGGATGTCTTTTACAGGGGTTGCAAATGAGTGAGAATTGAAGTCTGTTTTCTTATACTCAATTTTTTGAACGTCAATAGATATGTTTTTATTTTTTATATTCAAATCCTCTACCGAATTAAGTTTCAATAGGTTTTCAAAAGATTTTACTATTTCTTCTTTTACATTGTATTTTTCGATAAACTCATTAAATTTATTTTTATTCATAACCTTATTGTTGTGATTATTTCAATTTAAAAGTTTCCGGATTTTGACTGCCGTGTCGTATTGTTAAAATGTAAAGTGTATTGTTTACGAATTCATAGTACATAAGATACTTATGAATTATTTTAATATAAACATTGGGAATATCGGTTTTTCTTCCGATTTTTGGTTGTTCTAGAATCAGATTTAATTGCGCTTCAATCAGCGAATTTAATTTCAGACTAAAATTATTAGACTTATTCCTGTTAATCCAATATTGGAGAATTTCAACAAGTTCATTTTTAGCTTTGAGAGTCCATATTATTTTTTTAGCCATTCTTTGATTTCTTCTTGAACGGTTTCGTTTGATAAAATCTCCCCATTGTCAATTTGATATCTCGCCTCAGAAATTGCTGTTTTTTCATCTTCACTTGTAATATACAATGATTCATCAGCCTGAAATTTTAATTGTTGTAACAATTCCTTTAACCTCACTTTATCTTTAATGCTTGTGATATGATTGATTAAGTCTAATTTTAATTCTGCGGTATTCATAATTAATTTCTTTATATAAATTTATAAAAATTAATTTGAATTTATCAAAGAGAAATATTTCAAAACAAAAATTCATCTCATCATCACTTTTGCAAGTCTAAATTTTTATTTACATTGGCAAACAGGATTTAGAAATGAAAAATTTACAGTTAATCGGATTATTTTTGGTTGTGGCAGGCAGTTTTCTGCCCTTGGTTCATATTCCAATTGTTGGAAACTGGAACTATTGGAAAGTAGATAATACACTCGCCATCGTACTTTGGGGATTTTCTTTATTAACGCTGGTTTTCATCCTGATTGGAAAAACTAAATTCGTGAAAATAATGGCATTCTTAATGATATTGCTTTTTGTTTTCACACTTGTTGCCATTAAGTTAAAATCTTTGGATTATTTCAGTTTTTTAACTTTCAAATCCTGGCAATCCACATTCGCAGGAATCGTGAAATTATCCTGGGGATGGTTCATCGAGTTTCTGGGAGCGGTTGTCATTTTAATTGCATCAAGAAAAAATAAAATTGAACTACAAAGCTACTAAGGTTTTCATAATGAACACAATTGATTTTAAAATTTTGATAAAATCGAACCTTGTGACCTTAAAACAGTTAGTTGTGAAAAAAAACCTTGTGCACTTTGTGTTTAGAAATTAGTATACAATCAAAAATTAAAAATATTATGAAAGAAGTATTCATTGTATCAGCAGCCAGAACACCAATGGGGAGTTTTATGGGAAGCCTTTCGAGCGTTCCTGCTACACAATTGGGCGTCGCTGCGGTAAAAGGAGCTTTAGACAAAATTAACCTTGACCCGACTTTGGTGGAGGAGATTTATATGGGAAATGTTTTGCAGGCTGGCGAAGGTCAGGCGCCGGCGAGACAAGTGGCTTTGGGCGCAGGTTTGTCCAATCATACGCCTTCTACGACCATCAATAAAGTTTGTGCTTCGGGAATGAAAGCAGTGACAATGGCAACTCAGGCAATCAAAGCTGGCGATGTAGATATTATAGTAGCTGGTGGAATGGAAAATATGTCGATGGTCCCACACTATTTAGACGGAAGAAACGGTTCAAAATTAGGCGATATCAAAATGCAGGACGGACTTTTGAAAGATGGTTTAACCGATGTTTACAACAAACAGCATATGGGCGTTTGCGCAGAATTATGTGCGAAAGAAAATAATATCACGAGAGAAGAACAGGACGCTTTTGCAATCCAGTCTTACAAAAGAGCTGCAGCGGCTTGGGAAGCGGGGAAATTCTCTGAAGAAGTTGTTCAAGTTTCGATTCCTCAAAGAAAAGGTGACCCAATTGTATTCTCGGAAGATGAAGAATACAAATCGGTTAAATTCGATAAAATACCAACTTTAGCAACAGTTTTTCAAAAAGAAAACGGAACCGTAACAGCAGCCAACGCTTCAACATTGAATGACGGCGCTTCTGCTTTGATTCTAATGTCAAAAGATAAAATGGAAGAATTAGGATTGAAACCTCTGGCGAAAATCATCTCTTACGCGGATGCCGCTGTAGAACCGGAAAGATTCACAATGGCACCTTCTAAAGCTTTGCCAATCGCTCTTAAGAAAGCGAATCTTACAAAAGAAGACATTGATTTCTTTGAATTGAATGAAGCATTTTCAGTAGTTGGTTTGGCAAATACCAAAGTTTTAGGATTGGACGCTTCAAAAGTGAATGTGAACGGAGGCGCAGTTTCCATCGGGCATCCGCTGGGAAGTTCTGGTTCCAGAATTATTGTCACCTTGATTAATGTTCTGAAACAGAATAACGGAAAGTACGGCGCAGCTGCAATTTGTAATGGTGGTGGTGGTGCAACAGCTATTGTTATTGAGAATTTGCAGTAATTTTTAATTAAAATAAATTTCAAAACCCTTTCAGATTTCAAAGTTTGAAAGGGTTTTTCTTATTAAATTTATGATACAAATGCATTTTTTTGTCAACTTGTAATTCCTTTTTTTACTTTTGTCTAAATAATTATTTCCAATGTCTGAAATAGAAAAAACAATTCCCGAAAACTCAATAAAGAATAATCCTAAAATTATGCGCGCCTGGGCGTTGTATGATTGGGCAAATTCGGTTTATTCATTAGTGATTACATCAACGATTTTCCCCATCTATTATGCAATTTTGACAACAGCCTACGAAAAGAAGGAATATGTTGCAGAATCTAAACAATGGATAGATGTTGCTGTGCCTCATATGATCAAGATTTTTGGAAAAGAATTTCATCCAGATACGGTTTATGGTTATTCGCTTACGCTTTCTTTCATCATTGTGGTTTTACTATCTCCAATTTTGTCATCTTTAGCAGATACAATTGGAAATAAGAAATCTTTCCTTCAGTTTTTCTGTTACCTTGGTGCAACTTCTTGTATGGGATTGGCGATGTTTACTGGGATGGGAACAGTCTGGCTGGGATTATTATTTAGTGTGACAGCTAGTGTTGGTTTCTGGGGAAGTTTGGTTTTCTACAACTCCTTTTTGCCGGATATTGCAACGCCGGACAAGCAGGATTCGCTTTCTGCAAAAGGCTATGTTTACGGTTACATTGGTTCTGTAATTTTAGTTATTATTTGTTTGATATTGATTCAGGTTTGTGCAGAAACACCTAAACAAGCGGCGATTTATACACGTGTCAGTTTCCTTTTGACGGGTGCCTGGTGGTTTGGTTTTTCTCAATATACATTCAAACATTTGCCGCAATTTGGTCAGGTTAAGGAGCAATTACCAAAAGATTTGGTTTTACTTAATTATAAAAATATTTTCCAGAGTCACACGGAACAAGGTGGTTTCTTCGAAGTTTTAAAAGATAATGCCAGTTTTTATATTGATATTATTAAACAAAGTTTCCGTGAACTATTCAAAGTTGGTGGTCATCTTTTTGGCGACAGAAATCTGAAATTCTTCCTTTCAAGTTTTTTCTTTTATAGTGTCGGGATGCAGACTATTTTCCTGATGGCAACTCTTTTCGGAAAAAGAGAGATCAATATGGCTCAGGATAAATTGATTATGACTCTGCTTTTAATCCAAATTGAAGCAATCATCGGTGCGTTATTTTTCTCTTGGTTGTCTAAGAAGATCGGGAATAAAAATGTCATAAGTATTACTGTTGCAATGTGGATTGGAGCGTGTCTGGCAGCATATTATCTTAACAAAGAAAATCCAAATGTAGAATATCAGTTCTACGGAATTGCAGCGGTGATCGGTTTGGTTATGGGAGGGTTGCAGGCAATGTCCAGGTCAACTTATTCCAAACTGCTTCCTACTGATTCTATGGATAATACGACTTATTTCAGTTTTTATGACGTTTTGGAAAAACTGGCGATTATTCTTGGAACATTGATATTCTCTACCTTGATAGAATATTTTAATAATATGCGTTTTTCAGCATTGTCTATGACGATTTTTTTCGCAATTGGTCTAGTCTTGATCCGTTTTATGAAAGTCAAAAATAATACGAAATAAATTAATGAAAATTTAAAATATCGGTTCGTTTTTTGATAATAATCGAATAGTTATTTTTTTTGTAAATTTGCAACATCAAAACGCAGTATGACTAACCCTTTATTTTACGCAAAAATTCTTTTGTTCGGCGAGTATGGCATTATTGAGGATTCTCAAGGCTTGACATTACCGTACAGTTTTTATAAAGGAACACTCAAATTTTCCGATCTTGAAAACGACTTCGAGAAAAAATCGAATCAATCTTTGGAGAAATATTCCAATTATCTTTTTGATTTAGAGTTGCCTGCAGAATATAAATTAGATGTCAATTCTTTTAAAGCTGACATCGAAAAAGGTTTGTTCTTTGATTCCAATATTCCGCAAGGTTATGGCGTTGGAAGTTCAGGCGCTTTGGTTGCTGCTATTTTCGAAAAATATTCTTTTACAAAAAGAGAACCCGAAACGATTTCCAAGAATGAACTGAAAGACCTAAAAGTGATTTTCGGACAACTGGAAAGTTATTTCCACGGAAAAAGTTCTGGAATCGACCCATTGATTTGCTTTATGAATCTTCCGATTCTAATCGAAAGTAAAGGTTCGGTTGATAAAGTTTCTATCCCAGCAGAAGAGTTGGGTAAAGGTGCCATTTTCCTTATTGATTCCGGAATGACGGGCGAAACCGGACCAATGATTCAGATCTTCTTTGAAAAATTGAAAAACGAAGGTTTCAGAAAAACTTTGAAAGAAGAATTCATCCGTTACAATAATGCTTGCATCGATGCTTTCCTAAGAAAAGATATGAATCCGTTCTTCAAAAATCTGAAAAAATTATCGGTTTGGGCTTACGAACATTTCCGCCCGATGATCCCAGAAAATCTTTTTAATATCTGGAAAAAAGGAATCGACTCCAATGCTTATTACCTCAAACTTTGCGGTAGTGGAGGCGGGGGTTATATTCTCGGATTTTCTAAAGATTACGCAAAAGCCGAAAAAATGCTGGAGGGTTTTCACAAAGAAGTAATTTACAGGTTTTAATTTTATTTAAAAATCAATAACGTATATAAGTCATCGACTCCGCTCAGACTGACAGCTCTAAAAAATATTGTTAGTATTAGCGTTGTCACACCGAGCGGAGTCGAAGTGTTTTCGAAATACTAATAATCCTACACACGCAAAGAATTTTTAGAATGACCAACGAAACAAAACCGGCTTCACGAAATGCTCTCTACCGTATTTCTCAGTTGATGGGTTTTCTGTTGGGCGCTCGTTTTTTTGTAGCGGTTTTGCTCACTTTTGCACTTTATGTATCTACATTTTTCCTATTTAATAGAGAAGAAAGCTTCAGGAATTTTGTCTTCGATTATAAAGTTCACTCGATCATCATTTGCTCCGTTCTCAGCATATTAGCTGGCGGAATTATCAATCGTTTTTACGACAAAGAAAAAGATCAGCTGACCAAGCCTTTTCGTTCCAGATTACAGAATTTTCTTAAGGAAAAATATTACTTAACGGCTTACATTTTACTTAATGCTCTATCTCTAAGTTTGGCATTTTTCGTATCGTATAGGGTTTTTATTTTCTTCTTAATTTACCAGTTTTTGATGTGGTTTTACAGCCATAAGCTTAGCAAGATTATATTTCTTAACAACTTTACCTTTGTTGGTTTAACGCTTTATCCGTTTTTCGGAATGCTGGTTTATTATCAGACATTTTCTTTGAAGATTTTGTTTCTCGCCATTTTCCTTTTTCTGATGCTTTTCATTATCGACGTCATCAAAGATACGTTGACGAAAAATGCAGATAAAATGTTTGGTTATGAAACTTTTGCCAATCAGCTTGGATTTCAGAATACAAGGTCAATTCTTTTGGTACTTCTCATAATTACATTGGTAGTTTCTGTGATTCTAAGCGTAGGAATTGGCTTTAAAAATATAATTGCCTGGTATTTTTTAGCAACAGTCATTGTGATTTTAGGAACAATTTATATGTTATTCCGGAATCAAAAAAATGACAAATTCAAATCGCTTAACCTTCTAAGACTTTGGATTTTCTTCGGAATTCTAGCTATGCTTTTGGACGGAATTTATCACAAATATCCTTGGTTAATTTAAAATAATTTCAAAGAAATGTCAGTAATAATCAGAGAAAATAAGGTTGAAGATAACGGGATTCTTGCCAAGATTATCAGAACTTCTTTTCACGATTTTGAAGTGAGTTGTACGAATGGAACAGTTTATTCCGACCCGACTACCGATGATTTATATTCATTATTTCAAACTGATAAATCCGCTTTATTTGTTGCAGAGAAGGATGGTGTGATTCTAGGTTGCTGCGGCATTTTTCCTACTACCAACCTTCCTGATGATACGACTGAACTTGCTAAGTTTTATCTTTCAAAAGAAGCAAGAGGAAAAGGAACTGGAAAATTATTATTGGAAAAATGTCTTGAAAAAGCTAAAGATTTGAGATACAAAAATGTTTATCTGGAAAGTATTCCGGAATTCAGCAAAGCAGTTTCAATTTATGAAAAACAAGGTTTTCAATATTTGGAAAAACCTTTGGGAAATTCCGGGCATTCTGGTTGTAATCTTTGGATGATTAAAAATCTTGATTAGAATTTGTAAACGAACTAATAAAAAAAGCCCAAAACCTTCTGGAATCGGACTTTTTAAAGGATTGATTTTTATTTATTTTAGCCGAAAACATCATTCAGCACTTTCGCCAAACGCAATCCGCCGTACAACAATTGTCTTTCAACAGTAGCTTCAAAACGGTAATTGTAATCGTAACTCAATTTGGAGTCTTTCGGTGTGTGAAAGTAGATGGAGTTCGCAATTTTCTGACTGTCATACAACCAATCCTGCAAAGTTCCACCTTGGATGGTTTTCACTTCATCTTTTGATTTGATGTCCAAGAGATTGGCAAATTCCGTGTAAGAATATTTTCTGTCTTCCACCATTTTAGTATCCCAAAGTGAATGCAGATTGGTATTTTGTCCAAAGTAAGTCACATTGATTTTATTTCCTCCCAAATCCTCATATCGCCCAACGTGAAGCGGTTGATGTAGGTCACCCACCAAATGAACCAAGAAAACCAAAGCATTTTTCTTATCAGCTTCAGAAGTGTTTTTATCTTTAATTTTCTTAGCTAAATTTTCGATTTGAGTGTAGAGATTCGGGCTTTTTTGAGCTTGTAAAGAATCTTTGAATTGCTGAAAATCCTTTTGTGGATTGATGTTCACATAATGCCAAGACGAAGTTTCCTTCCAAACGCTAGTCGTATCAGACTTGATGAAATCCGGCCAATTCGCGTAGTAAGCCAATTTCTGATTTTGAAGAAGTTTTTTGATGTTTCTTTCAGCTTTGGAACTCAAATGGTGTTGAGCGATTTCTGCAATCACGCGGTGTCCCGTCAATCCCCAAGCGAAGCAATAGAACGACGAGAATATTAAAACAGCAAATGTGAATTTTGATAAAATACGTTTCATTTTTTTAATTTATTTCAGGCGACAAAGATAAGTCTATCAAAAATTTATTTAAGTCCAAATCTCTGTTAAATATTATTAAACTTGGATTAAGGTAAAGTGCAATCGTCAATTAAATTCCGTAAATTTGCGTTTTCCCAGAATGAGACTTTTCAATGAAGAATAATCAGGAATTTATCGAAATCTACGGTGCTCGAGAGCACAACCTCAAGAACATCACCGTCAAAATCCCACGCAACGAATTGGTGGTCATCACAGGACTTTCTGGAAGCGGAAAATCTTCCCTCGCATTTGATACGATTTTTGCGGAAGGGCAAAGGCGTTATATAGAGACATTTTCTGCGTATGCAAGGCAGTTTCTTGGCGGATTGGAACGTCCGGATGTTGACAAGATTGAAGGTTTGTCACCCGTAATTGCCATCGAACAAAAAACGACCAACAAAAATCCACGTTCAACCGTTGGAACAATTACCGAACTTTATGACTATCTGAGACTTTTGTTCGCAAGGGTTTCCGATGCTTATTCAATGAGTTCTGGAAAACGTTTGGTGAGTTATACGGAAGACCAGATTCTTGAGACTATCAAGGAAAACTTCAAAGGGAAAAAGGTCTATCTGATGGCGCCTGTTGTGCGTTCCAGAAAAGGACATTACCACGAATTGTTCATTCATCTTTCCAAAAAAGGTTATTCTCAGGCCAGAATCGACGGTGTTCTTCAGGACATCGAATACGATTTGAAACTCGACCGTTACAAAACCCACGATGTGGAAGTTGTGGTGGACAGATGGATTATCGGAGAATCGGCGACGGAACTGAGAATGCAAAAATCCCTGAAAACCGCTTCTGATATGGGAGAAGGTTTGATTGCGATTCAGGAAATGGGAAGTGAAGAAATTCATTTTTTTTCTAAGAATTTGATGGACGATATTACGGGAGATTCGATGGCTTTGCCGGAACCGAATACGTTCTCATTCAACTCTCCAAAAGGAAGTTGTGAAACGTGCAAAGGTCTTGGAACGGTCAAAAAAGTAAACACCGACTATTTCGTCGAGAATGACAAACTGTCGATCAATCAAGGTGCGCTGTTGCCACTTGAACAAATCAAATCCAACAAATGGATTCTTTCTCAGATTAAACTAATCTTGGAAGTTTTCGATTTGAGTTTGGCAACGCCTTTCAAAGATATTCCGAAAGAGGCTTTGGAATACATCTATTACGGTCATAACAAGGACATTACGAAGGAACTGAAACACGCCGGAATCTCAAAAAAGATTAAAATCAACTTCGAAGGTTTGGTTCATATTCTTGAGGAAATCGTTGACGAACGTGAAAATTACGACGCCGTTTTGGTCGAAAGAAATTTCACAACGGAAGAAGTTTGCCCGACTTGTAAAGGCGCGCGTCTTCGTCAGGAAAGTTTGAGTTTCAAGATTGATGGAAAAAATATTGCGGAAATCAACGGCCTTTCTTTATTAGATTTGAAGGAATGGTTGGCCGATGTGAAAGATACTTTCAGTGATAAAAATAAAATTATCGCTTACGAAATCCTTAGAGAAATCGAAACCAGATTGCAATTCCTTTTGGATGTCGGTTTGGATTATCTGAGTCTCAGCAGAAGCTCGAAAACCCTTTCTGGAGGCGAATCTCAGCGTATTCGTTTGGCGACACAAATTGGTTCTCAATTGGTCAACGTTCTTTATATTTTGGATGAGCCTTCAATTGGTCTTCATCAACGAGACAATGAAAGATTGATTAATTCCTTAAAACATCTTCGTGATATTGGGAATTCGGTTTTGGTGGTGGAGCACGATAAAGATATGATTCTGGAAGCAGACCACGTTTTGGATATTGGTCCGAGAGCGGGGAAATTCGGTGGCGAAATCCTTTGGCAAGGTCATCCGAAAGACATCAAAAAAGCTAATACCATCACAGCCGATTATCTGACTGGAAAACGGAAAATCGAAATTCCTGCAAAACGAAGAGCCGGAAACGGAAAATCAATTGTCCTGAAAGGCGCAACCGGAAACAACCTTAAGAATGTAAACCTCGAAATTCCATTAGGAAAATTGGTGGTCGTTTCAGGGATTTCCGGAAGTGGAAAATCGTCTTTGATTAACGGAACTTTATATCCAATTTTGAACCGCCATTTTTACAGAGCGATTCAGGAACCTTTGCCTTACAAAAGCATTGAAGGGATTGATAATATCGACAAAATCGTAGACGTTGACCAAAGTCCGATTGGCAGAACACCACGCTCAAATCCAGCGACTTACACGGGGATGTTCACCGATATCCGTAATCTTTTTGCCGAATTGCCAGAGAGTAAAATCCGTGGTTACAAAGCCGGACGTTTCTCCTTCAATGTGAAAGGCGGACGTTGCGAAACCTGTCAGGGAGGCGGTTTGAAGGTGATTGAGATGAATTTCTTGCCCGATGTTTACGTTCATTGTGAAACCTGTCACGGGAAACGTTTCAACCGTGAAACTCTTGAAGTCCGTTACAAAGGAAAATCGATTTCTGATGTTTTGGATATGACAATTAACGAAGCGGTAGAATTCTTCCAGCCGATTCCTAAGATTTTCATTAAAGTGAAGACTTTACAGGACGTTGGTTTGGGTTACATTACAATCGGTCAGCAATCGACAACTTTGAGTGGAGGAGAAGCGCAGCGTGTCAAACTGGCAACGGAGCTTTCCAAAAGACAAACCGGAAACACACTTTATATTCTGGATGAACCAACAACCGGACTTCATTTTGAAGATGTGAAAGTTTTGATGGAAGCTATCAATCAATTAGTAGAATTAGGAAATTCATTCATCATTATTGAGCATAATATGGATGTTATCAAATTGGCTGATCACATCATCGACGTCGGTCCTGAAGGTGGAAAACACGGCGGACAAATCATCGCCGAAGGAACGCCAGAGCAGATTATCAAGTCTAAGAAAAGTCTCACGGCTAAGTTTTTGAAGAAAGAGATGTAAAAATATTAATCACGTATTAAGGAAAACCACAATGCAAATTGTGGTTTTTTATTTATTTTTGAGGAAAACGAATACTTAATGGAAAAACCAAAAGAAATTATTGCACTTGAAAAAGTATATGGTATTCAACTTCAGCAGACTTTTGATAAAGATGATATTTTGAATGGCGGTAGAAATAATTCATTTTTTCTAGATAAAAAAAGGTAAAGTTTTAGGTTTGAATCTTTCTAATAATAAAATAGATTCGATAAAAGGCTTTGAAAATTTAAAAGAATTACTCTACCTGAATTTATATAACAATTCAATCATAGTCATTGAGAATCTACTGCAACTTTGTAAATTGGAAATTCTTATTCTCAGTCAAAACAAAATTGTGAAGCTGAACGAGATTTCTAATTTTAATTTAAAGATGTTAAATCTTACATCCAATCAAATTACTAAAGTAAAAGGACTTGAAAAGCTTAAAAATTTAGAAGAAATCTATTTAACATCAAATCGAATCAAAGAAATTGATGGCTTTCAGAATCTGAGAAATCTAAAAATTTTAAAAATTGACTTTAATTATTTGACAGATGTAGATTTTCTGGCATTTAGTAATTGCAACTTTGAGGATTTAGACTTACGCAATAATTGGATTAAGAATATTAAGAATGTTGTAGTACTGAAGCAAATTAAACAAATAAATCTGAAGTTTAATCAAATAACAGATATTGAAGAAATTAAAGAAATTATAAATTTTTCGGAAATAGATTTTATAAACGTTGAAGGAAATCCTTTTTTAGAGAACACTGGTTTAAAGTTGTACGGATTCGGATATGAGAATCATCTAGAAGATTTACGCAAATATTTTCGTTCCCAAGGTCAAAAATTCAATCTTTGATAAATTTAAAAATTGCAAATCAATAAAGTAAATTCTAGAATTAAATTTTAATTCAAAATGTTAATTATACCAGCTAAATGTAAAATTACTTAATTCCGTCGTAATACTTTATAAATAAAACTTTAAATCAATTGATTATGGAAATGAAAATGAGTAGTAAAATAATTGCGTTATCAATATTTGTATTTTAATTTGTTAAGTGTAAACAATTTCAGGAATCTGAAAAAAATATACGGAAGTGTTGCTTCGTTCAGAATATGCGTTTGAGAACTCAGGAAACTTTAAAAAAATAATTTTGACTTCACCACTACGGATTATAAATCCCATTTGCTTCCGTCAATATAACTGGTTTACCGTATGTCACAACAATCGTATGTTCGTGTTGTGTCATAAAACCGCCTTTGTTGGCAACCATCGTCCAGCCATCTTTTTGCGTGTCAGTAACCGTGGAAGTTGGTCTAATCGCAACTACAGAATTCTTCCTGAATCACTGTGCATTCTTCCGCATTCCGATTAATTCTGACTCGTTTGTGATAGACATTATGATTGTTTTTTGATTAATTAAAATCAAATTTATCGATTAAGAATTTACAAAACAAATTATTGCATCATGCTTCTGGTATCAAATTTGTTTTTTCCGAATGAAAAATAAGATATGAAATCCATCAAAAATTTTTTAGCGATTGGTGTTTTTATACTCAGTTTTGCATCTTGTGCAGCACCGCCGAGACCACCAAAACCACCAACACCACCGAAACGTCCGGCTCACGCGCAAGCTAAACCAATGCCGCCGGGACAGGCAAAAAAAGTGTTTGCTATGAAATCAGCAAAACCATTTGCTCCGGGACAGAACAAGTAAACTATCAAAATGAACATCAGAATTCCAGCTAGTAATTTTACTTTCTGGAATTTTTTTATTCTCCAATATTAAATTTTAACCCTCAATGTTAATTTAATATGAACTAAATATTAAAATGTTGTAACTTTGTCTTTTAATTAGATAAATATTGACTTAAAATCAATTGATTATGAAATCGCTGGTCGTAAATTCCTTAGAAATATAAAAATGACTGCGATTCTATAATGACATTGATAAAAAAAATTTTACATTATGAAACTGAATATAAAAATGACCGTGTTATCAATATTCGTATTTGCAGGACTTTTTTCTGTAACCAAAGCTCAGGATGCTGAGAAAAATATACAGGAAGTTGTCTTTAGCTCGGGTGATGGATTCGGGGAACTTAGGAAACTGGTAAAAGATAATTTTGACTTCACAGCTTCGGAATATAAAGAAGGCGTTATCAATTCTGATGTCAGATTCAGCCTTGCCGAGAACGGAAAAATTACCAACATCCGTGCAAACGGAGATTGTAAAAATGTAAGCAAAGAATTAGAAAATGTTCTTTCGCACCTTATTTATAAAGTGAATGTTGATAAACTGAACCAAAATATGATGGCTACGACTTACGTGATGCCTGTGAGCGTTACGATAGACAATAGATAAATGTTTAAATTGTTATTAAAGAAAGTCATATGCAGTTTTGTATATGGCTTTTTTGTGAATTATTGGGCGCCTTTATCCGTCTTCCACTCCCGCTTTTTTGTGCCATGGCTTTTCCATTGCTTACAAAAAGAGCTCCGTTCAAGCCGGGGCGCGCTTCGCAAAATAGAAAATTTTGTTATTTAATTTTAGCATTACAATCCAATCAATTTTCTAATTTATCAAATCGAGTTTCAGAAAATTAAAGTTCAATTACATTGTCAGGCCGAGCGGAGTCGAAGCCTTCTCAACAGAAATAATCTTTTTCTCTATTTTCTTTCCTCTACTTACAAAGGATTTTCTATATTTATGAACGAACAAACTGACAGAAATTAAACTCAATTTTATGATCGATAAAAGAGTGAAAAACGCCGAAGAAGCGGTAAAAGATATACAAAACGGAATGACAATAATGCTCGGCGGATTTGGACTTTGCGGGATTCCGGAGAATTGCATTACAGAATTGGTAAAGAAAAATGTGACCGATTTAACCTGCATTTCCAACAATGCCGGCGTTGACGATTTTGGTTTAGGATTATTACTTCAGAAAAAACAGATCAAAAAAATGATCTCTTCCTACGTTGGAGAAAACGCCGAATTCGAGCGCCAGATGCTTTCCGGCGAACTGGAAGTAGAACTCACACCACAAGGAACACTTGCCGAAAAATGTAGAGCAGCACAAGCCGGGATTCCTGCTTTTTATACGCCGGCAGGTTTTGGGACTGAGATTGCGGAAGGTAAAGAGGTAAAGGATTTTGATGGAAAACCGCACATTCTGGAACACGCCTACAAAGCAGAATTCTCCATCGTAAAAGCCTGGAAAGGCGATCACGCCGGGAATCTGATCTTCAAAGGTTCGGCCCGTAATTTTAATTTTCCAATGGCAGGCGCAGGAAAAATCACGATTGCAGAAGTGGAAGAATTGGTAGAACCGGGACAATTGAACCCAAACGAAATCCACATTCCGGGAATTATGATTCAAAGGATTTTCCAGGGCGAGAATTATGAAAAGAGAATAGAGCAGAGGACTGTGAGGAAGAAAGCTTAAGAAATACAGCCGTTTCATTTAAAATGAGACGGTTTTTGTTTTTTAATTCGAATGTAGTTCAAAAAAACTGATATATTATAATTTGCTGAATCCAGTATCGATGCGGGTTAAACCTAACCGTTTACGCTACAGACGTAAAATTTTAGGCCTATCAGGGTAAACATTTAGGTTGTCGACGCAAAATTTTACGTCTCCGGGGGTAAACTTTTACGCTATGCAACCTAAAATTTTACGTCATCAGGGTAAAATTTTACGTCTCTGGGGGTAAACTTTTACGTCATACAACCTAAAATTTTACGTCATTAAGGTAAAAGTTTAGGTTGTAAAGCCTAAAATTTTGGGTTTCCAATTTTTCAAGGTAAGAATTATGAGAATTAGGATAGAGCAGTGGACTGTTAGGGAAAAAATTTAAAAAACCGTCTTGTATAAACGAGACGGTTTTTTTATATTTTAATTCAATTAATCAAATCTTCTCTATCGGCGCTTCCAAAGTTTTCCTCTCCCCAATCTGCTGTCTCCACATCGCATAATACAAACCTTTTTCGGCAATCAGATTTTCGTGAGAACCAGTTTCTATCACTTGTCCGCGTTCTAAAACATAGATTCTGTCGGCGTGCATAATGGTGCTCAGTCTGTGTGCGATGAGAACGGTGATCTGTTCTTTCTGTTCAGAAATATCTTTGATGGTTGTTGTGATTTCTTCCTCAGTGATGCTGTCCAAAGCAGAAGTTGCTTCATCAAAAATTAGCAAATGTGGTTGCCTGAGTAATGCTCTGGCAATGGCAATTCTCTGTTTTTCACCACCGCTTAATTTCAATCCGCCTTCGCCGATGACGGTTTCAATGCCTTTTTCGGCTCTTTCCAGTAATCCGGTACAGCTTGCTTTCTTCAAGGCAATTTGAATATCTTCTTCACTTGCATCCGGATTTACGAATAGAAGATTTTCTCTGATCGTCCCTGCAAAAAGTTGCGTATCCTGAGTCACAAATCCAATCTGATTTCTCAGTTCATCAAAATCGAATTCTTTTCCGTTGATCTCATTATAGAAAATATTCCCTTCCTGAGCGCGGTAAAGTCCGACCAGAAGTTTCACCAATGTACTTTTCCCGGATCCGCTTGGTCCGACAAAGGCAATCGTTTCACCATTTTTGACATCGAATGAAATGTTATTCAAAGCTTTATATTGCGCCGACTGATGTTTGAAAGAAACGTGTTTGAACTCCAGTTCCTCGATCGCACCAATTTGTTTCGGTGTGAGAGGTTTTTCTTCCACCGGTTTTTTCATCAGATTATCGAAGTTTTTCAAAGATGCTTCGGCTTCACGATAAGAAATAATGATATTCCCGATTTCCTGCATTGGCCCAAAAATGAAAAATCCGTAGAACATCAATGACAGATATTGTCCCGGCGTTACGATGTTTCTGAAAATCAAATATAACAATGTCAATGTAATTAACTGTTGCAGAAAATTCACCATCGTTCCCTGAATAAAACTTAACGAGCGAATGCTTTTTACTTTCTTAAGTTCCAGTCCAAGGATTTTATAAGTGTTGTTATTCAGTCGTTTAACTTCCTGTTTTGTTAGTCCAAGACTTTTTACAATTTCGATATTTCGTAAACTTTCGGTGGTGCTTCCTGCCAGGCTTGTGGTTTCCGTAACAATCGTTTTCTGGATTATTTTAATCCTTTTACTTAATAGATTTGTGACGAATGCGATCAGGAAAATCCCGACAATATAGACCGGCATAATCGACCAGTGCAGTCTGACCGCATAAACGGAAACGAAAATAATACTCACCAGAATCCCAAAAAATACATTAATGAAATTGGTAATAAACTTCACCGAATCTTCCCGTACTTTAGTCAAAATAGATAAGGTTTCGCCACTTCTCTGATCTTCGAATTCCTGATAAGGCAACGCCATAGAATGCTGTAGACCATCTGTAAAAATGTTGGCACCAAATTTCTGAGTGATCACATTCACCGTATAATCCTGAAAAGCTTTTGCAATCCTGCTGATCATCGCAGTTCCTATCAATAATCCTAAAAAATAAAATGCACCGTGGTAAATATCGGTTCCATAGAGAAATTGATTTAAGTTTCTGGGAACGAGCTTTTCCTTATCAAAAAAGTTGGGATGTGTGACCAGCTGATCAAGGATATTCCCTGTAATAGCCGGACTGAATAAAGAAAAAACCTGATTGATGGTTGCTAATAATAAAGAGGCAATGAGCAACCATTTGTGTGGTTTGAGGTAATGTAATAGTGTTTTCATAAGTGTAATCTGCAAATTTACAGATATAATTTTGGTTGGCTCAGAAATAATTTGAATTACCGTGATAGCGTTTTTGTATCAAATGGAATTTATATATATTGCAGTATAAGATTTTACTATGCTGACAAAAGAACAGATCGCGCAAAGAATTTCAAAAGAAGTGAAGGATAGGATGTATGTCAACCTTGGAATCGGGATTCCGACTTTGGTTGCGAACTACGTTCCGGAGGATATTTCGGTGGAATTCCAAAGTGAAAATGGTGTTTTGGGAATGGGTCCTTTTCCTTTCGAAGGAGAAGAAGATGCAGACTTGATTAATGCCGGAAAACAGACGATTACGATTCTTCCCGGCGGTTCTTTTTTTGACTCGGCTTTCAGTTTTGGGATGATCAGAAGTCAGAAAGTGGATCTCACAATTCTAGGCGCAATGGAAGTTTCCGAGAACGGCGATATTGCCAACTGGAAAATTCCGGGAAAAATGGTAAAAGGAATGGGCGGCGCAATGGACCTGGTGGCATCTGCAGAAAATATCATTGTCGCAATGATGCACGTGAACAAAGCCGGAGAATCTAAAATTCTGAAAAAATGCACATTACCATTGACAGGTGTGAATTGTGTTAAAAAAGTAGTCACCGAATTAGCAGTTCTGGAAGTGACGGATAAAGGTCTTAAACTATTGGAAAGAGCACCGGGAATTTCTGTGGAAGATATTATCAAAGCAACAGAGGCAGAACTGATTGTTGAAGGCGAGATTCCTGAAATGCAATTCTAAAAAATTAAAAATTAAAAAGTCGTCCGTTATTATAACGGGACGACTTTTATTTAGTAATTAAAATCTAATATCTAACTTCTAAACTCTAATTTACTTCTTCACCGCTCCAAAAACCTTTTGAAGAAGCGTTGTCGTTCTGAGCGCAGAATTATTTCGGATTCCGGTTTCTTTCTCAGCCACCATTTTGAAAACACCGTTGATAGTTTCATTCGTCACATATTCGTTGAGGTCTGTAGTTACAGATTGTCCGGTGAATGTGTTGTATTTTGAAATGATATTTTTCCAAACCGTATCGGCTCCCACTTTGCTTAATGAAGCCTGAACTTTTGGCTGAAATGCCGTGAAAAGCTGTGTCTGAGTTTTGGTCTGAAGATAATTGGTTGCCGCATTATTGCTTCCTAACAGAATATTCTTTGCATCTGTAATCGTCATTGAGGTAATGGCATTTACAAAAATTGGTGTTGCTTCTGTCACGGCATCTTCCGCAGCTCTGTTCAGTAATTTCACACCTTGATCCGCCAGACTTCCCAAACCGACACTTCGAAGTGTAGCATCAATTTTTCTTAGTTTTTCCGGCATCAGGATTTTCACCGCTTCATTTTTCAGGAAACCGTCCGTTGCACCAAGTTTTTTAACACCCTCGGTTACGCCCATACTTAATGCTTCTTTTAATCCTGATGATATCGTAGAAGAAGTGAGATTTCCAAGATTGATATTTGAATTAGGATAAGTTGTAGTCGTTGAACCTGTTGTTGTAGTTTTTGTAGAGCTTTGTGTTTTCACATTGTTGAGATCTACTCCTGTTCTATCTTTTACAGTTGACTTAAGAATATCAAGAATCTGAGTTTGTGCCTGCGCAGAAATTGATAATAATAAACCAGCAGCTAAGAAAATCGTTTTTTTCATTATTTATATTTATATACAAATTTAGATGATTAAAAGAGGACGATGTTAAATTTTTATTTAAAAATAACACAAAGGCACTAAAAGCTAATCTTAACTTTATGTTTTAGGGCACAAGGTCTTTCAGTAATTTAAATCTTTGATTTTCCTTGTGCCTTCAGTGTTTCAATGTAAGATAAATTTGTGTCTTTGTGTTATTTCTTAATATAAATATATATTAACTCTGATTTCTCAAAATAACATCATACAGATCCTGTCTTCTATCGGTCAAAGTTTTTACTGCACCATTGTAATGAAGTTCTTTCAAAAGGTTTAAATCGACATCCACAATAATAGTCATTTCGGTATTTGGAGTCGCTTCACCTTTAATCGCGTTGGAAGGAAAAGCAAAATCCGAAGGCGTAAAAACCGTCGCCTGCCCATATTGAATATCCATATTATTCACACCCGGCAGATTCCCAACACAGCCGGCAATTGCGACATAACATTCATTTTCGATAGCTCTTGCAGCAGCGCAATGTCGAACGCGCGTATAAGCATTCTGAGTATCTGTGAGATAAGGCACGAATAAGATTTTCATTCCCTGATCTGCCAGTAATCTTGGCAATTCCGGGAACTCGACATCATAGCAAATAATGACGCCGATTTTTCCACAGTCTGTGTCGAACACTTTGATCTCATTTCCGCCGGTCATTCCGTAATATTTCTTTTCGTTTGGCGTGATGTGGATTTTCCTGTACTCGTCAATTTTTCCGTCTCTGTGAAGCAGATAACTCACGTTGTAAAGTTTCCCATCCTCGAAAATCGGCATACTTCCGGAGATGATATTGACGTTGTAGCTGATCGCCATTTCGGATATTTTTTCCTTGATTTCTTCCGTCAGTTCAGATAGTTTTTCCATCGATTCTCTTTCATTCAGATGATTGAAAGGAGCGAGTAAAGGCGTGTTGAATAATTCCGGGAACAGACAAAAATCCGACTGATAGCCGGAAACAGCATCCACGAAAAACTCAACCTGCTTGTAAAAATCCTCAATGTCTTTCAGAGGTCGCATCTGCCATTGGATCAGGCCAAGACGGATGACGCTGTCCTGCATTGTGTTCTTTTTGGCGGTGTAATAAATATTGTTCCATTGCAGGAGAACTGCGTATTCTTCGGATTCTGTGTCACCTTTCAAATAACCTTTCAGGATTTTGACAGGCGAGAAATTATTCCCTATCTGAAAACTTAGCACAGGATCAAAAATCTCTTTGTTTCGGACTTTAGTGATGTATTCTCTCGGGGTCAATTCTGAACTGTAAAGATGATAATTCGGTATTCTGCCGCCAACAATTATCGATTTTAAATTTAATATTTCGCACAGTTCTTTTCTAGCGTCATACAATCTTCTTCCCAATCGCAACGCTCTGAAATCCGGATCTACAAAAACCTCGATGCCATAAAGTACATTTCCGACATTGCTGTGCGTATTGAAAGATTCATTTCCCGTGATCTCATTGTAAGTATGCTGATCACCATAAAGTTCGTAGTTAACAATAATCGATAGTGCAGCGGCAGCTAATTTTCCATCAACCATAATACAGATTTGACCTTCTGCAAAAATGGAAGTCAGCTTTTGGATATTCCGTTTGCTCCAGACATTATCGTCGATATCCGGATAAGCTTTCTGCATTGCTTCCGCCAGTTCATCATAATCATCAATACTTAATTTTCTAATTTCTACCTGCATTATTGATACTTTTCTATTAATATTTGTTTCAGTTTTTTCATTCCTTCTGTGGCTGAAGTTTTGAAATAATTCTCATTTCGGGTGAATGAATTTGGATTTTCGAGGTTTGGATCAATGACGAAAACTTCGCAGTGACTTGGAACATATCTTACGACGGAAGCGGCCGGATAAACCTGCATCGAAGTTCCGATAACTAAGAACAGATCAGCTTCCGAAGCGATACTAATGGCGTTATCCATCTCCGGAACCATCTCACCAAACCAAACAATATGTGGACGAAGTTGTGAACCATCAGTATGAAGATCACCTAAATGAATGTCGTCTTCCCAATCCAGTATCTCGTTTTCGTGATTGACTGATCTTGCTTTTTTAATTTCTCCGTGAAGATGAACGATTTTTGTAGAACCACCTCGCTCGTGAAGGTCGTCTACATTCTGCGTAATAATGTGAACATCGAAAAAATCCTCTAACTCTGCAAGCAATTTATGAGCCGTGTTGGGCTCTACCTCTTTTAACTGTTGTCGCCTGGCATTATAAAAATCCAGAACCAGCTTTGGATTTCTAGCAAAACCTTCCGGCGAGGCAACATCTTCTACTCTGTGATTTTCCCATAGTCCGTTAGAATCTCTAAAAGTTTTGATTCCGCTTTCTGCTGAGATTCCTGCGCCTGACAACACAACGAGTTTTTTCATTTACTTTAAAATTTTCTTTAAATATAATGAATTTTCGATCGCAGCTGTTCCCCAAGTGTTGTTGAACATAATGTAAAATTCTTTGCCTGTTGCCTTGATTTTGTCAGAAAGATCATTCAAAAATTCTTCCGGATAACGCGATTTATATAAAGTTGGCTTTCCGTGAAGGCGATAATATCCGATTTCGGGATTTGTAATGATGACTTCTTCGGGCAGATTTCCTGGAAAGCTCGTTCCGCTGAAGATCCAATTGTTTTCTGTAAATATTTTAAAAACTTCATCATTCCACCAGGAGTTATGACGGAATTCGACAACGATTAAATGATCAGCAGGAAGATTTTCCTTAAGCCAATTTAGATTTTCCGGCGTATTATGAAACGACGGCGGAAACTGGAAAAGAAGGCCTGCCAGTTTATTTTCAAGATGGATTTTAATGTGATTGCAGAATTCTAATATTTCTTCTTTCTTATTTTCGAATGGTTTTTGATGAGAGATTGTTTTTGGAATCTTAATGAAGAATTTAAAATTATCTGGCGTCTCATCTACCCATTTTTGAAGTGTTTTCGCAGTTGGCTTCCGATAAAATGTGCTGTTAATTTCCACAATATCAAATGTCTTAGAATATAATTTCAGGAAATCTTTATTCTGGGAATCTGCCGGATAAAGCGAACCTTTCCAGTCTGCATTGTAAAATCCGGAACAGCCAATGTGGTATTTTATCTTCGAAGCTTTCATATTTATTGATAATAAATTTCTGTGCCAATCAACATTAAATCAGATAATTAAATTCAATATGATATTTATCATACCAAATTAGTAGGAAATAAATTTGGATTGATAAAAGATAAGCCCTTATTTTTGCCCTGTGATTACGAATTGCTGTCATACTTATTAAGAAAGACCGAGGGAACTGACCTATTGACGTCTTAACAACCTGCCGAAAGGAAAGGTGTTTCATTCAGCCTTTGAAAAAAAGGAAAGATAAGTTTAAAAGTTTTTATTACTGGATCAAACACAATCCTTATATAACTTCTTCCGGACTTGTCTGGGAGAAGTTTTTTTATTTATAAAACGTAAAATTTAAAATATATGAACAAAGTAACTATTATTAATTCAAGGAAAGGAATTGCGCTCACAGCAGCTGTCATTTTCTTTTCTGGAATTTCATTTGCACAAGCCCAGGAAACAAAAGCTACCCAAGATACAGTCTCTGACAAACAAATTGAAGAAGTGGTTTTGGTAGGATCCAGGAGTGGTGGAAGATCCAAAGCGGACAGTCCAGTTCCTGTGGATGTTTTCAATCTGAAAGACATTCAGCAGAGTTTACCGCAGACAAACATCAATCAGATTCTTAATACGATTGCACCCTCTTTTACATCAACAATCCAGACCAATGCAGATGGTTCGGATCACTCAGATCCTGCACAATTGAGAGGTTTGGGACCAGATCAGACTTTGGTTTTGATTAATGGAAAAAGAAGACACAGTTCAGCTTTAGTCAATGTAAACGGAGCGCCCGGAAGAGGGACTGTAGGAACGGATCTTAATGCAATTCCAGCTTTTGCACTTTCCAGAATCGAGGTTTTAAGAGACGGTGCTTCTGCACAATACGGTTCTGATGCTATCGCAGGCGTTATGAATTTACAATTGAAAAGAGATACAGGAAGATTAACCGGACAACTCAATTACGGTGGATATCTTACAAATGCAGCGAAAGATCACACAGGAAACTATGACGGTCAGCAATATCAACTGGATTTAAATTACGGAAATAAAATCGGAACTAAAGGCGGTTTTTACAACATTACCTGGTCTTCCCAGTTCCGTGATCCTACAAGACGAGCGGGAACAGAAAGCGGAAATATTTACAATGCTTATAATGCAATCGAAAAGAGAGCTGCTGAAGGTGGTGTGAATCTTTCTTCTTATTTTAATAATATCAATAATCTGAAGGGAACTGCCGGCGAACAGGACTTCGTGAATCTGATCCATCAGTATTCGCAAGGTGTAAGTTATTTTAATCCTGCTTTACAAACTGGTATTCAGAATGCTTCTACGATTACGGCTTTACAAGGCTTGTTGGGAGCGAATGTCACAGATCAGGAATTAGCTTATAGAGGGCAAACCAGAAATGACTTCAATATGCAGGTTGGGCAGTCCAAACTCAGTAACCATCAATTGTTTGCGAATATAGAAGTTCCGTTGAATGACGACTGGAAAGTTTACACTTTCGGAGGTTATTCCAACAGGAATGGTGCTTCCGGCGGTTTCTACAGGAGACCAAATCAGGCAAGAACTTTTACCGGATTAAATATCGACGGTTATCTTCCGGAAATTCATACGGCAATTCAGGATGTTTCCCTGTCAGCCGGGATTAAGGGAAAATGGGATGGCTGGAATGTAGATTTCAGTAATACTTTCGGGCAAAACAGTTTTGATTATACGATTGAAAATACAGGAAATACGAGTTTAAGATTCAGTTCTCCGGATTCTTTCAAAGCGGGTGGACTGCAGTTTTTACAGAACACAGTTAATTTGGATTTCAGCAAATCTTTCAATGTTTTTGAAGGTATCAATGTCGCTTTCGGAGCAGAACAGCGTCACGAAAATTTCAAAATCACACCTGGCGAAGAAGCTTCTTACACGGCTTATGATGTCAATGGAAATCCACAAACGCCAACTTCTGTGAATCCAACTGATTTCTTCGGAGCAGCATTGGCAGGAAGCTCTCAGGTTTTTGCAGGTTTCAGACCAGAAAATCAAGTCAACAAAAACCGAAATTCCTATGCCGGATATGCAGATGTAGAGTTCAATTTCACCAATTGGTTATTGGTAGATGCGGCGGTTCGTTATGAAGATTATTCTGATTTCGGATCGACTTTTAATTATAAACTGGCTTCCAGAATCAAATTAACCGATCATCTTAATTTCCGTTTTGCAGGATCCACAGGTTTCCGTGCGCCGTCTATCCATCAGATTTATTATAATACGACGTCCACATTATTTACAACGCTTCCGGGTGCTTCAGAACCGTCTCTTGTACAGGTAGGAACACTTAGCAATGACTCAAAAGCAGCGAAAGCATTTGGAATTCCGAGTCTGAAACAGGAAACGTCTAAATCTGTGAGCACAGGTTTTACTTACAGGATTCCGTCTCTTAATCTTAACATTACTGCGGACGCCTACTTTATCAGAATTGATGACCGAATTGTATTGACAGATCAATTTACCAGACCAACGGCTGCTCAGATTACAGCGAACCCGAATCTGGCTCCGGTTCAGGCAATATTTGATGAACAGCAAATCAATGCAGCTCAGTTTTTCGCGAATTCTATCGATACGGAAACCAAAGGTTTGGATGTTGTGATCAGCCATACTTTGTCAAAAGAAAGTTTTAAATTCACCAATGACTTTGCAATCAACTTCAACAAAACTCAGAAAGTTGGCGACATCCACGCTTCCGACTTACTGAAAAATGCAGGACTGGAAACTACTTATTTTTCGGAAAAATCAAGAGTCTATCTGGAAGATTCAGTTCCAAAAGTGAAAGCGAGTTTATCTCACAGCCTGACTTGGAATGACTTTGTTTTCTACCTGAGAAACACCTATTACGGAAGAGTTCATGGTGCTGATATCATAGATGCGAATGCTGACGGAATCATTTTGCCGAACGAGCACCAGTTGGTTTCTGATAAGATCATCACAGATTTATCCATTGGTTATAACATCAGTAAGAATTTCAATCTGACACTTGGAACCAATAACTTGTTCGATATTTATCCTACCAAAAACCTGACAGCTTCTACCAATAACGATCAGTTTATCTACTCCCGTTCAACTTCCCAGTTTGGACAAAATGGTAGATATGTGTTCAGCAAGCTGACGGTTTCTTTTTAATTTGACGATTTTAAGGTTTTATATTTGTTTTGAAATGGCATCGGGAGTTTTCCGGTGCCGTTTTTTATGGAATTAATATTATAAATGCTTCGAGAGCCTCAGCATGACATCTCTAATACTAATCGGTTAATTAAGGTTTGTCAGTCTGAGGCTCTCGAAGACTTTTTGATTTTAATTAAATGTTCAATTTGGCATTATTCAGCCTCAAAGAATTCAAAATAACGGAAACAGAACTGAAACTCATCGCTGCTGCTGCAATCATTGGACTTAATAAAATTCCGAAGAAAGGGTAGAGCAATCCTGCGGCTAACGGGATTCCTAAAACGTTATAAATGAATGCGAAAAAGAGGTTTTCCTTGATATTTCTCAATAATTTTTCACTTAATATTTTCGCTTTTGCCACGCCAAGAATATCGCCTTTTAACAAAGTAATTTCGGCACTTTCTATCGCGACATCGGTTCCTGTTCCCATTGCAATCCCAATGTTGGATTGAGCTAAAGCCGGCGCATCATTGATTCCGTCGCCTGTCATTGCCACGATTTTTCCTTCGTTTTGAAGTCTTTTGATCTCATTCATTTTATCTTCCGGGAGACAATTGGCTTTGAAGTTTTTGATTCCGAGTTCTGCAGCGACTGCTTTTGCCGTGTTTTCATTATCACCGGTCATCATTATGACTTCGATATTTTGAATTTGAAGAAACTCAATTGCTTGTTTGGAAGTCGATTTTATCTGGTCTGAGAAACTTAAGAATCCAAGAACTTTTCCTGCTTTTGCGAGATAAGAAATGGTTTTCGCTTCGTTCTGCTTTGCGATGACTTTCTGTTTTAAATCTTCCGGAATATTGATATTAAAATGTTTCAACAAACTTTCATTTCCCAAAAGAATTTCTTCATTATTAATCATCCCTTTCACACCTTTTCCGGAGATGTTCTCAAAATCCTGAACTGGTTCGAATTTTAAGGCAGGGTTGTCATGCTGAGCTTGTCGAAGCATCTCTAAAACCGCATTAGACAATGGATGTTCCGAATTTTGGTTAAGTGAAGCGGCGAGTTTCAGAATTTCATTTTTATCAGAATTTTCAAAAATTTCGATGTTGTCCAGACTTGGTTTTCCTTCTGTCAACGTTCCCGTTTTATCAGTAATCAACACATTGATTTTGTGCATTTCTTCCAGCGCTTCTGCATTTTTGATCAGGATTCCGTTTTGCGCACCTTTTCCTATGCCAACCATCAGACTCATTGGTGTAGCCAACCCTAGAGCACACGGACAAGCGACTATGAGGACTGCGACGGCATTCACGAAAGCATAAATCAGTTTATTCTCGCTTCCGAAAATATACCATAAAACGAAAGTCAAAACTGAAATAGCAATCACAGCTGGAACAAATATCTTAGAAATGTTATCCGCTAATTTTTGTATCGGTGCTTTTGTTCTGCTTGCATCGTTGACCATTTTGATGATCTTAGAAAGCAAAGTTTCGTCACCGACTTTTTCGGTGGTCATTAGGAAAGATCCGTTGCCATTGATGGTACCGGAAGTGACTTTATCACCCATTTTTTTCTCGACAGGCATTGGTTCGCCTGTGATCATTGATTCATCGATGTTAGAATTACCTTCCGAGATTTTCCCGTCTGCAGGGATTTTCTCGCCCGGCTTTACTCTCAGAATATCATTGACTTTAATTTCGGATAAAGCGACTTTCTTTTCGTTTCCATTCACAACCAAATTAGCGGTGTCTGGCGAAAGATTCATCAAAGCTTCGATGGCTTTTCCGGTTCTTTGATGTGCTCTTGCTTCCAACATTTGTCCCATTATCACTAAGGTTAATATCACACAAACCGATTCAAAGTAAAGTGGAACAGAGTCGCCGTGTGATAATTCGTGGGGAAGAATGGCTGGGGATATTAATGCAACAAGACTGAAAATCATTGCTGCTGCAACGCCCAAAGCAATTAATGAAAACATATTCAGATTCCAGGTTTTGAAAGATACCCAGCCTCTTTTCAGGATAAACCAGCCTGCGTAAAAAATCACAGGAAGCGATAATATCAATTCCAAAATCCCCTGAACCTGATGCGAAAATGGCCAATCAATCCACATTCCGCCCATCGACAAGATGAAAACCGGAACAGAAAATGCGACAGAGATCCAGAATTTTCTTTTCAGGATTTTATAAGTTTCGTCTTCGTGAGCGTTGTTTTTGGAAGGTTTTGGGACAAGATCCATTCCGCATATCGGGCAGCTGCCGGGTTCGTTCCGGATAATTTCCGGATGCATCGGGCAGGTATATTCTGTAGCTTTCTTCTCCGGAATTTTTACGAGATCCATTCCGCAAACGGGGCAACCTACGTTGGTGTCATAGACTTTGTCGCCCTCGCAGAACATGGGGCAGTAGTATTTACCAGCGTTTTGTTTGGCGTTAGGTGCTGAGTGTTGAATGTTATTATGTGAATATCCTTCGACTCCGCTCATGATGACATTATTATCAACCAACTCCTGAGTGATCTCTTCTAGATGCATATGGCAAACCGGACAATCACCTTTTTCTTCATAAACTTTGTCGCCTTCGCAGAACATCGGACAGTAATAATCCCCGATGTGGTCTTTAAAATTCTCCGGCAGGTTGGTTTTTGAATAAGTTTGAGGCTTGTTTCTGTGATCTTCTCTTTCCTCAATAGGAACTAAAAACATATTGCAAACAGGACATCTGCCTTGCTTGAAGTAGAGTTTCTCACCCTCGCATTCCATCGGGCAGTAGTAGACGGAACTTGGTGATATTCTTTGACTAGGGTGGAGGTGGTTGTGATTATGATGAGTATGATCTTCCATTGTGTGGTAATTTGCAATTACAAATTTCCGAAAAATAGAATGGATAGCGTTGTAAATAATTAGAAAGATGTAATTGTCAATATTAATGATTCATTTGATTTGAATAAATATCTTTTAAAGCACACGGTCTTATTGGTTCAAATGCATAACTCTATTGGATCACATCCATATTGTTATTGGTTCAACTACATAACTTTATTGGTTCAAATGATATACTTTATTGGTTTAAAAGACCAATAGACTTGGTTATAAAGACCAAAAATATGTAGTATTAGAACCAATAAACCTGGTTTTAATACCTTGTTTTTGCAGATATAAGTGTTTTTACAAATAAAAACCCTTCAGTTTTTGGTCTGAAAGGTTTTGTTTTTATTGATTTGGTAAGAATGGATGTATCAGACTTACTAAATTATATTACAATATTTAAGTTCATTAATTGTGCAGGCTAAAAACAGCAAAAAAAATATAGCGATATGCATTAATGATAATTTTAAAGATCGTTTTGCGAAATTCTGTTTTTCAATTTTGTGTTCATTTAAAATGTTAAGGGCAAGAATAATTGTGAAACTATAAATAAATAATTCGCCTAAAAAATTAAATCCTCTTATAAGTCCATCTTTCAAATAGTCACAATTAGTATCATATATCATAAAGTTCATAATAATTATATATAATATTGCAAGAATGAAAATTACATTTATTATATACCTGAAGATTGGTATTGTTTAATATTGTGATGTATAAATTAAAGTATGTATAAGAAAATCACGGCTTGAACATAGGCGCCATTAATAATTGTTTCTATTTTAAAAGATTTAATTCGATCAGATTATTGTCTTTGGCAAATCCTTCCAAAGCTTTCTGATTCAATTCCCTTATGATTTCGGCAGATGTTCTGAATGTTCCTTTCGAATCTTGTTGGTCTGGGATTTTTCCAACTAAATCTGCGGTAGGATTTTGACGGTAATTTTTAAATTTTTTAACAAATTGATCGTAATTTAATTCAAATACGCTGTAATCATCAAAGCTCGGATAAATGAATTGTTCCTGACTTGACTTGATTCCTTTCAGTTCGAAAACATGATTTTTATGACTGTCTTCAATTTTCACAATCAGCCCCGGTAAATTTTTGAATTTATAAGGGCCGTCTGGGATTGGGATTTCTTTCGTAAACCAAGCTGTCCATTTTCTGCCTCCATATTCTGTAGTGGCTTTTTGAACCTCATAATTCAGGATTTTGGAAAACTCATTTGTCAGCTTCCAGTCGAATTGGACGTCTTGTTTCACTCTATATTTGTCCCATATCAGAAATGTGGTGTAAACAATCTTGTTAGAATTAGGATATTTTGTGATTATCTCATTGACAGTCTCCTTATTTGGTGACATCACCATGAGACCCTTTTTGCTATCTACCAACATCGTAGAATCTATAGTGTATCGCTCGAAACTGTAAAATTGATATTTCTCTTTTTGGATATTCAACACCATCATTTCTGTTCGAACATTTTCCTTTTTGGTTGAATCTAGAATGAATTTGTATTCGTAGAAAAATTGTTTGTTTTGTCCTAGAAAGAAATTCGAGAACATTAGTAAAATTAGGATGTGAGTTTTCGTCATTAATAGCTTTTTAGATCGTATAGTTTATAATAGTAAATATAATATATTTATTCACCCGAAAAGTTTGTCAACAGGATTTATGTAAAAATCTATCTGTTGAGCATGCAGGTAAAAATAAATTTTAATTACTATTCTGTCTTCAATCCAAAAATCTCCTTATAATTAAAACCCGATGTCGTTGATTAATAATCCGTGGCTTTGTATTTTAAACTTTAGTTCCCCTTACCCAAAACTTTTTTCAACGCCGCCAACACAAACTTCATTGCCGGAAAAGCTCTCTCACTTCCCGCACACCAGGCGGCTCCAAGATGCCCAACATCAGGCTGTATATATAAAATGGAACTCACGCCGGCGCCTATAAGTTTCTGGTGAAATTGCTCGCCCTCATTCCTGATTCTGTCATTTTCTGCGACAACTATAATGGCTTCAGGTAATTTTTTGAAATCTGCTGCCAGAAGAGGCGAAATCCGGATATCGTTGGTGTTATCGGTTTTATTCAGATACCAATCGATGAACAGGCCGTAAGCAGAGTAGGAATCAGATCCTTTGGTAAGATCAAGCGCAGGATCTACAAGTACCTGTGCCGTTACAGGAATTGGTTTTTCCTCCGAGGTATTCACAAGGCAAAGAGAACCGACCAATTGTCCGCCTGCGCTGTCACCAAGCAAGGCTAGCTTTCCATTGCCGTTCAGTTTTTCTGTATTGGAATTGATCCATTTCATAACAGAATAGCTGTCGTCAAAAGCGGCAGGGAATTTATGTTCCGGCGCTCTCCTGTAATGGACTGCCACCACAATTGCTTCTGTATGATTGGCAAGATAACGGCAGATGTTATCATGGGTTTCCAGATCTCCTGCTACCCAGACTGCGCCGTGAACAAGATAAATAACGGGCAGTTTCTTTTTAGGATTTGGATTATAAATACGGATTGGTATCGAATCAACAAACTTATTTTCGACAAGTGTCACGGGTTCCGGTTTTACATGCAGATCTGTAATGCTGTTTGCTATTGAGACCCGAACTTCGTCCGGCGTTGGAATCCTGTTTTGTGCCAGTGACAATGTAAATATGAAGAAGAGTAGGGATGCTAGTGTTTTTTTCATTTGTTGAAAAGTGTTTTGATACTATTCAAATTTACACATTGTACAGATAGCAGATGTAACTTATACTGATAAAAAAAGCACCACAGAACTGTGATGCTTTTGCGAAAATAGATTTCGGATTAATTATTGGATAATCAGTTTTGTATTTGATTTTTTTCCTTCAGATTGCTGAGTGATGATGTAAACGCCTGGCGTCAGATTAGTATTGATCTCATTCTTTCCTTTAATGACAATTGCAGAATGAACTACTTTCCCGCTTATATCCTGGATCACAATGTTTCCGGCATTTTCAGTCTCCACAAAGAAGTGGTTTTTGCTTGGATTCGGGTAGATGTTGATTTTTGATTTTGAAACATCCGAAACAGCTAATACATCTGCACATTTGTATGGTTTGAAAGTTACCAATCCTAAAGTTGCAGTATCCGGTTTATGAGTGATTACCGTTTCTACCATTGCGTCCGTGGAAAGTTCATCTTCTCTCCAACAGTTTCCTACAGCATTGACGGCATTTGGAGTATTGTTATAAAATGCAGTTGTTGTTCCCCCATTCCCGTTGTTCTTGAAAACATTATTTCCATCACTGCCTGCAGTTCCAAGATCTATAATGGCATTACTCAGGATTGTAATTCCCCAAAGATTTCCGCGGATCTGGTTATTTCTTACGATCACATTTTGAGTTCCTGTCAGGGAAATTCCGCTTCCGCCTAAGTTTGGGTTGTTCTCAGAATTATTATTTTCGATAATATTATTTCTGATAATTCCTGTAGTGCCGCCACCTTGATTGGTGATGCCATAGCGGTTGTCCCTGATAGTATTACCTTCTATCCTGAATCTGTTGGTTCCTCCCAATAATCCTGAAACCGAAATTCCGCCGGCTCTTAAAATAGCTCTGTTTCCCGTAACGATATTATTGACCACTCTTGTAGAATCTACACCGCCAGGTCCCATATTGATCTGAGGATAGTTGCCATTGTCTGTATCATTACCATAGAAATAATTATTGGTAATATCAATAGAAACTGCTCCGGACGCTCCGGAATTAATTGCAGCTCGGGAGTTTTCCAGGAACTGAGAATTTTTCACAACGTGTCCCGACCCCTGAAACAATGCCAATGCTGCGCTGCTCGCAAGACTTGTAGAGAGCGTGTTGTTATTTTTATATAGGATACAGTTGTCCATCAAAAATCCGTTGGCTGTAAGTACACGGACACCGCCGCCATATTCCACACGGGTATTTTTCATCTCTGCAACAGAACCTTCCTCAAAACGGATTCCTCTGTATGGTGTTGCAATATTGCTTGCTGTGATTGTAAAGCTGTTTGCGGTTGTTTTATATTCGCCATAAATAAAAATGGCCACGCCGGAATTGACTTTTAAAGTTGTATTTTCATCGATAAGAAGTTTGTCCGTTGCAGAAAGGGTTAGATCTGCAGTAAGGGTGTAATCTGTTCCGTTTTTCACCAAAACAGTCGGAGCAGCAGCAGATAAACTTGTTAAAGTATAACTGGTTCCATTATTTGGACTTGTAAATTGAGCCTGCACAAAAGCGCAGCTCATCATCAATAAAAGAGTAATTTTTTTCATAAGATTTAATTAATTATCAGTCAAATTTATTAATGTATTTTGTTTTTAACATAATATATTTGTAAAAAATAATTAATTATGTATTCAGAATTAATTGCCGGAACAATGCGTTGGGGCATTTGGGGTGCCAATCATTCCGAAAGAAAAGTGCAGGAACTGATAGAAGTTTGCCTGCAGGAAAATATCACAACCTTCGATCACGCCGATATCTATGGTGGTCATACGACAGAAGAACTTTTCGGAAATGCCTGGAAAGAGATGAGCATCGACAGAGAAAAAATCCAGTTGATTTCCAAATGCGGAATTGTGATGAATTCTGACAAAAAACCGTCTGCACTCAAATATTATAACTATGATTCCGAGTATATTCTGAATTGTGTCAATGAAAGTCTTGCAAATCTAAAGACAGATTATCTGGACCTTCTCTTGTTACACCGTCCTTCGCCATTGATAGATACGGAAGAAATCGCCCGGGTTTTTCAGACTTTGAAGTATGAAGGGAAAGTGAAAGAATTCGGAGTGAGTAATTTTTCGGTTTCTCAGTTTGAATTGCTGAATCAATATTTCCCTTTAGTCACAAATCAAATCGAAGTTTCTGTTAATCAAACCAATGCCTTCTACGATGGGACTTTGGATCAGCTGATGATGAAAAATCTGAGACCGATGGCGTGGTCTGTCATGGGAAATTATTTCTCAGAGAAAACGGATCAGAATATTATCATTAATCATGTTTTAAAGGAACTCTGTGTAAAATACAATGCTGATGAAAATCAAATCTTACTGGCATTTGTTCTGAAACATCCGTCAAAAATAATTCCCGTTATCGGTTCTTCAAAAACAGAGACAATCAGCAAACTGAAAGAGTCATTATTGATTGATTTGGAAGCAATTGACTGGTTCAAAATCTTGGAGGCAAGCTGCGGAAAAGAGGTAAATTAATTAATTTTAAATTCTTATTAAAAATAATATCAAAATTTCTAATTATTCAAAAATAATTGTACCTTGCACCAAATTATATTTGAAATCAATAATCTTCTTTTGTTGTTTTTCCTTATATAATATAAAACAACAGTTAACTTAATTTTTTTTAAAATGAACATTTTTGTTTCAAACATCAATTACGCAACAAAGGATTATCAGTTGCAAGAATTATTCGAAGAATTTGGAGAAGTAACTTCTGCAAAAATTATTACTGACAGAGACACTGGGAGATCAAAAGGATTTGGTTTCGTAGAAATGGGAGACGAAGAAGGAAAACAAGCATTGGATGCTTTAAATCAGAAAGAATTTAACGGTAAAATACTAAATGTTACCGAGGCTAGACCAAGAGAAGAGAAACCAAGAAGATCTTTCGATAACAACCGTGGAGGTGGTTACGGAGGAGGTAACAGCGGAGGCGGTTACGGTGGTGGAAACCGTGGAGGCGGTGGAGGTGGCCGTTGGTAATATCCCTTTACAAAAACATAAAGCGATCTATTTTTAGATCGCTTTTTTTATGTTTTAAAGTCAGGAAAATTATTTCTTTTTCTTTTTATTCTTTTTATCCTTCTTTTTAAGTTTTTTATCTCCGGTTATTTCCTTGATAAAGTCCTGAATGTGATTATCTTTTTCGATAGTTTCCGTCAAAGGCATATTTGTGATTTTTCCTTCAAAAAACTGATTTAGGTCTTTTAATTTTATAAATTTCTCTTCCATCAAAACCTTTAATAATTCAGTTCCGGAGTTGTCAAAATAATTTTCCAAAAATCGTTTCAGGACAAATTTTTTATAATCGTCAAAACCAATTGAAGGTGAGTAAAGATAAATTCTGCCTTCTTTCTCTGTTGTCAGATAATGTTTTTCAACCAATATTTTCAAAAAGGTGGAAACTGTATTCTGATGAGGTTTCGGTTCAGGGAAAATCTCCATCAGTTCACGAAAGTAGATTTTTTCCTTTTGCCAGATCAGTTGCATTATCTCTTCCTCAGAAGATGTCAAAGTTTGTAATATCATAAAAATATATAGTTTAGAAAATAATAGCTTTCACCATTACGAGGTAGATTAAAGATACAAAAATAGCGATCAGTCCGCCAGAAATCACTTCTTTCGGCGTATGTCTTTTTAAGATCACCCTGGTAATTCCTATTAATATTGATAACAGAAACCAGAAAATCCCAATTATAGGCTCTATTGTGAAAAACAAAGCGGCAACGTAAATGTTGAGACTTGTGTGCATCGAGCTTTTGATGAAAAAGTTGCTGATTTGCATTAATATTAATAATATACAAAGCATAAAAATGGCCCAATCCATTTCTTTATGAAGATAAAAATCTACTGCGAGAAAAATGACCGTTGCAATGATGATGAAGATGTAAAGTGAATACCGTTGCTTCCTGTTAGAAACATCCATATTGGTATATGTTCCGTTTTTTACGTTTCTATAGATCCACAGAGCAATAGGAATTATCAATAGAAGGAGTATTGGAAGGAATTTTCCCGAAGCCTGTTCCCAGGTGTAATTCTTGTAACTGTAATAAAAAAAATAAATGACCAGAGAAACCAGTGGATTGAAGAAATTCGAAATGACTTTCGATAAGTTGAGAATAAGAGGGTTTTTGATTTCCATTAAGAGTAATTTCGACCTCAATATACAAAATTTATCATTTTTTCCAAACATCTCTCAAATTGAATTAAATTCAATGGTAATGCAATCGATTGCGCAATTTCTTATATTAATTTTGAGTAACGATTTTAATCAGTAAAAAAATATGATAATATGCATACAATAAAGAAAGATTTTTTTTCTTATTTTTGCTACATATTTCGAAATTACAATGAAAGAATTTTCAAAAGAAGTCTACCTTAAATGGTATGAAGAAATGACGATGTGGAGAAGGTTTGAAGACAAATGCCGTTCTCTTTATCTTAAACAAAAAATCAGAGGTTTCTTACACCTTTATAATGGTCAGGAGGCTATTCCGGCAGGTTTTACCCACGCAATGGACCTTTCCAAAGACAGTATGATCACAGCATACAGATGCCACATCCATCCAATGGCGATGGGCGTAGATCCAAAAAGAATTATGGCAGAACTTTGCGGAAAAGCTACAGGAACATCTCAGGGAATGGGAGGTTCTATGCACATTTTCAGCAAAGAGCACCGTTTCTATGGTGGTCACGGTATTGTTGGAGGTCAGATTCCTTTAGGAGCAGGTATCGCTTTTGGAGACAAATATTTTGACAGAAAAGCGGTAAACATCTGCTTTATGGGAGATGGTGCTGTACGTCAAGGTGCATTACACGAGACTTTCAATATGGCAATGAACTGGAAACTTCCTGTGGTATTCGTTTGTGAGAACAACGGTTATGCAATGGGAACTTCTGTGAAAAGAACTGCCAATCACGAAGATATTTATAAGTTAGGATTAGGTTACGAGATGCCTTGTCTTCCTGTAGATGCTATGGATCCTGAGAAAGTGGCTGAAGCTGCTTACGAAGCGATCGAAAGAGCAAGAAGAGGAGACGGACCAACTTTCATCGAGGCTAGAACCTACCGTTACAGAGGTCATTCTATGTCAGATGCGGAACCTTACAGATCCAAAGAAGAAGTGGCGCAATACAAATTGGAAGATCCAATCGAGATTGTGAAACACAGAATCTTGGAAAACAATTGGGCAACACAGGAGGAATTGGACGCTTTGGAAGAAAAATCAAGAACTTTCGTAGAAGAGTGTGTTGAGTTTATGGAAGAATCTCCGTACCCAGACGCTTCTAAACTTTACGATTATGTATATTCCACTCCGGATTATCCATTCATCAACAAATTAGAAAATAATTAATTTTATAAAAAAATTATGGCAGAAGTAATTACGATGCCCCGCTTGTCGGATACGATGACGGAAGGCAAAGTTTCAAAATGGCACAAAAAAGTTGGTGACACTGTAAAAGAAGGTGATATTCTTGCAGAGATAGAAACTGACAAAGCGGTTCAGGATTTCGAATCCGAGATCAACGGAACACTTCTATTCGTAGGGGTAGAAGAAGGTTCTGCTGCACCAGTGGATTCTATCTTGGCAATCATTGGTAAAGAAGGAGAAGATATTTCTTCTTTGACTAATGGTGGCAGTGCAAAACCAGAAGCTGCAGCTGAAAGCAAGTCCGAAGAAGAATCAAAAACTCAGGGCGAATCTACAGATGTAGAAACGACTGACGAAGGTTCATCTTCTGCTGATATTCCGGAAGGTGTAGAGGTGATCACAATGCCTCGTCTTTCTGATACAATGACCGAAGGTAAAGTTGCCAAATGGCAAAAGAACGTTGGTGATACTGTAAAAGAAGGTGACATCCTTGCAGAAATTGAAACTGACAAAGCTGTTCAGGATTTCGAATCTGAAGTGAACGGAACTTTATTATACCAAGGTGTTGCTGAAGGCGACGCTGCGGAAGTTGATAAGATTTTAGCGATTATCGGTCCTGCAGGAACAGACGTTTCTGGCGTGGTTTCCGGTGGTGGTAAAAAAGCTGCTGCTCCAAAAGCAGAAGCAAAAACCGAAACTAAATCTGAAGATAAAAAAGAAGAAGCTACAGTAGCTGCATCTTCAACTGGCGGAAGAATCGCCATTTCTCCTTTGGCTAAAAAAATTGCTGAAGATAAAGGTGTAGATTTCTCTGCGATCAAAGGTTCTGGTGAAAATGGCAGAATCGTGAAAAAGGATGTTGAAAACTATCAGCCGTCTGCTCAGCCAGCTGCAACAACTTCAGCTCCGAAAGCGGTTTCTGCTCAACCAAGTGTAGCATTTACGCCAGGTGTAGATTCTGAAACTGTGAATTCTCAAATGAGAAATATCATCGCTAAGAGATTGGGTGAAAGTAAATTCACTGCGCCACATTATTATCTGACTGTTGAGATCAACATGGATAAGGCAATCGAAGCGAGAAAAGAAATGAATGCTGTGCCGGACACCAAAGTATCTTTCAACGATATGGTGATCAAAGCGGTTGCAGTAGCACTTAGAAAACATCCGCAAGTTAACTCTTCTTGGGCAGGTGACAAGATCATCCACCACGGGAATATCAACGTTGGGGTAGCAGTAGCTGTTCCGGACGGATTGGTAGTTCCGGTATTGAAGAATACAGACTTTATGAGCTACAACGATATCTCTGCTTCTGTAAAAGATATGGCAGGAAGAGCGAAAACAAAAGCTCTGAAAGCTAACGAAATGGAAGGTTCTACTTTCTCAGTTTCAAATCTTGGAATGTTCGGGATCGAGACGTTTACATCGATTATCAATCAACCGAATTCTGCGATCTTATCAGTAGGAGCAATTGTTGAGAAACCAATCGTGAAAAATGGACAAATCGTAGTTGGAAACACAATGAAATTATCATTGGCTTGTGACCACAGAGTAATTGATGGCGCTACAGGAGCTCAGTTCTTACAAACATTGAGAACTTACCTGGAAAGCCCATTGACGCTTTTACTAGGATAAAAAACTTATTCGAAATATTTTACAAAACCTTTCAATTCTGTTGAAAGGTTTTTTTTGAAATAAGACAGAATCATTTTTGGTTTAATTTTGATTGGTTGAAAAAAACAGAACTTACATTTTGCTTAAACAAGTTGTTTGGAGAAAAACACAACTTGCATTTGGTTTAAACGAGTTGTTTGGAGAAAAACACAACTTGTATTTGGTTAAAACAGGTGGTTTGGGGAAAACACGATTTGTATTTTATTTAAATATAATGTTTGGAAGAAATACAACTTCTGCTGATAACCAAACCCGCGTAAGGGATGGCAGTGTTTATCCTTTTTGTCCTGGACTCAGTTTCGATTTGAGGAAGAAATGTTCCGGACAAAAAGATAGTAACGGACAGCCCGACCCGCTTGTTTTTTGCTGAACCGGAAACTTTCTTTAAAGTGTAGAAACGTCTGAGCAAAAACAAAGGGTTACGCCCAAAATATTCTCGAAATCAATTTAGGATTTGATTATATTTGTCCCGTGAAAAAGCTTTGGTTTTTATTAGTTTTTGCAGGAAGTTTTGTCTTTGCACAGGATCATTTGTCAGCGTTTAACATGATGTCTTTTACATATAAAGTGACTCCGAAATGGATGGCTTATGTAGAGTTGCAGACGAGATCCAGAAAGGATTACTCTGTCATCGATTATTATGAAACGAAAGGTGGCATTGGTTATAATATCACAAAAAACAATCAGATTTTTGTTGGCCTTGGACGTTACGGGACTTATGAAAAAATGAAGATCTCACAGGAGGAATTCAGGCTTTGGCTGCAATATACTTTCACGCAGAGAGTCGGAAAATTGAAACTTGATCACAGGGGCAGGGCAGAGCAGCGTTATTTCTACGCCAGCCAAACAGGTGAACATACCAAGGCGAACCGTTTCCGTTACAGATTGAGTGCCACATTACCAATTAATAAGGATAAGGTACAGGAAGAGACGTTTTTCGTGAATGCTTTTGAGGAAGTTTTTGTGGGGCCGGAAGATCCAGAATTTAAACGTAACAGGACGTTTGCAGGTTTTGGTTATCAGTTCAACCATTATGTTTCATCGACTGCCGGATATATGTTCCAAAGGGATTTTGCGGCGAAAGGTAATACCAATCTGCATTTTATTTATTTTGCCCTCAACTTTACAATTGATAATACGGATAATGAAAAGGATATTGTGATCCCTATGGTAGATTAAAAAATTCTCTCAGATTTAGCAAATTCAGCAGATTTAAAATCTGCCTGATCTGCTGAATCTGCGAGAAATAAGTTTTTAATATTTCTCTATCAGATAGAGATAGGCTTTCAGATATTTGTTAAACCGTTTCAGATCTTTTTCTTCTAATAAAGTGGTGCATCTTGTGAGATCCATATTATCACGAAGATCATTAAGCTTTACGGCAACTGCCAATGGACTTTTCTCGATCCTTGCAACAAAAGCATCATAGTCGATGTGTTCTTCTTCACGTTTTGTAAGACTTTCCACAGCTTCCAGAATATAATCGGGGAAACCTTTTTCTTTCAGATATTCCAAGGAGAATTCTGGGTGATCTTCTACAACATCGTGGAGAACGCCGACGATCTTTTCATCGATGGTTTTTCCGGCATTCATCACTCGGAAAACGTGTCCCAGGTAAGGTGCGTCGTATTTGTCGGTTTGTTTTTTGTGTGCTTTGGTCGCTATTTTTATGGCTTTGTAGAGTAGTTCGTGTGTGGACATTTATTGATTATGTTTTTAATAATTGTGTTTTTTATTTTTACTTCCCTTTCAACTCATCAAACAACCTTTCCAAAGAATGAAGATCAGAGATCAAAACCTCTCTAGCCTTCGCACCGTTGAATCCGCCAACTACGCCAGCCGCTTCCAACTGATCCATAATTCTTCCGGCTCTGTTGTATCCCAATTTTAATTGTCTTTGAAGCATAGACGTAGATCCTTGTTGTGTAGAAATAACAATTCTTGCTGCATCTTCAAACAGCTGATCTTTTTCGTTTGGATCAAAAGCGCCTACTGTTGAAGTTCCTTCTTCACTGGAATATTCAGGGAGAAGATAAGCGTCCGGATAACCCTTTTGCTCGCCGACAAATTCTGCAATTCTTTCCACTTCCGGTGTATCTACAAATGCACATTGCAAACGCGTCAAATCATTTCCGTTAAAGTAAAGCATATCACCACGACCAACCAATTGTTCAGCACCAGGCGAATCCAAAATAGTTTTGGAGTCAACCCCGGAAATTACACGAAACGCAATTCTCGCAGGGAAATTCGCTTTGATCATACCTGTAATTACGTTTACAGATGGTCTTTGTGTTGCCACAATCAAGTGGATCCCAATGGCTCTCGCCAGCTGAGCCAGACGTGCGATTGGATGTTCAACTTCTTTTCCGGCAGTCATAATAAGATCCGCAAACTCATCAACTACCAAAACGATGTAAGGTAAATATCGGTGTCCGTTTTCAGGATTCAGTTTTCTCTGAGAGAATTTGGCGTTGTATTCCTTGATGTTTTTACAGAAAGCATTTTTCAAAAGATCATAACGCTGATCCATTTCGATACAAAGCGAGTTCAGTGTATTGATTACTTTCGCATTGTCTGTAATGATCGCATCTTCCGTATCAGGAAGTTTTGCCAGATAATGCCTTTCGATTTTTGAATATAAAGAAAGCTCTACCTTCTTCGGATCTACCATCACGAATTTTAGTTCGCTAGGGTGTTTCTTATATATTAAAGAAGTAAGAATTGCATTAATACCAACAGATTTCCCTTGTCCGGTTGCTCCAGCCATAAGTAAGTGAGGCATTTTTGCAAGATCGGCTACGAAAACTTCATTAGAAATGGTCTTTCCGAAAACAATTGGTAGATCCATATCAGCCGTTTGGAATTTCGGAGACGCAATTACCGATTTCATAGAAACCATAGTCGGGTTTTTTCTTGGAACCTCGATTCCAATCGTTCCTTTTCCTGGCATTGGCGCAATGATTCTGATTCCCAATGCAGAAAGATTTAAAGCAATATCATCCTGTAATTTTTTGATTGCAGAAACCCGAATTCCCGCTTCCGGAACAATTTCGTAAAGAGTCACAGTTGGACCAATCGTCGCTTTGATCTCAGAAATACCAACGTTGAAGGTTTTCAGCAAGCCAACAATTCGGTTTTTATTTTCTTCAAGTTCGTCGTGGTTAATTGTGATTTCCTCGTTTCCATAATCTTTCAAAAGATCTACGGACGGCATTTGGAATTTGGCAAGATCTAATTTATGATCATATAATCCGTGTTTGCTTACAAGATCGTCGGATTTTTGCTGTTCTGCATTTGGAACATAGACTTCCTCTTTTTTGACTTCAATATTAAGCGTGATATCGTCGGCAGGTTTAACAGCAGGAGTCTCTATAATTGGTTTTTGAACCGGAGTTTCAGTCGATAAAACAATTTGCTCTGGCTGAATTTCCTTAATCTCTTCAACAAAAGTTGTTTTATTAGGTGTTTTGATTGGTTCAAAATCCTGAGTCACTTTGATATTACTGAAATCATTGTCTGTTTTAACGGGCGTTTCGGTAATGTTCAATTTTTCAGGTGAAACTTCGTTTGCTAAATCTTCATCGGCCTCGAATTCTTCTTCAGAATCCGGCATCAAACCTTTCAGTTTGCCGAAAGTATTGTCATTAATGTCATTCAGTTTGTTCTTGATAGAACTTGGTCTAAGATTAAATTCTAAAACGAAATACAATGCAAAACTTACCAAAAGTACCATCCAAAGCCCAACAGAACCGATGTATGATTTTAGATAATCCATAATCTGATAACCGTAAACACCGCCCAAAACGCCTTCGCCACCAGTTACAGCACCAAAAAAAATTGGCGTCCAGCAGATGAAAAATAAGCTGTGCGAAATGGTTTTCCAGGGCTTAAAATAAGTTTTTTTAAATATCAGAGTTCCAAAAACCAAAAATAAAAATGCCACAACAAACGCTGCAACACCAATACTTTCAAAAATAAAAAGATTTCCCAGCCAATCACCTATCTTACCAAAAAGATTGGAAGATACCACAGTTTTATCCGCCATAGTTCCGGCCTGGCTTTGGTCGGCTTTCCAGTTCATCAGATACGAAACGAAGGAAAACGTCAAAACTACTGATAATACGATGAACGTAATACCGGAAATGATTCGGGGTTTGGAGATGATTTTGCTTGCTGCAGTGGAAGTATTTGGTTCTTTATTCATTTTAAAAATCGACAATAGATGCAAATTTAATGTTTTTTATCAGTCATATAAATTGTTGAGACATATTTTTAAATTATTTAAAACAATAAAGAATTTAGCATTCTAATTTTCAGTCAAAAAAGCTTATTAAGAACCTTTCAAAATAATGCGGCTGGCTTTTAAAATGACAAAAAACAGTTTTTTTTGATGCCTTTGTGGTTTATCATCCTTATTTTTGCAGATCATTATATTTCAAATGAAAAAGATCCAGGATATTCTTATTTCTACGCGGACAATGGCTGTTCTATTGCTTGTTTTCGCATTTTCTATGGCTTATGCTACTTTTCTCGAAAACGATTACGGAACGCCAACTGCCAAAGCACTCATCTACGAAGCCAAATGGTTTGAAGCCATTATGTTTTTGCTGATTCTCAATTTTATTGGAAATATTGGCAGGTACAGACTTTGGAGAAAAGAAAAATGGTCGGTTTTGGTTTTTCACTTAGCTTTTATTTTAATCTTTATCGGAGGAGCAATCACCCGTTATATCAGCTTTGAAGGTACAATGCACATCCGTGAAGGCGAAACCAATAATGAGATCGTAACCGATAAACATTTCTTCAAAATCAAGATCGAGGAAAAAGGGGAGCAGCAAAATTATCACGACGTTCCTTATCTGATGTCGCCGCTTCACCACGATTTCCAGGCAACTTATGATTTCTTAGGAAAAGAAAAAATCGTTGTCAAAACTTTGGATTATATTCAGAGAAAAAAAGACAGTCTGGCGGTTGGAGCAGGGAAAGAATATCTGCATCTGGTTTCTACAGGCGATATGGGCGGGCGACAAAATATTTATCTGGCAGAAGGCGATGTTCAGAATATCAACGGAACTCTGGTAAGTTATAACAGAACTTCAATTGAAGGCGCGGTAGAATTCCAAAAGAAAGATGGACAGCTTTACATTAAAACACCAGTCGATGGCGCTTTTATGACAATGGCAACCAAAGCAACCGGAACCACTAAGAAAGATGAGTTCCAGCCTTTGGCTTTAAGAAGTCTTTATACGATCGATCAATTAAAACTGGTAATTCCGGAAGGAACAAAACAAGGGAAATTGGTACATTACGAAGGTGATAAACAAAAAGATAAAGATGTTCCGGACTTATTAAAAGTAGAAGTTGCCGGACCGAAAACAAAACAAATCGTAGATCTTGTGGTAGAAAAAGGAAATCCTAATAATTACAAGCAAATTCATATTGATGGCTTGGATGTGATGTTGGGATTCGGACCGAAGATTTACTTTACGCAGCCTTTCAGTCTCAAATTAGACAAATTCGTGATGGAAACTTATCCGGGAAGTTCTTCGCCATCCGCTTATGAATCTCATATCCAGATTATTGACAACGGAAAACAAACACCGTTCAAGATCTATATGAATCACGTTCTTAACTACGACGGTTACAGATTCTTCCAGGCAAGTTTTGATCCCGACAGAAAGGGAACTGTTCTTTCTGTAAACCACGATTTCTGGGGAACTAATATTAGTTATATCGGTTATGCATTTTTATTTATCGGGATGTTTGTGACAATGTTCTGGAAAGGTTCAAGATTCTGGACCCTTAATCAAATGCTGAAAAACGTGAGTAAGAAAAAAGTAATTTCTGTTCTTTTAGTTCTGTTAAGTTTCGGAATCAATGCTCAGGAAATTGATATGCACGGGAAAGACGGCAGCCACGATGGCCATTCTCACTCCGAAGCAAAACCAACGTCTCCGAACAGAAATCCTGAGATTCTGGATGCGGATGCAATGGTGAAAAACATTGAAATCAGCAAAGAACACGCAGACAAATTCGCTTATCTTTTGGTGCAGAATTATGAAGGCCGAATCGTTCCTTCAAATTCTCAAGCAATTGATATCCTTAGAAAACTAACGAAACACGACAAGTTTCAGGATCTTGATGCCAACCAATGGTTTTTGGCAGTAACCATCGATCCAATGTTCTGGGCTCAGGTCAACATCATCAAAGTCGGAACCGGCGGAGGCGACGAACTGAAAAAGAAAACCAAAGCCAATGATGAAGGTTTTACAAGCTTGATCAAATTATTCCCCGCAGATGCAAACGGTAATCTCCGTTTCGTTTTAGAAGACGATTATAACACCGCTTTCCGTAAAAAACCAACAGAGCAAACCAAATATGACAAAGAAGTAATCGCTGTCAACGACCGTGTTCAGGTGATGAATGGTATTATGTCTTATCAATATTTCCGCACGATTCCGGTGAAAAATGATTCCAATCACACATGGAGTTCTGTAATGACGCCGACGTTTGAAGCGGATGAAAATGCGCAGGCAGTTTTAGGACCCTATTTGTCAAGTGTTTTAATGGCAACGCAGGGCGGAAGCTGGGCAAAAGCTGATGCTGAACTTAAGAAAGTGGAGGATTATCAGCAAAAATGGGGAAAAAATGTTGTTCCTGCTGAAAACAAAGTGAAACTGGAAGTTTTACTGAACAAACTGGATATCAACTTCAAGCTGTTGATTTTCTACACGATCATCGGCGGATTATTATTGATCTTAGGATTTACGGAATTGTTCAAACCGAGTAAGATTCTTAATAAGATTATCAAAGGAATTATTTATTTTGGAGCAATCGGGTATATCTTACATTTCTTGGGATTGATCGCCAGATGGTATATTTCCGGTCACGCCCCTTGGAGCAATGGTTATGAAGCGATTATTTTCATTTCATGGGTCGGGATTTCCGCAGGATTTATGTTTTATTTTGGATTTACGAAACCTAATTTAGGACAAAGAACACTTTTGGCGACATCTAAATTATTAAATGGAAGCACTTCAAATGCCCTGATTCCTGCAGCCGGATTTATGGTAGCAGTGATTATGATGGGATTTGCACACGGCGGAGCAGCTTTGGACCCACAGATCACGCCGCTGGTTCCGGTTCTGAAATCTTACTGGCTCATCGTTCACGTAGCGATTATCACATCCAGTTACGGTTTCTTCTCTTTATCAATGTTGATCGCGATGATCTCTTTGATTTTCTACATCATTGCCAACAAAGAAACATTCAAAAAACATAATGATACGACTCTGAAAGAGTTAACCATCGTCAGCGAAATGTCCCTTAATATCGGACTTTTAGCTTTAACGATCGGGAATTTCCTTGGCGGAATTTGGGCGAATGAATCGTGGGGACGTTACTGGAGCTGGGATCCGAAAGAAACATGGGCGTTCATCTCTATTATGGTTTACGCCTTTGTGATCCACATGAGATTGGTTCCGGGACTCAGAGGACGATACACATTCCACGTCGTTACGATGTTCGCATTTTGCTCAATGGTGATGACCTATTTTGGGGTGAATTATTACCTGACTGGTCTGCATTCCTACGCAAAAGGAGATCCGGTTCCTGTGCCGCTTTGGGTTTATATCAGTTTGGCTTATATGATTTTACTGTCAGTTGCTGCCTGGTTCAAGTACAAAAAACTGCATAATGATCTTCATATCAAAAAAGATGAAAGAACACAGGTTGAACCATAACGTTTAATCTCTAATAAATAAAAAGATCAGTCTGGATTTTCAGGCTGATCTTTTTATTACAAATATGTTAGCTTCAATAAACTTTAATATAATTTCTAGTCAGAATAAGAATTTTCGAAAAACACCGAAAGGGGTAGGTTGGGTAAGTTGAGCTTTGTAGTTATGACCTTTAATTAAGCTCAATTAACTGACAAAAATACAGTTGACGGTTATAATATTTACATTGACTGTACTATTTCTGACACTGACTTTGTCAAATCCATAACTGACTTTATCAAATCCATCATTGATTATGCCGAATCCATCATTAGTTATGCCAAATCTATCAGTTGATTTTGCAATTCCATTGTTGACTTTGCTAAATCCATCATTGGTTATGCAGAATCCATTAATGACTTTACTTAAGTTAATTATGAATTTTGAAGTTTAATCTTGCAATCAACTTAAACTGAATAATAGCCAAACCTATTTCAAAAACTTCCGAATATAAACCTCTCTCTGCTCTTCCGAAATTCCCAAAACCTGATAAATATAATTATCCATCGATCCATACTTTTTATCAATCTCATCAAAAGCAGCCTGCAGATATGGGCGTTCTATCCAGCTGGTTTTTTCTAATACGCCAATATCAAGTTTAGGATAAACAAAATGAAGATCATTAGCCAGATTCAGCCTTTGATCAATGACTTTTTTCCGAAGGTCATTTGACAAAAGATACTCTTCAAAAATAACATCGTTATCGAATTTCAAAATTTTCAGAATCAAGGCTGTGATCATCCCCGTTCTGTCTTTTCCCGCCGTACAATGGTAGAGTACAGGCTGTTCGGAATCCAGAATTTCTGAAACGATTTTCTTAATAACTTCCGGGTTTTCCGAAACATAATCCGTATAGAATCTCAGCATTCTCTTATCTGCATCGCTTTTACTTATTTTTCCTTTAAGAGCAAGTTTTCTGGCATTTGCCATCTCATCACTTTTATCTTCAAAAGCCGGATAGTTTTCGTAAGTAATATCACCCGGTAAATGATCATTGGCTTTTGCAACTTCCTGCTTCGTTCTCAGATCAATCACTTTTTTGATTTTAAGACTTTCAAACTCGTCAAAAGACCTTGATTTTAATTGATGAAGATTTGCACTTCTGTAGATCAGACTGTCTTTCAATATTTTCCCTTCAGAGTTCCTAATTCCGCCAAGAAATCTAAAGTTATTTACTTTATTAATCTCAATGTGATTTTTAGTTGTTAAATCAGAAAATTCCGGTTGAGAAGTAACGTGGGTTTTACAGGAAACAGCGATTAAACAGATTATTAAAACTTGAAAATACTTCATGAGAGTAAAACGGTTTCTCAAAGCTAAATATTTTATAGCTAATATTCTTCTTACTTGGAGAAAATAAGCTTCTACAGTCGGTTTTGTTCATCTGTTTTTTTGCCTGCTTTTGCTTCTTTCACTTTCTGATTTCCAAAATAATATTTAAGATTGATCATAACATACTGCGTGTCCCGGTAATCCTTAAAATATTGATTTTGGTCTGCGTAATTTGTAGAAATAGTATTCTTATTGGTTTTGAAAATATCATTGAAAACCAATCCTGCTTCCAGACGTTTACTGAACATTTTTTTATTCAGAATGATATTGGTATTCTGCGAAGAACTGATATCAAAAGAACCTTGTATGGTTTTAGAATTATAAACGTAACTCAAATTCAGATCCCAGGTTTTTGCTTTATCCAGAGTGATTTGCGTGGAAATATTAGCATTATAAAAGAAAACATCATTCTTATAAAGTATCTGATCCGTTCCGATGAAATAATTCTCCTGATATTCTCCCATTGCAAAAATGTTCAGTTTCCACAGTGGCGTTATTTCAAAACTTTTTGAGACGTTAGCGCCCATATTTTTTCCGTGATCGATATTGGTGAAATTATAAACAGTCTCAAAAGTCTCCGGATTCTGAACAGAGATCTCCATCGAAGGTGTTTTTATGTAGCTGAAATATGTTTCGAAGTTCCAGTTTTTAATGGTGTATGTCAAACTCAGATTATGAATGATTGTTGATTTCAGATAAGCATCGCCCTGGAAATAAGAATATAGGTTGTAGTAGGATTTGGACGGATTCAGGAAATCGTAATTGGGTCTGTCGATCCTTTTTCCGTAAGAAAATCCCAGCTGCTGATCATCATTAATATTGTACATCGCATAAAATGTAGGGAAAAGCGAAGTTTTGTTCGTGTTGTTTTCTACGGTTGGATTGTTGGATTTTGTATTAATGACAGTTGTTTCCGAACGTAACCCGGCTTTCACTTCCCATTTTTTCCATTTGTATTCAGAAGAGATATAAGCGGCAAAAATATTTTCCTTGTAATCAAATACATTGCTTTTCGAAGGGTTTAAAATTAAGGATTCAGTTGTTCCGTCGAAGAACTTCAGGTCGTTTTTATTATTTACGAAACTGTACTTGGCTCCACTTTCCAGTGTGAATTTTTCTTTTGATAACCGATAATCCAATTGTGAAGAATAAAGCGAGATATTCTGAATATTGTTGCTGCCAAAGCGATTGTAATTTTCCGGCTGACCGGCAAAATTAAGCTGCGTTCCGATATCCTGATTTTCCTTATATTTTTTGGTGCTGAAGTTATTGGTCCACGTCAAATTATTCTCTCCAAATTTTTTATCATAAACCAAATAAGCATTGAAACTATTATCAAACTGATTTTTCTGATTGGATGTTAAATAATTGGACTGTATTGTATTGTTTTCTGTATTGTAAATATTGGTTGGAACCTTGTAATGTCCGTTATTATCCGGCGCATTATAACCATCAAAACCAAACTGAACGGTTGACAGACTATCCAGGCTGTATTGTCCTGCAAAATTATAAATATGCTGTTCGTGGGCGTGGGTTTTCCTGGTCATATTGCTTTCCCAGCGGGTTTTGTCTTTCTCAAATGTTACTACATCAAAGTTTTTCCGGACATAATCGCCGGTTACAAAATTGTAATTTCCGCTCAATTGCCACTTCCCTGAGTTATAGGACTGCGACGTTCCAATCATTCCTTTGGCATAGATCGACTGATGATATCTCGTGGAAATCCTTCCTTTGTAGCCGGAAAGTATGTTTTGTTTCATTTTAATATTAATAATGGCGCTTCCTTGTGCATCATATTTCGCAGGTGGATTAGTGATGACTTCTACGGACGAAATGTTGCTTCCATCGGTATTTTCAAGGAGTTGTTTCAGTTGTTCCTGAGTCATCAAGGTTTTTTTATCATTAATGGTCACGATGATCTGTGAATTCCCGCGGACACTCAATTCTTCATTTTTAACTAAGACATTTGGTGTGCTTTTCAGGATGTCCCATGCATTCAGATTTTGGAGCGGCGTTTTATCAATATTAAATTCCAGACGGTCTATTTTTCTCTTTAACAAAGGTTTATTCGCTTTGATTGTTACAGTTTCTATGGTGTTCAAACTGTCTTTTTTAAGGATAATATTCAGTGACAATTCACTTTCCTCCAACGTAATTTCATAATCCCGGTAGCCGGATTTTTTTACAGATAATGAAACCGGAAAGGTCGTAATTCCTTCGATACTAAAATCTCCCTTCTCATCAGAATAGAAATTTTTATTTTCATTAATCTGAATGAGGCTTCCGGAAACAGGTTCCTGTTTTTCATTTTCGATATGTCCTTTGATGGTCTGGCTCCAAATCAGAATTGGGAATATGAGTAAAATTGTCGTGTATAGTTTCATTTCAAATAATTTTCTCCAAAATTGAGACAGTTTGCAGCTTAGTTTTGTTAATGAAGGGTTAATGGACGGTTAATGGTGATTTAGAAAGAAATTAGATTGTATTTTTGAAACATGAATCGGAAGAAAAACATAACGGTCATTTTGTTCACCTTCAGCCTGATAGTTCTGGTTGTGTTACAGACATATTATATTTACAACTCTTATCGATTGGAGGAAAAGGACCTGAACCGTCAGGCAAGAATGATTGCCGACAAAGTGATGGATCAAATGGAGAAATATGAGACGGATTCCCACGATGAGAAGCTGATTGGTGATTTTGAACGGATCAAGAAAGGCATAAAAATCCAGAAGGAGAAGATCATTTTTCCGGAAAAAGTATATCCCTCCGAAGCTTTATACAGCGAGAAAATGGAAAAGTTATTGAAGGAAAATGTCAAAGATTCCGGTTTTGAAATTGCTATGAAAAATGAGATCTACTCAGTTTTTGATGAAGTGCAGCGTAAAGAACTACTTCCGAAACACAGATCGATCATTTTATTCCAGACTGCCAAAAAAATCACGAAACCTAATCTCATCAATGAAAGCAAATGGTCCAGCCACCAATCCAAAGAAAATACAGATATTAATCTTAATGAAAAATATTTTTACAAAATCCAGTCAAAATCAAATTATCAACTGCTGAATATCGAGTTTCTGATATTTAAAAAAATAATCCCGCTCATTATCATCAGTTTACTGATTGTCGTTTTGATTGTTTATTTGTTTTGGAACAGTGTTAAGAATCTCAATCGACAGGAAAAGAAAATATCGCAGCTTCACACAACAATTGATTCCATTGCACACGAACTGAACACACCAATTACGACTTTGAAATTTTCCATCGTACAAACTTCGGATTCGGAGACAAAAACTTTGCTGGAACGTCAAATTAAACGGTTAGAGAATATTGTAAAATCCATTCATCATTCGGATTCCGAAGATATTTTGATTAACAAAAATGAAATTGCAAATTACTTTTCAGACCTTCAGAAAACGTATAGTCAAATCAATTTTAATATTAATCTGGATCTGTCTGAAAATAGAATTCTTCGTCAAAATGATTTTAAACAGATAATGGATAATCTGATCGATAATTCAGTAAAATACGGAGCAGAAAACCTAAATATTTCACTCGATAATAATTTCGAAATGGAAATTTCTGATGATGGCATTGGAATTCCGAAAGAGGATCAGAAACATATTTTTGACAAATATTACAGAGTTGAGAGATCCGAAAATATGAATATTAATGGTTTGGGAGTCGGACTCTATCTGGTCAAAACTATAATTGATAAGTACAAAGGAAAGATTTCCGTAAAATCCAATTTCGGAAAAGGTGTAACTTTTAAAATCCAGATTCCGAATGAAAACTAAAATCCTTTTGGTAGAAGATGATCCGGACTTGGGAATGGTTCTGAAACAGTATCTGGAATTCTCAGATTTTGAAGTAATGTGGATTTCGAATCCGAACGAAATTTTGAATAATAAAGAGATCGTAAAAGATCATCAATTGGCAATTCTGGATGTTATGCTTCCTGTAATGGATGGGTTTGTGCTGTCTAAAGAAATAAGGAAAACATCTGACATTCCGTTTCTTTTTTTAACAGCGAAAGGGCAGAGTATTGATAAGATTTTAGGCCTGAAACTGGGCGCAGATGATTACATTACCAAACCGTGTGAGCCGGAGGAATTGATTTTAAGGATCAGAAACATCCTCAAAAGACAGCAGAATTCGATAAAGGCTGTTATCAAAATTGGTCATTATTCCTTCATTCCAACACAGTTTCAGCTGAAATTTGAAAATGAAACTTTTCAGTTGACCGAGAAAGAATCTGAGTTGTTGCTTTTGCTTTCTGATAACAATCACAAGATCATTAACAGAAAAGAAATATTGGAAAATCTCTGGGGCGAAAACGATTATTTCCTTGGAAGAAGCCTGGATGTTTTTATGACAAGACTTAGGAAATATCTGCAAAAAGACAGCAGGATAAAATTTGAATCCGTTCGCGGAATCGGATTTAAGGTCGAATATCCGAACTGAAAAAGAGCTTATAAACTAGTTTAATGAAAAATTCCCGCTTATTTCTAAACGGGAATTTGAATTATCATAAATAAAAAATCTTACTGTTTTACAATTTTCTGAGTAGAAGATTTTCCGTCTGCAAAATCTATTTTCATCAGATAGACGCCCGATGGCAATTTGGAAACGTCTATTTTCGAAGAACTGTTTTCAAATAACTGTTTTCCATCTGTGGAAAAAACGGTCACTTTATTCACTTTAGAAGAAGTATTAATGTTGACGAAATCTTTTGTAGGATTCGGATAAACCGATACTTTTGAGAGAGATGTTTCATCGGTACCTAAAGATTTGATTACAGTAGAGTAAATAGGACCTCTCCAGATGCTGTTGAGATCACTTGTGCATTTTGATTTCACATACATTTCGTAAAGCCAGTTTTTTGTCAGATCACCTTGAGAATCTGCCGGCGTGTTTTCAATCTGATGCGAGAATTCATAATCCGGTGTATAAACTGATTTTCTGCTCCAGATGGTTTCCCATTGGGTAGAATTCCCGTTTTCTTTCCAGGCGATACTAACAGTTGGTCCAACCTGACTTGTAATTTTAAAATCACTCGGTTCTGCACAGATGATCTGTCCGCTTGCACTATTCTGGAGATACATAGAGATCGGGAAATAACCTTGACCTGCAGCAAACACAGCTGTTGGTACATTTAGTTTGATGGTATGTGTTCCTGCAGAAAGATTTCCAAGATTCACTTCGCGATTAGGAATGGCATCACCGGGACACCAGTTGTTCCAGGATACCCAGCCTCTTAAAGTTTTGGGAGTGGTTCCATAGATCCCGTTGCCTTGGGTGTTGTATTTTCTGTAATCTTCGCAGTTTTTTCCACCTGGTTCGTATTCATAAACCAATTGATCATCAAGATAAACGTAATGTACTCTCCTCACGTATTCTTCTCCGGAAGAATTGGAACCGTGATTGGATGTTGTCAAATGTAAAACAGCATTTTGAACCGGCTGATCCAATGTGAAAGTTACAATTCTTGTTGTTTGCCCGGGAACATCCGTCGCATTGTAATTATTCAGATTGTCGCGGTAAGAAAGTGGCAACAGGAAGTTTTGTGCTGATGTTGCTGTTCCGGTGGAAACAAATTCAAGATTTCCGCGGAAGACGTCCGTTCTGTCTGCGCAACCGGCAACCTGAGTGTTTGCGGCTGCAGAATATCCATCTGCCCGGAACTCGATCCAGAAATCATAATTAGCCGATAAAGCAGAATCGTGAAGGATGTTAGAAATGTTATCAACTTTATAGCTGTAAGGAACTTCCGTTGGTGAAACATTCTTATTCATAAACGGTGTGATGAATCTTCCTATTTCGATACGTTTGATATCGGTTTGATTAAAGGTATATGTCGTACTTCCCTTGGGAACAAGAACCAGATTGACACCGGCAATTCTGTCGTAATTATCGCAGGCAGCCTTCAAAGTAATGTTCATTGTAACGCTGGTTCCGATTGTTGCAATTTCTGCATCTGTCAGTTTTCTGGAGATGATGTCCTGCTCATAAGCGTGCAACCGGATTGCGCCGGCCGGGATTTGAGAATAAGCTTCCGCAGGCATTGTTTCTCCGGCTCCCAGATAGTGATACATACTATAAAATGGAACGTCATTGAAAACCGTTACATTCTGAGCAAAAAAAAGCGAATTTGTAAACAGTCCTGCAATTGCAAAAAATAGTTTTTTCTTCATATTTAGATTTATTATTCTAACAAATTTAACAAAATGTTTATTAATAATGGTCTTTTATTGTGAAGTATCTAAGATTTAGTTTTAATAATTAATGAATGATTAATGTTGAAATTCAGTTTGTACAGTTTTATAAAAAGCCTATCTTTAAGGAAAATAAATTAATTATGCCACTTACAATTTTAGGAGTTATAATATTTTTTGGACTAATTGTCCTTTTCGCGTCATTCTTCACGGTTAAACAGGAAACTGCTGCGCTTGTAGAGCGTTTGGGCAAATTCCATTCTGCAAGACACGCTGGTTTGCATTTGAAAATTCCATTTATTGATCAGATTTCCAAAAGAATGAATCTTCGGATCCAACAATTGGATGTTTTGATTGATACAAAAACACTGGATAATGTTTTCGTTAAAATGAAAATTTCTGTACAGTTTCAGGTCATCAGAACGCAGGTTGCAGATGCATTTTATCGATTGGAAAGTCCGCATGACCAGATTACTTCTTACGTTTTTGATGTCGTAAGGGCAGAAGTTCCGAAACTGAAACTTGATGATGTTTTCCTTAAAAAAGATGATATCGCAGTGGCGGTAAAAGCAGAATTGCAGGAAGCAATGCAGAGTTATGGCTATGATATTATCAAAGCTTTGGTAACGGATATTGATCCTGATGATCAGGTAAAACATGCAATGAACAGAATCAACGCCGCAGAACGTGAAAAAACTGCCGCAGAATATGAATCCGAAGCACAAAGAATCAGAATCGTTGCAGTTGCAAAAGCCGAGGCTGAATCTAAAAAATTACAAGGACAAGGTATTGCAGATCAACGTAGAGAAATTGCAAAAGGTCTGGAAGAATCTGTAAAAATGCTAAATGCAGCCGGAATCAGTGCGCACGAAGCTTCAGCTCTTATTGTTGTAACTCAGCATTATGATACTTTACATTCCATTGGAGCCAATAATCGCTCCAACTTGGTATTGCTGCCCAATTCGCCAACCGCCGCAAGTTCTCTACTGAATGATTTAGTAACTTCTATGGCTGTTTCGAAAAAAATCGAGGATAACATTTAATATTTTAATCAAAATTCAATTTTATATTTTAAAGTCCGTTTATTCGGACTTTTTTATTAGAAATGATTTTGTAACTAAAATCTATTTTGACAGACTATTTAAAAAATTAATAAATGGAAAAAATTCTGGAAGTCAAAAACTTAACCAAGAAATTTAAACAAATTGCGGTTAATAATATTTCCTTCGATGTGGAGAAAGGAAATGTTTACGGTCTTTTGGGACCAAACGGAAGCGGGAAATCCACGACATTCGGGATGCTGCTTTCCACGATCAATCCAACTTCAGGAAACTGGAAATGGTTTGGAAAAGAAGGAACGGATACCAATACTTTGAAGAAAATTGGAGCCATTATCGAGCAGCCGAACTTTTACCCTTACCTCAGTGCTGAAAAAAATCTCGAAATTGTTGCAACCATCAAAGGTGTTCCGTATCAAAGAATTGATCAGGTTTTGGAGACCGTTAAGCTTTTAGAAAGAAAAAAAGATGCTTTCTCGACTTACTCATTAGGAATGAAACAACGTCTGGCAATCGCTTCTGCTTTGCTGGCGAATCCTGAAGTTCTGATTCTTGATGAACCCACAAATGGTCTTGATCCGGAAGGGATTATCCAGATAAGAGATATTATTAATGCTATTGCGAAGTCCGGAACAACAATTATTGTCGCAAGCCACCTTTTGGACGAGATCGAGAAAATCTGCAGCCACGTTATCGTTCTGAAGCACGGAACAGCAATCTATTCCGGTTCTGTAGATGCAATGAGCAATACAAAAGGCTTTTTTGAATTGAAGTCTGATGATTCTGTTGCCTTGATATCAGCTTTGAATAGTTTGAATATTTTCTCAAGTGTGAAAGAAAAAGATCAATTGGTGATTGCTCAGATCTCAGTAGATATTTCGGCTTCGGAGCTTAATAAAAAATTATTCGAAAAAGGAATATTCTTATCTCACTTGATGAAGAAAAAAGAAAGCCTTGAAACCCAATTCCTAGAACTTGTAAAACAATCCAACTCATGATAAGACTATTAAAATTAGAATATCTTAAAAATCTGAATTACAGACCGTTTAAAATATTTGCAGGGATTTATTTTGTAATTTTGATTGCATTATTATTTATTGGATTGGTCGATTTTGATATTTTAGGACTCAAAATTAATCTGAAAGAACAAGGGATGTATAACTTTCCCGGTGTTTGGAATTTTACAACTTACATTGTCGGATTACTAAAAATATTCTTAGGTTGTATTATTGTTTTTTCGATTTGCCAGGAGTTTAGCAACCGAATGTTCAAGCAAAATCTAATTGATGGATTGAGCCGGGAAGAATTTATATTTTCGAAGATTTTGACCATTTTGGTTTTTACAGGGTTTTCTACATTATTTGTTTTCGTTATTGCTTTTATTCTGGGTAAAAGTTATTCTGTGACGCAGGAAAGTGATTTGGTTTTCAAGGAGATTTATTTTATTTTTAATTATTTCTTGAAGTTGTTTACATTCTTTTCATTTTTAATGTTTTTGTCTGTACTTTTCAGAAAATCAATTTTTGTTTTTCTTGGTTTTTTTATGATATGGTTTGCAGAAGGGATTTTATCCGGGATTGAAAAGTTTTCGGTAATAAAGAATTTTGATACGAAAGATAGATCTACAATCGCTTTAAATCATACTTACTTAACCGATTTTTTACCTTTGGAAAGTATGTCTAAGTTGATTCCAAATCCGTTGGTTAGAACCAATATGGCAAAGATGTTTGGGATGCAGTTTAAATTTGAATATCCTTGGGAAAGTGTTTTAGCTTGTTTTATCTGGTCTTTGATATTTATTATGGGAAGTTATTTAATTCTTAAGAAAAAAGATTGGTAAAATTAACTTGATGTAAAGTAAGTTAATTGACTATTAAATAAATATTTATAATACTCAATTTGAAGTTAATTATAACCAAATATTTTAGAGATAAATTTAATACCTTAAACCATTGAGATTATTTTCAGTGGTTTTATTATGTTAAATGGCTTGTTAAACTGTTAAAAATTGCCTTAAATAAAGGCTTTTTCGAGTCTTATTTTTAACCCAACTTTAACTTTTAAAGTGTTGATTTTAACAATAAAACGGATAATTTTGTATCAATGAATTTTAAGTTTGCTTTAGCCTTAATCTGTATGATGATTTCACCGCAATTTCTACTTGCGCAGAAGAGTTATAATGCATTGGTTTACGAAGGTAATAAGAAATTTGATGCCAAGGAATATGATGCTTCTTCCAGCAGGTATGTTGAAGCAATTGCTGAAAAAAAAAGTGATTATACAGCGCATTACAATCTTGGAAATGCACTTTATAAAAATAAAAAATACGAAGAAGCCACTGCTGAATATCAAAAAGCTGCAAAATACACCAAAAGCAAGTATGAAAAAGCAGCTGCATTATACAATCTTGGAAATGTATCAATCCAAACCAATAATCCTGAAAAAGCGGCAGATTATTACAAGCAAGCCTTGAAACAGGATCCTTACAACGAAGCAATCCGTAAAAATTATGAGATTGCAATGCTGAAAGACAAAGAGAAAAAAGATCAGCAAAAGCAAAATCAGAATAAGGGAAAAGGAGGAGACAAGGATCAGAAAAATAAAGACCAGTCCGATAAAGGCAATCAGAAAAAAAATCAGCAAAACGGACAGGGCGATAACCAAAAAGGTGAAAACCAGGGCAAACCGAATCAGCCTAAAAAACAGGAAAACAAAATCCCGGAAGAAGCAGAAAAACAAATCTTAAAGGATATAGAAAATCGAGAAAGAGAGACTGCAAGAAGAATTTTAAATAAAAAATCCAACTCAATGCCACAAAGCAACGAGAAGGATTGGTAAATGATAAGAAAAAATTTATACATATTATTCACGTTAGCATCGGTTTTTTCCTTTGCTCAGGTTAATCTTTATTCCGAGGTTAACACACAGGAAGCACGCATAAACAGTCCTGTCACTTTCACTGTTGTCCTTGAGATTTTTGGTGAAGATCTCATCCAGGAAACACCTGTCAAACTGCCGGATCTTACAAAATTTGATTATGCAATCTCTTCCGAGCAAAATACAGTGATCGATCCTGTGAAAAAGATCAGGATCAACCAGATGGTTTATCAGTTCTCGCTAAATCCAAAGCAGACAGGAAGTATTAAAATCGGATCAGCTCTGGTAAAAATTAACGGAAAAATTTATAAAACCGAACCAATCGATATCTTTGTAAAAGAAGCAGAGAAAAAACCTCTGGCTGTTACGAATCCTGCAAAAAACATGTATCTCAATATGCAGGTTGAAGATAGGGAAGTTTATAAAGATGAGCCTGTGGTAGCTGTCCTCAAGGCTTTCTCCAGAAATATTTCCAACTTCCGGCATCTGGAACCTGCAAAGTTCGAAGCCACAAGAAATCTCGCCATCCGTTCGATTGCAAATTTTGATGAGTCGATAGAAGATTCGGAGAATAATTATTCCTCACAGGTTATTGCGATGTTTGTCATCGTGCCAAAAGTAGCTGGCGTTATGGATATTCCGTCGGTTGATGTGCCTTTTAGTAATCATAAAAGCGTTCTTGTTTCCAATAAAGTAAAAATTAATGTAAAAAAATTGCCGGAAGGTGCTCCTGAAAATTTTCGTAACGCTGTTGGGAAATACGGTGTAACAATTGAAATGATTGACAAAGGCAAGGAGAATTTTGAAATTAACAAAGCTTTTAATATTTCTGTAAAAGTCACCGGCAGCGGAAATCTTTCTCCCTCAATAGTTCCGAAAATTCTCCCATCTCCTGATTATGAGGTTTTTGAACCAAAAATTATCAATAACTCGATCGCTACAATTAACGGTATCGAAGGCGAAGTGGAAGCGCAATACGTCATCATTCCTAAAAAAAGAGGTGATCTGAAAATTACAACAGAAGACTTTTCCTATTTTGATCCAAGAGAGGAAAAATATGTAGAAGTGGGATCCAAATTTTTAGCGCTCAATGCTGTTAATTCTCAGGATATTGCAAATGCGAAAACAACCTTGCAAAAAGTCAATGAGTACACCAACAATGTTCTTGAGAAAGTGGATTCTCCAGTGATGAGCACGCAGAAGCTGAAAATAAAAGAACATAAAAAAATTAGTTGGTTGGTGATTTTTGGCAATCTTTTCATTGTGGGAATTGGCGCTTTGCTATTCATTTATTTTAACAAAAAAATCAAGGATAAGAAAAAACAGGATCTGGAAAAGAAAAAAATTGCGTCTCAACCAATTGTTACAATTGCAGAAACCGAGGCAATTCTTAGAAATAGCAACTCGCTGAACGTTATTAAATCTCAGATCAATTATCTAAATAAAATAATAAACGAGGGTGATGCTATCAGATTCTTTGAGGTATTTGAAGCTTTGAAATCCGATACAGACCAATATTGTAAATCAACATATTCCTTGGATTTCCAGGGTTATTTAAAAAATAATTTTGGACTGGCAGAGTCAGAAAAATACAATCAGTTGATTACCAAAGTTAATATCGAAAAATATTCACCTTTTTCTTCCAAAGAAAAATTGGTTGAAATTTTGAACGAAATAGAAGAACTCTATAATAAGCTTTAGGGAATTGTCAAAAATAATTCATATTTTTGCGAAATCTTTAAAATCAAAGTTATGGAATTTATAGAAGAATTTTCGATCAAAGAAACGATGACAGCCTTTATGGTTCTGTTCGCCGTTATTGATATTTTGGGATCGGTACCGATCATTGTATCATTGCGTCAAAAATTCGGAAAGATTGAAGCTGAAAAAGCAGCCATCGTTGCCGGATTATTGATGATCTCTTTTCTTTTTATTGGAAATAACATTTTAAAATTAATTGGTATAGACGTTAATTCTTTCGCTATTGCCGGGGCATTTGTGATTTTCATCATTGCAATAGAAATGATCTTGGGAATAGAACTTCATAAAACAAATCAGCCGCAGGCAGCTTCGATTGTTCCGATTGCTTTTCCGCTAATTGCCGGAGCAGGAACTTTGACAACCACTTTATCTTTAAGAGCAGAATATCACGATATTAACATTATATGCGGTATTGTGCTCAACACGATTTTGGTTTATGTCGTTTTGAGATTAGCACCCTGGATAGAGAGAAAAATGGGCGAAGGATCTTTGCAGGTTTTGCAAAAAGTTTTCGGAATTGTGCTTTTGGCCATCTCCATTAAATTATTTACTGCTAACTTTGCACAGCTATTTCAGAATTATGTACATTTTTAAATTTCCTCAGAATGAAAACATTTTATAAAGTATTCCTTGTCGTTTTTATCATTTCAATTGCAATTAGTGTTTATGCGATAGATTGGCAGGCAGGATTTATGGATGATGAGAATACAAAATTCTTATTTTCTATTTCATCCGGAATTTTAGGAATCATTGTCGTTTATATTCTCCATTTGTGGAGCAAACTGGCAGAAAAAAAATAAACAAAAAGTCCCGAATTTTCGGGACTTTTTTTATCAATCAATTTTCAAAAGTTGATTTCTCAAAAACTGAATGCTTGTTTTATTGATTTTAAACTGTGTATTCACATTATCCCATTGCGAAAGAATCTCTTCCACGATTTCGTCTTCACATTCATATTTATCTTCATCATCAAACATCACAGAAGTTGCAAAATGGATCATTTCGTCTTTGCTGATCTTATCATCCAGAAATCTATCGCAGATCTTTATTAATTCTGTTCGGGTTATGTTCATTTATTATTTTAATTTTTGGGCAGCTTAATCCGCCTTCCGTTCCCAATCTTTTTTCCAAGGCTTTTCCCGATGCAAAAAGGATTTCCACTCAAGTCGGGCTGCTGTGATTCAATGTTGCTTACACGATTTGAAATTATCTATCATATAGTTTCTCATACAACTCAATAAAACGCTCCTTTACAACTTTCCTTTTCAACTTGAGAGTAGGCGTTAATAATCCATTATCTTCGGTCCAAATTTCGGGCGTTAATTCAATTTTTTTGACTTGTTCCCATTTACCAAGATGAGCGTTTATCTTTTCAATTTCTTTTTGGATTTCATCTTTTAATTCCTTTGATTTGGCAATTTCTTGAGGCGTTGTTCCGATGCTGATCTTATTTTTTGAAGCCCAGCTTTTTGCAAATTCAAAATCTGGTTGAACTAGAGCTGTCGGCATTTTTTCACCATCGCCAACAACCATAATTTGTTCAATAAATTGTGAAGCTTTTGCCAGATTTTCAATTACTTGTGGCGCAACATATTTCCCTCCGGAAGTTTTGAACATTTCTTTTTTTCTGTCGGTAATGAAAAGGAAATTGTCCTCGTCCAGCATTCCGATATCACCAGTTTTGAAATAGCCGTCATCCGTAAAAGCCTCTTTGGTTTTTTCTTCGTCTTTGTAATAACCTTGCGTTACGGTCGGACCTTTCACTGTGATTTCACCATCTTCCTGGATTTTTACATCAATATTTTTAATAGGTCTTCCTACCGAACCGATCTTTGTAAAACCAAAGCTGTTAACAGCAATCACAGGTGAAGTTTCTGTCAATCCATAACCCTCGAGAATCGGAATTCCGGCGGCGTGAAACATCGTATTCAATCGTTTTGATAAAGCTGCTGAACCGGAAACCAAAGTAATAAGATTCCCGCCCAAACCTTCTCTCCATTTGCTGAAAACAATTTTATCGGCAATCCAATGAGAAAACGATTTCGAAGTTCCCATTTTATAATTTTCAGCCACTTTCAAAGACCAAAGAAATATTTTGGATTTGATTCCGCCTGATTCTGTTCCTCTTTTGTTAATCGCATCGAAGACTTTTTCTACCATTCTTGGGACAACCGTCATATACTGAGGTTTCACTTCCTTTAGATTTTCACTCAGTTTATCGTTACTTTCCGCAAAATAGATAGAAATTCCGTTGGTTGTGAAAAGGTAAAGAATCATTCTCTCATAAACGTGACAAAGCGGAAGGAAACTTAGAGCCCTGTTTTTAGAATCTTTGTGAGGTACTCTGTCTTCGCAGCCAAGAACATCAGAAACTATATTTTTGTGGGTCAGCATCACGCCTTTTGGTCTGCCAGTTGTTCCGGAAGTATAAATAATAGAAGCCAATTCATCCTCGGAAATTGAGTTTTTAAGGTCTTCGACTTCATTCTGATTATTATTTTCTTTTCCGAGATCAAATAATTCTTTCCAGTTTTTGGCACCGGGAACGTCATCAAACGTGAAAATCTCTTTCAGATCTGGTAATTGGCTTTTTATAGAATTGATTTTTTCAAATAGCTTTTCATCAGAAACGATACAAACTTTGGAATCAGAATTTTCTAAATTGTAAACACAATCCTCACTTGAAATGGAAGGATAAATCGGAACTGTAATCAATCCAATTTGTAAAGCTGCCTGATCAAAAAAACACCATTCCACACGATTTGTAGATGTAATAAGTGCAATTTTATCACCCTTTTTCAATCCATATTTTAAAAGAGCTCGTGAAAGCTGATTGCTAATATCGATATATTGATCTGTTGAAACTTTTTCCCATTTCCCGTTTCTCTTGTCACAGACAAAATCATCTTTTTCAAAATTGGCTTTCGAATAATAAGGAATATCGAAAATTCTTTTTACTTCCATTAATAATTTTTTTGAACTATCGTCTAAAGCAAATATAAATAAATAAGAAGCTACCGACCGTTAATAATTCCATAAAAAAAGCTATCCTAAGGATAGCTTTCATTTATTCGTACATTCTGTCGTACAGATCTTGGAATTCTGCCTTGATTGCTTTTCTTTTCAGTTTAAGCGTAGGGGTCAGAAGTCCGTCATCAATAGTCCAGACTTTAGGTGTCAATTCAATTTTTTTGATTTGTTCCCACTTTCCTAAGTGCTGGTTCATATTTTCAATTTCCTTTTCAATTCTTGATTTTACTGCAGGGTTCGCAGCAATCTCTTTATGAGAATCAGATATTTTCACATTATGAAGTTCCGCCCAGTGTTTGGCAAAAGCAAAATCCGGTTGAACCAGTGCACATGGCATTTTTTCGCCATCACCTACAACCATAATCTGCTCTATGAATTTTGAAGCTTTGGCAAGATTTTCAATTACTTGAGGTGCTATAAATTTTCCACCTGAAGTTTTGAACATTTCTTTTTTCCGGTCTGTAATGAAAAGGAAATTATCTTCGTCCAGAATCCCAATATCTCCGGTTTTGAAATAACCATCGCTTGTGAAAGCTTCTTTAGTTTTTTCTTCATCCTGATAATATCCTTCAAACACTGAAGGTCCTTTTACTACTATTTCGCCGTCAGATTCTATTCTTACCTTTATATTTTCAAGTGGGATTCCAACAGATCCGGCTTTTACCTTACCAAAACTGTTCACGGAAATTACTGGCGAAGTTTCTGTCAAACCATAACCTTCCAAGATTGGAATTCCAGCTGCATGAACATGACGTTCAGTCGTTTTGACAAAGCGGCAGATCCGGAAACCAGTGTAATCAAATTTCCTCCCAAACCTTCTCTCCATTTTTTGAAAACTAATTTATCAGCAATGGTGTGCATAAAAGTTTTAGGTTTTCCAATTTCATATTTCTCAGCAATCCCTAATGACCAAAGAAAAATTTTGGATTTAAGTCCGCCGGCAGCAGTGCCTTTATTGTAAATAGAGTCGTAAACTTTTTCTACCAGTCTTGGTACAACAGTCATATATTGAGGTTTCACTTCTTTTACATTTTCTCCGATTTTCTCGATGCTTTCAGCAAAATATAAAGAAATCCCGTTACTTAAATAAAGATAGAATATCATCCGTTCGAAAACGTGACAGATTGGTAGAAAACTTAATCCTCTTAATTCTTTATAGTCCAGTCCTTTATCCTTTGGGATTCTTGGTGTGCTCGCAAGAACATTTGCCACAAGATTGTTATGGGTCAAAGGGACTCCTTTTGGTTTTCCCGTAGTTCCGGAAGTGTATATGATAGTTGCGATATCTTCAGGATTAATGGCTTTTGAAAGGTCATCTACTTCATCTTGTGTCAGATCATTTTCGCCAAGATCGAGTATCTCATTCCAGTTTGGAGCACCATCAATATCGTCAAATGTAAAAACACCGACTAATGAAGGAATCTGGGATTTTGCATTGGACAATTTTTTATAAAGATCTTTATCAGAAACAAAACAGTATTTAATCTCAGAATTATTGAAGATGTAAATATAATCTTCCTCAGAAATAGTTGGATAAACAGGAACAGTCACAACACCAATCTGTGAAATGCCCAAATCCATAACGGCCCATTCTGTTCTGTTATTGGAAGTTACAAGTCCGATTTTATCGCCAGGTTTGATACCCAATTTCAAAAGTCCGCGAGAGATTTTATTCCCTTGATTGACAAATTCCATTGTGGAAGTTTTGACCCATTTTCCATTTTTTTTGGTAACAAGACAATCTTCTTTGGGGAATTTTTCCAAGGCCAGCGCAGAAAAATCAAATATTCTTTTAACGTTCATAAAATATGTTTGTTAATATATTATTAAAATTTAGTTTACATTATCGTAAATATAATTTTTTTTTCTCAAACAACAAAATGCTTCATTTTCCTTTGATTTTTTGTCAAAAAGTTTATATTTACGAATGAAAAATATAATAGAAAATATATGAATTTCAATCTTACAGAAGAGCAGCAAATGATTCAGCAGGCTGCAAGAGATTTTGCTGTTGCAGAGCTTTTAGAAGGTGTCATCGAAAGAGATAATGAACAAAAATTTCCTTACGATGCCGTGAAAAAAATGGGAGAGATGGGGTTTTTGGGAATGATGGTAGATCCTAAATACGGTGGTGCCGGTTTGGATAGTATTTCTTACGTTTTGGCGATGGAAGAAATTGCTAAAATTGATGCATCTGCGGCCGTTGTAATGTCGGTAAACAATTCTTTGGTTTGTGCAGGAATAGAAAAATTTGCCAGCGAGGAACAAAAAATGAAATACCTGAAACCACTTGCAAGTGGTGAAGTAATCGGTGCTTTTGCATTGTCTGAGCCGGAAGCTGGTTCCGACGCAACTTCTCAGGCAACAACTGCAGAAGACAAAGGCGACTATTATTTATTAAACGGAACCAAAAACTGGATCACAAATGGCGGAAATGCAACTTATTATGTTGTAATTGCCCAGACTCATCCGGAGAAAAAACATAAAGGAATCAACGCATTCATCGTAGAAAGAAATTGGGAAGGTTTCCAGGTTGGAAAAAAAGAAGATAAATTAGGAATCAGAGGAAGTGATACACACTCTTTGATGTTTACCGATGTGAAAGTGCCTAAAGAAAACAGAATTGGCGAGGACGGTTTTGGGTTTGCATTTGCGATGGCTGTTCTTAATGGCGGCAGAATCGGGATTGCTTCCCAAGCTTTAGGAATTGCTGCTGGTGCCTACGAATTGTCTCTGAAATATGCCAAAGAAAGAAAATCTTTCGGGACAGAGATCATCAATCATCAGGCAATTGCTTTCAAATTAGCAGATATGCATACCAGTATTATGGCGGCAAGAATGCTGATCTATAAAGCGGCTGCTGAAAAAGATGAAGGAAAAGACATCTCGGAAAGTGGTGCAATGGCAAAATTGTATGCGTCTCAGGTGGCGATGGATACTACGATTGAAGCTGTTCAAATTCACGGTGGTTATGGTTATGTAAAAGAATATCACGTGGAAAGAATGATGCGTGATGCAAAAATTACGCAGATCTATGAGGGAACTTCCGAGATTCAAAAGATTGTGATTTCCAGATCGATATCTAAAAAATAACTAACTTTGATCAACTAAAATAAATCACATGAAATATCTTTGGATGACCTTAGCCGTAATTTTTCTATTTCTGGGCGTTTTCGTCTGGTGGAAATATTACTTTGTATTCGGAGAAGGCGTGAAATCCGGATATCTCAATTATGCTGTGAACAAAGGAAATGTCTTCAAAACCTATGAAGGCAAGCTGATCCAGGAAGGTTTCGGGGCAGCAAAACCAGGCGCACCGATCGGAAGTAATCAGTTTGAATTTTCTATAGAAAACGAGGCGGTTTTCAAGCAATTGGAAATGAACAGTGGAAAATACTTTGATCTTCATTACAAAGAGTATCATGGGACTTTGCCTTGGCGCGGAAACACAGTTTACGTTGTGGACAAAGTTCTTAATATGAAATAAATAAAAAACCTTTCCAAAAAAGAAAGGTTTTTTTTATCAATTATATTTTAAAATAATATGAATCTGTAAATTTGCTCCGGCTTATTAATAGAAAATGTCAGAACTAAAAAAAATCAGGGAAGAGAAGAATCTAACTCAGGAAGAATTAGCTGGGAAGTCGGGTCTTTCTGTTAGAACCATTCAGCGCATCGAAGCCGGGATAAAACCAAAAGGTTATACATTGAAAACCTTAGCTTCAATTCTGGACGTTTCTGAAAAAGATCTATTAACTCCAAATATTTCTGAAGAAGAAATAATAATTGAAGAACAAGTTTTAAAAATAGAAGAAAAAGAGACTATTAATTATAGTTTAATCAAAATCATCAACCTTTCTTCACTTCCTTTTGCATGGTTTCCGATTGCGAATTTTTTTCCACCTTTATTGATAATGTTTTTCACGAAAGAAAAATCGCCAATCGTAAAACAGATCATTTCACTTCAAATATTTTTAGCGATCATCTCGCCCATTATTTTTCTGATTGTAGCGTTCTTAAAAATGGGTTCAGCGTCTGTTATGGCAACAATGGTTTTCTTAACACTTGCAAATGTTTTCATTATTTTGAGGAACACTTACGAAATTGATAAAAAAGGAAAGCTCCGTTACAGGTTGAATTTCAATGTTATATGATTCTGTCAGGCAATTGTCGGGTTTTTGTCGGGCATTTTTTTTGAATTCAATTTAATTAAATCCGAATCTTTGTCAAAAATAATTCAATGACAAAAAAACTCTGCATCAGTATTCTTATTCTCTTCCTTTTCATCGGAAACCTGCAAGCTCAGATTGATAAAAATTCACCATTATTTTTAGAATTAAAGAAACAGGATAGTCTTTTCTTTGACCGTGGTTTTAACAATTGTGATATCGCATATCTGGAAAAAACAATGGATGACAATCTGAAATTCTATCATGATTTCGGTGGTTTTCAGGACAAAAAATTGTTTATGGAAAGAACTAAAAAAAACATCTGCGGCAATCCCAATCAAAAACCGATTCGTAAAGTGATTGAAAGCAGCTTGGAAGTTTTTCCTTTGTACGATAACGGAAATTTGTACGGCGCAATTCAAACCGGAGAACATCAATTTTTTACTCGGGAAAAAAATAAAGAAGATGTTTTGGGAGGACAGGCAAAATTCACTTCAGTCTGGACAAAAAAAAACGGAAATTGGATCATGAGCGATGTTCTAAGCTACGATCACGGCGATCCGAACAAAACAAAAATCACGGACGATTTAGAAAAATTATTAAAAAACAATAATATTCCAACTTTAGGATTAGGCGTCATCGAAGATGGGAAATTGACACAGATAAAAGTTTATGGAACATTAGATGGTAAAAAAATTGCGCCTTATAATAGTCTTTTCAATGTGGCTTCTTTAACCAAACCTGTAACTGCAATGACAGTTTTACGTTTGGTAAGCCTGGGAAAATGGAATCTTGATGAGCCGCTTTACAAATATTTCACAGATCCTGATATTGCAAATGATCCTAGAAACAAAAAATTAACGACAAGGTTAATTTTGAGCCATCAGACAGGTTTTCCGAATTGGAGATGGATGAATAAAGATCAAAAACTCAATTTTGAATTTGATCCCGGAACCAAATATCAATATTCCGGCGAAGGTTTTGAGTATTTGCGAAAAGCTATTGAGAAAAAATTCCATAAAAGTCTGGAAGAATTAGCTAAAGAAAATATTTTCCAGACAGTTGGAATGAACGACACCAGTTATATCTGGAATGAGAAAAAAGATGCGGACAGAATTGTCATAGGTTATGACAAAAATGGAAAAGCTTATGACATTGTAAAAAATAAAACCGTGAATGCAGCAGACGATTTAGTTACTTCTGTGGAAGATTACAGTAAATTTTTAATAGCTGTAATGAACAATGATTTACTTTCTCCAGAAATTTTTAAAGCAATGAAAACCAATCAGGTTGATACCAAAAAGAATAAATATTTTGGACTCGGTTTTGAAATTTACGACCTAGGAAATAACGAAATAGCCTTATCTCACGGCGGTTCTGATAAAGGTGTGAACACAATCGCCTTCATTTTACCAAAAACCAAACAAGGTCTTGTGATTTTTACCAATGTCGATGATGGCTATAAAGTTTATGAATCTATTATGAATCTATATTTTGGAGAAATAGGAAAGAAGATTGTGGATATTGAAACGAAGTAGTTTAATAGACGTTATTTGTTATTTTATTGCATATTTAACAAATTATGCAGATTTTTTCAATCTGCTAAATTGCCAAATCTGCGAGACTAATTATCCAAATTAAATAATCTCAAATGAAAATAATTACAGTTATAAATTTTAATTGTAATTATTTTTGTTACAATTAGAAATTATTTATAAATTTGCATCATTATGAGCAACACAAGATTTGCAACTGCAATACATATTATGACACTTCTTGCCAAAGATCCGCAGGAATGGCTGACGTCTGACTGGCTCGCTGGAAGTATCAATATCAATCCTGTGATTATCCGTAAAGAATTGGGAAATCTGAAAAATTCGGGTCTTGTAGAAAGCAGACAAGGAAAAGATGGAGGTGTAAGAATCGGTAAAAAAGCTGAAGATATCAATGTTGCAGAGATATATGAAGCGATAAAAAACTCCTATGTTCTCGGTAAAAAGAACCAAAATCCAAATCCGCTTTGCAGCGTAGGGAAAGACATTAATAAAAATCTTAACCTTTTATTTGCTGAAACAGATGATTTAGTCTATCAATTTTTGAAGAACAAAAAGTTATCAGATTTTACCGGTCAATTCGATTAAAAAAAATTTAATACAAAATGTAACAAATTATATTACAATTAATTTAAAAATTTAATTATGAGCAAAAAAGTAGCAGTTATCGGAGCAACAGGCTTCGTAGGAAAACAAGTTGTAAACGAATTATCAAACAGAGGTTATGAAGTGAATGCCATCGCAAGAGACAGTTCAAAAGTAGAGGCAAAGGACAATGTGAACGCCATCAGCGCAGATGTAAATAATGTAGAAGAATTTTCAAAAGTCTTGGAAGGAAATGATGCTGTAATCAATACTTTCAATCCGGGATGGACGAACCCAAATCTTTACGATGACTTCTTAAACGGTTCGAAAAATATCGAAAGTGCAGTCGAGAAATCTGGTGTTAAGAGATTCATCACCGTTGGTGGAGCGGGAAGTTTGTTCATCGATGGCAATCAGTTGGTAGACGGTCCGGATTTTCCTGCTGATATCAAACCAGGTGCAACTGCGGCGAGAGATTATTTGAATGAAATCAAGAAAAACGAAACTTTGGATTGGACATTTTTCTCGCCGGCGATTGAGATGCATCCGGGAACGGCTGGTGTGAGAAAAGGAACTTACAGAACAGCTTTGGAAAATCCGGTTTTTGATGCGGACGGAAGAAGTATTTTGTCAGTAGAAGATGTTGCCGTTGCTTTGGTAGACGAGCTCGAGCAGAATAATTTCGTAAAAAAACGTTTTACCGCAGCTTATTAATCCAAACCACAAAAGACAAAAAAGTTTTTAATTGCTTTAAGTTCTTCAAAAGCTTACAAAAATCAAATAAAAAACCCTTTCAGTTCAAACTGAAAGGGTTTTCCATTTTAAAGACTTTTTAAATTTATCATCTATCAGTCTATTATCTCAAAGTCTAAATCCTAATTTCTCATAAACCAAATATCCAAAAGCATCCAGACTCACATCAGAACCTTTAATGAATTCACTCTTAGATTTTGTAAATACATTTTTGAAACTTCCCACTGAGTTGTCATCTTCTAATTTAAAATTGACAGGATCTTTGGTTGTATTGATTAAGACTAAAACTTCACGTTCACCATTTTTTCTAAGGTAAGCAAGGATTTTGTCATTTGCGTTTGTGTTTACCCAGAATGTAGTTACTGCCGGATCACCGCCTCTTAAAGCTGGATTTTCAGATTTCAGATCAAATAATGTTTTGTAGAAGTTTTCCAATTCATATTTTCCAGTCCAGGGGATTGGATCCTTTTCGAAGAACTCGAGACGTTTGGTTTTCATTGGTAATTCCTGACCGTTGTAGAGCAGAGGAACGCCATTCCACGTAGCTGAAAAAACAGCCAAAGCCGGCGCAAAGTCTCCGTATTTTTCATATTCTGTTCCGTTCCAGGAATTTTCATCGTGATTGCTGGTGAACCAGGCTCTCATTGAGTTATCCCCGATTTTTGAATATTGTTCCAGAAGATTTTTAAGGTCAGAAAGCGGCAAATGTTTCTGGTAGAAATCCTGGGAAAGATGCATCCATTTCCAGCTGTAACTCGCATCGAAAACTTTCCCGTATTCCGGCGCTTCCAACTCATCAAATTCTCCTAAAAAGAAAAGCGGTTTCAATTTTTCTACTTCGGGTCTTGCCTGCTGCCAGAAGTCAACTTCTACCCAGCTTGCAAGATCACATCGGAATCCATCAATGTTGGTTTCTTTTACCCAATACTTCATTGCGTCTATCATTGCAAGTCGCATTTCTTTATTAGAATAATCGAGTTCGATGATATCGTCCATTCCACTGGCTTTGTGGAAACTGCCGTCGGCATCTTTCAGGTAATATTCCGGATGGGTTTTTGTCCAGACGTGATCCCAGCCGGTGTGGTTGGCTACCCAGTCGATGATGACTTTGAATCCCATTTTGTGCGCTTCATCCACCAGATGTTTGAAGTTTTCTAACGTTCCGAACTCCGGATTGATGGTTGTATAGTCATAAGCAGCGTACTGACTTCCCAAACTTCCTTTCTTGTTGAGCTGTGCAATTGGCGTGATTGGCATAAACCAAAGTGTTTTCACACCCATTTTTTTCAGTCTCGGAAGTTCCTTTTCGAAAGCGGCAAACGTGCCTTCCGGGGTGTATTGTCTTACGTTGACTTCATATATATTCGTGGTTCGTTTCCAGTCTTGCGGGTTTTCCATAGCTGTTTTTTCGGTGGTTTTCTGGGTTTTACAGGATAATAATAAGGCGGCGATTGCCGGAATAAGAATCAGCTTTTTCATTATAAATAATTTTCTCTTGATCTTGTGAATTCTTGTTGTCTATTCTGTAAATGTAATAAAAATAAGGAGGTCTAAAAAATATGGATTTGTTAATGTTTTATAAATATTAGTAATCCACTTTGTCTGAATCTGTTTTTGTGTCTGTAAATATTCTCCTGTTGATTTTAAATCGTCCCTTGTTGATTTTAAATCGTCCCTTGTTGAGTTTGAATCGTGCCTTGTTGCTTTTGAATTGTGTCTTGTTGAGTTTGAATCGTGCCTTGTTGCTTTTGAATTGTGTCTTATTGAGTTTGAATCGTGTCTTGTTGCTTTTGAATCGCGTCTTGTTGAGTTTGAATCGTGCCTTGTTGCTTTTGAATTGTGTCTTATTGAGTTTGAATCGTGTCTTGTTGATTTTAAATCGTGTCTTGTTGAGTTTGAATCGTGTCTTGTTGCACAAAAAAAGTCCTGCCAAATGGCAGGACTCCTTCTTAAGTTTAATTTTGTTTTTTTTTTCTATGGTTTAGATATAAGTTTACCAGTCTGTTGTTTGCCGTTTTTGGCTTTCAGTTGGTAGTAATATGTTCCTGCAGGAAGTTTCATTTGTAAAGTATTTGTTTTATCAGATAAAACTTTATTTACAACTCTTGAACCAGCTGCATTGAATATTGTAAGATTTGATCCCAGATCTGCATCAACTAAATTTACATTAAGAACTGATGTGAAGGGATTTGGATAAAAATTAGCCTGATTGTTGACAGTAGAAGAACCTACTGCTAAGGTTGCCGGATTACATCCTGCCGTCATTGTGGCATTGATGCTTGCAGTTGCAACCGCTCCTGTTGTACTAAGAACACGACCTTCGATCTCTACACCTGTATTCAGATTGATGGCGCCGTTATTTCCGATTACAGTTCCTTTGAAACTTGCATAATCATTAAGGCTGATAGCACCGTCCACTTTCCAGAATACATTTTTTGCCTGAGCGCTGTTTTGCAATTCTACAGAAGCAAAAGTGCTTGTAGATAATGCGCCTACAATTTTTATTACGAAAACTGCATCTGCATTTCCCTGAGCGTTTAATATCACTTTTCCGTTTAGAACTGTTGCTGCATTTAACAGATAAGTGTGTGGCGTAAGCACAAGATCCTGTCCGAATGCTGCCGGATAAAGCAACTCGATATCAGTTGGCAAAGTGTTTAGATAAGTGTAAACTGTTCCAAGATCCAATGCACAGATTGCTGTTGCCTGATCGGGATTTGAGTGGATCTTTCCGGTTACTTTAAGTGGGTCAAAACCAGTTGTAAGTCCAACATTGGAGCCTATATCACCCACGACTGTGGAAACTCCGGAGTTAGTAACTGTACCACTTCCCGTAAAAATCGTAAAACAAGCTACAGATTTCAGTACCGGTGCTGCAGGACCAGTCAAAACTGGAGATCCGCATCCGATCGGTTTTGTCACGGTAACGCCAGAAACAGTAACTGCACCAGTAGTTGAAAGCGCACGACCTTCAATTATAACACCACTGTTGAGAACTATTGCTGCATTGTTTGCGATAACGGTTCCTTTCATCTGTGTGTTTGTGCCAAGATCTACAAGGCCTTCTATTTTCCAGAAGACGTTACATGCAACTGCTCCGTTTGTAAGGATAACTTTAGAACCAGAAGTAGAAGAGAAAGCACCCTGAATTTTGAAAATAAATACAGCGTTTGGGTTTCCCTGGCCGTCAAGCGTTAACGTATTGTCAAGAGAAGCGCTTTGTCCGATAGAATAAGTTCCCGCCGTGAGTATCTGTCCATTTCCCAAAAGTGGAGCCGGGAAAAAATTGGGTATGGCAGCATTAAGCTGATTATACGCTATGGTCAATGAAGCAGCTGCACTTGCAGTAGCGCCATTGGAGTCGTTCATCACACCATCTACGTTTCCGAAATTGGTGCTGGAACCAACGTTTGTACCAACATCTCCCGTAATGTGGGATAATCCGGTGTTGCTGACAGCGCCGTTTGCTGTGTACAATGCAAAATTGGAAGTTGTTCCCAAAACCGGCGCTTGGGCCATTGCTTTAGTAGCAAAAAAGACCGAGGTAGACATAACTACCATGTGTAAAAGTTTTTTCATAAAAACAAATAATTAATATGAAATTTAATTATTTCATATTAATTATACTATGTTATAATCGTGCCAATATATTTTTATTTTTATTTTATTGATATTAAATATTCAATATTTATTAAAATAATTAAAATAAAAATGTATATTTTTTAAGAATAATTTAAAATTTAATTAAGTTAAAAATTTTTATTTATGATAATATTTTAATGAATTATTATAATTTTAAAATAGGGATAATGTCTTCTGGTATCTTTACTGATGATATTCGCACAATTTTTGTTAGTCTGAGATTCTAAAAAATAAATTAATGAAAAAGCTGATTTTAATTTCTGGTATGTTTCTATTGTTGTCCTGCGAAAAGAAAAATATGAAAAAGATTTCTGAAGATTTTGTTTCGGAAGATAGCGTAAGCTTAAAATCAAAGTCAGATCCGGTATTATTTAAGAAGGATTTCAGCTCAGTCGATGCGATAAGACGCCAATATAATCTTGTCAATTCTCTATTGGTTACAAAAAAACTGGATTCTGTAACTTTTGAATATGAATGCAACGAGACGTCAGGAAATGTGACTTACTATATACAGAATGGTATTTTAAAATTAATTAAACACTTCGAGGCGGACAGTCATTTTTCTTCTGCAGTAAATTATTTTGTGAATGACGGCAAACCTTATTTCATTTTTACAGATGAAACGGTCTGGAGTTTTGATGGCGGAACACCCGAAAAGCCGGAAACAAAAGATGAGGTGACTGAACAGCGTTTTTACATTATAGACAATGAATCTGTCAAGTGTCTTGAGAAAAAATATACTTTAAAATCAAATTCTTCCAGTAATCCGAAACCCGAAAATATTCCGAATAAAGAAATGAAGAGCTGTTCTATTGCTGATTTGCAGAAGACTTTTGATTTGCTGATGAAAAATAAAGACAGGAAAGGAAAAATTGGATGTCTATAAAATATTAAGCAAAAAAAAGCCCGAATTGCTCGGGCTTTTAAATATTTAAATAGATTCTTAATCTTCATCATCTTCTTCGAAAACGTCGTTATAACCGTCTTCTTCCTCATCGTCATTAAAATCATCATCCTCATCCTCAAAACTTGTAGCTTTGAACTCTGATTCGAAGTCTCCAAAATCATCATCCATAAAAGGTAATGCAGAATTTTTGTTTTTTCCGTTGACAGATGATCCTGTTTTGCTAGGCGCTTTCAACGGGACATTACCAAATCTGTAAACGGTGATTGGATAATTAACTGCCGGTTTTTCATCAATGATCTCTAAAAGTTCACAATAGAAATCCCAAAGATCTATAAACCCGTACTGGAATCTCATTTTTTCCCCAACCGCAGGGAAACCTTCCGGGAGATAGATGTCAGACATTATCTCGCCATCGCCGTCATCACTTAAGTCTTCCAGAGGAATCGGGCGGCCTTCGTTCCATTCGTCATCAGAAAAATAAAAAGAAGACAACTCTTCACCTGGTAAACTGAACGCGCTTTTGATGCCCAGATGCAGATTCCAAAGTGTCTGTTTTTCTTTCACCTCGATGTCTCTGAAGATGGTATCCTTTGCGTCTAGAATTACTCTTATCTTATAAACCATTCTTGTTTTACTTTATCTTTATTAGCTTGATTAATGTTGCAAATATAAAACAAATGAAATTCCATAAAAATTTCTTGTAAATTTTTTTTAAAAAAATATTTTTATAAATTCAGCGATTTGAGCGTCCGGAATTAATCGATGAAAGTTGCTCTGTTTTTCTTGATCTTTTCAATGGAAGCTTTGCCTAATTTGAATTTGAATTTGGTCCCGGAAAGATAAACGCTTTCTACAGTTATCGTCTGTTTATGGGCTTCCATAATGTGTTTTACGATAGCAAGTCCAAGTCCGGATCCGCCTTCTTTTCGATTTCTGCTGGATTCTACACGATAAAAACGCTCGAAGATCCTTGGCAGATTTTCCGGTTTTATTCCCATTCCGTTATCTTCTACAGAGATATGAATACTTTTTGTACCTTCTCTCGTAGAAACTATGATCTGCGCTTCCTCGCGGTTAGCATATTTTACAGCATTGGAAATTAAATTAATCAGAACCTGCGAGATCTTCTGCTTATCCGCAAACACAAATAATTGTGATTGGGTCGTCTGCAGCTGCATCGTCATGGATTGTCTTTCTGCTTCCATTTCCAGAAGATCAAATATTTCCTGGATCAAATGATTAATGTCAAAAGTGCTGTATTTCAGATTGATCTGTCCGGATTCGAAACGGTTGATCATATCCAGATCTTTAACGATATTCAGTAATCTCTCAACAGAACTATCGATTCTTTGAAGATATTTATCTCTGATGTTAAGATCTTCTACACCGCCGTCACGCAGGGTTTCTATATAACCCTGGATAGAAAACAGTGGCGTTTTCAGTTCATGAGAAACGTTTCCGATGTATTCTTTCCGGTAATCTTCCATTTCTTTCATCAGATCAATTTCGGCATTCTTCTGGTTCATCTCGTGCATCTTTTCGCCGAGTTCTTTGAAGCCAAGATCCGTATCATAATCGTGGATGATGTCTTCCGGAAGGATATTCGTGATTCTCCTGATTTGATTTTTACTGTAAAAACTAAACAAGAATTCTAAAACAAAATAATTGAGTATAAATAAAAACCACAGCGTGAATACCAAAAAATAATTGAAATCCTGTGTTTTGAAATAAACATCGTCTGTATAAAATTCAAACATCAAAACCACAGCTCCAACTACAGTCACCAATAAAAATGATGCTGCAGCAGATATCCAATTTATTTTTACAGAATTTCTCAATCTTATTTCCAAAAAAAAGATTTTCTTTTTAGAAAATCTTAAATTACTACTAATTTATAACCTATTCCTTTGAGTGTCTGGATCGTATTGATCCCCAGCTTCTCTCTCAATCTGCGGATGTGAACATCAATGGTTCTTTCACCAACAATCACATCGTTGCCCCAAACTCTTTCCAAGATCTCTTCTCTTTTGAACACTTTCTCCGTATTGGAGGCCAAAAGATAAAGCAAATCAAATTCTTTTTTAGGAAGCAAAAACTCTTCTTTGGCTTTCGTTACTTTGAAATTATCTTTGTCAATGATCAAATCACCGATCTCGATATAATTCGAATTTTCATTAGAATTAGCACCCAATTGCAAGAGCGCAGCTACTTTTGAGATCAGCACTTTTGGTTTTATCAATTTGACGATATAATCATTTGCGCCAGCCTGATAACCTGCAAGCTGAGAAAACTCCTCGCTTCTTGCGGACAAAAACACGATTAATGTTTTTTGTAACTCTTTGATCTTGCGAAGATCCTGACAAGTTTCGATGCCGTCTTTTTCGGGCATCATAACGTCTAACAAGATAAGATCCGGCAAAATCTCTTTTGCTTTCTCAATACCTTCGTTTCCGTTTCCGGCTGTGAAAACCTGATAGCCTTCTTTTTCCAAATTGTAAGAGATGATTTCCAGAATGTCCTGTTCATCATCAATTAAAAGGATTTTTTTACGATTCATTTCGATTTATTAATATGTCAAAATTAAAAAAAATTGAACTCTATATGACCAAATGTTTAAAGTTCACACAAATTTAACATTTAAAAGCTAATAAAGCACCTTTACCGAAGCTTTTTTTGTATTGTAAGACATCAGAATTTATAAAACATATTCGTTTTATTTTTTGAGGAAATTAAGTTAAATTTGCACCTCACGTTTGAGATTATGGAAGAAGAAGAAAAAAAATCACTCAATTTTATAGAACAGATCATAGAAGAAGATCTGGAAAACGGCCTGGACTCATCTAAGCTGCGTTTCAGATTTCCGCCGGAACCAAACGGTTATCTTCACATCGGTCATACAAAAGCAATCTGCATCAACTTCGGTTTGGGTCAGAAATACAATGCGCCTGTCAACCTTCGTTTTGATGATACCAATCCGGCAAAAGAAGAACAGGAATTTGTAGATTCTATAAAAGCTGACATCGATTGGCTGGGTTTCAAATATGACCAGGAATTATATACTTCCGATTATTTTGACCAGCTTTATAAATGGGCTCTAGAACTCATCAAACAGGGAAAAGCCTATGTAGATGAGCAATCTTCAGAAGATATTACCGCTCAGAGAAAAAATCCTTTTGAGCCGGGAGTTGATTCGCCTTTCCGCAATCGTCCAATTGAAGAAAGTCTTGAACTTTTTGAGAAAATGAAAAACGGAGAATTCGAAGAAGGAGCGATGAGTCTGCGTGCAAAAATCGATATGGCTTCCCCGAATATGAATATGCGTGATCCTGTGATGTACAGAATCCTCAAAAAACCGCACCACAGAACGGGAGAAAAATGGAAAATCTATCCAATGTACGATTGGGCACACGGAGAATCTGATTATATCGAGCAAATCTCACATTCTTTATGTTCATTAGAATTTGAGAATCACCGTCCGCTTTACGAATGGTACCTGGATCAGGTTTATGATAATGAGAGTGTTGCACCAAAGCAGAGAGAATTTGCAAGGATGAATGTTTCTTATATGGTGACTTCCAAAAGGAAACTTCAAAGGCTGGTTCAGGAAAATATCACGACAGGTTGGGATGATCCAAGAATGCCTACGATTTCCGGATTGAAAAGAAAAGGTTATACACCAACCTCAATCAAAAATTTCATTGAAAAAGTGGGCGTTGCAAAACGTGAAAATCTGATTGATATTCAGTTGCTTGAATTCTGTGTGAGAGAAGATCTTAACAAGACTGCAACCAGAGTAATGGCTGTTGTAAATCCAGTAAAACTGATTATCGAAAATTATCCTGAAGATAAAGAAGAATGGCTGGAAACTGAAAACAATCCTGAAGATGAAAATGCGGGTACAAGACAAGTTCCTTTTTCAAGAGAAATTTACATCGAAAGAGAAGATTTTAAAGAAGAAGCAGACAAAAAATTCTTCCGACTGAAATTAGACGGAGAAGTACGTTTGAAAGCCGGATATATCATCAAAGCAGAACGTGTTGATAAAGATGCGAACGGGCAGATCACAACGATCTATGCAACTTATGATGAAGATTCAAAGTCAGGAAGTGGAACCGAGGCAAGTCTTAGAAAAGTAAAAGGGACGCTTCATTGGGTTTCTGCAAAACACGCGTTACCAATTGAAATCAGAACTTATGAGAGATTGTTCACAACAGAACAGCCGGATGCGGAAAAAGAAGTTGATTTTATACAATTCGTTAATCCTCAATCATTGCAAGTGACACACGGATTTGCTGAGCCAAGCTTGAAAGATGCTACTTTGGAAGATCATTTCCAGTTCCAGAGAATCGGTTATTACATCAAAGACAGAGATTCTTCTGATGAGACTTTGGTATTCAACAGAACTGTGACTTTGAAAGATGGTTACAAACCTTAAAATTGTAAAAAGTAGAATGTAAAATGTACAATGTGTATTTTGATTCTTAAACAAATATTAAATTGAAAATCAGGTAATTGCCTGATTTTTTTTGTTTTGATGTAACAGAGTTGTTCTTTGATTTGTCTAATTTCAAGAATAACCTTTACTATGAAAACGAAATTTTGCATTCTCGGATTGATCCTTTTTTTTGTTCAGATCTCTGCTCAGAAAACAATCGCATCTGACAGTATTTCCAGAAAAAAATTACAGGCCGTTAAAAAGAATCAAACCTTAAAGATTGATGGGATTTTGGATGATGAAATTTGGAAAAATGTTCCCATTGCAACCAATTTTGTAGAAAGACAACCCAACAACGGAAAACCACAGCCAGATAGCTTGAAAACGGAAGTCAGGTTTCTTTATGATGACACCGGATTATATATTGCCGCACAAATGTACGATCCGGAGCCTTCCAAAATTTTAAAGGAATTAACAGAACGGGATAATATTGCGAATGATGACATATTTGGGGTTATCATCAACGGATATAATGATCATCAGCAAAGTATGGAATTTGTTGTTACGGCTGCCGGTGTACAGTTTGATGCCAAACTGACTGATAATGAAGATGTTTCCTGGAATGGCGTTTGGTACAGCGCAGTTAAGATTAATGAAAAAGGCTGGGCTGTAGAGATGAAGATACCTTTTTTTGAACTCCGGTTTCCCAAAAAAGATATGCAGGAATTTGGACTAAATATGATTAGACGGATCAAAAGAACCAACACGATGTATGATTGGAACCTTGTCAATAATCAAAAAGGAAATTATACTTTATACGATGGTACTCTCAACGGGATCGAAAATGTGAAAACACCCACCAGACTTTCCTTCACCCCATATTTTTCAACCTATGTCAATAGTTTTGACGGCAAAACTGAGATGAATGTCAACGGTGGAATGGACTTGAAGTACGGAATTAATGACGCTTTCACATTCGATATGACTTTGGTTCCGGATTTTGGACAGGCCAATTTTGACAATTCGATTTTAAATTTAACACCTTTTGAACAACAATTCTCCGAACAACGTTCATTTTTTATGGAAGGAACAGAGCTTTTCAGCAAAGGCGATATGTTCTATTCCAGAAGAGTAGGAGGCGAGCCATCACTTTATCCAACGATTGGCGAGAATGAAACCGTGACGGAATATCCAGCGAAAGTCAAATTATTCAATGCCTTTAAAATTTCGGGCCGAACGAAAAAGGGCTTAGGGATTGGGATTTTCAATGGTGTAACTCAGAAAATGGAAGCTACCATTCGGAATAATGAAACAGGAGAAACCAGAAAAGAAACTGTAGAACCCTGGACCAATTATAATGTTTTGGTTTTTGACCAAAGGTTTAATGGAAATTCGTCCGTTACTTTTGTTAATACAAGTACAATGAGAATTGGCGATTTTCGTGATGCCAATGCAACAGGATTATTGTGGAATATTGCCAATAAAAAGAACACCTACAACTATTTTGGGAATTTCAAAGGAAGCTGGGTGAAAGATGGTGATACGAAGTTTGGGAACAGAGGAAACCTCGGAATTGGAAAATATTCCGGGAAAAATCGTTTTGAAGTTATTGGAAATTATGTCAATAAAAACTGGGATATCAATGATTTGGGTTTTTCTACAAAGACCAATTATGCATCCTATTCAACATGGTATGGCTACAGGATTCTGCAGCCTACGAAGAATTTTAACAATATCTATCTGAATTTCAATATGAATTATGACCATCGTCTGGAACCATTTCTATACAGCACTTTGAGATTCAATCATAACAACCAGTTTACAACGAAAAATTTCCAGAATTTCGGAGGTGGAATAGAATTTACACCGCTTGGAGAGAATGATATCTACGAACCAAGAACGTTCGGACGACATTTGAAAGTTCCGGGCTATTTTGACAGCTGGATCTGGTTTGAAAGTGACAGTCGAAAAAAGCTTCAGTATAACATCAATATTGATTATTATGCTTATGATGAAAAGGGGAGAAATCGCGTGATTCCATCATTATATCTGCGTTACAGAGCGTCTGATAAACTTAATTTGGTTTGGCAGTTCAATCCTGTTTTCAGCAATAACGAAGTTGGTTTTGCCGGAAAAGACGGCGATCAGATTTATATGGGAAGACGTCAGCGGAATACCTATGAAAATGCGGTTACAGGACAATATACTTTTAATAATAAAATGGCTTTGTCATTGGCTTTCCGACACTATTTTTCCGATGTTACTTACAAACAATTTTATTTGCTGAACAATGACGGAAGTCTGAACGAAAACACAACTTATAACCCGAATCTCGCAGGAACCTACAACTCCTGGAATGTTGATCTGCGATATTCCTGGTGGTTTGCGCCGGGTAGTCAGCTGACTTTGCTTTACAGAAATGCAACCAGCAATTATCTGGATGTTTCCAGACTGAGATTCAAAAATAATTTTGATGCACTTTTCAACGAACCGATGATCAATAATGTTTCTCTCAGAATTACCTATTTCTTAGATTATAACAGGATTAAGAATTGGTTTTAAGAAGATCATAAAATCAAAAAAATGATTGAAACAAAAAACCATTTCAAATATTTGAAATGGTTTTTTATGGTTTATCATTCATAATTAAAGAACGTCTCTGATCTCCTCATTCTTTTGGAACATTGCTTTTGCAAAAGGACAAAGCGGAATGATTTTCAGATTATTGTCTCTTGCAAATTCAACAGCCTTATAGACCATTTCTTTTCCAACGCCTTTCCCATTGTAAGCAGGTTCAACTTCTGTATGATCGATGATGAATTTGTCCGATCCAGCCCAGGAATAGGTCATCAACCCTGCTTGTTTTCCATCGAAGAATGCCACAAATTCGCCTTTTGTCTCTTTATTATTTTGTTTTACTTCCAGCATTTTATTAGATTTTAGTTAAGATTTCTATATTGTTTGTTAAGATTTTATGAACGGGACATGCATCTGCGATCTTGAAAAGTCTGTCTTTGATCTCTTCACTCACTTCCGTCGTTCCAAAATTGATGATTCTGCAGAACTGAGCAGTTTTTGTCTGAGGAAAATTTTCCAGGTCTACTTCTACATTGATGATCGGGATATCCCAGCCTTTCCGGTCAATGTACATTCGCAAAGTTGCAGCAGTACAGCTCGCCAGCGAAGTTGCAAGGACTTCAAAAGGATTGAATCCTTTATTTCCGCCACCTTTATCAACAGGTTCGTCTGTGATTAATTTATTTTCTCCTGCGATAACTTCGGTGTAATACTTTTCTGTTCCAAGCGTTGCTTTTACTTTTACACTCATTTTTTAAGAATTTAATTTATAACTTAAAGCACCTGACGGGCATTTGTCAATTTGATTTTTCAATTCTTCTGCGGTTGCATTTTCTGTTTTTATCCAGGGTCTTTCTTTTGGATTGTAAACTTTTGGAAGCATTTTCACACAAACTCCTGCGTGAATGCAGGTTTTTGGCCTCCATAGAACTGTGATTTCACCTGCGTTGTATTCGTGAGTGTCCATTAGATTTGATTTTTAAAGTTTTCAATTTTGGCGGTGATTGTTTTTAGTAATTCTGGTTCTACAATCCCGTTTTCCAAGTCAAAATTCTCATAGAATTTAGGTAATGAAAAAGTTTCTTTGATGTCTGCTCCAAACTGTGGGAAGAATTTAGACGCTTCTGCCATTACATTTCCACCGCCATAACCTCCAGGAGAAGTTGTCATCAGAAACATGGGTTTATCTTGGAAAACTTTCACATTGATTCTGGAAGCCCAATCAAAAATATTTTTGAAAGCCGCACTGTACGAGCGGTTGTTTTCTGCCAAAGAACAGATGATAACATCACATTCTTCTATATTTTTTAGAAACTTATGGGCTTCATCAGGAAATCCTTTTTTCTCAAGATCTACAGAGAAAACAGGCATCAGATAATCATTAAGGTCGATGAGATTAATTTCCTCATTAGGAAAACTTTTAAGAACAAATTTTACTAATTCTTTATTAATCGACGTGGAAGAGTTACTTCCCGCAAAGGCAAATATTTTCATAGTTTTAACTTTTAAAGTTTATCGTACGCACCAAATTTTTCATCTACAATTGCCTTCCATTCCGGATGTTTTTTGATAAATGCAAAAACATAAGGGCAAAAAGGCAAAAGTTTTTTACCGCTTTCTTTGATGAACAGTAAAGTCTTTTCTACAACTGCAGCGGCTGCTCCTGTTCCTGCTAATTCCGGATCAGTTTCCGTATGGACCAAAGCAATCTGATTTTCTGTTTCTCCGTAATTGATGAAGGCAAAATGTCCGTTAACTTCTATTTCAAAACGTTTTTTGGATTCATTTTTTACAAGCGGGATAGATTCAAATTCTGTTTTCATATGTAATTATTTATTTTTTTAAAGGCCATATGGTATCGCCAAGTGTTCAAATGGTATTTTAACATCTTAAATTCGAGGCGATTTCATAATTTAATTTTAAAGTTAGTAATAATTTGATTCAAAAATAGACAAACCAAAAATGCTGAGAATTGATGTAAGATATTTTCGTTACCAGATCTGTTTTTAAGCAAAAAAAATCCTGTAAAAAATCACAGGATTTAGGAAGGTTAAATTCCTTATATATATAAATTGATGTCTTTGAATGAAATATGGAAAGATTATATTTCGGCTTGCATTTTGGAATATTTTATTGCTTCCGATATTTGTCTGTATTTTTCTGTTTGCTTTTCAGATAGTTTTCCAAGTTTGTAATAGAAATTTTTAATTCCTCTTCTTGTATTAATTCCTATTACCAGAATACAATCTACAATTCCTTTTTTAGTTTCTACAGAAATGACTTTGTGCAAGGGTACTTCCAGAACCGGATGGCGGAGTTTTACCATTGGATGATTGTATTTTATAGAAATAATATGGTCAGAAACTTCCATCGAGAAGCTTTTTAATGATATTATCTTCCAAAAAGAGAATATGAAAACTAATAAAAAACTGCTGTACAAGATCATGTTATTAATAGCAAAGAATTTTCCTGCAAATTTTAAGAATAACAGATCCAATAATACAATAAGTAAAAATCCATAGAAAACTATGGCTGTTTGTTTACGGTTATTTATTTTCATTTGTGTGTTTTTTAAATAAAAAAAGTATCAATTACAAAGCTTTGTGGCTCTGTAATTTGATACTTAAAAATTTCATCATTTGTGCTTGTAAAATTTTTGATAACTTTGAAATTTCATCATTTGTGTTTTTAGAACCAAATTTCAACTATTACTGATATCTAAGATTTCATCATTTGTGTTTTTAGAATCTCTGATATTTTGGATTTCATCATTTGTGTTTTTAGAATCCAATTTTAATTTTTTTAAAGGTTCTTTTTCTTATATATTTATAAAAAAGCAGAGCCGATTAATTAACTTTTATTTCTGATACAAAAATACTTAGAGAATATATTACAACCACTCTAAATGTTTTAGATATATATCGCCGAACTTGTAGATATTTATCTACAAAAAAGGCTTATCTTTATGATAAACCTTAAAATAATAAGATGTTTTTAAGTTTCTGAAAAGAAGAAGAATCATTTTTTCTAATGATGATCCTTAATTAATTCGATAAGTTCTACAAAATTTTCAATCTTCAATTTGTCGAAAATCCTTTTTTTAATCGTACTTACCGTATTCTGCTTGACGTCCAGAATATTTGCGATCTCAAGATTACCGAGACCATCAGCATACATTTTGGCAATTTCCAGTTCTCTGTCTGTCAAAGATTTAAGCGGATTTAGAAGAAGCGGATTACGCAAAGAATTCATCAGTAGAGCTTGGGTTGCTGGAGAGAGATATTCCCGGTCTGTACCATTTTCAGGATTGCATTTTTAACTTCGTCCTCTTCGCTCAGCTTGCTTATAAAACCGTTGGCTCCGGCATTAATGAATTTAAGCGATTGTATATTTTCATCAATTCCGGAAAATATCATTATTTTAATGTCCGGTCTTATTATTTTAATTTCAGGTACAATGCTAAGGCTGTTTCCATCAGGAAAATGAGCATCTATGATTGCAATATCAATCGGATTGTTTTTTACAGATTCCACGATCTGCTGTAGATTAGATGCTTGAAAAATCGCGGTTTCCAAATCCAGCTCTTCCAGAAGAAAAATAATACCTTGTCTTATAAGACTGTGATCGTCCGCAAGTAAAAAATTAGTAGGATTATTATCTAAACTGATCATTTATTGATATTTAAATTAATAGAAAAAGAGACAGTTGTTCCTTTGTTCTGCTCACTTTCTACGGAAATATTTCCCGAATAGAGCTCCACAAGTTCTTTGCAAAGGCTTAATCCCAGACCTGCACCAAGATTTTCTACTTCGTCTGACAATATTCCCTGATAATAAGGTTCGAAGATTTTTTCAAGGTCAGACTTAGAAATTCCGGCTCCTGTATCACTGATTTTCGTCACCAGAGAAACTGTATTTTCATCTACGGATTCAGTTTTTGTATCAACAGTGATTTTACCGTTTTCCGTAAACTTGTTGGCATTCCCGAGAATGTTCATAAAAACCTGATTGATCTTTGTACAGTCTGAGTAAACCATAAGATTGGGATCTATATTTTTATTAATGACAAACTGGTTATTTCTCGTTTCTATATAAGGTTCAATCGAAGTTAAAATTGCATCGATCTCGTTATTAAGATTGAAAACTGCTGGAATCAACTTATTCTCAACATGCTGATTTTTGGTGTATTCCAAAATTTGATTAGCCTGCATCAATAATGTATTATTGGTAAAACTTATTGATTTGAGGTATTCCCTGATTTTGATATCGTCTGTTTTTTTACCGATTCTGTTGATGAAAATCCCTATGATTTTAAGCGGTGATCTCAGTTCGTGACTCAGCATCCCGAGAATTCTGTTTTTAAAATTAAGATTTTCATTGATCTGTTTATTGGCTGCATTCAGCCTTTTTTCGTAGATAAATGCTATTCTGGTAAGATACATGATCAATATTGATACAATGAACATCAGGATCATAGATCCTAATACTAAATATTTCCGGATTTTGTTACTTGATGAGTTCTGATCGGCTAATTCTTTTTCCAGTTCGGTTTTAGAATCTTTGATCGCAAATTCATAGATGTTCATCAGATCGCTGCTGTAAATCAGCATATTATTAAAAGTTTTATAAAACTTACCATTATAATTTTGATTTTTTACAATGTTGACCTGTATTTTCTGAACCTCTTTGGAATAATGATTATTGATCGATCTCATGATGCTGTCCAGGTCGGTTTTCATCCTGGATGCATCTGTTGTTTTACCATTTTTTAAAGTGATGACGGTGCTTTCTTTCTGCACATTTACTTTTCCGGCAATGGCGTCTCCCAAACGTCCGAATAGTCCTTTTTTCTGTACTGTGTCAGAGAAAGTCTGCTGTTGGATGTCAAATTTTTCGAAGTCATAATTGGTGCCAAATGTCTTTAGCTTGGGCAATTCATCTCTTAGTTTAAAGGTCGATTTTGTGGAAAACTGATGAGTAGAATCCACCAGTAATTTTAATTTTTTAAACTCAGACGAATCTTTTTTCTGAGAAGTTATAATATTCCTTAACCTTATATTTTTGTTCTTGTAACGGTTGATGTTATCCAGATTCTGGCTGAGTTTTTTTACCGACTGGAAATAAGATTCCAGGTATTTATTATCATTGGTAATAAGGTATTTCTGAAAATAATCCTGAGAATTGATGAGCTCTTTTCGGGAATTATCCGTCAGGTTTTGTAGAGATTGAACTTCCTTTAATTGATTTTCAATAAAAGTCAGATTCTTTCTGTTTACAAATTCATTATAAAAATACCCTGCTATAATCAACTGAATAAAAAGTATGCAGACAATAAGAGAGTAGTGGACAATCTTCCTCGATTTGAAATTCGAAAATTTCGCGGGATTATTTTTTGAATTCATTATTTGTGTTAGTTTTTTTTAGTTTTTTAATCTGTGCATTGGCTATATAATACTCATAAAATGCAAAATTAAATAATATCAGAAAAATAACCTTTTATTTGCAATTTTCTTTTAAAAAATTAAGATTATATAAAAATATTATTATGTCAGATATTCCTATAAAATTAAGAAAAAAAATCCTGTGAATTAATTTTTCACAGGAAATTTATTTATTTAATTTAAATCTATCTACAAACTCTTGAATTGCTCCAGCATTCTTACATCATTTTCGAAGAACATTCGGATATCACTCATTTGATAAAGCAACATTACGATTCTTTCGATTCCCATCCCAAAGGCATATCCTGAGAATTTGTCCGGATCAATATTCACGTTTTTAAGAACCGCAGGATCTACCATTCCGCAACCCATGATTTCTAACCAGCCTGTTCCTTTTGTGATTCGGTAATCGGTTTCAGAATTTAATCCCCAATAAACATCTACTTCTGCACTTGGCTCTGTGAAAGGGAAATAGGAAGGTCTCATTCTTATCTTCGATTTGCCAAAAAGCTCGGTCGTGAAAAACTGAATCGTCTGTTTAAGATCTGCAAAACTTACATTCTCATCAATATACAAACCTTCTATCTGATGGAAAATACAGTGAGAGCGGGAGGAAACAGCCTCATTTCTGAAAACCCTTCCCGGCGCCAGAATCCTCATCGGCGGTTCGTTTTCTTCCATATATCGAATTTGAACAGACGATGTATGCGTTCTCAGAAGAACATCAGGATTTTGCTCGATGAAGAAAGTATCCTGCATATCTCTCGCCGGATGATATTCCGGAAGGTTCAATGCTGTGAAATTATGCCAGTCATCTTCAATTTCCGGTCCGTCTGCAACAGCAAAACCAATCGATTTAAAGATCTCGATAATTCTGTTTTTAACCAGATTGATTGGATGACGGGAACCCAGTTCCAAAGGAAAAGCCGGTCTTGTAAGGTCTTCTTTTTCAAGAATAATCTTGCTTTCGGAGGATGATTTTAATTCTTCAAGTTTCTCATTTACAGTATTTCTCAAGATATTGATCTTTTGTCCAAAATCTTTTTTCTGCTCATTGGGAATTTGCTTCAAGGCGTCATAGAAATCATTCATGATCCCTTTTTTTCCATTGAATTTTAATCGGAACTGTTCTATCTCATCTTTGGTGGAAGAATGGAAATTCTGTACTTCTACCAATAGGTCATCAATTTTCTCTAGCATTGTTATATATAAAATATAGATTGCAAAAATACGATTTTAAAATAAAAAAATCTGCCTTTTTGCAAAGCAGATTTCAATTTTTAATCTTGATTCTTAAGTCTTGTCTCTTGCTTCTTCAAGTTATTTCTTTTCGATCGCTTTTATTTTGATCTGAACGTTGATCTCATTTTTGATCAGACCTTCAGCTGCCGGCATTTGAAATTTTATACCAAATTCATCTCGGTTGATGTCTTTCGGTTCTGTTGCAATGGTCAACTCGCTGTCTGCCACTTTCACATTCGCATTGAAGGTAACAGGCTTAGTGATTCCTTTTATAGTAAGATTTCCGTCAAGAACCGTGTTGTAATCTCCGCCGGTTGTTGGCTCGGAAACTTTGGTAATCTCAAAAGAAGCTGTCGGGAATTTCGCCGTATCAAAGAAATCCGGACTTTTCAGATGCCCCAAAAGTTTACCGTTAGATTCCGCATCTTCAAGGTCTTCGTTTGTAAAAGAATTCATATCGATCACAAATTGTCCGCTTTCCAGCTTGTTGTCTTTTACGGTAACTTCTCCACTTTCAAACTTCAAAGTTCCGATATGGCTTGTATTGTCAGATTTTACAACTTTGAATCCTTTCCATTCGGCTTTACTGTTCATTGTATCAACCACATACATTTGTCCTTCTGTTGTTGTAAGAACCTCATTGCTTTCGCTGGTTACAGGTTTGTCTTTCCCGCAGGAAATAATTAAAACCGAAGCGGAAATTAGTAAGATTGCGGAGATTAAAGTTGTCTTTTTCATAAGAAAATTTTTAAATAATGTCTAAATTTGTGTTTTTGCTAAAATAATAAAATTATTATGATTTCAAACACTAATTTTACACGATGCTGTTAGAAGTTAAAAATCTTTATTTCAATTATCAGACCGATAAACCATTGTTTCAAAATCTTAATCTGAGTGTGGATGAAGGGCAGATCATCGCATTGGCAGGAGAAAGTGGTTGCGGAAAATCTACTTTGTTGGGTTTGATCTATGGTCTGATGGATTGGCAAAGCGGCGAAATTTTGTTTGAAGGACAAAAATTGTTTGGCCCAAAAGGCAATCTCGTTCCCGGTGAAGCTCAAATGAAATTCGTAGCGCAAAATTATGACTTGATGCCTTATGGAACAGTGTATGACAATGTTGGAAAATTCATTTCCAACATCAATTTAAAATCAAAAAAAGAAAAGGTTGAAGAGTTGTTGGATGTCGTTGGTTTGACGGAGTTTGCGAAAGTGATTCCAAAGAATCTAAGTGGTGGACAACAGCAAAGAGTTGCGATTGCTCGGGCTTTGGCGGTTCTTCCGAAAATGCTTTTGCTGGATGAGCCTTTCAGTAATTTGGATTTTTCCAGAAAGTTTGAGTTGAGGGAAAAACTTTTTAATTATGTCAAAGAAAATAATCTCAGTCTCATCATTTCTACTCACAATCTGGAAGAAGTATTGCCTTGGGCAGACAAAATTGTGGTTTTGCAGCAAGGAAGGCTGATCCAAAATGACAATCCAAAAGAAACTTATGAAAATCCTTATAATAGTTACGTTGCAAAGCTTCTTGGCGAAGTCAATATTTTTACAGAAGAGGAAAAAACTCAATTTAATTTATTAAAAAATAATTACTTTCCGAATCAGATAAAAATCGCTGAGAATGGAGTAGAAGCAACCGTTTCTGACAGCCGGTTTGCCGGTTCTCATTACAGAAATAAATTGTTGATGAATGGAAAATCAATTATCATTTATACCGATCAATTTCTTGAAGGAAAGGTTAATTTAAACTTTTAACTCAATCGAATCTTCTATTTGTGGATAAAATATGGATAACTTATACATTTTCAATTTGTTGAATTGAGAAAAAGTTATAATTTTGGTAAACGAAAAATACATTAGGAAATTTTTGGTTAATTCTCTTTCTGCCCCTAAGGACTGAAATTAGCGCTAGCAATCAAAGTCTTTGAAAGTCGACCCTGCCAAATTTTTCCTTTTTTTTTGTTTAATATCTAAAAGGCTTCGACTCCGCTCAGCCTGACATTTTATATTAAACTTGTCACACTGAGCAGAGTCGAAGCCTTTTATCTATTAAGCTTTTCTTACAAATTCAGACTTCAAAGCCATAGATCCGAAGCCATCAATTTTGCAATCGATATTATGATCGCTTTCCGGTCGTAATCTGATATTTTTTACTTTGGTCCCTGCTTTTATATCTTTTGGAGCACCTTTCACAGGGAGATCTTTGATGACAATAACAGAGTCTCCGTTTTGCAGCTCTTTCCCAAGAGAATCGAAAATTTTGCCTTCTGTAGAAACTTCCGCCGGATCCCATTCGTAGAAACATTGGGAACAAACTTGCAGATTATCTTGTTCGTAAGTAAATTCTGACTGGCATTTTGGACAAAGGATCGTATCACTCATAGTTTTTTATTTTGAGCTGCAAAGTTAACATTAATGTATTAATTTAAAAATGATATTAATTTGGAAATGTAAGCTGTCATTCATAATAAAAAACTCATAATTAATTTTTAGATTTGCGTGCAACAAATAAATTAATAAATAAGCAAATGAAAAAGACCGCTTTATACGATAAACACGTTTCTTTGGGAGCTAAGATTGTTCCTTTTGCAGGTTTCGAAATGCCTGTTCAATATTCAGGAATCAATGAAGAGCATTTTGCTGTCCGCGAAAAAGCGGGAATGTTTGATGTTTCTCATATGGGACAGTTTTTCATTGAAGGGGCTTTTGCCAAAGACCTTTTACAGTTCGTAACTTCCAACAATGTTGATGCTCTCGAAGATGGAAAAGCACAATATTCTTGTTTACCAAACGAAACAGGCGGAATTGTTGATGACCTTATCGTTTACAAAATGGAAGACGAGAAATATTTTGTAGTTGTAAACGCTTCAAATATTGATAAAGACTGGAATCACATCGCAAAATATAATGAGAAGTTCGGAGCAAAAATGACCAATGCGTCAGACGAAATGTCTTTAATTGCTATCCAGGGTCCGAAAGCTACTGAAATCCTTCAAAAACTGACTGAAACAGATCTTCCAACGATTCCTTATTATCATTTTACCGTTGGTTCTGTTGCCGGATTTTCGGATGTAATCATTTCCAATACAGGTTATACAGGAAGTGGCGGTTTCGAAATTTATTTCGCTAATGAAAATGCTGAAAAGATTTGGGATGCATTGACAGAAGCTGGAAAAGAGTTCGGGTTGATTCCCTGCGGATTGGCTTCCAGAGATACTTTGAGATTGGAAAAAGGATTTTGTCTTTACGGAAATGATATCGACGATACAACTTCTCCATTAGAAGCAGGATTGGGTTGGATTACAAAATTTGACAAAGATTTTGTGAACAAAACGTTTTTGGAAAATCAAAAAGCTGAAGGCATCACCAGAAAATTGGTTGGTTTCGAAATGCAGGAAAAAGCAATCCCAAGACACGATTATGAAGTTGTAGACGCTGACGGGAATATCATTGGAAAAGTAACTTCCGGAACAATGTCGCCAATGAAAAAAATAGGATTGGGACTGGCTTATGTTGATAAACCGAACTTCAAATTAGATTCAGAGATCTTCATCAGAATTAGAAATAAAGACATCCCTGCGAAAGTGGTGAAACTGCCTTTTGTTTAGGATCAGACTTAAAATAAGAGTTAATAAAAATAAAAAAGCGTTCAAAATCTGAACGCTTTATTTTTTGAAGTCGAGTTAAATCTAAATTCTAACCTCTAATTTCTAAATTCTATTTCAGATATTTTGTAATGCTCTCGCTTGTAGGATTGGTTGTGCTAAGAAAACTATCGATCACATTTCCTTTTTCGTCAAGCAGAATTTTGGTAAAGTTCCAAAGGATTTTTGTGTTTTTAACACCATTTTCTTTCTTGTCTGTCAGGAATTTGTAGATTGGTGCAATATCATCTCCTTTCACAGAGATCTTTGCAGCCATCGGGAATTGTACACCGTAATTTCTTTGGCAGAATGTTGCGATTTCGTGGTTTGCGCCGGGTTCTTGTCCTCCAAAATTATTCGCCGGAAAACCAACCACCACCAATTTGCTTTTGTATTGTTCATAAAGCTTTTCCAAATCAGCATATTGAGGTGTAAATCCACATTCTGAGGCGGTGTTCACAACCAGTATTTTTTTGCCTTTGAATTTTGAAAAGTCAATCGTAGAACCATCCAGCGCTTCTACTTTGAAATTGTGTATTGATTTTGCCTGTGCTTTGTTTTTTGAAAATCCGAAAAGTGAAAACATAATGATGAATAAATATTTCATATAAAGTTATTTAAATTTTTTAAAAGTCATCCGATTATATTAAGTCCAGATATTTAAAAGACCAAATTTAAAACAAGTTTAGCAATTAGCTGTCTGAATTTTTCAAAAATCTATCTATATAAATTATATCAAAATCGAATTCATTCTCAAATAAATATATAACTTTATTAAAATTAAAACCGATAATGCAAAGAAGAGATTTTATAACCTTGTCATCATTAGGATTATTAGGCTTTTGTGCTTGCGGAACTTCAAATATTATGAGCAATAGAAAATCTTTCGCTATTCAATTATATACTATTCGGGATGCCATTTCTGATAATTTGGAAAAGGCACTGGAAAGGTTAGCGGGATTAGGTTTTAACCAAATTGAAATATATGGATACGATGGAAAATTCTTCGGTAAAAGCAGAACCGAATTCCAAAATATTCTGAAAAATGTCGGTTTGAAAGTGGTCAGTTCGCATCACACCACCGGAATTATACATAAAGATAAAGGAACTTTGCTCAACGACTGGGAAAAAACTGTGGAAGATCTTGACTTTATAGGATCAAAATATATGGTTTGTTCTTATCTTTTTGAAGAAGAGAGAACATTGGAGAATTACAAAAAACTCCCGGATTTGCTCAATAAATCAGGTGAAGTAACCCGCAAAGCAGGAATTGATTTTGCTTATCACAATCACGATTTTGAATTTGGAAAATTGGATGAGAATAATACGATTTACGATTTCATTTTAGATAGCACATCTTTCGATTTAGTCAAAATGGAACTGGATTTATATTGGATCAGCAAAGCCGGATTTGACCCTTTGATGTATTTTGAAAAATATCCGGGCAGATTCCCATTGTGGCACGTGAAAGATATGAAAGCCGAAACCAAAGATTTTGCAGAAATAGGAAATGGAACGATTGATTTTAAACGTATTTTCGCAGCAAAGGAAAAAGCGGGTCTCAAATATTGGTTTCTGGAGCAGGATTCCAGTAATATAGATATGTTTGAAAGTATAAAGATCAGTAAAAAGTATATTGAGAAAAACGCCTTCTTCCAAAACAATCCATAATTTTTTGAATCTTGGTTGGATTAAAATTTTAACAAATTTTATGATTTTTGAAATAAAAACATTTTCTTTGTCGTTCGTTTCTTAATGAATCCAAACTATGAGCGTTTACAGTAAGCTTGCCGAGAATTTACAATACATTTCGCCGTCTTTCTACAAAAGCAGGTTTTTCAAGAAATTGAAAGGTCTGGATGCTCATAATCTGTTGGAAAGAAAAGTAGAGCCGGAGTTTTTTTGGATCAAAAATGTTCTTCCGAAAGATGCTGTTTTTATGGATGTAGGAGCTAATGTTGGCGCTTATCTTTTTACTTTAGAAAACCATTTGAAACCAGAAAACATCTTCGCTTTCGAGCCTAATCCTCAACTTTTCAAAAGACTCAAGAGATTGTTCACGAAAGTCAATTTATCTTCTGTTGCGTTGTCCGATATTACCACGGTTGCGGAGTTCAAAATTCCTGTCATCAATGGAGAAAAAGTGCACACCAGAGGTACTTTGCAGACTTCTATCAAAGAAAAAAATGAAGAAAAAACGATTCTTCAAAAAGTAGAAGTGAAACCTTTGGATGATTTAGATCTAAAACTCGGAAAACTCGATTTCATCAAAATCGATGTGGAAGGAAACGAAATGCAGACTTTACGCGGTGCTAAAAAAACAATTGAAAAATTCAAACCAATATTGATGGTAGAAATGGAACAGCGCCATCATCAGGACGATCTCTGGACTTTGATTTCTGAGATTGCCGATTGGGGATTTTCCGTCAATTATCTGGACCGGGAAACTTTGCAGTCAAAAATTCTGACAGAGGATTTTCTGAAACAGCAAGATTCGGATAATGTTAAGAATTATAAACATTACATCAACAACATTATATTCTTACCAGCAACTATCAACCAACAACCAACAACCAATCTATGAGCGTCGTTGCAAGACAGGGAATAAAATATTCGATCATTGGCTATCTCGGCTTTTTGCTTGGGACTTTTTCGGCTATTTTTATCTTTCCTTATGATATGGAGTTCTACGGAAAGCTCCGTTACATTTTGCCGACTGCAGAGATGATCGTTCCGATCGTGGTGTTTGGATTGAGTTTTTCCAATGTCAAATTCTTCAGCAAAGTGAATGCCGATGGGAAACATCACAATATGTTGTCACTGAGTCTGCTTGCGATTATCATTAACTTTTTCATTTTTGTTGGTGGATATTTTCTGGTCAATTATCTTTTTCCGGATCTGAAACAAAGCCGACTTTGGGAAATGAAACGCCTGATCCTGCCAATGGTTTTAGTTCTGGCTTTATCTTCGGTTTTTAATAAATTTCTGACCAATTACAAAAGAATCGTTGTCCCGAATATCTTTGAAAACTTTGTTCCGAAACTGGCAAATCTTGGTGCATTTTGTCTGTTTTTTTTTATGGGATTTGCAGAGAAAACGGCTTACGGCTTTTTCTTTTTGATGTTTATGGTTTCATTGTTAGGTTACGGATTTTACACCAATAGATTAGAGAAAATTAAACCTGATTTTGATTTGACTTATTTCAAAAAAGACAGATTTTACAGCGAAATATTTACCTATAGTTTATTTGGATTTTTAGGAAATATCGGAAATTATATTGCGATCAGAATCGATAACTTTATGATCGGTGAGTTTATCAGTTTTGAGGAAAATGGAATTTACAGCAACATTTTCTCAATTATTTCAATTATCGTGGTTCCGCAGATGGGATTGTTTAATATTTCGGCACCCATTATCAACAAAGTTCTTGCGTCCGGAGATTATGAAGAATTGGACAGATTTCACAAAAAAACCTCGCTCAGCCTTTTCTTTTTAGGCTTTGTTTTATTTTGCTGCATTGTTGTCGGATTTCCGTATCTGGCAGATTTTATGAAAAACGGAGAAGATCTGCGTTCATCCGAGCCGGTTCTCTGGATTCTTGGATTTGCAATGTTATTTGATTTGGCTACAGGTTTTAACGGACATATTATTTCCTTGTCAAAGTTCTACAAATTCAATATTGTCGTGATGCTTATTTTGGCCATTCTTACCATCAGCCTCAATATGGTTTTTCTGAAATATACGAATATGGGAATTCTCGGGATTGCTGTTGCCTACGCAATTTCCCTATCATTATTTAACATCATTAAGATTATTTTCAATTACATCAAATTCAAAGTTTTCCCATTGGGAATTGAGATGATTTATGCTTTGATTCTTGGGTTTCTGTCCATCAATGTGGCAATACTTTTACCGGATTCCAAACTTAATATCCTGAACCTTTTCTATAAACCAACCGTCGTTCTAGTCCTGCTTTTCATCGGAAACCACTTCCTGAAAATCTATCCACTGGACAAATTTCTCAACAAAACATTCATCAAAAGTTTATTCAAATTCTAAATATTCTGGGCGTGTCCCTTTTCTACTATAACGCTAAGTCTTTTGAAGAAATTTTTCAGCAAGCAGAAAACGGTCGGGCTGTTCGCTCATATCTTTTTGTCTTCACACTTTTTCGTAAGATCAGACTTCGATCAAGACAAAAAGGATAACCGCTGCCATCCCTCACGCGCTTGCGCACTTTTTAGAAGTTTGTCAATATTTAAAATAATCAGAACAATAATTAATATTTAAAATCAAAACAGCCGATTTAATTAATAAATTTTTAACAAAATGTTTTTTGTTATGTAACGATTAATTTCTTTATCTTGGTAATGTTGTAATTAGCGATTACGACGGTCACCAATACAAATATTAACAAGAAATGCAGGTTCAGCCTTTTTCTCTATTTTCAGACTTTGACATTTACCTTTTCCGTTCAGGAAAACATACCAGGCTTTACGAAAAATTTGGTTCTCACAAAGTTGAAGTGGATGGCGTTTCCGGCGTTTATTTTGCGGTTTGGGCGCCGACAGCGGCAGAAGTTTCTGTTATTGGGAATTTTAACCAATGGAATTCGTTTTCACATCAGTTGGCAGGAAGATGGGATCAGTCCGGGATTTGGGAAGGTTTTATTCCAGATCTTGATTTTGGGGAAGTTTATAAATACGGTATCAGAACAAACCAGGGGATTCTTCTTGAAAAAGCAGATCCCTACGCACTTTGCTTTGAAAATGCATTGCAGGCCGGTTCTATAGTTTGCACAACCTGGCACGAATGGGAAGACAAAGATTGGATGAAAAACCGCGCAAAGTACAACAGCCTGGAATCTCCCATGTCTGTTTATGAAGTGCATCTAGGTTCCTGGATGCGCGATCCGGGAAATCCGGAAAGATTCCTGAGTTATGGCGAAATAGCAGATAAATTGGTTCCGTATCTCAAAGCTATGAATTTTACACACGTAGAATTTATGCCTATTATGGAATATCCTTATGACCCAAGTTGGGGTTATCAGATCACAGGATTTTATGCTGCGACTTCCAGATTTGGTTCACCGCAGGATTTGATGTACCTTATTTCCGAACTTCACAAAAATAATATCGGTGTTTTTCTGGATTGGGTTCCGTCCCATTTTCCGGGTGACGCCAATGGTTTACACTTTTTCGATGGCTCGTTTTTATACGAACACGAAGATCCGAGAAAGGGTTTTCATCCCGATTGGAAATCCTATATTTTCAATTACGGAAGACCAGAAGTTAAATCTTTTTTAATTTCAAATGCTATCTTTTGGCTTGACAGATATCACGCTGACGGTTTAAGAGTAGATGCCGTGACATCAATGCTTCATCTGGATTATTCCAGGAACGAAGGCGAGTGGGAACCGAATATTTATGGAACAAACGTCAATCTGGAAGCAAAACAGTTTCTTCAGGATTTTAATATCGCTGTATATGGCGAATTTCCTGATGTACAGACCATTGCGGAAGAAAGCTCAGATTTCCCAAGACTCACAAAACCTGTCCACGAAGACGGCATCGGTTTCGGAATGAAATGGATGATGGGCTGGATGCACGACACATTGGATTACTTCAAAGAGGATCCAATTGTCAGAAAATACCATCACAACAAAATTACTTTCACGAGCGTGTATATGTATAATGAGAATTATATGATGCCGCTTTCCCACGATGAAGTGGTCCACGGAAAAAGCAGTCTGATCTATAAAATGCCGGGCGACGAATGGCAGAAATTTGCCAATCTCCGGGCGATGTATGTTTATATGTTCACCAATCCGGGCGCAAAATTACTTTTTATGGGAGACGAAATTGCACAAACCAACGAGTGGAATTTCAAAACTTCTCTGGATTGGCATTTGCTGCAGTATCCGATTCATAAAAATCTTCAGGATTTTGTAAGAGACCTTAATTTGCTTTACAGGTCAAATCCTGCTTTGTACGAGCAGCAGTTCTCGCCATACGGTTACGAATGGATAAATGCTGATGATACGGATAATTCTATCTTTATTTATCTTAGAAAAAGTAAAGAAAACAAAGAAGTTTTAATGACTGTTCTTAATCTGACTCCTAACACTTTCGATTATAGGATTGGCGTAGAAAAAGATACATCATGGGAAGTAATTCTAAATTCTGATGATGCGAAATATAGCGGAAGCGGAGTAGAAGCTGTTATCTCTCAAGAGTTGGATGAAGGCTGGGATAACCGCGAAAAATCTATTATATTAAGATTGCCGCCATTGTCTGGTTTGGTTTTGAAACAGACTAAAATAGCAAAGCCAAAACTCAGTATCAAAGATTTTATTAAAAAGAAAAAATAAATATTTAAGAAAAAAAATATGCAAATATTTCATCTTTCTATGGAATGTTATCCTGTTGCAAAAGTCGGTGGACTGGCAGATGTAGTAGGAGCTTTGCCAAAATATCAGAACCAAATGGGCCTGGATGCCAGCGTAATCATGCCGTGGTACAATAAACCATTTTTCTATAACCACGAGTTTGACATTGTGTTTGATGGTTTCATCCATCAGTCTTTTCATATGTATCAAGTTCAGGTTTTCAAAGAAAAAAGTAATGTTCTCGGTTTTGACCTTTATTTAGTTAAGATTCCGGGGCTTTTGGACAGAGAAAGTGTCTATGGATATTGGGATGAGAGTCAGCAATTTATCGCCTTCCAGCACGGTGTTCTGCACTGGCTTAGTGCGATGCAGATCCGGCCGGATGTTTTCCATTGCCATGATTTTCATACAGGCTTGGTTCCCTTTATGATCGATAATTGTTATGAATTTCAGTTTCTGAAAGGCGTCAAAACTATTGGAACGATTCATAATGGCGAATATCAGGGAAGTATGGACTGGCAGATGTCCAGTTTTCTGCCTCATTTTGATGGCTGGAAATCCGGACTTCTCGACTGGAAAGGAAGAATCAACCCGATGGCGACAATGATAAAATCTTCTAATGCCTTCAATGCGGTTTCTGGTGGATATCTGGAAGAATTATTTTTCAGTTTTCAGGGTCTTGAACCATTGATTAATCAGGAAAGACAAAAGGCATTCGGAATCATCAACGGGATCGATACCGAAGTTTGGGATCCGCAGACCGATGATATGCTGAAATTCAATTATAATAAAGATTACGCAGAAGAAGGCAAATGGGAGAATAAAAAAGTAATCTGTGCAGAATATGGCCTTAATCCTAATTTGCCATTATTCGGGTTCATCGGACGTTTTGCAGGCGAAAAAGGTGCTGATCTTCTGCCGGAAATTGTCGAAAGAAGTATCCAGGAAACCAATGGTTCTTTAAACATCATTATTTTAGGTTCCGGAAATCAGGATATTGAGAATAAGCTTAAAGAACTACAATACAAATTCAATATCAATCTTGCGATAGATCTCGGTTATAAAGAATATCTGTCTCATCAGATCTATGCATCGGCAGATTTCCTCTTGATGCCAAGCCGGGTAGAGCCGTGCGGACTGAACCAAATGTACGCTATGCGATACGGAACTATCCCGATTGTACGGTATACAGGCGGTTTGCGAGATACCGTTCAGGATATTTCGACCGGCGGAAGCGGACTCAATTTTACAAATGCAGGTGCGGAAGATGCGGTTCACGCCATAAAAAGAGCCCTACATATTTACAGCCAAAAAGATCTGATGAAAGGTCTGATTTATAATAATATGTCATTTGATTTCTCTTGGGAAAAATCGGCTCAGAATTATACAAATCTTTATAATTATTAATAAATTTCTATTCACATTGGCTTAATATTGGTAAACAATTATTAACTTTAATCAAATTACAAAATAAGCAAAAACATTATATGAAAGAAAGTGTAATCTCCATCGTGCTCGGAGGCGGAAGAGGAAGCCGATTGTTCCCTTTGACTAATACAAGATCTAAACCGGCAGTTCCAATTGCTGGAAAATACCGACTGGTAGATATTCCAATTTCAAACTGTCTCAACTCTGGACTGAACAGGATTCTGGTTCTCACCCAATTCAATTCTGCATCGCTCAATTCTCACATAAAAAATTCTTATCACTTTGATACATTCAGTAAAGGATTTGTAGATATTCTTGCTGCAGAACAGAATGTAGAAAATGAAAACTGGTATCAGGGAACTGCAGACGCCGTGCGACAAACGATGAAGCATCTGGAAAAATATGAATACGAATATATTCTGATTCTTTCCGGAGATCAGCTTTATCAGATGGATTTCAAGGAAATGATCAATTTCCACAAGAAAAATGGGGGCGATATTACCATTGCGACTATTCCTGTGAATGCGAAAGATGCTACAGGTTTCGGAATTATGAAAGCGGATGAAGATAGCAATATTACATCATTTACAGAAAAACCAGGTTATGATGTTCTGAATGACTGGAAATCTGAAGTCAGCGATGAGAGTAAGTCTCAGGGCAAAGAATATTTGGCTTCGATGGGAATCTACGTTTTTAGCAAAAATGTTCTAAGAAAGTTGTTTGATGAGCACGAAGGCGATGATTTCGGGAAAGATTTTATTCCGGCTGCTATTGGAAATTACAGTGTTTTAAGTTATCAATACGATGGTTACTGGACAGACATCGGGACTATCGAATCTTTTTACGAGGCTAATCTTGATCTTGCTCAGGACTTGCCTCAGTTCAATTTATTCAGTTCAAATCCTATTTATACAAGAGCGAGAATGCTTCCGCCTTCCAAAGTAAATGGTTCTTATGTCAGCAAAACTATTTTTGGCGACGGATGTATCATTCTGGCAGATAAAGTAGAAAACTGTATCATCGGAAACAGAACCAGAATAGATCGAGGCTCTACAATTGTGAACTCGTATGTTATGGGTGCAGATTATTATCAGACAGCACAGCAGGTTGCTCAAAATGAAATAGATGGGATTACAAGTATGGGAATCGGAAAATATTGTTATATAGATAAAGCTATACTGGATAAAAACTGTTTTATTGGTAACAATGTTAGGATCATTGGTGGCAAACATCATCCGGATGGCGATTATGATACACATTCTATAAAAGATGGTATCGTTGTAATAAAGAAAAACGCAATTATACCCGACGGAACCAATATTATGTAAATTTATAATATATTTATAAACCCTTCGGAAGCGGAGGGTTTTATTTTTAATTTGGCAAATAATTTGTCGTAAGATTTATAAATAAGTTTAATGAAGAATCTATTTCTGTTTATCGGTATTTTTATTTTTTCCCAGCTGTCTGCGCAGTTTAACAATATCAATGCCGGAGAAGTACTGAATTATAGAATCCATTATGGATTCATTACAGCTGGTAATGCTACTTTGTCAACAACCAAAACTTCGTATAATGGTCAGCCGGCTTTTTATGTTAGAGGTGTAGGAAAAACCAGTGGCGCTGCGAAGGCTTTTTTTAAAGTTGAAGATGTTTATGAAAGTTACATCAGCGCAAAGCAGGAGCCCCTTTTCTATGTCAGAAACGTTTCCGAAGGAAGTTACACCCAGCATTTGCAAAGTACTTTCAATACCAATAATAATACCTTGGTTTTAGTCGATAAAAAACATACAGACAGACCAGCGAAAACTGTAAAAGTTCCTAATGATGTTCAGGATATTCTTTCTTGTTTCTACTATTTGCGAAGTGTTGACAATTTAAAAGTTGGTTCAGTTTTGAAAATGAGCGTCTGGATCGACGATGAACTATTTCCTTTTCAGTTAAAAGTGGTCGGTACAGAAAAGATTTCTACAAAATTTGGCAGAATCAATTGTCTTAAAATTATTCCGTCTGTAATAAGCGGGAGGGTATTCAAAGAAAAAGAAGGCGTTACGATGTGGGTCACCAATGATCAGAACAGAGTTCCCGTGCTGATAAAAGCAGAACTGGCAGTCGGATCGCTGAAGGCAAGTATTGACAGTTTTAGCAATGTTAAATATCCTTTGAAATTTGAAAAATAAACAATCTGATCATCACTCTTTTAAGAGTGATTTTTTGTTAAATAATTATTAAGTTGCCTTATGACAAGTCTTGGAATTGATAAAAAATTTAACTTCGAAATAAATCATAAATATGCAGCAAATCACAATTCAAACAGATATTAATAAACCGATAGACCAGGTCTGGGATTACTTTAACAATCCAAAACACATTGTAAACTGGAATTTTGCTCACGAAAGCTGGGAATGCCCTTCTGCCAGTAATGATCTGGAAATTGGAGGAAAACTGTCTGCAAGAATGCAGGCAAAGGATGGAAGTTTCGGTTTTGATTTTGTAGGGATTTATGATGAGGTCAAACCAAATCAAACCTTAAAATACCATTTGGAAGACGGCAGAAAAGTTGAGGTTATTTTTGAAAAATTATCTGATGATAAAACCAGAGTTACGGAAAACTTTGATCCGGAAAATCAAAATCCTGTAGAGTTTCAAAAGAACGGATGGCAGGCTATTCTGGATAATTTCAAAAACTATTCTGAAAGTCTTAAATGATAGATCTAACATCTGAAGTCTAATTTCTAACATCATAAATTATGAATCACGATATATTTCCTTGCTTTTGGTTTAATCAAAATGGAAGTGAGGCTGCAAAATTTTACACCGCAATCTTCAAAAATTCTAAGACTGTGGATGACACACCGATGGTCATCAACATAGAAATCGAAGGTCAAAAATTAATGTTCCTGAATGCAGGTCCACAATTCAGACCAAATATGTGTCTTTCCCTGATGTTGATGTGCGATTCTCCGGAAGAAGTGGAACATTATTATCAAAAACTCTCCGAAAGCGGAAAAGTAATGATGGAACTGGACGGCTATCCCTGGAGCGAAAAATATGCCTGGGTAGAAGACCAATACGGAATCTCCTGGCAGCTTTATTACAACAAGGAAAAAGCAAAACAAAAATTTTCTCCTGTAATGATGTTTACTGGAGACACTGCTGGGAAATGTAAGGAAGCAATAGAATTTTACACCAATATTTTCCCCAACTCAAAAACCGAAGGAATCATGGAACATCCAGAAGGACAAGGCGAGCCAGCTGGGAATGTTGCTCATGCACAATTTGTTATCAATGATTATGTCATGATGGCAATGGACAGTTCGCATAATCACAACTCAAATTTCACAGAAGGTACTTCTATGACCGTTATGACAAAAGATCAGGAAGAAACAGACTATTACTGGGAAAAATTAACAGAAGGAGGACAGGAAAGTATGTGCGGCTGGCTGAAGGACAAATACGGATTCAGTTGGCAGATTGTTCCTCACAGATTAATCGAAATAACCAATTCTCACGATGTAGAAAAAGCCAAAAAAGCTTTTGGAGCAATGATGAAAATGAACAAAATCATCATCAAAGATATTGAAGACGCTGCTAATTCATAAAAAATAAATGTTATGGAAAAATTAAAGTATCAAACAGAAATCAACGCATCTGCAGAAAAAGTCTGGGATGTTTTATGGAATGAAAATACATATACCCAATGGACACATTTCTTTAGCCCGGGATCTGTGATGCAAACAGATTGGGAAGTCGGCGGAAAAACCCTTTTTACGGATGCCAGCAGAAAGAACGGAATGGTGAGCACGATAGAACGTATCGAAGAACCAAAACATTTGATTTTTAAACATCTTGGTGAGATACATGATGGTGTAGAAGATGTTACCAGCGACAAAGTAAAGTCCTGGAACGGTAGCCTGGAAGCTTATTATCTTGAAGAGAATGATGGAAAAACAACTTTAAAAATTGAAATTGATTCTGATGAGAACTTCAAAGATATGTTTGACAACGGCTTCCAAAAAGGTCTAGAAATTATAAAAAAATTATCAGAAAAATAATTAAAAATACAAATGATGGACAAACCAAATTCTAAAAAATTAGATATTATTATTCCCGCATTCCGAGGTCATTCTCAAAGCTTTTTGCTGGTTTTGGATGGCATTTCGGAGAAAGATGCTAAGAAAAGAATTGAAGGGAAAACCAATCACGTTGTTTGGATGGCTGGCAATTTTCTGGATATGCGTTATGCATTAGGAAATGCCCTGGGATTGGATGACCAAAATCCCCAAGGTGAACTGTTCTTTCAGGGAAAAGCTTTGGACGAGAATTTTGTCTATCCAACTTTGGAAGAACTGAAAGAAAATTTTCATCACATCTCGCCATTGGTTTACAACAGACTTTTGGAAATGTCCGATGAGGATTTAGATAAAGCTTTTCCAATGGGAATGAACATCGATTTCTTTCCTGAGACTGTTCTCAATTTCATAGGAATGTGCATTGGGAGAGAAGATTACCTCTGCGGACAAATCGGGTTGATGAGAAGGATTCTTGGCTACAAAGGAATGAAATACGACTTTGATACCAATATGAAATATTAAAATCAGATACCATAAAAGTCACAAAAGAAATCTAAAAATATGTGTTAAACTGCAAAAGATAATTTTTCATCCATTCCTTTTTAACTTTTGAACAACTAGAAAAGTTTACAGCTTTTGTAACTTTTGTGATTTTAAAAAAATAAACTATAAAAAACAACAGATTATGGCAACAGTCAATCCTTATCTTACCTTCCACGGACAGTGTGAAGAAGCTTTTAAATTCTATGAATCTGCATTCGGGACAAAAATTCCTATGTGGAATAAATTTGGAGATATGCCGCCGATGGAGGGAATGCCGCCTTTGGAAGACGAATACAAAAACCACATTATGCACGTCTCACTTCCGATTTCTAAGGAAACCACTTTGATGGGCAGCGATTCTCTTCCCGGGATGGGCAAGTATAAAAACGGAAACGATTTTTCAGTTTCCATCAACACAGATTCCAGAGAAGAAGCATTGAATCTTTTCACCAAACTATCCGAAGGCGGCAAAGTTACAATGGAGCTTCAGGATACTTTCTGGGGTGCTTATTTCGGGATGTGGGAAGACAAATTCGGGATCCAGTGGATGGTAAATTATGACGATCCGGAGAAGGCTCAGGCACATTAAAAATTTGGACACAATGTAATTATATAAATTTTATAATTTAAGGCACAAGATTTAACAACAATTCTTTGTGCCTTTTTTTAATTTAAATAATTGTGCCTTTTGTGAAAAATGTTAAACGATTTAAAATATATGGAAAAACTAACAGCAAAAGCAACGATCGGAATTCAGAAATCTGTTTCAGAAGTTTTTGAAGCGATTATTGACCCAGGGAAAATGAAAAATTATTTCATTTCCAAAGGTTCTGCAATAATGGAAACTGATAAAGAAATTTTCTGGTCATTTCCCGAGTTTGAAGGTTCTTATCCTTTAACAACAAAAGAAATAATCCCCAATGAAAAGATTGTTTTTGTCTGGGATCCAAAGTCTGTCGTCACAATAGAACTGCAGCAACTTTCAGCAAATGATACCGTTGTAAAAGTATTGGAAGAAGGGCACGAGAGTGATGAAAAAGGCATCAATTGGGCCATTGGACAAACCGAAGGCTGGGCCAATTTCCTCGCTTGTATGAAAGCCTGGCTTGAGTATGGCATCCATCTTCGGAAAGGGGCGTTCGACTTTATGAAAACGAATTAGAATAAAAAAGCTTTGCAATTGCAAAGCTTTTTGTTTGAAGATGAATTGCGTAGTGGTTTTTTTTTTCATTTCTATCAGCTGGTGCGAGCCTCTGGCTCGTATCCATCACTTAAGAAGGAAAGATGACGCGCGCATGAGCCAGACAAGATAATTTTCCTTGTTTACAGTTCTCCCAGTTTCCTGATCTCTTCCGGACTTTTCCCTTTGTAAAAATCTTTGGGGTCTACCACTGGCGCTTGAAGATCCTGCAGTTGGTTGAGTTGATGTCCTTCGGAAGGCTGCAAATCACGCCTTGCAAAAAGATCGTTAGGCGTACAGTTGAGGGCAAGGCAAAGGGCAGTCAATTGCCGGAAGTTGATTTGTACCGCCTCGCCGTTCAGCATTTTCTGCGCAGAATTTCCGCTGATGCCTGCTTTTGTGAGAAAAGCATAAGGAAATGTAATCTGGCGAAGTGTCAAGATAGGTGTCAGATGTAATACAAGGCTGCTTTGGGAAGGTCTTAGATTTCCGCGTTTTTTTCTAAGCATATCTATTTGTGTTTTGATTAAAAGTAAATATAAGTATTTTTTCTGATTACAACTTTACAGATTACCGGAGTATTGTTACAGGTTAGCTAACTATTGTTACAGGTTACCGGAGTATTATTACAGATTGCCAGACTATTAATCTAGGTTAGCCGAGTAGTGTTACAGGTTACCAGAGTAGTAATCTAGGTTAGGTGAGTATTGTTATAGGTTAGTCGAGTATTGTTACAGATAGTTTTTAAGAAATAAAAGTGTTATGGATGAACTGACAGCTGATAAAGAATAGGTTATCATTGCGTTCGGTCGGTCTGGCTTTTGGACATTGTCGACTTCCTGTATCGTGGATTTGAAATTGCTAAAGTTCATATCCAAGAGCCGTAAGTTTGTACGGTTGTACTTGTGTCTCCAAAAATACTTATTACCATATGACGAATAATAGAATAAAAGTTTTGCGAAAGCTTTTTCATTTTCTACATCCTCCACAGACTCCATTCTGATTTGATGGACGCAGGATTCACTTCTTTCAGCTTCTCATAGAATAACTGAAAAGACTTATTGAATATTGCATAATTATGAGCAAACCTGAAAACCAATTCCTGCCCCTCGCCGGTTATTTTTAACTGCCAGATCGGGCTGTTATTGATTCTTATGGACGTCCGGCTAAGCTCACTGATATCTTTAAAAGGGAATCTCGCCAGCTGATTTTGATGATTTGAAATATATAAATCATCATTGTCAAAGTAGAATTCATTGTCAGAAATGAATCTTTTTTCGAGTCCGAAGAGAAAAGTTCTTTTTGATATTTTGGTTAATGTCCCGGGATTTATGTTTTGATAATTCAGATGATATTTTTCCGGCTTTGATTTGAATATATTTTGTTTCAGAATTTCCCTAAGAACTAATAAACCGAATAATAATCCCGAAACAACAATAGCAGACAGATATAAGGTTTCATTTTCTGAAAGCGTCAAAACGATGGCGACCAGAAGTATTGCATAAGAAACCAAAAGGATAAGAATTTTTTTGACCATTGGATTAGAAGCTTTTTACTGCTAATGAAATTTCGGGACCAATTAAGAAATGAATGTGTAAATTCCTAATGGATCACGATTTTTCAACTCTGCGAAGCGCGCCCCGACCTGAATGGAGCTCTTTTTTGCGGCTGGAAAAGCTAGGCAAAAAAAGCGGGAATGGAGGGCGGATAAAGGCGCCCAAAAAATATTTAAGGTAAACAAAGTCAGTTTGCGTCTTCTTAAATGTAAAACGTAAAATTAAAAATAATGAAAAAAGGAATTTTAGCGATCGCAGGTTTGGCCGCCATCGCCATCATCGCAAAAAAAGCACAAAAAAGAAAAGCATTCGTAAAAGGGATTTTTGACGAATATGATGTGAAAGAGAGAACACCATTTGGTTTTGCAGACAGAATCAGAACGATGAATGACGAGGAGTACAACTCGCTGAAAGATAAAGTGAGAGCACAATTCGGAAGAGGATGCTGCAAATCCAGAACTGCTGAAGCGGAATAATTTATTAATTAAATTGTTATTGTTAGAAAAAAACGGGAAGTTATGCTTTCCGTTTTTTGTTTTTAAACCGGCTAAATCGTTAAATTTGTTTTGTGAAGGATTATTATTACTTTCTCGGGATTCCTCAAAATGCTTCTGCGGAAGACATCAAAAAAGCCTATCGGAAATTGTCTCTGAAATACCATCCGGACAAGAATGAGAATGACAATTATTTTTCAGACAGATTCAAAGAAGTGAAGGAAGCTTACGAAACACTCACAAATCCTGATAGGAAAAGGCTATATGACCAGAATCTCGGAAGCCAGCAACGCAACGTGAAAAGCATCCTGCCTCCGAAAATCAATAACTTCTCTGCCAGTAAAATTCGTGCTCAGAAAGATGAAGAGATCACAATCTACTGGAATACTTATGATGCAGATCTTGTGAAAATTGTGCCTTTCGGATTGGAAAAACCAAATGGAGAAAGAACGATCAGAATCAAAGAATTTGACTCTCAGGGGAAGTTTCAGATCCTGCTTCATGCAACCAACACGGTTCTTCATAAAACGGTTGTTCAGGGAATTACAATTACGGAGATGTCTTCAGCAGAATCAGGTTTTGAACAAAAAGATTCATTAAATAATCCATCTGAAGCTTCCCAAAAACCTCAAAAAAAAGAAACCAAATCTAAAAGGCTGGTTTCTCTACTTATATTTTTAGCAATTGCTGCGATGATCATCTGGATGATGCTTAACTGATCTTTGCGCGACCAGGACATTTTTTGCAGCGTTTTCCTTTTTTGAATTTCTTACAGCAATTCTTTTTTCCACAATACATCTCTTCTGTATTTCCAAATGCTGGTGCAAGCGGTGCAATTCTAAATGCGATAACTGGCTGATTCATATCTGCAAATATAAAGTAATTTAGACTAATTACAAATAGAAAATAAAAATTACTTTTATTGTCTTCGAGAACCTCAGACCGACAAATTAGAATTGTCATGCTGAGGCTCTCGAAGACTATTTAAGATATGGAGCCATTACTTTTGCCCAAAGCTGGTAACCTTCCGGTTTCATGTGGAGCATATCACCCAGGAAAATATCGGTTCTCACTTTTCCGTCGGCATCATTCATCACTTTGGTAATGTCAATATAATCTGTTCTTTTCTGAGTTTTAAGATAAGACTCAATCATTGTATTGACTTGTGTTACGATTGGCCAGAACTTTTCACGACTTGGCGAATATTTAATTGAAACATAAGCCACAGGAACTTTCGGGTATTTTGCTCTGATCTTTCCAAAGAATGTTTTGAACCTTTCAAAAACTTCTGCCGCTGTTGGATTATCCATTGCAACATCATTTTCGCCACAGTAAATGATGATCTGTTTTGGTTTGTAAGGATCAAGAAGTTCGTCTGTATAATTGTTCAGATCCAGTAATCTTGATCCGCCAAATGCACGGTTTACGATGGTTTTGCCGGGAAAATAGTTGCTGACATCGGTCCATTTTGTGAAAGAAGAACTCCCAACCAGTAGAATCGGCTTTTTCGGGATTCCGTTTGTCTGATCGATTTTTTTGAACTCCTGAATTTCTTTCCAGTAAGGTTTTTCCTGCGCGAAGAATAGGAGAGAATTAAGGATTAAACCAAAAAAGAAAAGTTTAAATAAATGTCGGTAAAGTCTCATAAGTTCTGAAATTTTGAAACTTCAAGGTACAAAAAAACAGCTGCCGGAAGCAACTGTTTTCTGAGTTTTATAATTTGTTAAGAGTATTAGTCTACGATAAATTTTGTGTTCAATTCACCTGTTTTCAGGATATAAATTCCTTTTGGTAATTTGTTAATCGTAATTGTATTTCCGTTTTGGAAAGGATTTTCAATCGTTTGTACGTTTTGACCAACCATATTGTAAATCATCGCTTTGCTGAATTTCTTAAGATCTTTATCGCCTGTCACGTAGATCACATTTCCTTTTACAGGATTCGGGGCAATGCTTAGGTTTTTAGAGAAAGAGGCATCATCTACAGCCAACGGTGCTGCTCCCCAGATTGTCGTTACCCATTCCGGATGATCGATAAATGGATTTCTGTTGCCCTGATAAGCGTAAACTGCAGTATTTCTGTCGATTTCTTTTTGAGAAACAGGATCCTGCTGATTCCATCTTAACAACATGGACAAGAACGGTTCTGCGAAAACCTTGGTTTTACTTCCGTCATACATATCATAAGTGAAGCTCTGGATCTGATTCTCATATCTTGTTGCAAAATAGAAATAGATTCTTGCAAGATCACCTTTGAACTCATTGATTGGCTCAAAAACAGTTCCGGCATATCCGTTAAGTTTACTGCTTCCTAATTTGGATCCGTTCTGGGAAGTCCAGCTGGCTGTACCAACTTCTCCGTATGGCCAGTTGCTTCTTTTGCCATTTACATAACCATCCGTTGGCAAAAGGTGATTGTAATCATTGTGCATTGGCGTAGCATCATTGAACGTCGATTTTGGAATCGTGTGTTCTCTGTTGTAGCAAACACCTTCACCACTGTAATTACCACATTGGTTGGTTGCGATCGTATATTTGTAAGGATCTGTACCGGTTGGATTTTCAGAATAGACGTCCAGAACGCTGTTATCATTCTCATAGTACTTGTCTCTGTCTGCAGATGCAAATACATTCCAGTTATAGCCTTTGTCCTGATGACCGTTGGTTATGATTTGACTGACTTTAGTTTTCAAAGCAAAACCAGTAAGTCCGGCTGTTCCGTCGTAATATCCTGTTGGAATCTGCGCCAGACCTAAACCGAAAAGGCTTATCGAAAAAAGAGAAATTATTTTTTTCATTAAATTAAATTAGGACGCCAAAGGTATTAAATAAATTAAAAAACAAAGTATTAAGTTCTTAACAATAGAGATTAATAATTACTCATAAATAAATATTTTTCTCTGATATTAATTCAAACTAAGGTTGTTATGATTGTAAATAAAAAAAAGGCAGAGAATAATCCCTACCTTTTTAGTATAATAAATTTCTATTAATTACTTTATATTACTCAATAATAAACTTAGTGTTTAATTCTCCTGTTTTCAGGATATAAACACCTTTTGGTAAGTTGTTTAAAGTAATAGTATTCCCGTTTTGGAAAGGATTTTCGATCGTTTGAACGTTTTGTCCAACCATATTGTAAATCATTGCTTTGTTGAATTTCTTCAGATCCTTGTCACCAGTTACACTGATTACATTACCTTTTACAGGGTTTGGAGCAATGCTGAGGTTTTTAGAAAAAGAGGCATCATCTACAGCTAGCGGAGAAACGCCCCATATTGTAGTAACCCATTCCGGGTGATCGATGAAAGGATTTCTGTTTTTCTGATAAGTGTAAGCAGCATTGTTTCTTGCAATTTCTCTCTCAGAAACCGGATCCTGCTGATTCCAAAGCAGCATAAGATTTAGTTCCCAATCTGTAAGACCTTTATTCACATTGCTTGTGTTAAGAATGTTTCCACTGTCAAAACCTGATAATTTTGTCTGATATCTTGTAACGAAATATAAAAGAACTCTTGCAACATCACCTTTGAACTCATTGATCGGTTCGAAAACAGTACCAGAATAGCCAGGCGATGTATTAGACCCTACTTTTGATCCGTTTTTAGAAGTCCAGGAAGGACTGGTTACTTTGCCATAAGGATAGTTGCTTCTCATTCCGTTCACTTTACCGTCGGTTGGCAAGATATGCTGGATGTCAGAAACCATTGGGCTTGCTTCGTTAAAAAGACTTTGTGGGATAGAGTGCTCTCTGTTGTAGCAATCGCCTTCTACAGAATAGTTTCCACATTTTTTTACACCGTGTGTGTAGTTGTAAGGATCTGTTCCTGTTGGGTTTTCAGAGTAGATGTCAAGAACGGTTCCATCATTTTCATAGAATTTGTCAGTATCGGTTGTTGGATAACCGTTGTAAAGATTATCATAACTTTTGGTTACATAACCTGCGGTGATGATCTCACCAAGTTTTGTTTTCAATGCAAATCCGGTAAGTCCGGCCGCACTGTCATAATAACCTGTTGGTATCTGTGCACTCGTGATGCCAAATAATCCAACAAATAAAATAAGGATAGATTTTTTCATTTCAAAAAATTAGGGCGTAAAGTTAAATTTAAAATTCTAAATTTTTAATTGTAAATATATATTTTAAGTAAAATTTAAGATGATGTAATTTTTTGTTAATTTAATTTCAGACAGATCTTCGGTAAAAACTTAGAATTCATAATCGAAAATTCTTAAACTTATTATTTCTCAACAAGATATCTTTTGTTGATTTTAGAAAAAAGAACAGAAATAATAAGTCCAAAAAATAGTGCAACTGCAGAAACAATTATGTAATTGAAACTTTCAATTTTCACAGGGAAAGCCAGATTCTCACTCGCTTTGAAAAAACCGGTATTGATCTGTGTAAAACAAATGGCCGAGCCAATCAAAAGCCCGCAAACAATCCCGAAAAATACAATCAATAATCCTGTGAAAAAGTAAGTCAATCGCAGATCTTTTTTACTGAATCCCAATGCTATCAAAGCCTTTGCCTGATCTTTTTTATCAAGCTGAAGAATCGTAATTGCGCCAGCCAGATTAAAAGTTGTAATAAAGATTACCAGCCCGAAGATCAGATAGATCATCAGTTTTTCTGTGTTGATCATTTTCCAGAACGCTGCATTTTCTTCAGATTTGGTATTGACTATAATCTTATCTCCGAATTCTTTTGTCAGATTAGCTTTAATAAAATCTGAATTGACCGGATTTTTAAGTTTAATAACGATTTGATAACAAGCCGTTTTCGGAAGTCCAAGAAGTTCCTGAGCCAATTCTATAGGTGCAATAATATAGTTGTCAAGCTGGTCATTTCCCGGAAAAATTCCGCTGACGTAGATGTCTTTTTTATTAAAAATATCATTTTCCTGCTGGATGATTCCTTTTCCTGCTTTAGGCATCAGGATCGTTGCAAAGTCCTGGCTGGAGTTTACAGGAAGAGATAGTCTGTTGTCCAGACCGTTTTCCATAATAACCTCATTGTTATATTTGAACTCGGGATATTTACCGTAAAAGATACTTTCGTTAATAGGATTCACGTGCGTGTAAACAGAGTCCACACCGCGCAGATAAGCAATTTCGCCATTGTCTTTATATCCCAGATATACTTTCTCCTCAATGACTTTAGAAAAATTGGCAATATCAGCATTCTTACGAAGTGCATTTTCTATCTTATCAATATTGGGAATTACTTTTCCTGTTTTGCTTTTAATAGTAAGATCCGCGTGCAGATTGGCAATCATATCTTTGTTAAGTTCCTCCAGACCGGAGAAAACCGAAATGATAATGAACATGGCAGCCACAGCCGCCACCATTGCAAAAGCTGCCAGCCACGTAATAAACGTAACTGCCGTACTTCCTTTTTTTGAAACAAGGTATCGCGATGCTATGTAAAAAGCATTTCTCAATAGTTCGGGAAATTAAAGAATTGGATTGTCGCCTTCGCCTTTCAGCTCTCTTTCGATGCGCTCTACATCATCCAGACTTGTGTCGATATAAAAGGCCAATTGAGGAATAATACGCACTTGTTTAGACATTTTTTGCCCGATATAATTGCGGTAAAATGAATTATTGGTATTGATTTCCTTCATAATCGGCTTGCGCAATTCTGCAGGGAAAATGCTAAGGTATATTTTTGCGATGCTGAGATCCGGCGTTACCTTCACATCAGAAACCGATACCATAAAGCTCTGTTTGCTCTCTGCTGCCTGTTTGCGGAAGATTTCTGCCATATCTTCCTGAATGATCTGCGCTACTTTTCTTTGTCTGTTACTTTCCATAAATGCTGCAAATTTAGTGTTTTTGTTTTGAATTTAGGAAAAGCATCTTGACGTTCTTCGATCGCTTGCAACATATTAAATTATTTGGACAGCTTTTCCGCCTTCCGTTCCCGCTTTTTTTGTCATTGCGAACGAAGTGATGTCATTTGTTGAAATTTTCTGCGATCGCAATGGCAAAAAAGAGCTTCACTCAAGTCGGGCTGCAGATTCTACGTTAAACAACTTTCGGCATAAAAACACAATTTTGTCATTCCGTAGGAATCTCGACAGCTTCGTTTAGATGCCTACGGAATGCAAATTATATGTCAAATTCAATTAATTATAATTACAGAACGCTCAGCTTATTGGCTTTTAAAGCATTAAAATCAAAAATATTTAGCGCCTTTGCGATAAAAATATTACTGCATTAACCAGATCAGACTTGCCTTCAATTCCCATTTCCAGTAACTTTCGGAGTGTGTTCCGTCTTCGTCTATTTTTACAACGATATTCTTTTCAGGAACCGATTTTTCTTTTAATAATTGATCTATGTTTTCAATTTCCGGAACCATCGTTTCATCTTCATTTTTCCCTGCTACAAAATAGAATCTGGAATTCTTGAGATTGTTTTTGTTAATATTTAGATACATTTTCAGATCATTGGAAACAAACCAAAATGCCGGGCTGAAAATCCCCGATTTTCCGAAAACATTCGGATATTTTGCAGCAGCGTAAAGCGATATCAAACCGCCCATCGAGCTTCCAAGAATGATTGTTTTCGCTGGTTGTTTCTGAGTTCTATAAGTTTTGTCAATGTATGGTTTCAGTGTTTTTGCAAGAAATTCTACGTACAGATCGCCTTCTCCCTTTGTTTTGTATTTTTCATTATTCCACGGCGAATATTCTGCCAGGCGTTTTTCATTGCCATTCTCAATCCCAATGACGATGGCAGATTTTCCGGTCTCTTTGTAGATTTCATTCAGAGTTTCATCCACGCTCCATTCTCCGGAAAAACTTGTGAAATCATCAAACAAATTTTGTCCGTCGTGCATATAGATCACGGGATATTTTTTCTTCGAAGTTTCGTAATCGGGTGGGAGATAGATCCAGATTTTCGCGTTGTATTAAGTTGGGGAATAGTAAAATTTTCACTCAATATTTTGACGTTAGAAGCTATCGTATGCTTTTTTTCTTTTGGCGTACTCCAACCTCCGATTTGTATTTCTACAGTATTTGACTTATCAACATTTTCTAAAACCCGATTTTGGATCGGATTTCCATTTTTATCAGCTTCGGAAAAATCCCAGCTGCCTTGTGTAATTTTATATTCAATTTTTTGAGTCTGATCAGGAATTACCAATGTATAGAAACCTTCCGTATTTTTCTTAAATTCAAAATTCGGGTCATCAGCTTTCCATCCATTGAGATTTGAGGCTAGAAAAAGTCTTGCATTTTGATGACTATTCTCCGGAATATGTATGATTTTAAATGTAATCTGAGAGCTCATCATTGCAAATATCAAAACAGAAATTATAGAAAATGATGTTCTGAAAACAAAGAAATTAATTTTCATAAGTGGTGTGCGATTTTATAAAATCCACAGTTTTCTTGGAAACATCTTTGGCTTCATTCAGGGTTATGTTTCCAAAAGTATGTTTTGCATTTTCAACCGTATGCAGCTGATGCGGAATTTTATTTTTCTTAAGTGCTTCTTCCAGTTTTTGAGATTGGGCAAAATTGACGATTGTATCTTCTGTACCATGAAAAATCAAAGTTGGAACGGTAGATTTCGTGATATAAGTAAGAGGAGAAAACTCGATAGATTTTTTGACAACTTCTGCTTTATTCGTGTTAATATCAAATCCTGTCAACTCTTTTATTTTTTCGTGTCTGATTTTAAACCGTTCAGGAGCATAGATTTTGAAAAAGTCCAGAGCAAGGAAGTTTGCTTCAGTTTTGAAAAGCTCGTTAAGATCTGTTGGACCATAAAAATCTACCACATATTTTACATTCGGATATATTTTATTATCCTGATTATAAGCTGTTAAAAGAGCAATGTGAGCACCGGCAGAACCGCCCCATATTCCGATGTTATCTGCATCGAGATTGTATTTTTCAGCATTTTCCTGTATCCATTTCAAAGCATCTTTTGTGTCCTGCAATGGTTTTTCCAAATGTGTGTTTTTATCAAGAAGCGTATAATTGATACTGATAACTGTGTAATGATTAGCGAGCAGATCTTTGAGGATATATTCTCTGAAATTATTCCTGATCATTGTTTTGTCACCTTTGTCCCAAGGCCCGCCATGAATATAAACCACCACAGGAGATTTTACTTTAATCTGAGTTTTTGGCTGATAGATGTCCAGCTTCAAAGACCCCTTTTTGTATTCAATATCATTGTAGAAATTAAATTCCAACTTAGGTTCTGGTAATGCAATGTCTGATTTTATTTTTTTCGAACTGATTTTATAGCTTAAAATACTTAGTACAATAAGTGATAAAACGAGTATGATTTTATAAGTGATTTTCATCTAAAGGCTTATGGGAACTCAAATATATGAAAATAAAAGGTCGATATTATGTTAAATCACAATTTATGAAAAATTTAAGTCCGGATTTAAATTTAATCTTTTTAGGTTTTGTAAATTTGGGACACTTTTTATCTTTTCTCATTTTGAAAGAAGAGATATTTAATTAAAATCAAATTTAAAATGACTACAAAATACGAACAAATCCCAAGTTCTCTATTCGTAAAAAACAGAAAGAAGTTTGCCGAAAAACTGTTGCCAAAATCTTTAGCGGTTTTCAATTCCAATGATATTTATCCTATCAGCGCAGATTCTACAATGCCTTTTCAGCAGCATCGTGATATTTTTTATCTGAGCGGCGTAGATCAGGAAGAAAGTATTTTGTTGATTTTTCCTGATGCTTATCTGGAAGAGAACCGTGAAATCTTATTTTTGAGAGAAACCAATGATCATATTGCAGTCTGGGAAGGCGAAAAGCTGTCTAAAGAGCAGGCTTTTGAAACTTCAGGAATAAAAACTGTCTATTGGCTAAGTGATTTTGATAAGATCTTCAAAACGTTAATGTACGAAGCAGAAAATGTTTACCTTAACAAAAATGAACATTACAGAAGTTCTGTAGAAACCGAAACTCGCGAAGATCGATTTATCAAAAAAATTAAATCCGATTTTCCGATGCACAATTATAAAAGAAGTAATCCGATTCTTCAGCGTTTGAGAAGTATCAAGGAACCGAAAGAATTAGCATTAATCCAAAACGCCTGTAATATCACCGAAAAAGGCATTAGAAGGTTGCTAAGTTTCATCAAACCAAATGTTTGGGAATACGAAATCGAAGCAGAATTGATTCACGAATTCGTGAAAAACAGAAGTAAAGGATTTGCTTACACACCAATCATAGCAAGCGGAAATAACGCCAATGTTCTGCATTATATTGCAAATAATCAGCAATGTAAAGATGGTGATGTAATTCTTCTGGATGTTGGTGCAGAATATGCGAATTATTCAAGTGATTTGACCAGAACGATTCCTGTAAACGGCAGATATTCCGACAGACAAAAAGAAGTTTATAACTCTGTTTTACGTTGTAAAGTAGAGGCAGAACAGCGTTTGGTTGCCGGAAATAACTGGCACAGATTCCACAAAGAAATGGGCGAGCTTTATACCTCAGAATTGCTTCAGTTAGGATTAATTGACAAGGCTGACGTCCAGAACGAAGATCCAAAATGGCCGGCTTATAAAAAATTTATGATGCACGGAACGTCTCACCATATGGGATTGGACACGCACGATTACGGAATCCTAACTGATGATTTTGTAGAAAATATGGTTTTCACAAACGAGCCAGGTTTCTATATTCCGGCAGAAGGTTTCGGCGTGAGAATTGAGGACGATTATGTAATCCAAGCTTCCGGATTGCCTTTCAACTTAATGGCAAATATTCCGATTACGGTTGAGGAGATTGAAGACTTAATGAATTCTTAAAGTAGAAATTATAGTTTAGATGTTAGAATTTAGATAAATTCAACTATAAAATTTCATATAAAAAAATCCCGATCATTTAATTATTGATCGGGATTTTTGTTTTATTAAATCAGATTATTTTTTGAAGAATTCCATCAGATCCATATAGTTTTTCTGATTCACGCCGTGTCCGGCCATATATTCTCTGAAAGAAAAATAAGCACTGAGGTCATAAAGCAGTTCAGCACCTTTTTTTGCCCATTCCAGAGGAATTGCAGCGTCGTCTGTTCCGTGCGAAATAAAGAATCTCAAATGCTCCAGTTTTTTCTTGTCCTTCACAATGTTTTTCAAAAGTCTGTCTTCCGGGAAAGTGCTTAGAAGAGCCACTTTAGAAAACAATTCGGGATAATGCAAAGCCAGGGAATAACCAATCATTCCGCCTTGGCTGAAACCGCAAAGATGCGTTTTATTGTTCGTCAATCCATAATGGTTGGAGACTTTCAGAATATTCTCCAAAACTTGCTTCACAGCTTCTTCCGCCTGAGGCTCGTCAAGGAAATTCTCTTCACTCATAAAATCGATATCAAACCAGGCATATCCGCCATTATTTGCATCTCTTGGAGCGCGAAAACTCACGACCAGCCAATTTTCCGGCAGAGTCGGGACAAAGCTGAAAAGATCCTGCTCATTACTTCCATAACCGTGAATCAGAAACAGAATTGGTGTTTCCGGTGTGATATTTTGAGGTTCTCTTACGAGATATTGTAAATCCATATTTTAAAATTTTGTACAATTGTATAATGTAAAAAGTACAATGTATTTTCATTAATTATTTTAAATTACTGAGACGATGAAATAATTCTTTTTCCCTTTTTGGATTAATAAGAATTTCCCGTCGATCAGATCACTTTCAGAAACCGAATAGTCTTCGTCGACTTTGGTTTTATTAATAGAAATTGAGTTTCCTGCAAGTTCTCTTTTTGCTTCTCCTTTTGATTTTAAAAATCCTGTTTTTTCTGAAATCAAATCGACGATATTGCTTTCGATAACGTCTGATTTGGACAATTCTTTTTGAGGAACGCCATCAAAAACCTGAAGAAATAATTCCTCGTTCAGACTCACAAGATCTTCCGCAGTTGACTGTCCGAAAAGGATTTGGGAAGCTGTTAACGCTTTTTCATATTCTTCTTTTCCGTGAACCCAGATTGTTACTTCTTCTGCTAATTTTTTCTGAAGTTTTCTTTCGTGAGCAGCAGTTCTGTGCTCTTCCAGAAGACTTTCAATTTCTTCTTTTGGAAGGAAAGTGTAGAATTTGATGAATCTTTCTGCATCAGTATCAGTTGCATTCAGCCAGAATTGGTAGAATTTGTAAGGCGAAGTTTTCTTGGCATCCAACCAATAATTCTCTCCACTTTCAGACTTCCCGAATTTGGATCCGTCTGCTTTTGTGATCAATGGAACTGTTAGTGCAAAAGCTTCTCCACGGGCTTTTCTTCTGATCAATTCCGTTCCTGTTGTAATATTTCCCCACTGGTCGGATCCGCCCATTTGTAGTTTCACGCCTTCGTTTTGGTAAAGATGAAGGTAATCATAGCCTTGTAAAAGCTGGTAAGTGAACTCTGTAAAACTCATTCCGTCCACACCTTCTTTTCCGGATAGTCTGTTTTTTACAGAATCCTTTGCCATCATATAATTCACGGTGATGTGCTTTCCGATGTTTTTTGCAAAATCAAGAAACGTGAAGTCTTTCATCCACTCATAGTTATTGACAAGAATCGCTTTATTATCTCCATCACCGTCAAATTCCAAAAATCTTGATAATTGATTTTTAAGACAATCTACATAATAGAGTAATGTTTCTTCGCTGAGAAGATTACGCTCTGCAGATTTTCCGGAAGGATCACCAATCATTCCTGTGGCGCCGCCGACCAAAGCAATCGGTTGGTGTCCGTGCTGTTGGAAATGAGCAAGAATCTTGATCTGGATCAGACTTCCGATATGCAAAGAGTCCGCTGTCGGATCAAATCCGATATAGGCTTTGGTCAATTCTTTATCCAGTTGTTCTTCCGTTCCCGGCGTCATATCAGAAAAAAGTCCGCGCCATTTCAGTTCTTCTATAAATGCATTCATTGTCTTAAAAAATTTTCGTGCAAAGATAAGAATAAGTAATTGGACTTTATTTGTGGTCTTAAAAATTACTGTTGAGATATTTTATATTATGATTTACATAACAAATATTCATTATTATAATAATAAAATGATTAATATCATATTATGATTGATTTTGTATAATTTTAATCAGTTTTTTATTATGTTTGTAAAAACACAATAAAGATGAGGATGTAGACCAGGTAAAAAATTTTAACAATGAACAGGATTTTAAATGCAAATGTATTTTTTCTAATCTCTTTTTTTTCAAGCTGTTTTTTTAATTCCCAGGTAAGACCAAATATAATCTATGGTGATTATAGTGGTTACTGGACTTCTCAAAATAATACAGCTACTTATGTTACTGCGCAGGATACCAATAATTTAATTGGATTTAATGTTGGAGGGACAAATTATGCTACCGGAGTCAACAATGCGGCTTTAACATCCCACGGGGTGAGTTTTGTAAACGAAAACTACAGGGCTTTTCCTACGGCTTTCAGTGTTACAAGTACCTCTACAAACTTTCTGATCGGTATTCCAAGATATGTAAATGGGGTACTCCAGGATCAGACAAACAAACCGTCACTCAGCTGTGATACATCTTTGGGATATTATCTTAGAGACGGTCTCAATGGTTTGGATCTAAGTACCGCCGTGTTTAATATTCCTACACAGAATCTGACATTCTTTGTGAATGTATTGGCAGATATTAATCCAACATGTATAGATGATAATATTCCGGATATAATCGTCACTCAGGTGGGTGCGCCAAGTACGAACTTTGATGTCTTTAAATTTACTGATGCTGCCGGAAACACCGTCGGCGTTCAGAAAGATGTTAACTTTTCTACCATTACACCATCAGGAACGGCTTTGTGGAGTTTTTATTTTGCCGGAAACTGTCCCCATAACTACAATAGTGGAAGCGGATTTTCCGGGACTACCAGAGATATCCGTGTTTTGACTTTCAAACTAAGTGACTTTGGCATCACGTTGTCCAATTATACATCTGCTCTCAAATTTGTGCAGGTATTATCCGGAGACAGTGATGTTGCTTTTTCTGCTTACAGTACCAATTCTATGTCTATGTATTGTTTGGAAAATGCTGTAACGACAGGAACGGCACTTGATACAAAATCAGGAATAACATCTCTTGGCAGAGCCGGTTCGGAGACATCAACAGATAACTGGCCAATGGTGCGGAAAGGCGGATTTCTTGCTTTGGAATCTAATAAAAAACCATTTATTCCTACCAGACATACTACTGCAGGTTTGGCTAATATCACGAATCCTGTGGAAGGAATGCTGGTTTATGACACAACAGAAAACTGTCTCAAAGTTTATGTAAATTCTACAATCGGCTGGAAATGTTATAACAAAAAAACTTGTCCATAAAATGAAAAAAATCTTAGTATTATCAATTTTTATATTTTTAAAAAGTAATTTTTCAGCACAGGTTATTTTTGGCGATGCTGTAGGAACAGCATCCGATAAAACATCTGTTTTGATGGAGTTTTCCAATGCAGGAAACAGAGGACTTATTCTCCCTTATGTTACCGACAAATCCGCGATCACAACTCCCGGAAGTATCATTTTGGATGCTTCTACACCAACGGCTGCGAAAGTAAAATATTACAACGGAACAACCTGGATAGATTTAACCGTTCTTCCTTCCAATGTTTCTTCCTATTTGGGAATCCAGCCGACTTCGAAAGAGAATGCCAACGCAAAAGTCATTATCGGGAGCAGCACTTCTTCCGCAGACGGTATTTTGGTTTTAGAATCTACGACAAAGGCAATGGTTTTACCGATCATATCATCTTATCAGAATATTGTAAATCCGGCTCCGGGAACTATGGCAATGATCAACAATGGAGGAATCAAAACTCTGGCCGTCTATAACGGAGAACAGTGGAGTTTTTGGTCGTATTGATATTGTATTTTTTATAATAGTATAATTATAATGTATCAGACCTTTTTAAGGTCTGATTTTTTATTTTAATTAAAATTTATATTCAAGTTAAACTTGGGTGTCATTTGTAAATATCTGCAAACACTTAGCCCTGATGGTAGTGGAAATCCTTTTGTCTCGTCCCAAAAGACGAGGCAAAAGATTGTAACGGACAGCAGGTTCCCGGCTTCTGAAAATTGACGAAAAACACGTAACTTTGTATTATGAATCAGGATACAATCTGCGCATTGGCAACGGCAAACGGAATAGGCGCAATCGGAATAATCAGGGTTTCCGGGGCGCAATCTTTTCAAATCGTGAACAAAATTTTTGAGGGAAAAAACCTGGAAAAGGTTGATTCTCACACTGTTCATTACGGCTTCATCAAAGATGAAAATGAAGTGATTGATGAAGTAATGCTTTCTGTTTTCCACGCTCCAAGGACTTTCACAACGGAAAATTCTGTGGAGATTTCTTTTCACGGCTCGCCTTATATTGCTAAAAGAATTCTGGAAGTTCTTATCCAGAATGGTGCGAGAATGGCAAAAGCCGGGGAATTTACGATGCGTGCTTTTATGAACGGAAGAATAGATCTTTCGCAGGCAGAATCCATCGCAGACCTGATTGCATCCGATAATGAAGCATCCAGAAAAGTGGCTCTTAATCAGTTGAAAGGAGGAATTTCTCAGGAGATCTCAATTCTTAGAAATGATCTTTTGAATTTTACTTCATTAATAGAATTGGAGCTGGATTTTGCAGAAGAAGATGTGGAATTTGCGGACAGAACGGCTTTGAACCAATTGCTTAATAAAATTGAATTAAAATTAAGTTCATTGATTGAGAGTTTCCAATATGGAAATGCCATCAAAAACGGGACTGCCGTTGCGATTATTGGTAAGCCAAATGCTGGAAAATCGACTTTGCTAAATGCTTTGCTGAAGGAAGAAAGAGCAATTGTGAGCAATATTGCCGGAACTACGAGAGATACAATTGAAGAAATTCTGCACATAAAAGGTAATGCTTTCCGTTTGATCGATACAGCAGGATTACGCGAAACTGCAGACGAGATTGAAGCAATAGGTGTAAAAAAAGCCAAAGAAAAAGTAGATTCTGCTGATATTTTAATTTATTTGGCAGATGCGGCAACAGAGGATTTCTCGGAAGATTTTGAGATTTTGAAACCGTTGTTGAGGGACGACCTTAAATTGATCATCTGTGCGACGAAAATAGATGAAGTGCTGCCAACAAAATATGAACTTGTGGAAAAAGCCTTCCGAGATGAAATCAATTCTGACTTTGACTTTATAAAAATCTCAGCGGTTGAGAATCAGAATATTCAGGATCTTAAAAATGAATTATCCTCGTTTGTTGAGCATTTGAAATCAGAAGAAAATAATGTGATCATCACCAATCAACGTCATTTCGAAGCTTTGAAGAAATCATTGGATTCTGTGCAGAGAGTGGAAGAGGCGGTCTCCTCTCAGATCACAACCGAGCTTTTGGCCTATGAACTTAGAAATGCTTTGGAGTATCTTGGTGAGATATCTGGTGAGTTTAGCAATGATGAAGTTTTGGGGAATATTTTTTCTAAGTTTTGTATCGGGAAGTAATCGCCATTTTCTAAACACCATAATACAACTATACAACCCGCATTAATAAAGGAAAATCAGAAAGTGTTAAGTGACATTTTCTGACATTTGTTGACATATTTTATACCACTAAATGTGATACTCCGTTGTTTTTAATCTCTAAAAAAATGAATTTTAGGATACTCTAAGAGAAATTTAAACGGTAAATAATCGTAGATACACGCAAATACCGCTAAATACAGGGAGAGATTATTAACATATAGAAAATCGGAAAGTATCAAATGAGCAGTAACATTAGGATTGAGAAGATTTGTATCTTCTGCAAAGAGAAATTCATCGCTAAAACATTCTCTACAAAGTATTGTACTCACAGATGTAATCAAAAGGATTATAAGAAGAAAGTTAAGGATGAAAAACTCCAAAAATCAAAAGAGGAATTTCAAACAGAGGTAAAACTCAAACAACTTAAAGTGGTTTCTATTGAAAATGTTCAGAAGAAAACATATCTTACTATAAAAGAAGTTTGTTTGTTGATGAATATCTCTGAATCTACAATCAGAAAACTGATTAAAAACGGAGATTTAAAAACAATCCGTGTTGGTAAGAAACATTTTCTTTTGAAATCTGAATTAAATAATTTCCGTTGAGATTAATCATCAAACATTCAAAATTTCCTTTGTATTAAATCCAAAAATCGGTTTTAAACAATTTTCAATGGAACAATACAGATTTAAGAATTAAAATTGTTGTAACTTCTTTAAAATCGTTAATGGTGTTTTTAAGTGTTATTTTCTTAATAGTAGTTATTTCTTATTTCCCTTTACTAAATTTTTTCGTTGATGCTTATATACTTATATACCATTGAATATGAATATATTATATAAGTATATATATTATATATAATATATGAGGATATATTTATGTAGTAGTAGAGAAAAGTAATAAGGATATTTAGTAGTAATAGTAGTAGTAAAAATTAGTAGTGGAGTAAAATCATTTAAAACAGTAGTAAATTAAGAGGAGAAATAAAGTAAATCAACCGAAAAATCAGAAAATATCAAAAGAAGAACGAAAATTAAGGAGGAAATTTCAAACCGAAGAGGAGATTTCTGCTGTGAGGTTTGAAATTTTGTAGTTGATTTTCAAAATTTTACGATGATGATAGTATCAAATGATACTATAGAACAAACGGAAATGGATGTTAGATTGATTTTAATATCAAAATTGATGAATTTGTAATGAAATAAAATTTACGATGTAGAACTTTTTTAAAAACAGTAGTTGTATTTTCAAAATAAAAGGAAGGACTTTACACCACTTTACAATTGAGGGAGTCGAAGTTTTTAATAAAGTAAAGAGAATCCGAACAGAAATGTTTGGATTTTTTTTGTTAAAAATTAGGTGAATAACTGATGCAGACTACTACTACTTAACTGCTGTAAGAATGTGGTTAGTTTCACATAGAGAAAGTAAACTTAGAAATTTTAAAACAATGTAATTAGGTTAATACCACACGTTTACTGTTGTCTCCGATGGGAGTTAAGGGGAATGTTACATCACAATTAGTAACAAAACCTAAGAAAAATGAAAATTTATTTAAAAGTCAGAGAGGGGAAACTCAGTAAAAAAAGTATTGAAAAAGGACGGGTAAAAATGAATAGTTTGTTTTTGATGTTCCACGATAGTTCAACCCAAAAAAGAAGTTATGAGTTCTTGAAACTTTATATCTATGATAAACCGAAAACGATAATTGAGAAAGACCACAATAAAGAAACATTACAACTTGCTGAATCTATAAAAGCTCAAAAGGTATTAGAGTTTAATTCGAGAAAACACGGATTTGTAAGTAGTCTAAGCGGTAAGATTGGATTTCTGAACTACTTTAATGAATTGGTTGAAAAAAGATATGATACGGAGGGAACGTACGGAAATTGGTTTAGTACTTTGAAACATCTAACCATTTTTTGTAAAGGAGTAGATATTCAGATTTCCAAAATAGATGAAACATTTTTGGATAATTTTAAGGAATATCTTTTGAAAGAAAAAATATCTAACAACGGAGGAAGATTATCACAGAATACTGCGTTGTCGTACTTCAATAAGGTTAGAACAGCTTTGAAAGAAGCGTATAGAAATAAAATGATTTCTGACAATCCGATACTAAGAGTTAAGACGATAAAGGAGAAAGAAACCAACAGAGAATACCTCACTTTGGAAGAATTACAAAAATTAGTAAAAACTGAATGTGAAGTACCAATTTTGAAACAATCATTCATTTTCAGTTCACTCACCGGATTGAGATTTTCTGACGTAAAATCTTTGAAGTGGAAAAATCTCTACTACGATTCTGAAAATGGTTGGATATTAAAATATACACAACAGAAAACTAAAGGAGTGGAGAATCTTCCGATAAGTGAACAAGCTGTAAAACTTATTGGTGAAAGGAAAGATGATGATGTGTTGTTGTTTGAGAATTTAACGTATAGTGCGTACCACAACAAAAAATTACACAAATGGGTAAAAGAAGCTGGAATTGATAAACACATCACTTATCACAGTTCACGACATACTTTTGCTACACTACAACTAACGATGAATACAGATATTTATACGGTTAGTAAATTGTTAGGACATCGAAATCTGAAAACAACAGAAATCTATACGAAAGTAATAGATAAGAAGAAGATCGATGCTGTATCTAAAATTCCTGATTTATATTTGTAGATAAAACTTTATCTATGAATGATATAAATGGAGAACATTCCCAAAATTCTTATTTCGAAGAGTTATCTTATAAAGAATACCAAAAGAGAGATATTCTTAATGAGAACAACGGTAAAATTAATTTCTCAGAAATTAAAGATCGATTGAAAGAAATCAGGAATGTTCTTCCCCATTATAGCAGAAAGGAAATAATATCATTAGAAGAAAAGTTTTATGATATTAAATCTTATGAAGAAAAACTACAATTTTGGATTGACAAGGATTTAGGATTGATAAATACTGATTTATCCTACATAAAAAAGGTTAAAAATAAAAAATTCACGATACCATTTTCAATTGAACCAATTAATGATGTAGAAGATAATTTATACTTTAACTATCTACTAAAATGGTTTAATAAAATAACAGTAAACTCCAAAATAAAATATTTCACTTTTGAAACTCTTAAATCAAATTTAATTGATAGTGGTCAGTTGAGAAAGAAATTAATCAACACAGAATTGAATCAAATAAAGAATCGAATTAATGATTTAATTTCCAACGAACAATTTTTCACACAAAAATTTGTGGATGGTTTTCGTCTGAATCAGAATCTACTTACAGATTTGTATGATGGTTATCTTACTACTGATAAGATTATTATAATAAGTTACTTATTATCACCCATATTGGGTTACTTAGAATATGAAAAGTTCTTAAATCAAAAATTAAAGAATGAAGATTTTATTTCAGAGGTAAGAATGAAATCAGAAGAGAAAGGAGGTAAAGGAAATCCTGTATTGAAAAATTATACATTTAGGAAAACAAATTTTTTTACAACAGAAAATTTAGATAAGTTAAGAATTGAACTTATTAACCAAAGTGTTATAGAAGATATTTCCTTTGATGATTTCAAAGATATTTTCTCTGAACAAGAAGCTCCAAAGGTAAGAAGCAGAATAATTTGGAAGTTAGAAAATAGTCGTTCATCTACAACATACAAAAGATATGACTGGCAATCATTACTTAGTTTGATAAACGAAGTAGTAGAACCCGATTTTGTAACCTATAAAGTAGAAATAAAAGAACTACTAAAATGGTATTTCGATTTCCCCGATAACACACTTTCTAACAAAATTGAAGATTCATTTTCTGATTATCTAACCATATTTGAAAAAAATCATAGGAAATCGACTAAAAAAATGGTGGAAATTTTTAAAAAATTAAATAAGTAATTGATTATCAATAATTATTTAACCCCGAAACTTACCATTTAGAAGATTTCAACCCGACTTAAACTAAATTTTCTTTGGCATAAATATATAGTACAATATTATGTCAAAGAAAATTAATTTTTTACAAAGTGATGAGGTTAGATTCCTCTTTGAAAGAAGAATGCTCACCACAAAAGAAGCAGCCTTTTATTTAGGATTAAGTGTTATAACTGTAAGAAGAAAAGCTGGAAAAGGGGTATTTCCATCATACCGACCAAATGAGGGTAAACTATACTTTGAAATTTCAGATTTGGATGAGTACCTATTGTCAAAACGTAGAAGCAGTGTAGAAAAATCAAGAGAGGTAGCCGCAACGTTGAACTTTAAAGTTTCTAAGAAATGGAAGATTTAATTTTTAACGAATACAAAAATTCTTCGACCACAAATAGTGTGGAGATTTCTGAAAAAAAAATCATCGAAAAAATCAGGAGTGGTTTTGGAATCAAAGGTAAGATTGAAAAAATCAGAAAAGAAATTTTGAAGAATGGAAAATCTGATATTTCAAATAAAGTTAAAACGGAACTGCCTGCATTTATCATTGCAGGTATTTTTTCAAACGGTGGAAGAAGTAAAAATAATTTACTGAATTATTACGGTTGGATGATTTTTGATATTGATAACATAAAAAGTGATGAAGAGTATCAGAAGATTTTTACTAAATTAATAAAGTATCCATTTGTTAGAACAGTGTTTCGATCTCCATCGGGAAACGGGATGAAAATTATTGTGGCAACGGATAACAAAGATTCAGGGAAACACACAGAACTCTACAAAAAATTGATGAAACATCTTGAATCAGTGTTAAATATTAAATTCGATTCAACTTGTGATGTTAATCGGTTGTGTTTTTACTCCTATGATCCCTATGTTTATCACAATGAAAATTCAGAAATCTTTAAATTTGGAACTTTAGAAGAAAATTTTTCAAATGAAGTATCTCACGAAAATATTTTTGAGACTCAATTTGTAAATGAAATTAAATTTGCTATAGATTTTACAAATAAGGTAACAAAATTTCGCAATAATAATAGAAATAATTACATCTATTTATTAAGTAAAAATTGTTGTGGTTACGGATTAGATAAACAAAATGTAATCGACTATTGTATCATTAATTTTAGCGATGAGGATTTTGATGAAAACGAAATTATATTAGCTATTGAGAACGGTTATCAGGAGAAGAAATCTGATTTTGGAAAATGGAAATCTAAATTGGAACGAGATATTAGAACGCCGAAAATTGAAAAAAATGAGAATCGAGATTCATCCAATATTTATGATTTTGAAAAATTATTTTCGAATGTAAATTCAACATTTTTGAAAAATTATAGTGATATACTGAACCAATTGAAAAGTGAAAAAGATAAGGAAATGTACAACTTAGGAGTAAAAACAACTTTGAAATCAATTTTTAACTTTGAATAATTAACCATTGAAAGTTGGAGTTTATTGTACGAAGTAATATCTTTACACTAACAAATAAAAAAGAAAAATATCGAATAAATAAAATTTAAAATACTCAACATTAGCGAACTGTTTTCTGTCTTTGAAAAAGTCGAAATTTACATTATCCACAGGAAAAAGTTTAGCAAATGTTCAAGTCTATGGCTTGAGCGTTGCTTTACTTTGTGGATAAGGGCTTCGACTCCCTCAAAGACAGGTAGAGATTAACGTCTCAAGCCTGTTTTTTTATTTTTATACCACAGAATAAGGTTTTCCGTAAAGATTGTTGAGAAAAGATTTATAAAATTGAAACTTAAATAAGTGAACTATGATAAAATTTTTATACTTAGCAATGGTAGGAGTTACTGTTCTTAGTTGTAATTCAGAAAATCATCAACACGATGGTTCGTATTCTATGAGCATTCAGATGTTTGGAGTAAGTGTTAATTCAAAAACAGATTTGATTATCAACGGAAATAAGATAAAATACACCGATAAAATTTTGAATTGTAAACAGTATAACGACAGGATTGAAGTTGAAAATGGTAAGATGATTTTTACTGTTATTGATGGAGACTTAGTAACAAACTTACCACCATTGGGTAAACTCCGATATGCATTGATTTCGGGGGATAATAATTTGAACCAATAATTGAATAACACAATATTTTTAGAATTTAAAATTATGAGAGTAAAAATATTAATAACAATATTGATATTGAAAGTTGGTTTTCTATTTTCGCAGGAGTTTGGGAACTTCTCAAATATTGAAAATTTCTTCAACTTAACAAAACAGGAAGTAGAATTTAAAATTAAGGATTCGGGTTATCAGTTTAAATCAAAAGATAAATCGGGGAATAATACCTACGTAAAGAAAAATTCTACATATACTTTTGTGGTTACTACAATATTTAAAGGGAATCAGTTGAAATATTTTAGTTGGAATGATACTGTGATGAGAGGACAATTTATTGTTAGTGATATTGGATATAATCCGAGTTATAAAATTGATGAATCAAAAACTAATGATTACATCGGTGTTTATACATCTGTATCCGCTGAAAAAGATTTACAAATAAATATTTTCAAAACACAACCGAATCTACAAAAAGGTATGATTGCTTTCAGTTTGATGAAGATTGGAAATAAAAAAATTACAAATACAAACGAAAAAACAAATATAGAATCTCCGAAAGAAAATACTATCAGTGATTTTTCGATATTTACGTATAATAAGTTAATTGATAAGAATTATTATGAAGACAATGGAAGTATGTTTTCTGACCAATTTAAAGAATATTATTTTTTATATGGTGTTGTGAAGAAAGTAATAAAAGATAATGGAGGTACTGATTATAAAATTCACATAACCAAAACTTCTAAGGAATTTGATGATTTACACAATGATATGAAATCATTTGTAAATACAGATATTGTTGTTAATGTAGATCCAGATGATTTGTATGATTACAGAGGTAGAATAAAAGATGGATGGGAAAGTAGATATGATTTAAGTTATAATGATTTCAAAAAACTAAAAGAATTGTTGGTAGAAGGAAGGAAGATTAAATTCTCTTATGTTGAAGGAGGTGGAGGTTCTCTTGGAACTGCTACTGAGGGAATGTTCTTTTTTAATTATATTGAAAAGATAGATTAAAAGTATTGTAATATGCGTGTATAACATCCTCAAAAATCAGTTTTAAAGATAAATATGAGTTTGTAATCATTAAAGAAAATAAAATTGTAGAATCAATTGATTTTATGATGATTGTGGAAAAGTCTTCTTTACTAAAGAGGACTTTTTTAGTTAAATTTGTTAATAAAAAACTAAGTAACGTGAAGTCAATTGTTAAAAAAGAGATATTTAATCAGATTGTCAATATTCAAAATGATAAAGAATTAAGATATTTTTTAATACAAAATAATATTAAGGGAGTAATTGTCTTTTCAGAGGTCATTAATGGAAAAATTTTAGGTATTGAATTTACATCAGATTTAGAATTCGAAGATGATGAGATTATTTTAGATAATGTAAACTATGATATTACTTTTAAAGATCAATATTTTAATAAAATCATAATTAAAAATAATGTTAAGAAAAAATTTGTTTTCGATGATATAAAATGTAAAAATTTTAATTCTGACAGCAATAACTCAATAACGTTAGAATTTATCAATTTTAAAGTTGATAACGTTGAGATTGAAAAAGATAATTTTCATCGAATTAATTTCACTAATACTACAATAATTAATACGGTCGATTTATCGGAAAGTTTTTCAAATTTTTTTTATGTTGAAAATTCACATATAGAAACCATTGAAATACAAAAATGTGAGATTGATTATGACGGTTTTTATATTAAATCTTCAAATATTAAAAGAATTCATATAAATGAAAAATCACAAATATCTCACTTTGATATTTCAGAATCTACAAAACTGGATTATTTTTCTGCAAGTGATTCATCAATTAAAAATTTTGAAATTTCAGAATCAAAACTTATTAGTTTACATTTTTCAGTTTTAAAATTATATGAATTTAGAATTGATAATTCAGAAGTAATAAATATTAACATATATCTTACCAATATAAATAGAATTTCTATTGATAATAAGTGTAAAATTGATGGGATTATAATTCAAAATCAATCAAATATAGGTTTATTATTAATTAAAGATAATTGTACAATACATCAAATTTCTATTAATAAAAAAACAAATGTTTACTTAATCAATTTTAATAAAAATGTTATAATCAATTATATTGAATCAGATGATGAATGTATATTGGGTGATTTCGACATTTTTGATTGTACAATAAAATCTTTACAAATAAGTAATCAAAAAAATTCATATAATATTCAAAATTCAACAATAAATTTATTGAAACTTAGTAATTGCGAAATTCATTCTTTGAATATATTAAATGGTTGTAAAATAGAGGGATATATTGTCAGATCAAAGATTAATAAGTTAGAATTTAAACAGGTTTTCATTTTGAGAGATACTTTAATCTCTTTTTCTTCTTGTGAAATTTATTCAATCTTAATGGAAGAATTTTCCGTCATTGGAAATCTTTATTTTAGAGATTTGAGAAGATTGACAAAACCATTGGATAATTGGTCGGATATAAATAAATATACGTTTAAGCCAAATTTACTGATTGATGATGATGAAAAATTCTATTTTAATTCTAAAAAAATAATATTAGAATATATCAAAAACAAGATTCAAGAGAACAATGATTGGATTTATAATTCTAATGAGATTGAAGAGAGTATTTTAGAAAAACAGTTAGTAGAGGAAATTTATGACGTCTTTGATAAATCTAAAATTATTGAGTTGATCGATAGATTAAGAGATGCTCAAAATATTAATCTTTCCGCATTTGAAAGATTTATTTTAAGAAAAATAAGAAAGTATAATAGTGAGAAAGGAAAATCTAATTCATACATAGATAGAATTTACGAGATAGTAGATTTTATTTGGAATGTCTTATCAAAGATAAAACTTATTGATTTAGAATTCCAAAATATACACAAACCCATATTCAGAGTTTTCCATTCATCATTAGGAAAAACAGAGTTTTCTAATTGTGAATTAAATCAATTCGAATTTCAGTATTGTAATTCAAATTTTTTAGAATGTGTTCTTCTTGGAACTGAAGTTCCTGAACAAAATTTGAAGATTCTAAAGAGTGATAAATTTGTTATTGACTACAAAGAATTAAATATGAATGATAAGATTAATTATTACTATCAAAAAACTGATTTCTACAATCAATTTAAAAAAGTTTTTGAAAGACAAGGTAATATATATGAAGCGGGAATATTTAATTCTAAATGGTCAGAAAATCAAGAAAAGTTATTATTAATAAAAATAAATCAGAATGAAGATTATTTAAGTACAACTAACGACTTTAATAGTTTTATCAGAAGTATTAATCTATTTTTTTATGGTAATAAGGAAAAAGTTATGGATGTCTTTACATTTAATCTAAATAGAATTTCCAATGGACACGGAGAAGATTGGATAAAATCATTAAGATTTATATTGATTCCTACTTTCATAATCTTCATTTTTTATATTTTGAGTATTAGATATGATTTTAGTGTCAAATATCTCAATTGTTCTTCGGGATTGACTTTTGATAGTGATTTATTTAACTACTTTTTTATAAATCTAAAATATTATTTTGAGTTTCTAAATCCTGCAAGAAAATTTGATTTTATTAAGTTAAAAGACGGAGAATCATTGAGTTTTTGGAGTTCATTATGGGATATAATAGGAAGGATTATTGTGAGTTTCGGTATTTATCAACTAATTGTGGCTTTTAGAAAAAATGCAAAAAAATAATATGAAATACGACAACGATTATATCAGAAAAGAAGCAGATGATAAACTGAAAGGTAAATTAAGAAATCTCTTTCTTCAAAATAGTATGAAGTTAAAAGAACATTCAGCTTCAGCAGGGGAAGATAATGGAACAGATTTTTATTTTGATATAACAAATGAAAAGGAAGAACATATATTTTTCTTTAGAAACCAGAATAAAGGAACTTTTAATGAGTTACCAATTATAAAGACTAAAGAGGATTTAAATTTTGGTAAAATATCGCATTCAATTAGCTTAAGAAATGCAATCAACTATTACACTGAATTTGATGAAGCAATTGTTTTCACTTTATGCGATTTAAATACTAATATAATTTATTGGTATGATATACAAAATGATATTACTTTAAAAGAGAGAATTTTACAACAGAAAAATAATGGTATTGATTCGATTCAGATATATATACCAACAGAAAACGTACTAAATGAAAACACATTCGACGAGTTTCTAAATAAAATTGAAAGTGCAAAATTAGTTCAATTTAGAAAGAAGAATATTTTAAGTGAAAATTATGAAGCAGATTATTCAAAAATAGAGGATGAAATAAGAGATAAAAATATCATTGATAAAGTGGATTATACAATCAAATTATTTGATGGGATAAAAGTTCTTCCTACTAATGTAATTTGTAAATTATTTCCATTTAGAGGACCTGATGAGAATAATACTTATGTAAGAGGATTTAACTTCTATACTGATAACGAAGAGTTATTTAATTTATTAGAGAATCTTACATTGTCAGATAATCATTTAATACTAAAAATAGATAAAGTTTTTGTAGAAAATCAAAATGAAAAATTAAAAAATATAATTTCGTTTTTATTAGTAAATCATATTTATCATATTGGGTGGAGAGGAAAAGGATATAAGGATCAGATATGTGTACATAGATTATTTCAATATAGTGAGTGTGATTGTGAGAGATGTAATTTAGAAAGGTTAAACATTAAAAGATCAAATGAATTATTAAATGAGACCTCTGATGATAATTCTCTTTATGGAACTTTACGAAGAGGATACACCTATTATCTTTTAGGAGATTATAAAAGTTCAGTTGATGTTTTTTACAGTATCTACGATGAAAATGATAGATTGAATAATCCTATTAAATATACCATATTGACATATAATCTAAGTAAACTTAGAAGATTAATTAAATGGACTTATTATGGAGGTGATGAAAAGCAACTTCTACAAAAATTATCTGCAATAAATTTTGATATTGACGAACCATTAATAAAGAAGAAAGCTCCATATTTTTTGGAAATTTTTAAGAATATTAAAGAAAGAAAATTTTATGATGATACAAAATACAGTATAGATGAATGTTTTTCTGAAATACAACAAATTTCTTTTGGAGATAAATATGGTAATACTTATAGTGATAATAAGTATGAAGAATTGAAGTCTTCTTTTTTACGGTTTAAATCTTATTTAGAACATAATTTTTTAATATTTAATCATTATTCCGAATATAGTCAATTATCAAAAAAAATATTAGAAAGCTTATTTGGTTTATATACTTTAAAAAATCCTGTTACTGATAAATACGAAAAGTTTGATTGGACCATAATAGAAATGTGGATTTTTAATGTTGATGAAAAGTTTACAAAATATTTATTAGCCAAGTATAATATAAAAAAAATAATCTTAGATAAAGATTTAGAAATTCCAAAAAGAATAAATAAATTAATATTAAATCTTATTGATTCGAATGAATATTTGGATAGTTTAGGAGGTTTATTTAAACCGATTAAAATTGATAAAATCTTAAATAAAATATTAATTATAACTTCTTTGTTAGATATTGAATTTAGAGAAAAAGAAACAATATTATCTAATGTTATAAATCTTAGTAAGCTAATAAAAAATAAACATTATATTCCATTTGATGAATTTGTGAATTTCATTGATAAGAATGAAAATGAAATCAGTAAAACTCAAATAAGAGAGATTTTGGACTTATTTCTTTGTGACGACCATAGTAGATATGGTTTTGGTAGATCAATTAATATTTATGTAGAAAAGTGTACAGAATCTGAGATAGAATATTTTATAAAAACGGTTTTGAAAATTGATGATTTAAAAGATATAGAGTTAGATTTAGAAAATAGATATATTGGAAAATTATTTTATTCCTTCACGTTTTTAAATGAGAATCTAAGAGAAAATATTAAACTTAAAATCATCAAAAAGTTAGATGAAAATTTTGATGATAAACTATATGATTTAGGAATTATCTATGATTTAATTGACTTTGATGAAAATTTATTTAAAAAGTTTATTTCTACAGTTCCTGATATGTCTAAAAAGGAAGATGAACATTATTTCAGAGATTATGAAAATATACGTTTAGGACAGATTATAAACTTAGTTTTCAAATTTAACTTAGAATTTAGTGAAGAATTAACCGATTTGTTAAAAAAATCTCATAAAAAATATTTTGAATATTACAGTTGGTTAATGGATATTGATAATTATGATTATTCAAAGTTTAATCCGTATTGGATTTTAGAATACCGAACAATATATTATTTTCAAAGATTTAAAAAATCAGAAAAATTGAAAGAGGAATTATCTAAAAGTTTGAATGAAAATTATATTGAATCCGTTGCTAAAATTTACTTTGAACAATTAGTGTAATTTACCAATTGGATACTAAATATTTATAACACCCCACAAACAGTAAAGAGAAACTTTCTGTATCGGGAAATAAATTAGCTTTTCTCTGGTTTCTTTTTCTTTCTTTTAGTTGATTATCAGGTATTTAGATAAATTTTATTTTCTCTTTTTGGAGTTTATTTATATATTTGTACACCTTGAGCTATTAAAAACAGCTATGAGGTGTACATTTGTACACCTCAAATAAGCCTATTTTCTCTAAACTGATAATTCATCAATTAAGATAGAATCCTGAAAAATCCAAACATTTGACGGAAAATTTAGAGAGAATTACCCAAGAAAGTAATTTCTTTTTTAAAATTAGAAGTATTAGATTCAAACCAATTATTTGATGATCATAATATTGTTTAAAACAATCTCTAAATTATTATCTGATAAAGATTTGCTTAAATTGAAAAAGATTGTAGAAATATTTAATTCTTAATAAACTTTAAAGTCTGGGAAGATTTTCCATCATTTATCCTGATAGAATATATACCTGCTGAAAGTTTCTGTACATCAATATTTTTAGCTTCTGAGGTCAGGATTTTTCGTCCGTTTATATCATAGATTTCGCTGTTTACATATTCTGCTGATTTGATAGTCAGAACATTTGAAACTGGGTTTGGATAGATGCTGATGTTGATTTTTCCATTAAAATTCTGAGAAGAAAGCATAGATTCTCCACCTGCAAGATAAAGTAAAGTGTTCTCTGTCAGTTTTTTAACATTTTGATTGCCACCGCCCGGAGCGTACCAGTCGTAAACACCTGAACCATACCAGAAAATTGTTCCGTCGCCGGAATTTCTCGGGTTGAATCTCGCTGCCTGTATTTCTGTTCCGTCACAGTTTTCCAGAAGGATTTCTGCATTCAGTGTGTTTTGAAAAATTTGTCTTCTTTGCCCAATTGTTGAGCTGGCACCGCCTGCATCGTCATAGATTCTGCCCCAATTCAGGTTATATTGCAGTGCGCGGTTTTTCTTTTCCGTTCCTACACCTAAAAATTCTATGCTTTGAGATGTGTTTGTACAGCTTACGGAATTTGTGCTTATTCCCTGCAGAAGAATCGGAGTAGAACTTCCGCTCCAGTTGGTTCCCCAGGCAGCAGATGAATTTGCGGGATTTGCAGCGGTATCACCAAATGATTGGTTCGGTCTGTATTCCCAGGGATTATTAAGCCCTTCAAAAACGCCAAATACTTCCAGGCCTTTCCCTGCGAAATTTCCTAATAGCAATTTCTTCCCGGACTTATAATATTGTTTTATTTTCCACATAAAGTCATCTTCCAGTTGTCCGCATTGCCCGTTCCATTGGAATCCTGCCTCTCTCAAAAGACAATGCTTATCACCATTTCCTTCCGTAGTTCCTCTCGGCCATTCGTTCAGTCTTTCTGTGTAAGTTGCGCCGTCGCTCTGGATCCAGACTACTTCATAACCGCTGATGTCCGCACCTTCTGCTACATCCTGAAAAGAAAAATAATTTCCTGTGATATTAGCCGAATGTGATGGAACAAAAGTTTCCATAAACCAAACCGCCGCCGCTCGGTCATCGTCATAAGTCAATCCATCATTGGCAGTAGGGATATTACTGTTGTAAACGTCGGCCTGGCCGATAAAAGCTATTTTTTTTGTCTGTGCATTGACATTAGCAAAGATTAATCCTGCAAACAGGCTTAGATAAAGTTTTCTCATAATTTTTTAGTTAAGGGTTGGTATTATTTTCTTAATGATTTTAATCGTTACAGATTATTTTTAACTTAATTTTCATTTGTCCTGTTCCAAATGTATTGGCAAACTGAGGTTGACTATTTCACTTATTGTTCAAAATGTTTTGATTTTGTTTTGAGAAATGAAATTCAATGTGGAAAGCTTTATTCATCAATGTTTATTGATTGCTGATCATCTGAAAGTTCTGCAGAGTTTTATATGGATGTTACAACACTTATAGAATTGTAACATTCGTACTTTGTCATTCAAAAGACCTGATATTCAATCGACAAAAAATAGCTCGACCAAAAATTGCGGGTGTGAAACATCTTTATTAATATTGTGTTAATATGTCCACGAAAAAAGTTTTTAACGAATTGGGTGTTTCTAAGGTTTACACGATTTTATTTTTGCTTCTGATTATTTTATCGGCTTGTAATGACGTTTCCGAAAAATCAGACAAAATCAGTATCGGCTTTTCTCAAGGTTTGGGAAATCACCCGTGGCGACAGTCGATGAACCACTCGATGGCAATCCAGGCTTCCTTACATTCTGAAGTGGATTTGAATATCAGCAAAGCTGATGGTTCCATTAAAAAACAAATTAATGATATTCAAACGATGATTGACAGTGGGGTAGATGTCATCATAATTTCTCCCATCGAACCCAATTCATTGATTCCAGTTGTCGAACGAGCATTTGATCGTAAAATTCCAGTGATTTTGGTCGACAGGAAAATTAATTCTTCCAAATATGCAACATACATCGGTGCAGATAATATTGAAATTGGAAAAGAAGCAGCACAATACATCCTTTCTGATTCTAAAATTCTGAAAAAAGTCATTGAAGTAAAAGGTGACGATAATTCTTCTCCAACAGTTGAAAGGAGTTTGGGTTTTCAGCAAATCATCAAAAATAATCCAAATACCGAACTGATAAAAACATTCAAAGGTCTTCCTGCAGAGGCTTTCAGGAAAACACTGGATTCTTTGGGCAATCAAAGTGTGTATGTTTTTGCTTTTAATGATGAGCTTGCTTCACAGGCCTGGCAGGTCGCAAGGAATGAAGGCGTGGAAAATCAAATCAAATTCATCGGTGTTGATGGCCTCAATACCAAAGACGGCGGAATCCAGATGGTTTTGGATGGGAAACTGAACGCAACCCTACTTTATCCTACAGGTAGTGCAGAAGCAATTGAAACTGCAATCAAGATATATAATGGACAAACGCCGCAGAAGCGCATTAAACTCGGCACTACCATTATTGACAGATTGAATGCCGAGATTATGCGAAATCAGTTCGATAAAATTATCGAGCAGCAGGGTGTGATAGAAAATCAGGTCAGCGCCGTGAAAAAGCAGACCGAATTGTATTCTTCCCAAAAGGAACTGTTCCGATGGTCAGTCGTCTTGCTATTATTAATGTTTTGTCTTGTAGCTTATGCTATTTACCTGATTTATGCCATTAAAATAAAGAACAAACAGCTAACTCTTACAAATGAAAGAATCACCATACAGAGAAATCAGATTGAAATGATTGCCGATGAACTAAAGAAGAGTAATGAAGCGAGAGTCAACTTTTTTACCGGTTTGTCACACGAGTTCAAAACACCTATAACGCTGATTCTAAGTTCTTTGGAATCGCTGAAGGATACTTTTAAAAGCAAAGGAACAAAACCGTCTTATGAAATTGAACTTATCAATAAAAATTCTAACCGGTTACTCCGGTTGGTTGATAATCTTTTGGATTTCAGGAAGGTAGAAAATAAAACGTTCAATCTCAGAGTTTCTAAAACCAATATTTACGATTTCACTTATGGTATTTTCCGTGATTTTGAGAACGAGGCGAAAAAACGGAATGTCAGGTTTGAAATTCACTCTGCCAACAAAAATCTGGAACTCTATATCGACCGTAATCTAATGGACAAGGTTTATTTCAATCTGTTGTCTAATGCTTTCAAATTCACTCCGGACAACGGGAAAATTGATATTACAATTCAGGAAAAGGGAAATCAGGCAGTCATCATTTTTAAGGATAACGGTATTGGTATTCCGGAAAAAGAAATCGTCAACGTTTTCGAAGCATATTTTAAAGGCTCTAACAATCGGAAAAACAGCTCTGGAATAGGGCTTCACCTCAGTCAGCAATTTGTGGAACTTCACCTTGGAAAAATTGAGGTCAGTTCTTTTCAGGGTACGGAATTTATCATAAGTCTCTACAAAGGAAACAAGCATTTTAATGAAGATCAAATGGTCAAAGAACCGAGCGTAACAGATGCTGATACTTTGGCAAAAGATGCAGTTTTTACGGAAATAGAAAGTGAAATTTATCCATCCAATCCGGACAATCAAACTGAAAGGTATTCTTTGCTTTTGGTGGAGGATAATTCGGATTTATCATTTTTTCTCAGTAATAAATTAAAATCTGAATTCGATGTAATGGTTTCCGACGGTACAGATGCGGTTGACAAAGCATTGGGCGAGATCCCCGATATTATCGTTTGCGATGTGAACCTTCCTGACAAAAATGGTTTTGAAATCTGCGAAATCCTGAAAAATGACTTGAGGACATCGCATATTCCTGTCATTTTGCTTACAGCTTTGGATAATAAAGAATCTTATCTTCAGGGACTAAAATCTGGTGTAGATCTGTATCTTACCAAGCCGTTCAGCTACCCGATTCTGATTCAGTCTTTGCACGCATTGCTTTACAACCGCGAAAAGCTGCGCTATTACTATACCAATAATATTGGCAGGATTGTGGACAGCAAATCATTTGGTAGTATCGAACAGAATTTTGTCAATAAGCTAAATCAAATCATTCAAACCAATATTGACAACGCTGAGTTTTCCGTAGAAAATCTGGCTGACCTCCTAAATATCTCACGAATACAGCTTTACAGAAAAATTAAAGCGATGTTTGATGTAAATGTAAGCGATTATATCAGCAACATCCGTCTGGAGAAGGCCAAATCGATGCTTCAAAATCCCGAACTCACTATTTCTGAAATCGCCTACAAAACAGGATTCTCGTCCCCGAATTACTTCTCCACTGTTTTTAAAAACAAGTTTGGAGTTTCGCCCAATGTATTCAGGAAGAGTGTGGGAGAAGAGTAGTCTTAATTTTAAATACCTTAATATGGTTTAAGCTTTGCTCGTTAGAATAAAATACAATTTTTACAATCCTAAAATTCGTCTTAAAAAAATCCGAGTTTAAATTTCTCTAATCTAACGACAATTCTTAGTCAATCTCCTCAAACCAATAATCGTTCACACGGTATAAAATGCTCAAAAACCACGTAACAATTTTGTAGATTGATGTTACATTTTTGAATCATTAATATAATTTTTTGCAATAATTAAATTTTAATATTTTGATTATCAATGAATTAAAAATATTTAACAAATAATTAACCTTGACGAAATATTTTGTTACATAATTAGACCTTCGGATTATCATCTCAGGATATATTAGCCACAAACAAATTAATAATTCTTTATATGAATAAAATTTTGATGTGGTCCGTTACCGCAGCGCTGGCAGGATTTCTCTTTGGGTTTGATGTGGTAGTGATATCCGGAGCCGATAAAAAACTACAGTTACTCTGGCATAGTTCAGATGCTTTTCACGGAGCAGTAGTAATGGGAATGGCATTATGGGGAACGGTTATTGGAGCTATCTTCGGCGGAATCCCGACTAATAAATTCGGACGAAAAAAAACACTTTTAGCAATTGGTATTTTGTATGCCCTGTCAGCAATAGGAACGGCTTTTTCCAATGATCCATATATGTTTGCATTCTTTAGATTTATGGGCGGTCTGGGCGTAGGTGCATCTACTATTGCCGCTCCGGCCTATATTTCTGAAATTGCTCCTGCAAAAGACCGTGGCAGACTGGTTTCTTTATATCAGTTCAATATCGTTTTAGGAATTTTAGTAGCGTTTTTATCCAATTATCTACTCAGCGGAATCGGTGATGACGATTGGCGCTGGATGCTCGGGGTGCAGTCGATTCCGGCAACGATATATACTTTGTGTGTTTTCATAATTCCGGAAAGTCCAAGATGGCTTGTTTCTAAAGGTAGAATGGACGAGGCCAAAAAAGTAATGGAAATCGTGAGTCCCGATCAGGATTCCGAAACAATTATTACTCAAATGGAGTACGATCATGCCGATACGCCACAGGAAAACATCTTTATGAAAAAATACCGTTTCCCTTTGATTTTGGCTTTCCTTGTTGCTTTTTTCAATCAAATGTCGGGTATTAATGCGTTTTTGTATTACGCCCCAAGAATATTTGGAGAGGCAGGTCTTGGCGAGAAAACATCACTTCTTAGTAGCATAGGCATCGGGATTGTCAATATGGTTTTTACTTTGGTTGGTGTCAATCTTATTGACAAAGTTGGAAGAAGAACTCTGATGTTAATTGGCTCCATAGGATATATTATTTCGTTGGGACTGGTTTCTATGGCCTTCTATTTCCATTGGACTGGTTTGGCGATTCCTATATTTTTGTTCCTGTTCATTGCTTCGCACGCCATAGGTCAGGGAACAGTGATTTGGGTTTTCATTTCCGAGATTTTTCCAAATCATCTTCGCGCATCCGGACAGGCTTTTGGAAGCTCCACGCACTGGGTTTTGGCAGCGATAATTCCGTCGCTCATTCCAACATTATTCTCAATCATAGGAGCTGGAACTGTATTCTTAGTCTTTACAGTGGCAATGATGTTCCAATTATTGTTTGTCATTTTTATGATGCCCGAAACAAAAGGTGTTTCTCTGGAAAAACTCAGCAAAACATTAACTAAAGATTAGATAAATTCTTTCAATCACTTAATTGTGATAAACAAGAAAATAACTCAATGAAAAAAACATTATCAACATTAATTATTGCTGCTGTGATGCATTCCGTTCTAAATGCACAGTCGAATTCCAAACCATCGGAAGAACAGCTTTACCGTCCTGATTTTCACTTCACGCCCAAGAAAGGCTGGATGAACGATCCTAATGGACTCTATTACAAAGACGGCGTTTACCATCTTTTTTTCCAGTATTATCCCGACGGAAACAAATGGGGACCGATGCATTGGGGACACGCTACAAGCAAAGATCTTGTAAAATGGGAAGAACAACCTATTGCTCTTTATCCTGACGATCTAGGCTATATTTTCTCAGGAAGTGCTGTTGTGGATAAAAACAATAATTCCGGTTTCGGAGATTCCAAAAATAATCCTGTGGTTGCAATCTATACCTATCACAATCCTAAGCTTGAAAAAGAAGGCAAAATCGGTGTAGAATCTCAGGGAATAGCTTACTCTTTCGACAACAGTAAAACTTGGACAAAATATAATGCAAATCCTGTTCTCAAAAACCCCGGAATCCGTGATTTTCGAGACCCGAAAGTATTTTGGGATTCCAAAAGACAACAATGGGTGATGGTTTTGGCGGCACAGGACAGAGCACATCTCTATACTTCAAAAAACCTGAAAGACTGGACTTTTCAATCAGAATTTGGGAAAGATTTGGGTGGTCACGGTGGCGTTTGGGAATGTCCTGATTTATTTCCATTGAAAGTTGAAGGTTCAAACGAGGAAAAATGGGTACTGATTGTCAATATCAATCCAGGCGGACCAAACAATGGCTCTGCAGGTCAATATTTTGTCGGAGATTTTGATGGTAAGACATTTAAAACAGATGAGCATTTTACCAAACAACTTAACAAAGAAAAAGCAGCCTGGCTGGATTGGGGTAAGGATAATTATGCCAGTGTTTCGTTTGATAATGTTCCGCAGGACAAGAGAATTATCATTGGCTGGATGAGTAACTGGGAATATGCACAGGAAGTTCCAACAGAAACTTGGAGAAGCAGTATGACCGTGGCAAGGGAAGTTTCCCTCAAAAAAACAAAGGAAGGTTATATTCTTAAAAATGTTCCTGTTGCTCAGCTGAAAGAATATCAGGGGAAATCAATTAAAAAAAACATCAGTGTAAAAGCTGAAAGCCAACTGATCGGTAAATCGGAAATCGACCTAAGCAAATCCGTAATCGACTTGGATTTGAAAAAGATGAGTGCAGGAAAATACACTTTCACTATTAAAAATACCTTGGGGGAACAATTGACTTTTTGGATTGATAACAAAACAAAAGAACTGTTCATAGACCGTTCCAAATCAGGTAAAACTGGTTTCGGAAAAAATTATGCAAAGCCTGTTACCAAAGCACCTCTCAAACAGCTATATTCCAGCGTAAAAATGAAGTTGGTTATCGACAAAACTTCCATCGAAATTTTCTTCAACGACGGCGAAAAAGTTTTGACCGAAATCTTCTTCCCAAACGAAAATTTCTCAGAGCTGACTTTATCGACAGATACAAAAGGAAGTTCTTTGAGCATCAATGCACATCAGCTTAACATCAGATAAAAAAAACTATATCATAATGAAGAAATATAAAATTGCAGTTGCCTTTTGTCTTCTTCCATTTTCCTATGTTTTTGCACAGGAAATTGTCAAGGGAAAGGTGCTTTCGCCAACTCAGAAACCACTGAGAGGCGTTACCGTTACTGTTTCAGAAACCGGCGCAAGTACAATAACAGATGGCAGCGGAACATTCCAGATAAATAATTTGAAAAAAGGGAACACGTTGGTTTTCACTTATCCCGATTATTCCACTCAGGAAGTTGTTGTGGATGAGAAAACTATTTTCAATATTGTTCTTGCCGCCGATAAGGTAAAGAATATTGACGAGGTCGTAGTAACTGGATATACCAAGCAGAAAAAGGCGGACATCACTGGTGCTGTTTCCATCGTTGATATGAAAGATCTGAACAAACAGGGCGAACCCAATCCAATCAAATCATTACAGGGAAGAGTCGCAGGTGTGAATATTTCTACTGATGGCTCGCCTTCCGGTGGAAATACCAAAGTCCTCATCCGCGGTGTCGGAACTTTGAACAATACAGACCCGCTTTATGTGATAGACGGAGTTCCCACAAAAGCAGGAATGCACGAATTGAATCCCGCTGACATCGAATCAATGCAGGTGTTGAAAGATGCCTCATCAGCAAGTATATACGGTTCCAGAGCGGCAAACGGCGTCATTATCATTACCACAAAAAAAGGGAAAAAAGGCAAGATGAGAATCGACCTGAATTATTACACCGCCTTTTCCCAATATGCCAAAAAAACAGAAGTTCTGAATGCAAAACAGTTTGGACAGGTGCTTTGGCAGGCAAATATCAACGACGGTCTGAATCCTAATACCAACAATCTAAGCTATAATTTTGATTGGGGCGTTCAGAATGGTATTCCGACGCTATACAACAGTTTCGTTCCTGAATATCTGGATGCTGCAAAAACCATCAAATCGGCTAATACGAATTGGTACGATGAGGTTTCTCAGACCGGTGTTGCCAATTCATTGGATGTTTCGGCTTCCAGTGCTTCGGAGAAAGGTTCGTACTACTTCTCGATGGGTTATTATGATAATGATGGCATCGTGAAGCTGACCAATTTCAAAAGATTGTCTGCACGTGTGAATACCTCTTATAATTTCTTTGATGGAAAATTGAGAATCGGGGAAAATTTCACCTTCAACAAAACCAATGAACTGATGGATCCTGGTGTTTTGGACCCAGCTTTGAGAGCGTTACCGATTATTCCTGTTCATACTGTGGATGGGATCGGCTGGGGTGGTCCGGTAGGCGGGATGAACGACCGCCAAAACCCTGTTCGACTTTTAGAATATAACAAAGACAACGGCTACCGCTACCAACGGTTTTTTGGAAACGTTTATGTGGAATTGCAACCCGCGAGAAACCTCACATTGAAATCCAGTTTTGGAATCGATTTTTCCAACTATTATAAAAGAATGCTGCAAAGAAGCTATGTTTCCGGATATCTTCAGAACAAAACCAATGCTGTAAATATTGACCAGTCGGATACTGAAAAATGGACCTGGACCAACACTGCTCAATACACTGCCAAAGCTGGAAATCATCATTTTGATTTGTTGGGTGGAATGGAAATGTACAAAGATACCTACAACAATACGTGGCTCAGAAAAGAAGGATTTCTTATAGAAACACCGGATTATATGTATCCTGATGCCGGAACCGGAGATGCCTTTAATGGTGGAAGTTCTACTTATTACAGCTTGTTGTCGTACTTCGGCAAGTTCTCTTATGATTATGACAACCGTTACCTGTTTTCTGCAACAGTACGTTATGACGGCTCGTCAAGATTCGGAAAGAATAACCGTTTCGGAACATTCCCAGCATTTTCGGCTGGTTGGAGAATCAACAAAGAAGATTTTGCAGAAAAGGTGATACCATTTTTCTCAGATTTAAGGTTAAGAGCAGGTTGGGGACAGACGGGAAATCAGGAAATCAGTAACTCGGCAGTATATTCCCTTTATATTGCCAATTATGCAGGCGGAAATCCGACTTGGGCAACTTCTTATGGAACTGCATATGATATTTCCGGTGTTGGTAGTGGTTTGCTGCCTTCAGGATTTATTGCTACCCAGACGAAGAATGATGATTTGAGATGGGAAACTACCACACAAACCAACCTTGGTTTGGATTTCGGATTTTTTAATCAGAAGCTGACGGGAAGTGTAGATGTTTATAAAAAAGATACCCAGGACATTCTTGTGTTACCGCCATATCTGGCTGTGATTGGTGAAGGCGGAAATCGCTGGATCAACGGTGCTTCTATGGAAAACAAAGGGATAGAGGTTGCTTTGGGATATCAGGACAAAACTGCCGGTGGATTTGGCTACGAGATTTCAGGGAACTTCTCGATGAACCGCAATCAAATCACCGAGTTGCCACAATCGGTTATCAATAATTATGGCGGAAATGGGACTACAGATAATATTCTTGGAAGACCGATCAACTCAATGTATGGTTATGTTGCCGATGGACTTTTCAGAACGCAGTCCGAAGTTGATAATTCTGCAACTCAATCAGGAAAAGGTCTAGGAAGAATCCGTTATGCTGATTTGAATGGTGATGGTACCATAGATGACAAAGACAGAACTTGGATAGGAAACCCAAATCCGGGATTTATGTACGGAATCAATCTTAATTTCTATTTCAAAAACTTCGATTTATCAACCTTCTGGCAGGGAATAGGCGATGTGGATGTCATCAATTCCAAAAAGTACCAGACCGATTTTTGGAGCGTAGATGATGTGGGTTCCAACAAAGGAACAAGGCTTCTTAATGCGTGGTCGCCACAAAATCCAAACTCTGATATTCCGGCGCTTACAACGGTTGACAGCAATGCGGAATCCAGATTTTCCTCATATTATGTAGAGAATGGAAGCTATATGAAATTAAGAGTTTTACAGCTGGGTTACAGTATTCCGAAAGATATTTTGGAGCAATATAAAATTACCAATTTCAGGATTTATATCAGCGCACAGAATCTTCTGACCATCAAATCCAAAAGCTTTACAGGCATCGACCCGGAAACACCGGCTTTCGGTTATCCGCTTCCGTTGACCATCAATTTTGGAGTTAACCTATCCCTTTAAATTTTAAAATTAAAACAATGAAAAAATATATACTTCTAACAATAGCCTCCGCATTTTTGCTTGGAACAGCTTCCTGCAACGATTTTCTAGACAATCAGCCAAGAGGCGTGCTTTCCGAAGCAGATGTGGTGACACCTCAGAATGTCGACGGATTTGTGGTGGCAGCTTATGCAGCAATGGGGAATGACCATTACGACACACCTTTCAGCCTTTGGCCTTATGGAAATGTGCGCTCAGATGATGCCTACAAAGGCGGTAGCGGAACTAATGATATCCAGACCTTTCACTTTTTTGAAATCTCCAATAACATCCGTTCAGATTTTGGCGAATTGGATCGTCTTTGGTCCCTGAATTATGTCGGAATAGGAAGATGCAACAAAGCAATTGCCGCATTAAACCAGCTTTCCGATGCTCAATATCCAAACAAGCAGAAGCGGCTTGCTGAAATGAAGTTTGTAAGAGGTCATTTTTATTTTTTACTTAAAGAACTTTTCAAATATGTGCCTTATGTGGACGAAAATACGCCGATTGATGATTATCCTAAAATCTCCAACCGTGCAAAAACAGATCAGCAGCTTTGGGACGCAATAGCTTCCGATTTTGAATTTGCAGCCGCAAATCTCCCATCAACGCAATCCGAAGTAGGAAGACCAAAGAAAACTGCGGCATACGCTTATCTTTCCAAAGTAAGATTGTACCAGGCGTATGAGCAGGACGATAATTATACGGTGACTCAAATCAATCCGATAACGCTTCAGAAATCTATTGACGCGGCCAATCAGGTGATTGGAAATTATACATTGGAATCAGATTTTGGGTACAATTTCCTTCCGGGAACGCACGAAAACGGTCCGGAATCCGTTTTTTCCATTCAATATTCCGACAACGACGGAACACTTTTCGGGAGACTGAATTACGGCGATGTGCTGTCTTTGCCACAAGGTTTGGGCTGTTGTGATTTTCACAAGCCAAGCCAGAATCTGGTGAATGCTTTCAAGACAACACCCCAGGGATTACCGATGTTCGATACCTATAACGACACAGATTTGAATTACAATCAGCTTAATAATTATAAAGTTGATCCAAGACTTTACCATACTGTTGCATTGCCTGGATTGCCCTGGAAGTACGAGGAAAATAAAATCTATCAGGAAAGCTGGAACCGAAGCCCTGGAACTTACGGTTACTACGCTTCATTAAAGGAAAATGTACCGGTAGGCTGTGGTTGTACTGTGAATGTGGACCCTTTTTTATGGCAATTCCAAAAACAGAATCATCATCCGTTATTCCGATGTTTTGCTGATGAAAGCCGAAGCGCTAATCGAGCTTGGACAAATTGATGCAGCGTTGCCACTAATTAATCAGGTAAGACAGCGTGCTTCGAACAGTACTGTTTTAACCGGAAGCTATACCACCAACAATCTTATCAGCCAATATCAGCCGGGTGTCAATTGCACTTGGAATCAGGATTTTGCAAGAAAAGCTTTGAGATGGGAACGCAGAATGGAATTTGCTATGGAAGGCAGCCGTTTCTTCGATCTTGTAAGATGGGGAATTGCTACAACGACTATGAACACTTATTATTCCGTTGAAAAGACAAAACGGTCTTATTATTCTCAAGCAGGATTTGACCACGGAATTGAAGAATATTGTCCTATTCCATTGGCTCAGATCAACTTCAGCCAAGGCTTATATAAACAAAATAATGGTTATTAAAAATTCGACAGATATGAAAACAATATTTAATAAATTTCAAATACTCATCCTGTTGCTGATTTCTACAATATTGATATGGTCTTGCGACAACGGGAGAGAGGACGGACTGGTAACGGATGTTTCGGTGAATATTTCTTCCTTTAAAGTAAACGGCTTTTTAGGAGAAATTGATAATAAAAATGATAAGATCACGGTTACAATGCCTTATGGAACAGCTTTAAAAGCTTTGTCTGCGGTCATAGAAATTCCGCAAAGTGCAGTGGTTTCTCCTGCTTCTGGAACAACGCAGGATTTTTCTCAACCCATAAAATACCGTGTACAAAACGGGAATATTTACAAAGATTATCAAGTTGTGGTTCAGGCTCAGGTGCCAATCATCAGTTTTAAAATCAATGGATTATCGGCAACCATTAATCATTCCAGCAAAACGATTTCACTCACGATGCCGGAAGGAACCAATTTGACGGCTTTGCAACCTACAATCGAAGTGGCAAATGGAGTGAATATCAATCCTGCGTCAGGAGCAACCATCAATTTTAGCAGCCCGGTTAAGTTCACGGTTTCTAATTCAAACCTGACTGAAATCTATACTGCAACAGTAACTACGCCTGTTTCGGGACCAAGCGTCGCATTTCTTGGAACAGCCGCCAACAGAACAGGTCTGACTAATCCTGATGAAATCGCAGCTTCTGACTGGCTATTTGGAAAATTTTCCGGAGCGGTTTATGTTTCAATGACAGATGTTGCGAGCGGAGCAGCCAATCTTACAGGAATCAATGTCATCTGGTGGCATTTTGATTCCGCTACCGCTTTACCGGGTGAGGCACTGAATGCAAATGTGACTTCCAAAATCAAAACCTATCTGAATGCGGGCGGAAATATTCTCCTGACAGGATTTGCTGCTCAATACGTGGATGCTCTGGGAATTGTGCCTTCAGGAAAAGGACCTAACAACGTTTTCGGAGATTTCTTACCGAACGGATTTGTAGATGCGGGAAGTGATTGGGGAATTTCTTTTAAAGGTCACGAAACACACCCTGTTTTTGAAGGGCTTCAGACTTATGAATCCGGAAAAGCTAATTTTCTTCAGAAAGGAACCTTCCGATTGAATCATACAGCGTGGTGGTTCTTGCCGGATTGGGGTGGTTATGTGAATGGAGCCGGATGGAGAACGCAAACAGGAGGAAACAACCTAGCCAGTGAAGCTTGGGACAATACTCTGGATGGACGTGTTGCGGTGGCCGAATTTCCGGGAGGAACTGCCAATAAAAAGTGTATCACCATCTCAATGGGTGCTTACGACTGGTACAACGAAACCTCGAATGGAACCCCAAGCCAGCCGAACGGCTTTTTGGATAACATCAAAAAAATCACGGAGAACAGCCTTAATTATCTTGTAACGAATTAATATCAAAATCAATGACAATCAGAAAAATATATTTAGCATCTGTGATGGCTCTGGCAACATTTTCCTGCCAAAATAATGATTCAGTGACAGATGTGAATCCGGAGGATATTTTCAAACAGACGAATATCTTTCCGCAGCCGCCCAATCAGTGGATGGAAAGTACTAATCCTTATTACACAGCCGGTTATGTCGGCGATGTAATGCCGTATTACGAAAACGGAAAATTTCATCTTTTCTTTCTGCACGATGCTAAAACCAAACCTGCAGGCGAAGGATTTCACGATATTCATAGCTTTGAGACGACCAATTTCAAGGATTTTACTTATCAAGGGAGGCAAATTCCCTACGGGACAGCTTCTGAACCTGATTTTGGTGTAGGAACAGGAAGTCTGGTGAAAGTCGGGAATACGTATTATTACTATTACACAGGGCATAATGAGATTGCTTCGTTTTTATCGGGTAATCCGAGGGAAAGTGTGCTTCTGGCAACGAGTACCGATATGAAAAACTGGACGAAAGTGAAGGATTTTAAAATCACTGCTCCGGCTGGTTATTATGATTATGAATTCAGAGATCCGCACGTTTTTTTCAATACAGAAGACGGAAAATACTGGATGCTGGTTTCTGCGCAGACTTCAGCCAAAAAAGCGGTTGTGCTGAAATTTACTACAACCAATCCTGCAAGCGGAAACTGGTCGGTGGAAAATCCTATTTATACGACAACTTCTTCAGAAAATTATATTATGCTGGAATGTCCGGACCTTTTCAAAATGGGTAATTACTGGTATCTTGTTTTCTCCGAAAATTGGAGCAGCAACAGCGGAACGCATTACAGAATAGCCACTTCGCCAAACGGACCTTGGGCAACACCTGCGAATGACCGATTGGACGGCTCTTATCTCTACGCAGCGAAAACAGTTTCTGACAATACCGACCGTTATCTGGTGGGCTGGACTGCCCGAAAAGTCCCTGAAAGCAATACGGGCGGAAAAGATTGGGCAGGAAATCTTGTATCGCATCAACTCGTTCAGAATCCGGATGGAACTTTGGGAGTAAAACCTATTTCTGCCTTGCAGTCTGTATTTGTACAAAATGCTACGCTTTCCGTAGATAAAATTACAGGAAATGCATCTCAGAAGGGGAATAGCTTTAATCTTTCTGCGAATTCCCAAGTAATGTTCGGGAAGCTTCAGAAAGCCAATCAGATCAGCTTTACCCTGAATGCTGCGGCAAACGGAAAATCAGGATTCATCCTGGCTCAGGACAATGATGGAAAAAGTGGTTTTAAAATCTCATTTGAACCTTCTTCCAACAGAATTGCAAGTTATATAATGAACGGCGCAAGCGAGGATCTTGCGAATGCTTATCCGTTATCGGGAATCTCTGAGACCAATTATAATGTAACAGTTTTCATCAGCAATGATGTTTGTGTGGTCTATGTGAATGATAAAATAGCGTTCAGCAATCGTGTGTACGATATCGTTAACAAAAAATGGAGTATTTTTGGTTCATCAGACAGTTCATTCAGCAATATTAATGTTAAAAATCCTTAATTAATGTTCCTTAATAAAAAAATAAATGTGGTCAGTTTCGGAGAGGTGCTCTTCGATGTGTTTGGAGAAGAAAAGAAAATCGGCGGTGCTCCGCTTAATCTGGCACTCAGAACGGCATCTTTCGGATTTCCGGTGGCGATGATAAGTGCCGTTGGCAATGATGAGGACGGAAAGGTAATTTGTGACTATGCCAGGGAAAATCTGCTTGATACCAGCGGAATCATCACAACCCAGGATTATGATACAGGTATTGTCCAGGTAACATTGAATGAACGTGGTTCCGCAACTTATGAAATCAAATTTCCGTCTGCCTGGGATTTTATTGAAATCAGTAATGATACTTTGAATATCGTTAAAAATGCTGATGTCTTTTTTTACGGAAGCCTTGTCTGCAGGAATGGCGCTTCAAGAAATACGCTTTTCAGTCTACTGGATTCCAATCCTGAGATGTTTAAGGTTTTTGATGTGAATTTGAGAAAGCCTTTCTACAGTATTGAACTTCTGGAACAATTGATGAACAAAGCGGATTTCATTAAATTTAATGATGAAGAAATCCTGGAAATTGCCGACGAGTTAGGTTTTAAATCAGAAAATCTTGAAGAAAATATCCGTTTCATTTCAGAAAAAACCAATACCAATTCTATTTGTGTAACATTGGGAAAACACGGCTCATTACTATTATGGGAAGGTAAAACGTATCAACACGGCGGTTATCCGGTAAAAGTAGCTGACACTGTTGGTGCAGGAGATTCGTTTCTGTCAAGTCTGATTGCCCAATTGTTATCGAATAGAAAACCGGATGAAGCTATGGATTTTGCCAGCGCTGTGGGTGCTATTGTAGCAAGTAAAGCAGGTGCAAACCCCATAATTACTTCATCTGATATTGATATGTTTACAAGAAAGACCTTTTCGTGATCTTAAATTTGGTCCTCTGACGATTCAATATGATGTCTGTTAACTGCTAGGTTAGCTTAGAACAATAAAATAAAATTTTGCATGATATACTATCTATCATTTAACATCGAATTATGAAGTGATCCTGTAATAATTCAGATCAGGTTTATTACGCTAAAAAGGATTAATCTGGCACCAAAAAAACAAAAAAATGGCTCAATTTGGATTAAATTGGAGCCATTTTGCTGTTTGTGCCAAGACGAGCGTATTTTTCAAACACTTTTATAGACGATTTGGTTCGATTGAGCTAAATTAAGCAAGAATTATAGATCTTATTTTTAGCAAATAATTTTTAATAATTATGCTTAATGCAATTTAATTTTAAAAAATTAATAGCACTTAGTATCGTAATGGTAAGTCTTTAATTAGCTGTGCTTGTCTTGTACCCACAACTGAAGAGGTATCGAAATATTTGATATAGGATTTAGAAAGAATTGCACACATTGATCAACATTTTTTTAGTTATATGGTTTGTTTTTAGTTGGCATTTTTTAATTTGTACCAATAATCATATAAATTGAATCAATTGATAAAATAATTGCAGAGAATTTTTTGTTATTCCAAATTGAATAAAGTACAACATAGATGACAATAGAGTTCCATCTTTCACACTATAAAAACAATACTGAAATTTTGTTCTAAATACTTACTTATTTTTTGATAACCTTCTTATTAATAGATGTTTTGTCATTAAATATCGTTGTCAAGAGGTAAGTGCCTGCAGACATATCTGATAGATCCATTTGATTAGTTGTTGTTACTTTAATTTTTTTTCCTGTAAAGTCAAACAGCTCCATTGATTTGATAGCTTGGTTGGTATTTACTGTAATTTTACCAGTTGTAGGATTAGGGTAGACTTGTAAGATTGATTTTTTAATGTCAGAAACAGACATTGACTGTTTTAGTTGAACTTTAAAATTATCAACAAAGATACGATAGTCAGCTGCAGCAACAAATGTAGTACCGTCAGATGCGTAAAATGCAAATTTTACATTATTATTTTTGTATGCAGAAACGTCAATCGTTATATTATTTCTTTCATTAGAAATCGTCATATTCGGGTTATCCCAGTTTTTTAGTTCTTGCCAGGTTGTTCCGTTATCAGTCGTTATGAGTACTTTAAATTTGTCGCCTTGCATCAATCTGTGGTGCTGGTCCGGAAGGATTATTTGTAAAAGGTCCGTTGGTAGTACCACAATCAAATGTAATCTGATAATCATCACCAGACAGATCAAAAGCATTGGTGACCGCCCAATAAGAGATGTTGGCGGTATACATATTAACTCGCAATGACTGGTCGTTTACAGAATATTGATGTGCTGTCAGAGGATCGGGACAAGATTGCACGGAAGCAAAAATATGGAAGTATCCTTTTCAGTGCTGTAATACTTTCCGGTACGGTTGCATTTTTCTTTTATATAAAACGGTTGAGAGAAAAAGAGAAAATTATTACAACAAAGTATAGTGAGCTCTTGGAGAAATTTAAAAGGATAGATGAGGTGCAGGAGAAAGCACCTGAGTATGGTCAGAGCATTAAAAGTATTTATAATGACAGGCTGTTGAAATCGTAAAGAACAGTCTTAAAATTTTTGAGGAAAAAAAAATCCTTGATAAAGACCTTAAACTGCCTGATGTAGCTGCTTTGATCAACAGTAACCGGTCCATACTTTCATTCGTCCTCAATGAGCACCTCAATATAACTTTTAGCGAATACCTGAAAAGACTGAGGATACAGTACATCACCAAAAACTTCTAGAAGACAGGATGTATTTAAAGTACAGCATCGATACTTTAGCTGCGGAATGCGGCATGAAGAACAGGATCGTATTCTCCAACCACTTTTTAGAGATCAACGGCATCCGTCCGACAGATTTTGTCAGAAAAAGGCTGGAGGAACTGAAGAAATCCTAAAATTTATTTTTTAAGCCCGATTTTTACGTAAACTAAAAAATGATACGTATGAATGGACAACAATTTAAAATGAAAGTTGATCGGCTTTGGAACAATCTTATGGCAAATGTGGACCAGATCAATAGAGGCGGGAACGATATGATCAGCCGGGCTGAGGAGATTTTGATGGAAACTGATGCGGCCATACGCCAACTGAAGGTGGTTTTCAGGCAATACCAATTTACGGACTGGAGTGAGGAAATTTACTTCTTTAAAAATACGAAGCCACAGTTTGTGGCAGTGTACATCTATTATTCAAAGATACTGTCGATAGAAGCTTCTAAGCCTTTTTCAGATACAATGGTTTTAGGTCCTACTATGAAAATGAAAGAAGTCATCTTTTATATTTTTATGGTGAGCAGAAGGAATTTATCAATTACTACCGAAGGAAATCGACTTTTTTGGATAAAAAATATTTCATCCGTTTCAAATTTGACTTTAAGCTCAAGTTAAGTGCTGAATTGTACAGCTATGATGAGGAGTTTTCGACTTCCCACGATCATTTGGTCTCTCAGATCATTGCAAACGATCTTCTTGATGAATATTTAACGAATAAGATTAATTCAAATGACAACATAGCAAGCTCCATAGATAAAATCAGAAATCTGGAATGGATCACTCCGAAAGTGGCATTGACCGAATTGTTGTACGCTCTGCACCTTACAAAATGCTTCAACGGGGACACTCTGATCTGGCTGAAATATTCCGATGGGCAGAAAATGCAATGAATATCAATCTAGGGAATTACCATAAAACTCTGGCTGAGATTAGATTGCGGAAAACAGACAGGAATAAGTTCTTATCATTGCTGCAGCATCATTTTAATCAGTATCTTGAGGACTCGGATGTATAATGATATTTCGTTGAAATTATCTCAAATTGGGAAGCTCAATTCAAACGATTAGTTTCACAAAAAAAACTCACAAGCTTTAAAAAAGCAAAAAGCGAAGAGATTTCTCCCTTCGCTTTCACGTTTATTTAAAAATATAATATTAAGAAACTTAATATCCCGGGTTTTGTTTGAATTCTTTTGATGCATCAAGCGTTGCCTGAGGAATCGGGAAAATCCTTCTGTAAGGCTGAGTAGCAGGTTTCGCTGTTCCTGCAAGATCAAATTTACCAAATCTGATCATCGCTTTTCTTCTGTACATTTCCCAATACAATTCGTATCCTGATTCTTTTAGTAATGTATTGGCATCCACGGTTGCGATTGCAATACCTGGCGCATTATTAAACAAGGCTTCACGCGTTCTGGAAGTTCTCAGCTTATTGATATCAGCCAAAGCAGCCACCAGATTTCCATTTCTGAAGTAGGCTTCTGCCCTCATCGTATAAATTGTTCCCAATCTGTACAAAGGAACATCCATTCCGCTTGTCCCGTTGTTTCCATAGCCCGGATCAAATTCAAACTTGAAGTTTCGCACGCCTCTGTTAATCTGGGCTTGTGTAAATACAGCTTCTGATGGTTTGTCAAAATTAAGTTCCGGTGTAAAATCTGCAGCAAGGGTTGTGTTTTTTTCGGTAAATAATTTAGAAACCTTTATTCTGTTATCTGCTGTCATTTCAAAGTTTCCTGTGGCAAGAAGTTTCGGCCCATATTGCTGACCAACCTGCAGACCTCTGTTGAAGTGGAACCAAGGTTTACCCGTTCCTTCCACTTTACTCGTTGATGGTACGCTTACATCTGTTCCGTCATTTTTGAACCAGGTTCCGTCATCGTACTGGTAATATCTGTGGAAACGTGGATCATCAAAATTGCCGGTCCAGGAATTATAGAATTCCGGTGTGATGCAGGACGCGTTTGTCCCTCTGTTGTCCGGCGAGGGTTTCTGGATTCTTTCCATTGACATATAAGCCAGATCATTATCAGCATTTCTGTTGGAGTTTTTCTTCTGAACGATGGAGAAAATCATCTCTTTGCTGTTGTCGTTATTGATGTCAAAATTGTGAAAATAGTTGGATTCCAAACTGAAAAGACCTGAGTTAATAATGAGACTGGTGTACTGAATTACTTTGTCCATATCATTTCCTGTTCCGCCAACTGCCGGTTCTGTAAAATCAAAAGAAACAGCGTCACGCTTTTTAAGCACCGCTCTGTTGAGATACATATCTGCAAGCAAAGCATAAGCTGCCTGTTTGGTGAATCTGCCGGCGTGGGTATTTTGTGTTTTGATATCAGCTAAATTTGGTATAAGACTTTCGACTTCTGTAATCAAAGGATCGATAGCGGTATCAGCTTTCCTGATCTCAACTGGCGCATTGATGTTAGTTGGATCCCTGTAAGGTGCCTGTCCGTACAAATCCAGTGTATTGTAAGTGTAATATGCCAATAGCCCTTTAGCTTCGGCAAGGAAAAGAGTCTTGTTGGAAACAGTACTTTTCTCAATGCTGCCGATGGCTGTTAAAGATTTTGTTATCCCAAGTGTCAGGTTATTCCAGGTGGTTTTTACAACATCGTTATTAGAATCCCAAGTGAACTCGTGCATAGCTCTCCATTTTCCACCGTCGCCCCAGTCGCTGCCTCTTGTCGGCAAAATTGCTTCGTCTGTAGAATATTCCTGCAGCGCAAATACACTGCCGTGGTCTACAAATGTACCATCACCCAATTGTCCGTAAGCCGCAGCCAAGGCACTTTCCGGAGCACCACCTTCTGTGCCAAGATTCTCATCAATGATCTGTTCATCGAGATTGGTACAGCCAATTAATCCTATGGTTAAAAAAGCCAGTACAGCTTTGTTGATATTTAAAAATTTAGATTTCATATGTAGATTTTATTGTTTTTATTTGTCATATGTTATCGCTCTATCTTCATCGTTTGCCTGTATTTCCGAATCAAGGCGATTTCATAATTAAGTCGATTAAAATTTAACAGTTGCTCCAAATAAAACCGTTTTTGCAGAAGGATAAGTTGTGTAATCTATTCCTAATGACTGATTTCCGCTTACTTGTTTGTTGGTATCAACCAATGGATCATATCCTGTATAATTGGTGATGGTCCAAAGATTTTGCGCACTTACATAAAGATTAAGGCTTTTCATCCATTTCAATTGATTGATATCAAAAGTATATCCCAATCTCACGTTGTTCAGACGGATAAAATCCGATTTCTCAAGATATAAAGAAGAAAGTTGCGGCTGATTTGTAAAACTTGCTCCGGAATCGTAGAAGTTTTTCATCACGTTTCTGTCAGACGCGAGGTTGTTGATGTTCAAATCCAAAGCGGTGTTGTTTACCAGATAGCCACCTGTTTGCCCGATGAAAGAGAATCCAAAATCAATCTTTTTATACTTCATATAAGAATTGATCCCGAAAGTGAAATTAGGAATGGCACCTTCAAAAATCTTTTTGTCTTTCTGACCAATAGTTCCGTCTCCGTCCACATCTTCATAGATGTATTTTCCATTGGCATCTACGCCTAAATAATTATACATAAAGAACGATCCCGCTTCGTAGCCATTTTTATAAATATTGGCTGTAACACCAGAAAGTCCAGGCCCGGAAACTTCACCGGAATAAATTTCTGTAACCGGCAGATTCTTGACAACATTATTTACGGTTGCACCATTCACATCCATTGTCCAGGTAAAATTCTCACTTTTGATGATATCTGAACCTAAATTAAATTCGAAACCTTTATTAACAATCTCTGCATCAACATTTGTATAAATGGTAGTTGTAGGACTCAATACCGGTGACGGAATATTCAGGATCGGGTCTTTCGTGGTTTTGTTGTAATATTCTACAGAGCCATAAAGTTTGTTGTGCCACAAATTGAAATCTAATCCTATGTTGCTTTGTTCTACGACTTCCCACTTTAGATCCGGATTTGCAGTTCTGTTAACTGTGATCCCGTTGATCAGATCCAGATTGTCATACAAATAATATCCTGATGCTTGCGAAAGGGAATAACTTGCCTTGGTCTGTTTGTTTGGAAGCTCCTGATTTCCGGTTTGTCCCCAGCTTCCCCTTAATTTTAATTCATTGACTATTGGAGAATCTTTCAGGAAATTCTCATTAGAAATCGTCCAACCCACTGCGACTGATGGGAAATAACCATATTTGTTGTTGTCTCCAAAACGTGTAGAACCGTCGGCTCTGATAGATGCCGTTAAAAAATATTTCTGATCAAAATTATAATTAACTCTTCCAAAATACGATTGCAATTCGTTTTCCTGCGCATATCCGGCACCCGGGATAAAAGCATCACCGGAATAGCCGGGATTAAGCTCTGGCGGAATTCCCGCTCCTTGTGCAGCAATATTTCTCACCCCAAAATAGGTTCCTGTCGATTTGAATTTCTGATAAGAGAAACCACTTAATAAACTGAAATTATTTCTATTGAGTTTAAAATCATAAGTTAGATAATCCTCCAATAGTACATTGTAAGAGTCCAGATTTGCCTGTACATAAGATCCTTTTGGAGTTCTGTCCGTAATGTTAGGGTACATTGTCGTATTTCTTTCCGACATTGTTTTATCAATTCCAAGATTTAATTTATAATTAAGTCCTGGTAATAATCTCAAAGTTGCTTCCGTATTTCCTAACATTCGGAAAGTGTTGGTTTTATCTGTATAAACGCTTAATAAATACAACGGATTGTAGTGCGCATTCATATTAAAATTGGTATAGTTTCCGGTTGCATCATAAACAGAACGCGTCGGATTCGCCATCAAAGCGTGAATAATGACCTGTCCGTCGGATCCGGCATTGGCACCGTTAGGAATTCCGGTTTCCTTGATATCACTTGCGGTAAGGTTCAGTTTTACTTTTAATCGCTTATTATCAAAGAAAGATTCTTCAGCATTTACACGAGCTGTAGTTCTCTTGAAACTGCTGTTCTGAACGATCCCGTCCTGATCCATATGAGACATCGACGCAAAATAACTTCCTGTATCTGTAGATTTCGAAAACGAAACGGAGTGATTTTGGGAAGCAGCAGTTCTGTAGATCTCATCCTGCCAATCTGTATTCCCACCGTGATCATAGGATTTGTCCAAAAGTGCCGTTCTGTATTGATCGGCTGATAAAAGATCCAATTTTTTGATAACAGAAGAATAGCCTAAATAAGTATCATAAGTAAACATTGGTTCTCCTTTTTTCCCTCTCTTGGTCGTTACCAAAACAACCCCGTTAGAGCCTCTTGCGCCATAAATTGCAGCAGCAGAAGCATCTTTCAAAACTGTGATAGATTCGATGTCTGAAGTATTCAAAAAGTTCAGTGGATTTTTTGCCTGAGCATTTCCAAGACCTACATTCGGGGCAGAGGCACTTACTGCATCATTGCTCAATGGAACACCGTCTACAACAAAAAGAGGTGTGCTTCCACTTCTGATAGAACCAATCCCGCGGATAGAAACATTGACACCGGCTCCTGGTTCGCCACTGGACTGCACGACGCGGACACCGGCAATTTTCCCCTGCATTAGATTATCAACTGAGATGTTCATCCCTTCTTTGAATTGTTCAGCTTTCAACTGACTCACCGCACCAGTCAGATCCGCCTTTTTCTGTGAGCCGTAACCTACCACCATCACCTCTGCAATAGCTGTGTCTTTGGATTGTAAGATGACGGAAATCGAAGTGTTTGAAATCTTGATCAGTTGCTCATTCCCATCATAAGAAACAGAAATCGTATGTCCGATATTAGCTGAAATCGTAAAGTTTCCGGATGCATCTGTCGTTGTGGTAACTCCTGTTTCTACAACCGTTATCGTTGCACCTTCTACAGCAGAACCGTCTTGTTTGGTTACTTTTCCGGTAATGGTCTCATTCACCTGCAACAATACAGGATACTTTGCATTAAGCCCTTCAGCACTTGTCTGGTTTGCCACCAAAAAAAGTATTGCTACAGGAATTAGCTTTTTAAATTTAAATAAATTAATTTTGTGGTACATGTCATTAAGTAAAGTAATTGTTAGAGATTACATTGCTTAGTAAAAAAGCCGCTGTTGTTCCCGCAACAGTGGTTTTTATTTTCCAAGCAATTATTAATTTTATTTTTCGGAATACAAAGTAAATTGCTTTGTTTCGATTTTAGTTTAACAGAATATTATGTTAAAATAAATAATTTATAACAGTGAGAATTTTATAAAAACGGAATAATATTCTCGAATAATAAGTTATACGCACGCGATTTTCGTCATTCACAAAATCTTAAAAAACACTTAACATAACCGATAAACTTCAGGGGAAATAGAGTTCCTAATTTCGCCTTCATAAAAATTTGTCTAAATGAAAAAGGCAGTTCTCTTTGCGTTATATTTTTCTTCGATTAACCTTTGGTGGTCACAATCTCAAAATCTTGATGATTTAAAAATCAATGAAATCCAGGTGATTGGTTCACACAATTCTTATAAAAAAGCCATTCTTCCGGAGGTTTACAGTTATTTGTCCAAAAAAGATTCGATGAATTTTTTACCCAGGATTCAGTATGAACATATTCCTATTCCGGAGCAACTGGATCTGGGACTTCGAAATCTTGAAATCGATGTTTATGCAGACAGCAAAGGCGGAAAATATGGGCATCCGAAAATTCTGGATCTTGTGAAAACTACGCAGCCGTTTGATCCGCAAGGCAAGATGAAAAAACCAGGTTTCAAAATGATTCACATCACAGATATTGATTATCAGACTTGGTATTATACATTGGAAGACTGTTTGAAAGATCTCAAAAAATGGTCAGACGCACATCCGGATCACGATCCTGTTTTTATCACTTTGGAACCAAAAGACGGACAAGCCAATAAGTTCGGAACAGAGCCGGAACATTACACTTCGAAGCTTTTTGATGATCTGGATAATGAGCTGAAAAAATATTTAGGAAAAGATAAAATCATCACACCCGATGATATCAGAGTATCTTATAAAAGCCTTAACGAAGCTGTTCTTCATAAAAACTGGCCAAAAGTAAAGAATACGAAAGGAAAATTTCTCTTTGTTTTAGATAATAACAGTGAAAACAGAGATCTGTATGCAAAAGGTCATCCGTCGCTGAAGGGTAGAATGGTATTCACCAACTCATCCGCAGGCACTCCTGAATCTGCAGTTTTATTAATGAACGAACCCAAAAAAGACATTTCTAAAATACAAGATCTTGTAAAACAAGGCTACATCATCCGGACCAGAGCCGATGCAGATACGATGGAAGCGAGAAGCGGGGACTATTCCAGATTCGAAAAAGCGAAGGAAAGTGGTGCACAGATTATTACCACGGATTATTATTTTCCGAGCAAACTTTTCAAGTCCAATTATAAAATCAGTTTTGACAATAATTCTTACGAAAGGAAAAATCCTGTCATCTTAAAATAAACTTTTTCAATTAGATTTATAAAGGAAAGGACCGTTAGATTTTGACGGTCTTTTCTGATTTTAGTCTAATCCTTAATTCTCTCCAGCGTTTGTTTTTCCAGATCAATTTCGAAATGATCCACGGGATCTCCATTTGATAAAAGCGATAATATTCTGAAGACCGATTTTAATTGGATAATAAAAGAATCCTGAGATTGATTTAATTCAAAAAGCTTTTCCAGTGTCTGGTATTGCTGCAATCTTACTTTCGGAATATCTTTTCCTGCCAGTTCATCCGCAGATTGAAACTTGTACAGGTCAAAAAGCATATCGTTAAATGTCCACTTTCTAAATTTACTTGATTGAATTCCTTTCTGTTTTAAGTACTTTTTTGCTTCTAAATTATTTCTATTTAAAGATAAAAATAACAGATCTTCGCCGTTCAGTTTTGCGGTTTTTTCCATAAAATCCTTTGGCCAGTCATCGGGAATCATTCGAAAGCGAACGAGCTCCTTCAAGTGGAAAAGCATAAAATCGTGATAAGATCTTGTCTTCAGAATCTCTTTGTTCCAAAGTGTTTTTCTACCACTTTTCTGTAAAGCTTCATATTCTTTTCCGTACAAGGGGAAGAGGTCATCAAAATGTGGAACATTGTTCAAAACTTCTGTCTGCACTTCTAATTTGCCCGAAGATTTAATGGTCAGAATTTTATAAGCCGGAAGATAAGCTGCTAATGATGGAACCTGAACATTCACCAGCATTTTATCCCCAAATTTCCTGATTCCTGTGTCGTTAATATGCATATGTCCTGCAAAATGAATCTGTAAACCGGCGTCGGCAAAGACTTTTGCAACATCTTCCTGAGGAACGCGTTCCATCTGCCATTTTTTTTCTCCTAATAGATTTTTAATTTCTTCTGTCGCGTCATCATTAAAATCAATGATTGGATAATGTGTAAATGCGATCAGGGTTTTGTGGTTTTGTCTGGCTGCTTCAGCGATTTTTTTCACCCATTCGATCAAATGTTGCTTGTTGGTCAAAACATTATTATATCCAATGCTCGCACCTTTGTAATTCGAAGGGTCTTCGGCATTTCCGTTGCTATTTTTTGGAATATATGTATTTCCGTCAATTGCGATCATCCAGACATCTTTTACAGGCTCTACCACGTAGCTCAAATCCGGAACGGAAAAGCCTTTAGAAACCTCATACATTCTTTTTGAATAATCAGCATATTGCAAAGCTTTCTCATAAGAATAATCCGGAAGCGAAATCTGATGAAAAGGTGTGCTCCAAAACAGATCATCTTTTTTAGGATAAAAACCAAAATCTTTCAGCTCATCCAAGATCTCCGAATATCCGGATTCTGCAATGTCTTTTGTAATAATCTTATTGGAAATTTTTCCGATATTCTCTTTGCTGTAGATGCCAAGTGGATTTCCGTTTTCTCCCAAAAAATCATCTTTCCCTGCGTCCTGACGGAATGGTCCGACGGGATCGTGATTTCCTGTAGTCAGGTAAAATCTGATTCCAAATTCTTGATGATAATGATCGAGAATTTTGTGCAATCCACGAAGATTGTACGCCTGCCCGTCATCTGAAAAATCGCCAGGCATTGCCACAATTTTAATTCCCTTGGCAGCAATCTCATCTAAAGCTTTGAGAAAAGCAAAATAGTTTTCGTTGAAGATCCTTGTAGAATGTAGCTGAGAATCCATCGTTCTCAAAATGGTAGGTTTGCCGGTTTTTGGATTAATGATCCCTTTAAAATTATTATCAGAAAACTCGCCGTACAAATCCTGAAAATGAACATCCGAAAGAAAGGCAATCTGCACAGGTTTTTGCGCAGAGAAAAATATGGTTGCAAAAATTAAAATTGTCAAAATGGTTTTTTTTGTCATAACTCGACTAAAATAAAGCTTTCTTGTACCATTTGTTTTACGTCAACTTTAAATAAATATCAAAGAAAATTATTCTTTCTTTCAATTTTTAAATTGTCTGATTTAGTGGTTTTCATATATCGAGAAAATTATTAGATCAACAGAAAATTACCTGAATATAAATTTAGTATTTATGTGCTATTTATATCATATATGTATATAAATAACGGGCGTAGATTTATCTGCTCCCGTTCATTTTTGGAGAAAAAAATCTCAAAAGACTGAGGATCATAACAGGTGTTTCAGATTTAGTGATGAGATTTTAAGGTAAATTCTATATTTACCAAAAGAGAAGAGATCATACAAATAATACAACGCTATAGTGATTATCAGCCTTCTCCAGATGATTTGGAAGGTCAGGTTATTAAACCTTTATGAATGTATTTTTAGATGCCTCGAATACCATAAGAATATTTTTGGTGCAAAGGATCAAACTGGTCCAGCAGGATCAATATTTACAAGATGGGATGGCATGTCTATGGGTGGACAAGAGCAGCAGAATACCGCATTTAATGCTCTTATTGCGGCTGATGGATTATTGACAGTTGGTGCAAGCTCAGCGATGAGTTGTACAACGGTAGAGACAAGCGGTGCGGGTTCTGGAGTAGGCAAAGCAAATGTTCTTGATGTTAATGAAGTACATTTTATGCAAAGTAGTATAAAAAATTCTACAGGTGACTTTACTGTTTTAGGCAATGCAGAAGCATTGAAATATGGAACTTTAAATCCAGAAGTTTTAACAATTAATGTTTGGAAAGATGAAACTGGAAAAGTATGGACTCTTGATCACAGAAGATTAGCTGCGTTCAAATTGGAGGGTTCCTACAATTTTATTAACAACTCTTTTTGAAAAGCCTGTGTTTTTGTTTTCATAAGCTTTTGGTTTCGAGATCCCAGATTAGGGCAAATAGTCTGGCATCATTCATCGGGTCCGGTGACACAAACATAGTTAACGGCGAATATGCAAATATCGTTAGCGGGTATTCTAATAGAGCAAATGGTAAAGAGCAGAGCATTAAACGATAGATAACACTTATAACAATCTCTAATTTCCCGGCGGCAAGTCACAATTATATAGACTGCCGCTTTTTTTAATCCTATTTTATGAATTTAACCACTTCGTAAAGAACAGAAAAAATTGAACGATCAAGAATTTTTTAATGAAATAGTTGATGATATTCTGTAGTTGAAGAAAATAAAAAGGAACTTATTTTTTTCAAAAAACTACGAAAACGTTTTCCACATGAGGGAGAAGTTAAATACCATCAGAAACCTACTATACAAGAACCAGATTTTATTTTAATACCAATTTCGATTCAAAAGCGGTTGTTTATGAAAAATAAAAAACTATGTATTAAAAGCGGAAATTCATCATTGAAAATACGCGACCATTGGCAGCATATACAAGTTTAAAAAAAATTGAAAAGAATTGGGTTTCTCTAAAGATGATATTATTCCAGCCTATTTTATTTATGCAGCATAATTAAATATTGAACAACTTGAAATAAAATCTGGTGAATTCTTTACTAATTAAATTTCTATTTCATTTTTACAATATAAACACCTGAAAAATCCGTATATTTGTAATATAATAATATTATTTATTGTTAAATTATCATACTAAATACTACCATTATGTTGTTTATTTCCTTATCAAAATCTCAGGAAAAACTTGTTGATAATATCCGTAAAAGGCGTTTGCAAATGAATCTAACACAGGAAGGGTTAGCGCAAAGATCGGGTGTTCCTTTACCAACGCTGAGGAAATTTGAGCAAAAAGGTTTGATTTCTTTGGATTCATTTTTAAAATTGCTTTCAGTGGTTGGTGGATTAGAAGAAATGGTTGATGTTTTAAAACCGAAGGAACAGAGTTTTAAATCTATTGATGATGTACTAAAATCAGAGGAAAAACCAATTAAAAAACGAGGAAGCAGAAAATGAAAATAGCCATCAAAGAAATACAGGTAGGATTGAATTTTGGTTATAGAGTTCAACCAGTAGGACGTTTGGCGATTCGTAATGATATTATCTACTTTCAATACGATGAAGAATTTCTGCAAACCAATTTAGAAATTTCACCTATTAAACTTCCTTTACAACGAGGCGTGATAGAGCTTCCAAGAGATCCTTTCGAAGGTTTGGCCGGTGTTTTCAATGATAGCTTGCCAGACGGGTGGGGAAGATTACTTTTTGACCGTATGATTCGTTCGGAAGGAATTTCTCAATCTGATATTTCACCACTTGACCGTTTAGCTTACGTTGGATTGCACGGTATGGGCGCATTGATTTATGAGCCGGATCAGAGTCCAGAGAGTAGTAATGATACTATTGATTTGGACGTGTTGGCTAATCAAACTGAAGATGTTTTGCAAGGTGATTCGGAAGAAGTGATCGCGGAACTTTTGGCTTTGAATGGATCTTCTGCCGGAGCACGGCCAAAAGCATTGATTGGCGTTGATTCAGAGAGAAAAAATATATCGTATGGGGCGAATTTGTTAAACGATGGTTACGAGCCTTGGATGGTCAAATTTCCAAACTCATTAGATGGGAAAGATGCGGGCGCAATCGAATACGTTTACGCTTTAATGGCTGTAGATGCAGGAATTAAAATGCCTGAAGTACATTTGTTTCCGTCAAAGAAAGGGAGTGGTTATTTTGCTGTAAAGCGTTTTGATAGAGAAGGAAATAAGCGTCTCCATATGCATACTGTGAGTGGACTTATTCACAGTAATTTTAGGTTTCCATCACTTGATTATGAAGATTTATTATCATTGACGGGTGTTTTAACCAAAGATATTCGGGAGGTAGAAAAAATGTTTCGGTTGGCAGTTTTCAATGTTATGGCGCACAATCGAGACGACCATGCTAAGAATTTTTCGTTTTTGATGAATGAATTTGGTGAATGGAAATTATCACCCGCTTACGACCTTACTTTCTCATCTGGGCCAGGTGGAGAACAAAGCACTATGGTAATGGGAGAAGGACGAAATATCACCTTCAAACATTTGACTAAATTAGGAAGTGAAGCCAAACTATCAAAAGAATTTATAGAGAATGTTATTGAGCAAACAAGTTCCGCACTTAGTAAATGGTCAAGTCTATCAAAAGATTTTGGAGTTAGTAAATCTAACAGAGAATTGATAGGTAGATTAATTAAAACATTTTAATATAAAATCTGAGCTATAATTATAAATTATTTTCGTCCTAAAAATAAATGAAAATAGAGGTGTACAGGCGAAATGGATCAATTATCACCGATGCAGTCGGGATTGTTAATTGTTTAATTTACAGTAATTTATAAGTTTGGAGGTGTACAAAAGTAGTACAAATGTATTGTAAAATTTATCGTAAAAAATTGTAAAATATTGGTTTACAAGTGTTTAGCTTGACGAGATTCGTGCGGAAAAGTAGAAAAAAAAGATGTTGCAGCATCTTAATGGGTGTACCACTTTTGTACACCTCGATCTACATAAATGACCATTAATAAACACTTTTTTCGATACTGTATCGGTAAATCGACTATGTTTTTCTTATTATTTAGACCGCAAAAGTCTGATTATATTGTATATCAGATTTTTCATGTTGACTTTTGCTTCAGTAATCAAATTAAATGTAACCAATGGAAAATGAACTCATTTTAGAAAAGCTAAACCTCATTGAAAAATATATCGTTGGTTTAAAAGAAATTCTGAATGTCGAAGTACTTTTGGATTATACTGGATTTGCGAAATCCCACATATATAAAATGGTACATAAATCCCAGATACCATATTCAAAACCTGGCGGAAAAGTTCTGTTTTTCGAAAGGACAAAAAAATGATCTTTGACTATTGCAAAATAGCTTCAAGTCAACTTTTGAAATAGAGGAGGAGGCTCTACTTCATACTAAAATTAAAAAATAACTTATGATTGAACTTTTTGCATATTATAATTGTTTCATTTCATCTTTAAATCGCAATTATTAGTTATGAAATCGTCTTTTGAAAAATAAATCGCATCTAAATCTTAGAGCTTGTATCCAAAAACTGCATTTTTTCTTTGTTTTTTTATTACCAATCTTTTCCATAATCAGATATTTATTTAGCAATGAAAAATAAGTAAGGTGAAAATTCTACTATATTTATGATAGAATATAAAAATCTACATTCATAGATGTTGAGCTACAAAGTTTTTGATAACAAAAGTAAAAAATATAAATGCCGCTTCTTTTTTAAGAAGCGGCATTTTGAAATGTGAGAAAAAATAATTTTTAATTAATAGTAATAGCCAATATCATCCAAATAGATTTCGTTTTCAGAGCCTGCAGCATGATTTAGGGTAAGATTCATAGTCGATGGTGTTGCGGATAATCCAAAACCAGTGGCACCTTCAAAAGGGATCTCATAATATTTGTAGACTTCTCCTACTGTGATTGTTGGAGTCGTACCCCAGCCATAGTTTAAAATAAGTTTTATGGCATTAACAGGAGTGGCAGTTTTTGCTTTTGCATAGAATCTAATGCCCTTTGCATTGGCGGGAATTGTTGGGGAATTATCAATTTGAAATGCAGACCAAGCTTTTGCACTCCATTTTATGGCTTTATCACCCTGCATAATATTTGATGCATCCGCTCCGTAAGCAATATCATAAACATCTCCTGCCCAGGTAGAATTGGTCACACCACCGTAAAAAACATCATCGTAAATGGATGTCCCAACCTGAGAATTGTAAGTAACGGTTCCCGAAAGTGTGGTTACAGAAACTTTTTTGCCTTGAGAACCTGCTGGCAGGGTTGCTGTAATATGAGTAAGATCAGTAGATACAACAGTCGCGGTTGCATCACCCACTTTTACCGTTGGATTTACAAAGTAATTTCCTTTAATTACTATATTGCCTCCATCAGCAGTATTCACAGATTGAAAACCATTGAAAACCGGCGCTGGTGGTGCTATCACAAAATCAAATTCTACAGTTCCGGATCCGGTAACCAACTTCAGCTTGTTGCTTACATTCGAGTACGGTGTATTTTCATTAATGCTGACAATAATATTGTTATCTGTTACCAAAGTTGGATTGAAATAAGACTCAAAATCATTGAAATAAATATGCTTGAGCGAAGAAAAACCTTTTCCTCTTATGACATAAGTATTGTTTGCAAATCCAACAGTAGTCGGCGTTAGATTACTTGGTGCCCCGTTGGCATCTACCGAGGCTGCTACAAATTCTATCGAAGGTGCTGTAGCAATATTACCTTCATCATCATTACTGCAGGCGGACCATAATGTCACGATAAGTAGTAGTAAAAATACTTTTTTATACTTGTTTTGAATTAAATTTTTCATTGTTTTAAATTTAAAATTGATATGGAACAGGTGGTTCTAATAATTTAGGATTCTTGGCAACGTCATTTGCAGGATAAGGCAGGGTAAAATCGCTATTGTCTGGCGTGAAATATTCCGCACTGAACATATTTCCTCTGTTTTGTGCCGCCATTATTGAAATGGCCTGAGCACGTGGAAGCCTTCCTAGGTCAAACCAAAAATCGCCTTCGAAAGCTAATTCTTTTCTTCTTTCTTTGAACAGATCATCAAAAGTAAATGAACTTACAGCGGAGAGCCCTGCTCTGTTTCTAACTGCGTTAAAGGATGTAAGTGCAGCAGCATTGGAAGTAGAACCACTACCCGCCAGGGTTGCTTCTGCGTGAATTAGTAATAACTCCGCATATCTCATAATGTAGGTGTTATTGTTCATCATTGCCCATGCATCTACCGCACCAGTGGAAGTACCGTTTTCTATACCAATGACATATTTTTTGATAGCGGCACCAGATCCCTGACCTCCAATTTGAGTGGCAGCCGGAACTGTAAATCCAACTTTGAACGTATTACCATCTTTTACTCTGATGTCAGGATAAGTGTTGCCCGGAAGCATTAGCGTTTCGTTGCGTCTGACATCATTGGCGTCATAAAGTGAAAGGATATCTTGAGATGGACCGAATACCCCGCCATAAGAAGCGTTGGATGTGGAAAGTGTCCCATTGCTGATTCCGAATTGTGTATTGCAGTTGTTGCCGGAACCATAATTAGCATCGGTTCTCCATTGCAATGCAAAGATGGATTCTTCGTTATTGTTGTTTGAATATTTGAAAAGATCACCAAATGATTTTGATGTGATGGAGTATGGGGATGTTCCTCCCAATAGTTTGAATTCTCCACTGTTAATCACCTCTTCTGCCAGCTCTTTTGCTTTAGTATAATTTTTATCATACAGATAAACTTTAGCAAGCATTGCTTTTGCAGAACCTTTGGATACCTTGGCATTACTCGCATAGCTAGCTCCTCTGATTCTGTTGTCCAAAAGTGAAATAGCCTGTGTGTAATCTCTTCTGATCAGTTCATACACATCTTCTATTCGGTTGGTATTAACCTGCGGACTAGCAGAGGTTGTCAAATTATCGACAATAATAGGAACTGGTCCCCATAATCTGACTAAATAAAAGTAAGCTGTGGCTCTCATAAAATACGCTTCCCCCAAAACATTATTGATGGTGGTTTGGCTTACGGCCGGTTGTGCTAATGTCCTCAAATTATTGATCAAAAAATTAGCTTGCGCTACATTGGCCCAAAGCGACTGCCATCCCGAATTCAGTTCCGGATCAACAGAAGTGATGGAAAAATTTCTCATGGCATTCACATCAGAAGAGTTGGTGTACATATTACCGGATCCAACTTCTGAAATGGCATAGAAAAATTTATTATTAAACTGGAACCAGGTTTTGTAATACAATGCATCTGTAGCGGCTTTTACCTGTTCGTCCGTCTGGTAGTAATTACTAGTATCAATGGAATCTTCAGATGGTCTGTCTGTAAAATCATTGCTGCAGGAAACCATCGTACCGAATACCAATGCTGCAGTTGCAATTTTTTTTAGGTTTAAAATATATAAGGTTTTCATAATTCAAAAAATTAAAAATCTAAGTTAACACCAAATGTATATGTTCTTGGAGATGGGTATCTTCCGTTATCAATGCCTGAGAGCAAGATGTTTTGGTTGAATGAGCCAATTTCCGGGTCATAACCTGAATATTTGGTAATAGTAAAGAGGTTTTGAGCCGTAGCATAAATTCTAAGTCTTGTGACACCAATTTGAGATGCAAAATCTGGAGACAATGTGTAACCTAACGTGACATTTTGAATCCTCAGATAATCACCCTTCTCAATATAGCGATCAGAGATCATAATATTAGGATGTGTGATGCTGTTGATTAACCTTGGCTGACTCGCATTTGGGTTGTCTGTGCTCCAGTAATCCAGTGCATCTACCAACTGGTTTTGATACATCATTGCATTTTGAGTCCCATTTCTTTTGGTAAGGTTCATTACGTCATTTCCTACAGAGCCTTGTACAAAGACAGATAAGTCGAGGTTTTTATATTTGAAATTGTTTGTAAACCCAAAAGTAAAGTCAGGATGGGGATTCCCGATGATCGTTCTATCCGAGTCGTCTATTTTTCCATCACCATTAATATCATCATATCTTACATCTCCCAATTGTGGAGCTGATCCAAAGACCGTGGATGGAGCGCCAGCCAAATCGGCAGCAGTTCTGTAAATGCCTTCGCTTTTCAACCCATAAAACATCCCAATTGGCTGTCCGATAGTAGTATTGGTGGCAACCATTGGCAGGTAGCCATTAATGTTTACTTGTTCGGAAATGTTTGATATGCCATCCACCAGGCTTAGTAGTTCATTTTTGTATCTAGAAAATACAAAACTGGTATTCCAGTTGAAAGTTTCTCCTTTTGTTTCATAATTTGCGGTTATGTCCAAACCTTTGTTTTGTAAACTTCCTATGTTGGAGTACGGTGCTTCTATACCTCCATAAAAAGATGAGTTGCCAGTAAGGTAATCCGGTAAAGGTACTTTAAACAATAAGTCAGAAGATTTTTTGTTGTACATATCAACATTTATATTCAATCTTTTAAATAAGGTAACATCTGCGCCAAAATTGGATTGTTTAACCGTTTCCCAAGTCAAATTTGGATTGTTTTGATAAGATGGATTGTTGTAAATAGTCAGCTGGGAAGAATATAAATTATTAGGGATCTGCTGGTTGCCGGTTTCTCCATATCCTGCACGGAATTTCAGATTACTAACCACATTCTTCGGAATCCATTCCATAAATTTTTCATTCGTCACTTTCCAAGACCCTGTAATTCCTGGAAAATATCCGATTTGATTCTTCCCATCATTATAATTCGGATCAAATTTAGACGATTGGTCTCTTCTGATGGAAGCGGTAATGCTGTATCTGCTATCAAAATCATAAATTAATCTTGAGAAATAAGAATTCATCGATGCACTTCCTTGATAGCTAGTTGCTTTGGTAGTCGTAGCCATAGAAAGTGTATAAATATTATTGGATTTGAAACCGTGCCCTTCACCTGTATTTCCTTTCCACCGTGAATCTTGAGCTTCCTGTCCTAATAATAAAGTGACTTTGTGCTTTCCAAATGACCGGTCGTACGTCAATAGGTTTTTGATATTGGTAGAATACCAGTCGTTATTTCTCAACCAAAGGTCTGCGTCTATATTGTATTGCGAACCTCTGTCAAATTGTGGCCAAAACTCAGTATTTTCAGCAAATTCTGTATTGGCAGATAATTCCAAACGGTATTTTAAACCTTTAAAGATATCCGCTTCTCCGTAAATATTTCCACTGAAATTTTTTCTGATTAATTTGTTTACTTTCGTTAGCGCTTCTGCCACCGGATTAAAGTAATTGGTGTTTTGTCCTGCAGGAGGAGAGGAAAAATCACCATTAGAATTATACACAGGTAGATCCGGTGCTTGTAGCAATGTGTTGGATATTAAGCCATTATAACTTTGGTTTATAGTGTAATTCTGGTTGCTAAATCCCCCGGAAATATTAGCACCTGCTTTTAGCCAAGGCTTAATTTTAGCATTGAGATTCAATCTTACGGTATAGCGTTTCAAACCCGTGTTGATAATTGTACCAGTTTGATCCAGAAAACCTGTAGACAAAAAATAGTTAACATCATCTTTCCCTCCAGAAAATGATACTTGATGGCTTTGGCTAATCGATGTTTGATAAATGGTCTTTTGCCAGTCTGTTCCATCTCCCAATAATTCCGGATGTGCAAATTCCGGTCGCAATGGAACATTGAAAACGGTTGCCATCGCATTTTGAAGTTGTGCATATTGACGAAGGTTGAGAACATCCAGGTCTTTGTAATTTTGTGCAATGGAGGTAAAGCCTTCATAGCTGATTCTTCCAGCTCCTTTTTTTCCCGATTTTGTTGTAATGATGATAACGCCATTAGCTCCTCTGGATCCATAAATTGCAGTAGCAGAGGCATCTTTGAGTACATCAATAGATTCTATATCATTAGGATTAAGGAATGAGACAGGTGAAACTGCAACGCTTCCAGAACCACCGGTCGAGGAAAAATCGTTACCTGCGATAGGTCTTCCGGATGTTGACCTTCCCGTAGCATCACCGGAAATCGGAACACCGTCTATGATATAAAGCGGTTCATTGGTGTTATTGATCGACGCAGCTCCTCTGATTTTAATAGAGACTGCAGCGCCAGGTTGCCCGCTTCCGTTGGTTACTGTAACACCGGCAAGTTTACCTTGTATCATCTGATCTACAGAGGTCTGCTTGATGTTTTCTAAGTCCTTTGCTTTAATTGAAGAAATAGCAGAGTTTACTTCGCTTCTTTTTTGCGTTCCATAGCCCACAATCACGACCTCGTCGATCTTTTTTTCTTTCAGAGTATCATTCTTGCTCTGTGCGTTGGTAAGCCCAAATGGTAACAAAGCGAGCGCGAAAAAAAGTGCTGCCTTATTTTGTGCTATTGGATAGCTTACATTTTGTTTTATTACTCTCATAATCAAAATGAAAAAAATTAATTGTTAAAATTGAGTTAATAATTAGTTTACATTAATGACAAATCTAAATTTTGGCAGCAAGAGAGGTTAATGTTATTTTGTCATAATATTATCTTTTTTTTACAGGAAATTAATTTATTTTTTTTTAAATTGATAAAAATCTATTATTTATAGCTGTTTACAACAGTTTTGATATATTAAAATTATAATTAGTTTGTTTATACTATTATGCTATTTTGTTATAAAAAGAGATCAATATGATATTTATATATTCAAATTGTAATCAGTTTTGCTTGATCAATCTAAAAATTTGCTGAAATATCTTTAACCAAATTTATTACTCAATTGTTTTTTTTAAGAATAATTGTGATCTTTTTACTGGATTTTCTTTACTCCGTTGAATTTAGCTTTAAACTCGGAAGGGGTAGATTTTTGAATAGATTTGAATATCTTATTAAAGTTTGCGATATTGTTGAATCCGGATTCAAATGCGATTTCGGAAACTGTTAAATCTTTTTCTATAAGCCATCTGGCAGCATATCCAACCCTGATTTCATTTAGATAGTTTACGAATGTTTTGCCAATTCTTTTCTTTATAAACCGATTAAAAGTGACGCTGCTCATATTGGTGAGAGAAGCCACTTCGTCCAAGGTTATTCTTTTGTCAAAATTATTATGGACATAATCGTGAATTAGCTTCATGCTATCTGTGTCCACAAACGTCTCATGCTCTATACTGTAAGAAGAAAGTACAGTTGTGTTTTCCGCAATAGATAGTTCATGTAATATGTAAAGCATTTCGAGGAATGTTTCAAAACCGTTGAGTTTGGACAAATTGAAAAAACGTTCTTTAAGTTTTTCTGCAGTTTCCCGTGAGAAGAGAATACCTCTGATTGATTTTTGTAATAATTCGCCAATAGATGCCATAATCCTTCTGCTCATCAATGATTCGTCAAAAAAATCCTGATTGAACTGAACGGTTATTTCGTGGATTCTTTTATATTTACATTTATGATTATTCCAGTAATGGGGTAGATTTGGACCAATCATAACCAATTCCAAATCGTCAATCTCCCCAATGTGATCCCCAATAATTCTTAAATTTCCTTTTCCTTTAGAAATGAAATTTATTTCGATCTCAGGATGGTAATGCAGTGGAAAGTCAAAAGTTTTTTTGACACGGTCAAAAACGAGAAATGTCTCATCTGGAAGAATTGTCGGGATTTCCCTTAATATTGATTGATTTTTGTTCATTTTGTATCTTTATTAAATGCTTGTTAAACAGTATATTGTAAGCCTATTGTTGAATTTGAATATTAAATTGACAAAATAGTATTATATAGTGCAAACTTACATAAATATATTTGACATTAATCAAATGTTAATAATTGCATAAAAACTTCTTAATGAAATTGATTACGAAATTCCTTCTCTCACTTTCTATGGTAGCATTAATTATAGCTAATGCCCAAAAGTTTGTATCTGTAAAAGGCAATCAGTTTCAGTATAAAAACAAACCGTACTATTTCGTTGGAACCAATTTTTGGTACGCCTCTTATCTTGGTCTGGAACAAAATCCAGAACGTGGAATCGAAAGATTAAAAAAAGAACTCGATTTTCTGAAATCTCAAAATGTGACCAATATTCGTGTTTTAGTAGCGGTCGAAGGCAATGGGAAAATAAACGGTGTCAATCGCGTTGACGAATCATATCAATATGAACAAGGGAAATTCCACGAGGAAAACTTGAAAGGTCTTGATATTTTGATGAATGAAGTCTCAAAAAGAAAGATGAAAGTAGTACTCTTTCTTTCCAATAATTGGGAGTGGAGCGGCGGTTGGCTGCAATATCTCAATTGGAACGGGAAAATTGATGACCAAACAATGAAGAGAGCTCTCAACTGGGATGAATTAAGAGATTTTACCAGTCAATTTTATTCTTGTGAAGCTTGCATCAATCAATATAAGGAGCAGGTAAAAAGAATCATTAACAGAAGAAATACTATCACAGGTAGATTATACAAAAATGACAATAGTCTGATGGCCTGGGAGATAGCAAATGAACCACGTCCGATGCGTCCTGCTGCAAATGAAGTCTACAAAAAATTCATTTCAGAAAGTGCAGCTTTTATCAAATCTCTGGACAACAACCACCTTTTAACCACAGGAAGCGAGGGCGAAATGGGAACAGAAAATATGGATCTCTATAAAGAAAATCATCAGGACAAAAACATAGATTATCTTACCATTCACATATGGCCAAAAAACTGGGGATGGTTTGAAAAAGATAAAATGGAAGCCGGCTTTGAAAATGCTAAAAACAAGTCCTTGGATTATATCAATAAACATATCCAAGTTGCAGATGAACTGAAAAAACCTTTGGTTCTGGAAGAATTTGGTTTTCCACGGGATCAGCATTCTTTTGACATTAATAGCTCAACAAAATTGAGAGATCAGTATTATGAGGCTATCTTCCAACTTTGGCAAAATAATAAAAATAGTAAAGGAAGTTTTGGTGGATGTTCATTTTGGGCATTTAATGGATTTGCAAAACCAATTCCAGGGCAGATCTACTGGAAAAAAGGTGACGACTATATGGGCGATCCGCCAATGGAAGAGCAAGGTCTGAACGGCGTTTTTACCTCTGATCAATCTACTTGGGAAATTATCCAAAAATATACTAAACCATAATCTGTGAATACGTTTGGAATCAAAAAACAATTATTGAAAATTTATAATGCAATCCTGACAAACTGCTAATAATGACAAATTTTTATAAAATACCTTTTTTTACGTTCACTTTTTGTGTTTCATTTTGGAATGCACAAGTTGGGGCTGTATTGTCAGATAAAAATGCAACCCAGGAAACCCAAAATCTGTATCATAACCTTTGGAAAACTCTTGAAAAGGGTGTGATGTTTGGTCATCAGGATGATCTTGCTTACGGTGTAAACTGGAGGATGCAGAAAGACAGGAGTGATGTATTGGAAACCGCCGGAGATTATCCTGCTGTTTTCGGATGGGATATTATGAATATGGAATCGGACGGAAAAGGCGCCATTGATATTTTCAGTTTTCAGGAAATGAAAAAGATGATGGAGGATGTTTATAATAAAGGTGGGATCAATACCATCAGCTGGCACGCTTCTAATCCAAAAACAGGAAAAGATGCTTGGGACAATACCAAAGAAAGTGTTAAAACCATTTTGCCAAATGGTGAAAAACACAATCTGTATAAATTGTGGCTCGATAAAATTTCAAGTTACTTGCTAAGTATAAAAGGTAAAGACAAGAAGTTGGTTCCTGTCATTTTCCGTCCTTATCATGAGCTTACCGGAGGCTGGTTTTGGTGGGGAAAAGGCAACTGTTCTCCCGACGACTTTAAGAAGTTATGGAAATTTACCTATGATTATTTAACCAAAGAAAAACAAGTCCACAATCTGATTTGGATGTACAATACCTCCGATTTCAAAAGCAAAGAAGAATTCCTGGAAGCCTATCCCGGAGATGAGTACGTAGATATGATAAGTTTTGATATCTATCTGATGAACAACCCTGTTTACGATAATTCTTTTGTGGAAGGTGCTCAGAAACAGTTTTTAATAATGGACGAAATAGCCAAAGAACACCACAAAATCCCTGCATTGGCAGAAACAGGATACGAACAGATTCCTTACAATAAATTTTGGACGAAGACTTTAATGGATGCCGTTGGAGATTATAAAATTTCATACATATTAGCTTGGAGAAACCACGGGTTGACACAGGAAAATAAAATGCATTATTACGTCCCATACAAAGGGCATCCGAATGAACAGGACTTTAAAGATTTTTATAATCTCGACAAAACCCTTTTTCTGAAAGATATTCAAAAACAAAATATATATAAGTAGCTTTATTTACAAAATTATTCAAACAGAAAGTAGGTCGTAAACCTATGCAAAATAAAAAATAGTATGAACCTTGAAAAAATAAAATTAAAAGAGAAGATAGCCTACGGATTTGGAGATGCAGCATCCTCTATGTTCTGGAAGATATTCAGTATGTATCTGCTTTTTTTCTACACCGATGTTTTCGGCCTTACGGCGGCGGCTGTAGGAACGATGTTCCTTGTAACAAAAGTTTGGGATTCCCTTTTTGACCCTTTCGTCGGCGTTTATTCTGACAGGGTCGAGACAAAATGGGGCAAGTTTCGCCCATTTCTGCTCTGGGTAGCTGTTCCATTCGCAATAATTGGCGTTTTAACTTTCTACACCCCAAATTTTTCGCACGATGGCAAACTCATTTATGCCTATATCACTTACTCATTAATGATGATGGTCTATTCTCTTATTAATGTGCCCTATGCTTCTTTGTTAGGCGTCATGTCATCCGATGGTAAGGAAAGAACTACTTTGGCATCTTACCGGATGGTTTTTGCATTTGGAGGAAGTTTAATTGCACTGTGGCTTATCGAACCTCTGGTCAAATATTTTGGAGACGGAAAGCTGACATCTTCCCAAGGATGGTTTTTTACAATCATTGCATTCGGAGCGATTACTACGTTATTATTTTGGGGCTGTTTTGCCGGAACTCGCGAAAGAGTAAAACCTATCAGAGAAGAGCAGTCCACACTCAAGGAAGATTTGAAGGATCTTTTGGCCAATAAGCCCTGGTGGATTCTCCTGGGAGCTGGCGTTGCAACACTTCTTTTCAATACCATCAGAGATGGAGGTGCTATCTATTATTTTAAATATTTCTTAAATAAAACCGACCACGAGACCTTCTCCATTTTTGGGATGGGAACCGGGATGTCTTATCTCACCATTTATTTGGTTTTAGGACAAGCTGCCAATATCATAGGTGTCATTCTGGCTACACCTTTAGCTAATAAAATCGGGAAGAAAAAAACATTTTTCGGAGCCATGTTGTTAGCGGCAATTTTAAGTGTTGCTTTCTATTTTCTGACTAAAAATGAGGTTGTTCTTATCTTAATATTTCAATTTTTCATCAGTATATGTGCGGGATGCATCTTCCCATTATTATGGTCTATGTACGCCGACACAGCAGATTACTCGGAGTGGAAACAAGGTAGGAGGGCAACAGGATTGGTTTTTTCTGCTTCATCGATGTCACAAAAATTAGGATGGGCACTAGGTGGTGCAGCAACAGGATGGCTTTTGGCTTATTTTGGATTTAAAGCCAACATTGCACAATCAGAATCTGCACAATCGGGTATCCGGTTAATGTTGAGTATTCTACCAGCTGTAGGAGCTGCTGTGTCTATGCTTTTTATATCCATTTATCCTTTGAGTGAAGAAAAGTTGAAAAACATTATCCAAGAACTAAATGAAATAAGGCTTTCAGAAAAAGAAAATACAACGGACTCCAATGGAGCAGTTTAAAATAAATTTCACTAATAACAAAAACAGAAGTACAATGAGCGATCTATTCACAACACGCTTGAATGCAGTAAAGGAAGAATTTGAAAATTTGATTACAACAGAAAATTCACCAGCCAAAGAAGCCGGAAATGGAATTTTCACGAGATACATAAATCCTGTGGTAACAGCTGCTCATACACCTTTGGAATGGCGTTTTGATTTCGACGCAGAAAGAAACCCATTCTTTATGGAAAGATTCGGGATCAATGCAGCCTTCAATGCCGGTGCTATGAAATGGCAGAATAAATACTTACTTGCCGTAAGGGTCGAAGGTTACGACAGAAAATCTTTTTTTGCCATTGCGGAATCACCAAATGGAATCGATAACTTCAGATTCTGGGAAAAACCAATCGTCATCCCACAAATTGAAGGCAACCCTGATACCAATGTATATGATATGCGCCTTATTCAACACGAAGACGGTTATATTTATGGTATTTTCTGCACAGAACGTAAAGATCTTAGCGCACCAAAAGGCGATACCAGCATTGCAACTGCCAATGCGGGAATTGTCAGAACTAAAAATCTTGTTGATTGGGAACGACTTCCCGATCTGGTTTCAAATACTGGTCAGCAAAGGAATGTTGTCCTGCATCCCGAATTTGTAAATGGTAAATATGCCTTGTACACGCGACCGCAAGATGGATTTATTGATGTAGGGAACGGCGGAGGAATTGGCCTTGGATATGTTGAAGATATGAACAATCCCATTGTCCAGGATGAAGCTATTATCTACGGTAAGATTTATCACACAGTTTACGAACTGAAAAACGGATTAGGTCCGGCTCCCATCAAAACAGAAAAAGGCTGGTTACATTTGGCTCACGGCGTTCGTAATACAGCAGCCGGCTTGCGATATGTTTTATATCTGTTTATGACCGATCTTGATGAATTGGGCAAAGTGATCCACAAACCTGCAGGTTACTTTATGGCTCCTGAAGGAATTGAGAGGGTGGGAGACGTTTCTAATGTATTATTTTCTAATGGTTGGATCGCAGATGAGGACGGCAAAGTTTTCATTTATTATGCCTCTTCAGACACCAGGATGCACGTTGCTGTTTCATCTGTAGACCAGCTGTTGGACTATTGTATCAATACACCTGAAGATAAATTGACTTCATACGAATCTGTACAAACCATTATCGGAATTACAAAGAATAATCTTGTAAATTAATTTTTTCATCAATTTGTGTTTTTTGCATTGTTAAGTCTTGCAAACCTTGGCAATGCATTTTTTTAAATTAAATTTCAAATTTAAATGTCATCACTAGCATTCATCAAAGAAGTTGAAAAAGAGCTTCATAATATACTTGATTACTGGACTCAAAATACAATAGATGAGGTCAATGGCGGTTTCATTGGAGAAATTGCCTATAACGAAACCAAAAATTCAAAGGCTGAAAAGGGTTCGGTAATGTATGGCAGGATCCTATGGACATTCTCTGCAGCATATCCTGTGACACAAAATCCTGAACATCTGAAAATAGCGGAAAGGGCTTTTGAAGAAATCAGAACTAAATTCTATAATCCAATCCATAAAGGAATTTACTGGAGTATCAATGCTGACGGAACGCCTAAGGATACTAAAAATCAAATTTATGCTTTGGCATTTGTGATTTATGGTCTGAGTGAATTTTATAAAATCTCAGAAAATAAGGAAGTATTGGATTTGGCAATTATACTCTACCAAAGCATCCAAAATCACAGTTTTGACCTAGAAAAAAATGGTTATTTCGAAGCTTATACACATAATTGGGATGAGATAGAAGATGTAAGGCTCAGCGACAAAGATGCCAATGAGAAGAAAACAATGAATACACACCTCCATATAGTTGAGGCTTTTGCCAATCTTTATACGGTTTGGAAAGATGTGGAATTAAAGAAGAACATAATCCGGCTTTTAGAAGTCATCGATCAGTATTTCATTGATAAAGAATCCTGGCATCTCAAACTATTTTTTGATGAAAAATGGGTGGAGAAAAAAGATGTCATCTCATACGGACACGACATCGAAGCTGCCTGGCTTCTGCAATGGTGCGCAGAGGTTTCTGAGGATGAGGATTTGATAGAGGTTTTCCAATATTACGCTGTAAAAATGACAGATGCAACTCTTGAAGGTTTGGACAAAGATGGTGGACTGTGGTATGAATATGATCCTCAGGTAAATCATTTGGTGGCGGAAAAACATTGGTGGCCACAGGCAGAACTCTGGATCGGATTTATGAATGCCTATCAGTTGACAAAGGACAAAAAATACCTTGATGTTTTCTATAAAAATTGGGAATTCACGAAAAAATATATCATCGACCACAAAAACGGAGAATGGTTTTGGGGAATTGATAAAGAGTACAATAAACTGCAAAAAGACAAGACAGGTTTCTGGAAATGCCCATACCACAACGGAAGAGCTTGCCTTGAAATTTTAAAAAGATATAAAGAAGACTGATGAAAAAATTAATTTTTACGATAGCATTTACATCTTCAATTTTCACGTTTGGACAGAAAAATCTAATCAAAAATGGAGGATTTGAGTTGGATGCAGAGTTCTGGCGTGGAGAAAATATCCTGACCATTAATCCTTACACCAAAAAATCGGGTACAAAAGCAGGCAGTATTTCCGAATTTACTTCCCCACAATGGAAAGGGGTAGACCAGGAATTCAATATCCCTAAAAATACAGCCGCGATAGAAGTTTCTGCCTGGTTAAAAGCAGACGGCGTTGAAAAGGGGAAAAGCAATTGGAATAAAGCTGTAATGGTTCTGGAAATTGGCGGCAAAAATGAAAATATTGCGGAATTGGAAGGAACCACTCAATGGCAATTGGTAAAAAAGATCGTTCCTTTAAACAAAGACCGTTCGGGGAGATTGATGCTTGCATTATCCGAATGTACGGGGACTCTATACTTTGATGAGATCAAAGTCATTCCGCTTTCTCAGGAAGATTATAACAAAATCACAGAAGTAGAAACTCAAAAACATCAGGTAGCGGTTATTACAGACAACACACCTTTAGAATTATTAAAATTAAACAACGGCAATTTTGAAAAAGGATTGGACAGCTGGAGAGGAAATTCAGAAGTGGTTTCTGACGAGAAATATGAAGGACAGAAAAGTCTGAAGCTATCTTCACAAAATTCAGTCTGGACAGGAATAGACCAGGTAGCTGATATTCCCGCTGATGCAAAAACCATTGATATTTCTGCTTTTGCCAAAACCAAAGATTTAAAGTCGGGAAGAAACGATTGGAATAAAGGCGTGATGATTCTTGAATTCACGTCAGATGGAACCAGAAAAATATCAGAGGATCAGATGATATTCTCCATTTCGGATATAAAAGAGTGGCAGAAGTTTTCCAAAACGCTGGAAATTCCAAAAGGTTCCAAAAGATACAGAATTATGTTGGCTTTAAGTGAAGCTACAGGAACGATGTATGTAGATGACGTTCAGGTAAAATTTAAGTAGTTAGCAAACAAAACAAAAATAAATATTAATTTAAGAAAAATAAAACTATGGAGCACGATGTAAGACCCTGGGGTGAATATTGGGTATTGGAAGATGCAGATGATCACAAAGTGAAGAGAATTCAGGTCAATCCCGGAGGAAGGCTTTCTTTACAGTACCACCATAAAAGAGGAGAGGTATGGACTATAGTTTCTGGAGTGGGAACTATCACGATAGATGATTCTATAAAAGATTACAAAGCTGGTGAAGTTGCCGAAATTCCGCAGGGCGCACACCATCGGATTGAAAACAAAACATCTGAGCCGGTAGTTTTTGTAGAAGTACAATATGGCACTTATTTCGGCGAAGATGACATTGTGAGAATAGAAGATGATTACAATAGAGCTTAGGGCTTCAAGTTTAGCCTTTTAATTATTTCTAATCCATCATAAGCAATTCCCAAAAATGAAGAATTTAATATTCATATTTTTAATTTCATTTACGATAAACCTTTCCGCTCAGGGCAACAACTATGTTCAGGATTATACCAAATATCCTGGTTTGGCACTCACACCGCCTATGGGCTGGAATTCCTGGAATAAATTCGCCTGCAATGTAGATGAAAATTTAATTAAAGAAATGGCAGATGCGATGGTCTCTTCCGGAATGAAAGATGCGGGTTACACCTATATCAATATCGATGATTGCTGGCACGGAGATCGGGATGAAAATGGTTTTATACATCCCGACCCAAATCGATTTCCGTCCGGAATGAAAACTTTGGCAGATTATGTACATTCCAAAGGATTGAAAATTGGCATTTATTCCGATGCTGGTTCTCAGACTTGTGGCGGAAGACCAGGAAGTCGCGGATACGAATTTCAAGATGCCAAAACTTACGCAGATTGGGGAATAGATTATGTGAAATACGACTGGTGCAATACAGAAAGCCTAAAAGCAGAAGGTGCATACAAAACTTTTGCTGCAGCACTCAAAAAAGCAGGCCGTCCAATCGTTCTCAGTATTTGCGAATGGGGAGATAATAGACCTTGGGATTGGGGAAAAGATGTAGGTCATCTTTGGAGAACGTCAGGAGATATCTATAACTGTTTTGATTGCGTGAAAGATCACGGAAGCTGGAAGGCCTTTGGAACGATGCAGATTCTTGACAAACAGGAGGGTTTAAGGAAATACGCCGGTCCCGGACATTGGAACGATCCCGATATGCTGGAAATCGGAAATGGTGCCTTATCTCCTAATGAAGACCGTGCACATTTCTCGATGTGGGCAATGCTTGCAGCACCGCTTATTGCAGGAAACGACCTAAGAAATATGAATGATGAAACCAAAAAAGTTCTTACAAATAAAGAAATTATTGCGATTAATCAAGATAAATTGGGCGTTCAGGCTTTGAAGTTTAAAGACGAAGGCGAATTTGAAATTTGGTTCAAACCATTAGAAAACGGAGACTGGGCAGTAGCATTTTTAAACAGAGATAAAACAGCAAAAAACTTCACATTTGACTGGAAATCCAATACATTTACAGACGATGAGGTATCCAAAAAAGTTTTTGATGCCAATTTGCAGAATTACAAAATCATTGACCTTTGGACAAATAAAGAATTAGGAAGCACAAAAAAAGCATTGAAATCAAATGTTCCTTCAAGAGATATTCTGATGTTAAGATTGGTAAAAACAAAATAGTGAACTGAGAAATCCAAATATAATGAAGACCCTCCTGACCATCATATCAATCAATTTAATGTTAATCATAAATGCGCAATACAAACTCTCCGATCCGGAAGCCACCAAAGAAACTGTAAATCTTTACAAAAATCTTGTAAAAACTCAGGGAAATGGCTATTTCGTAGGACACCAGGATGATTTGGCTTATGGCGTTTACTGGAAATATCAGGAGGGGAAAAGTGATGTAAAAGATGTGGTGAAAGATTATCCGGCTGTTTACGGTTGGGAATTGGGCAATCTGGAATTAGGAAAAGATAAAAATCTGGATGGTGTTCCTTTCGATAAAATGAAACAATATATACAGGAAGGATATGAAAGAGGAGGAATTATTACCATTAGCTGGCATACCAATAATCCGATTACAGGGAAAAATGCATGGGATTCTTCTAATCAATCCATAAAAGAAATTTTGCCTGAAGGCAGTAAAAACAAAATTTTAGAAGATTATCTAGATAAGGTGGCTGCTTTTTTAATTGATTTAAAAGGTAAAAACGGCGAACCAATTCCAATTTTGTGGCGGCCATTCCACGAACACACAGGAACTTGGTTTTGGTGGGGTGTTAATTCTGCTTCTGATGAAGAATACAAAGAACTCTTCAGATTTTCTGTTGATTATTTAAGAAGAACAAAAAATATACACAATTTAATTATAGTTTACAATACAAGCGTAGAATATGCTACTCCGGAAGAATTCCTGAAAAGATATCCAGGTGATGATTATGCAGATATTTTTTCATTCGATGCCTATCAAAGAGGTAGAATAGAGGGTGGAGAAAAATTTTCGCAACAATTGGACACTCTTCTTTCAGCGATGAATCTGGCAACAAAAAAGCATCAGAAAATTTCGGCAATTGGTGAGATCGGTTACAATAAAATACCTGACAAAGATTGGTTTACAAAAGTACTAAAGCCGGTTTTTGACAATCATCACTTTTCTTATGTCCTGTTTTGGAGAAATGCCGGTTTTAAACCTGATAATAATGAAGTGGAATATTATCTCCCATTCAAAGGGCATCCGGCAGAAAAAGATTTTATAAAATTCTATAAAAACAAAAAAACATGGTTTGAAAACGATGCCAGAAACATGAAATTGTATCATTAATTTATGCTTCAATTTATCGTTTCACTCGTCAAGCTAAATAACATATAAATGATATTTTATCAAACGGACAAGTTTAAAAACAAAAACCCTATTATGAAATTTTCAAAAATAATTTTACTCTTACATATTTTCATTTTTTCTTTTGGATTCGCACAAAGTCCGGTAAAAGAAATGGGACAGCTTCAGGTTATCGGAACACAGCTTTCTGATCAGAAGGGTATGCCCGTAAGATTAATAGGAACAAGTTTCGGCTGGAACAACTGGCACTCAAGATTCTACACAAAAGGCACTGTGAAATGGTTGAAAAACGATTGGAATGTCAATGTTGTTCGTGCTGCACTAGGAATCGATCCCGAAGGCGCTTATCTCCAAGATCCAGAAAAAAACTACAAAAACATAGAAACTGTTGTAGATGCAGCCATTAAAGAAGGAATCTACGTGATTATCGATTGGCACGCCCATAAGATCCATACCGATGAAGCCTCGGAATTCTTCGATAAAATTTCCAAAAAGTATGGCAAATATCCAAATGTCATTTATGAAATATTCAACGAACCTGAACAACAATCTTGGGGAGAAGTAAAAGAATATGCTGAACAAATGATCAAAACCATCAGAAAAAATGATCCTGATAATTTGATTTTAGTAGGTTGCCCGGAGTGGGATCAGCGGCTCGATCTTGTTCAGAAAGATCCGATTAAAAATGTTTCAAATGTGATGTACACGATGCATTTCTATGCAGGTACTCATAAATCAGAATTACGCGACAGGGCAGATGTCGCTATGGATGCAGGTATTCCTGTTTTTATCTCGGAATCGGCAGGAATGGAAGCAAGCGGAGATGGAAAATTTGATTATTCGGAATGGCAGAAATATTTTGACTGGATGGAGAAACGGAAATTGAGCTGGATCACCTGGTCGATTTCTGACAAAAAGGAAACCTGTTCTATGCTATTGCCAACAGCTTCATCCACTGGAAACTGGAAACAGTCAGATCTGAATGAATCAGGCATTAAAACCAGAGAATATTTAAAACAATTCAACCAAAGGGGCGAATACATTCCGGCATTTGTATGGAAAGGACGTTTAGAGAAAACATCAAATACTACAGCGGAACTTTCAGGACCTGCTTCATCAGTTGAATTCAGTTTTACAGGAAATTCTGTAGACGTTAAAGTAAAAAATATTCCATATCAGAATTATTACAATTATATTTCTGTTGAACTGGATGGAATTTACCTGGGACGTTTCAAAGTTGATAATAATGATTTTAAGTCCTTTACTTTTAAGGCTAAAGATCAATCTAAAAAAATCCACAACATCAAGATCTTTAAAGCTACTGAAGCAGCGATGGGAGAGGTTGTCGTAGATGTTTCCGGAATTCAATCGATTCCTTATCAATCAATCGTCAAAAAGAAAATTGAATTCATCGGAGACTCTATCACTTGCGGATTTGGAAATGATGAAACCGGACTTCCTTGTGGACAAGGACAGTGGTTTGACCAGCATAATGCTTATTTGGCTTATGGGCCTGTAGTTTCGAGAATGTTAGGAACAGATTTTCTGTTGAGTTCCGTTTCAGGTTACGGCATGTACCGGAACTGGAATTCTGAACAGACGGAAGAAAGTATATTGCCGGATGTTTATCCCTATTTATATTTAAGAAAAGACAAACCTGAAAAATTTGAAAATGATTACCAGCCTGATTTGGTAAGCATTTGTCTGGGAACCAATGATTTGTCCGAAGGTGATGGTAAAAAAGAACGTTTGCCTTTCGATAAAGATAAATACACCGGAAATTATATAGAATTTATCCAAAAAATCTATAAGAGATACCCGAACACAAGCATTGCATTACTCAATAGTCCAATGGTTGGAGGTGATAGAAATAAACTTTTTGTAGAATGCCTGCAAGAGATAAAAGATTTTTTTCGAAATGATAATGCGCACAAACCGATCCAAATTTTTGAATTTCCAGAAATGAAGCCAAAGGGATGCGGTTTTCATCCAAGTGCTGAAGATGACAAAAAGATGGCAGAATTGCTTTTGCCTTTTTACAAAAAATTACTTAACAATTAAGACTTCAAAATGAAATCAATCCTTAATCTACTATTCTTTATCATTGCAGAGTTCACTTATGCGAATATTCATCTTCCTGCCATTTTCGCAGATGATATGGTCTTGCAGAGAAACGCCGAAGTAATCATTTGGGGCAACGCCGATCCGAGAGAAGAAATAACCCTAAAAGCAGATTTTCTTGATAAAGAATACAAAGTAAAGGCTTCAAATGATGCTACCTTTAAAATTACTTTTAAAACCCCAAAAGAAGGAGGTCCTTATACTGTTTCTTTAAAAGGTTATAATGAAGTGGTTTTCAAAAATGTAATGCTGGGAGAGGTCTGGCTGATGTCCGGACAATCCAACATGGAAATGAGTGCCGCGTGGGGAATCAAAGACGGTGATGCTGAAATGGTAAAAGCAAATTATCCTAATATCCGGTTGTTTACGACAAGCAAATCTTCAGCAGAATCTCCTCAAAAAGATATCATTGGAAGCTGGAAAATCTGTACTTCCGAAACTGCAAGAAACTTCAGCGCGATTGGTTACTTTTTTGCCCAAAAACTTCAACAAGATCTAGGAGGCATTCCGGTTGGTATTATTTGCTCGGCTTGGGGTGGAAGTTCTGCAGAGATTTGGGTGCCAAAAAACATTTTTGAACAAGACCCTTCGTTGGCAGAAAGTTTTAAGACAATTCAATCTAGCGATAATGAATATTATCCCACTAAAATTTCTGTCGCTTACAATGCAATGATTGCACCTTTCAATGATTTCAAAATTGCAGGAGCTGCCTGGTATCAAGGCGAAACCAATACGGGAAATCCAAAATCTTATGAAAAGCTTTTGACCTCGCTTATCAATTCTTGGAGAGAAGGCAGAGGATATCAATTTCCATTTTATATTATTCAGCTGGCATCTTATAAAGGTTGGGGTGATACAACAGCACAAATCAAAAATATCCAGAGAAAAGTTTCTCAAAATGTGGAAAATTCAGGTTTAGTCGTCATTTCAGATTATTCTATGATTGATGATATCCACCCAAAAGATAAAAAACCTGTAGGCATCAGATTAGCAAATTTAGTACTTGACGACGTTTACAAAAAGGATATTTCAGTAGGATTTCCAACATGGAAATCGGTTGAATTTAAGGGGAAAAAAGCGATTTTAACTTTAGATTTTGCTGATGGATTACATTTTAAAAATAAAACTTCTGACCAGTTTCAAATAGCTGAAAATGATAAAAATTATACAAAAGCAAAAGCTAAGATCGTCGGAAATCAAATTATTGTAGAAGCAAAAGGAATTAAAGAACCTGCTTTTGTGCGATACAACTGGAGCAACGAGGCTATGCCTGATCTATTCAATAAGGCCGGTCTTCCAGCTTCAGTTTACAGCAGTGAAATTATTAAATAAACTTTCAACAATGAAAATCATCCATTTTTTTACAATTACAATAATGAGTTTGACAACTACCATAAACGCACAACAAAAGCTGAATCCCGAAATAGAAAAGAAAATTGACGCCCTGATGTCTAAGATGACTTTGGAAGAAAAAGTGGGGCAGATGAATCAATATAATGGATTCTGGGACGTAACAGGTCCAGCACCTGTAGGCGGAACTGCTGAACAGAAATATGAAAATATCAAAAAAGGATTGGTGGGTTCTATGCTAACTGTTCGTGGTGTTGCAGAAGTGAAAGCCGTCCAAAAAATTGCAGTGGAGCAAACCAGATTGGGAATTCCGTTAATCATTGGATTTGATGTCATTCACGGATATAAAACTTTAAGCCCTATACCTCTGGCGGAAGCAGCAAGCTGGGATATGAAAGCCATAGAAAAATCAGCAGAAACTGCCGCCTCCGAAGCTGCTGCATCCGGCATAAACTGGACTTTTGGTCCTATGATGGATATTTCGAAAGACGCAAGATGGGGTAGAGTTATGGAAGGCGCCGGTGAAGATCCTTATCTTGGAGGAAAAGTGGCCGCAGCAAGAGTAAGAGGTTTTCAGGGCGATAATACATTTAAATCTCCACTCAGAATTGCTGCAACGGCAAAGCATTTTGCCGCTTATGGTTTTGTCGAAAGTGCTTTAGAATATAATGCGGCGGAAATCAGCACCAATACACTTTACAATCAGGTTTTACCGCCGTTTAAATCCGCTGTAGATGCAGGATTACGAAGTGTTATGACCTCTTTTAATACAGTCAACGGAATTCCGGCCTCAGGAGATCAATACCTTTTAAGAGATGTACTGAAAAATAAATGGGGATTTTCAGGATTTGTAATTTCAGATTGGGCTTCCATCAGAGAGATGATTCCTTGGGGATTTTCAAAAGACGAAAATGCAGCCGCAAAATCTGCCGTTGAGGCGGGAACCGATATGGATATGGAAGGCGGCATTTATTTCCCTTATTTAATTGATTTGGTAAAACAAGGAAAAGTAAAACAGGAATATCTGGATGATGCTGTGCGAAGAATTTTAAGAGTCAAATATGAGTTGGGATTATTTGATGATCCTTACCGTTTTCTTAATGAAAAACGTGAAAAGGAAGTTGTTGGAAGTAAAGCTAACAGAGAGGCTGTTCTTGATATTGCAAAAAAATCTATAGTTCTGCTTAAGAATGAAAAGAGCTTACTTCCCCTCAAAAAATCTGGACAAAAAATTGCTGTTTTAGGGTCTTTGGCAGAAAGTAAAAACTCACCCTTGGGAAGTTGGAGAATAGCGGCAGATAACAATACTGCAGTTTCTGTTTTGGAAGGATTACAACAATACAAAGGCAATTCTTTAAATTATGTAAAAGGCCTCGAATTGACTAAAGTTGAGCCGACATTCCTGACTGAGGTTGAATATAATACAACTGACAGAAGTGGTTTTGAAGCAGCAAAAAAGGCAGCCAGAGAAGCTGATGTTGTCGTAATGGTTTTAGGTGAGCATGGATTCAGTTCCGGGGAGGCCAGAAGCAGAACAAATATTGATCTGCCTGGTCTTCAGCAGGAATTTTTAGAGGAAATATACAATGTAAATTCCAACATTGTATTGGTTTTGAATAATGGACGACCTCTTACCATCCCCTGGGCAGCGGAACATATCCCCGCTATTCTGGAAGCTTGGCATCTGGGGACGGAAACCGGCAATGCAGTGGCTCAGGTATTGTATGGGGATTACAACCCAAGTGGAAAACTACCGATGAGTTTTCCAAGAAATGTTGGTCAGATACCAATCTCATATAACCATTACAGCACCGGAAGGTTTACCAATAAAGATAATAACGTGTTCTGGAGCCATTATTCTGATGTGGATAAAACGCCACTCTATCCATTTGGCTTTGGATTGAGCTACACTACTTTTGAATATTCTAATCTGAGAATTAATAAAAAATCTTTTACAAAGGGAGAAAAAATTATTGTAAGTGTTGATTTGAAAAATACAGGTAAAGTAAAAGGTAAGGAAGTGGCGCAGTTATATCTGCATGACGAATTTTCATCTGTAATTAAACCGGTAAAAGAACTTAAAGGTTTTGAACTGGTGGAATTAAAACCAGGCGAAAGTAAAAGCATCAATTTTACGCTTAGTGATTACGAAATGGGATTTTATAATAGTCAGTATGAATTTGTAATTGAACCCGGAACTTTCAAAGTGATGGTTGGAGGAAGTTCGGATACCATATTATCACAGAATATTGAATTATTCTGATAGAATGAAGATGGGATCATAATTAATAACGAAGTATAAATCGTCATATTTTTTATTTATCCCTTGCTTTCAAATCTTCATTGAAAAAAGAGCAGTGACATTAATCGCTGCTTTTTTTATAAAAAATTACAGTATTCATAAAAATTGATCTAAAGGACCTAAATCTTCGAAATAATCATAATCCCTTGATTTGACTGACTGATCACACCATCATTTTCATATTTCTTCATTAGTACTGCTTCCACATTGAAACTCATATAGGTACAAAAGTGAACACCGGAGAAATGAAATGGTAAAATTTAAAATAATCTTCAGCCTGATACTGCTTATTGCGTTATCAGGCTGTTCTTTAAACCAAAAGAAAATGACGAACCTTGAAATTATAAAAAGCACGTACGAAGGAAAAAACTTCGGAAGAAAACGGTAAAAACCTGGCGAAATATATAACAGATGACATCTCGTGGACAGAAGCTAAAGGTTTTCCTTGTGCAGGAACTTATATTGGCTTGGACGAAATAACCAAAAATGTTTTTAGCCGATTGGGAAGCGAATGGATTGATTATAAATTCACTCCGGAAGATTATGTAGCCAGTGATGATAAAGTGGTGGCGTACAGAACTTATACCGAAACTTACAAAATTACAGGAAAGCCATTCTCTGCAAGGGTAGCGCACATCTGGAAATTAAAAGATGGTAAAATTCTCAGCTTTGAGCAGTTTGTGGATAGTCAGCCGGTAAATGATGCAATGGAAAGCAATAACTAGTTGCCAGACAATATAGATAAAAGTAATTAAGATTAGTTTATGTACCTAATTTTATTAAATAATTGATTCTTTTATAAACTTCCAAAATCACTAAACTCAAATTTTTCAGTTTCGAAGTATCAGCAAAGCCCCATTTGAAAAAGTGGGTTTTTCTTTATATAATAGCTATACCAAACCATGTCATTCGTTGACTACATGAATGATATGGTAATGCTGCAAAAATCAAAATATTCCTATGCGATGGAAAATGCCCATCAATCTGTCTGCGATCAAAAGTTGAAAGAATTATCGAAGAATAATTCCTGTTTCCTGTCTTGAAGATTAATAGAGTCTAATAAATATTATGTCAGTTCATAATTTAAAATAACCAAACTCAGGATGAAATGAACGAAATCCTGCTCTGCTTCTTTTCTGTTGATCAGCTTTTTTTTGTAATGAGGAGAGTAGAGTACTTTTATAAGCTTTTGGTATTTGGCAAATTCATCATTTCTGATATATGTATTAAGATTCCCGTCTTTCTTTTTTAAAATCTCATCTTGCAGGCTTCTCACTTTGAATAAAACTTCACAAAGCTTTGCGTTGGATCCTACTTTCGTATTATATCTCTCAACAATATTAATTTTAAATGTGTCGAGTAAAATATTGTTAAAGATGATGTTTGAGTTAGAATCTTGTGTGACAAGTTCGAGTTTATAGTTCACAGATTTTGCTTTCTACAAATGTAATTAAATACTACTATGAAACCTATAATTATAGTAACAAAACATTATATTCTATTAACAAAAAGTTACTGCATAATACATAATACAGACAAACAGTGACTTCCGTAACATGAATGGATTTTATAAACAGGTTTTACAATTATTCTGATGCTGTTTTTTATTTCATTTTTTGATTTTATGATTAATTATATCTATATTTCGTTAACGATTTTACAAAAAGATGAGATTATTTATAAAAATAATATCCATAAGCCTGCTATTTACATTTTCTTCGAAGACATTTGGGCAGTCACAAAAAGAATGTGAAGTCATTATTGATTCCGCAATTCAGAAAATGTTCAGAAAAGAACACACCAAGTCACTGGAAATGCTGATCCGTGTAAAAACCGTTTCCGAACAAAAAAAATGGGATAAAGCAAACTTCCGCGCAACCAACAATATAGGACTGAATTATTACCTGATGACGGACTTCGGCGAAGCTTTGAAATATTATCTGGAAGCTTACGACATTGCAGCCAATATGCCCGATAAAAAACATATAATGACGGTCGTCAATAATATTGCAATTCTTTATTTTCAGGAAAAAAATAATAAAAAAGCCTACGAATATTTCCTAAAAGCCTATCAAACGGCGAAAGAAAACAACCGCAATGATAAAGCCGGCGCTTACGCCGTGAATCTTGGTCTGGTACTGAATAAACTGAATAAAACCAATGAAGCTTATCAATATATCCAGGAAGCAGAAGTTCTGACGAAAGACGATCCGAAAGTCAATATAATGAACAAAATGGCTTTGGCAGAAAATCTTTATTTAAAAAAGAAATATAAAGAATCCGAAACGATTATTGACCATCTGATTCCTAAACTTGAAGCCGATAATCAAACAGAAAATTTGGTTTTCATCCTGCTGATAAAAGCTCAGATCAATGAGAAAAAAGGCGATTATAATCTGGCAAAATCTCTTGCTCTGCAGACCCGAAGACTATCGCCAAATATCAATAATAGGGAGGAAGTGTACAATTATCTTTCTAAAATAAACGCGGCAACCAAAAATTATGATGAATCTTTGAAATATAAAGATTCTGTAATTGTTACCAACGATTCGATTTCGAAAATCAATAATTCTGCATTGTTCAACAATGGAAAAATCAAGTTCGAAATGCAGAATTACCAGTTCGAGCTCAAAGAAAGCCACCAGCGCCTGAAAGATGAAAGGAAGATTTTCTACATTATTATTGGTTCTGCTTTGATCATCATTCTACTGATTCTTCTTTTCCTGTACAACAATTCTATCAAATACAAACAGCAGAAACAGATCACACAGCTGGAATTTGAGAAAAAACAAAGCGATAACCTTATTTTGACCCAACAGCTCAAGGAACAGGAAACCTTGTCTTTGCTGGAAAAAGAACGCCTGAAAAATGAGATTGAACAACAAAACCGCCAATTGACTTCCCAGGCTCTCACAATATCCAGCAGAAATGAAGTGGTGGAAGAGATTATTGAAGCAATTGTCAATCAGCCGGAGATTTCTAACAATCCTAATTTGGTAAAGTCCATCAAGGATTTGAAGATACAGCTGAAAAGCAACAACCAATGGGATAGTTTTTTCAAACATTTTGAAGGTGTGAATCAGAATTTCATCACCACGCTAAAGGAAAGGCATCCGGATCTGAGCTCTTCTGAGGTAAGATTTATCTGTTATGTTTATATGAATCTGAGTCATAAAGAGATTGCCTCTATCCTCAACATCAGCCCGGAATCCTGCAGAAAAAGAAAGGAAAGAATCTCCAAAAAGCTTAATTTGACAGAAGGAATTAATTTATTCGACTATATATCAGCGATTTAAATATATAACGGTCACAAATAAAAATTATTGATGTCACAATATGTCACGCTATTATTGATATGAATATTTTGCTTTTTCATCAATTTTACACAAATAAATTTTTGAATATGAAGAAAATATTGATTCTTTTTTTATTAGCAATCTGTTCGAGCCTTTCGACAAAGTTGACGGCTCAGATGTCATTTATAACCTCTGGAGATTATGGTCAGGTCTTCGATGTAACTTATGATCCAAATAAATCTGACGTGTTATATGCTCACACAGTCACCAACCACATAGTAAAAAGTTCTGACAACGGGCAAAACTGGGAAGTTGTGTATTCCTTTCCATTGGATCTTCACTTTGGGACAATCAAAGAACTGAGATGGACGCAAGACCAAAAATATTTATCCTTTATGATTCAGGCAGAAGGTTCGGTTTATAATCAGGTAATCATTTTTGATCCGGCGACTAAAGCAGTTGTCAAAAGACTGGATTCTCCGAACGGAAATATGCCCGGAAATCTTATAGTTTCTTACTCCGTGACCGGTGATAATTTGGAAAATATTCTCCTGCATACAACGTATATGTACAATTTTGGCCTTGTTACCGAGGTTTTCTACAGCAAAGATGCCGGTAATAACTGGCAGAAAGTTTACACAAGTACCGATAATGATGGCGTTCACGTGAATAATGTCGCCATATCTCCGGCGGATCCGGATAAAATTTTTCTGGCAAGAGGATTTTCTCCCGGAATAAAATACGGCGGATTATTTGTTTCCGAAGATTCCGGAAATACCTGGACAGAAAAAATTGAAGGAAATAATTACTCAGCAATCACTTTTGATCCGGTCGATCCTCAAAAAATGTTTTTAGGAACTTTTTATCTTGCTGAAAATCAAACAGAGAATCTTTACAGATCAAACGACGGCGGAAACACCTGGAACACTGTTCCTATCAACTGGACAGATCTTTCTATCAACAGCATTCAAAAAATCATTATCAACCCAAAAAATACCAATGAAGTGATGGTTTTGGAAGAAAATGAAATTGTCATCTCAAAAGATGGCGGCAACAGCTGGACAAATTATGTTTATCCGGACAATGATCTTGAAAATAAATATTATTACGGGCTGAATGCTTCCTATAATCCTTCAAACAGTGCCGAAGTGATTATCAGTTCCAATTATTATCCTTTCAGATCTTTGGATGGCGGCACTACTTTGGCAAGATTTAAAAATCCTTTTGGCAATAATACTGAAAAAGTGAGTTTCCATAAGAATACGGAAAAGCATCTGTATTACGGTCTTAGAAGAGGATTCATTCATAAAGATTTCCAAAACGGCCAGACAACAGCAATTGGACTTCAACCTATTAATTTCTTCCCGAACTACTCAAACAACGGACTTTTCGCAGATCCTTTGGTGGCTGGAAGAGTTTACATAAGCAACAGTGGTTTTAACGGATTTACCTTTGCTGTAAGTACAAACCACGGTGTTAATTATTCTATTGGATACAGTGATTACGGACTTAATATTATGAAAATAGAAACGTCCAAACAGAACACAAACCATTCCTGGGTATCTTTCAGTGAGTCTGTGAGGAAATTCGATTTCAGTAATATGAGTTCCATTACGAGTGAAGAGGTGATACTCCCTTCTTTCGGGGTCGTATTTGGAATCAGTATAGATGATGTTAATGAAAATAATGTGCTTCTTTCCCAGAACAACGAGGTTTACAGAACAACAGATGGCGGACAAAACTGGACACCTTCCGAAAGTGGATTGGAAATTTTGGAACAAGACGCAGATTATATTTATGATATTACAAAAAATCCTTTTAATAAAAGCCAAATGCTCCTGTCAACAACCAAAGGAATTTTTATTTCCAATGATGGAGGTGTAAAATGGACTCAGATATATAATGGCAATGTGATCAATAAAGCAGAATTTTCTCCCAACAAAAATGGAGTCATCGTAGCAACCTCAAATTATATGGATGGAAGCGGAGATGGATACGCATATCCGCCTTCACAGGTGAGAATTATTTATTCTAAAGATTTTGGACAAAGCTGGAGCGAGGTTTCTCCGTCTGGATTAGGTTATCTGTTTTCAGAATCTGCAGCGATTGACTTTATTGAAAATGATAAAGCGGACATTTATTTTAGTACATCAGATTTGGGGTTGGTAAAATATCAAATCAGTCTGGAAACTTTGTCAAGCAATTCCAATAATATGTCAAAATCTGATATCATTGTCTATCCGAATCCGACATCAGATTACATTAACATCTCAAGTGATCAGGTCAAGGAAATTACTGTTTTAGATTTTACAGGCAAAATACTTTTTAAATCAGCTTCCAAAAAAGTAAATCTTTTTAATCTTCCTAGCGGCGTTTATGTTTTGAAAGCAACTTTAAATAACGGAAAATCGATATCCAAAAAGATTATCAAAAATTAAAATTAGTTAAAGATTCTGATAACATTATTGAAAAAGAGAGCAAATAAAGTTTTTGCTCTCTTTTGTTTATATCGTCGAAATTAATATCTGGTAAAGCAATATTTTTTAGTTCTGTAAGATTTTAAAGATGTCAAAAGTTTTTATCATCTATCGCTATGTATCTTTCTTCGGAGTAATAAGTTTTTCACCAAATTGAATTAGAACAAATGCAATTATAAAGAATGCAAAAGTAAATTTATGTTGTAATAATACTAAGAATAACATCAGAATAAACTCTTTATTAAACAAACCGATAAACAGCGGAATATTTATTAACGCTAAAATAGAAACAAGACCATAGATTTTTATATTAAACCTACGCTGTTGTTTCGCTTCAATCTTACGAACAATGTTCGTTGAAAATCCCAATGAAAAACTGTCAACACTTTCTTTCTCAAGATTGCTGTCCAGGAAATCATAAATTTCCGAATCAGGTTGTGAAATGTCCTGATTATTTTTATTTTCTTTTTGATTTTCGATGATTCTTTTTCTATGGGTATCCATCTTTCTGTAATTTTTCTTTTAATAATTTTCTGGCCCGCAGAAGATATACTTTTATCGTTCCTTCGGGGAATTTTGTGATCTTCTGAATTTCCAAGATAGTCAGTTCATCTAAATGATACAGCGTGATCACCGTTCTGTATTGTAATGGAAGCTCACGAATTAATTTGTTTAAATAGTCATCAAATTCTTTCCCGATCAGCTTAGATTCCGGTGTTTCCGAAGAAAACTGAAAATCAACATTGTCATCCAAATTGTCATATTTCTTTTTGACTTCCTTTTTCAGGTAATTGATGGCAATATTATAGGTGATCTTGGCGATCCAGGTTGATAATTTAGATTTTTTCTTGAATGATTTCAGGTTCTCAAAAACTTTGATAAAAACTTCCTGACCGACATCTTCGATATCTTCATCACTGGTCAGCATCCTGTTCAGAATAGAGTAGACCAGGTTCTGATACTGTTTTACAACGATCTGAAAAGTATTCAGGTTGCCTTTTAAAATATCAGAAATGACTTTCTCTTCATCGAACATATTCTATTAGACACTGTTTTTTAATTTCGGTTACAATTTTCTAATGTATTCAAAATTTTGTAACCTAAAATGTATTTATTTGTCTATTGGTTTAAAATCATCTACAATGAAACATCTTGCACCCTTTATAGTAATGATCGCAATATTGATTGCAATCTCCGTCGTAATAGTAGTTTTGACAAATTATGACCTAAAAAAGAAGATACTTAATAAAGAAAATATTGATGATAAAATGTTTCTCATCCTCAATAATCTGACAGGATTCGGACCGGAAATGCTGAAGTGGGGAATTATATTACTCTTTGGCGGAATCGGGCTGATAGTGTTGGAATTTCTTCCGTACAATGAAGATTCGCCGCTTCCTTACGGAGTGATGACAGTCTTTGTATCAATCGGCTTTCTTAGCTATTATTTCCTTATCAAAAATCAGAAGAAATAGTTTCCCTTCTCTAAATAATTAACAATAATATTTTCCTTTTTTAAGAGCAAAAAACTTGTTCTCAGGATTCGTATGTCCTCATTTCAAAATAATAATTATGAAAACTAAAATAATTTCAGCAGTATCATTTTTCCTTTTAATGATTAATGTAATGGCTCAGGAAAAAGTGAAAGATTCTCTTGTATCCAAGCAGGAAACTTCTATTCGGGAAGTGGTCATCAATGCGAAAAAAACCTTGATCAAAACAAAAATCGACGGGTTGGTTTACAATGTTCAGTCGGATCCGGAAAGCAAGTCTAAAAACCTTCTGGAAATGATGAAAAAAATGCCTTATTTGTCGTTGGATAACAATGAAAATATCCTTTTTAAGGGTAATACCAATTTTAAAATTTTGATCAATGGAAAAGAAACGCAATTACTTACCAATAATCCGAAAGAGGTTTTGAAAAGCATCCCGGCAAGTACCATTCAGAATATTGAGATTATCACCAATCCATCATCAAAATATGATGCTGAAGGTGCATCGGGCATCATCAACATTATTACCACGAAGAAAATGAAGGATGGCTACAACGCTTCTGTAAATCTTGGGTCCAGGTTTCCAAAGGAGGAGCAAAATGCAGGTTTTTCTGTGAATATTCAGCAGAAGAAACTGGGCATTTCGTCTTATGGCGGTGGTTATTTCAAAAACAATCGGGAGATTAGTTATCAGAATTCTCAACAAACCTTATCAAATCATCTGATTCAGAATGGAAAAACTTCGGGCAAAGGAAACGGCGGCTATTTCAACGTCAATGCCAGCTACGAAATAGACAGCCTGAATCTTCTAAATATTGAGTTAGGTTCCAATTTTGCCAACAATAGATCCAAAGATTTTCTCAGCTCTGATTTTTTTCAACAAAATAATTTGACAGAAAATAATAATTCAAATAATCATTCTGAGAGCCAGGGAAAAGGCTTCGAGGCGTCTGCAAATTATCAGATTGGTTTTAAAAATGATAAAAGCCAGTTGTTGACCTTTTCTTACAGATTCAACAATTACGATTACAATATTAACAGCACGACCGACCTTCAGAACAATGTTAACAATTCTGCCAGCAATATTGACCAGAATAATTACAATCAAAATAGCGAAAACACGCTCCAGATCGATTTTATAAAAAATATCAAAAAAGTCTATCTGGAAACAGGTCTGAAAGCGATATTCAGAAAAAATAGCAGTCAGTATGTATCGATTCCGGAAAACTTTTCAAACTCTGATGAGTTTTCAAACAGACAGAATATTTTCGGGGCCTATTTTACAACAAAATTCAGCTTGTTCGAATGGAATTTCCAGACGGGTTTCAGATTGGAGCGAACGGATACCAGTGTCAATTTCACTTCGACAAATACAGCAGTTAATCAGGATTATTTTAATCTGATTCCGAATATTTCCTTTGGTAAGAATTGGAAAGAACACCACAGCATCAATTTCGGATTTTCTCAGCGGATCAAAAGACCAGGGATTATCCGCCTGAATCCATTCGTTAATCGATCAAATCCTTATTTTCAAATCAGCGGGAATCCTTATCTAAAACCTGTCATTAACAATGATCTGATGGCAAATTATTCCTACAATCATAAAGTAAATCTGAACCTTGGATTAGGCTATTCCTTTTCAAATAAAATTGATCTCAAAGTCTCGACTTATGATCCTGCGACCAATATTACGAAAACGACTTTTGAAAACTCTAGCCGTGCAAGCAGACTCGGTCTGGATTATAGCCTGAATTATCCGGTCACTAAAAAACTGACTTTAAGCATCAACGGAAATTCTGCTTTTTTCTTTATTAATGGTAAAGTCAATGATGTTGAAGCCGAAAATAATCTTTTTACCTATTATGTTTATTTATCAGCCAATTATCAGTTTGGGAATAACTGGAATATCAATTCAAGTGTTGAGGTGAACAGTAAAATGCCTGCCGGCCTTCAAAACACGACCAATGCTTTTACAGGTTCTTCTTTTAGTATCAGCAAAAGTATTCTTGATAATCAGCTTTCTTTTTCAGCGTATATAAACAATCCTTTTACTAAATTCAGGAAAGCCATTACAGAGACTCTGGGAACAGATTTCTACCAGAATAATTACGTGAGAGATTATTACAGATCATTCGGTTTTAATATCACTTACAAATTCGGAAAGCTTAAGGACGAAGTAAAAAGCACAAGAAGAAAAATTCAGAATAATGATCTTGCTAATTAGTATCGATAAAACTTTTTCTATCGTTATTCTGCTGTTGTGAAGGTTTATCCGGAATTATGGGTTACTTTTTGAACCTCTAATTTCTACAGCCTATTCAATTATTTGCGACTCCATTTTGATTTATTTCTGTAAAATAAAATATTTCGGTTAAATTTGATTTAAAAACATAAGATGATTACGATATAACCATTATATTTGCGATCCAAATTAAAATTTTATACCCATTTAACCTATGAAAGAACTTATCGAAAAAATCAATGCAGAGTTTGAAACATTTTCAACTGAAGCAAACCAACAATCAGAAAAAGGGAACAAAGCTGCAGGAACAAGAGCAAGAAAATCTGCTCTGGAATTGAGCAAACTGTTCAAAGACTTCAGAAAAGTCTCTGTTGAGGAATCAAAAAAATAAGCCTATCACAACAAAATCCCCGCTTAATAGGCGGGGATTTTAATTTATTAGGAAAGACCGTTAATTATTATTAAAGAATTTATTTTGATATTTGAGTCTTTAAGCGTTGATATTATTTGATATTCCCTTAAACTCGTGGCAGGAATCTTTGATTTTTTTGAGTTGTTCGGAAACTACTTCGGAACTTTCTGGATCTAGATCATTGCTGTCCAAAGCTTCCTGATACGCCTGTATCGCAGCATTCTCTCCGAAAATAACATTTTGTAAAGTTGACTCTTCCAGATGACCTACAACAAATGAATTTTTAATATCAATCCACGCTCTGTGCAGACTTCCGGACAATGATGCCGAATCATTAGCATCTCCACCGCGTGCAGTGATCAGATTGATAATCTCGTTTTTCATGATTTTACTCTGACTGGTGATATGTTCGTATTGATCCTGAAGTTTATGGTTCTTTTCCCATACTTTGCCTTCAACTTTTTCAAAACCTTCCAACCGGTCGTTGATGATATGAAGAAGGTCATTTAAAACTGATATTGTCTTTGAATTTTCCATTATATTTTGATTTATTTAAATTGAATTAACAATTTTGATGCCCAATATTTTTACGATTGCTTATTTATCTTTGTGATCCCTATAGTATAATTTTTCGAGACTTATACCTATAGTAAGAATGTATACCGATGATATAGGTTTGAAATAAATTACAATCATTTCTTAATAAGATATTCCCTTCAATGGCATAATTTTTTATTATCATTTTTTAATTCCTAAAAAGACACTCATCAAAGTATTTTTTATACAGAATACTACAAACGAAATTATAGCAGTGTCAAGAATAATATATTATTTGTAAAAAATTAGATTTTAAATAACCATTTAGAGAAAAAGTTATTTATATATAAGATGTAAAACCTATAACTAAATAAAGTATTATGAATGATTTGGAATTGAAAGATAAAACTGTTCTGATATCGGGAGCGGACAGCGGTATAGGAAAAGCTGCAGCATTACTTTTGGCAGAAAAAGGTGCTGATATTGCCATTATCTATCACCAAGATACCAAAGGTGCGGAGAAAATGCGTCAGGAAATCAAACAGCTCGGAAGAAAAGCGATCATTTTCGGCGGCGATATAAATGACTCAAAGTTTTGTGAAGATACTGTTAAGAAAACCATTGCAGAATTTGGGAAAATAGATATTTTGATTAATAATGCAGGAACTCAGTTTCCCTGTGATAATATTGAGGATCTTAAAGAAGAGAACATCCGAAATACCTTCGATTCTAATATCATAGGAATGATTTTATTGACCAAAGCAGCTTTTCCATACCTTAAACAGGGTTGCAGTATCATCAATACGACTTCTGCCACTGCTTATCAGGGACACGGGGAATTATTGGATTATTCTGCAACCAAAGGTGCCATTGTTTCTTTTACCAGATCGCTGGCCCTGCAGGCAAAACCAAAAGGCATACGTGTCAATGCAGTTGCTCCTGGTCCGGTTGCAACACCACTTACCGAAAAAACTTTTGGCGAAGATGAGGAGGACCTCAACAAACCGCCGCTGGAACGCAGTGCAACTTCGGAAGAAATAGCACCCAGTTTTTTATTTTTGGCTACAGACGCTTCTGCACAGATGACAGGTCAGGTTCTCCACCCAAATGGCGGATTGATTGTAAACGGATAAAATTTCACAGACATGAATTGCATGCGTTGACGATGCCAATTACAGTAATTTCAGTACACCTGAAACTTGAAAAAATTGGCTCGATTGCGCGGAGTCGATATGATATCAATTATAAAACTTTTACAATTCTGCTGGCTGCAGTATCACAGAAATCAAGACCGGAATAATCCGGATTGAGTCCGCCAATAAAAGGAACCGCCATTATGAATAGATTGTTGACAGTCTGTCCATATTTGTCAAGCGACTGGAAATAATCGTTGATTTCCAGTCCGTGAACTTTAAGGTAATAGTTGTCATTTTGACCTTTGATCACAGGATCCTTCTCTGTTTTAGATAATATTTCTGCTGTCGTATTGCTTTTGAAATTAAGATATGCTGGACTCACCAATTCTTCTGATCTCAGTCCTTCAAACGGCAGATCATTCATTTCCAGTGGCTGTTGACCGATGGCATCTACAAATAATTTATAATGTTTTTGATGTTTCTCATTTTCCACAGATTGGTAATGATAGATTCCTCCTGATTCCGAATGGGGTTCTACAAAACTGTCCTTATTAACCTGAATAAGATCAATAATACCTGCATCATACAAGGCAATAATCTCTTTATATGAAGACTGAGGCAATGAGGCAATGATAATTGAAATAAGAGGGAGAAGCGTTTTTCTGAGGCGTAGCATATCCTCGGCTGAAAAATGCTTGGCCGGATAATTCATTGCATAGCTGAACGCCGATAAAGTCTCTTTCCAACTGATAGATTGATGCCTTTTGATGGATTTTTCTGCTTCGCTGTATTCTGCCTTGAAAAGCTGAAAAGTATCCAGCTCTTTTCTGATACTCATCATTTTGTCAACAAAATCTTCGATGCCAAGGTGTTCGATCTGACTGTGGAATTCCGGGTCTTTCTTTTTAAGCGGCAACTTAAAATTAATATCAAAAACATGGTCCAGATCCACAAACCCGTTGTGGCTTTCTTTATACTCATAAATCTCTTCCAGAGACATCATCCAATCGTTAGAATAGGCTGCGTCGTCCGAATGAAACCTCAAAGCAGGCAAAAAACCTCCGGTTGAAAATAGATCGATTCGAAAATTTTCTGAATCACTGTTAAGAAAATATTTTAGCTGACCATCCTTCTGTGTTTCAAATTTTCCATTGAGTCTTGATATTGTTTTTACTGCATCTACAGCCGTAAGAGAGGTTCCTCTGATCGCAATTGGGAAGTTTGTATTTGTCTTGAATTTTGAAGGGGGATAGGGCGAGTCAAACCAGCCGGCAACAGTTTCTTCGTGTTTTTTTGGCCAGTGATGGCCGGTGCAGATCACCACGAAGTCTGTGATATAGTCTTTCTTAAGGTCGGTAATAATTTTAAACTGATGATTTTCTGTTATTGATATTATGTCGCGGACAGGGCAATTTTTCCTGCAGATTACTTTTATACCATTCTCTTTTGCCATTTTGATATATTGATCAAACTGATATTCCAGGTAATTTCCTAAGAGAAGTCTGGGTATAACCTGATAGATATTAAATTTTCCATTTACCGAAAAATCCGGAAACTCATTTGTAGGATTGCGTTCCAGATAATCTTCAAAGCTGCATGAAAATTTTGGAAGCTCGTTGGCAGAAACATTTGCTACATGCTCATAGCCGGCTCCGCATTTTCCGTAAGGCATTCCTACACCCAATCTGTCGTTTTTTTCAAATATTAAGATTGTATCAGGTTTTAATTGCTGATCTACAATATTTTTCATCATCAGAAGAGCAGATGGTCCGCCTCCTATTAGCGCAATGGTTCTTGAGTCAATATTTTCCATATAAATATAATGGTGGATCGAAATTCAAATTGCATACCTATTTTAATCTTAAGCAGAAATTTATTTAAATTAGTTTGCTCAGCTCATCTGTCAAAAGTCTCACTTGCAATGGTCTTAGCTTTTTGTCAATTTCCAGGCGATTGTGAAAACCTGTCTTTACGATGACCATTTTTCTTTCCGGGATCATAATAATGAACTGACCAAGGAAACCATAGAAAAAGCGATAACTCATTCCGCTGTCTTCATCCGCCCAAATCATATAACAAAAAGCATCATTTTCTTTTGTAGGTGTAAGCATTCTTTTGCAATAGTCCTCATTTATGATCTGTTTACCGTTCCAGTTACCATTCTGCATAATCAGCTGACCAATCTTTGCAAAGTCTCTTGCAGTCCCATGAATACAGCAAAATGCCTTTTCGGTGCCTTTTTCATCAATACTCCATTTAGCAGGGTTTTCCATTCCCAAAGGTTCCCAGATTTTTTCGGAAAGGTATGCAGCCAAATCTTTTCCTGTTACTTTTTTCAATGTAAGTCCTAATAATTGTGCGGCGGCACTTTGATATTCGTATTTTTTGCCTGGCATCTCTTTTATTTTAACGTTAAGAGCCTGTTCTGCAAGATCATCAATAAAATACTGTTTAGAGTTGGGAGCGAAGGGATGATGGTATTCTTCCTTCCAATCAAGACCAGCCTGCATTGTCAGAAGATGTCGGAATGTGAGAAATTTTCCAAACCTGCAATTATCATATTGAGGAAATAAAGTAGATATGAGCTGATCTTCTGATTTTAAATAACCATCATCAATTGCACAGCCTGTTAAGATAGAAAGGACACCTTTTGCCATTGAAAAAGAATTAAGAGGTGAAGCAGAGGTGTGATCCTTCCAATATTGTTCTAAAAGTAATTTGTTATCTTGAATGACAACCAATGATGATGCCCGTGTTTTCTTCAGATCTTTCAGCAGACGTTCTGACAGCAGAATATTATTGTAGTCATTATGCTTGATCCAAGGCTTGGGATTTTTATTTGGAATGGGACGAGATGGAAATTTTTCTCCGTCGTCGGTAGAAGGTGTCAGTGATCCTTTTTTTAAATTGATTCCTATCGCTTTGAATATGTAACCATATCCTGAAAGATAAATTAAGGCAACAGTTGCTGAGATTCCTGCGACAAAGAGTTTCCATTTTTTAGTCATATTACTCGTCTGATTACAAATATTTTTATGATATCTGTATTTATAATGATTTAAACAAAATATTCATTAGCTGATGTAATTTTCTGAAAATTCCGTTGAAATGTTTATTCAAAGCTTATGCCGTCCACGATCTGTGGATTTTTTGGGAAGATGCTTCTTTTCCGCTTTATAAAACTTTAGTAAAAACTTAATAATGATAATTATGATACAATTTTATACTCACATTGCTAATGTTTCTATCTATCATAAAATATAAAAAAAACCCGTCTAAGCAGGGTTTTATGTTTTTATTGATCTTGATTTTATAAAGACAAATTTTTATTTAATCTTGTCATATATCAGCTTGGTGACCAAAGCTCCAAAAAGATAGTAGCCCACAGTCATGGCTTTCTTTTTATTATTTGATGCAACAGGATCATCATCCAAACCCATTTTGCCTGGCAGTGCAATTGCGCCAACACCTGCCATCAAGCCGGAAACTATATTATGATTGGTTGCAGTCGCTGCATAATAAAACCCATTGCTCACGATATCACCTACAAGTGTAGCGGCGTATAGTTCATTTTCCCCTTCAATATTAATTGGGGTATTGTCTGTCAGTTTTATCAATGCTTCTTCGCCCACTTCATTGATATGTGGCACATTTGTAAAGTTTTTTCTGATGGTCTCGTGCAAAATATTTAATGCAATTGCGCCGCCCAGACCGGCTAAAATTTTCTTGTACATTATATTTAGATTTGGTTAATATTAAATAAGAAATGAATAGACTTATCCGGATTTTCTAGTTCCAAAATTCAGACCAACATGTATGATTATTTATTTTGTTATAATGGTATTTGGAATAATTATTTATTTTCATGAATAGAATAAAAAAGTGAACCACAAAATCTTGTGATTCACCGTTGCTTATTTCAATTATTATAATACTGTTATTTAAAGTATTAGAGATTATACTTTAAATTAAAGCCTGTAAAAAAATATGCTTTTTTTGGACCAGGATTTACATCTGTATAAACAGAAGAATCATTGTACTGATTGTCTTGATCGGTATCATTGATACTGTTTCCATAAAATAAAAAAGTGTAGTTTACCTGATTCGTCAGGTTATTACCAATCACAAAAACATCTAAATCAAATTTATAAATACTACGTCTATAACCAATTTTGGAATTTAATAAAGCAAAACTTCTGACTTTATTTTCATTGGCAAAATCTGTATAAACACTTCCTATATAATTGTAGGTATTTTGCAGATATAAGCCAAATCTTGTGTCAAAATCAAATCCAAGCGAGAGCTTTGTTTTTGGAATACCCACTACAGATTTCTGATCATAATTCATAACATCGGCAGCCTGACCGTGTTCCTTAAGATAGGTGTTGAATTTAGAATATTTAAAATCGTTATAAGTATAGTTCGCAAAAGGTTGTATTCTGGAAAGAAAAGAATTCATTGGTTTGTAAACGTAGCCAACGCTCATTTCTAAGCCTTTATTTTCTTGATCACCCGTATTTGCCCAATACGAATATGGCGTGTTTTCAGTATTATTCATTGTGGCTCTTAACTGAGTTAATTTATCTTTAATTGTAATACTAAATAAAGAAAATTGATAGTCGATAGAAGTATTTGCAAGCAACCCCTGAATACTGAAATCCAACATTTTAGCTTTCTCCGCAAGAAGATTGTCATTTGTCTCATTGAGGCCTGATATAAAAGCTGTAGCGGAGGTTGGTGCATTATAACCCTCGCTGTAACTGAGGTTGAAAATTTGATTTTTCCAGGTTTTCTGAATTGCAAAATGTGGTGTTGCTACCAAATTAAACTTTTTATCAAAGGATAGATTTTTTTTATAAAGATCGACACCATTAATAACAAATAAACCTGGCATTGCCAACAAATCACTTCTGTTATAGCTAATCTGGCTTAAGCTCATTCCTGCTAACAACATTACATTCCAGGGTTTGTAGGTCAATTTTTCAACCGCAAAATAATTTGACTGATTGTTAATATACTTAAAATAGGAGCCATCGTAAAGTGGTCTTAAAACAGGTTCTTCCGTTATTTTTACACTCTTATATCGGTAATTGGAAATCAAAGAGCGCGATTGCTGGATTTCAACGCCAAACTCTGTCTGACTTTTAAAATTTACCCAATCTTTATTGAAATTAAAGACTGATCTAAAACCGTAATTTGGTGCAGAATAAGTCTCGTTAGCTCCTGCTGCAATCCGGTCGCTTGTAGTGCCGGTATAAAACAACGTGGTGTTATTATTAAAATTTTTAGTAATGTCCCAAATATGTCCAATGCCTACTCTGGTAGTGACGAATTTTGTTTTTGCACCTCTCCTGATATATGCAAAATTACCATTGTCAATGCCATTATAATAATCATCATAAGAAATTTGTCCGGAGACCTGCTCCAAGGAATTACTCTGTGAAGCTAATAATGTTATTTTTTGCTTCTCATTGACTTTGAATTCTCCGGTGATATTGTAAAAATTCTTGATGCTCTTTCCATTAGGCCGATATCCATCGCTTCCAATATGACCATAATTAGCGGTTATGGAATGATTATCTCCGACATCTGAAAGCGACGTAGATGTCTGGAATAGTCCGAAAGACCCTGTATTAAACTGCTGTGATACCGAAGTTCCGTTTTGAAGTTCAGGTTTTATATAAAACCTGACGGCTCCTCCAGAACCACCTCCGTATAATGTAGCAGCAGGTCCTTTGATAACTTCGATTTGATTGATCAATCCAAAATTCACGTCATCTAAAATAGTAACACCATCAGCACCGGTGAGAGGGATATTATTCAAATACATTTTGATACCCCAATTGTTGAATTTCTGGTCATTTCCATAGCCACGGAGCACAATTCTCTGGCCACCAAAATTGGTTCTTTTTTCAACCTGAACCCCTGTCATTGTGTTAAGTGTCTGATCAATCATCGAAGGATTATTCCTGTTCAAATCTTCCGTCGATAATATTTCCACAGGCTGCCCGTGGCGTTTAAACTCTGCTCTTTCCTTCGTGGTTTTTTTTCTGCCTAAAATAGTTACCTCATCTATCTCACTTTCATTCTGTGTTTCTTGTCCATAGGCGACACTTGTGGCTAATATTGTTGTGAAGAAGATTGTCCTTTTTATTATTCTCATTATTTAAATTAAAGGTTATAAATTGTCTTGATGTTGATAAAAACAGTCCTAGTAAAATTCATATTTTTATCATTAATCTTCGTCATCTTCAAATTCTTTGTCTGTCAATGCTTTTTTATAAATTTTTTCACTGATGACCTTGCCTTTGAATTCGTACGTCAGCAAAAATATTTTTTCACTGATGCCCGAAACATTTATAGAACCTTTTTCATTGCCAAATCTGCCTTTCTGCAATAAATTGCCACTCATATTAATTATTTTATATTCTCTACCTATCAAAGACTTATCAATGATTTGATAGTTTAAATCACTAATTACAGGATTAGGGTATAATTTTAAAATATTTAAGTTAATATCTTTAGCAGCCGATTTATTTTGTCCTTCTTGGTCACTCTTCTCTTCTTTCTTTTTCTTGGCGAATGGATTATAGGTCAAATTCTCAGGAAGTGGTGCTGGCTTGTTGTAAGGTTTTACAATAGTTTCAGGAAGGGAAGGATCGATCTTAACTACGGTTTGGATATTTCCTAAATATGTTCCATCTCTGAGTTCGATATAATTTTTTGCGATTAGATCCACATTTGTATTTGATCCCAAAGTGTTGAAGTCACCAGTAGCTATAGTAGAATCAACATTATTTCCGGTCACTATATAATTGTTAGCCTGGAATAAATAACTACCAGTATTTCCTGGGCTTATCTTATTAAATCTGAGAGTTTCATTCTGAATTTTTATTGTATTATCAAAAACCCTTATTTTTCCATTTGTTGCATATCCATTTGTATTGATATCTTCTATTGCCGATAAAAATGCACCATTATTAGGATTAATTGTGGAATTATGAGTTCTGTAATAATAGTCAGAGTGGAAATTGAGATTTGAATTATTGTTCATCGTTACTTTTGTTCCTGCTGTAAAATCATAGTAAGAATTTTTATAATTATTGATAGTAGAATTACTAAGTGTTATATTTCCGGTCTCTACTGTTCCTGCTTCAAAATTATTGACAATAAAGTTGTTAATTGTCATACTTCCTTTCACCGTAAAATTTGAATCCCGTCCACAAATTACAAATGACTTCCTCGTTACATCGGATGACGATAGACTGCCGCCATTCCAAATAATTCTTGAACCTGGTTCCAAGATTACATTTCTGGCAGTAATGTTAGATGTTGCGATATTAAAGGTTACATCATGTTTTACGCGGAGGTCGCCACAAATTGTTTTTGTGATTCCGGTCCAGGTTGTATTTGCCATTATCAATTCATCCTTACAGTCGCTTAATGGAGCATGCCATATTCCTTTACCAGCAAGGCCTACAACCATGTCATTGTAATAATCATCAACAAATAGATTTGTAACAATAGATCTCGGTAGACCCGTACCAAAAATCTTCCATTGATTTGGAGTCACAGTTTTATCAAGATAAAACACGCCATAATCAGTTCCTATATATAACTTATCTCGGTTTTCATCGTAATCAATTACATTTACAGGAAAATTATTCGGTGTGTTTACAGGTAACCCCAGACTTGATACATTAGAGAGATTTAAAGATATATTTTGCCAAGTTTTACCATAGTCATTACTTTCATAGACTTTTTGGTTAATCAAAGCCGCAGAAGAAAACGATACCCACATATGGTTGGGATGATAATCATCCATAGTAACCCAACTCATAGTATGTGAGTCTGTATTAATCACATCCGGCAACGAAGGTTCAGATAGATGAATGTTTTTGCCAACATTATCCCAAGTTACTCCTCCATCATTTGAAAAGAACAGATTATGTAATCCTCCATTGGGTCCGTCAAAATATGCTATTGGGTATAATATGTTATTATTACTGTTTAATGCAATTTTAGGCGTCAATCCAATGTTCTGAGTAGGAAAAGTTGGTGCACCCTCCATTGGAAAGATATTAGTGACTGAGGTATGCGTCACTTTAAAAAAATTAGGACCATTGGGATTCGGCCCATTCTGAGGATTATTATAACCATTATGATAACGAATCATATGATCTAAAGGGTCTTCGGCCATACTACGTTGTAAAAATCCGCTATTAACTTTAGTTAAGCCATTATCATCCGAAAAATAAATTTCTTTAAAATAAAACCTCTTATTATGAGGGCTTGTATATACATCTCCTTCATAATCTGAAGTGATGAAGGTCTGAGATTGATCCAATGGTTCCGTCATCTCGTTTCTATACCAGCCATCATCTTGTGTTCCTATATCATAGACTCTATCGTAAGGGTCACTATAATATCCTAAACTATTGATAATATGTGCCACAATATTTCCAGTAATATTTCTCCAAGTTAAACCATCATCATCACTTAAGTTGATTCCTCCATCATTTCCGCAGAATAAATAATTGACACCTTGGTACGAACCAAATTTTAGATCCCTTGAGTCGACGTGCATCTTGAAATCATAATTGCTATATTGCGAAAGATTATTTAATGTATTGGCTGATGTTATTTTAAATAACATTTCCATCCCGGCCAAATAAAAATCTGATCCATTAATTTTTAAATTATAAGATGCCGATGTGATGCTATTATAAAGAGTACTGAAATTTGTCCAATCTGTCGATTTCAAAATCTTGACATTATTACCACCACTAAATATACTGATTAGCAGATTATTTGAACCATCTACTGTAACTACCGAAGCGGATATGACAGAACTTGAGATGTTTGAATCAATTCCTGTCCATGTATTTCCTCCATCAGTCGATTTATAAACTTTATTCTGAGAACCAGCACGACCACTTACATAAACAATATTGGGATTATTTGGATTGCAAACTACATTAGTTAAAATCAATTGTGACGGACCGGAAAATGGGTTGCCTGCATAAGTCCAACTGTTCCCATTGTCTGTAGATTTATAAGCTCTCGTTCTATCTACTGCATACATAATGCCTGAATCTGTAGGCTCTGTAAAATCAAGACAAAAGAATCCTCTTTGAGGATCTGGCATAATCGGAATATTCCAAGTGGTACCTCCATCTGTAGAATTAACGACTCCAAGACCGTGGAGATATTTATCTTGTTTTGTATTGGAATAATTATAACCGCTAAACCAAAAAATAACACCAGAAGCAGCATAAATTTTATTATTCTTTTTAGCGATTTTATTAACAGTTTGAATTGGAATATTATCAGTTTTCGGAACCCAAACTACATTTGTGCCGCCTGAAATAGCGTTAAATGTCTCATATATTCCGCCAGCATAAAGTCCAATTAATAAATGGTTAGAATCAGCAGGATCCACCCAAATAGATGTGACTTGTCCATTTCCAATATTTCCCATACCATTTGGTTTCCAATAATGAGCAGTTGATGTTATGCCATTAGGATTAGTTGGCCAGGTCTTCGCACCTAATTGTGTCCAGGTTTGTGCTTGTAAAAGATTACAAATCAACAAACAGACTGTCTGCAAAAGCAGTATCATTTTTAAAATAACTTTCATAATTCTATTTTTTTGAAAATTATTTTTTTATTGATTTTTCAAGATCTTCTATTCTTTGATTTTGATCTATCAGCTGCTTATTTTGTTGTAATAAATACAGTGTAAGCTCTTCAATTTTTTTAAGCAAAAGAATATTCATTTGCTTTAATTCTATTCCATTTTTAATTGCTTCTTCTGTAGAAGGAACTTCCGGCAAATGCTTGTTTTCGTTGATATATGTTTCCAGGCTTTTGAGATCTCTCAATTTGTAGTCATCATAAAAAACATAATCTGCCCATCCGTTTGCGCTGGCAACATCCACTCTCACTTTTTCTGTTTTGATACCGTCTTTTACAAAGAGCTTGTATATCCCACCATCTGCTGCAACGCCATCTGCAGGAAGATTGGAGGTTCCTATGCCGATAGTCCCATTATTACCTCTTATCCAGTTTCCAATATTTAACTGATTATTCACACCTGTACCTGTAGTTGTGGTTTCATAACCAATAATTATATTATTGTTTCCATTAGAAAGGTTGGAAGCCGCATTTTCTCCTATTCCAATATTATTATTCCCATTTAATAAGCCTCTTAAAGCTCTTCTTCCTAAAGCTGTATTATAGTTACCATTGATCATGCTGCCAAGTGCACTAAATCCAAATGCAGAATTGTAACTTGCAGCATCAGTTGAAGCAGCATTATATCTTGCCATAGCTGCGAACCCGACGGCGGTATTTTCGTTTAGTGTTCCTGGACCATTTAAGGAATTTAATCCAACACTTGTATTATTGTTGCCTATAGTATTATTTAACATAGAATTGACTCCTACGGCTGTATTTCCTCCACCAGTTGTGTTTGGTTTTAGAGCATTTGCGCCAACAGCTGTATTTGCGCCACCTGTCGTGACTGAAACTAATGATCCTAATCCTAACCCGGTATTACCAAGTCCTGTTGCAAAATCATTTCCTCCTGCTATAAATAGGTTATTATCCCAACCATATCCATTATCAATATTCTGAAATATCAATCTTCCTTTTGGGGTCAATTTCATCCACTCGATATTGTTTGTTTTAAAAACGAGACTTTGGTTATCTGTGGTTCCAAGGAAATTGGTTCCAGGTGTGGTTCCGGAGTTTCCTGTTAAAGACCAGTTCTGTGCATTTGCAGTTAATCCGCATAGGATTCCCAATACGATAATTGTTTTTTTCATGGTATAAATTTTATTTTTTTAATAGTGCCAATATAAGAAAATATAAACATTAATAAAAGAATTATTATTAAATAATGGATGCTATGGTTAAATTAAAACTAACAAAAAGGTTCAATTTTAATATATTGTTTATTTTTATTAGAATATAGTTAACAAATATTTAATTCGTTTTACATAGGTAGATAAACATAGAATGAGTAAGTGATTTTCCTTGTTAATTGTTGTATATCAATATATTATATGTTTTTTAATTGTTTGTTCTAAAAAAAATATAGAATATGTATAATTATATATCTTAATAAATTGTAAATAAATTATTATTTTGTGTTAATTATGTTATAATAATTATTAAAAAAGCAATTATGTTTATCATAATTTACAATTAATCTGATATTTTTTATATTTTAGTAAAAATTATTTTTACAATATTATATATCATTATCTCAAATAATAACCTAAATTTTTAACCATTGAAACTATTAATTATTACATAAGCAAACAACCTTTTGAATGCTATACTGGTGGTAGCGAACAACTTAAAATAAAAAAAACTTAATAACCTATGAAAACATTTTCAAAAACATTTTTTTTATCATTAATAATGATAAATAGTGCTTCCTATGCACAAGAAAATCAAAAGAGAAAAATATAGAGGAAGTCACTATATTGGGAAGAAAAAAATTAAAACAGGAGAGGGCAGAGTTCAAACGCCACGGGCAATCTGTAGAAACATTATCAGAGGAAGAGCTAAATAGAAATAATCCTGCAATGATTGATCAAACTCTCAATACAATGTCCGGGGTGCAGGTTGATAAACGAACCAATTTTGGAGGGCAGAGAATTGTGCTGCGCGGTTACGGAAACGACCAGAAATTTAACAATTGGGGTGTGAAGTTTTATTGGAACAACATACCTTTGACCAATGCCGAAGGGGTAACGGTTTTAGATGATGTTGATTTCGCATATGTCAACAATGTTGAGGTTATAAAAGGCCCGGCTTCGACAATGTACGGTGGCGGAACCGGAGGAACAGTGCGATTCTATACAAGACCAGATTTTGTCAAACGGTTGAGTGTCTCAGAAGATTTGATTGTTGGTTCTTTTAAAACTTTTCAGTCAAGAACAAAGATTGATGTATCCGATAAAAATTACTCTTTAAATGCCACATATGGTCATCTTGAATCAGATGGTTACAGACCTAATGGGAGCGGACTTAAAAACTTTTTTAATATCAACGGATCAATAAAGTTGACAGAAAAAGACCAGATTTCATTTTTTGGAAGTCAGTCTAATTCCAATGAAAAAGTTTCCGGGCAGATTCCTTATTCCGATTATTATGCTGGGATTGATAATGGTAATGATGCTTACATAAGAAAGAATGCTCAAAATTTAATGAAATCTACCAGATTTGGTGTTACGAACAGCTTAAATCTCACAAAAAATTTCAGGAATTATACCACTCTTTTTTTTTATAATTTGAATCAGGAAAGTATATCTGCAGGGGCATATGGGATTACAAATTCTCCAAATGTAGGATTGAGATCAACCTTCTCATTAAAAAATACTTTTAATGATAATTTTGAAAATCAACTTGACTTTGGGGCCGAGATACAAAATTCTGTATCAACTATATCAAGCTATAGATTTACAGGCTCAATTAATTCGCCCTTAGAAACAACAGGAATCTCGGGAGCTTCATACTTTAAGTACAATAATAACCAAGGAACATACTTTATTATTGATCATTTAACTTATAAGCCTTGGGCATTAACATTATTGGCAGGTATAAGCGCAAATAAAACGGGCTACGAAAGGAAGGATTTGTTCGCTTTTCCAAATCTAATCACTGGACATAATTCAAATTTGTCTTTTAATAAAGAATATAAACTGGCATATACGCCTCATTTTGCTCTACAAAAAGAGTGGAAGCAACAAATCTTTAATCTTAGCTATAGTGAAGGTTACAATGCACCCACAGCGTCCTCAACATTCATTGGAGGTAATGCAAATGTTGTGAATGATAATTTGATACCTGAAAAAGCAAAAATGTTTGATTTTAGTGTTCATGGTCTGTTAGCTAATACGAAATTTGATTATCAGATTTCCTTATTCAGAATTAATTATAATGATAAGTTGACACAATTATTTTACAATAACAATAATTTCACCTATTGGACAAATACGGGAAACCAAAAAAATACAGGTTTAGAAGCTAGCATTGGCTATCAATATACCAATGAAAACGGTTTTTTTAAGAAAATTATCCCGTTTTTTAATCTGTCATACTATGACGCAAAATACAAAGATTTCAAGACAGTCCTGGCTGGTTCATTGCAAGATTACTCTCATAAAAATGTTGTTGGGGTTCCCAGAAACAAATATGCTATCGGTCTTGATATCAATACAAAGCCAGGTTTCTACATAGCGAATACTTATAGTTATCTGGGAGAAGTTTATACTGATTTTGCCAATACAAATATAGTAAAGGGATTCGGACTTTTAAATTCAAAGATTGGCTATAAGAGAAGGCTTGGCAAAATTGACTTAGATGTTTTTGTAATTGGTAATAATTTAACCAGTAATATTAATTACACCTTCTTATTTTTAGGTAATAGTATCAATGATAAAGATGCAAATAATGGTTATGCCTCCAATATTGCTACAGATCTGAATCCGGGACCAAATAAAGCGTATTTTTTCTCAGGATTTAACCTGAAATATAATTTCTAAAACTAAAACAGTCTTATTATTTTACGTGTGGTTACAATTAGTCCATTAAAGACGTTAAAACAATTGTTTTGACGCTTTTTTAGTAATAACATACTATATTAAGATTATAATTCTCAAGTTCTTAATCAGAAAATAATTAAAGAAATCTTAAGAAGTCAAAAAGGAACAAAATATGTAGTATTTATGAATAATGAAGTCATATATTAGCTTTAAATTCACAAACGATTTATAAGGGTAGAGAAAAAAACAAAGTTAGAACCCTTCCCAATTTCGCTTTCCACCGAAATTTCAATAAACCAATATTAATTACAGGATTGATTTGTAGTAAAGAAATAATCTCAGTCATTTATTTTAACCCAAAGATCTCAATAATCTTTTCAATAGTCTCTCCTTTGTAATCGGTATAGATATGACTGTGAAATTCATTGAGTTTTTTAAGTATTCTCAGGAGTTCTGTTTTTTCTTTCTCGGTGAGTTTTCCTGATAGAATACTGGATGTCAGATTAACATTCTTCACCGACTCGTGGAACGTCTTCTCGCCCTTTTGAGTAAGATTCAGTCTCTTGCTGCGTTTGTCATCTTCATCATTTTTCTCTTCTAAAAATCCAGCTTCCAGTAATCTTTTGATGATTTGAGTTCCGGTCTGTTTTTCGTGCCCGTTTCTTTCTATCAGCTGAATTTTCGTCAGGAATGGTTCGTCTTTTAATCTGTACAAATAAGTGAATTCTTCATTAGCCAGATCTGGAAAATCTGCCAAACCTTTTCTGATCATCAATTTTGAATATCTTCCCAGTAAAAGAATTTGTTTACAGATTTCGTTTTCCGTGAATGAGACCTGATGTTCTTCGTTTTTAAAAAGCTTGGTCGGACTTTCATCCGAATATTTCTTGTCATTCAGCCACATACGGAAGTCGTCCACTTTACAATTGGGTTTGTAAGTGTCGGAACTTTCAAATTCTTTGACCTGATGAAGCAGATCGATGATAAAGTCGGTTTGCATAGTTTTTAATTTATTGTAAAGATATTATTTTTTGATTTCCAGCAGGGAATTACAATTTCACGCTGCCCATTCCACCATCTATTCCGATGATTTGTCCGGTAATCCAGGAGGAATTTGGTGATAATAAAAACTCAGTCATCTTTGCTATTTCTTCAGGATTTCCAACTCTTTGCAAAGGATGTCTTTTTCCGGAAGCTTCCCGTTTTTCCGGTGTTGAAAGCAATTGCGAAGCAAGGTTCGTATCCGTTAAAGAAGGCGCAATGGCATTCACTCTGATTTTTTGAGCAGACAATTCCGCAGCCAGGCTTTTCGTCAAACCTTCGACAGCACTTTTGCTGGCAGAAATAGAGGCGTGGAAAGGCATTCCTAGTTTTGCAGCCACCGAACTGAACAATACAATAGATGCACTTTCTGACTTTTTTAAGTTCGGCAATAATTTCTGAATTGTTTTCACAGCTCCCAGAACATTAATCTCAAAATCATTCTTAAAATCGTCAACAGAAAGTCGGTTAAATGGTTTTAAATTAATACTTCCCGGCGCATAAACCAATCCGTCAACAATTTCAGGGAAAGTAATTTCGTCCAGATTTCCATTGAGAATATCCAGCTCATGAAATTCAATATTGAGCGTTTCTACCTCAGAATTATGACTTCTTGAAATGCCGATAACATGATTTCCACCGGAAAGAAGTTTCGCCGCAGCAAATCCAATTCCTTGTCCGCAGCCTATGATTACTATGTTTTTCATCGTTTTGAAATTTTATTATGACTGATTGTGCGTTGCCTTGAACATTTAAACCTTTCGATTTCCGGATTTCTTTTCATCAGATGTTTCTGACTGATTCCGGAATTCACTCGTTTCCTCCAAAGCCGAAAACTTGAAGGTTTCAGTTCGATTCTCATCAATGCAATAACTTCGGATTCATTAATATTAAATTGAAATTCAATCGCTTCAAACGGCGTTCTGTCTTCCCAGGCCATTTCAATGATCCTGTCTTTTTGTTCTAAATTAAATTCTTTTGGCATCATTTTAAGTTTTTAATCGTTTGTTTTGCCATTTTAAAATGTTCAGACCGTTTTTCTTCAGCCATTTTATCAAGTGTTCTCAGCATCATTCCAAGTCTCGGATTGGTGTTGAAAAATTCCCGCTTGTCATTCACAAAATTCCAGAAAAGCGAATCCCATTTTTCCGTCCATTCTCCATCCGAATAATCACTCATCTTCTTTATATAATTGCTTCCGCTGATGTAGGGTTTTGTACTCATTTTGCCACCGTCGGAGAAGCTGCTCATCCCGTAAACATTAGGAACCATCACCCAATCGTAGGAATCGATGAACATTTCCATAAACCATTGGTACATATGATGAGGATTTATTTTTACTAAATTCATAAAGTTGGCAAAGATCATCAGCCGCTCGATATGATGTGCGTATCCGGTTTCCAAAAGCTTGAGAATCGTGCTGTCAATCGGTCTGATCTTGGTCTTCGCTGTGTAAAAAGATTCGGGGAGCGGATTCTGATGTTTCCAGTAATTTTTATTCCGCTGATAAGTGCCCTGATATAAGTAAATTCCGCGTACAAACTCTCGCCAGCCCACAATCTGACGTACAAAACCTTCCAGAGAATTGATTGGAACATTGTATTCTTCAGCATAATCAATTGCTTGTTCCAAAACATTTTTCGCAGTCAAAAGACCAATGTTCAACAAAGGAGAAAGTATGCTGTGATTCAGAAAATGTTCGTGTTCAACAATACTGTCTTCGTAAACGCCAAATTCTGAAAAACGCATTTCCAGAAACTGATCAAACCAATTTTCAGCCTCGTCAAAAGTGACGGGATAAAGCTGATAAGAAGTCAGATTTCCATAATTCTCGCTGAAATGTTTCTCAGTGTATATTTTTGCTTCCTCGTAATATTTGCTGTTTTCCGGAAACTGAATGGACGGTGCTTTTTTATTTTTCGGATATTTTTTTCGGTTTTCTGTGTCGTAAGTCCATTTTCCACCAACCGGTTTTCCAGCTTTTAACAGGATATTTCTGGAAATTCTCTGCTGCCTGTAAAAATCCGTTTGATGATATGATTCCTTGTCTTCAAAATATTCTTTCAGATCTTCTTTCGTATTGATAAACAGTGGACTGTCAATTATTTGAACTTCTAGTTTTGTCTTTAATATTCTGTTTTCAAGCCAATTATCACAGACATCGATCATCAGGATTTTTTCAAACTTTTCTTTTTCTAAATACTTGATCAATTTCCGAATGTCGGAAAGCGGGGAAGTGCTGTCAATATATTCAACTTTGAATTTTGACTTGATTAGATAGTTTTCATAGAACTTCATACTCGCTCTGTGAAGTGCAATTTTCTGTTTATGAAATTTATATTGCCTGAAAAACAGAAATTCCTCCACCAAAAAAACCGGCTGATCTTTGTCCAGATAATCCGTGTCTTTGAAAAGCTGATTCGGAAATATTAATTGTGCCGTATTTGCTTTTTTAGATGGCATATTTTTCAAATTTTAATATTTAACCTGAAGATTTTAAACTTTTATTTCTTCGGCATTTTTCACTGCAGTATTTTACGTCTTCCCAGTTTTTCTTCCACTTTTTGCGCCAGTTGAAAGGTAATCCGCAGACTTCACAAATTTTCGAAGGTAAGTTGGCGGGCATTTAATCAATAAAATTTTTATACTGATCAATGACAATGTCTTTCGCTTTCAGATCGTGCATCATATTATAAAGTCCGAAAAATGTTCTGTTGAGATAAATGAAATGTTTGGAACCTCTGTTTGTGTTCATTCCTTTCATATCGCTGATTTTGGCATAACGTTGACCCAGATCTGCAATTTCCTGAAAGAAAGATTCATCAGAAAAATCAAAGTTTTCAGCATTGAAGGGCCTTGTGAATAATTCCAAAAGTTCATAAAATAATTTGGTAAAGAATGTCTCTTCCTGTGGCGAATCGTCTGTTCTCAAAATCTCAAGCTGATAAAGTTTTTCTCTGAAAATCTCAGGATTATTCAGATTCTCTTTTTTAGCGAGTTCAAAATAAGGTTTATAAAAATCATCCGGAATTTCTTTGATGCAGCCGAAGTCAATCACAAGCAGTTGTTTATCATCGGAAATCAGGAAATTTCCCGGATGCGGATCGGCGTGGACCTGCTTCAAAACGTGCATCTGATACATATAAAAATCCCAAAGCGTTTGTCCGATTTTGTTCAGATCTTCCTGTGAATTATCCATTTTTGTGAATTCTGAGAAATGTTTTCCGTTCATCCAATCCATCGTGATGATTCTTTCACAGGAGAATTCAGGATAATATTTTGGGAACTGAAGATTCGGAAGATGTGCGCATTTTTCAGAAATATTCTGACTTCTTTTGAGTTCAAGATCATAATCTGTTTCCTCAAACAATTTATTTTCAACTTCCTGAAAGTAAGATTCGGAACCTTCTTTTTTGATGTTGAACATTTTCATTGCAATCGGTTTTACCATTTTCAGATCGCTGGAAATACTTTCTCTTACGCCTGGATATTGGATTTTCACGGCAAAGTCCTTATCATCTTTCTTAGCTTTATGGACTTGTCCGATACTTGCGGCGTTGACAGATTCTGTGGTAAATTCGTCAAAGATGTCTTCCGGATTTTTCCCGAAATATTTTCTGAAAGTCTTTTTTACCAAGGCTCCGGAAAGCGGCGGAACGGAAAATTGTGATAAAGAAAATTTCTCCACATAGGCCTGCGGAAGAATGTTTTTTTCCATACTCAGCATTTGAGCAACCTTCAAAGCAGAACCTTTTAGTTCTTTCAGAGAGTCATAAATGTCCGTTGCGTTATCTTCATTTAAAGTTTTCAGCGCTTCGTCTTCATTTTTGTCTTTTGTGATTTTGTTTCCGTAATATTTGATGTAATTAACACCGACTTTTGCACCTGCTTTCAGTAAACTGCTTGTTCTTTCTAATTTTCCTGTCGGTATTTTATTGAGTGTTTTCATTTAAATATTTCTATTTTTTATTAAAATCAGATTGATTTTTAAAGTTGAATTTTTCATCTAACTTTTTTTAAATTTTTCCTTGAATAAAAACTTTCCGAGATCCAAAACTTTCCGCAACGGTTCGTTGTCCATCAGTTCAAATCCAGTATCAATCGTCTTCTCGATATAGATATCTGTCTTTTCGAAAGAAGGCGAAGTGTCTTTTTTCCAGAACTCGATGGCAGAAACTAAATTTAGCCACAAAGCTTCTTCTCTTGCTTTTTCGTGAAAGTTTTTTATATTACCCTTAGATTTTTCTATCATTTCCCAATCGTTGAAATCTAATGTTTTGATAAAATTCCGATGTGTTTCTTTTAATTGATTGGAGATTTTTGCAGCATGTAATTTATCATTTCCGAGAAGCATTAATACCAATGATCGGTTCATCGTCATATTTTCGAAAAAGATGAAATAAACATTCAATAATTTTTCTTTCGAAGTCACTTCATCGGAATTATTGACCTCCGAAGCCAGTTCAACCGACTTATCAAATAGATTCACAAGCATCAGTTTTTCTATCTGCTCAAAGCTTGAAAAGTAGTTGTAAAAGTCTTTTTCTTCAAACCCATTGTCTTTGGCGAATCGGTAAATATTTTTAGGTCTTTCACCGTGATTCAAAATGTAATCGCCATACAGTTCAAATATTTTTTCTTCTGTTATCAAATTTTCCTGTTCCACTATAGATTTTATTTATGACAAATTTAGTAATTAATTTTACTAATTAAATAAATAAAGTATAAATTTGTACTATAATAATGATTCAAATTATAACTAATGTTGAAAATACAAGCTCAATCCAATATACCTACAGATTTTGGAATCTTTAAAGTTTATGCTTTTTCAGAAAGTGAAAATGACTGGAATCCTCATTTAGTCTGGGTTGCAGAGAAAACGGATTTTACAGATGTTATCAATGTGCGTTTCCATTCAGAATGCATTACAGGAGAAGTTTTTCATTCCAGAAAATGCGAATGCGGCCAACAACTGGATGCTGCGATGAAATTTGTTTCAGAAAATGGAGGAATAATCATCTACCTCAGACAAGAGGGAAGGAATATTGGAATTATTAATAAGCTGAAAGCTTATGCTCTTCAGGAAAAAGGTTTTGATACTGTAGAAGCCAATCTGAAATTGGGTCTGCCGGCAGACGGAAGAGATTTTGGCGTAGCAATTGAAATGCTTAAAATACTTGATGTCTCAAAAGTGAATTTATTAACCAATAATCCCGAAAAATTAAAGTCTCTTGAGGATAGCGGTATCTTGCTCAATAAAAGAATTGCACTTGAAATTGATTCAAATACCACCAATGAATCATATCTTATTAAAAAGAAAAATTATTTTGGGCATCTTTTAGAAAAGATATAAATGTTCTCATCGTTTCAGGACAATTTTGACATCAGGTCAAATCCATTTATTATGAAAAAAATCTTACTTACAGGAGCAACCGGCTATATCGGCAAAAGAATGATAAGCGTGATTACGGAGCAAGGCTACAAAGTAGTCTGCTGCAGCCGCGACGTCAGTCGTTTTTCTAAACCTGCAGGGATAAAAGATGAATTGATAGAAGTTGTAGAAGTAGATTTTTTAAAAGAGGAAACTTTAAAGAATATCCCGGACGATGTCTCTGGCGCTTACTATCTGATGCATTCTATGAGTGGAAGTGATGATTATGAAGAAGCAGAGAAAATCTGTGCCCGGAATTTTGTTTCGGCAATCGAAAAAACGCAGTGCGAGCATATCATTTATCTTTCCGGATTGGTCAATCAGAAAGAATTATCAAAACATTTGAACTCCAGATTTCAGGTCGAAAAGATTCTGATGAAATCTGCAGTTCCAACAACTGTTTTGCGTGCAGGAATCATCATTGGTTCCGGAAGTGCTTCTTTCGAAATCGTCCGGGATCTGGTAGAAAAACTACCTGTAATGGTGACTCCAAAATGGCTGGATACCAAATGTCAACCGATCGGTATTGCCAATGTTCTGGATTTTCTGATTTTCACTTTATTTAAAAAAGAAGCTTACAATAAAAATTTTGATATTGGCTGCGACGACGTACTCACTTATAAACAAATCCTTTTAGGCTATGCCAAGGTGAGAGGTCTGAAAAGAACTATTATCACATTACCAATAATGACGCCGAAATTATCGTCGTATTGGTTATATTTTATCACGTCAACTACTTATAGTTTGGCCAGTTCTCTTGTTGGAAGTATGAAAATTGAAGTGGTTTGTGATAAGGAAAGTTTAGATCAGATTAAAAAAATTACGGGTATTCATCCCTTTTCTTATGAACAGGCGCTGCAACGGACAATGGCGAAAATCCAGGCGAACGAAATACGGTCCAGCTGGAAAGACAGTTTTATCAGCAGCAGACATGATTCTTCACTCAAGGAATTCATAGAGGTGCCGCACTTTGGCTGTTTCAGGGATACCAGAAGTATGAAATATGATGACAGGGAAAAATGCCTTGACAGGGTTTTCAGTCTGGGTGGAAAAAACGGCTGGTACGGGCAAAATTTATGGAAGATAAGAGGGTTTCTGGATGTAATAGTTGGTGGTCCTGGTTTAAGAAGAGGCAGGACGCATCCGACACAGCTTCACGAAGGCGATGCTCTGGATTTTTGGCGTGTGATCTATGCCAATAGGGAAGAAGGGAAGCTTATTCTTTTTGCGGAAATGAAACTGCCGGGAGAGGCTTGGCTGATGTTCAAATTATACAGAGGAAAGCTCTGGCAGAAGGCTGTTTTCCGACCAAAAGGACTTTGGGGAAGATTGTATTGGTATTCTGTCTTGCCATTTCACGGACTTATTTTCAAAGGAATGTTGCGTAAACTAGCAACTAATCCTGTAGTATGAAAAAGTTTATACAATATTTATACTAAAATATAATTTCTCTTATTACTCACTTTAATTCAAAATCACGGATTTATTTTGCTTTAACTACCGTTGTTATAAAAACTTTTTTTTATATTTTTAAATTCATAATATCAAAATATTTAGAGATAAATGTCTGTTTTTCAGATGGTTTTAAGATTGTTTTTGATTGGCTGATTATTATTGAATATATAGTCTCTTTCGTTATAAGAAGACTAACTGAGCAATATTTTTAGCATAATTAATCTTTTATTATTGATTATTTTCATTCAATATTCTATTATTCCGTGTTTTAAAAATTCTGCTATTTCGGGATTAAAAAGTAATTCGATACATTTGAGGGTTAATACGTATGTAAAACATAATAGTTTTAGTTAAAAATTAGAATATTATTATCTCCGATATTACTTTACAGTTTAAATTAAGCCATCAATATTAGATTTTCCCGATCAATTCTAATTTTTATTTCACAAATGAGAAAGCTATATTATATTTTATTCTTATTAATTGCCTATCAGGTTACAGCCCAGGATAGCCTTGCAAAATACAAGTCTAAGGATTTGGCTGATAAAACTATTAATGCTGTACACTTTAGAAACAAGCCATTTCTATGGAAGGTTTACCTTGATGAGATGATTCGGAAAAAGCCTACAGATTCTTTAAAAGCGGATGTTTTTTATAATCTTGCCTGGGATCTATACAGGTATCGGGATTATGATTTGGATATTTCTATTGATCTGTTAAAAAAGGGGCTCATATTCTCAAAGAAAACGGATTACAAGCCGGTTACACTTTATTGTTTAGAAAGCCTGAGCACATTCTACGCTTTAAAAAATGATAATGAAAATGCCTTAAAATGCCTGGCTGAAATGAAAAAGATAGGCAGCAGAATTTCCGAGAAAAGTCCTCTTTACGTGACTTTTCAGGCAAGCACAGCCCGGGTATATTCTATAATAGGAGATTTTAAAACATCTATTTTCATAGTAAAAAAGGCAAATCAGGATATTGATAATTATATTTCAAAACACCCCGAATTACCAAGAGACAGTTTAGATGTGCTTAATTGGATCGAAGAAGGGAATTATGTACATTTAGCACAATCATACAATTACCAAAAACAATTGGATTCTGCATTTTTTTGTATCAAAAAGGCAAAAGAATATGAAAAGAAAAGATTCAATAAAAAACTTCAGAATAATATATGGGTTCAAGAAGCTTTTTATCTAATATTATCAAAAAAATATGACGATGCAGTTCATTTGATCGGAGAAGCAGAAAAAAAAGGTTATATCGATTCAAAAAACAAGCAGTACCGATCGTTGTATTATCTTGCTTTATCATCATACAGTAAAAAAGAGTATGCTAAATCACTTTCTTACTGTGAAAAAGCATTAGGAATTAATGTGAGGATAGCGTCATTTATGAATTTTGAACTTGAAATATATAATCTAGCAGTTTTAAATTCTGAAAAGCTTCATAATAGTAAAAAATTAACTTACTATTTGGGGAGATATAATCAAATTTCACGAAAATATGATTACCGTAATAAATCTAAATTTATCGCCAATATATATAGTCAGGATGTCTCATTAGTAAAACAAGAATTAGAATCACAGAAGTCAAATAAAAAGATTTTTGTGATGCTCTTTTTATTGATATTGATAGTTTGCTGCTATCTCTTATGGCATTATATAAAATTAAGACAGGATCGCAAAAAATTTGAAACCATCATTTCTTCATTTGAAAATAATGAACAAATTGAATTTCAACAGCAAGCTAATGACGATTTGGATGTCCCAGAGATAGCTCTATCATCTGTTATAGATAGAAAATCGATTAAAGTAAGTTCTGAGGTTGACGAAAGAATAATCAAACAGTTAGAAAAATTTGAGAAAAATGAGCGTTTTCTTTCCCCTAATATCTCTTTAAGCAATATGACAAGCGATTTCAATACAAATTCCGTGTACCTTTCGGCAGTTATTAAAAATCATAAGGGAAAATCTTTTAATAAATATATAAATGATCTCCGTATAGAATATATTATCAAAAAATTAAAAACTTCTCCGGAGTATTCTAATTACAAAATATCTTATTTGGCCGAAGAGTGCGGTTTTTCTTCTCATACAGTTTTTATAAGAATCTTTACAGAAAAAACTGGTCTTACACCATCTAAATTTTTAAATTTCTTAAAAAATGAATAATCTGAATTATAATTATTAATTATATAATAAATCCTTGAAAAACAACATATTAAACCATTGAAACCACTCCACAAATTTAGAATTTGTGGAGTGTTTCATTTTTAAGTTCATCTAAGTTATGCCTAACATTGCATCATAAATAATAACGAAATTTCATAGATGGATATCTAATTGATTATCATAAACCACAAATGATGAATTTTTAATAATATAGGCCTTTAATTCTCAAGTTTACCAAAAAAACACAAATGATGAATCTTTACCAAGGCCTATTTTATTAAAATAAAAACACAAATGATGAAAAAAAATTATACGCAATCTTTTCTTTTAATGCCTTTTATGATATGGGCACAAGTTGGAATCCGTACAACCACTTTATATTAAAAATATCACGCGAATACTAATTGAAAGACAGCTATAACTAGTTTATGCTGTTATTAAATGCTATATAGTTTTATAATTGATGGCACACGTATGTTTGCTTAATTTTTATTGTAGATAAGCAATTACAGTAAAAATTGAAATTATAACAAATCCTTACAATAATCATTTATCCTGGCAATAAACGAAATAACAAGGAAAAATAAAGATGAAAAAAAAGTTATTTAAAATCGGAGCCATTCTTGCCTTTTGGGTAAAGGATTCGTTATTTTTATTCTTTTTCATTTTTACCTTGCCGGTATTTGCTAATTCAATCTCTGTTAAGAATATTGATACGGAAGAGTTTCCGATAATATATGAAAATGATTCTATTTCCAATATATCTGCATCTTTAGAAATTGTAAAAATTTATGTCTCACCAGGTACAATAATTTACAACGCTGACGAAATCAGCAAAAATGTAGAGATTATACAAAATGAGAGCATCATAAAAAAAGATGTTGTAAAACCAAACAATTTAAGTCAGCCTAAAAAGGCATCAAAATTAAAAGTTCAAAAAGCTAAGAAACAAGAAAACACATACACGTCGAACATCCAGTTCAAACAACTTCCTTTTGAATCCAATACCATCTTCTCCAAAAGTGGAAGAGATATCGTAACGTTACCTTCTACAAATCCCCAGTTTAAAATGCTTGCATTGCTGGAGTGCTCGAATAATAATTTCTTTATTACTAAAAAACAAAAATTCACTTCACGATATTCCCTGAATTTCTCAGGTAATTTTTGCCTTTGGCAGATGCATATCCGCCCGCCGCCGGTAGTAAACATATCGCAGTTAGGTATAGGCATACATAGTTGATAAAAATTTATAACTTGAAATCAATAGTAAGTTTAGGACAGAACAATGATATTGAATTGGAAAATAATAGACATAAAAAATTCTAATCCATCTAAAAATGTATGTACACAAATGAATAAGCAATTACGAAGATTACAAGATTATTTTGGAAGTATGTATAAGAACGACGACAAAGCTGAAATCCAAATGCCAAACACAGACCGAAAAATAGTAAAAGTAAGTCTGGAAGCTGATAAAAGAATAATAAAAAAACTTGAAAAATTTGAAAGAAAACAACACTTTCTTTTGCCGGATATGTCTTTAAGCAATATGGCAAACATATTTAATACAAACACAACTTACCTTTCAGTAGTAATAAAAAACCATAAAAATTTAAATTTTAATGCTTATATCAATAATCTTAGGATAGACTATATCATCAACAAACTAAAAACGTCACCAAGATATTTGAATTATAAAATTTCTTATTTGGCTAAAGAATCTGGTTTTGGGTCGCATACTGTTTTTAGTAGAATATTTAAAGAAAAAACAGGACGGACGCCAGCGGAATTTATAGATTTAGTTAGAACTGGTGGGTCAGAATTATTATAATTGAACTTATTATTTTTAAGATTAAATATATGCTTTTTAAAGATTAAGTATTTGATAATTAATTAATTGAGCGTTTGTTTTGAATACAATAATATACAATTTAAGAAGTGCTTTTTTCAGAATAGTCAATTGACACTTATTATCGCTTGGTAAAAAAATAAACATAGGTTTATGATTATCATAAATCACTAAAAACGGTGTACTTTATGGATGGTTTAGAAATGATTATTATCCTTTCGTTTCTACGATACAGGTCAATACCAGACAACAACTGTTGCACTTCCTAACTTCTGTACTATCAGTAGAAATCTGGAATTTATTGTAATTGATATTTCTCAATATTAATAATTTCCAAGATTCCATAAATATCATATTTACGAAATCTTTTTTTTTTCTGTTATCAAATATTTTCTGCATTTCTTTTAATATGATTTATAGAAGGTTATTTGTATTTTAAGTCTATGGTTTTTAGTTTTTTAAGTGTTTTGTTTGTTTTCCGTTATTTCGATATTTATGGAGTGTTTTTTTTTCCAATCCTTTTTTTTATGCCTAATATCGTTTCTTATAAAAAGTTGGTAGCTGTTGTATTTTTTAAAAGAAAACTGCTGCACAAGCGTGAATTGGAATGTTTAAAGGATGACTTATGATAACGGAGATTATCCTCAGTCCATAGCAGACATTTCAATTCCTATAACTGAGATGATGGATATTATACAATTAAATGAGGTAATCCGGTAGCATCATATAATTTTAAGGAATTTAAAATAGCTCAGGGGAAACTCAAAACAACAATTATAACACATAATAATATGATGAAAATTAATATCAAAGACTTTCATATTGGATCTCTGATTCGGCAAGGTGTTACCGAAAGAGAGATAAAAGAGTCCCGCATTTGTAATTTTTTGAAGTGTTCCGAGCAGGAAATACAGCAGATGTACGAAGCAAAATCTTTGGACACAGAGATACTTTTGCGATGGTCCAAACTGCTGGAATATGATTTTTTTAGGATTTATTCCCAGCATCTCATATTGTATTCTCCACAAGGAAATACGAATTACAACGATGCACAAGACAAAAAACTCGTGAGTCTTCCCCAGTTTAGAAAAAATATATACACCAAGGAAGTCATAGATTTTATTCTGGAAAGAATAAAAGAAGGTAAAATGACAAAAACCGAGGTAATAAATAATTATAAAATACCAAAAACCACTTTGAACAAGTGGCTCAAAAAATATACAGAAAATTGGAATAAATAATTCAAAATGTCCTTTTCCTTTATTAATGTAAAAGTTAGAAAACTAAATTAAAATAAGCAAAAACACAATAATTAAAGTATTATGAAAATTAGTAACAGAAATGTTATCAGATTCCTTTTGAGAGTTCACATCGTAATATTGATATTAGCAATTATCTCTGCGATAGTTTTGATTCTACTTTCTCCGGAGATATTCGGAAAAATAAAATATGTACTATTTCTTTTGATTATATATAACATTTTCAAAATATCAAGACTCAAATATATTGATTATGAGAATTCCGGCGAGGTATTACTTTTAAAAAGTTATAATGTATTCAGGAAAAAGAATACTTTGAAAAATATAGAAATTCCTGTAGAAAAAGTGAGGAATATTCATTTGGAGAAGATATTTTTTATTAATTATTTGATTATCAATATACAAAGAGAAAACAATAAAAAAATACAGATTCATTTTCCTGTCAGTCACATGAAAAGGAAAGATCTTCTTACCATACAGTACACTTTCAAAAATGAATAGCCCATATTTCTAATCCCCGATTTTAATATTTTAATTTAATATCTGCCTATGCCAAATTATACTAATATTTACAGAGATCTTATTTTGGAGAAGTTTCCGGAAAAACTGGAGTCTGATGTAATCAAAAATTTCTTTTCAAAATCAGAACATTCTAATCTGGAAATCATCCGCGTGAATGATTTTATTTACAGTCATGCTACTACTTTTTATGAAAACCAAAGGCTCAAATCTTATGATAAAAAGAGTATTTTGAAAATACTGAAATACCAGAAAGCAAATGAACTCACCAATGTTTGTGTATCATTAGAATATAAACTTAGCCGAAATACAGTCGCAAAATGGAAAAAACTGTTTAGTAATGAATTGTAATCAATTCAGGTTTTTTTAAAGCATGAAGTCTGTAATTGTTGCAGGCTTTGTTTTAAATGATCATTATTAAAAATAAAAAATGGCCGGAACTTCTTCCGACCATTTTTGTTACCAGAAGGTAACTTTTAACAAAAAATAACTTAAACTTTATTTATTTCCACCCGCCTCCCAAAGCTCGGTAAAGGTCAACGATACTGCTGAGTCTCTCTCTTTTGATGGAAGCCAGATTCAATTCTGCCTGTAGTGAATTGGCTTGAGCCGTGATCACTTCCAGATAATTTGCCATTCCGCCTTTGTAAAGGAGTTCGGCACTTTTTATGCCGTCTTTCAACGTCGTCACTTGTTCCGAAGCTTTTACTTCCTGAGCTTTCAAATTTTCATTTGAAACCAAAGCGTCAGAAACTTCTCCCACAGCATTTAGAACAGATTGACGGAAAGCTAAGACATTCTTTTCTCTCTGGATTTTGGCAACAGCCAAATCGGTTTTCAATTGTCTCTTCTGAAAAATTGGCTGAGTGATTCCGCCTAAAACAGAACCGAACAATGATGCCGGAATCTGAAACCAATTATCAATTTTAAAGGAGTTCACACCGCCGTTTGCCGTGATTTTCAATGAAGGATACATATTTGCCTGAGCAATTCCCACGATCGAATTTGATTCCAATAAAACCAATTCCTGCTGACGAACATCCGGACGACGGCTTACCATCGCAGCCGGGATTCCTGCTGAAATATTTTGTGGTAATGATGAGTCGGACATTTCAATAGTTCTGCTGATTTTGTCCGGATTTTCGCCAATCAGAATACTCAGCGCATTTTCCTGAATTGCGATATTCTGTTCCAGTTGTGTGATCAAAAGTTCTGTCGATTCTGTTCTGGCTTTTGCCTGCTGAACGCCCAAAGAAGTCGTTTCTCCGCCTTTCCATATTTTCTCTGTAACATCCAAAGTATTTTTGCTAAGTTCCAGATTAGATTTCGCAACACTCATTTGTTTATCAAGCATCAACAGGTTATAATAACCTTGCGCAATTGCCGCAACAACTTGTGTTTGGATCGCTTTCGAAGCCTCATAAGTCTGCAGATACTGAACTCTGGAAACTTCCTGCTGATTTTTTATTTTTCCCCAGATGTCCGCTTCCCAACTTAAATTGAAGGCAGCATTGTAATCTTCAACATGACTTTTGCCTAAAAATAAATTAAGGCTTTGTCCATTCAAACTATTTTTTGAAGGTCTGGAAATCTGTCCTGAAACGCCAAAACTAATGTCAGGATATTGCAGATATTTTGCCTGATTTAGTCGTTCCTGAGAAGATGCAACTTGTTTAAGAGCGATTTGCAAATCGTAATTATTTTTAATTCCTTTTTCAATCAAATTTTGCAAGATCGGATCTTTGAAGAATTGTCTCCATTCCAGATCCGCAACACTCGCTGTGTCTGCTGTTGCCGTATATTTGAAAGTCTCCGGCAACTCTGGACTTACTTTTTCTAAAGCTAATTTTGGCATACAGGAAACCGCGCCTCCAGCGACTATTGCTGCCACCAAAATCTCTTTTATCTTAGTTATGATGTTCATTTATTTCTTTTTTAAATATAATTTAAGGCTGCCTTTTCTTTGTTAAGTTTACGTTTCTTTCTGCTTGGCATTTTCTCGTGCAGATATTGGAAGATGACATACATCACAGGGATGATGAAGATTCCAAATACAACACCCGTAAACATCCCACCAACAGTACTGATTCCAATCGAATGGTTTCCTTTTGCAGCAGCACCTTGCGACCAAACCAATGGCAACATTCCAATAATGAAAGCAAAAGATGTCATCAAAATCGGTCTCAAACGTAATCTCGATGCCTGTAAAGCAGATTCTATTAATGTCTTGCCTGCTTTTCTTCTTTGAACTGCAAATTCCACAATCAGAATCGCATTTTTTGCGAGCAATCCGACAAGCATAATCAATCCAACCTGAACATAAATATTATTATCAATTCCGGCCAATCCTGTAAACGCATACACTCCGAAAATACCTGTAGGAATCGTCAAAATAATAGCGAAAGGCAGAATGTAACTTTCGTACTGTGCAGCTAACAAGAAATACACAAACAAAATACTCAACATAAAAATGAAGGCAGTCTGTCCGCCGGTTTGTCTCTCTTCACGCGTGATTCCTGTCCATTCGTAGCCGTAACCTCTTGGAAGTGATTTCTTAGCAGTTTCTTCCACCGCTTTGATTGCATCTCCGGTACTGTAACCTGGTTTCGGTGTTCCGTTGATTGTCACTGCATTAAACAAATTATTTCTTGTCACGGTTTCCGGTCCGAAAGATCTTTTCAATGTTACTAAAGTCTTAACCGGAACCATTTCGCTTTGGATATTTTTAACATAAATTCCTTCAAGTGAATTCGCATCCGTTCTGTAAGGAATATCGGCCTGAGCCATCACTCTGTAATATTTTCCGAATCTATTGAAATCCGAAACGAAACTACTTCCGTAATAGATCTGCATCGTCTGCATCAAATCGGTTACAGAAACCCCTAACTGATTGGCTTTATCCGCATCAACCTGAATGGTATACTGAGGATTTCCTGCCGCATAAGTTGTAAATGCAAATGCAATTTCCGGACGTTTCATCAATTCTCCAATGAAAGCCTGAGTCGTAGTCCCTAATTGTTCAAGAGAACCGTTGGTTTTATCCTGAAGCATAAATTCGAATCCGGAAACGTTACCAAAACCCTGAACAGTAGGGAAGTTGAAAAAGAAAGCACTGGCATCTTTTACCTGAGACACCTTCCCGGTCAATCCTGCTGCGATCTGATCCGGATCTTTTACATCGCCACGATCTTCGTAATCTTTAAGTTTAATAAAACCGGCAGAATAAGGTGATGCATTGGCATTACTGATGAAATTCAGACCATCGGCTACCCAAAGGTGATTGGTGGCTTTTTCTCCTTGCACGATTTTATCAATCTGTTTTGTTGCTTTGTTTGTTCTTTCTAATGAACTTCCCGGAGGCGTGTTCACAGCATATAAAACAAAACCTTGATCTTCTGTTGGGATAAATCCTGATGGGGCTTTATTTACTAAGAAAACTGTAATAGCAGTGATCAATACAAGTCCGACGACACCGACCCATTTGTTCTTGATTAAGAATTTGAGACTGTAAATATATTTTCTGGTCAGGTTATTAAAACTCGTATTGAAAGCGTTAAAAAATCTTGAACCAAATCCCGTCTTTTTATGATGCTCGCCGTGTTCTCCCTGAGGGTCATTCAGTAATAGTGCACATAAAGCTGGACTCAATGTCAATGCATTAACAGCAGAAATTAAGATCGCAATGGCTAAAGTGAAGGCAAACTGTCTGTAGAAAACGCCCGCCGGACCTTGCATAAATCCAACCGGAATAAATACTGCAGACATTACTAGAGTGATGGAGATTATCGCTCCCGAAATTTCACTCATCGATTCTCTTGTTGCCTGATCTACTGGTAATCCTGTGTGTTCCATCTTGGAATGGACAGCTTCCACAACCACAATTGCATCATCGACGACAATTCCAATGGCGAGAACCAAAGCAAACAAGGTCAACATATTGATACTGAATCCAAATAAATTCAGGAAGAAAAATGTACCGATAATAGCCACCGGAACCGCAATCGCCGGAATCAAAGTCGATCTGAAATCCTGAAGGAAAATAAATACAACGATGAAAACCAAAATAAATGCGATCACCAAAGTTTCCACAACCTGATGAATAGATGCATCCAAAAAGTCTTTGGAGTTGTACATAATGATCGGTTTCACACCTTTCGGCAATGTCGTTTTGAATTCTTCAACCTGTCTTTCAACTTCAGTTAAGATCTCATTGGCATTAGATCCAGCAGTTTGTAAAATTGCAAAACCAGCAACTGGTTTACCATCAACTCTATTCGCTGCTGTGTAACTGTACGATCCGAATTCTACTCTTGCAACATCTTTTAATCTTAGGAAAGAACCATCGCTATTTGATTTGACAACGATATTTTCGTAGTCTTCGTTCTTGTTTAATTTCCCTTTATATTTTAAGATATATTCGTAAGTTTCCTTGCTTCCCTGACCAAAACGTCCCGGCGCAGCTTCAAGATTACTGTTTTTGATAGCAGCTAAAACTTCCTGAGGCGATAGATTGTTATCTGCCAAACGATCCGGTTTCAGCCAGATTCTCATCGAATAATCCTTAGACCCAAAAACCTGAGCCTGAGCAACTCCCGGAATACGCTGAAGCTGCGGAATGATGTTGATCTTCATATAGTTCTGAAGGAAAAGCTCGTCATATTGTTTTGGATCGTCACTCGTGATTCCCATAAACATAATGAAACTGTTCTGAACTTTCTGAGTCGAGATTCCCGCCTGAACAACCTCTTGCGGAAGCTGGCTCATCGCTTTGGAAACCCGGTTTTGAACATTTACTGCTGCATTATCCGGATCTGAACCTTGTTTGAAATAGATACTCAACGTCATCGATCCATCGTTACTGGAATTGGATGTCATATAAGTCATATTCTCCACACCATTCACTGCTTCCTCGATTGGATTGGCAACAGAACGGGCGACAACTTCGGCATTTGCTCCTGGATAAGACGCCGTTACCTGAACGCTTGGCGGTGCAATGTCGGGGAACAATGTGATCGGCAATTGGAAAACCGAAAGTAATCCCAACAATAATAAGATAATCGAAATAACCGTTGAGAGTACCGGTCTTTCTATGAATTTTTTGAACATAAGAAGTATAGTTTTAGTCTTCTGTTAATATTTGAATTACAAAGGTGTAGCTGTAAATAAGCTGTCAGAAGAGATCATTTTTGGTTTGATAGGGACGCCGTCTTTTAAACTGCCCAAACCTGTAAATACGATCTGATCACCTTTTTTAAGTCCTTCGGAAATGAAATAATAATTGTCGGTTTTTCCGGAAATAGTAACTGGTTTGCTGGTCACCGTTTTGTCTTTTCCAAGCACATAAACGTAGGTTTTATCCTGAATTTCGAACGTTGATTCCTGAGGAATGACCAAGGCATTTGACATCAATTGAGGCATTCTTACTTTTCCGGTATTTCCGCTTCTAAGCGTTCCGTTTGGATTTGGGAACGTTGCACGAACCGTTATGGCACCAGTGCTTTTATCAAATTGTCCGTCGATCATTTTCATTTTTCCCTTTTCGGAATAAGTCGTGTTATCAGCAATTACAAGATCAACCAAAGGCATATTTCTCATTTTTTCTTCAAGCGTTGCACCGACATATTTCTTTTGGAAAGCGATGAAGTCGATTTCACTGATGGAGAAGTAAGCGTATATTTCGCTGATGTCTGAAACGAAAGTCAGTGGAGTAGCGTCAGTTTTGGAAATTAAACTTCCTTTTTTGTAAGGAATTCTTCCAAGATAGCCGCTGACAGGCGCTGTAATCGTTGTGAATCCATTTGTAATTCTGGAACCGCTCAAAGCTGCTTTTGCCTGGGCCGCTGTTGCCACTGCGACTGCGTAATTGGCTTTAGCAGTTTTCAGCTGAACGTCGGAAACCACTTTTTCAGCAACCAAAGTTGTGAGCCTGTCAACTTCCACTTTCATTTTCTGAATGTTGGCGTTTGCGGCTTGTAGATTTGCGCTTGACATATTCACCTGTTCGCCGTAAGATCTGGAATCTATTTTGAATAAAGGCTGGCCCGCTCTTACAAAAGCGCCTTCTTCCACATAGATTTTGTCAAGATAGCCATCGACCTGAGATCTGATCTCAACATTATTTTTTCCTTCCAAAGCAGCTGGGAATTCCTGAAAAGTGGAGGTATTAGAAGTAATAACTGTGTAAACAGGCAGTTCCGGAGGTGGCGGTGCTCCTGCGCCTTCTGCCGCTTTTGTGCAGTTTTGCAAAAGTATAATACTTGATAGAAGTACGATAAATTTTATTTTAGTAATAGTTTTCATTTGAAGATGAATTTAGATTAAGTTAGATATGTTCTTATTAATTTTATAGATATTTTTCCTAACAGTGTTAATGATTTGTTCAAAAAAATATAACATTCGGTGGTGTTTAGATTGTTGTTTCCATAATAGTTTAATTTAATTATTATACTTAAAATTGCTAGTATAGCTAATGGTGTTAATGATTTATAACAATTTGATCCAGTAGAAAAGTTCAAAAAATAAAAAATCCTATTTTAATTTAATGTTAATTTTCCTAACGGTGTTAATCTTTAAATCAAAAAAATTTACAATGATTTAATGAATGCTGAAACCGTCTCGTCCAGCGTCGTTTTATTCATTGTAGAAGGAATATCTGCATTTCTCATCATCATAATAGAGATTAATCCGTGAACTGCTGAGAACAAAGCGTGAGAGGAGTGGCAGGCATTATCCGGATTAGATCCTTTTTTCTGGATAATCTCAAATGTACATTCGTAAATCATATCCTGGAACGAGGAAAACTCTTCCTTCATCATTCCTTTTCCGCTACACTGCATTCCAAGTCCAAACATCAGCTGGTAATATTCTTTGTTCTTAAAAGCGAATTTCCAGTAAGCATCCACAATTGCCGTTAGTTGATCTTCCGGTGTCTCGTGCTTTTTCTGTGCTTTCAGTAGCTCGATGTGCAATTGATGAAAACCATTTAAAGAGATTTCATACAAAATCGCTTCTTTGTTCTCAAAATAATCGTAAACAACCGGAGCACTGTACTCAATAGCATCTGCAATTTTACGAATAGAAAGTGATGCCCAACCCTCTGTTTTAGCCAAATTGAAAGCTTCCTGCAAAATATTTGCACGGATAGATTCCTTTTCTCTTTGACGACGTTCGTGTAAGCCCATTATTTCATTTTTCTAACAGCGTTAGCAAAACTACAACTAAAACTTAATAAGTACCAAATGATTTTTAATTTTTAACATTATGTTATCATAATATTATTCCGAAAGATGATTTGCAGTTAGCCATTTGGGGAAATCTTTATCGGTCAACTGGTCTGCAAAATCAATGTACCAGCTGTATCCGTTTCTTCTTTCGTCTGAGATTTCTTTGTAATTATATTTAACACTGCCGTCACGGTCGCCAAAAATAGGAGTGTTGGTTTTAATATCATAAAATCTTGCCCAAACGACTGAGTTTTTCTCTTTTTCCAGAACTCTAACCCTTTTCCCGTTCAGATCCTTAACTCTATAACTGTAACCTTCAATTTTATTCTGCTTGAACCATTTTACGGCACTTTTTATTGATTTTTCAATTGCTGGTTTCACTGGCTGCATCATTAAGAATCTTACAATCCCCACAGACTCGCCGGTTGCTAAAGAAATTGGTTCAAACGCCCGGGCTTTCGCTGGTTGAAGTGTAATTTCATCATATTGATCCGCCCAGATTGTCGGAACTCCGTTTTGCAGAACCTGATTTTTCAGGATACAGTCGATTCCTTTTTTGAGTGCCGTTTTTGATTTTAATTTTAATTCAGAATTTACAGCATCAAAATCGTTTTTACCTTCCGATATATTATATAGAACAGTCAAAGCATTGATCATCGCATTATCATTATAAGTGATCTGCTTTCTGTAAATAGCTGTGTTGGGATAATATTGAGGGAATCCGCCGTTTTCATACTGCATCGTAATCAGATATTTAATTCCTTTTTCGGCGGCAGAAAGATAGGCGGGATTTTTAGCTGCCTTATAAGCTTTGATTAATATATTGATTTCTCTGGTTGTTGCATTGTTGTCGATAGTTGCATGCTCATCGCCGGTTGCTTTTATTTTTTCTAATAATTTTTGGTCGAGTGGCAATTTATAATTCACAGCGATTCCATCATTCAGCTGTTTTCCCCAGGCGCCGTTTGGTAATTGATAAAGCAGTAATTTTTCTGCTAAGGTATCTTTTATTTGTCCGAAAGTTAATCCTGCTAAAAGTGAAAACAATAAGGAAATAAGTTTTTTTCTCATTTTTTAATGCTTAATTAAGTTTTTGAGTAATTGAAGTAGCCATTAGTTTATTGCGTTAAAATTACAATGAAATATTTTGCGGTAACCTAAATTTTTTCAGAATTTTAATCCACATGAGAGAGCAGGATACTGGAAGCTCCCGAAATGTATATTTTTATTTTTGTTAATTCGTTTAATTAAAATAATTCAGAATTTACTGAAACGAGATATGAAATTTCAAAATACATCCAGGATTCTTTGGTCCTTGTACATACTTTTTTTGTTTTCAACAAGCTTAAAAGCTCAGGATAAATTTCCCGATGGAACGGCAATCCCAAAATGGTTTAAAGAAAACAAACCAACAGACATCAACAAATTAGGTAAAAAATATATCCTTACAGAAAATGGTGTGAAGAACGACAGCACAATTCTCCAGACAAAACAACTTCAGGCAGTCATTGATTTGGCGGCGAAAAATGGAGGAGGAGTTATCATTGTACCAAAAGGAACTTTTCTTATCAGTTCGGTTTTTTTTAAGCAGGGAACGCATTTATATTTAGAAAACGATGCAAAATTAAAAGGAAGCGATGATATCAATGACTTTCCTGTAGTAATGACCAGAATGGAAGGTCAGACGGTAAAATATTTTCCGGCTTTAATCAATGCTGATGGATTAGACGGTTTTACTATCTCAGGTAAAGGAACACTCGACGGAAATGGACTTCGCTTCTGGAAATCATTCTGGAAAAGACGCGAATGGAATCCCAAATGTACCAATATGGATGAAATGAGACCTCGTATCATTTATATTTCAAATTCTAAAAATGTACAAATTGAAGGAATTACCGTAAAAAATTCACCTTTCTGGAGCACGCATTATTATAAAAGTCAATTCGTGAAATTATTGAATTTAACAATTTTAGCTCCGAAAGAACCCGTAAAAGCACCAAGTACAGACGCCATCGACATTGATGCTTGTTCTAATTTCTTGGTTAAAAACTGTTATTTATCAGTAAACGACGACGCCATTGCATTGAAAGGCGGAAAAGGTCCAAAAGCCGATAAAGACCCAAATAATGGTGAAAACAGAAACATTATCATTGAAAACAATACTTTCGGATTCTGCCATTCTGCATTGACTTGTGGAAGCGAATCGATTCACAATTATAATATCATTTTCAGAAATTCGACAGTGAATGATGCATCGAGATTATTACATTTGAAAATGCGTCCGGACACTCCGCAACACTACGAATACATCACCGTTGAAAACATTAAAGGTAACGTAAAAACTTTCCTGTATGTAAAAGGATGGAGCCAGTTTTTTGATTTGAAAGGAGAAGAAGCACCGAAAAGAAGATTAGCAAATAATATTGTCTTAAAAAATATCGACATCAGTTGTGAAACGGCTTTCGATATTGAAAAATCCGACCTGTACGAATTGAAAGATTTTACTTTTGAAAATCTAAATATTAAAGCTTTAAAACCTAAAGAGGAAAACTTGGATGCGATTGAAAATTTGAAAAAAATTAAAGTAAACGTTACCAAAGTAGCTTCTTTAGGTCAATCATACGATAAAAAAGACGATTCTGACGAAGGCAAAAAATAATGAATGATTCTTCCAAAATATTCTTCCTGTTATGTTTGTGCTTCCAATTGTTGCATGCTCAAAGTAAGGAAATTCAATTCCTGAGCGGGACAGATTCTGAGCATACAAAAGAATGGGATTTTTGGATAACCGGAGGTCGGAAATCCGGAAATTGGGATAAAATTAAGGTTCCTTCACAATGGGAACAGCAGGGATTTGGCTCGTACAATTACGGCAGAGATTATGTGACCTATGGCAAAAATTTTAAGTTTAATGATGAAGTAGGAGTCTACAAACACAAATTTCAGGTTCCAAGTTCATGGAAAGGAAAATCGATCAATATCGTTTTTGAAGGCTCAATGACCGATACAGAAGTGAAAATTAACGGAAAGCTTGCCGGAGAAATTCACCAAGGAGCTTTTTACGAATTTAAATATGATATTTCAGATAAATTAAATTTCGGAAAAGAAAATATTCTCGAAGTTAAAGTTTCTAAAATGTCAGCCGACAAATCTGTCAACAATGCAGAACGTCTTGCTGATTACTGGATTTTAGGAGGAATTTTCAGACCGGTTTATCTCGAAGCAACTCCAAAAGAAAATATATTATCGACATCAATTGATGCAAAAGCAGACGGAACTTTTCGTTCCAATATTCATTTAAAAGGAATTGAATCTGCCAATAATTTAAAAGTAGAATTATTTGATGCTAAAAATATTCTGATTGGAGAATCTCAAGTTAAAATCGACAAAGGAGATACTTTAAAACAAATCCAGTTTTCCGTTAAAAATCCCAAATTTTGGACGGCAGAAACTCCGAATTTATACAAAGCAAAATTCACTTTAAAGAAAAATAAAAAAGAAATCTTTCAAACCGAAGAAAAATTCGGTTTCCGAACGATTGAAATCCGAAAAGGCGACGGAATTTACATCAACGGAACCAAAATCAAGATGAAAGGCATCAACCGACACGTTTGGTGGCCGGAAACTGGTCGAGCCGTCAGTAAAAACATCGATTTAATGGACGTTCAGCTCATCAAAGAAATGAATATGAATGCCGTTCGCTGTTCGCACTATCCGCCCAATAAATCATTTTTAAAAATTTGCGATTCTTTAGGATTGTATGTTTTGGATGAGCTCGCAGGCTGGCAAAAAAAATACAGCACTGAAGTTGGCAAAAAGCTCGTTCGAGAAATGGTTACAAGAGATGCCAATCATCCGTCAATCATTTTCTGGAGCAATGGAAACGAAGGCGGACATAATTTTGATTTGGATAAAGAATTTGCAAAATATGACTTATCAAATCGTCCAGTAATTCACGCGCATCACAAACCGGGAAATGCTTTCAACGGCATCGACTGCAATCATTACGAGGATTATTACAGCACCAAAAAAATTCTCGAAGGAGAAAATATTTATATGCCAACCGAGTTTCTTCACGCGCAGGATGATGGCGGTGGTGGAACTTCTTTAGCCGATTACTGGGAACTTCACTGGAACTCAAAAAAAGGTGCTGGAGGTTTTATTTGGGCGTTTGCAGATGAAGGTTTGGTGAGAACCGATTTTAATAATCAGATTGATGTAAATGCGATCAATGCTCCGGATGGAGTTGTGGGTCCGCATCGTGAAAAAGAAGGAAGCTTTTATGCGATCCGCGAAATTTACAGTCCGGTAAAAATTGATTTGAAAACATTACCGAACGATTTTAATGGGACAATCCCCGTTGAAAACCGCTATCATTTTACCAATTTAAATGAATGTCAGTTTGAATGGAAATTAATCAAATTTAAAACTCCTTTTTCTTCAGAATCTGGATTTGATGTCATTCAAAAAGGAAAAGCAGAATCTCCGAATATTAAACCGACGGAAAAAGGAAATATTAACTTAAACCTTCCTTCAAACTGGAAAGAAAGTAAAGGTTTAATGTTGACCGCAACCGATTCTTTCGGAAAGGAAATTTATACCTGGACTTGGAAAATTAACTATAATGATGATATTTCAAAACAGTTTTCTAAGACTTTAACCAAAGAATTTTCGGTTTCAGTTATAGAAAATGATTCATTATTTATTTTAAAATCAGACGAAAAAGAATTTTCATTCGGGAAAAAAGATGGATTATTAAAGTCAGTTATTTTAGATAAAAAAGGTAAGAAAATAACCTTCAGAAACGGACCGGTTTTCGCGAACGGAAAAACAGAATTATCATCTATAAAATCTTTTGCAGAAGGACAAAATCAAGTTATTCAAATTTCCTACAAAGACGGAAAAAAAGCAGTCTGGAAATTGAATCCGAATGGTATTTTAGAATTAAATTATGAATATTCGCTTTCCGGAGACTACCAATTTGCAGGTGTAAGTTTTGATTATCCTGAAAATTATGTCATCAGCGCAAAATGGCTGGGCAAAGGCCCTTATCACGTGTGGAAAAACCGTACTCAGGGACAGACTTATAATGTTTGGCAGAATTTGAAAAACTCAACCCGGACTGGTTTTTCACCTTGGATTTATCCTGAATTTAAAGGATATTATGATGATGTTTCGTGGTTGCAATTAGACACTGCAGAAGGTAAAATTACGATAGGAACAAAAGAAGAAAAGATGTTTGTAAGACTCTTTGATTTTTATGGAATTTACGGTGCCGAAGGTTATCCGAAATTGCCGAGCGGAAATATTTCATTTTTAGATGCAATACCGTCTTTGGGAACTGTTTTAGCGTTTAACATTAATGATAAAACCGAATCTTTAGGACCGGAAAGTGAACTGAACAATCTCAACGGAACTTTCAAAAGAACGCTTTATTTCTATTTTGGTTTACCGGATTTAGGGGATGAAAATAAACAGTTTACAATGCCGAAAGAAAATATTTTAACAGATTAATGATGAAGAATTGGATAAAATTTTTGACGCTTTTCTTAGGTTCGCTTTTGTTTGCACAACAGACGACTTTCAAGTTTGATTTTGGCACAAACAGAACCGAAAATGGATTTATTCCAATCACTTCAACTTCAAAATTTGACAAAAAAATCGGCTACGGATTTATGGATGTTTCTGGTTTGAAATCCGTTGACAATGGAGGAAATGCATTGACAGGAGACTATATCACCAGCGACAAACCTTTCTATTTTTCGGTGGCAATTCCTGAAGGAAATTATGATATTCAACTGAATTTAGGTGATACAAAAGGAACTTCGGAAACAACAGTTCGTGTCGAAAACCGTCGATTGATGTTGAGTGATATCAAAACAAAACAAGGCGAAGTTATCGAAAAACAAATCACAGTTCATGTAAAAGACAGCATTATCCGAAATCAGGAAGGCGCTCAAATCGGAATTGTAAAATTAAAACCGAGAGAAAAAAAATACCTGCATTGGGATAATTTATTGACAATCGAATTCAACGATAAAGCACCGAAAGTTGCCGCAATTACCATTCAGCTAAACACAGCAGCCAAAACCATTTACATCACTGGAGATTCTACAGTCGTTGATGCACAGTACGAGCCTTGGGCGTCTTGGGGACAAATGTTTCCTTATTTTCTGGTTCCAAATCAGGTTGTCGTTGCGAATTATGCCGAAAGTGGCGAAACGTTGAAAGCCTTTGAAGACCGCCACCGAATTGATAAAATCTGGAATAAAATAAAACCCGGAGATTATCTCTTTATTGAGTTTGGACACAATGATCAGAAGTCTGGAAACAGTACAAAATCCGGCTACAGAAAAAGATTAACAGAGTGGATTCATAAAGCCAAACAATTGGGAGCAATTCCTGTTTTGGTCACCTCAATGAACCGTCATGTTTTCGATGAGAATAATAAAATCGTCAATACTTTGGATGATTTTCCGGATGCGATGCGAGAAATTGCAAAAACGGAAAATGTATATTTAATCGATTTAAATACAATGAGCAAAACGCTTTTTGAAGCGATGGGACCGGAAAATTCTAAGAAAGCGTTCGTTTATTATCCTGCAAACAGCTATCCTAATCAGCCGACAGCTTTGGCGGATGATACACATTTTAATACTTATGGCGCTTACGAATTGGCAAAATGTTTCGTGAAAAGTATTGTCGATCAAAAGTTACCTTTGAGTAAATTTGTTTCCAAAAATTACAAAGGTTTTGACCCAAATAAACCCGATGCTGTTGAAGATTTTCATTGGCCGGAAAGCATTTTTATGGAATCTTTGAAGCCTGATGGAAATTAATAAAATAAGAAAATGAAGATTCAAAATATTGTCAAATTAAGTTTAATCTGTTTTACCTTTGGAAATCTCTCCGCACAGAATCCGTGGCCAAAAGCTACTGAAACCGCAAAACCTTGGACACGTTGGTGGTGGATGGGAAATGCTGTTGATGAAAAAGGATTGGATAAACAGTTGACAACACTTAATAAAGCAGGTTTTGGAGGCGTTGAAATCGTTCCGATTTACGGAGCGAAAGGTTTTGAAAATCAATATATCAATTATCTCTCTCCTGAATGGATGAAAATGCTACATTTCACCACAAACAAAGCAAAAAGCCTGAATATGGGCGTTGATATGTCGGTTGGAACAGGCTGGCCAATTGGCGGACCGCAAGTTGATGAACAGGATGCAGCGACAAAAATGATTGTTCAGACGTACACTATTGATTCAGGTGAAAATTTTTCAGAAAAAATTGTTCTGAAAGATGAAAAACAAAAGAATTTAAAAACCATAAAACTTAATATTGTAACCGCTTACAATGAGAAAAATGAAGCCTTCATTTTAACGGATAAAGTCAACAGCGAAGGTGTTTTAAACTGGAAACCAGCGACAGGGAAATGGACAATTTACGCAGTTTTTGTGGGTAAGACTTTGCAAAAAGTAAAACGTGCTGCTCCGGGTGGTGAAGGTTATACTTTAGACCATTTTTCTCCCGATGCAACAAAAGATTATCTCAAAACTTTCGATAAGGCTTTCGGAAATTCAAACTACGGAATCCGTTCTTTTTTCAATGACAGTTACGAAGTTTATAACGCAGATTGGACGCCGGATTTTTTAAGTGAATTCAAGAAAAGGCGAGGTTACGATTTAAGTCCGTACATCAAATATTTGGTTAGTGATGAGCAAAGCGAAATTGCTGGAAGAGTAAAATCGGATTACAGAGAAACTTTGAGCGAATTGATTTTAAATAATTTTACCAAAGATTTCACCGACTGGGCACATTCTAAGAACTCAAAAAATACCAATCAGGCACACGGTTCACCAGGAAATTTATTGGATTTATACGCCGCAGTTGACATTCCTGAATCTGAAACTTTTGGAAGCTCTGTTTTTGAAATTCCGGGCTTGAGGAGAGACAGCACAGATATTCAGAAATCGGATATGCCGGATTTTAATATGCTGAAATTTGCTTCGTCTGCTGCGAATGTTACAGGCAAAAAATTGACTTCAAACGAGACTTTTACCTGGCTGACAGAACATTTCAAAACCTCTTGGTCTCAGGCAAAACCCGAAGTGGAACAAGTGTTTTTGTCAGGAATTAATCACGTTTTTTACCACGGAACAACTTACACGCCGGCCGATGTTCCTTTTCCGGGTTGGCTGTTTTATGCCTCGGTGAATTTCGTTCCTGAAAATAGTTTGTGGCCACATTTGGAAGGATTAAATTCTTATATTGAACGTACGCAATCTGTTTTGCAAAGCGGAAAATCGGATAATGAACTATTAATTTACTGGCCGATTTATGACACTTGGTCAAGTCCAAAAGGGAAGGATGTTGCTTTCAAAGTTCATAATGTTGAAAAATGGCTGCAACCGACAACTTTTTACAAAGATCTGAAGGAATTGAGTAAAATTGGATATTCTTTGGATATGATTTCGGATAAAATGATTAGCGAATCTAAGTCTGAAAATCAGAAAATTCAGGTTTCAAAAGAAGCATCTTCTTATCAGGTTTTGATTATTCCTGAATTGACTTATTTGCCAGAAACTACTTTAAAAAACATCCTAGATTTAGCTCAAAACGGCGCTTCAATTATTTTCCAAAACGAACCAAAAGATATTCCCGGAAATTTTGAAGTGGAGAAAAGAAGAAATCAATTAAAATCTTTGTGGAATCAAATTCTGTTTCAAAATCAAGCTGGAAATGTAAAAATCGCAAACGTTGGAAAAGGAAAAATTGTCTTAAGTTCTGATGTGGCAAAAGGTTTAGAGTTATTAAAAATCGAAAGAGAAAAATTGACCGATACCGGATTGAAATTCGTACGAAGAAACTTTGATGGCGGAAAATATTATTACATTGTCAATTATACTTCCAAGGAAATCAATCAAAATATTCCGCTGAATTTTATCGGAAAACAAGTCACTTTAATGAATCCTAAAAACGGTGATTTCGGACTTGCTCAGACTCAGAATAATTCAGTTAGAGTTCAACTGAAATCTGGGGAATCTTTAATTATAAAAGTTTCAGAAAATGCAGATAATTCAATTTCAAAATGGAATTACATTGAGAAAACAGACACGCCGATTATTTTAAACCAACCTTGGAATTTGTCTTTCAAAGAAGGCGGTCCCGAACTTCCGAAATCCCAGACTTTAAAAAAACTGGAACCCTGGACGAATTTCTCAGAAGATCCTGCAACACAAAGCTTTTCAGGGACCGGCGTTTACACAACTACTTTGAATTTAAATAAAAAAAATACAGACGATTATCTTTTGAAATTTGACAAACTCTACGAAAGTGCAAAAATAATTGTCAATGGTCAGGAAGCCGGAATTGTCTGGAGCATTCCGTTCGAAATTAACATTGGAAAATACTTGAAAAAAGGTAAAAATAATATTCAGATTGAAGTCTGTAATCTGATGGCCAACAGAATCCGTTATATGGATCAGAACAAGATTATTTGGCGAAATTACAACGAAATCAATTTTGTAAACGTCGACTATAAAGCCTTCGACGCATCCAAATGGAAAGTTCAAATTTCAGGCTTGGATGGACAGATTCAAATAATTCCAGTAACTTACTCGAAATAAAATTTAAACAAAATGAAATCGAAGATTCACGAATACCAAACTGAAAATAAGAAAAATATGAGTAAGCATAAATTTTTAACAAAAATCGCATTTGGAGCCTGTCTTTTGACGGCTGGTTTTTACTATTCTCAAGTGAAACCAAAAGTTGTTCTGGATAATTTTTTCAACAACGAAAAAAGAGAAAATAAAGAAACTAAAGCGCTGGAATCATGGCATTACACCTGGGAAGATACGACGAACGGCGGATTTTCTTTATTGGGTCAAATTTTCAGAAAGCAAGGCGCAGAAATTAGTACTTTGAAAACGGCTCCTTCCAAAAAAGACTTAAAAACTGCCAATGTTTACATCATTGTAGATCCTGATATTGACAAGGAAGCTTACGAAGGAAAAGCAAATCTGATCGATTCCAAAAGCATCAAAAACCTGGTGAATTGGGTTAAAAAAGGCGGCGTTCTGGTTTTGTTGAGCAACGATCACGGCAATTCGGAATTTGAACATTTCAACCTATTGGCGGGAGAATTCGGAATTCATTTCAACGATGACAGTTATAACAGAGTTCAGGGAAGACAGTTTGAACAAGGCGCGGTGAACGTTCCTTCTGGAAATGAAATTTTTTCTGCACAGAAATTATATATGAAAGAGGTGAGTTCGATTAATGTAAAAGATCCGGCTAAAGCCATTCTGACAGCGGAAGGTAAAAACATTGGAGCGATTGCAAAATTCGGGAAAGGGACGGTTTTCGCATTGGGCGATCCTTGGTGCTATAATGAATATATCGATGGCAAAAAACTGACTGCAGATTTTACCAATTTCCAGGGAACGGAAGAATGGGTGAAATGGTTGTTGAAGCAAACTAAATAATAAGGTTTGTGCAATCGATTGAACTTAGGTTATTAATTTTTTTTTTGGCAGCTTTATCCGCCTTCCACTCCCAATCTTTTTTGCAGCCGATTTCAGTTTAAATAAAACTCTAAGACCTCACAAAAAAGGATTTCCGTTCAAGTCGGGCTGCAGATTCAACGTTCCAAAAATTGATTTCAAAATTTGACTTGTAATTTTTATAATATTTAAAATATCAATAGGAGCGGGCTTTAGCCCGCTTACAAATCGCAACAGGAAATTGGCTTTAGCCGAAACTTACTAAAAATCAATAAAGAATTATGAGCATAAAATTTAATCTGATTTTGTTTTCAACTCTTTTTTCAGGATTATTATCTGCACAAAGACAGATGGAATATCTGAAAAGAGGAATTGTCGTTATCCCTGCAGATACCGGAGTTTTTGTAAGCTGGCGACTGCTCGGAACAGAAGCTCAGAACACTCAGTTTGATCTTTACAGAACCGAAAATAATTCAACCAAAAAACTGAATGCAAAACCGTTACTCAACGAAACAAACTTCCTTGACAAAACAGCGGATAAAGCTAAGAATTACACCTATTTCGTAAAATCCAATACGCAGGATAAGTCTATTGATATTGATTCTGCACAATATGTCGCAAACCAGAAACCTTACTTTTCAATTCCTTTGAAAACACCAGCCGGATATACACCAAATGACGCTTCGGTTGCAGATCTTGATGGCGACGGCGAGTACGAAATTATCCTTCATCAAACCGGAAGATCAAAAGACAACAGTCAGCCTGGTATTACAGATGAACCGATTATTCAGGCTTATAAAATGAACGGGAAGTTTCTGTGGGAAATTTATTTAGGAAAAAATATCCGCGAAGGAGCACATTACACTCAGTTTTTGGTTTACGATCTGGATCAGGACGGCAAAGCTGAAATCGTGATGAAAACTGCAGACGGAACAAAAGATGGTAAAGGAAAATTCATTGGAGATCCGACAAAAAACTACGTCAATGAAAAAGGTTACATACTTTCAGGTCCCGAATATCTGACGGTATTCAACGGAGAAACCGGAGCAGAAATCAATACTGTCAATTATCAGGTTCCAAGATTTTCCGGCAGTTTGACTCCAACCGATGAGCAGATGACCGAAACCTGGGGCGATGCAAAAGGAAACCGCATAGACAGATTTCTCGGTGCTGTTGCTTATCTGGACGGTAAAACACCAAGTGTAATTATGTCGAGAGGTTATTACACAAGAACTGCAATTGCAGCCTGGGATTATAAAGATAAAAAACTCAGTCTGAGATGGCTTTTTGACACAGAAAGTTCTGAAGAAAATAAGCAATACCGTGGACAGGGAAATCATAATCTCACGATTGCTGATGTTGATAATGACGGAAAAGATGAGATTATTTATGGCGCAATGACGGTTGATGACAATGGGAAAGTGTTAAATAGCACAGGTTACGGTCACGGTGATGCTTTGCACGTTGGTGATCTTGATCCGTCAAATCCGGGATTAGAAATCTTTGATATTCAGGAGAGGTTTGATGATGCAGGGGCACATTTCCGCGATGGTAAAACAGGAAAGGTATTGTGGAAATTACCATCTTTAATCTATAGCAAACAAGGCAAATTCCAAGGTCCGGGAAGAGGATTGTCCTTAAATATCGATCCACGCTATGACGGTTCCGAATGCTGGGCTGCCGGAGCTGGAGTTAAAGGTCTTTACGATGCAAAAGGAAATAAAATCAGCGACAGAAACCCGTCTGTTAATATGGGAATCTATTGGGACGGCGATTTTTTAAGCGAAATTCTAGACGGAACTTCTGTATCAAAATGGGACTGGAAGAATGAAAAATCAAACTTAATTTTTGATGCGAAAACTTTCCAATGTGAATCCAATAACGGTACTAAGAAAAACCCTGCTTTGGTCGCCGATTTATTCGGAGATTGGCGTGAGGAAGTGATGTACAGAACTGCAGATAACCAGGAACTTAGGATCTTCAGCACGACCATTCCGACAACGCATAGATTATACACTTTGATGCACAATCCGCAATACCGATTGAGTATTGTCTGGCAAAATGTAGGTTACAATCAGCCTCCGCACACGGATTATTACCTGGATGAATCTGTGAAAGAAGTTCCAAAACCGAATATTACTATAATAAAACGTTGAAACAAATAGGTTTAGAAGCTATTCCTAAAATAAATTTTGCTCATTCCAAACAAATTTTCATTAAAATCGGTGTGCTCCGTAGGAGCAATATGTTTGTAGATAATAATTAATAAAAGAAGCGGAGCTCCGTAGGAGCGAGACCTTTAGAATAATTAAAATAGGATAGATGTGGAAATATCCGAAAGTAATTTTAGAATCATAAAAAAATAAAATATTATGAAAAAAGTTTTTATAAAAAATAGTCTTTTTGCATTGTTGATAGGAGTCTTATCCTCGTGCTCGGTTCAGAAATCAACGACAGAAAAAGAGGTCTATCTTCCTAACAAAAAAGAAGTTCTGGAAGTTTCAAGACGAGCCAACCAATATTTTATGAACAAATGGCCGGATACAGGGAAGGAAATCGTCGGAAAAAAAGTATGGCCAAGTAATCTGTGGACGCGCGCCGTTTACTATGAAGGATTAATTGCCTTGTACAAAGTTGATCCTAAAAAAGAATACTATGATTACGCCGTATCCTGGTCAGAAAACCACAAGTGGAATATGATGCGCGACACTTATACCCGTAATGCAGACAACCAGGCTTGTGGACAAACTTATCTTGACCTTTATGAAATAGATGGCAGAAAGAACCCGGAGAGAATCAAATTTGTGAAAGCCTCCATAGACAGTATGATGGCAACCAATAAAGTTGACGACTGGTGGTGGATCGATGCCTTGCAAATGGGAATGCCGCTTTTCACAAAACTTGGTAAAGCCACTGGTGAGCAAAAATATTATGATAGAAATTATGAAATGTATGCCTTCACAAAATATAAGCACGGAGGAAGTGGCTTATACAATCCCAAAGACAAGCTTTGGTGGAGAGACAAAAGCTTTGTTCCGCCTTACACAGAACCAAACGGAGAAGATTGTTATTGGAGCCGAGGAAACGGCTGGGTTGTAGCTGCTTTGGTCCGGACGCTTGAAGATACGCCTAAGTCAGATCCTCATTATCAGGAATATCTGCAGGATTATAAAGATCTTTTATCGGCATTGATTCCAATCCAGAGAGAAGATGGATTCTGGAATGCAAGTCTTCACGACCCAACTAATTTCGGAGGAAAAGAAATGACCGGAACCGCCCTTTTCGTTTACGGAATGGCTTATGGAATCAATAAAGGCTTGATCGATAGAAAAATTTATTTGCCAATTGTTATAAAAGCCTGGAACGCTATTGCAAAAGATTCTGTGCAGCCAAATGGATTTCTGGGCTGGGTTCAGGGTACAGGCAAAGAGCCTAAAGATGGTCAGCCGCTTGCTGCGGACAAAGAACCGGATTTTGAAGATTACGGTTTAGGCTGTCTGTTACTTGCGGGGAGTGAGGTTTATAAATTAAAATAAGGAATATTTTATTTTTCTTAGATAAATTTACAGGCATGACACTACAAGATGCGTAGTTGTTAACATAACAGTAATTTTCAGATTCAAGCAATACGATAAATTATGAATGCATTATTAGGAATATTTTTTCACTTCTTAGGAGGGTTTTCTTCGGGAAGTTTTTACTTGCCATATAAAAAGGTAAAAGGTTGGTCCTGGGAAACATATTGGCTGATAGGCGGCGTTTTCTCCTGGATCATTGTTCCGCCTCTTGCTGCATATCTTACAATTCCTAATTTTTGGGATATCATTCAGAATGAGAGTTCTTCCATATTAGGCTTGACATTTTTGTTCGGCGCTTTATGGGGAATAGGCGGTTTTACTTATGGTTTAGGCGTTCGTTATCTGGGTGTTGCGCTTGGAAGCAGCATTATTTTGGGGCTTTGTATGGTGTTTGGTTCATTGGTCCCATCAATCTATTATGAATTTTCTCCACAAATGGGAAAAGATAATATTGGGTTGATGCTTTCCAGCACCTGGGGGCGGTTTGTTTTATTGGGACTTCTTATTTGTGTTGTCGGCATTATTATCAGCGGAAAAGCCGGGATGATGAAAGAAAAAGAATTAAAGGCAGATTCATTGGATCCTCACGGAACACAGGTGAAAACGGAATACAAGTTCGGATTAGGGCTGATAGTTTCTATTATATCAGGTGTTCTTAGTGCTTGTTTTAATTTTGGACTGGAAGTAGGGAAACCAATGGCATTAGTTGCAAATGACTTATGGAAAGCCGCAAATCCGGGCGAGGGAGAATTCCTTTTTCAGAATAATGTGACGTATGTTGTTGTCCTTTGGGGCGGGATGGCGGTCAATCTGATTGGCTGTCTGTATCTGGCAATCAACAATAAATCTTATACCGATTATGTCAAAAGGGAGGTGCCTGTAGTGAAAAATATTATTTTCTGTGCACTCGCCGGGACGATGTGGTTTCTGCAATTTTTCTTTTATGGTATGGGAGAAAGCAAAATGGGGAATGGTCCCAGCTCTTGGATATTACACATGGCGTTTATCATTTTGATTGCCAACTTGTGGGGTATCATCATCAAAGAATGGAAAGGCGTTTCCAAAAGAACAATATCTACTATTGCCATAGGGATGGCTGTAATGTTCATTTCCATTTTGGTAGTAGGGTACGGAAATTCTTTGCGATAATTTTAAGGTTTTTTATTCAAATATTTTTAAGGCACTGATTTTTATCAGCTGCCTTTTTTTGGTGATAAATATTTTAATTTTTAGAAATCGAATTTTGAAAAGAAAATTTAGTAATATGAATTTGCTTTACAAATTCAAAATGTAATTAATATTATCTAATGGATTTGATAAAATTTGTAGGTTTTAAGGTGAATATCAATAAATAATTAATAAAAATTAAGATGCAGGATATTGCAGGATGCGCAAACATTTGTATCAATGTACTTTGGTGACATAATAAATTAGTGTAAATAAAATTTAAATAAAAATTAATATATGTCATTAATAATTAAACACAAGGATGTAAAGAGAATAGTGTTTCCTGCACTGTTACTTTCGTCAGGTTTCCTCTGGGGACAAAAGACAGCAACTGATACTGTAAAAGTAGCTACGAAAGATATCGATGAAGTAGTCGTAATCGGTTACGGAACTGTAAAGAAATCAGATCTTACAGGATCAGTATCTTCGGTATCGGCAAAAGATCTTGCAGCAACACCTGCAATGAATGCTTTACAGGCATTACAGGGAAGAGCAGCAGGACTTAATATCGTAACTGCTGGCGGTGCTCCCGGAGCAGGTGCAAACGTAACCGTTCGTGGTGGTGCTTCTATTACTCAGGGGACAGAACCTCTTTATATCGTAGATGGTTTCCAGCTGGACAATGCTTTGAACATCATTAATCCTAATGACATCGAAAGTATTGATGTATTGAAAGGAGCTTCTGCTATTGCAATTTACGGAGCACGTGGATCCAACGGTATTATCGTTATCAAAACCAAAAGCGGTAAAAAAGGAAAAACGACGATCAACTATAACTCTTTTATGAGTTTCGATATGCTTTCAAAAAAACTGGATATGATTTCCAATTCTGAGCAGTATGTGAAATACCAATACGAACTGGCACAACTCGGAGGAAAAGCATCACAGTGGAGCAATGTTTTTGATAACAGTTTGGGGACAGACTCACCGGGGTTTTATACAGGTGCATTCAACAGGATCAACAGTCGTTACGCATCCGCTCCTTCATTGGACTGGCAGGAAAAAGTGCTTGGAGGTACAGGGATGACTCAAAATCAAAATTTTAATATCTCTATGGGGACTGAGAAAACTCAAGCCTTCATTAGCTATAACTACAATAAGCAGCAAGGTATTCTTGCCAACCATGATGAAACCCGTAACTCTTTGCGTGCCAATATCAAATCTGAACTTTATAAAGGTATAAGAGTAGATTTTGGTTCAATGTTCACTTCCAATTCTGTGAATGGAGGAGGATCGTTTGGCGGAATGAAAAAGATACTTCTTCAGCCAATCAATGGAGGAACCAAATTTACATTGGATCAGCTATATAATACACAAACCTATGGCGATTTTTCTAGTTTAGATTCCAGTTATGATACAGAAAATCCGTATATAGAAAATAATGCCTCTACATCTAATAAGCGTTCACGTTCATTTGTTGCCAATGCCGGTATCGAGATCGATTTCCTTAAAAATTTCACATTAAGAACTTCGGGTCAATATACATGGAATAGCAGCAAATCTACTGCATTTTCTGATGAGAACTCCAGATCGTACCTCACAGATCCTGTAAATACAGGTATTAATGGAAGCATAAGTAACAGCGAATCTTATAGTTATCAGATTACCAATACCGTAACTTATAATAACACTTTTGCAGAAAAACATAAAGTTACTGTTCTTGCCGGTACCGAAGCGATATATGGAGCATCCGAAAGTAATAGTATTTCACTAAGCAAATTCCCTCCATTTGTTAATTTTGGACTTGATCAAATTGACAACGCTACAGTAAGAGATAAAAGCGCAGACAGGCCGGCTCCTGTAACTATGCTTTCTTATTTTGGACGTGTAAACTATAACTATGATGATCGTTATCTATTGACCGGTACAATACGTTATGATGGGACATCTAAGTTTTATACAGATAACCGATGGGGTGCGTTTCCTTCCGTAGCCGGTGCATGGCGTGTGTCTCAAGAAAGCTTTTGGAAAGATCATAAGATTAATAATATTATTAATGATTTGAAATTCCGGGTTGAATATGGGGAAACTGGAAATAACGATGTTCCAAGCAATTTATGGAGAACAAATGTGGTGCTTACAGACTATCCTTTGAACAATACAATAGGCAACCCTGCTTATGTAACCAGTTCAACTTATGGTAATATTGATCTGCAATGGGAAGCTATGAAAGCAACCAATATTGGAGTTGACTTAGCTTTTTTCAATAACAGAATAAAACTAACATCAGAATATTATAAAAATGATGTTACAAAAATGCTTTTATTAACCATACTCCCTGCTCATACAGGTTATTCAAACCAATACCAGAATATTGGGACTATGACAAATAAAGGTTATGAATTCACACTTAATACAGTGAATTTAAAATCAGAAAACTTCAGATGGACGACAGATGCAAATATCGGATTTAATAAATCTAAAGTAACTTCTCTTGATAGCGGGAGAGACTTCAGAACATTTACTGTAGGTAGTAATAGAGGAGGGCAGGTGACTTATTATGCCACTGTAGGAGAACAGTTGGGAGATATGTACGGTTATGTTTATCAAGGGGTTTATACAACAGATGACTTTATCCAAGCCGCTAACGGAACTCTTACTTTAAAACCTGGTGTTGTGAAACCTGCTACAGGTACTCCCAAGCCTGGAGATATGAAATTTGCTGCAGATAATGCTGCGGGAGATCAGTTTACAAGAAAATTAGTAAAAATAGGAAACGGTACACCGGATTTTATTGGAGGTATCAGTAATAATGTTTCTTACAAAGGTTTTGATTTGGCCATGTTTATGAAATTCAGCGTGGGTGGAGATATTTACAATGCTACCAAACAAAGTTTGAGCCCTTACGCTTTGTATCAAAACGTACCTACAGAATTCGGAAACAATTATTATCATCTGATTGATCCTAATACAGGACAGGCAACAAATAATTTGGTAAGATTAAAAGAAATGAATCCAAATGAAGGTTCAAGCCTTTGGAGCTTGAGCAATACAAATACTGCTAATATTACTTATCCATCATCATATTATGTAGAAGATGGGTCTTATCTTAGAATTGCCCAGTTAACTGTTGGATATAGTTTGAATAAAGAATTTTTGCAACATATTTCTGTAGCTAATGCTCGTATTTACGTTACAGTTAATAACTTAGCTACGATTACAGGTTACTCTGGCTACGATCCGGAAGTTGCAGCTGCCAGTGGTGTATCGGTAACACCAGGATATGATAGCTCTGCTTATCCACGTTCAAGAAGTTATGTTCTTGGTATCAATTTAACTTTTTAATATTTAGATCATGAAAAATATATTTAATAAACACACATTTATAAAAAGCTTAGTAATAATTCCATCATTTTTTATAGCCTCATTGAGCATTAATTCATGCAGCAACGATTTTCTTGATCAGCCTTCAACCAATACATCCGATACAGAATCCGTATTTCAAAGTTTGGATACTGCAGACATTTATGTTCAGGGCTGCTACAGAGGTATAGTTCCAACAGAGATGTACTATCAGTTAGGGGCTGGTGATACAGTGGTTCACTCTGCGGAAGATGGTACGACCAATAATTCCAAATACAATATTTGTAATTATTTCTATGATGCAAAAACACCTTACACACTTACAGGAGTCTATTCAGTAATGTACGCCTCCATAGAGAGAACCAATATTGCGATCAGCGGATTAAGTAAACTGCCAGAAAGTACAAGACGTAATGCCTTACTAGCAGAAGTAAAAGCGCTCCGTGCATTTTGCTATTATAATCTGATCCGAGTTTATGGAGATGTTCCTGCCGTTTGGATTCCATTGGTAGAAGCTGATCCTAATGACCCTAATACTTTATATCCAAAACGTTCGCCTCGCGATGGGATTTATGATCGTATCATCGCTGATATGCAGGAAACGGTAAATGATTTACCTGCTACTGGAACAACTGGTGAGCGTTTGACAAAATCATCAGGCAATGCTTTGCTGGCAAGAATCGCTTTATACGCAGCTGGTTATTCTCTAAGATGGGATCTAAATACCGGAACTCCTGGTACAATGTCCCGCAGAAGTGATGCTGCGAGAGTAAGAGAACTTTATCAGATTGCAGACAATGCTGCAGCAGCTGTAATTACTGGCGGTACTGCCAGCTTAGTACAAGCTCAGGGTGGGAAAAGTGGTTTTGAAGCTATGTGGTTCAACTTCTGCCAGAGAAAATTTGCAGTAAGTAATCCTGAGATGCTTTGGCACATCGCTGAATATGGACCTAATACCAATTCTGCTTTTGGAGTTTACGCCATGGAAGGTTCACGTGGTGGAACTTATGGTTCTCGTAAAGCATTGCAGTTTATACTTCCTTCTTATTATTTGTCTTTCAGACCGGGTGATACACGTAGAGATGTTTCTTGTACATCTTACAGCGTGTATTTCTTAAATACCGGTGCAGCAACTGATACTTGGGTTAATGCTGGGACTACTTACTCGTGTATTTTACCGGGAAAATTCAGAATGGGATGGGGGATTGCACCACAGGCAGCAGATCAACGTAATCTTAACATTCCTATTATCAGATATGCCGATGTTTTGTTGATGTATGCAGAAACTCAAAATTACCTGAACAATGGACCTACTGCTGCCGGGACTGCTGCTTTAATGCAGGTAAGAACACGTGCAGGGATTGGTAGCTTTGCAGCACCAACAGGTCAGCAGGCATTCGATGATGCAATTGTTCAGGAGCGTAAATGGGAATTCGCAGGAGAATTCAACCTTCGTACAGATTTGATCAGAATGAACCGTATTGCCAGTGAAATCAATGCCACAAAACAGGCAATGAAAAACTTATCCGATCGTACTGGAGCATACGCTGCTACACCAATTTACCGTCTTTACAAATTGCAGAAAAATTCACAGGTTTACGGAGATCCGATTTTGCAAGTTCCTTATGTTGATCTAACAAACCCTGCTCAGATTGCTGCAGTACAGGCTGTTCCTACAGCTTCAAGTGGTTATGCTGCCTATCAGACAACTTTGAGAGGCATTGCAACAGCAAACGGAATGACGGTTGCAGCTGATGACAAATTCTATCCAACCAATATGTTCCAGGCTTATACAAGCACTTTTAATGGGAATGCAAGAAAAGCTGCAGGATTTGTAGGAGGATTTAATCAACTTCAGATTGGTGCAATTATTTATACCAAACCAACCGCATCTTCTGAAAATGGAGGGAAATATCCTGATTGGATAGAAGGTAACGGCGATGGTCTTTTCTACGGATTTGTACCAAATAAAACAGAGTTGCTTCCTTTTGCCTCTGCCTCAGCAGGTCATCCATTGGTTGATAATCCTAATCTAAGTCAACTTCCTGGATATTAATTTAATGAGCATTTAATTAAATAAATTTTTCAATCAAACTCAACATATTTGATACAACTTTTGTAAAAAATATGTTGAGTTTTAATATCAATCAATGTTAATTTAATTTTAAATTAAGTGTTTATCAGTATAGTACGGGATGCTGAAAAAAATATAACAATCTAATTTTGATAAAAAATTAAGAAAATAAAAAAATGGAAAACGTAAAAACATTCAAATACGTAGATTATTTATGGGACGAAGAAAAAGCGGCCTCTTTCGGAGACGATCAGGTGGCTTTATTCTTGTACCGTTCAAACATATTAGGAGCTGATCTTAGAATTACAAACTACGGTGGAGGCAACACCAGCTGTAAAACTATTGAAAAAGATCCATTAACAAATGAAGAAGTAGAAGTGATGTGGGTAAAAGGTTCAGGTGGTGACATCGGAACTTTGACAAGAAAAGGAATCGCAGGTTTATATACAGAAAGACTTAGAAACCTGAAAAATGTTTATGGAGGTTTGGCTGACGAAGACAGAATGGTTGGCTTATTCGATCATTGTATTTTTGATCTGGAAAGCAAAGCACCTTCTATTGATACGCCACTTCACGGATTGTTGCCTTTCAAACACATCGATCACCTTCATCCGGATGCTTTGATTGCAGTCGCAGCAGCTAAAGACAGCGAAGCAATCACAAAAGAAATCTGGGGTGACACAATGGGTTGGGTGCCTTGGCAGCGTCCTGGTTTCGATCTAGGTTTACAATTGGAAAAATGTTTAGCTGACAATCCAGGAATCAGAGGAATCATCTTAGGGAGTCACGGACTTTTCACTTGGGGTGATACTTCTTACGAATGTTATATCAATAGTTTGGAAGTGATAGAAATGGCTTCTGAATATATCGCTAAGAAAATAGAAGAAAACGGACAGGTTTTCGGCGGTCAGAAAATCGAATCTCTTCCGTCTGATGATCGTAAAGATAAAGCAGCTCAAATCATGCCGTTATTACGTGGCCTGGCTTCTTCTGAAAACAGAATGGTGGGTCATTTTACAGACAGCGAAGTTGTTTTGGAATATATCAACAGTAACGATCTGGAGCGTTTGGCTCCAATGGGAACTTCTTGCCCGGATCACTTTCTAAGAACGAAAATTCAGCCATTAATTCTGACGCTTTCACCGGACGAAGATCTGACAGATTCTAAAGCTGTTCTTGAAAAATTAAACCCACTTTTCGAACAATACAGACAAGAATACAAAGCATATTACGAAACTTGCAAGCATCCAAACAGTCCTGCAATGCGTGACCCAAATCCGGTGATCATCATTTATCCAGGTGTTGGAATGTTCAGTTTCTCAAAAGATAAGCAGACGACTCGTGTTGCCAACGAATTTTATGTCAATGCAATCAACGTAATGCGTGGCGCAGAAGCTATTTCTCAATACACATCTTTACCAAGACAGGAAGCTTTCGACATCGAATATTGGCTATTAGAAGAAGCAAAACTTCAAAGAATGCCGAAAGAAAAGCCATTGTCCAGAAAAATTGCGATCGTTACAGGAGCTGGCGGTGGAATAGGACAGGCAATCGCTGACAAAATGGTGGCTGAAGGCGCAGTAGTTGTTTTCACAGACCTTAATCACGAAGCTGCGGAAGCTGTTACGGCGAAATACAGCAAAGATCAGGCAATCGCGGTTCAGTGTGATGTGACGAATGAAGAGGATATTGCAGATGCTTTCAAAGAAACTGTTTTAGCTTTCGGAGGTGTTGATATCTTGGTTCACTCAGCAGGTTTAGCAATTTCTAAATCTTTGGAAGATACGACCACAAAAGATTGGGATCTTCTTGAAAATGTTTTGGTTAAAGGTCAGTTTCTCATTGCAAAGAACGGAACTGAAATCATGAAAAAGCAAAATTTAGGAGGAGATATCGTCAACATTGCCAGTAAAAATGGCTTGGTTGCAGGTCCAAACAACGTAGCTTACGGAACTGCAAAAGCAGCGCAACAGCATATGACAAGATTATTGGCGGCAGAATTGGCAGCTGATAAAATCAGAGTTAATGTGGTGAATCCAGACGGCGTGATCGTTGGAAGTAAAATCTGGGAAGGTTCCTGGGCAGAAGGCCGTGCAAAAGCAAACGGAATTTCTGTAGAAGAATTACCGGCATTTTACGCCAAAAGAAATTTATTAAACGAAATTATTCTTCCTGAAGATATTGCAAACGGCGTTTTCGCTTGTGTTGCAATCCTGGACAAAACAACAGGAAATATCATCAACGTAGATGGCGGAATGGCAAATGCTTTCCCAAGATAAATTTAATTTTTTAGAAGGTTTTTATTTTAATAAATTGAAGGCTTGCTTTAGGTAAGCTTTCAATTTTAAAATTTTAAGATATAATGATAATAGGAAAAGATATTATTGATCAGTACAACACAGCAGGCGTTGAAAACTTTAACACAGATTTCGATTTTCTGCAAAATAAACTGACAAAATCAGGCGCAAATGTTTCTGAGATCGTCAACAAAATTGCCGATTTCCAGGTAGCAATTCCAAGCTGGGCTTTAGGCGCAGGTGGAACGAGATTCGGAAGATTTTCTTACGGAGGTGAACCTGCTGTTTTGGAACAGAAATTAGATGACGTAGGCTTGCTTCACGCTTTGACGCACTCTGCAGGAGCGGTTTCTCTTCACATTCCCTGGGATATTCCGAGTGATGTAAGTGCTTTGAAAGAAAGTGCAAAATCTCACGGACTTGTTTTTGACGCGATGAATTCCAATACTTTTCAGGATCAGCCTGGCGCAAAACAATCATATAAATTCGGTTCTCTGAATTCAGTTAATGAAGATTCCAGAGCTTACGCTGTTGAACATAACAAGGAAGTAATCAGAATCGGAAAAGAATTAGACTCCAAAAGTTTGACCGTCTGGTTGGCTGACGGCGCAAGTTTCCCTGGACAATTGAATTTCCAAACCGCTTTATCAAACACTGAAAAAAGTTTGAAAGAAATCTACGCAGATATGCCGGAAGACTGGAAATTGTTCATCGAGTACAAACCTTACGAACCGAATTTCTACTCAACAACAATCCAGGATTGGGGAACTTCTTTTATGCTGGCAAACGCTTGTGGCGAAAGAGCTTTCACATTAGTTGATCTTGGTCACCATTTACCAAATACGAATATCGAGCAGATCGTTGCAACATTGATGTACAAAGGAAAATTAGGTGGTTTCCACTTCAATGACAGTAAATATGGCGATGATGATTTGACGGTTGGTTCTATCAAACCTTATGCTTTATTCTTGATTTTCAACGAATTGGTGTACGGAATTGAAAATAACAAAAACAATCCTTATCCAGCTTGGATGATCGACGCAAGTCACAACATCAAAGATCCGTTGGAAGATCTGTTGCAATCGTTGGAAGCTATTTTAATCGCTTATGCTCAGGCACTTTTGGTTGATCAGAAAGCATTGAAAACTGCACAATTAAATAATGATGTTGTAGCAGCGCAGGATATTTTACAAAATGCGTACAGAACAGATGTTCGTCCATTGTTGCAGGCTGCTAGATTGCAGTCCGGCGCAGCATTAGACCCAATCGCAGCTTACAGAAATCTTAAAGTAAGAGAAACTTTGATTTCCGAAAGAGGCTGGGCCAAAGCAACCGGATTATAAAGTCCGATTTTAATTTTGATAATGATAACTTTCATGCAATCTGGAAGTTTTATTATAAACCACTCAATTTTTTTTCATTTAAGGTAAAGTGTTTAGAGCATTAAGTTTCAATAAGGTAAGAAGTAATGATTTTCTTAATATCTAAACACTCCTTTAAATGATCATCAATTTGACAGAATAATTTTAATTTCGAATCTGAAAAATCTTATTCTTTCATCACTAATTAACTTATTGCAAGAATGTCCAAAAAAAAGGTAACCATCGTATTTGATATTGGAAAAACCAACAAAAAGTTTTTTTTATTTGATAAAAATTACAAGGAAGTCGTAAGGGAATACACAGAATTACCGCTCACAACGGACGAAGACGGTTATCCGACAGAAGATCTTGCGGCACTTCAGAACTGGATCAAAGATAATTTCAATGCGATCCTTGATGATGAAAATTTCGATGTAAAAGCAATTAATTTTTCTACGTACGGGGCTAGTTTCGTACACTTGGATCACAAGGGAAATGTCCTGACACCTTTATACAATTACACCAAACCAATCGATGAAGATATCCTCGATCTGTTCTACGAAAAACACGGCGATAAACTGAAAATTGCCCGAGAAACAGCATCGCCTCAAGCAGGGATGTTGAACTCAGGTCTGCAATTATTCTGGTTGAAATATAAACATCCGGAAGTTTTTAGTAAAATCCGTTACAGTCTTCATTTACCTCAATATTTATCGTATTTATTTACCGGAATTTGTGTTTCGGAATTTACGTCAATCGGCTGTCACACCAATTTGTGGGATTACGACAAAGGCGATTACCACGATTGGGTTTATGAGGAAGAAATCGATATTCTGATGCCGCCAATCGTACCAACTTCTGCGAGTATCAATACGTCTTACAGAAACAAAAAAATTAAAATCGGTGTCGGAATTCATGACAGTTCTTCGGCATTATTGCCCTATATTTTAAGCAAGAAAAATCCGTTTTTATTATTATCAACAGGAACTTGGAGTATCTCTCTGAATCCTTTTAATGATGAAAGTTTAACAGACGAAGATATCGAAAACAACTGCCTGAATTACATGCGAATCGATGGAAAACGTGTAAAAGCTTCCCGATTTTTTATGGGAAATGAATACCGAATCCAAGTCGAAAAACTTTGTGCTTACTACGGAAAAGAATATGGCGCACATCGAGAAGTGGAGTTTGATCAGGAATTATATTTAAATTTAATGAAAAACAAAGCGGTCTATTTCCGATTTGAAGGCATTATTTTGAAACGAAAAATGATCACCGAAACCGATCTCAAATCTTTCGCAACCTTTGAAGAAGCGTATCATCAATTAATGATAGAATTAATGGATTTGCAGATTCACACAATCAAAAATGCCATCGGAAACTCAGAAATTGACACGATTTATATTGATGGCGGATTTACAGACAACGACGTTTTTATGAAACTAATGTCACATCATTTCCAACATTACAATGTGATGTCAACGCATTCGCCGCTTGGTTCGGCCTTGGGAGCTTCAATGGTCATTTCGAACAAGAAAATTGACGAAACATTTCTTCAACAGCATTATCAGATGAAAGTGCTTCAACCGCTAATTCTTAACTTATAAATCATGGCATTTCCATTTGATACCAATTATGCTTCGCTAGAACTTCTGATCGAAAAAGCAAAGAAAAGAATGCCCCGTTTCGCTTTCGAATATCTCGATGGCGGTTGTAACGAAAATATCAACCGAGACAGAAATACGACTGAGTTAAGAGAAGTTTTGCTTCGTCCTCAGTATCTTCAGAATAATTACCGTGAAGCCAATATGGAAACTGAATTGTTTGGTGTTAAATATTCTGCACCATTCGGGATTTCGCCGGTTGGTTTACAAGGTTTAATGTGGCCGAATGCACCGGAAATTTTAGCAAAAGCGGCTTTCAAACATAATATTCCTTTTATTTTAAGTACCGTTACAACAAGCAGTATTGAAAGAATTGCTGAATTGACGGAAGGAAAAGCCTGGTATCAACTTTATCATCCAAGAGAAGAATGGCTGCGTGATGATATTCTCGAACGTTGTGAAGCTTCTGGCTACGACGTTTTGGTAGTTTTAGCTGATGTTCCGACTTTTGGTTATAGAGCAAAAGAAATCAGAAATGGTCTTGCAATGCCGCCTCAATTAAATTTGAGAACCGTTTCTCAGGCAATGGTAAAACCGCAATGGTGTCTGGAAATGCTGAAACACGGCGTTCCAAGCTTTGCTACGATGGATAAATATATGGACAAAAATATGGGCGTAAAACAGCTCGGACAGTTCATGAATTCTACATTTTCCGGAAGATTGAACTCAGACAGAATCAAAGCAATCCGTGACAAATGGAAAGGAAAATTGGTCATCAAAGGTGTTGCCTCGGATGAAGATGCTGGAGAATCCGTAAGATTAGGATTTGACGGAATGATTATTTCAAATCACGGTGGAAGGCAATTGGATGCCGGAGAATCAACGATTTCAGTAGTTAAAGAAATCAGTGAAAAGTATAAAGATCAAATCAAAATAATGATGGACAGTGGCGTAAGAACCGGTCCGGATGTTGCCCGTGCATTAAGCTGTGGCGCTGAATTTACATTTATGGGAAGAACTTTTATGTATGCCGTCGGCGCTTTAGGCGAAAAAGGCGGCGATCATATTATTGAAATGCTAAAAATGCAGTTCAGACAAGTAATGGAGCAGCTTTGTTGTAATGAAACGACAGATCTGCAGAATTTCAGGGTAAAATAATTACTTTAAATTTCAATAGGAGCGGGCTTTAGCCCGTTTTCAAAAGATGAAATTTTCATTATGGCTTTAGCCAAACTCTTGCATTTATATTTGTAGAAGAACAGTTTTATAAACAAACCTCCGTTAAGAGGTGACGTTTGTAGAATAGAAGTTTTTAAATAATTAGCTCCAGAGGAGCGATATGTTTGTAGCAATCAATACAAGTCACAAAGCTGAGCTCCGTAGGAGCGACACAATCTGAAATAATTACAGCGAATCTCTCTCAATAAATTTAAAAACATTATTCACCTGTTCTTTTTTATTTTTAAGAACCATATAAGCCGCAGACTCTGCCATAGCTTTGAAATCCGTCGTAATTACAGTGATCCCGAGTAATTCTTTCAAAGGTGTTTCGTTGTAAGAAATGATTCCTATATCTTCACCAAGTTTCAGATTTTTCTGCCTGATTTGCTTTACCAGATTCACCAGATCACGTTCTTGGATTGTCACGAAAATATCTTTGTCCTGCAATTCCATATCGGGATAGATGGCGTCCAGAATTTCATAATCAAATTTAAATTCTTTACAAAATTTCTCAAATCCACGTACAATTCTAAAAGGGTAAGGATTGATAGACTTATCAGGATAAACTAAAATGATCTTTTCGTATTTTTTGATTTTTTCTAAACCTTCTTTCAGGGCATTGTAAATATCAAGTGCAAAATCCTGAAAAACAGAACCGTATTCTCCGGAGATATTAGGTTTTGTGTTGTCCAGCATTACCAGTTTATTCTTAGGAATTTTCTCGATCATATCAATCACTTCCTGCGTAGAACTTGTGTGTTTGGACTGATCATCACGGAAATGCGGCATCACAACATAATAATCAAATCCGCCGATATTTCGTTTCAAAGCATTAATGAAAAGTGTCTCGTCGCAGTGATAAATGTACATTTCGACATTTCCTTTAGACCCGATGGCATTCACAAAATAATCGTAGATCATCATTTTATAAGTGCTCGGTTTATTGATCAGAAAGAAAATATTAATGACATCATTCTTATTGATGCGGGAAATGTAGTAGCCTTTCCCTTTTACAGATTCGATGATCTGTCTTTTGCGAAGTTCTTTGTAAGCTTTTTCAACAGTGTCTCTCGAGAGAAAGCAGGATTCACTGAGTTCATTAATGGAAGGTATTTTTTCTCCAATTTTAATTTCTCCGCCGTCAATTCCGTTCAGGATAGAATCCACAATCTGTTTGTATTTCGGAACTCTGGAGTTTTCATTAATATTGATTTCGAATGTTTCTGCCATGATTTCAAGTAGAAGATATTCTTCCCGGATTTAAAAATAATAATTTTATGAATTGATTATTAGTTGACAAAAGATACAAAATTTATGTTGATCTGAATGTTAAATCTAATAATCTCTATAATTAATTAAATAGCAGATATTATTTTGTTTTAGATAGAATATTTTTCATTAATAAATGAATTAATCTGTATTTATTTATTAATAATATAATTTGAATAAACGTCAACTTTCAGATAATTTTTACAAAATTCTCCTGTTTGCAAAGCAGCTGATGATTTATTAAGATAAAGACCATTTGATCTCAGCAGAATCTACGCTATGTTGTTTATTAATTTAGTCCTGAAAAATTTTAAACAAAAAAAGCCTGCCATTTCTGACAGACCCACTAACTAAAATATGAATCTTTTTTAAGGCATTTTTTTGAAGCCTTCTGCTTTTATTTTCCAAGTTCCGTCTTTCGGGAAACCCGGAAATTGCCCTGTCGAACTGTCCCAACCTTCCAGCATCATAGCAACAGCAGCCAAAGTTCCGCCATTTCCCGGAAGATAAATTCTAAGTCGTTTGTCTTGGAAATTATGCCCATTTTTCAGATAAGTATTCGTCTGAATATTCATAAAAAGAGCATCCAGAGCTTTGTTTGGAAGACCAAGCCTTGCTGCATTCATCGCTGTCATCGGGAAATCCCAGCCCCAGGTATTTTCCCAGCTCCATCTCTCCCAAACGATGTCAAGGGTGTTTTTCATAATTTTTTTATCCAATTTCGGAGACTCAGGAACCATTCCTAATGCGCCTAAAACTGCAGGATGATCGGTCATCCATTTTGGAAATGTGAAAGAATCTTTCGCCGATTCTGTCGATAAATAAATGCCATCCTGAACCGGAAGCGGAGCTAATTTAGAAATTACATCATCCCATTTTTTATCTCTCGGTTGTCCCAATCTTTCTTTCCATTCTTGAGCGATTTTCAACGACCAATCCCAATACGCCACTTCGTAAGTCGGGTTGTAAGTGTCTTTCGCAGGGAAAACTTCCTGCGCCGGAATAACACCTTTTCCTAAGTTGTAGCGATTTTTTTCCTTGTCATAAGTCGCAAAATCAGCCATAAAATCAGCAGTCGCAAAAATCAAATCTTTGTATTTTTCCAATACTTTTTTGTCCTTGCTGTTGCGATACAAAAGTTCGGTCATATAAATGATGTGCGGCTGTTCCCATATCAAAAATGCTGCGACAGAAGACGGACTTTCGTTCCCGTCATTATCAGACATTTTAATCCAACGGACACCTTTATAACCTTGTCTTTCTGCTAATTTTTTTGCCTTATCAAAAGTTCTGAAATAATAATCCAGTTGTTTTTCCAAAATTTCCGGTCTTCCCCACAAAGCGTAATGAACGCCGTGCCACCAATGCATTTCTGTGTGCGGTTTTCCATACCAGCTATTGAAGGTCAAGCCAGTTTCCTGAGGAGGATTATTTCCACCGCACTGCACTTTGGTCAAATATTCAGATAAGACAACTCTTCTTTCAAGCTCATTGGCTCTCGGGTCTGTACTTCCTTCAAAATCAACGGCAGCACCGCTTTCCCAAAAGTTTTTCCAGCCTGAAGTACTTTCTTTTTCAGCATCCGCAAATAAAGTTCTGTTCGATTTCGGACTTTTTGCTGAAAACTCAACACTCAGTTCTATTGTTTTATTTTTAGCAGAAGGTTCGTAAACGAAATAATGTTTTCCTGCTTCACGAAGTTTTCCTTCCGTAAAATTGAATTGAGTATAGTAATCAGTGCTCTGTAGCTTATGCTGAATTAAACCTTGTGTTGATTGTGACGAAACGATTTTTGTTGTGTGGTCATTTTCGTTTCCGTAAAAAGCAGCGTCATCCAAAAACTGTCCGGTCGGAGAAGGGTAGCGTGCGAAAACTTTCAGCTTGTTTTTTGAAATCAGATCAGATTCAATTTTCACCCCAATTTTATCTGAATTTTGTAAAGAAGCCGTCCAGACTTTGACCGGAGTTCCTTCCAGTGAAAATTCGCTGGTAATAATTCCCGTCCACAAATCAATTTTCTGATTGATGTTGGTTAAATCTGAAATTTTTGCTTTCTGACCATCTTTTTTCGTGAGTTCAATCCCGATATTTCCCAATTGCAAACGGTGTTGATTGACACGGAAATATTCAACGGCTTCTTTGTTTCGTTCGGGAGATTTTAATTGCGTACTGTAAAGCGCTTTACGACCGTCGTTATTGAAATCATAAGCTTTCAACGTTTCCTCAAACTTATAGTTTTGAGTGTTCGGGAAACTGTCCCAACCCCATTCAGACTGAGTTCCGAGAGAAACTCCGTTTTTATAATATTCGGGGAACGACTGCATTCCTGTAATATCAACGGTGTAGGCAAATTTTCCGTTTCCAACCGTCAATGTTGATAGTGTATCAGCTTTGGTGTTGACCACATTATGTCGCTGAACGACCTTCTTTCTGTCGATTTTCTGGGCATTCATTGAAGAAAATCCCATTAGGAAAATCCCTAGATATATTGCTGTTTTTTTATTCATAATTCATTATTTAAGACGGAATTCGAATTTTTTATTTACTTAATTATTTTATTTCAAAACCGTTGCACTCATCATTCCAATCACTACATCATTGCTTACGGCTGTTAGTTTTATCGATTTTAATTCTTTATTTGCGTCAATCGGCAAATCGAGAATCGTTGCAGCACCTCCGTCGACCTGGCGGTCTGTAAATCCTTTGATGCTTGAATATTTGCTCAATGTTCCGCCTTTGTACAATTCTCCCGTTTTCAGTTTTACCCGATACGGAATTTTATCATCCGGAATTTCAAACGCAAAATTATCATCAAACAAATCCTGCTCAATCGGCCACCAATTTGTCGGATTTTTCAACTCTAATTCTGAAGTTGAACCATCCACATATTGAACCGTAATTTTTCCATTTACAATCTGCGACTGCATCGGATTCGTAGAACCAGCCATTAGAAAGTAGATTTTTTTTCCTTTTCCGTTCAATGGAATTTCGATTGAATCAGGATAATTGTCCCACTGACTTGCAAAAGCAATATTTTTATCTGATTTATCAATCAAAAAAGGAATTCCAAGAAAATCAACTTTGCCGTTTTTTCTTTTGTTCATCAATCCGCTGTCATCGATTTGAGCAGTGATTAACGGGTAACACCAGTTTCCGATTCCCTGCCACGGAAGCTGTAGAGTAGGGACTTTCAATCTCGGCGAAAGGTATTTCTGGTTGAAAATATCGGTTACTTTTTCATTGTATTTTGAAGCTAAAGAAATGGTATTGAATTGTCCTTGGTTTTCAATTTCCCAATCTGTTACTTCAATATTTTGTTTAATTCCGTTGTAATCAAGTTCGATTGAGTTGGTTCCTTTGCTTAAAAAATTTACAGGAATTTCAATTGATGCACTTTGATTTTTTTGAATCGAAAAAGTTTTGTTTAAACCATTAACAGAAAGTTTTCCATTAATTTGACTGGATGATTTTGATTGAATTTGCAATTTTTTATTTACCCATTTTGTCCCCAAAGGAAAACGAATATCAACATTTACAGGTTGCCACCAAGTTGTTCCGTTTTGTTCCACCTGAACGAAAAAAGTTCCTTTTCTTTCTTCCTGAATTAAATTAAATTGATTTCCATTTCTATTTTTAACCAATTCTTGTGGGTCAAGAACGTCTTTAATTTTCTTTTTTGAATTGAAATTCAACTGAAGATTTTCAGAAATGTAATTAACGTAATCGGTTTGCTCACTTTTCAATTCCTCGTCCGAATAATTAATTTCAATCTTAAAATCTTTTCCTTTAGGAGTTTCAAACTGAATAATAGGCTGTAAAATAGAATTAGGCTTAACTTTCCAATCCACATTTTTTCCATTTACTTTTACCGATCTGATATTGGAATAATTCACCGGAATCTGCATTTCCAATGCCACCTGATTTTGATATTTTGATTTAAATAAATATTCCGTCTTTTTCGAAGTTCTGGTAAATTGATATTCCCAATCCGGTAGTTTCAATTCGGCAGAATTCCAGTCTTTTGGAAAACCAGGTTTGATGCTGATTTTATTTTCCAATAAATTTGGATAAACTCCGAAAAGTCCTTCAGTCAAAGTTCTTGAAGCCACACCAATCGGGTCGGCAAAATCACGGTACAGTTCTCCTCGAAATGCGTCGTAATGAGAAAGCTGTTCAAAATTCCCAGGACTGATGCCGTAATACATCGACTCGACCAGATTTCCCTTCCAAAGTCGGTACGCATCTTCAGTTCTTCCTGCTTGCCAATACGCTAAAGCAGTCTGAAGATTTTCCGCCAAAGCGACATTGTTAATCGACCAATCGTATGGTTGCCAATTGGTCGTTGCTAATGTAAAATATTCTTTATTGTCCACACCTTTTACCGTAATCGGAATTTTCGGAGTATAATTATTAATGTATTGTAAGTTTTGATAATCCTCAAATTCATTCAGAATAAAAGCATCGGAAACGTGATAAATCGACCAGATTCCTGGTTTATCGTGAACGATTTGATTGCCTAACGTATCTTTATATTCAGCAAAATAACCTTTATTTTTAATCCAAAGCTGGTTCTTCATTGCTTTTAAAATTGCATCAGCTTCCTGTTCGTAAGGTTGAGGATTTTCGCCAATGATTTTCGCCAGTTTCGCCATCTCGCGGTTGGCTCTATAATTATATGCCGAAGTGTGCGTCACTTTTCCACCGGAATATTGAAGCGCATCACTCGCCCAAATCGCAGCATACGCATCGTACAAATCGCCACGTTTGAAATTCCGTTTTTCCCAATCCATATGGCGAACCATCGTTGGCCACATTTTCTTCAGAAATTCTTTGTCGCCCGTGTAATTGAAATGCGAAAACATCTGGTCAAAAAACACCAGATTCATATCATAATGATGCGGTTTTGTATTGTCATTCGGATTTCTGGAAATATATCCGCTGGAAAAAACCGAAGTTCCCATTTTCTCTTCGTGTCGGGCAAGATGACGCATCGTATCCATTTCCACGGGTGCAAAATCGGGTTTTAGAACTTGAGAATTGGCATAACTTTCAAAATGTTCTTTTGCCCGCTCGTGCCAGCTCAACGCATCGGCTGTATAAGCGCCTCGCCACGCATTCAAACGCATTCTCCACGCCACCGCGCCGTGAAGGAAAGTCGGACTTTCCCAAATTCCATCCGCCGCAACTGCTAAATTGGCACCGAAGTTATTCAAATCTGCATCCGGAGTTTTTAACTGAATTCGATTGGTTAATGCTAAACGAGTTTTTTCCGCTTCATTAAAAATGTTTTTCAACTCTTCATCCGAAAAATTCTTCGATTTTCCCTTTGCAACCTGAATATAAACCGGTTGTTTCTGTGAAGAATATGAAGCATAAACAATCGGAGATTTGTCTGTTTTATTTTGAGTAAACTCAGACAATTTTTCTAAAGTAGTAGCATCGGTTTGCTGTAATGATCTGACATTCGAAAAACTTCCGCTTACGGTTTGAGTTTCTTTTTTCTTATTTAAATAATTAAGCTGAAATTGATTTTTAGTAATCTGAAATTGGTTGTTTAAGCAATATTCTGGCAACAGATAAAATCCGGATTCCGGGTCTGCGCCGATGTCGCCGTTTCTGCTGAAAGTAGTTCCACTCGCACCGCCGAAGACCGCATATATTTTTGCTGAAGAATCTACATCTAAAGTTTCCATTTTTAAAACCAAACCTTCTTCTTTTGCCTCTGCCAAAACGGTCAGTTTTAAAGTTCCGTTTCCGAGAATTGGGTCTTTGATTTCATATAACATTGAACCCGGTCGGTAACGCGTTTCAATTTTATCAGCCTTTATTAATTGTTTAATTGAATTTCCTTTTTGAATGACAAACTGAAGATTTCCGCCCATTCCAGGAAGATACAACGCAAATTCAGGTAAATCTCCCGCTTCAACTCTTGATGCACGGTTGTCTCCGTACAAAGCTCTGTTGAATCTGTACTTTCCCTTGACCAATAAAAAATCGCCTTTGTCTTCTTTGTAATGCAGTTCACGCTCGTTATTCTGCCAATGTTTCGACTGGGAAAACGAAAGTGAGAATGCCGACAAAACCAGTAGTCCGGCGAAAATGGTTTTTCTTCGCATTTTATGGTTTTAACTCGGTTAATGGCTGTCCGTTAACGGTTACGTTTTTTAAAGTCACGTTTTTTAAATAATCTACTTTGTAAGGAATCTGCACGCCAACCATTTTAGCATTAATCATTGTGAAATCCGTGACCGGAGACGATTCGTAAGCATCAGAGAACACAGCGTATTTTCCGCCTTTGTCCACTGTTAAATTTTCAACCCAGATATTTCTGATGGTCGGAATGTGATTTCCAGGCTTTTCGTAATGCATATTGAAACGAACGGCTGCTTCTTTGTAAGCTCCCACTTTTGTATTGTAGAAAAATACGTTTTCAATTATTCCGCCACGGCTTGAGCTGGTTTTAATTCTTAAAGCACGGTCAAGATTTTTGCTGTCCATCACGTTTCCGATAGCATAAATGTTTTTTGCTCCACCTGCAATTTCGCTTCCGATAACAACACCGCCGTGACCGTCTTTCATTTCGCAGTTTTCGATGATATGGTTTTCAGCTGGTTTTCCGATGTCTCTTCCGTCCTCGTCTCTTCCGGATTTGATGGCAATACAGTCGTCTCCAGTATCGAAATAAGAATCTTTAATCCATACATTTTTGCAGGCTTCAGGGTCGAAACCATCGTTGTTTGGACCGTGACTGATAACTTTTATTCTTTCAATCAACACATTTTCACACAAAACAGGATTCAGGTTCCACATTGGGGAATTTTTAACCAATACATCCGCCATATAGAAGTTTTTTGACTTGTAAGGCTGAACGAAATTAGGTCTCAAATACCAACCGTCACCAAAAACTCTTTCTCTTGCAGGTTTTCTCTGCGCCATATATTCGTGAAGCTTTGCACGGGCAGGATTTTGTCTTCCCGGACGGGTTTCGTTGTAGCCATATTTTGTCGCACCACACCAGAACCACCAATTATCATTATCAGCATTCCCATCCAAAGTTCCTTTTCCGGTTACTGCGATATTTTCTTCTTCGTAAGCATAAATCAGAGAGGAGTAATTCATACACTCCATTCCTTCCCAACGGGTGAAAACGATAGGGTAGTCGTTGCTATCCTGACTGAACAAAATCGTAGAACCGTCGCTCAAATGAAGATTCACGTTTGATTTTAAATAAATTGCTCCCGTTAAGAAAACGCCGTTCGGAACGACAACTCTTCCGCCGCCCTCAGCATTACATTTTTCAATCGCTTTTTTGAAAGCTTCCGTATTTTTTGTTTTTCCGTCACCAACTGCTCCAAAATCTGTGATTAAATAATCAACTTTTCTGAATTCAGGTTTTTTGATATGCTTTTTTAAAGCTTCAATTTCTTTTAAAGGCTGTTTCGATGAAGTCCAGGGTTTGTATTGAGCCGAAAAAGGTATCGATATTAATAATAAAAGAAGGTATATAGCGTATTTTTTCATAATGGTAGAGCATTGTTTAGTTTTAAGACAGTTTGCAATCTTAAATAATTTTCTTTAATTATCGCAATCTAAAATTATTGGAATTAAAAATTATCCTGCACTGTCGGTATTCAAAATTGTGCTGTTTTATAGGTGAAAAATTAAGCAAATCTGTATTAGAAGAGTTGTAATTGCAGGATAGATTTTATATTATTTATTTTTCTGAAAAAATATTTGAAATATAACTGTATCAATATCATATTGGTAAAGAAATTGTATAGTCATTAGCAACATTAACTTTAAACTAACTGCTATGACCATTTCTTATTATGATTTTAAAAATTTATCGGATCAGGCGCAATGTGATATTGTAATGAATCAAGGCCATCTGATGAACGAAACTGTTGTCAAGGAATTAAAATATCTTCTTTATGAAGTTTCTTTATTTTCTGTAGAAATCATTTACAACACGAAAAATGACAGAATCGCAGGAATGAATATCTATCAGAACAAAGCCGTCTATTCTAACTAAAATATTGAATATTTGAATTAAATTTTACTTTAACACAACTTAATAAACCGAAAATCACCTATACTTCTTTTAATAAAGATTTACAGGTGATTTTTTTGTAGTAGAATCTATTTTGAGAATAATTTTCGGTTCTTAAATCGTTAGATCACATATTTTTTAAGACCTTCCATAATGCCTTGCCACAACATATTGAAAAAGCTTTTATCCGGATCTCTTTTTTTCTCTATAAACACGTGAGTGGGTTCACCCTTGGACTCATCCTTAACAAACCAATTGGCGACTGTTGACAGCATTTTTTTCTCTTTCCCTTTCTTATTAAGGAAATTGACATACATATCATTGTATTTAAAATAGAACTTGCCTGCGATTCCGGCATTGGTTCCATAATAATCAAATTTCAAATAATCTATTTTGCCGTCTAATGTAATATTGAGATACGGTCTTACAAAAAGGTTGACATTATCAGCAGAAAGTTTTTGGATATTCCCTTTGATGGTAAATGCGTCCTGCAAATCCAATACATCGAATTTCCACACGATATTTGTGGGAGCGGTTCCGTAAAATGCAAAGTTGGCGTTGGCAGTTATCACAGTCGGACGTCCTTTTATTTTTCCGTTATTAACATTATTGATTAAAATTCCGAAATTATCAAATGTAAGTTTCCCGGGAATGTTGCTGTTCTCAGCATTTTCCTCATAAACCAGATTTGAATTTTTAATAGATACGGTTTTCACAAACAAAGGCATTTTTACATTCCTAAGTTTTTTACTAAAAAGAATTCTGGGATCGTGATCATCTGCCGGCGCAAGATCGTGGTAGATGTTACAATGCAAACCGTCGATTTCTACCTTATTAATATCAATCAAAGGATTTTTAAATAAGTCAGAATTCTGATCCGTGATTGCAATATTCCGGACAGAAATAGTGTAGAGATCTGTTTCTTTTTCAATCACTTTACTGAATCCGGCTCTGGAATATTTTGGAAGATATTTTAGTTCCTTAATGTCAGTTTTGTTGCCTGTATTTTTTAACTGAGCAATTTTAAGTGTATAATATTTTCCGGCATCCAGATCAATTTTCTGAGCATTTATAATTCTTTTACCAATGGTTATAGGTTTGTGATTTCTAAAATCTGTTGAATTGGATGATAACTGCTGCAAATTGATGTCGAATTTTCCAACAATTAATTTCTGTTTTTCCTGGCTGGTTTGCAGGATTCTTCCATTAGAAATATTGATAAATCCAAGTTTCGCTGCAAAATCTGGCAAAGTAGAGCTGGATTTTTTACGTTTCGGTTTTGGTTTGGTTGATGAAGAAATGATCCTGATATCAGGCGATTTTATTTCAATGCCGTCCATCAAGATATTCAGTTTTTGCCCGATATATTTTGTCTGGTTGTTGACGATTTTGATTTGATCTGTGTTGATGTCAAAAAGATCTTTGTCTGCAGACTTCGCCAAAGCGGAAACCTGCACTTTTTCAAAGAGAATATTGGCATCGTGAGAGTCTATTTTTTTGATTCGGACTGCCTGGAGCCTGTTGGCTTTGAAGTAAATATTCTCAGCTTCGATATCGTGATTTGTAAACCGGAACGGGATTTTTTCTTTGACGGTATTTTTATCAAATACAATATTGCTGAGTTTAAAATTAAATTGATCTATGGAAGCAGTTTTGTCGAGATCAGCTTGCAGAACAAGAATTTTTCCCTTTTCGAAACTCATATTTTTCATTCCGATTTTCATATTGACTTTTTTCGGATTTTTATCTTTCTCCACAATATCTTTCCCTGTGGAAGTGACCTTTAGGTCAGGTTGTTTAAAGATAATATCCGACACAATCAGAGAATCCTGGCTGAGGACGAAATCCTTTGCCAGAAGATTTTCCGAATAGAAATCAAAAATATTCTTGGCATTGTATTTTTCAGGTTTTTGTAACGGTTTTAGGTGGAATTTTTTCAGTTCAAAAGTTTTATTGGCTGCCAGGATCTGATCGGCATCCACTTCGTAGAACTCATTAACTCCAATTTTTACACGGTTTGCATCCACCTTGAACTCCTGAAAAGCAATCGGGATTTTGGAATCATCTTCGCTCTGTTTGATGTCTTTGAGCCTGATATTAATATTCTCTCCTGAAAAAACAGGCTTTCCGTCAGCATTAATAATATTTGCAAACACATTGCTGACAATTATGTTATTGATATGGATATCGGTTTGTTTAGACGGCTTTTTACTATCAGTTTTAGGAGCAAGACGAACATCAACTCTGGAATCCGTCAGAAGCAGCTGGTCTGCGTGGTAAGACTTTTTAAATAAGGCTTTCCAGATGGAAAAATCCTGAATCTCTATTTTTTTGACACTTCCTTCAATCTGTGTGATCTTACGATCTTTTGGGTCTTTTGTAGAGATTTTAAGATCAGTTGCAGTGAAATCACCGGAGATCAGGCTAAGGGTGAAATCTTTCAGCTCTACTTTGTAGGGTGTTTTTTTATTGATAAGATCGGGAAGTTTTCTTTGCAGATAAAAATCCAGCGCAAAAGGAGCTGCTGCAATCAGTATAAGCAGACTAATTCCAATTCCCAGAAACCATTTTCTGCGATTGCTTTTTTTGATCGGATTACCTTCTGCCATTTGTATCGAGATTGTCGTTTTCTATCATTAAAATATATTTTGGAAAGTTTTACTTGTACAATTATCAAATATATATCTTTTCATTATTAATTTTAAAATGTAAACAAATTATAATTCTCTTAGACAAAAATCAGGCAAAGTATTTCAGATTTAGAAAAAAATCAAAAATATATCGCATTTTTTCGAAAATAGAATTAAAATAAATGATTATGTTTCTAGTACATCAAATCATAAGGTGTGTTCAATTAATTTTTGTTCTTTTGCAAAATCTTATTTTTAAATAGAAAGTATGTCGAAGTTTGATGATATCAGGCCTTTTTATGATCACGAGGTGAATGATGCCCTGTTGAGCGTAGCAAAGCATCCAATGATGAAAGCACTGATGCGTTTTACTTTTCCTGATCGTGATGAGCAGTTTTGGCTGGAGGAATTCCGGAACGTTCATTCTATCAGTGATTTTCAGAGCAAATTCATATCCCAGACTGTTCTTCAGATTCTTGAAAGAAGTTCAGATGGATTAAGCACATCGGGCTTTGATGATTTGGATAAAAATCAGTCTTATCTTTTTATTTCCAACCACAGAGATATTGTTTTGGATACTTGTCTTATTAATCTGGTTCTGCTGGATCGTGGGCTTATAATGACGTCTTCCGCGATTGGTGATAATCTGGTTCAGAAATCTTTTCTGCACATATTAGCAAAATTAAATCGTAACTTTTTGGTTCAGAGAGATCTGCCGATTCGTGAGCAGCTAAGCAGTTCCAGACTGATGTCAGAATATATTCAGAATCTGTTGCATACGGAAAATCGTTCCGTATGGATTGCACAACGCGAAGGCCGTACAAAAGACGGTAACGATGCAACTCAGCAAGGTGTTTTGAAGATGCTGGCAATGGCAGCGGGAGATCTTCCGTTAACAGATTTTCTTAAAAGCCTGAAAATAGTTCCCTTGTCAATTTCTTATGAATATGATCCTACAGATGTGCTCAAGATCCCGCAGCTGATGGCCAAATCAAGAAACGAAGTTTATATTAAAGATGATAATGAAGATTTTAACACAATGCTGAGCGGCGTATTGGGACAGAAAAAACATATTCATCTGCATGCTGGTAAAGTGCTCGATTCTGAGTTCGATAACATTGCATCTTGCTTCGAAAACAAAAATAAGCAGCTTCAGGCAATCGCACAGATTATTGACGATTCCATTATTCGCAATTACAAGCTCTGGCCGACCAATTTTATCGCTTACGATCTCCTTCATAAGTCCGGTCAGTATTCTGAATATTATACAGAAAATGAAAGACAACTTTTTGAAAGAAGATTGGAAATGCGGATAGATGTTTCTGACCAGGATTTAAAAAACAGCTTTCTGGCGATGTACGCAAATCCAGTCGTCAACAAAATGAAATACTCGGAAAATGCTTTATTAAAATGAAATAATGAACAGAGTTGAGGTTTGGTAGTGTTTTTGTTCCAGAGTAAAAATGGAATTACCCAATAAGATGATTATTTCTGATAAGTCAGAAAAATTATCATTCATTTTACAAGATTATCTTAAACTTTATTTGTTTAATATTACATAAAATAACCGTTTATTATTTAGAATTTTGTAAGTATTTTTGAAAACAACTATAAACTAGGTATTAGATTATTTATATTATGATCTTAATTGTTGATGATAATCAGAACAATATTTATTCGTTAAAAAAGTTACTGGAATCCAAAAATTTCCAGGTTGACACGGCAGAATCCGGAGAACAGGCGTTGGTAAAAGCATTGAAAAATAATTATGCATTGATTATTTTGGATGTTCAGATGCCCGGAATGGACGGGTTCGAAGTGGCAGAAACTTTTGCCGGATATAGCAAGACAAAAGAAATTCCCATTATATTTCTATCTGCCGTTAATACGGAAAAACAGTTCATCACCCGTGGATATGCTTCCGGAGGTATGGATTATGTAACCAAACCCATTGATCCGGAGATTCTACTGCTCAAAGTGCAGACTTTCTACAATATGCAGGAGAATAATCTTGCGATGAAGAAAACCCAGCAGAGTCTGGAACTGGAGGTCAAAGGAAGGCGGGAAGCGCAAGTAACGATGAAATCCGAAATCGATCATTTTCATCTGATGCTGGAAGCGCTGCCACAGATAGCTTTTACATTAGACGAAAAAGGAACCGTTAATTTCGTGAACAGCAAATGGTACGAATATTCTGCTTCTAATCATGATTTTCCGGAAACTCATCCGGATGACCACAGCATTTTGCAGGAATTTGATCGCAGTAAGAAAAAAGGAAAAGCTCTGGAATTGGAGTCCCGCATCAAAAACTTGAAAACAGGAGAATTCCGGTATCATCTGCTGAGAATGTCGCCGGTCTACAGCGGGAAAACCATCAAAAACTGGGTTGGAACTTTCACAGATATTGATGATCAGAAAAAAGTCGAAAAAGAAAAAGATGAGTTCCTGAGTATTGCCAGCCACGAACTGAAAACACCTTTGACGAGCATCAAGGCTTATATGCAGTTGTTGGAGCGCAAACTCAAGATTAATGAAGAAAATGCCGAAGCAAGTTATGTAACCAAAGCTTTGTCTCAGGTAGAAAAACTTAATACACTGATCACAGATCTGCTGGATGTTTCCAAAATAGAAAATGGAAAACTGAAGATCAGTAAAAAACCGACTAATTTAGAAGCAGTTATTCAGAACGCTATAGAGACCATTCTCCAAACGCACGATAACAAAGTAAAGATCACCCGCCACGGTTTTATTCCGGACATCCTTATTCCACTGGATGAGATCAGAATAGAGCAGGTTCTGATTAATTTCCTTACAAATGCCATCAAATATTCTCCAGAAAACAATCAGATCATCATTACAACTTTTGTGGACGAAGATGAGATACGTGTAAGTATTACAGATTTCGGAATTGGTATTCCGGATTTCAAACAAGAGTCCGTATTCCGGAAATTTTATCGTGTAGAAGAGTCATCACTGCAGTTTCAGGGGATGGGAATCGGGTTGTACATCTGTTCAGAAATTATCAAACAGCACGATGGAACCATTGGACTATCGAGCATAGTAGAAGAAGGTTCTACATTTTATTTCACATTACCATTAAATTAATTTTTTTATGCCGAGAAAAGTTATTAGAAATCTACAGGCCGGAATTGGATTCTCATTGTTTATTTTGATTGCAAGTTCGGTTGCATCATACTGGAGTATCCAGAAACAGATGGAACATCGGGAAAAAGTATCCAAAAGCAGAAAGTCTATGACAGCTGTCAAAGATGTTTTGATCGCACTTTTGGATGCAGAAACTGGTAACAGAGGATTTCAGCTCACGGGAAAAGAAAGTTTCCTGGAACCCTATAAACGTAGTATTACAGAATATCACAAAGCAATCGAGATTGCAAAAAATGACATAACAAACAAAGAGCAGATAGAACGTTTGAAAAGCCTGGAACAGAATGTTGACGGCAATATGAACAATCTGAAGCAATTTGTCCAAAACAAACGCAATGGCATTGCAATGACTCAGGACCAGATGATGCTGAGCAAAGTCTATATGGACAAATGCAGAACGCTTGTTTATAATTTTGTGCAATTTGAAGAAGCACAGCTTAGTCAAAAGAACAAAGACCTTAACAGTTCCTCTAATACAACCGTTTTATTCATCCTATTTTCTGCGTTGGCAGCCGTTGTGGTGACGATATTTTTCTATGTCAAACTTAGAAATGATCTGCTTCGCAGAGACAAACTGGAAAAAGAACTGAAGGCAAAAGACATCGAGATTTCTAAACGTGTAAATGTTATTCAACAGGTGGCAAACAGGGTTTCAAATGGAGATTACACACAAAAGGTGGTGGATGACTTTGATGGTGATCTTGGTGATCTGGTAGATTCTCTCAATCACATGACCGATTCTTTACGGGAGTCTTTTGATAAGCTCAACAAGAGCGACTGGCATCAGAAAGGTCTGGCTATCCTTAATGAATCTTTGGTGGGGAATAAGTCTGTTCTTCAACTTGCCATCGATGCTCTGAATCAATTGATTGAGTATGGAAATTGTACAAACGGAGCTGTTTATCTGTTTGAAGAAGGTCAGCTGAAATTGACCACAGCTTTTGGACTGGAAAATAATATGAGGCAGGTATTCGACCTGGGAGAAGGAATGGTTGGTCAGGCTTTTGTTCAGAAAGCACCGAAGGTTTATAATGATCTTGATGAAAACGATTTTGCAGTAACTTTTGCAACCGGTAAAATCAAAATCAATGGTATTTTGTTGATGCCGATTATGTTGAATAACGAAGCTATGGGCGTTTTGGAGTTAAGCTCAAATACTAATTTTAATCAGGACTTAATTGACTATTTCGCAGAAGGATGCCGAAATATTGCCATCGCCCTTAATGCAGCAAAAGGTCGCGAAAAAGAACAGCGCCTGCTGGAAGAAACACAGGCGCAGTCCGAAGAATTGCAGGTTCAGCATTCCGAATTGGAAAACCTGAATACAGAACTGGAGGCGCAAACCCAAAAACTGCAAGCTTCTGAAGAAGAACTGAAAGTGCAGCAGGAAGAACTGATGCAAACCAATACGGAGTTGGAAGAACGTTCAAAATTGCTGGAAGAAAAAAATCATCTGATTGCCGAAAGGAATATTGAAATCCAGAAAAAAGCAGAAGAATTAGAATTAAGCACCAAATACAAATCTGAGTTCCTGGCGAATATGTCGCACGAATTGAGAACGCCATTGAATTCGATTCTTCTTTTGTCAAGATTAATGGCAGAAAATTCTGACAGCAACTTGAATGAAGATCAGATAGAGTCTGCAAAAGTGATCCAAAGCTCCGGAACGAGTCTTTTAACTTTGATTGATGAGATTTTGGATTTGGCTAAAATAGAATCCGGAAAAATGTCTCTTGACTATCAGGATGTTGTAATCAATGATGTGGTCAAAGATCTCAGAAATCTATTGAATCCGATTGTCAAAGAAAAAGGAATCATATTCGATATTAATGTAGATGAGAGTTTATCAAAAAACATTGAAACCGATCGTCTGAGGCTGGATCAGGTATTAAGAAATCTTTTATCCAACGCTTTGAAATTTACCAAAGAAGGCAGTGTGGAACTTAATATAAAACAAGATTCCAAAAATGAAGACTTCATAATTTTCTCTGTAAAAGATACAGGAATAGGAATTCCTGAAGAGAAACAAAGAATCATTTTCGAAGCTTTCCAGCAAGCCGATGGATCTACACAGCGAAAATTTGGGGGAACAGGTCTGGGATTGTCTATCAGCAGGGAAATTGCAAAATTATTAGGCGGAGAATTAGTTCTGAAAAGCAAAGTGAATGAAGGAAGTGAGTTCAGTCTCATTATTCCGAAAGATGAAAAAACAAAGCTTAACAGATCCGATGAAGACCAGGTTTTAGATATCGATATTGATGATGCTGAAGAATTTAAAAATATCATTGATTATAATGAATATGGAATTTCGACGCCGATCAATGATTTGCAGATCCCTGAAGACGTGGATGATGACCGCGAAAATATTGCAGAAGGTGATAAAGTGATCCTGATTGTAGAGGATGACACCAATTTTGCAAAAGCATTGCTGAAATATGCCCGTCTGCAAAACTACAAAGGTGTGGTCGCAGTAAGAGGAGATTATGCCGTTTCTGCCGCAATACAATATAGGCCTGCCGCCATTTTGCTGGATGTTCAGCTGCCTGTGAAAGATGGCTGGCAAGTGATGGATGAACTGAAATCCAATCCGCAGACCAAGCCAATTCCGGTGCACATGATGTCTTCTCTGCACGTAAGAAAACAAAGTCTGATGAAGGGTGCTATTGACTTTATCAACAAACCTGTTGCGTTGGATCAAATGACGGAAGTTTTCAAAAAAATTGAAGAAGCGCTTAAAAAATCACCTCAGAAAGTTCTGATTGTGGAAGAGAATGCGAAGCACGCAAGTGCACTTTCTTATTTCCTGAGCAATTTTAATATCTCTCTTTCCATTGAGGATAATGTTGAAGACAGTGTAACAGCTTTGACGTCTGATAAGGTAGATTGTGTGATTCTGGATATTGGTCCGGCAAGAGGAAACGGCTATCAGATCGTAGAATCTATCAAAACCTATGAAGGTTTGGAAAACTTGCCGATCATCATTTTTACCGAGAGAAATCTGACTAAATCTGAGGAATTGAAAATCAAGCAATATGCAGATTCTATTGTTGTAAAAACAGCTCATTCTTATCAAAGAATTTTGGATGAGGTTGGATTATTCTTACATTTGGTTGAGGAAAAAAATAGTTCTGTAGAAACCATCAGAAACAAGACTTTAGGTTCATTAACAGAGGTTTTGAGCGGTAAAAAGATACTTATTACAGATGATGATGTCCGCAATATATTCTCACTTTCCAAAGCTTTGGAAAAATATAAAGTAGAGGTTGTTCTGGCAATGGACGGCAAACAGGCTTTGGATCAGATTAAGAAAAATCCGGATGTTGATGTCATTTTGATGGATATGATGATGCCGGAAATGGATGGCTATGAGACTATTCAGGAAATCAGAAAAATGCCGGAATTTAAAAGATTACCGATTATTGCAGTTACAGCAAAATCAATGATTGGTGACCGCGACAAATGTCTTCAGGCCGGAGCTTCGGATTATATCACAAAACCTGTGGATATTGATCAGTTGTTGTCACTATTGCGTGTTTGGTTGTATGAAAGTTAAACTGTTTAAATTTTTATGAGTAAGAAAATTTTAATTGTGGATGATGATCCTAATAATATTTTTGCTTTAAGATTAACTCTCAAAGCCCGCAAATATCAGCTCGAAAGTTGTATGATGGCAGATGAAGCGATCCGGATTTTAAAAGAAGATAAGGATTTCTGCGTTGTCTTGATGGATATGATGATGCCGGAAATAGACGGTTATGAAGCTATTAAAATAATCCGCAATACACCGGACATCAGTAAAACGCCAATTATTGCAGTCACTGCGCAGGCAATGGATGAAGACAGACAGAAGTGCCTGGAAGCCGGCGCTCAGGATTATATCAAAAAACCAATAGATGTAGATTTATTAATAACTGCCATAGAAAAACACTGCTAATGCTGGAACCAAGTATCGTAAAGGATAATGAAGTGGAACATCTGATAAAAGATGTCTATGAATATTACGGCTATGATTTTTCTCTCTACAGCCGCGCATCTTTCACAAGAAGGGTCAACCGGATATGTATGATAGACAGATTTGCCAGCTACGCAGAACTGCGTTATCAGGTTCTGAATGATGCAGAGTATTTTAAACATTTTATAGAAGAAATTACGGTGAATGTTACCGAGATGTTCCGTGATCCTCTTTTTTTTAAATCACTTCGGGAAAAGATCTTACCTCAGTTGGGGACTTTCCCTTTGATAAGGATTTGGGTGGCGGGTTGTTCAACCGGCGAAGAAGCTTACTCGATTGCAATTCTTCTGAAAGAGGCAGGACTCTATCACAAATGTTTGATTTACGGAACCGATATCAACCCATCCGTTCTGGAAACAGCACGATCCGGTGTTTTTCCGATGCATCATATGAAAACCTATTCGGAAAATTACATGCTTTCTGGTGGAAAAAAAGATTTCTCAGATTATTACACAGCTAATTATGACAGTGCAAAATTTGACAAAAGTCTTCAGGAAAAACTGATATTGTCAACACACAATCTCGTTTCAGACAGTTCTTTTAACAGTTTCCAGTTGATAGTCTGCCGGAATGTTTTGATCTATTTTGATAAAGAATTGCAGGAACGCGTGTTTGAACTTTTTAATGCAAGTCTGGAGAATTTGGGTTATCTGGCATTAGGATCGAAAGAAACGCTTCGTTTTTCGAATTTGGGTAAGTTTTACCATCAGATTGATGATCAGAAAATCTGGAAAAAAGTAGATCATAACTAAGTCATGGAAACAGCGGGTTCCAAAACAGAATTAGTAGTCATAGGCGGATCTGCAGGCAGTTTGCAGGTCATTTTGGAAATGCTCAAAAATCTGAATGATAAGCTAAGCTTTTCTGTACTGCTTATTCTTCATCGCAAAGCGCAGGCAGCAAGTATTCTTCCCAAGTTATTACAGCAGTTTTCGACTAAAGAAGTCATTGAGGTTGAGGATAAAACAGATATTCAGAAAAACAAAATATACATTGTACCTTCGGATTATCATTTACTATTTGAAAATAAAAACATAGTTTCGCTGGACAGTTCGGAAAAAATATATTATTCGCGTCCATCTATAGATGTAACTTTCAAATCGGCGTCAGAAATATTCGGAGAAAGTCTTGTAGGAGTTCTATTGTCAGGGGCAAATTCTGATGGGATAGAAGGTTTGAAATATATCAAAAAAAATAATGGGAAAGTCTGGATTCAGGATCCCGAAACTGCGGATGTGGATTATATGCCAAGACATGCGATGCAGGAAGTAAAATATGATCTTTTAATAAAGCCTGAGAATCTGGCAAAACAAATCAATCAACTATAAAATAATATAAGCTAGCTAATATAACATGAAGAAAATCTTAATTTTTGACGATGATACAAGTATCTTAGAAGTAATCAGCATTATTTTTGAAGAAAATGGATACAAGGTAGAAATCTCCGAAACCTCGCACGATATCATAGAAAAGGTTTCCACATTCCGTCCAGATGTGATTCTGATGGACAATTGGATCCCGAATATCGGCGGTGTGGAGGCAACCAGGCTGCTAAAAAGTCATGAGGATTTTAAAAACATCCCTGTTATCTATGTCACTGCGAATAATGATATTGCATCATTAGCCGAAAGTGCTCAGGCAGACGATTATGTTGCGAAACCATTCAACTTGGAAGATCTTGAAGTAATGGTTGCCAAATATATGAAGGACTGAAACTAAGTTCTTGTCGTTTGATAATAAGATCATAATAATATAAAACCTGACCAAAAAAGATCAGGTTTTATAAATCTGAATTGAAAAATTATTGTTTTATAAGCTTGGTGATTTTTGTTAATTCCGAGCTCTTTATTTTCAAAATGTAAGTACCTTTTGGCAGATCCGATACATTATATTCTTCAGAACCTTTAATTATTTTTACAAGCCTTCCGGAGACATCAGTGATCTCAACTGTGTCGATTTTCATTTTTTCCGGATTGTTGATTTTAAAGCTGTCTTTTACCGGATTAGGATAGACCTGCATTCTGTTGTCATACTGCATCGTTTCGCCTGTTGCCAGTAGATTTGTAAATGTAATGATGAAAGGCATATCTACTGTATAATCTGCGGCGGTTGTAGGATTTCCATCATCAATCAAATTAATCCACGTATCCATAATAGCATCATATTGTTTACCATTGAAGCTTGGCAATCCTCTGGTTCCTGGAATGGTGACAGGTGGTAAAAACCCAGCATTTGCCTGTACTGTATTTTGCAGCTGGTATTTGATCCAATAGGTTCCGGGATTCAATGTTGTGGCTGTGTTGGCTTTTATTCTCCATATTTTTCTTGTCGTTCCAGGAGTAGATGATGTTGGAACCAAACTGTTGAAGATCCTGTACATTTTGGCATCTGTTCCGGAAGCATATCTGTTGGTAGTGTCATCGCCAAAAACACTTACAGCCCCGGAAACCGACGGATCAGAACTAAAGATGTTGACTCTGACGGTTGTAAATGGATTGGTAGCACCCGTATATCCTGTCTGGTAAGCAAAAAATTCGATAGAGGAGATTTGCCATTGCGCTCCAACAGGAACTGTAAAGTCATCGGCGAGGAAAAAATTGGCAGTACTGCTGCTGTTGGTGCCTCCGAAACCTGAATTGGTATTAGATTCTGTTGTGTTTCCAGTGTTATTCTGGACTTCGGACCAGGTGTAACCTGCTGGTGCTACTGTCCCCAAATTAGCGGTCGTTCCTGTGCTAAGCCCTCCGTTATCATAAGTTTGGGCAAATGTGCAATGAGCGATTAAGCTGATCGCAAAAAATAGTTGTTTAGTCATTTTGTTAGATTTTACTTGTTAATTAAATTTCTGATAATGAGTGATATATCTTACTCATCTACAAATTTATTTTAATCGTTCAAGCAAAAATCAGGTAATAGACAAACGACATTTAAAATAGACAAATGACCAAATCAGATTCTCAATATGATAAAAGCAAAATTCCCGTTATTATCTTCAGTACTTCTATTCTTAATTAAACATATAATTAAACTATGAAAAACTTCAACATTACAAAAACCGAGATACTGTCCGACAATTGGTATGTCCTGAAAAAGATCACTTACGAATATCAGGAGAAGAACGGAACGGTGCAGACCCAAAGCAGAGAAGCTTATGACCGTGGTAATGGCGCCACAATTCTGCTCTACAATAAGGATTCTCAAACGGTTATTCTCACAAGACAATTCCGGATCCCAACTTATGTGAATGGCAATGATGATGGTATGATGATCGAGGCTTGTGCCGGATTGCTGGATCAGGACAATCCAGAAGACTGCATCAGAAGGGAAACCGAAGAGGAAACCGGCTATAAGATCAGAGATGTGAAAAAAGTCTTCGAAGCTTATATGTCGCCCGGATCTGTAACAGAAATACTTTATTTTTTTGTAGCAGAATATTCTAAAGAAATGAAAGTGAGTGATGGTGGCGGACTGGAAGAAGAAGCCGAGAATATTGAAGTCCTGGAATATCAATTCTCAGATGCTTTGAAAATGATAAAAACCGGAGAAATCAAAGATGCGAAGACAATTATGCTGCTTCAGTATTTGAAGATAGAAGGGATTTTGGATTGATAATTAGTTTAACATTTTTTATAATTTTTAAATCTCTACTCGGCATTATATTTTCTTAGTTGTTATTATACAAACCAATAAAATAAAATATTATGTCTAAGAAAATTGCAATACTCGCAACCCACGGATTTGAAGAAAGCGAACTGAAATCTCCAAAAGAACATCTGGAACAACAAGGCTGGACGGCTCATATCATCAGCCCAAAATCGGGAACGATAAAAGCCTGGGCAGAAAAGGACTGGGGAAAAGAATATGATGTGGACAAAACTTTGGACGAAGCATCTGCTTCAGATTATGATGCCTTGGTACTTCCCGGCGGTGTCATCAATCCGGATCAACTGAGAACGAATGAGAAAGCTTTATCTTTTGTGCAAGATTTCTTCAATCAGCACAAGCCTGTTGCCGCCATTTGTCACGGTCCCCAGATCCTGATTAGCGCAGAAGCTGTCAATGGCAGAAAGTTGACTTCGGTTAAATCTATCAGTATCGATCTTAAAAATGCCGGTGCCATCTGGGAAGACAGTGAAGTAGTGGTAGATAATGGTCTTGTAACAAGCCGTACACCAGAAGATCTTCCGGCCTTCAATGCGAAAATGGTTGAGGAGATCAAAGAAGGGAAACATGAGGATCAATATATTTAAATTGATTTTTAAACGAAATTTTATAAAGACCTGGATTTTTCTCCGGGTCTTTTTTGTTATTGCAGTCAGTGGAAATGGAATTTTATTTTTTGATGGGCTTCGAGAGCCTCAGCCTGACAGTCGTAGAGAAAATGCTTAAAGAACCTCAGCGTGACAATGATGGAGAGATTGCTTCAAGCGCCAGCCTTACGTCAATTGTATGCTCTTCGGGAATTTAAGTTTGTCAATAATCAAATAAATTAAAATGAACCCGAAGGGTTCAATATGAGTAGCCGTAGGTGAAACCTATGGAAAGAATAAGGAATTTTTATTTTTTGATTGGGCTTCGAGAGCCTCAGCCTGACAGTCGTAGAGATTGCTTCAAGAGCTTCAGCGTGATATTGACAGATGGATTTCTATAACCTCAAACTGGCAGTTTTAAATATAGTTTGTATTATAATTAGTTAAACTTTACTGAATGCATCTTTCATTTAATTTAAATTAATTACTTTAGCGCCCCCGTTGATTATTATTTAAAAATAATTGATTTTATTTTCAACGAGCATAACCAATAACCAATTATTCGTGATCAAAAAAGGTCAAATTGTCGAAATACCATTCAACTCTTCAATTTATTCTGAAGAAGCCATTCAATTTTCTTCTAAAAAAGAGGAAATGATGTGGCAAGTGCAGAAAAGAAATTATAATCTTTTCGACGGTTTCCTTGTGGGTGAACATCAGGGTGTTGAGCATTTCAAACTCGGACAAAGAAAAGGAATCAATGTAGGTGGAAAAAATGCACCGCTTTATGTCATCGGAATTAATGAGGTCAATAACCAATTATTCGTAGGAGAAGGCGAAAAACATCCGGGCCTTTGGGCAAATGTTCTGTCATTTTCTGACAATCAGATTCAGCTGCAAGATCTTCAGCTAAATAATGATGAGTCTGAACTAGGAATCGAAGTCAGCATACATTCTTCTGTAACGGATATTGATATGATCGCAACGCTTTATCCCTTTGATGGTATTCTATTTCTGGAATTTGAGGCTCCGGTTTCAATCGCCATTCAGGGTCATCCATTGGAGATTTACTTTGATCATCATTCTACAGCAACAATTAAAATTAATTAAATAAATAAAGTATGAAATTAAAATTTTCATTTTTAGCAAGTATCATTTCGTTCGTTGCTTTTGCGCAGTCGGCTCCGTCTTATTATTCCGGAATCAACTTCAACAAGACAAAAAACGAACTGAAAAATGACCTTGCAACCCTTATCACAACAACCCATACACAGACGATTTCTTATTCTGCGGGATTAGCTTCTCTTTTCAAAACAAGTGACGCAGATCCGGAAAATCCTTCCAATATGTTGTTGATTTATGGCTCACAAAGTACCGGCACACATCAAAGAAGCCGTCCTTACAGCGGGCAGTGGAACCGTGAGCATGTTTATGCAAAATCCAAAGGGACACCAAACTTAGGAGAATCCGGACCCGGTTCAGACGGTCATCACCTTCGTCCTGCAGACAACACACTGAACAGCACCAGAGGAAGTCTTCTTTTTGATGACGGAACAGGTGCAACAGCTTACAAAACAAGCCGTGGCGGTTGGTATCCGGGTGAAGAGTGGAAAGGCGATGTAGCGAGAATCCTGATGTATATGTATGTGAGATATAACACGAGATGTCTTCCTCTGAACATCACAATGAATCCGGCAACTTATTCTGCTGATTTCCCGGATATTCTTTTGAAGTGGAATATAGAAGATCCTGTATCCAACTTCGAAAAACAAAGAAATAATGTAGTTGCAGGGATCCAGCACAACAGAAATCCTTTCATCGATAATCCATATTTAGCAACGGTAATCTGGGGCGGACCGGCAGCACAAAACACCTGGCCGGATACCTTCAACGGTGGTACGATAGCTGATAACGAAGCACCATCTGTACCAACTAATCTTACGGTTATTGAAACAACGGCTTCTACAGCTGCGCTTACATGGACCGCTTCTAACGACAATATTGGCGTGACTGCTTATGATATCTATGTGGATAATGTATTCAACAAAACCGTTTCTACAATCAGCACAACCGTAGCTGGTCTCAATCCGGCTACAACCTACAATTTCTATGTAATTGCCAAAGATGCAGCAGGAAATAAATCTGCAAACAGCACAACTGTACAAGGAACGACTAAAGCAGGAAATCCTGGTGAGACAACATCTTGCGGAACAGAAGATTTTGAAAATTTACCAGCAACCAATTCTTCGTATCTGGAAAGAGAGTGGTCAAACAAAGGTATCGTTTGGACGGCAACCAACGCCAGAACAGATAAGCAGATCAATATCGATGGTGATAATAACAGAGCCATCTGTATCAGAAAAGGCAGTCTGAAATCCTCCACAATCTCTGGTGGTATAGGATCTTTGACTGTTAAAACTTATCTTCCTTTTGCAGACGCTTCGGGAAATTATGTTCTAAAAGTAAATGGCGTTGTGAAAGGCAGCATTCCATATTCTAAAACGGCCGCCACTTTTACGGTTAATGACATCAATGTTGCAGGGAATGTTGTGATAGAATTGGTGGATGAATTAACCAGCAACCGTGTTTCTTTCGACAACCTTTCCTGGACTTGTTTCTCGGGATTGGCAACTGATGATATTGATGCTAAGAATCAAAAAATCTCTATCTATCCAAATCCTGTAAAGAACAACGAATTCTACATCAGTGGTATTGAAAAGAACGAAACTGTAAAAATCTACAGCTTAAACGGTCAATTAGTCCAAACAATCAGTAATATTGAGAACAAAGCTAAAGTGAATCTTCACAAATTACCAAAAGGTGTTTATGTCGTGAAAACTAAAAATCAGTCTTCAAAGATTATTGTTGAATAATTTTTTATAAAATCATTTTTTATAAAAACCCGGAAGCTTGTCTTTCGGGTTTTTTGCTTTCCATATTCAAAGAACCCGAAGGGTTCAATATGAGTAGCCGTAGATGAAACCTATGGAAAAAAAGTGAAGCACTTGGTATTAAAAATCAAAAAGCCTGAGAAATCCCCAGGCTTTATTAATTCAATTCAGAATAATTTATTTCAAAGTAAACCTCACTTTCGTTTTAATATTATCAGAAGAGTTTCCGATCAACGCTTCGAAATCTCCAGGTTCTGCAACCCAGGCGTGTTTATCAGCATCGAAGAAGCTTAATGCAGCCTTGTCAACCGTAATGCTGACTTCTTTTTCTTCGCCAGGATTCAGGAATACTTTTTCAAATCCTTTCAGTTCTTTAGTCGGTCTTGGAAGAGAAGATTTCAAATCACTGATATAAAGCTGAGCCACTTCTGCACCTGCCTTTTTGCCGGTATTTTTCAATGTAAAAGTGAAAGTAATTTTATCATCCTGACCAATCGTGGTTTTATCTGCTTTTGCTTTTCCAAATTCAAACGTTGTATAACTCAATCCGTGACCGAAGCTGAAAAGCGGTTTTATTTTCTGAGTGTCGTGCCAACGATATCCAATGAAAATCCCTTCGTTATAAGTAATATTGATCGGATTTTGCTGATCTTTTCCTTTTCCGGCTGCCAATTCTTCTTTATTTCCGGGATATTCGCCCAATTTGTGCGCCGAATTATCCTCAAGCTTCACAGGAAATGTAAACGGCAGTTTTCCGGAAGGATTTGCATCACCGGCTAGAACTGAAGCTAAGGAATTACCAGCTTCAGATCCCAAATACCAGGCTTCTACAATTGCAGAAACGTCTTTGATCCAAGGCATTGCCACTGCATTCCCCGAAACTAAAACGACCGCAAAATTTTTATTGGCTTTTGCCAAAGCAGCAATCAAATTATCCTGATTGTAAGGCAGTCCGTAGCTTTCTCTGTCAACACCTTCTGCGTCCTGATGATCAGATTTATTAAGACCGCCAACGAAGATCACGAAATCTGATTTCTTTGCTAATTCTACTGCTTCTTTTAAAATATCTGCTGCAGGACGATCATCTTTCAGATCCTGCCCGGATTTTACACCATTGTATTCACCGCCGGGATCGCCGACATAACCTCGGGCAAATTTAACTTCAGCTTGTTTACCAAAACGGGATTTGATTCCGTCAAGCGGGAGAGTTTCATATTTTGCTTTAAGAGACGAAGAACCGCCTCCAACAGTCATCATTTTAATCGCATTTTCACCGATTACGGCAATGGTTTTTACCTTAGTAAGGTCAATCGGCAATATATTATTTTGATTCTTTAATAATACAATTCCTTCTTCACCCACTTGTTTTGCTACTGCTTTATGATCTTCAGAACCTATATTTCCTAGTGGTTTGTTCTTATTCATCGTGGTTTTGTAAGCCAGATTCAGGAGTCTTGTTACTTTATCGTCCAGTTCTTTGGTACTTACTTTTCCGGATTTAATCAAATTAAGATAAGGCTGAGCCAGATAATAGTTGTCATAAGCATTTTTGGTTCCGGCAGAAAGTCCGTTGGTCCAGCTCCCGAATTCCAGATCCAATCCGTTTTTGATAGCTTGTTCCGTATTATTCACGGCGCCCCAATCCGAAACTACGACACCTTTGTATTTCCATTCGCCTTTCAGGATATCATTGAGAAGATATTGGTTCTGGCTGGAATATTGATTCTTGTATTTGTCATAAGCACCCATTATCGTCCACGAATCACCTTCAGTAACTGCAGCTTTGAAAGCAGGCAAATAAATCTCATACAATGCCCTGTCATCAACTTTAACATTACTGGTATGACGGAACATTTCCTGATTATTAAGAGCGTAATGCTTCACCGAAGTCGCAACACCATTAGATTGAACCCCTTGGATGTAAGGAACGACCATTTTGGAAGTCAGATACGGATCTTCTCCCATATATTCGAAATTTCTGCCGTTAAGCGGTGTTCTGTATATATTAACACCAGGTCCTAGAAGAATATCTTTTTTTCTGTATCGCGCTTCTTCTCCAAGTGCTTTTCCGTAATTCCAGGACATTTTTTTGTTCCAGGTTGCGGACAAAGCCGTCAAAGCAGGGTAGGCGATGATGGAATCGTTTGTCCAGCCGGCCTGATCCCATTCGTCCCATTTTACCTCCGCACGAACACCGTGAGGGCCGTCAGTAGTCCAGAATTCCGGGATTCCTAATCTTGGTACGCCTGATGAACTGAACTTTGACTGTGCGTGCAGCATCGCTACTTTTTCTTCCAGAGTCATTCTGGAAAGTGCGTCTTTTACCCTTTGTTCAACAGGTTTGGAGTCATCCAGATAGATAGGGATTGATTTGGTTTGGGCTGTGGAGGCCGTATATGTAAGCGTTAAAAGACTGAGAAAAACAATTTTCTTTAACATAAACTATATTTAGTGGTTATTTACAAAAGTAATAAAATCTTTATTATCTCACTATGGGAAAATAAAGATAATTGAATTAAATCAAATGTTTGCAATATTATCTGATCTCACAAAAATATAATTTGTTAAGATTAAATTCATTTTATCCATAAAAAAAGAGCCTGATATTTTCAGACTCTTATGTTTTGTACAGTTTAAATTATGATTAAGAAATAATCCTGATGGTATCTGGCTCATTCATATCAAGTTTATCAATTAGGTTTTGAATGTTTTCAAGATCTTTCAGAACTTTTTGATAAGAAGATTTTGCATAAGTAGCGAATGATGCAGATGAAGTCATTTGATCTGGAGTTACCAAAATATTGAGCTCAGGATTCTCTACAGAATCACTGTTGTAATTATTAAGACATTCTTCTATGATTTTTCTCTTTTTCTTGCAGACCATTTTATTCTTGATCTTCCGCAGAGAACTTATCATGTACGGACTATCATTATAAGGATTGATGAGGTCGGCGTGATTAGATTCTTCCTGATAAACGTGGAAAGTGGTCTCATTGCCTGGTTTTAGGTAGTTTTTATCGAATATCATAGCTTGAAAGAATTAGAGTTAATGTCAATAAAGAAATTGTTTATAGAATTTTCATATCAATTTTAAGACCAAGTTAATATTTGCCCAATGTTTCCAGATTCACTTCTAATTATGAATTTTAGTTTAAATCATATCATAAATCAATCATTAACAATTTTAAAGGCTTTAAATTTGCCTCTTTAAAATTCAAATTAAATTTAAACTCAATGAAAATAATAGCATTTGGAGCAAGTAATTCCACAGAATCAATTAATAAAATATTAGCAGAATACACAGCAAATCAATTTACAGGAGCAGAAGTGGAGGTTCTCGATCTAAACGATTACGAAATGCCGATTTTCAGCGTGGACAGAGAAAAACACGACGGAATTCCAACTTTGGCTTTAAGATTTGCTGAGAAATTGGATGCGTCAGATTTGTTGATTATTTCTTTAGCAGAATATAACAGCACTTACACGACGGCATTTAAGAATGTTTTCGACTGGATCTCAAGAATCAAAGACCGTAAGCATTTTGGTGAGAAACCTGTTTTTTTATTAGCGACAGCACCAGGACCTGGAGGTGGTAAAAATGTTGTGGCTGCTTTCGAGGCAAGAGCACCATTCAGCGGAGCAAACATTCTTCAGAGCTTTGTTTTACCAAAATTCAAAGAAACTTTTGATGCTGAAAAAGGTATTGTAAATGAAGAGAAAAAAACGGAATTCGAAGAAAAATTATCTATTGTTAAAAACTTTTTTGGATAAGACTTTGGAAAATAATATTAAGAATGCGTAACTTTGTCATCAAATAAGGACAATGAAAATTCAACAAGTTCATTTTGAGAAATATCCTAATTCTTGCAAAGAGAATTACATAAACACCTCCGAACTTGTGGACTAAAATAACGGCCGATAATCTAAAAGATTGTCGGCTTTTTTATTTAACAATTTTGAAAAAGTAAGTTTGAAATAAATCTAGTAAATTCTGATATTCTTTCAGGCCTCAAAAACCTGAAAGAGTTGATGAAGAAACAGATTAAATTCAACCAAACCACGAAGTGGTGAAATATTAGTAGCATAGGGTGAGACCCTATGAACGACATTAAAAATCTGAAAATGAGCAATACCTATAAATCCGCAGGAGTCGATAAAGAAGAAGGCTACAAAACCGTAGATAAAATCAAATCTGCCGTTGCCGAAACCCACAACAAAAACGTTCTGAACAATCTGGGAAGCTTTGGTGCTTTCTATGAGATTGCTGGCTACAAAAATCCGGTTTTGGTTTCCGGAACCGATGGCGTTGGAACCAAGCTGAAAATCGCTTTGGACACCAAACAATACGCTTCTATCGGCATCGACTGTTTCGCAATGTGTGCCAATGATATCCTTTGTCACGGTGCAAAACCATTGTTTTTCCTCGATTATTTAGCGTGCGGAAAACTCGATTCTGAGATTGCTGCAGAGATTGTTCTCGGAATGGTAAAAGCTTGTAAAGACAACAACTGCGCATTAATTGGTGGCGAAACTGCCGAGATGCCGGGAATGTACCAGCCAGGCGATTATGATGTTGCAGGATTCTGCGTAGGAATTGTAGAAAAAGACCAAATCATTGACGGTTCCAAAATAAAAGCAGGAAATAAAATCATTGTGATTCCAAGTTCAGGATTTCATTCCAATGGATTTTCATTGGTAAGAAAAATATTTCCTGATTTCGAAGAAGAGTTTGAAGGAAAACCTTTGTACGAGACACTTTTGGTTCCTACAAGATTGTATTACCAAGACATTCACAAAGTTTTGGAAGAAGCACCGGTTTGCGGCATTGCGCACATCACAGGCGGCGGATTGTACGAGAATATCCCAAGAATTATTCCGGAAGGACTTTGCGCAACAATCGACGCTTCAAAAATCCAAATTCCAACCGTAATGCAGGAATTGGAAAAACGTGGCAATATCGCAAGAGAAGAAATGTTCGGAACATTCAATATGGGCGTTGGAATGGTTCTCGTAACCGACGAAAATCACGTAGATAAAATCCTTGACCTTTTGGAAGACGCTTATGTAGTAGGAGAAATCACGGAAGGAGAAGATAAAATTGATTTAAAATTTTAGGAGCTTAATCCCGCTATCCGCTATATCTTTTTTGTTTACGACGATTTGTAGTCAATAGAAATGAAAAGATAAACAAAAAAGGATGCCGCTACTATCTGGGCTAGTGAGTAGAGGACAAGATAAATAATGAAGAACATTAGTATTTTAATTTCAGGTTCAGGAACCAATCTTCAAAGGATTATTGACTGTATTGACAACGGAGAAATCCGAAATGCAAGAATCATCAAGGTCATTGCCGACCGAGAATGCTACGGACTGGAAAGAGCGCAGAAACATCAAATTCCGAATGAATTAATCAAACGTGGAAAAGACTTTGCCGAGAATCTGGAACAAGCCATTCTAGAGAACACAGATTTGATTGTTTTAGCAGGTTTTCTATCCATCCTGAAACCAGAATTCTGTGAGAAATGGGAAAGAAAGATTATTAATATTCATCCGGCTTTGTTGCCGAAATTTGGTGGAAAAGGAATGTGGGGACATCACGTTCATAACGCAGTCATCGAAGCTGGTGAAAAAGAAAGTGGCGCAAGTGTACATTATGTGACCTCAGGAATCGATGAAGGCGAAGTGATTCTGCAAGGAAAATTTGAGATTGATGAAAATGATACAGCTGAGAAAGTAGCCGAAAAAGTTCATTTAATTGAGTACGATATTTACCCAAAAGCCATTGATATAGTTTTAAATAAATAATATTAATTAATTAAAGTAAAAATTAATTGAAATCATGTAAATAATTGTTTTGTAATTATTTATAATTTTTAATTAAAAATAACTTTAATGAAGCAAATATAAAATCTAAGTAAAATAAAAAGTAAATCCGGAGGTGAAAGAACCGGTAAATCACAGTTTGGATAAAACTGTAAAAAGTAAAATTTGAAAGAGAAGGTATGAGTAAAAAGAGAGCACTTATCAGCGTATCTGATAAAAGCGGTTTGGTAGATTTCGCAAGATTTCTCGAAGAACAGAACTACGAATTGATTTCCACCGGCGGAACGTTCAAACATTTGAAAGACGCCGGATTGAGTCCAATTCAAATCGATGAAGTCACAGACTTTCCGGAAATGCTGGACGGCAGAGTGAAAACCCTGCACCCGAAAGTTCACGGCGGATTGTTGGCGGTTCGTTCCAACGAGGAACATATGAAAACTGTTCAGGAGTACGGAATCGGATTGATTGATATGGTCATCGTAAATCTTTATCCGTTTTTCGAGAACGTGAACAAAGAAATTTCTCTTGACGAAAAAGTAGAATTCATCGACATTGGCGGGCCTTCAATGTTGCGTTCTGCCGCTAAGAATTTTAATTCGGTTGTAGTTCTTACTGATGTGAACGATTACGAAATCATCAAAAATGAAATATCAAAAAGTGGCGATTCGACCATTGAAACTAGAAAGAAATTAGCCGGAAAAGTATTCAATCTGACATCTGCGTATGACGCAGCAATTTCCAGAATGCTTTTGGACGAAGAATATCCAACTTACCTGAATGCTTCCTACAAAAAGGTTTCAGATTTACGTTACGGCGAAAATCCGCATCAATCAGCCGCTTATTATACTTCGACTTTCGAAAATGGCGCAATGAAAGATTTTGAAATTTTGGGAGGCAAAGAATTGTCTTTCAATAATTTGAGAGATATGGATTTGTGTTGGAAAGTGGTGAATGAGTTCAAAGATGAATTGGCTTGTTGTGCTGTAAAACACTCTACACCTTGCGGCGTTGCTGTTGGAACTTCAGCTTTGGAAACTTATACCAAAACGTTTGAATGCGATCCGGTTTCCATTTTTGGCGGAATTATCGGAATGAATTATAAAGTGGACGCTGCAACGGCAGAGGAACTGAACAAAACTTTCCTTGAAATCGTGATGGCAACAGACTTTGACGAAGATGCTCTGGAAATTCTTAGAAAGAAGAAAAACCTCAGAATCATTAAAATTAAAAATCCTGTAACTGATAAACAAGCCTGGGTGAAAATCGACGGCGGAATGTTGGTTCAAAGCGCTGACGACCAATTCTCAGAAGATATAAAGTTAGTTACAGAAACAGCTCCAACAGACGAACAAAGAAAAGCATTATTGTTCTCACAAAGAGTTGTGAAATATGTAAAATCCAACGCAATTGTAGTTTCAAATGGTGTTCAAGCCATTGGAATCGGTGGTGGACAAGTGAACAGAATCTGGGCAACGCAACAAGCGATTGAAAGAGCCAAAGAGAAATTCGATGGCGAGTTGGTTTTGGCTTCTGATGCGTTTTTTCCTTTCCGGGATGTGGTAGATTTCTGCGCACAGGAAGGCATTAAAGCGATTATTCAGCCGGGTGGAAGTATGAGAGACAATGATTCCATTGAGGCTGCGGATGAGCATCATATTCCGATGTTGTTTACGGGAATGAGACATTTCCTACATTGATAAATTATTTTTATTTGTAATTTAAATAAAAAAAGAACCCCCCAATTGATATTCAATCGGGGGTTTCTTATTGTAATTATTCGTGTTTTATTCTTTTATCACTTTGAATGATTTCACATTGGTTGATGTTCTTACATTCACGATATAGACGCCGGAAGATAAATTTCTCATATCAATGTTTGCTGTTTTAGCATTGGTCTTTTCAGATTTGACAACGCTCCCTGCAAAATTATATATTGTAATATTATCAATCGTGTCGCCATCCATTTTTACCGTCAGTTTATCGACAACAGGATTCGGATAATATTGAAGACCCTTATCTTTCGTATTGTCCGCAGTTCCAAGTTTCTCTTCAACTTTTACAACAAAGCTGCAGGTATCAATAACCTCTCCGTTGAAAATCAGGTTGTGCTTAACCGTTGTTTCTCCTACAGGGAAAATTGCGCCTGAAGGCAAGCCTTCTGTCAATACTGAAAAGACACCTGTAGATGCACCTTCGCAAGCAAAGGTTAAATTATACTTAACCACTGCTCCGATATTACCAGGATTTGTATAAACAGTCTTATTTTCCGGGCAAGTATATTCACATTCCGGCGGATCTGGCAAGCCCACCATATATACCTGGATATCATCTATAAGTGCTGATGTTCCCTTAGTTGCTAATGAATTGAATCCTAAGTAATAAACCCCTGAAGCTGTTGGCGTAAAAGATAAAATGGCTTCTTCGTACTTATCACTGCTTACATTTTTGCTCCATATAACGTTGTCTTTTTGAACGAATGCGTAAGCTTTATCAGCAATGCTAAGGCTCATCGGAACGTTGCTTCCTATGGATCTGTATTTGAATTTGATCAGTATTTCTTTTCCACCCTGTAGATTTAATCCTCTTGAGAAATACCAGGAATTAGCATCAAAATAATAATTAAATTTTTGAGATCCGTTAAATTCTCCGGTTGCAGGATATGACTGATCTATCATCCACTGATTGTTTCTTGATATGGATTGGGTAATCCACTGATCTTCGTTTTCGAAGCCGTAATTGTAAGGAAGATTAACTGCTGATCCCGGACTTGGCAAAGTAGTGAAATTAACAGGCCCAGACCATGAACTGAAATTATTTTCGCCACAATTGGATCTTACATAAACTTCGTAAGCAGTTTCCGGAGATAAACCTTCTACGTGAGCCTGATTGTTGCTGACAGTTATTCCTGATGATGGTGTGCCGGTGCCGGCAGGTTGTACAACATATTCGTATCCACTTGCCGGTTGCGTGAGGTAATCCCAAGTCAAATCTACCGTCGTCTGTCCGTAATTTGCTACCACTTTTGATGGTTTTGCACAGTTCGGGCAGGAAGCAATGATTGGCGTACTGATGTTTTGCTCACTTGCACTTCCTACAACATTACCATTTGAATCCAAAATTTCATAACTGGTCTGATATCCACTATGGCTTCCGCCGTTCCATATAGTAGTAACAGCATCACCGGAATTTATTTGGAAAGGGAAATCCAGTACGTCACCAATTGGTAATGTAAGGTCTGTAAAAACAGCATCACCATTTACATAAAGATTCATCGTATTGTTGTTCCAGCCGTCTCCCTCAGAATCTTTGAGACGAAGGATATATTCGCAAGGAGAAGACTCTTTGTCTGAAACTTTTACGTTGTCAAACATCAGATAACCGTAGTTTGCATCCGAATAAGCCTGATAACCTAAGTAATAAACGCCATTTTCTGGAACGGTAAATGTTACTGTAGCTGTCGTGTAATTTGAATTCTGGATAAAATTGTTATCCCAGATCTGAACGGATTTTCCGGACGGAAAAGCATCCTTGCTTACAACCACTTTCATTTTTTGAGGATAATACTCGTCCTGGCTCGATTTGTAATCAAACTGCAACGTAATTTCTTTTCCTGCCGGAAGATTGATCCCTCTGGAGAAAACCCAGGAATTTGAATTATTATCGATGTCATCATGTCTCAGGTAATAATCTCCGTCTGAAGGTCCATACAGACCGCCAGCATCGGAATCACTTCTTACCCACGAGTTTCCAACCATCGGTTCCAGAAGTGCCCAATGGCTTTCCCCTTCGAAGCTTTCCTTGTAGGGTAAATTTACGGGAACTGCCGTTGTAGCCGGATAGGTTTTAAAAGCTACAGGACCCGACCATTTTCCGTACACCGAACCTGGTACACAAACAGATCTTACATAAAGCTCATACTGTGTTTGTGGCTGCAAACCCTGAGCAGTTGTAGATGTCCCTTGCACGGGAGTTCCTGATCCTGTAGGAATGCCTGTTCCCTGACTTTGTATGACATACTCGAAACCGGCACCTGGAACAGAAGCGGATTCCCAGAAAATATCAGCAGTTGCCTGTCCGGGAACTGATTTTACATTCACCGGCTTTGGACATAATTCTTCGTACAAATTGATATTATCCAAACTTAAATATCCCAGATTAGGATCCGGATAAAAGTAGAAAGCCAAATAATAAGTACCGGTTTGAGGGACTTCAAAAGTTTTGTGTACATTTTGGTAAGTATTGATCTGGATCTCTTCATTCACCCATAATTCTGTAGCGTTTTCCAAAGTAGGAATGGGTTGCTGTTTTAGAACTACTTTTAATTTTACGGGAAAAGCAGTGCTCAAACCGGATCGATAATCAAAATCTAAAGCAATGTTATGCCCTGCTTCGATCTTAATACCTTTAGAGATCAGCCACGCCGAACCTCCATTTTCGTAGTCGCTCTGTGCCCGGGCATAGAATTGGCCTTGAGAAGGCTGGTAAACGGTGCTCGTTTCATCAGTTATTGCCCAGGGAGTGCCTGCGCCTGTATTGATGTTATACCAGTAAGTTTGTTCGGCTTCTGTTTCAAAACTATTGGAATACGGAAGCGATACCGGATCTGTCTGTCCAAAAGTGAATAGAATGCTCAACAAAGAGAAAAAAGTTAATGCTTTGTTCATATATTTCATTTTGCAACAAACATAGGACTGGAGCATTGTAATTCCTATTTTTATAGTTTAAAAATGAAGAAATATTCACTGTTTTTGAAAGAACTTTGCGATTATGTGATCAGATAGAGTGATTGTTGTCTTTGGAAATCTGTTTTTTCAGTTTTCTGATCTTGTTTTTTGTTTGGATTATTTGATAGAGAACCAATGCTATCAGAATACAGAGAATGGTGATGATCCAATATTTGCCGCTGTTACCATTGTTAGAATTTTCCTCTGCCGTTTGCTTTACAATAATTTGGTTGACGGACTTTTTTTTGGCACTGATATCAGTATTGGTTTTCTGCTTATAGAGATTCAAATATAAGGTATGATTATCGATGTCGTTCAACGCATAATAATTTTCTGAAATATATTTATAGACCTCGGGGTTGGCATTTTCTACATTGTTGGACTTTAAGATCTGGATGGCTTTATCAAATTCTTGTTTGGCTTTCTTATAATCCTTCTGCAAATAAAGAACCCTGCCCAATCCCGCCAGACTTTCTGCGTTTAGAAGTGCATAATTTCCGTTTACAGCATAATGCAGTGATTTTTCAAAGGCTCCTTTTGCAGATTTCAAATTATTTTCTTCCAAGAAACAACCTCCAATTTCATTATAGATGTCCGCTATGGAAAAACGCAGCATTTCACGTCCTTTCAGTGCCGGTATATAGACTTCGAGTGCTTTATTGTAATAGGTCTGGGCAAAATCACATCCCAGCTCATCGCGGTAGATCAATGCTTTTAAAAAAAGAACGTTCCCTTTGTAAAACTTCAGTGAGTCGGGTAGAGGATGCTTTTCGATCAATTCATAGGCCTCGTCCGCATAATACTTTGCTTTGCTGTAGATGTTGAGATTATGATACTTTTCACCAATGAATCCTGCAACCTGGATCTGCGTGGGATAATCATTTATTTTCTGCGAGATTTCTCTTGTTTTGAAAGCATATTCTATTGCTTTTTCATAATCCTTTTTCACAGAATAGCTGCTGCCAATAACCGTAAGGACAGAAATTTCCATTTTTGGATTTCCCTTATATTTTTTATAAAGCTCTTTTCCTAGCAGGATCACCTTTTCAGGATTTGAGTTCATCATCAGAAACAAGGAATCCAAATTAGGTTCATTTAGCTTCTGTGCTGAGAAAGACTGCGAATTAATTATAAAAAGAACACATAGGGCTATTAATACATTTTTTATTTTTTGGGTAAGGTTTTTCATGATCAGTTGGCTATGGAAAGTTCTTTTTTGATAAAGCTGATGAATTCTTTGGGCGAAATTCCTGTTACGGTTTTAAAAACGGTCGAAAACGAAGTATGGGAAGAAAATCCGCTTTCCTCTGCAAGATAACTGATCTTATAGTTCAGAAAAGAAGGCTCATTACGAAGTTTATTGATGATGTGGTTGATTCTCAGCTCGTTGATGTATGAATTAAAATTTTTTTGTTTGTGTTTATTTACAATTTCCGAAAGATACCTTGTATTGGTGTCAAGTTCTTTTGCCATCGAATGTAGGGTGAGACTTTTTTTGGTAAAATCTGTTCCTTTCTCGAAGAAAAGTAATTTTTCCAATAGAATCTGCTCGGTTTTTTCAGGAATAAATTGTGGAATTTTAGCGATTTCCTGAATGTATTCTTTATTTGTGACAATTACTTCCTCTTCTTCGTGCGTTTTTTTCAGTTTGCTGATATATTCTTTATAATAATTATAATTTTTCCGGGTCTTAAGCCTGAACAAAAATACAAGACCCAGTATGATAATTGCAAGAGCGATGATCCAGATTAAAATGTGATTGATTTTGTATCTCTGCTCATCTTTTGTCTTAAGCTCGCTTTCCGTGAGCGAAAGTATCAGGTCGCTGGCTTTTTGCTGAGCCGAATTTATAGATTCATTGAGTGCAAGATATTTCAGGTTATGCAATTGATAATTGGTATTGTCACCTTCTGATAAGTACAGATCTGCTAAAAATTGATGGATGTTCTTCTTTAAAACTATATCATTGACTTTTTCTGACAAGATGAGAAGTTTAGGAATCTCACTCTGGTATTGCTGTTTGTTTGTTTTTATAAAATTCAATTTTGAAACATCTAACTCGGCATAAGCAATAAAGTTTTCTTCCAAGCCGGATTTTATGGACAATTGTAATGCTTTTTCTGCATATTGTAAAGATCTGTCCCATTGCTGATTCATCATATAAGCTTTCGCTAATTGATTATATGATTTGGAAACTTGATATGGAAATTGATAAGAAAATGTTGTCAAAAGATTATCATCAATGACTTTTATTGCTTCATCATATTTTTTCTGTTCGCAAAGCAAAATAGATTTTGTCGTGAGAAAATCAATATATAAGCCTATTTTTTCAGGAGTATCAGTAGGATTATTATGGATTTTACTTTCAATCAGGTTTAGTCTTTCCTTCGCTTTTGGAATGATGCCCAATCTTCTGTAAAGATCACTGAGGATAAGATTAGTCTGTAAAAGCTCCATAGAATCATCATTTAAATGAAGAGATTCTAAAAGTGCGTTGAGTGCCACAATGTTATTTCCCTGTAATATAAGGGCTTCAGCTTTTAGGTTCAAAGCCTTGGATCGCTGTTCATCAGAATCTGCATTGATAGAAAGATATTCGGAAATTGTAATGGTCTTTTCCGGATGAGTGTACAGATTTCCCAGTGCATTTTTGTAAATATCTTCGTTTTCCGACTGTTTTTGAGAAAACATAAGATTTCCAAAAGTCAGCATCAGCAGAACAACAAACCTGTTGGCAAATAGAATCTTTTGTTCCAAAAACGCATTCCTCAATCTCATCGTTGCAAAGCATATAATTTACAAATATAAGGTCAGAAATGATAATTCTTCATAGCATTGAGGTGATATTTTTGTTAATTCCTATACATTAACTTTTCCAAAGCTAATTTTGCTTAATATTTAAATCCAAATGTGAAATTTTGCAATAATATTTTTCGCAGCAACTCCAAATTTAAAAAATAAGAATGATGATAAAATTTAGCTTTAAAATCCATCCTCAAATCGAAATAATATTTACTTTTGGGACAAATTCTAAGAATGAGTATTTTCAATGACACAAAGCTCGCATTTGCCGATAAAACGGATGCTCAGCTGAGAAAAGCATACTGGATGTTCAAAGCGATTGAGCAACCTGCATTGACGAATATCGGCGTTTCACTACTTAATTTTACAGTTAGAAACAATTTTCCGTTCGTGGATGGGATTGTAAAGCAAACTTTGTTCGAGCAGTTTTGCGGTGGCGAAACTCGCGAGGAAAGTATGTCAGTCGTAAAACAGATGTTCAAACGCGGCGTCGGAAGTATTTTCGATTACTCGATAGAAGGAAAAGAAGAAGAGGAAGTTTTTGATGCCGTTTGCAAGGAAATCAAAGATATCATCAGATTTTCAGTTGGAAATCCGGCGATTCCTTTCATAGTTTTCAAACCGACGGCTTTCGGCAAAATTGATATCTATGAAGAAGTCGGAAAAGGTAAAGAACTCACAACCAGCCAGAAAGAAGAATGGAATAGAGTAGTGACACGTTTTGACGAAGTCTGCAAACTTTGCTTCGAAAACGATAAAAAAGTAATGGTAGATGCCGAAGAATCCTGGATGCAAGATGCTGCCGACCAACTTTGTGAGGAGATGATGGAAAAGTACAATCAGGAAAAGCCCATTGTTTGGAACACCATCCAAATGTACAGAACCGGCCGTTTGGAATATATGAACGCACACTTGGAAAGAGCCAAAGAAAAAGGCTATTTCATTGGTTATAAGATTGTTCGTGGCGCTTATATGGAGAAGGAAAGAAAACGAGCGGAGGAACAAAATTACCCAGACCCAATCCAGCCAAACAAACAAGCTTCCGATGATAATTACAATGCTGGAATTGACTTTGTAATGGCTAATTTGGATAAGGTTTCAGCATTTTTCGGAACGCACAATGAAAAATCCTCCGAATTGGTGATGGATAAAATGCAGGCCAACAATCTGGAGCACAACAATCCGCACATCTATTTTGGACAGCTTTACGGGATGAGTGATAACATTACTTATTATCTTGCCGATAAACATTACAACGTTGCCAAATATCTGCCTTACGGACCTGTGAAAGATGTTGTTCCATATCTTACAAGACGAGCGCAGGAAAATACCTCTGTTGCCGGACAAACCGGACGGGAATTGGGACTGATTGACAAAGAATTGAAAAGAAGAAAATCGAAATAGGAAAATCCGCTGTGAGGCGGATTTTTTCATTTTATTTTCTCTTGAATATCCACTTTATTTTTGAATTTTCTGTTGGATAACTTTCAGTACAGGATATTCCTTCACAAAATGCAATGGACCAACCTGATGGCAAATTATAAAAATAACCCCAACCATTTTCTTTAGTTAAATTTTGCTTTATTTCTAAAGGAAGTTCTGAAATTTTACTTCCAACATTCAATCCTTCTTTAATAATAAATTTACTATCTGTTGTTGCTAAATAAATTGTATCTCTATTTTTTAAAATTAAATCAAAATCTATAGAATTAATTTTTACAATCTTTGATTTTGAAATTTGTCCATTAGAAATTAGAATAGACTTTTGTCCAAAAATGTTTATAGATAGAAGAATTAACAATATTAAATTGGCTTTCATTTTCGTTTATTCTTAATTTATTTCTTCTTCTCCGCCTTCACAGCCTGTCTAGCCAACAATTTCCAACCACTTTTAGTCTTTGACCAAACATATAAAATATCCAGATTTACTTCGCCTGGTTCTTTTCCAAAGTCTGCCGTTTTTGCAAATAAATGATTTCGGACAATCGCTGTTTTATCAACAATTTGGATGGATTGGTTTGTGTTTTCAATAGTCAGGAAATTTGATTTTTTACTGACCAGTTTTTCTACAAATTCAATGGCATTATCAATATGACCGCTGGAGTGTCCGTAAGTGAGTTCGGGGAGAATTAAAGATTCCAAAACGGTTTTGTCACCGCTGATCATTGCTGATCTTAATTTTTCGGAAGCTTCAGCAACGGCTTTTTGGTCGTTATTTTTTTGTGCAAACATAAATGATACGGTTAAAAAACTTAATGCTACTAATAATTTCTTGATCATAATGATTTAATATATTTCTAAATCAAAGATAATGAACTTTCTTGTGAATTCTTATTGAACTTATTTTCTATCTTTATTTAATAAATTTTTCAAACTTTGAATCCAATTCTTGATATCGTCATCCGTTCGCTTGCTGTTTACTTTTTTATGGTCATTGCCGTAAGGGTTTTCGGGAAAAATCAATTGTCACAGCTTAATGCTGGTGATGTGATTCTTTTGTTATTAATAAGCAATGCCGTCCAGAATGCAATGGTTGGCCCCAATAACACTCTGGAAGGTGGAATTGTAGCGGCTTTGGTTTTGTTTGTAGCTAATTTTATCGTGAAGAAATTTATATTTAAGAATAAGTTTGTCAGAGAACTGATAGAAGACCAGCCTTATATCTTAGTTAAGGACGGAAAGGTTTTTCCGGATGTTTTAAAGAAAGTTCAGATCTCACAAGATGAATTGACGGAATCCATCCACGAACACGGTATAGAAACCATTTCTGAAGTAAAATTGGCAATTTTGGAAGTTGATGGTAATATTAGCGTTGTGTCAATAGATAAAGATAGCCACCAAACGCATTATTCCAGACATAAGACCAAAATTAAACGGAAATTCAATCCATAAAAAAGACCGGAAATTTCCAGTCTTAATTGTTTTTATAAGCAAAAAAAATTGTCCAAAAAACTGTAAAGACAATGCTGATAATCAGAATGCGTTTCCCGTGTCTTCTGTCTTGTTCATTAAAATAATAAACTCTTTCTCCATTTGGAAGTTGTTTCTTCGATTTCAGAATCGCAAGGCTTATTCCGTAACTTATAAACAGAAGAAAACCAATAAAAAAGGAAGCAAGGCATCCAATAATTGAGAAAATGTAACCAAGGGTAATGAGATTTCTAACATCTTCAGGCTTATCATAATTCTTCTTGAGTGATTCCAATCTTTCAGAATTAATCTGATTAATTTCATTTTCAGAAATTATAATACCTCTTTCCGATAACAGTTTTTTTGCCATTTCATAATCAAACTCATTCCATTCGTCCTTTTTAAAGATAATTTCTCGGAGCTCATCATCACTGAAATCTTTTAAATAATAATCCTCAGGAATTTCCAAATTTTGGGCATAATAATCAGTCATGATTTCTTCGGCTTTTTCGAAATCAGCACGATCGATCATAATTTGATATTCAATTTTGCTCGCATCCGTTACAAAAGTTGCATCAAAATATTTTTCATTGTTTACTAGTTTGAAAGGAATGTGATTATCCTCTAAAACAAAAGCGATTTCTTCTATAATTGCTTTGTTGATGCTTTTTCTAAAGATAGAATTTTCCATTAAGCTAAAATAGTAATTCCCTTCTCAGCCAAATCATAAATTGTATTCTTAGCACTGTCCGGTTTTACATTCACTGCTTTTGTTCCGTTGAAGTGTAGGCAAGTGATGAATCCGGCATTAAAAGCATCAATTGCAGTGAATTTCACGCAGTAATCCAAAGCTAAACCAACGATTTCGACCAATTGGATATCGTGGTATTTCAGATAATCTTCCAATCCGGTTTTCATAAAATGATTGTTGTCCTGAAAACCGCTGTAACTGTCGATCTCCGTATTTTTTCCTTTTTGGATGATGTGCGTTACTTTTTCACGGTTCAGATCTTTATGGAATTCTGCACCGAAAGTTTCCTGAACACAATGATCCGGCCACATAAATTGAGGAACACCATTAAGATTGATTGTTTCACCGATGTTTTTTCCATTATTGGAAGCGAAACTTTTATGATCTGCCGGATGCCAATCCTGAGTTAGAATAATCTCATCATATTCATTCTCTTCCAGCAGCAGATTGATGTACGGAATAATACTGTTTGCACCTGGAACTTCCAGAGCGCCGCCTTCGCAGAAATCATTCTGAACGTCAACTATTATTAATGCTTTTTTCATTTTTTAGTTTGATTAAAAGTGGTAATCGTCTGAACGAATACCGAAGGTTGTATAAAAGTCAAAAGCCTAGCCCCGATTGCAGTGGAAATCCTTTTTTGAAAAAAAAATTGCAACGGAAAGCGGGATTAAGCTCCTGAAATTTATTAATATTTTATCCTAAATATGGATATTTATAATCTTTTGGAGAGACAAAAGTTTCCTTGATACTTCTCACGGAAACCCAACGTGTCAGGTTCATTTTAGAACCCGCTTTGTCATTGGTTCCGGATGCTCTGGATCCTCCGAAAGGCTGCTGACCAACCACTGCGCCCGTAGGTTTGTCATTGATATAGAAATTCCCGGAAGCATTTTCCAAAGCTTTGTAAGCCTCATCAATTGCGTATCTGTCTTGTGCAAAGATAGAGCCTGTCAAAGAATATTGAGTCGAAGTGTCGACCAATTTCAAAGTATCTTCCCAGTTTTCATCTTCATATACATAAACCGTCAAAATTGGACCGAAGATTTCCTCAACGATGCTTTCGTAATAAGGATTGATTGTTTCGATAACAGTTGGATGTACAAACCAGCCTTTTTTATCATCATATTTTCCACCTATTACAACGGTTGCGTCATTTGAAGCTTCGGCTCTGTCAATGTAACCTTTGCATTTTTCAAAAGAATTCTTGTCGATAACTGCATTTACAAAGTTTGATGGATCTTCAGGAGAACCGATTTTGATGGTTTTCATCTGAGCTTCCATCACCGCTTTTACCTCATTCCAAAGTGATTTTGGAACGTAAGCTCTGGACGCTGCGGAGCATTTCTGACCCTGATATTCAAAAGCACCTCTTACCAAACCTGTTGCAACCGCTTCGATATTCGCAGATGGATGAACCATTACGAAGTCTTTTCCACCGGTTTCTCCAACGATTCTTGGGTAAGATTTGTAGTTATGAATATTATCACCGATCATTTTCCACATTCCCTGAAACACTTTTGTAGAACCTGTAAAATGCAATCCTGCAAAATCAGGGTGAGCCAAAACTTTTTCGGCAGTTTCTTTTCCGTCTGTAAAGATCATATTTATAACACCATCCGGAAGACCAGCTTCTTTCAAAACGTCCATAATTACTTTAGCTGAATAAACCTGCTTGTCAGATGGTTTCCAAACGACCACATTTCCCATCATTGCCATACAAGCCGGTAAGTTTCCTGAGATTGCGGTGAAGTTGAAAGGCGTCACCGCAAAACAGAAACCTTCCAATGGTCTGTACTCGACGCGGTTCCAGATCCCTGCATCAGAAACCGGCTGCTCGGAATAAAGATCCGTCATAAACTCTACATTGAATCTCAAGAAATCGATGAATTCACAAGCTGCATCAATTTCTGCCTGATGGACATTTTTAGATTGCCCGATCATCGTTGCTGCATTGATCACATCTCTGTAAGGCCCTGCTAGAAGGTCAGCCGCTTTCAGGAAAATTGCTGCTCTATGTTCCCAACCTAACGCATTCCATTTACTTTTTGCAGCAAGAGCAGATTCTATGGCCTGATCTACGTGTGACATATCGCCTTCGTAATAGAATCCGAAATCGTGCTGATGATCCTGAGGCGAGCTCAGTTGTATTTTTTTGTCTGTTTTGATATCTTTTCCACCGATCACCATTGGGATTTCGGTCTTTTCTTTCCACATTTTTTTATAAGTAGAAATAAGGCTTTTTACCTCGTCAGAGCCTGGAACATAAGCGTTTACGGGTTCGTTTTGTGCAAAAGGCACTTGAGAAATGGCTTTAGACATAAATTTAAATTTTTAATTTCCCCAAATTTACGATAAGGATTTAAGAACTGCAATTGATTAACTTTCTTTTATTAATTGAGGATTAGATTAAATCGTATCTATCTCATATTTAAATTTTTATCGGATTATAATTAACTTTAATTATGTTAAAAAGATAAATCTGTTCAATCAATTATTAATAATTTTTGTTGTTGATTTTTACAAATTTTACATTCTATTTGGTCTGAGCTAACTAAATTTGTGAGATATTTAACTTTACTGAATGATAAATTTTGTATTGATCGCCATTTGTATTGCTGCCGGAATGATTTTCAAATCAACGAAAACTATTCATCCGGATGCACACAAAGGGATTAATACCTGGATCATCTATCTGGGTTTGCCTGCAGTATCATTCAAATATCTGCCAAAAGTCGATTGGTCTCCGGAAATGCTCTTTCCGATTTTGAGTACAGTTCTGATTGCTTTTGGAAGCTGGACATTTATGCTGATATATTCCCGGATAAAGAACTATTCGGCGCGTTCCAGAAGTAGTTTGGAGCTGGCAAGCGGATACAGTAATACGTCGTTTATCGGGTTTCCTTTGATCGCTGCATTTTATGGAGAGCAATATCTCAGTATTGCAATCATCTGTGACCAGACCATGTTCTTCATGTTATCCTCAATGGGAATTATCGCTGCTGTGAAGGGTGGAAGTAAGTCAGGGAAAGTAAGTCCTGTTTTTATTCTCAAGCGGCTTTTCACATTTTCCCCGTTTTTGGGATGCATCAGCGCATTGATTTTATCTCAGTTCATCAACCTCGATTTTGCATCTCCATTGTTTGATAAGCTTGCTGCAACAGTAATCCCACTGGCGTTATTTTCGGTTGGATTGCAGTTGAAATTCGGTGGATGGAGGAAGCTGATTCCGCAGATCTCAACTTCATTACTTTACAAATTGATTCTTGCACCCATTATGATTTTATTATTAGCATTAATTTTTGGTATCAAGGGAGATATTGCAAAGATCAGCATTTTTGAAGCGGCGATGCCGACTGTGGTCACGGCAAGTATCATTGCGGAGCAGTTCCGTCTGAATACCAAACTGGTGAATTTAATTATTGGGATCAGTATCAGTATTGGTGTTGTAACCAGTGCAATCTGGTTTCAGATTATAGAATTGCTATTTTGATATCAGGGCAGAATAAAAAAGAATATGGCACAAAAATGCATAATGCTTCCGCCCAAAACGAACAAGTGCCAGATTGGATGGTAGAATGGCTTTTTATCTTTTGCGTAAAAATAGATCCCAAAAGTATAACACAACCCACCCAGAATAATAAATGTCAAAGCGCCTGTTGAGAGATTCTCGATCATTGGTTTGATGGCGATTATAGATGCCCAGCCCATCAAAGCGTAGAGAGAAAGGGAGATCTTTTCATTGTTTCTGAGTGGCGAAAATTTGAAGATAAAGCCTATCAGTGCCATCCCCCAGATCAGGCCAAACATACTCCAGCCCCAGACGCCTTTCAGTCCCAACAGAGCGACCGGCGTATAAGTCCCGGCGATCAAAACGTAGATGCTGAGATGGTCGATTCTTTGGCAGATCTTTTTCCATTTCAGTTTATAAACAGCGTGATAGATGGTAGAAGCAGAGTAGAGCAGAATCAAACTCAATCCAAAGACCAGAGAAGATGCAATAGCAATGGCGTTTCCGCTAATGGCAGAATAAATAATCATCAGAACCAAAGCCGCCACCGAGAGAACAATACCAAAACCGTGGGTGATGACATTGTATAATTCTTCTTTTTTGCGGTTTTTCTTTGGCATAATCTAATTTTTATTAAAGTTAATCATTAAACTTTTTATGAGATATAAACTGCTTTTATTTTAACAAAGTTTAATAGTTGAAAGTAGGTAGTTAAGATCATAATATTAAGTTTATAGATCTTAGCATTGAATAAAAGCACTCTAAAGTTTAAAACACAGCTGCAACAACCTATCTACCTTTCCGGAAAGCTTACTGCACCCTTGCGACAGACTTTCCGCCGTGTCGGAAAATGCGTCGCAACCCTGCAACAGCCTATCCGCTCTTCCGGAAAGCTTGCTTCACCCCTGCAACAGGCTGTCCGCCAGAGCGGGAAGGTTGCAGCAGCCTTGGGTTAACCTTTCAAACAAGGGAAATATTTACTATCTTTATCGCTAATAAAAACATTTACAAATGATTGATTCAATTGATCTTAGAAATTTGCGAAACGCAGATTATCTCCAATTCCAAAAAGACTTCTTGTCTGTTATTTTCCGAAATGATCCTGCCGCTTTGCAGGTAGAATCTAAGTATGATGCACTCTCTGCAAAAGCAGACGAGTTGGAAAGTCTATTTAAAAAAGTGCTTGCCAACCCGATCTCTCAGGAGCTTGTGGTTTTAGATGAAAGGAGAGATGCTGCCATCAATGGGATATATTACACGGCACTGGCAAATTCCTATCATTTTGACCTGGCAACCAAACAGTCTGCCAACAAACTTTTAGCAAATATAAGTCTCTACGGTTCTGGTATCGCAAGGCTTAACTATCAGGCAGAAACTTCTACGCTTACCAACCTGATCAATGACTGGGAAAACAAACCGGAACTGACCCAAGCCATTGAAGCTCTTAATTTGAAATCCTGGAAAGAAGAACTGAAAACTATTAATACGGAATTCAGTACCCGCTATCTGGACAGAACCCAGGATTATGGCAACGCCACACCGGAAACTTTAAAATTAAAAAGAGAAGAAACGAATACTGCCTATTATGCTTTGAGAGACAGGATCAATGCACTACATTTGTTGGTAGAAACGCCGCCATCGCCCTACAATATAGTCATCAACCAACTGAATGCGCTGATAGAGCAGTATAATCTGCTGGTAACAGTGCCTGATGAGTCGGGAGATGATCCTAAGCCCGGAGAGGCATAATTAAATTAAAGACTAATAACCATTAATAAAAAACAATATATTATGAATAAAAAATTAATTTTAACATCAATCCTTGTTTTTCTTTGTATTTATACTAATGCCCAATGCTGGAAAAGTATCTCAACGGGAAGTAGTACATTAGGTATTAAACCTGATGGTACACTGTGGGGTTGGGGAGGAAACCCATATGGATCATTAGGAAATGGAACCACTAATTATACATTTAGTCCTATTCCTATAGGTTCTGATACCGACTGGAAAATTGTGATTGCAGGACATGGCCGTACCATGGCAATTAAAAATGATGGTTCGCTGTGGGCTTGGGGATACAACGGTAATGGGGAATTAGGTGACGGTACTATAAAAAACAAGCTTATACCTACCAGAATAGGTACGGATACAGACTGGAAAGAAGTTGCACTAGGATTGCAACATACACTTGCCATAAAAACTGACGGTTCGCTTTGGGCCTGGGGAGATAACTACAGTGGGCAGCTTGGAAATAATACTACTATAAATTCATATGTCCCTAAAAGAATAGGCACAGCCAATGATTGGAAAAGTATAAGCGCTGGTTATTATCATACATTAGCTCTAAAAACTGATGGCTCACTTTGGGCTTGGGGATCTTATTGGTATATAGATTATGCCACACAAAATACTAAGATACCTAATATGATTGGTATTGACAACGATTGGAAAAGTATAACTGCAGGTGATGGTACTTCAATGGCTATTAAAAATGATGGCTCACTTTGGGCTTGGGGGAAGAATGATTATGGACAATTAGGAGATGGCACTACAACAATTAGATTTATCCTTACCAGGATAGGTACAGACAATGATTGGCAAAATGTTGCTAGAGGATCGCGGTATACCTTAGCCCTGAAAACAAACGGTTCAATGTGGGCGTGGGGAGATAACTACATTGGGCAATTAGGAGATGGAACCGTTATTAGTAAAACTATTCCTACCCGAATAGGTACAGCCAATGATTGGAAAATTATTTTAGCAAATGGTAATCTTGGAATGGCTCTTAAAACGGACGGTTCTCGTTGGGCTTGGGGAAATAATACAGGTGGAGACTTTGGAGATGGTTATGTAGTAAGTGCTCTTAGTCCAAGAGAAATAACAACAGCAAGTTGCGTGCTTGCGGTTTCTGATGCCACAACTTCAGCAATACAGATCTATCCAAACCCTGCCAGAGATTATTTTTCTATCAAGAGCAAAGAAATAAAACAAGTACAGTTATACTCTCTGGATGGCAAGCTTGTAAAGGAATATCCTGCATCTGAGAAATACTCTGTTAATGGATTGGCAAAGGGTATTTATATCATAAAAGCACAACTGGAGAATGGCAAAGTTATTTCGGATAAAATAGTTAAAGAATAAACATTGATGAAGTATTTCCTTTTAATTCCATTACTCGTTACACAAACTTATTTTTCCCAATCGGTTTCAGCTGATCTGGACAAATCTGTAAAAGAAATGATGTCGGCTTCTAATGCTTTGTCAGCCAATCTTTCTTTCTACGTTTCGGATGAAAATGGAAATCTTGTTTATGAATTTAATGGGAATAAAGGACTTTCCACAGCAAGCACGCAGAAGATTTTCACATCTGCGGCGGCTTTGGAAACTTTAGGAAAAGATTATCAGTGGAAAACTACGGCTTCATATTCAGGTAAAATATCTAATGGAAATCTGGAGGGCGATTTTTACATCACCTCCAACGGCGACCCGACTTTGGGAAGCTGGCGATATGAAGCTTACAAACCGGAAAATTTTAAGCAGAAATTATTAGAAGCGATCAGGAAATCCGGCATCAAAAAAATTACCGGAGACCTGATTGTGGATGATTCTTATTTCGATTTCCAAAGCACGCCGGGCGGCTGGCCCTGGAACGATCTTGGGAATTATTACGGCGCAGGAACTTTTGGGGTGAACTGGAAAGAAAATCAGTTTGATATTAATATTAACGGGAATCAAATCAAGAACTATTCTTACGATCTGGACAATGTCAATTGGATCAACGACCTGAAAACCGGTGGAAGTTCTGACCAGAGTCTGATCTTCACCGCGCCGCATTCCGAAACGGCTTTAATCAACGGGATGTTACCTGGAGGAAAAACTACAACCGTTTCTGGCGCAACGCCCAATCCGCCAATGCAGTTAGCTGCTGAAGTCAAAAAACTACTTGAAGAAAACGGAATTTCAGTTTCAGGGAAAGTAACCACTTACTACAATGAAAGACTTGCAGGAAAATCGGTTTCAAAAGCTCCGTCAGCAAATGTCATTTTCGAATATAAATCGCCAACACTTGATAAGATCGTTTATTGGCTGATGCGGAAAAGCATTAATCTTTACGCTGAAACATTAATCAAAACAATGGCAAAAGAGAAACGTAATGATCCAACTTTTGAAACTGGCGTTGATTTTCTTAAAGACTTTTGGAAATCAAAAGGAATCAACCCAAATATGATCAATTTTGCTGACGGAAGCGGGCTTTCGCCACAGAATTATGTTTCGCCAAAGGCTCAGGTTCAGGCACTGATATATTCGAAAAAGCAAAGCTGGTTTGATGCTTTTTATGAGGGTTTTCCGACACAAAATGGAATCAAAATGAAAAGCGGAACGATAAAGGACAGCAAGTCTTTTGCAGGTTATCAAACTTCGAAAAATGGAAAAAATTATGTTTTTTCGATCATTCTTAATAATTACCAAGGCGGAAGTATTAGTAATGCTTTATTTAAAGTTTTGGATAATCTGAAGTAAAATGAACAGAATTAATTCCTTTCCGCCAATTGTAGATGAGAATTCCAGAATATTAATTCTCGGATCGATGCCGGGTGCAAAATCTCTTCAGATGCAGCAATACTATGCATTTCCTCAGAATCAGTTCTGGAAAATCATGTTTCATCTTTTTGATGCTGAGTTCTCTCAAGATTATCAGGCAAGAATCAGCTTACTAAAAACAAATAATATTGCACTTTGGGATGTCATCGAAAGCTGTGAAAGGAAGGGTAGCAGCGATACGGAAATAAAGGATGAAATTGATAATAATATTCCTGAACTAATTAAAAATTATCCAAATATCAAAACCATTTTTTGCAACGGACAAAAATCTTATAAAAACCTTGTGAAGATTTTGGGTAAGGATTTTAAAATTCCGATTGTTTGTCTACCATCAACAAGTCCGCTTCATACAGTTAAGTTTGATGAGAAGCTGGAGAGTTGGAAGGTTATAAGGATTATTTAAAAGATTGAATTTTCTTTTGTCCATTTACCTTTGTCTCCTGCTATAAAAGCTGCAGCATCAAAAAGACAAGGTTTTATGTTTGCTCTTTCACATAGATTATTAATTCCATCGGAAATTAAATTATAATAATTTTTGTCTTGTAAAGCTATTGCAGAAATTTTTATAGGAAACCCAAATTCATTTAGCCATTTTCCAATTCGGGAATCAATAGGAATTTCGTAAACAGTAAATCCTAAAATCTGTAATAAGTTTCTAGCTTGTTTTGGTCCAAAGCCTTTTAAATTGCTTTGTATCAATTCAGCATAAGTTTTCTCTTTTTCAATTTGTTCTGTTTTATCTTCTGTTTTTTCAACTAAAACTGACCTTATTTCATCAAATAATTTCCATTGAGTCTTTTCTAAATAATCAAAATTCACTTTTAATTCATTCGCAATATTATTGTGCCTGCGAATTCCTGAAAATTCTGACAATGTTTTTGAAATAAAAAATTCAAGATTTTCTTTTTGATTTTTACAATTAATTAATTCAAAAGGAAAAGGTTTTAATCTTGCAAATCTTGATATTGGGCTTTCTGAACTTGAATTTTGTTGTGTAGTTAAAAGACAAACAGTAATTACTTTCCAAATGAATTCATTATTGAAATTGAGATTTTCTTTTTGAATATTTTTTTTAAGTCTTATTTGATAAAAATCTGTATCCTCATAAGATTTACAAAAATCAATAATTTTTGTAATATCCTCTTTTTCAATAATCCAATCTAATTTCATTATTTTTAATTTCCAAATTATATCAACTGACTAAAATTTAATCCCTCCAAATCTCCCAAGCCTTTTCTGCCTGTTGTTCCAGCATATAAAAACCGTTAAGCGTTGTTGCACCTTTTTCTGCTGATTTTCTTAGGAAAGCAGTTTCTGAAGGATTATAAATCAAATCGATGACGTAATGTTTATCTGTAATCGCATCAAAAGGAAAAGGAAGAGAATCTTCTACATTTGGGAAAGTGCCGACTGGCGTTGTCTGAATAATCAAAAGCGAATCTCTAACCAAATTTTCTGACAAGTTTTCAAAATTAATTTCTGATTTTCTTGATACGGTTTGATGTTCAATCTGGTGTTTCTCCAGGATATATCTCACCGCTTTTGCAGCACCGCCGTCGCCTAGAATAAGAGCCTTTTTATGATGCTCTTTTTTGTTGATAAGCAATGTTTTTTCAAACCCGAAAACATCTGTATTATAGCCGATTTTTTTTCCGTTTTTGAAGCTCACACAATTCACTGCGCCAATCTGTGAAGCTTCATCACTGAGTTCATCCAGAAAAGGAATAATGGCTTGTTTGTAGGGGATTGTGACATTCATCCCAATAAGATTTGGGTTCTCTGTTATAGAATTTAAAGCTTCGATTTCAGGAATGTCAAAGAAACTGTAGCTATGATCTTTTAAAAATAATTTTCTGAATTTTTCCTCAAAGTATTTTTTTGAAAATGAGTAAGAAATATTCTTCCCAAGCAAACCGAATTCCTGTTTTTCCATAATTCAAATTTATAAAATATCATCACAAAAACCATCATTATTTTTTACTTCTTCTATAAGATGAATAATTTTAAAATACATTTTTGATGGCGTAATTTTGGCATTGGAAAAATTAAAAATTTAAGAAAAATGAAACAAGTCATTCTTAACAACGGAACAGAAATTCCGGAAATTGGTTTTGGAACCTGGCAGACTACAGAAGGTGTGAAGAAAACTGTAAATTTGGCTTTGGAAGATGGTTACAGACATATTGATACAGCAGATATTTATGGAAATGAGGCAGAGATAGGAGAGGCGATTGAAGAATCCGGAATCCTAAGAACGGATCTGTATCTTACGACAAAGATCTGGAACAGCAACAGGAGTTATCATGGCGTGAAAAAATCCGTTGAACAATCTCTTAACAAGCTGAAAACGGATTATCTGGATCTTCTTTTAATCCACTGGCCTGCAAATGAAAAACAGTTCGACAATTGGGAAGAGATTAATTCATCAACCTGGAAATCAATGGAAGAATTATATAAATCAGGAGTTGTAAAATCCATTGGTGTGAGTAATTTTCTTGTTCCACATCTTCGAGCTCTTTTAAAAACGGCAGAAGTTGTTCCTGTTGTCAATCAAATCGAGTTCCATCCCGGATATACACAGCAGGAAACTGTAGATTATTCCAAAGAAAATGGGATTGTGATAGAAGCCTGGAGTCCGATTGGTTCCGGCAGATTGCTGAAAGATAAAGAATTAAACGTTATTTCTGATAACTATGGTGTTTCTCCGGCAATATTGTGTATTCAGTTTTGTCTGCAATGCGGGGTAGTTGTATTGCCTAAATCCGAAAACCCTGAAAATATCAAAAATAATCTTCATTTCGAAAGATTCAAAATCTCTGAAAGTGATATGAAAGCCTTGAAGACTCTTAAAGAATCAGGTTTTTCAGGACTTAATCCATCAGCCGTGGATTTCTAACTGAAATTTATTTAATGAAAAAAGCAGTTCAATATTTATTTAAACTGCTTTTTATATTTTATGATTATTCTGTTCTGCCAGAATAATATCTTATTTTTTCTACAATCTCACCCAGGTCAAACGGTTTCGGTATGAAATCGATTGCGCCACTTTCTATGGCAGTATCTCCCAAGCCACGGCTGGCAGACATTATTACAACAGGAATACTTTTGAAATCTTCGTGTGCTTTTATCATTTTGCAGATATCGCGACCGTCTTCACCTGATAACCACATATCCATCAAAATTACATCTGGTTTTGAAGATGCTGTAAGAGAATTGAACATCTCTGAACCTTTTTCATAATTTGATACCTCAAAGCCTTCCATATCCAGCATCAGTTTAACTGAGTCTAAAATGGCAGGACTATCATCTACAACAATAATTTTTTTTGACATTTGTAAAGTTTAAATAAATATTAATAAGTATTATTGGGTTTTCGGAATCTCAAAACAAAAATCAGACCCTTTACCTTCCGTGGTATTGACAAAAATCCTGCCACCGCTTCTTTTAATAATTTCTGATGAAATATAAAGCCCAAGACCCAGTCCCGGAAATGTGTGTTCTTTGCTTCCACTGACTCTGTAATACTGTTCAAAAACCCTGTCTTTTTTATCTTCGGGAATCCCGATCCCAAAATCTTTTACAGAGAAAAAGATCGTGTTGTTTTCCAGTAACTTCGTTGTAATCAGTATTTTGTCAGAATCAGGAGAATATTTGATAGCATTATTTATAAGATTGCTCATTACCTGAGAGATTCTGTTTCTGTCGCCAACGGTATTTCCGATTGTTTCAGTTTCCAGATATATTCTGTGACTGGTGCTCATCTGTTGTTCTTCAACAATTTCTCGTACCAATTGGTCAAAATTAAAATCAGAATTATTAAGAAGAATTTTTCCATTCTGGATTTTTGTTACATCCAAAAGATCATTGATCAGATTATTAAGCTTATTGATCTGTTCGTCCATCTTCAGTGCAACAACAGCGTTCCTGTTGTCCTCTTGTTTTCTGAGATTTTTTTCTAAAAACTGAGAGTAAAGTTTTAGGCTTGTAAGCGGTGTTTTTAGTTCGTGGCTTGCGATTCCTAAGAAATTATCTTTCTGCTGCTGAAACTGTTTGAATTCATCAATATCAGTGCAGGTGCCGATCCATTGCACAACTTCTCCGTCTCTGTCTTTTATGGGAGCTGCTCTTCCAAGAAACCAACGGTAGCCGTTTTCTTTTGTCCGGTCTTTGAATTGATATTCTATTTCGTACGGGGTTTTATTTTTCTGGCTTGTTTTCCAGATTTCCATTGCTTTGGGAAGATCATCGGGATGCAGGATTTTTCGGGTTGCACTATCCCGGTTATCCAATCCTTCAAAACCGGTATATTCGTACCACTTTTTGTTGTAATAATCTATGTTTCCGTGTTTATCTGCTGTCCAGATGATGATAGGAAGGCTGTCTGCAAGGTTTCTGTACTTGTTCTTATTTTCCTCATTTTGTTTTTTGGCAAGCACAAGATCGGTGACATTAGTAGCAATATTAAGGATTGCATAGACCTCACCATTTTGATTTTTCAGAGGTTTATAAGAAAAGTTGTAATAGAAAGTCTGTAGTTTGCCATTACTTTCCAAAAGAACCTTATCTTCGGTTGCAGAGTAAGTTTTTCCGGTTCTGTAAACGTCTTTCAGAATTTGCAGGAATGGCTGACCTTCAAGTTCAGGAATTCCTTCTCTTATTTTTTTTCCGATTACCGATTTGGTTTTTCCCCAAGCCTGCAGCATTCTATCGTTAGCAATATCAATGATCTGATCTTCACCTTTATACACTGCAATGGCGAAATCTGATTCCTTTATAAGCGTTTCGAATTTATACTCTGTTTCAGCCAGTTTTCTCTTGGCTAAAACCTGATCTGTAGTTTCTGTGGCAACCACACTCACTCCAAGGATTTTACTTTCGTCATCATTATAAATTGGAGTATAAATAAAATCGAAGTAACATTCTTCAGTTTTGCCTTTTCGTATGATATATGCCAGCTGTTTATAACCTTTATAGGGAATTCCTGTCGTCATAACATTGGTTAATATATCAATAAATTTCTGCCCTTTCAGTTCTGGTAAAGCATCAATTAATTTAAGACCGATGATTTGCGGCTGTTTTCCCCACAGTTCCAGCATTTGTGGATTGGCAACCTTAATCGTGAAATCTTCTCCCATCAGCATAGATAATGCAACTGGTGCCTGAGTTAGTAACAGGGCCAGTGATTCCTGAGAGATATTACTTTTAAGAAAGTTTTTCATTGGAATAATTAAAAAAATATTTTATTTTCTTTTAAGAATTCAAGCTTCTGGATTGATTTCCGAGTTTGCTGTTTTTGTATCCATAAGCGAAATAAATTACCAATCCAATAGCAAACCATAGTCCAAACCAGAACCAGTTTTCGTGGCTCATTCCGGTTAATAGATAAAGACAAGAACTAAGGCCGATTAATGGGATTAATGAAAGATTTTTAATAAAAGTAAGTACGCACAAAGCGAGATTAAAAACGATGAAAACCAATATTGCAAATCGGAATTCGCCGTCTTTTGGATCACTGATATTTGTTAACTGATGGAAAAATTCTGGTTGATAAAAATAAAAAAATACCAACCCACCGATGAATAATAGTGGGAAAATAAATTTACCGTTGATGTAAGGCAGATGAAATCTTCCTTTGATTTTTTCTTTATTTGGCAGAAGCAAAACACCACCACAAACTAGTACAAAAGCGAAAATGGTCCCGATACTTGTAAAGTCCAGAATAAAAGATTTATCTGTAAACAGGATAGGAACACCAACTACAATTCCTGTAACGATTGTTGCAAAAGAAGGTATTTTCTTGGTAGCGTGTACTTCCTGAAATTTCTTTGGCAAAAGTCCGTCTCTAGACATTGCCATCCAGATTCTAGGTTGTCCCATTTGAAAAACTAAAAGTACGGTTGTGATTGCGACAATTGCGATTAATGAAACGATGAATTCCATCCACGGAATATTAAGATTGCTCTTGTCGAAAACAAAAGATAAAGGATCTCCAATTCCGTCAAACTTTCTGAAGTCGACCAAACCTGTCAGAACCAAGGTCAGAACGATATAAATAACGGTACAAAGTCCTAATGAGATTAACATTCCCCGAGGAAGATCACGCTGAGGATTTTTGGTTTCTTCTGATAAAACTGAAATTGCATCAAAACCTATATAGGCAAAGAAAACACCCGAAACAGCAGACATTACACCAGCAAATCCATTCGGCATAAAAGAGCCTACATTAGTTCCGGCAACGGTAGGAAACCAATTGCCTGTATTCACATAACTGACGCCGACTGCGATCACCAAAAGGATTACAAACAGTTTTAAGATTACAAAAAAGTTATTAAAATTCTTACTTTCCTTGATTCCCTGATAACAAAGCCAGGTGATTAATCCGTTGATGATTAATGCAGGAATGTCTAAGATGATCTTCAATCCACCAATAACCGGAGCAGATTTCCAAGCGTTGATTAATTCAGGATTCATGGAATTATTGAGGACAGCTTTCTTAGCTTCGGAATAGCTACAGGTAAAAAAATCAGGAATATGAACCCCGATTCTTTCCATAAAACTGGTAAAATAATCTGACCAGGAAAATGCAACATAAATGTTCCCGAAAGAGTATTCCATAATCAGCGCCCAGCCGATGACCCAGGCTATCAGCTCTCCAAAACTTGCATAAGCATAGGTGTAAGCACTTCCTGCAGTTGGAATTCTACTCGCAAATTCTGCATAACATAAAGCGGTGAAAGCGCAGGCAAAACCACAGATCATATATAAAATTATAACGCCCGGTCCGCCGCGGAAAATAGCTTCCCCCAAACTACTGAAACTTCCGGCTCCAATGATGGCTGCGATTCCAAAAAATACAATGTCCCAAGTTCCAAGAACACGGTTTAGTTGACCTTTATCTGAATTTTCTGTGTAATGTTTTCTTCTGAAAAGTGAGTTTATCAAAGCTGTAGATTTTATGAAAGTAACAAATGTAATGAAAATACATGATTTTGTTAAAAATTTGTTAAACGAAAATTATTTTTCATAGGGATTTGATTTTGCAGTTTGGGATTTCAAATACTATCAAGAACTTTTCAAAAATTAAAACCCCAAACAAAATCAAACATTGCACTAATTAAATTCCCATAAATAATATCTTTTCGCTATTTTCGTTGAAAATGAAACGAACTTTGCCGAAGTAATGAAACTTCAGCTTGGTTTTTAGAAAAAATTCTATCAAGGATGAATTCAAAAAAAATAATACTGGCTTCAATGATCTCTTTATATGGGATTTCCGAAGCACAACAATCTCAATATTTTACAAAGAACGAAGATTATCATTTCGGTTTGGCAGATAATCTCTATCAGACCAAAATCTACAATGCTTCTCAATACGAATATTCCAAGCAATATTTTTATAATAAGAATCTCAGCAATTCCAGAAAAGAAGCTTCTGCGTTTTTCAGTAATGTGATCGGTGTGATTCTTCAGCAGCAATATGCAGAGGAAGGCTTAAATGCTTTTATGAAGGAATATCCGAATTCGGCTTATTTTGCGCAGGCAAACGGGCCTTTAGCAGATTATTATTTGGCTAAGAAAGATTTCGAGAAAGCGTTGGAAACTTTACAGAAGATCAATCAATCGCAGTTGAGCCGTGAGGAAAATACGCAGCATATTATGAAACTGGGTTATGCCAAATTTATGACCGGCGATTCTGCAGGGGCGATCGAGGCTTTGGAAGAATCTTTCAAATCGGCGGACGAGACCAGCAAACCAGCCATTTCTTATATGTTAGGGCATTTGTATTATGCTGACAAACAGAATGATAATGCATTTATCTATTTTGACCAAATTAAAAATAATGAGGAATACGCACATCTTGTAAAGCCTTATTATGTTCAGATGTATTACAATCAGAAAAATTATGATTTGGCAATTTCGGAAGGAAATGATATTTTGAATAATGGAAAAACAACAGCTTATGATACAGAAATCCATAAGATAGTTGGCGAAAGTTATTTTATGAAAGGCGATTATCAGTCGGCTTATCCGCATTTGAAATTGTTCCTTAACAAAGAACAAACACCTTCTGAATCTGACCTTTATGAGATGGGATTTGTTTCTGCTCAGTTAAAGAAAAATGATGAAGCGGTTGGATATTATAATCAATTGATCAACAGCAATTCTCCGTTGGCTCAGAATGCCTATTACCAATTGGGAAATGCATATCTGGAAACGGGTAAAAAACAGGAAGCTTTGTCGGCTTATCGTAATTCGTCCCAAATGAATTATGACCCGAAAGTTCAGCAACTGGCTTTAGAACAATATGCAAAGTTGAGTTATGAACTGGGAAATCCATTTGAGAATTCATCAAAAGTAATCCAGAGATATATTGATAAATATCCGAGCGGTGCAAAAACGCAGGAAATGAAATCGCTTTTGGTTAAATCTTATTTGTATTCCGGAGATTATAAAGCGACTTTGGAAGCACTGGGAAAACTTGACCAGAAAACGAACGAGACCAAAAAAATAGAGCAGGAGGTTTCCTACCTTTTGGGTTCTGAGGAATTCAATAAAGGGAATTTTGACGTCGCTGAGACTTACTTCAAACAAAGTCTTCAATACAATCTCAATAAAGATTTTTACAAGAAAGCGCAATATTGGTTGGGTCAAACTTACTATCAAAAAAGCGATTACAAATCGGCGATTGCAACTTATACAAAACTCGAAAACGAAACGGCAGAAGGTTTCCCTGAACGTGAACAATTGGATTACGATTTAGGTTATGCTTATTTCAAATCTAAGGATTTTGCTTCGGCTCAGGAATATTTCAAAGAATATCTGAGATTCCCGAAACAGGAATTCAAAGCGGATGCAGAATTGCGTTTGGCTGATACGTATTATGCTAAAAATCAGTTAAATGAAGCTTTAGAGATTTATAACAAAACTGAGAACGCGAGCGATTATACATTATATCAAAAATCTTTGGCTTTAGGTTTCAAAGGTGATACGGTTGCAAAAATTGCGGAATTGAAAACCTTGATTTCAAAATATCCAAACTCTGAATATGTTGATGACGCGAATTACGAAATCGCGACTGCTTATGCTCAGAATGATGATTTTAATAATTCAAATTCTTACTTCGAAAAAGTTATCAAATCAAGTCCGGACAAAGATCTGGTTGCAAATTCCCAAATCTACAGAGCTCAAAATTACATCGATCAAGATCAAACAGATAAAGCAATTGCTGAGTTCCAGATTTTAGCAAATCAATATAAAAATACAGCGTTTGCGGATAAGATTGTTGCAGCTTCCAAACCTGCTTTTGTGAAAAAAGGCGATGTTGCGGCTTACGAACAATTTGCAAAAGGTCTTAATGTAAAAGTGGATAGTTCGGAGATCAATGAGATTAATTTCAATCTGGCGCAAGAAAGTTTTGCTAAGAAAGATTATGCGAAAGCCGTTTCTTATTACGAGAAATATCTGGATCAAAGTCCGAGTGGTGACAATCTCTTCAAATCTCAATATGAGTTAGGCGAAAGTTATTATCAGTTAAAACAAATTGACAAAGCGATGTTGCCGTTGCAAAATGTTGCCGATTTCCAGAATGATTATCAGCAGGATGCGCAGGTTAGATTGGCTCAAATTTACATTTCTCAGGATAAAATTGCGGATGCTAAAAAATATCTGGAACAAGTTGCCAACTCAACGAATGTGAATATCAAAAACTTTGCGTCGGTAGAATTAATGAAAATCTATGCAGACGAAAAGAACTTTGCAGAAGCTGAAAAATTTGCCAATGCCGTGATCTCAAACTCGAAAAATTCTGCAGCAACATTGGAACAGGCGAAAGTCATCAAAGCTAGAAGTCTGATGCAACAGTCGAAAGATAAAGATGCGCAAACAGCTTACACGGCTCTTGAAAAATCTTCTAATACAGAAGTTGCAGCAGAAGCTCTTTATGCAAAAGCCTTCTATCAAAACAAAGGAAAAGCCTTCAAATCGTCCAATGAAACTATTTTCAAGTTAGCAAATAATTATGCCTCCGAAGAATATTGGGGTGCAAAAGCTTTGGTGATAATGGCGAAAAATTATCTGGCTTTGAAAGATAATTATCAAGCGAGTTATACTTTGGACGAGATCATCAATAATTATGGTGATTTTCCGGAAGTTGTAGCGGAAGCGAAGGAAGTGAAAGCGCAGATTAAGAAGTAAATAAAAAGGTTACAAATTTTTAAATCAATTTTTACCCAGACCCTAAAGGGAGAATTGATTTAAAAATTTCATTAAAATTACTCCCTTTAGGGTTGGGGAAATAATTTTGATGAAATTTTAAAAAATAAAAAATAAATGAACAAACTGAAATATATCGCCGTTCTGGCATTTTTAGGAACTTTTGGAATTTCGGAAATCGGAGCTCAGATCAAAGAAGAGCAATTGATCCTGAACAGAAAACGTGAACCTGAAGTTAAGAAGATTGAAAAGAAGAAAACGTCTGTGATTCAGGAGAAAAATTATCCGCCTGAAAATAAAAAGAAGGAAGATTCTATCAATCTGAAATATGACATCGTGAATGTTCCGCCGGTTTCTGACTTCAAAACAACTGAGATCCAGAGTGAAGATATTTCGCCAAAATTCTCTAATGATTATCAATCTAATTATTTTAGATTGGGTTATGGAAATTACGGTAAGTTTTTAGCGGATGCGAATATCTCAGGAAAAGTTCAAGACAATGTGGAAGTAGGAGCGGACGTTCATTATCTATCGACGACCGGACTGAAGAAATATTACGATTGGGATTCTAAAAACAGCAAGGCTAATATTGGTGCGTATGCGAATATCTACGCGGAAAAAGGGAAATATAATCTGGATGTGAATTACGGTTTTAATAATTATAATTACTACGGAATCTATGCTTTAACGCCAGAAAGTTCTGATTTGGATCTGCAGCAAAAAGTAAATAAATTTGGTGTAAATGCTTCTTATGACCATTATTCCAATGAAATCTTGAATAATGTAAAAGTGAGGTCTTATTTCTTAAGCGACCATTTTGATGCAAAAGAAAGTTATGCGGATGTAGAACTTAATTTGTCGAAACACGATTTTGCAATCAACAACGAAATTACGGCAAACGGCGATTTGGGAATCGATCTGGAAACTGTAAATTCTAAATTTGAGTTGCTAAATCAAAACAATTCCAACCAACTGAATTTCACTTTGTCACCAAAAGTCACTTTCTACAAAGGCGAATCTTATTTGTTGATCGGTTCTGATTTTAGTTTCCTTAATTCTAAATTATCAGATATTAATACTGAAAATAAGGGAAGCAAATTCTATTGGTTTCCGAGAGCAGAAGTTTTGGTTGCAGCAGCGGATGAATTCAAATTCTATGGAGGAATTGACGGTGGTTTGAAGCTGAATACTTACGGAAATCTTTTGGAAGAAAATCCATTTCTGATTTCAGATTTGCTTTTAACTCCGACAGAAAATAAATATCATTTCTATTTTGGTCTTAAAGGTGACATCGACCAGATGTTCAAATATGATGTGAATGCAGGCTTCAGCAAAGTGAATAATGCGCAGTTTTTTGTCAATAATAACTTATTTGATTCTAATATCAATGCAGAAAGAAAAGGCTATGACTACGCCAATACTTTCAGTTCTGTTTATGATAATGGAACTTTGATGGAAATTAAAGGCGATCTGCAAGCGTTTCCGATGGAAAATCTTGTTGTGGATGCAGGTTTGCATTTTATGAAATATAATTTGGACAATCTGGACGAAGTCTATTATAAACCTTTGGTGCAATTGAATCTGGGTGCAAAATATACGATGCTGGAGAAAAAATTGGCACTTGGTTTCAAAGGATATTTTGTAACAGACAGAACTTCAAATGCTTTCAGTATTCAAACAGACGGATTCAATCCTAATGTTTATACTTCTACCGAAAACAGAAATGAAAAAGTTGGTGGATATGCTGATATAAATCTCTCTGCAGAATACAAGTTTCACAAAAATTTCAGTATTTTTGCACTCGGAAATAATCTTCTGGGCGCCAAATATCAAAATTACTTGGGTTACAAAGTTTTGGGAGCACAGGTTTTGGCCGGCGTGAAGATTACGTTCTAAAATATAAATGGCTGCGTAGTTCAACTGGATAGAATATCAGATTTCGGCTCTGAGGGTTGGGGGTTCGAATCCCTTCGCGGTCACTTTTAAAACTAAATAACGCCAATAGAATCTATTGGCGTTATTTTTTTATTTTCAAAGCAATTTTGAATAATGATAGTGTCATTTTTTATGGTTGACCGCTTCCGCCAGCTGATCCGTAGATCTGACCTGTTGCAAAACTACCATTGTTATCTGCTAACTGTACAAATATCGAAGCCAATTCTGCAGGCTGTCCAGGCCTTCCCAACGGCGTGTCACCACCAAATTTAACTAGGTTTTCCTGTGTCTGGCCACCACTTACTTCTAAGGCAGTCCAAACCGGCCCCGGAGCAACGCCATTTACCCTAATGCCTTTTGGTCCCAACTGTTTTGCCAGCGATTTTACATAACTTGTCGTTGCTGCTTTTGTCTGTGCATAATCATAAAGATCAGCAGATGGATCATAGGCCTGAACAGATGATAATCCGATAATGCTGGAACCTGGTTTTAAATAGGCTAAAGCCGCTTTGGTAATCCAGAATGGAGCATAGATATTGGTTTTCATTGTTCTGTCAAAATCTTCTGTACTGATGTCAAGTATAGATTCATTTGATTTTTGATGACCGGCGTTATTAACTAGAATGTCGAGACCTTCCAGTTGGCTGGCAGCTTCGGAGACGAGCCTTTGACAAAATGATTCATCCCGGATATCTCCTGGAATTGCTACTGCTTTCCGGCCGGCTTTTGTAATGAGATCGACCACTTCTTTTGCATCCGATTCTTCTTCGGGTAGATAATTGATTGCAACATCTGCACCTTCACGGGCAAAAGCTATTGCTGCAGCACGCCCGATACCGGAATCACCACCTGTAACTAGAGCTTTTCGACCATTCAGTCTTCCTGATCCTACATAACTTTCTTCCCCGTGATCCGGGACAGGATCCATTTTACCGGCTAATCCTGGAAAAGGTTGAACTTGTTTGTTGAAAGGCGGTTTTGGATGTTTTGTAGTTGGATCTTCCAGGTGGGATCCGCCTTCGTTTTTAAAAGATTCTTCCTGTTTTTCCTGATCATTAATTGATGCATCAGGATTTATAATATGAGCCAATTTGTCGATTGCTTCTCTTCTTGTGATTTGGTCGTCCATATGAATAATATTTTGTTGATTGTTTTAAATCTGTTTTTTACTGAATGATTATTAATTTTAAATAACCCTGATTAGTAGATTACTCATCTTCTTTTATCGATAAGACCGCTTCAAAGCTTAAGCCAAAACTAAGAATCTATACAATTAATATTTCAGGAAAATAATGTTCCTATGACAAAAACAAAAAGACAGAGAAATATTTCTCTGTCTTTAGTCGTTGATTAATCTGCACTTGTCTTAATCATTTTAAAAAAACCTCAACTAATTATTTTTAATTGTTTCTGATAATGATGTTATAATCTGTTGGCGCTGTTTGTCATTAAATCCACTTAATATAAATTTTAAGACGTGGGTTTTTTCGGTTGCTGTATTATTGCTTTTTAAAGTTAGATAAATAATATTTCCCTTGATATGAAAATCCTGTAGAAGGTTTACCGGAAATTCCAAAACAGGTGATTTAAAACTTTTGGCAAGCAGCGGATGTTTTTTCACAATGGTAATCACATAGCCTGAGTTCTCGAATTCTTTGTAACGCAGCGTGTATAATAGTAATACTATAAGTAGCATCAATACAATCAGGATGGTACTTATTACATCTATCTTTTTTATGATCATAAAATCAAATATCATAACCGCCACGATGACCGGAATGCTAAATATCAGGCATAAACCTATGGCTTCTATATTCTTTTTGTTGCTTACTTTCATGGCACAGATACCGGGCAGAAAACACAATTAGTTATATGATATCATCATAAAAATAACTGCCAGGCTGATACTAGGTGATAATGTTATAGTTTATTCAAAAATGACAAATGATAATCAAGTTGACAGATACAACTGTTTTTCTTGTTTAATAAAAAAAGAAGCCTCCAAGAATATTTCCTCATCATTTGCTTTTTTGTTTTTTATGATTGAGGCTTCATTTAATTATTAAATTTCGTTTTGAGACAGAAGCAAGAAAATCAAAATTATTCCCAAAATCATAGCAAATTATATCTCTGTCTTTGTTTTGCGAAAATACCATTTCATAAAACTGTTATCCAATCTTAGTAAGATTCGAATTCAGGAAAATGAACCACTATAAAAATCGTTTTAAAGAGCTGTAAAGTATTATGAATCAAGGATTGTCAATATAAAAACCTTTCAAATAAATATTCGGTAAAAAAGTGTAGGATAACGCCCTAAAACTATCTGTTGGTGTAGGTTTGTAATCGTTATAATATAAAAATGTAGTATGAAAAATGTAGAAAGTCTCAATTTTTCCAGGACATCGGTTTGATTATCTCCTCACTTTATGAAAAAAAACATCATTTTTTTACTTCGCTTTCAGGTGTTCCAAAAATTGCGACGGAGATACTGAAGTAACTTTTCGAAAAGCTGCTGCAAATTTGCTCTGCGAGGAAAATCCTGCTTCTTCGGCTAGTGTAGATATTTTATATTTGTGATACTGAGGATCGCTGCTTAGTTTTTCAATGATGTATCCGATGCGGAGCTCATTGATATAATTGGTGAAGTCTTTCTTTTTATAATTGTTCAGAACATAAGAAAGATACTTTGTATTGGTGCTGCAATATGATGCCAGATAGGGCAGAGAGACCGCACTCTTGATAAACAGTTTTGACTGTTCAAATTTATCCAGCTTTATCAGTATTTTTTTCTTGGTTGCGGGCGTCATCATTGACTGATTTTCCACAGTCTCAACAGCAGCATCAATATGATATCCTGCAGGATCATCGTTTTCAAAATCAATTACCGGCATTTCGGATTCTATTACTTTGGACTGTTTCGTTTCGTCTAAAATCTTTTTAATCGTTTCAAAATTTTTCTTCTGGCGGTTTCTGTAAATTAAAAAATAAACGATACCACAAAAAAGGATAAGCAGTGCTATCTCGAGTATTATACTTTTGTTCTCTGTTTCTTTTTGAATGATTTCATTTCTGTTTTTAAGACCCGAGTAGGAATCACTAATAAATTTTGAAGATTTGTCTTCAATTTTTTCAACTACAGAATCCTGCTTTAACTTTGTTTCCTGTAGGTTTTTTATATCGTTTACTAGTGCATAATACTGTTGGGAAGTACTGTAAATTTCCTTCTTCAGACTCAGATATTTCGATTCCTTTGCCAAACTCTGTGACTCGTCTATATATTTCTTTGCTTTTTCTGCATTTTTCTTAGAGATGTAGACTTGGGCAATTCCATTGAGGACAAGCGCTTTAAGATAGTTATCCGGCATCTGAACAAGCTTTTCGAGTGCCTGGTTATAATAGACCAATGCTTTGTCGTCATCTTTAAGATGGTAATAATTCAAACCCAAAAGCTGGTCATTATTGGCCATTAGAAAGGGATTGGTTTGTCCGCTCAAATCAAAATACCTGTTAGCTTCCTTAACGAAAGATATTGATTTTCTGTAGTCTTTCATTTCGATCTCGTAATAGGCTTTTTCCTGCATTACAAAACCCATCGTTTGATTGACAATTCTTGGATCATTAATTTTTGCAATAGATTCCAGCGTTTGATTGATGTACTTTTTGGATTCTTTTACAAGTTTTAGCTGTCTGTATTGTGAAGCAAGAAATCCGGATATTTTGGCTTTCCAGATGTAATCTTCTGAATCTTTGAGGATCGTTTCAGCTTTGGAAGCAAAATTTACGGCTTCTGTAATCTCTCCAACTTGTTGAAGCAACGAAGCGGATAGCATAAGACTTTTTGCCTGAAAACGAGGCGTTTCAGAAATATTAAATAAAGAATCTGCTATTTTTAGAGCTTTGGTAAAATCTTTTTGGGAAACTTCGAGATAAGTTTTCGTATAGATCTTATTATATTCTTCCGGATTTTGGGCGCTTATTTGAGAATAAAAAGTGATAATTATGAAAATTAAAAAACTAAAAAGACCTCTTTCTTTGTTTCTCTGCATTGGCTTCATAGATGATAATTATTATTTTATTCAAATTTAGGAAAGATGTTTGTACAAACTAAATTTTAATTCATTTTCATATATAATTTACAATCTATTACCATTCAATAAAAAAAACAAATCCTTGATTTAATGAAAAGGATTTGTTGATGTAGTATTTTAAATGCTTATTTTACCAAGTTGTTAATATAGTGTTCCAGATTTGTATAGCCTGATTGAGTTATAGCAGCTGCATCTTTTGCGTCTATAGCATTCAGTTTGTTCTTATTTTCCCAGTTGTCAGGTATGCCATCCGCATCTGTATCTTTTAGTTTTGAAATTTCTTGCTTTACTTTCGGTTGTCCACCGGCATCAGCCTCAGTTTTAAAAATCTGACCCTTCTTACCGAGACTTTTGAAATAGCCGATAATCCGCTTATCTACTGCATCCCTTTTTAAGGAAGAGCCTGCTTCCGCCATTACTATTTTCCAGGCATCATTTGCCGCACTGATTTTAACACTGCTTCTTGATATTGCTGATGGTTCTTTCACCAAGGTTGCTGTTTGTTTGATAAAATCTTCATCAGTAATCAACCGACCGTTTACTTTGCCATCTTTGTTAAGGTCTGCATAATTATCTTTATGATAAACATGATCTGTAGGCGTGAACATACTTAAGAAATCGTTGGTTGAACTTGGTCCGGCGATAAAATAATTTCCAACAATATCCTGATAATGATCTGTCGCCGAATGCCCGCCGATAAAAGCACTTTTGCCCCAGTTGTAAACTACATTATTAAGGTATTCAATTTTTGCTTTTGCTTTTGGGTTACGGCTTTGGTTTCCTGTCCATAAACTATGATGAACCGTTATATCTACAGGATTTTCTAATAAGGCTCCAAAACGCTGAGGATCTATCCCTTCACCAATAAGGCAATATTGCAGGGTAATATTGGTACTATTTTTTACATGCAGATTATCCCATCTTCCCCATTCTATGGAAACGTGGTCAAAGATAATATCCTTCAGATCATCCGCTACTACGGTGCAGGCTCCTTTAGGCATATCAATGCTTCCCCTGAATCTGATATATCTTACAATACTGTTACCACCAAAAGAAACGCCGTTGCCGTAAACAGTAATGCCGGATCCCGGTGCGGTTTGTCCGGCGATGGTGATTGTGGGTGCAGCTGCAATCTTTTCTTTGATTTTGATAACCCCTGCAACATCAAAAACAATAGTTCTGCCGGACTGGCTCACCGCATCCCTGAATGATCCTGCGCCCGTATCATTAAGATTGACAACATGATAAACCGTTCCGCCACGTCCGCCTGCCGCAAAACGCCCGAAACCTTCAGCTCCGGGGAAAGCCAGTTGCTGTGCATAAGTTAATCCGCAGCCAGAACTTAATAAAAATAAGGAAAGATATAATTTGCGATACATAGTATGATTTGATTATAGTTAGTTATGAGCCCAAAGTCATATTGATTTGATTTACAGCGAAATTAGTATGAACGATTTAATAGAGTGTCCTGCACTCTCGGCTCATAAAAAATCCAGGTTTAAACTTAAAAAAGGAGTTTTGTAATTTTTAGAAATAAGTTTTCTGCTTATCGATGAGTGTTTATATCGGATTCTATTCAACTTCTAAAACCATGCACCTGTTGATTTATATACGATCTGATTTTATATCGATATCAAAATTATCCTTACACATATTATAAATTTATTAAATTGCATATAATTAATAACTAATATTTTTGAAATTTCCATGAAAACAACATTTCCTTTCCAATTTGCTATTGGTAGTACGATTGAATTCAAAAACAACACGGGTCCCAATCCGTTGATGCCATTAGTCCAGGCTAATTATTCCAATACCAAAAAAAACAGTATCAGTGTTAGTGTCAATATATTTATTAACGAAGAAGTAAAAATTGCTGAAGAAAACATTAGTATTGTACAGGATGAACAAAACCAATATTTGTTCTTTATTGAATATATTAACGATATGAAATCTAATTCAGTAAAGACCTTTCGTAACTATAGATTGGATTTTGAAATCAGCCGTATCAATGCTGACAATAACCATGGAGAAATTGTTGTTTATTTGAAAGATGATGATCCTACCTTATCACGCGGTACGGTAACTACAGTGCAGCATAATAATTAATGGATAAAACCACATGCTCACTGACTTTAATATTGGCAATCTAACCCCTAAGTTATTTATATGTCTTCTGTTTACATTTTGCTTAATCAAGTCTCAAAGTATTGTAAATGATAATATAAAGAAAAAATCTATCCAGTTTTCATCATCTGCAAATTTCTATAAAGCTTGTCTGTTTTTTCTCAGTAAAGCTGAGGATTCAACAATTGTTTATACAGGAAGACAGTTGGATGCATTGAATAATCCATCCGAAATCAACAACTATTGCCATTATTTCCGCGGCGTCTCCTTTAAACAAAAAAGAATGTTTGAAGAAGCCAAAAGTGAGTTCAGAAAAATTTCGGATCATTTTATTTTTAAACCAAAAATATTGGTGTACTTAGGTGATATAGCAGTGGAGCAGGAAAAATATGCAAAAGCACTTAATTTCTATCATCAAGTCAAAGGAAATAGTCAATTTGAAAAATTTGATATCGATGAGGCAAAAGTTCTTCATAACGTTGGGCTATGTTACCTTCATTTGACCGATTATAAAAATGCAGAAATAAATTTGGTTAAAAGCCTCAGTCTGCAGGAAGCAAAAAAAGACACGATTGCAATAATAGGTTCATATATGGATATTGCGGGCATCTATTACGAACAGTATAAGGATAATTTGGCCATACCTTATTATAAAAAAGCTTATATGCTTTCAATAAAAATCAGAGGTAATTATTTTGTCAAAAAAAATGCTTCGCTTAATATGGCTGTTGTAGAAGAAAACAGAAAAAATTATTCACAGTCATTAAAATATAGAAAAGAATCGGAGGCATGGACCGATTCTCTCAATAATCAAAGCAGAATATGGTCTCTTGCCCAACTTGAAAAGCGGCTTGCCATAAAAAGTAAGCAAAGTGAAGTCAATATGCTGATTACTCAGAATAAATTAGAAGCTCTTGAAAAAAACAGGATTCTCTACATAACAATTTTACTATCGGCGATCCTTGTCGGAGGTGTTTACTTCTATGTTCAAAAGCTTAAAACCAATAGAATCATACTGGATCAGAAAACAAGACTGGACGAATCTAATACGGCTAAAGATGTGCTTTTTTCAATCGTGAGTCATGATTTGCGTTCTTACATCAATTCTTTGAAGAGTATGTACTATAAAATGCAGGTCAGTATAGAGCATTCGGATCTGGTTAGATTAAAAGATGAAATAAAAACAGGCTCTTTTATTGCCGATTCTACACATAACCTTCTTAATAATCTTTTGCATTGGGCATTAATGCAGACCAATCAGCTTTATTTTAATCAGGAAAGTGTCAATTTATATATGATTACTGAGCAGGTAGTGTACAACTATAAATCTTTGATGATTGAAAAAAATATCTTTTTTGAGAATAGTATTACAGGCAATTTAAAGGTTAAGGCAGATCAGGAATCTCTTAAAATCATATTGCGAAATGTTCTTGATAATGCTATAAAATATACAGATCAGGGTGGGCAGATTTTGATATATGAGAATGAGTTGTCCGACAATTACTATTCGATAACAGTTGAGGATAATGGAAAAGGAATGACAGAGGAATTACAAACTAAGATTTTAGATGGTTCGAAAATCCTCACGACAGAAAAAAACAAGGCTGCACGAGGTCTGGGATTGCATCTTTGCAAGTCGCTAGTTAAAAAAAATCTTGGGCTTCTAAAACTTGAATCCAGAATAAATCTAGGCACCAAAATAACAATTTCATTATTAAAAGCTTAAGTATGAACAAGGTCAATATCCTCATCTTTGAAGATTCACAGGAAGATGGCAAAAAGCTGGCAGAAGTGCTGCTGGCTAACAATTATAATGTCACGGGTATTGCTGAAACCTATGAACAGGCACTCCATTACATTCACAATGATCCTGTAGATATTTTGATTATTGATATTTTCATCGATAGCCATCCGGAAGGCATCAACCTTGCCCAGACCGTCAACGCCAATTCAAAAACAGCCAAACCCTTTGTTTTTCTCACCAGTTCTTCCGACCGTCAGGTATTCGAAAAGGCAAAACTTACCAAACCCTTTAGTTATCTTTTAAAACCTTTCAACGAGCTAGAGATACTATACGCCATAGAAGTTGCTATAGAGAAGTTTTACGGGCAGATAGACACGATCACCACCAGTTCCGGTCCGCTTGTTACAAACGATTATATATTCATCAAAAAAGGAAAAGCCCTGAAAAAAGTATGGATGAAAGATATCGTATATATTGAAGTAGAAGAGCGCTACTGCAATGTGATTACGGATTCTGAAAAATACCTGATACAAATATCGTTGGCAAAATTTCTGCCTTTCTTAGAGTCCAATCAATTTATCCGTACCCACAGGAATTATGTTGCCAATCCAAATAAAATAGTTGAGGTGACACTTTCTGAAAATACCATTCTTCTTCAGGGAAACCATACTATCACTCTTAGTAACAAATACAAGGACTTCTTATCCAACTACAGGATTTTCTGATAAATAATTATTGATCTAATCCTTTTAGTCTTATACCCGATTTTTCCAATCTCATGTCACCGGTTTTTCATCTGGTGACATTATTTTTTATTCACCTTATCCAACGCTGTAGTTTTACATCATAATAACAAAAGAAGCTAGCACTTTAGTTACTAATATTTTTCTTAAAAGGCTTACTGACAGGAATAAACCCGCATGTGTTTTACATGAAATATAAATTACGATTCCCATCAAATCTCTTGTAGAAAAATAAAAAACAGGGAAGCCGAAAACTGGTTAGAGTAGGTGAAAATTATAAAATTAAAATTATGGCATCAAAAATTATTTCAAAGTCAACAAGACCTCGACCAATTTATGGTTTTGATAATGAAACAGATCTTTATGAAGTTGCTGACCTTGTAAAAAAAATCCGCACAGATCTTGGAAGTGAAATGAATAATGTAATGATCTACGTGCTTTCCGGTACCCATGGCGATAAAAGTGGGAATCTTGACGCAGAGGGAGAATTCTATGCTGAGGATAAGTTGGGAGAATTACAAACGGTTAAAGCTGTGCGAGTAGACCAAAATACATCGCCAAACACCTGGACAACTTATTTTGGCAAGACAAAAAGCATTTTGATTCTTGCATGGTGTTATAGCGACAGATGGAAAGGGCTAGCTACATATAACAAATAATTAGTAGGCAAACCTTTCATCATCAGGTAAGCCGAAAACTGAATAGAGTAGGCAAAAAATATCAAAAATTAATAAAATGAACGATCAATTATTATCCGTAGCCCAGCAATTTTCCGGGCTGCCAATCGACTCCCTAATCGGAGGGCCACTATTAGCTGCTGCTAAAGCTAACGCAAATATGGCATACACACAGACGCAGTTTCTTTTGGATACGTGTTTTAATCAGGATGCAACAACCAAAAATTATACGCCGATTATCATCAATATGGAATTGCAGAACAATGTAATTACACCAGGTGACCCAACGGCCAATCCTGCAACTGAAACTACGGTTACACCATTTACAACAATCTTTAACCTGCCTATTTTAACTATAATTCCTTTGAATTCCCTGGCTGTAGATAACGTGGATATTGATTTTGAGATGGAAGTTAAATCCAGTTTTGCTGAGGATACTAAAAAAGATACCAGCAGCGAAACAAAAGGAGAAGGCGGTTTCGAAGCTAAAGCAGGATGGGGACCTTTCTCAGTTACAGTTCACGGTAGTGTAAGTTATGATTCTAAAGAATCTTCTTCTGACAGCACACATTATGAGAAAAGTAATAGTGCAAAATACAGCGTGAAGGTTCACGCAGGTCAGTTGCCGCTTCCAAAAGGAGTATTAACCATCATTGATGCGTATAGTAAAAATATTACGCCTGTAACTACTCAGGGAACTAATACCCCTAAATAAAAAGACAATGAGAAAATAATCAACTCTAAGTCATTTAAATGTTTGGAGGGTCATGCCTCCAAACATCTTATAATCATAAAAATCAACATCAAATATCATGAGTGACCAGGAACAATACAATCACAAAGCAGCCTTAATAGAGGATCTTTTAGCAGCACCTTTTATTGCAGCAGCAAATGCCAATTCCAAAATGGCGCAGGAACAGGTTAAATTCTTAATGGAAACGTGCTTTGACGCAAAAGATGACTCCTTTTCCCCAAAAATGGTCAGCCTGACTATCAGGAAAAACAGTAAGTCCGAGACTGAACCAGACGAGCTTATATCTTTTGAGTTACCATTGATTACCATTATACCTTTTAATTCACTATGTGTCAAAGATATTAATGTCAAGTTTGATATGGAAATCGTTTCTATGGCGCCAAACATGTAGCAGACAACAATGATACCGCCAAAAAAAATATGGAAATGAGAGGAAGTGTGGCGGCTTCGAAAAGTGACGATAGTCCTACTCAGAAAAGGCATCAGTCCAAAATGAATGTAGAAATAACTGGCGGCACGATACCGCTTCCTGTAGGATTAACAACCATACTAAAGTTTTACTCTAATAACATCCAACTAAAATCTTAATATCATGAACCAAACATTACAATGTCCAAAATGTAAATCAGAAATAACCTTTAATGCAAGAGCATTAATTGCAGGTGCAGCTTTCGGATGTACAACTTGTCAGTCTCAAATAAGAATGTCACCATCAAGTATGAATCAGGCAAAAAAAGCATACGACAAGTTTACAGACCTTAAGAAAAAAATCTCTCAAAAATAACGGATATGGTGAATTTTAAAAATTTAATAGAAGCGCTCAACGATTCTATCACAATAGCAAATGATTCTTTAATGAGTAATCATACGGACTTCATTGATACCTATTTTGAAAAAGCTGAAAGTGGAGGACTCACTGCAAAAACAGTGACACTTAATTTCCCTGTTAAGATGGGTGATAATACAATAAAGGAGGTTCCCGTAAATGCGCCGATCATCACTCTTATACCCGTTTATTCCCCAAAAGTGGATGAGGTCAAGCTTACGGCAAGCCTGGAAATAGCATTGGATAATGATGATCTGATGGTGAGCTTTTCAAATGACGAGAAGTCAAGCGGCCTCTTTGGGAATAAAAGCAAAACTTCAACGGCAAAATTGGAGATCGTTCTCAAACCGGGTGAAACCACAGAGGGATTGAAAGATATTATCGAAGGCTATGAAAAAGTCCTTAGGGCACAGATCCCGGGCTAATTGAATATTTAGTAAAAATTATAAACAAAAAAATAACATCATGAATTTTATATCAAAAATAGTTGTAACTGTAGTAACGATCAATGCATTAGGTTTGGCAATAGTGTCCTACAAAGTATTAGGCAAAGATTTAAAAAATAAAGCAAAACATCTGATAACAGAATCTTCAAAAAATGCTGAGCAAACAAACAAAACTGTATCTTTAGCAACAATAAAAGACAGCCCCATGGAAGATGAAAACAGTAATTTGAAAACCTTTTTGAGAGGAATTGACGTCTCACATTGGAATGGCAACATTGTAGAAGATCTGCAAAAAAAAGACGGACTGCAATTTGTAATCTGTAAATCCACGCAAGGAGAAAGAGATATAGATCCGGATTTTACCAAAAATTGGAAATACTTAAGTGAGAAAAATATAATGAAGGGGACTTACCATTTTTATGTCTATTCTCAAGATCCTATAAAACAGGCTGTTCACTTCTGCAGTACTGTAGATAATGCGGGTATGATTAAAGATACTGACTTTCCCTTGATTATTGATATTGAAGAAATGAGTCTCCCGAGAAAACCCATCGATGCTGAAAGGTTAAAAAAAGATTTGTTAACATTTTTAAACTATGTCGAAGACAAAACGAATCAAGCACCAATAATATATTCCGATTTTTCTTTTTTAAATCGATATTTAAATGATTCCGCATTTTCAAAATACCCTTTGTGGCTCGCCGAATATTCTCATTCTCCAAAACCTAAAATACCTGAAACCTGGAAAGGTAAGGGGTGTATGATATGGCAAAAAACAGACAATTACCACGTCAATTCTGACGATACAGATTTTGACATTTACTATAAATAAAGTCTTATATAGTTAAAAAAATATCCTGATTACAGTTAGGATATTTTATGTTATAAAAACTTGATGAAAGTTGGAAATTGGTGGTATTTCTGTACCTCAAGAACTTTTATGATGTTGCAATCGCCGAAATCATAATGATCCATTCCTATTATCAACAGATCAGAAGCAGTCGATATTCACCGTTATTTTCTTTTGGAGCTCTGTGAATACATGGTAAAACCTCTTGTCCCGGATGATCTACCGCTAATCTCCAAAGATGACCGGATCCTAAATTAACAGACTGAGCATCAGGTTTTGGTTGATAGTGCAGGTCAAAAGAGTTTTCTATTAGAAAGCTTTCAAATTCATCTTCTGAACCGATATGTAATTCTTTGAGCTTTTCCCTTATTTCAGGAATCAAGATTTTTTGTAAAGCCTGGTCATTTGCTAAAATATCGCTTGCAGCACCATAATAAGTGCATAAAAATGTACTGGTAGCAACAGGTGAACTATCTACGTGATAAGAATATACGTCTGTTGAGATGAAATCGAATTCTTCATCCCGTTCATAGTTTTTCAATAGATTGAGTGAAGGCAACGCTCCGAAATCACTTAACATTTGTAGATCATTTAAAATAATTTCTCTTGCGACGTGACCTCTTTCTGACAACTGGAGAGCTAAAAGATCTTCTGGATAAACTTCCGTAATGTTGTCTTTTAATTGAAGTTTGGAAACAACTTCCTGAAAATCTCCATCCAAATTTCTTTCCCAACAAATGGCATTCATAGTATCGTGGAACTTTGAATTTACAAGTTCAGAAAAATTAGAAACAATTCCAAAGTGGTTATTTTCAGAATTTTTTTTGTGCATATAATTTTGTTAAATGTCTTTATTTATGCAAAAATACTGAACAAGCAGAAGAAAGAGTCATATTATTTTTATAATTAATAATGACTGTAATAAATTTAATATAATCTATAAGTTTAAGTATCATAATCTTAAAAAATAACAAGAAAAATTTTACTCGAAAAAATCAAAAAAGTTTTTTAAATTAGACGAGATAGCAGAAGCACAATTTTATGGAAAATAATTCTAATGGCGGCAAGATAGTTGTATTAACTTAAAAAAAATTAAGATAACCAATGAATTTACAGCTTATTACAGATTATAAGGTAGAAAATTATCAAAGTGATAGCTTTCGTTCAGATGTCCTTGATGGCTTGAAACAAAATCCAAAGAAATTATTTTCTAAATATTTTTATGACAAAGCCGGAGATAGACTTTTCCAGCAGATTATGGCGATGCCGGAATATTATCTTACAGATTGTGAACTCGACATTTTCAAAAATAAAACCAGGGAATTAGCGAACAGTATCCTATCCGATAACGAACCTTTTGATCTGATAGAATTAGGAGCCGGAGATGCTATGAAATCTACTTTTCTGCTGGAATGTTTAACAAAAGAAAATGTCGATTTTACTTATATGCCAATCGATATTTCAGGAAACATTCTTTCGGTCTTAAATGAAAAGCTCAACAGTAATCTTCCGGAGTTGGAGATTATTCCTTTGGAAGGCGATTATTTTGATATGCTGGATAAGGCAATGTCAATCTCAAAAAGGAGAAAAGTCGTTCTTTTTCTTGGCGGAAATATAGGTAATATGGATACAGAGGAGTCCTACCATTTCTGCCGGGAACTTAGAAGAAAGCTCAATCGCGGAGATATTCTCCTGGTAGGTTTCGACCTTAAAAAAAATCCACATACCATTCTTAATGCTTATAATGATGAGAACGGAATCACGTCATCCTTCAATCTGAATCTCCTTGTGAGAATGAATCGTGAATTGGAAGCTGATTTTGATGTCTTGAATTTCCAGCATTATCAAACCTATGACCCGATTTCCGGTGCCTGCAAAAGTTACCTGGTAAGCCTCACCGAGCAAAATGTGCACATTGGAAATGAAGTATTTCACTTTGAAGAAAATGAGCTCATTGATATGGAAATCTCACAAAAATTTTCTCCGGACGATATCAGCAAGCTTGCCAGAGATTCAAAATTTCATATTATTGATGAGATCCCTGACTCCAAAAACTGGTTTGTAGATTCTATCTGGCAAGTTATCTAATTTTAAATTAATCAAGAATGAAAACAAATTCAGTTATAGCGGTATCAAATTTCATTACAAATTGGGCAGAGAAATATTCAGTAATTCGGAATCATTCGGTTGAGATCTGTAAACCGCTGGAAATTGAAGATTATGTAGTTCAGCCAATTGTGGATGTAAGTCCTCCGAAATGGCATCTTGGCCACACAACCTGGTTTTTTGAAACTTTTATTTTGGAACCAAATTTCCCGGGATACAAAGTTTTCGATTCCCAGTATAATTTTGTTTTCAACAGCTATTACGAAACAATTGGAGCCAGAGTGATCCGGACAGATCGGGGAAATCTCAGCCGTCCATCAGTTTCCGATATTTACAGATATAGAAAATACGTTGATGAGCAGATGAACACTTTCCTTCAAAGCGAATTTTTAACGGAAGAAATCAAACCTTTACTTGAACTTGGTCTTAATCACGAGCAGCAACACCAAGAATTATTGCTGACAGATATCAAATATATTTTAGGTCACAATCCACTTTTTCCCGCTTATAACAACGAAATTCTTTCTAAAAAACAACATTCTGAAGATATTGAAATGATCAGTTTTCCGGAAGGTGTTTATGAGATTGGTTTTGAGGGCGAAGGTTTCTGTTTTGATAACGAATTAGGAAGGCACAAAGTTTATCTTAATGATTTTAGCATCGCCAGTCGATTAGTTTCCAATCAGGAATATCTGGAATTTATGGAAGCCGGTGGTTATCTGGATTTCAGACATTGGCACGCCGAAGGTTGGGACTGGGTCAAACAGAATGAAACTAAATCTCCTTTGTACTGGCATTTGATTGACGGAAAATGGATGAACTATACTTTGAATGGTCTGCAGGAATTAGATTCAAATGATGCCGTCTGCCATATCAATTTTTACGAAGCTTCAGCCTTCGCTTCTTGGAAAGGAATGCGTCTGCCAACCGAAGCGGAGTGGGAAATTGCTTCCAGTCATTTCAAATGGGGAAACCGCTGGGAATGGACCAATTCTGCCTATTTGCCTTATCCAGATTTTAAAAAAGAAGCAGGCGCAGTAGGAGAGTATAACGGCAAATTTATGGTCAATCAAATGGTTCTTCGCGGTGCTTCGGACGCAACTCCAAAAGGACACAGCAGGAATACTTACCGAAACTTCTTCCAGACCGGCTTGAAATGGCAATTTACAGGAATAAGACTCGCTCAATAATTGCAAATGATCACAGTAGAATCGGTTTCAAAAAACTTCAACGGAAAACCAGCGGTTGACAATATTTCTTTTCAGGCAAATGATAAAGAAATTATTGTGCTTTTGGGAACCAGTGGTTGTGGAAAAACAACGACGCTGAAAATGATCAACCGCCTGATAGAAGCAGATTCAGGTAATATTTTGATTGATGGTAAAAATATCCGAGAGCAAAAAATTGAAGATCTCAGAATGGGAATCGGTTTTGTAATGCAACATTCAGGATTGTTTCCGCATTATACAGTTAAACAAAATATCGCCGTCGTTCCGGAATTACTCAAGTGGAACAAGAAAAAGATTCAAAGCAGAACTGAAGAACTTTTGCACAAACTTCATCTTTCCGAAGAAGTGCTCTCCCGATTTCCCAACGAATTAAGTGGCGGTCAACAGCAAAGAGTAGGAATCGCCCGAGCTTTGATCGCTAATTCACCGATCTTGTTGATGGATGAGCCTTTCGGAGCGTTGGATAATATTACAAAAACAGATATCCATTCAGAATTCAAATCACTAGAAGAAATTAAAAATAAAACGATAATTCTCGTCACGCACGATGTTCAGGAAGCTTTTGAATTAGGACACCGGATTTGCCTGATGGATAAAGGAAAAATTATTCAGACAGGAACGCCGAAAGAAATGTTGTATCGCCCAACCAATGATTTTGTGAAAGATTTTTTCGCTGAAAACAGATTGTTGTTGGAATACAAAGTCGCAAGTTTAAATGATCTTAATTCTTATTTCACTTCAGAAAATATAATAAATGAATTTAATTTTACTGAAACCACAAGTGTCTGGAATGCTTTACAAAAATTAAGTTCAGACCCAAAAAATACAGATGCTTACGAAGTGTTGATTAGAGCATTCAACGACTACCGAAAATTACAAATCGTATGACGCAGCAAAGTCTTTGGCAGTTCGTCATCGAACAGCACGAAAAATTACTGACTCAGATTGTTCAACATTTGGGACTGACGTTTCTGTCATTACTTTTAGCGATTGTTGTAGGTTTACCATTAGGTATTTTAATTGCCCGAAAAAGAAAATTGTCTAGTCCTGTTCTTGGTTTTGCCGGTATTTTACAGACTATTCCGAGTATTGCTTTACTGGGTTTTATGATTCCCGCCTTTGGCATTGGCGCAACTCCGGCGATTGTTGCTTTGTTGATTTACGCACTTTTACCGATTATCAGAAATACTTTTACCGGAATTACGGGTGTGAATCCAACAGTCATTGAAGCTGCAAAAGCAATGGGAATGAACCGGAAACAATTGCTTTTCAAAGTAGAACTTCCGCTGGCAATGCCCGTAATTATTGCGGGAATCAGAACGGCGGCGGTCATTAATGTCGGTGTTGCGACTTTGGCTTCCTTTGTTGCAGCAGGTGGTTTGGGCGAATTTATTTTTGGTGGAATTTCATTAAACAATACCAATATGATTTTGGCTGGCGCTATTCCTGCAGCGCTATTGGCGATTTTACTCGACCAAATGATTGCTGTTTTGCAGAAATCCGGTTATCAGTTTTTAAAGAAATTAAAATACATTATTCCTGCAATTTTTGTGATTTTTGGAATTGTTTATTTACTGAATTCCGTTTCAGAAAATAAATTAAAAGCCGGTTTTACACCGGAATTTATGGGAAGGCAAGACGGGGATCTTGGTCTTCGATCAGTTTATGGATTAAATGTCAATCCAAAAGTCGTGAATGACGCTGTGATGTACAAAGCCGCTTTTGAAGGTGAGTTGGATTTGATTAGCGGATATTCTACAGACGGAAGGATCAAGGCGTTCGATCTGTATGTTCTGGAGGATGATAAAAAAATATTTCCGCCATATTTTGCGGCGCCAATTATTAAAACTAAAACTTTACAGAAATTTCCTGAACTCGAAAAAACACTTGATCTCTTAGCAGGTAAATTTAATGATTCAATAATGACAGATTTGAATTACCGTTCAGATTATCTCAACCAAACGCCTGAAAAAATTGCGAAAGATTTTTTGATTAAAACTCATTTATATAAAGTTCCAAGGAAAGAAAGCGGAGCAACAATTCGCATTGGTTCAAAGATTTTTGGCGAGCAATATATTCTAACTGAAATCTACAAAATGCTGATTGAAGGCTATACCAATTATAATGTGGAAACCAAAACAGGACTGGGCGGAACCAAAATCTGCTTTGATGCTTTGATGAACGAGGCCATCGATTTCTATCCTGAATATACAGGAACCGGACTTTTAGTTTTATTGAAACCATCAGAAAAAACAATTCAAACGGTTTCTCAAAGTGCTGATAAAACCTATAAATTTGTGGATTCAGAATTCAGAAAACAATACGGGATTCAGTGGCTGAAACCGCTTGGCTTTAATAATTCTTATGCCTTGATGATGCGGAAAAAACAGGCGGACGAGTTGAAGATAAAAAGCATCTCTGACCTTAAAAATTATCTGGATTCAAAATAAAATTAGATGGCAAAGAAATATAATTTTGATGAAAACATCAACAGACGAGGAACCGATTCCGTAAAGTGGGATTTGGCTACAGATGCAGAAGTTTTGCCAATGTGGGTTGCCGATATGGATTTTAAAACGGCTTCGGAAATTACAGAAGCAATTTTAAAAAAAGTATCACACGGTGTTTTTGGCTACGGTTTAACTCCTTCCGATTTTTTCGATACAATCATTGATTGGTGGAAAGAAATTCATCATTTTAAAATCAAAAAAGACTGGATTTTACCTGGTCCGGGAATGATCCCAACGCTTTCAGCCATTTTGAGAACATTTGTAAAATCCGGAGAAAATATTATTATTCAGCCGCCCGTTTACAACCATTTTTATGATTTTGTGGAAAATTGTGGATTTACGATGGTCGAAAATAATCTGATCTATCAAAACGGAAATTATCACATCGATTTTGATGATCTTGAATTGAAAGCTTCAGATCCTAAAAGTAAATTTCTGCTTCTTTGTAATCCTCATAATCCTGTCGGAAAAGTCTGGCAAAGAAATGAGATGGAACGTATTGCCGAAATCTGTTCCAAGCATAAGGTGATGGTTGTATCTGACGAGATCCACGCAGATCTGGTTTTTGAAGATCACGAACATATTCCGTTTGTATCAATTGCTGAATATTATGATCTCGAATCTGTGACTTGTGGCTCGCCCTGTAAAACTTTTAATCTTGCAGGTTTACCTATTTCTTATGTGATTTCTGAGAATGAAGAAATTTTAAATAAAATTCATAGAACATTTGAAATTCAGGAGACAAGTTATCCAAATCCAATCGCAGCCACAGCATTGATTGCTGCTTATAAAAGCGGAAAAGAGTGGATGGAGGAACTGAAAATTTATCTCTATCAGAATTATCAATATTTGTTAGAATTCGTCAAAAATAATTTACCCGAGATCAAAGTCATTCCGTTAGAAGCAACATATCTGGTCTGGCTGGATTGTCATTCCTTAAATAAAACCTCTGAAGAATTATCAAAAATTTTACTCGAAGAAGAAAAACTCTGGGTTAATCCCGGAACGATGTACGGCGCAGCGGGTGAGGGTTTTTTAAGAATCAATATCGGATGTCCGAGAGAAGTTCTTTCGGAAGGATTGAATAGATTAAAATCGGCATTTGTAAAAATTAAAAACACAAATTAGGTTCTCTTTTATCATTTCGCCTCTGATTAATCAAATGATCACTTCAAAAACATAAGTTTGACCTTTTTTTGTGTCAAAATCAAAAACCTGTGTTTCCGGAACAGCAAACCCTTTCAGTTCAGCTTTCTCAGATTTTACAGGTGTTTTGATGGCATTCACTTGATAGTATTCATTCGGATTCTCACCTTTTGCCGAAGTCAACTTTATGTTAGATTTAAGCTGAATATCCTTAGCAATTCTGATTCTCGCATTTCCGCCTAAAGTCGATTTGATTGTTAATTTTGTCAACTTAGAATTTTTCCAATCCATATCGATTTCAAAACCTCCTCTTGCTTTCAATCCTTTCACAGAACCGTCTGGTAATGCATGCGGAAGCGCAGGCAAAATATAAAGATAGCCGTCATAGCTTTGCAATAGCATCTCCGCAATCCCGGAAGTACAGCCAAAATTTCCATCGATTTGAAAGGGTGGATGCGCATCCAAAAGATTGGGATATGTCCCTCCAGATTCTCCCTTATTATTCATCGGCGCAGGTGTTAACTGGTCTGAAATCAGTTTAAAAGCTCTGTTTCCGTCCAGTAATCTTGCCCACCAATTTACTTTCCAGCCCATCGACCAGCCTGTAGATTTGTCACCACGGTAGATCATAGAATTTTTTGCCGCTTCTGCCAATTCAGGATTTCTAAAGGGCGAAACTTGACCCGAAGGAAACAATCCGTACAGATGAGAAATATGTCTGTGCTTATCGTCTGTTCTGTCCATATCTTTCAGCCATTCCTGCAACTGGGCGTGTTGACCAATCTGCATTGGCGGAAGTTTGCTTAATGCCAATTTCACTTCATCCGAAAGATTTTTATCTTGATTAAGGATTTTCGAAACATTAATAAAATTATTGAATACATCAAACACCAGTTGGTTATCCATCGTCGTTCCGGCAGTAATTCCGACATTTTTAATATAAGTGTTTTCCGGAGACATGGATGGTGAAACCACGAGGTATTTGTTAGAAGGATCGGGCTGAAGAACGTCTAAGTAAAATAATGCAGCTCCTTTCAATGCATCATAATTCTTTTTTAGAAAAATTTTATCGCCAGTATATAAATAATGATTCCAAAGATGCTGAGTCAGCCACGCACCGCCCATTGGCCACATTCCGTAGAATCCGCCGTCCACGATTCCGGTAATTCTCCAAAGATCAGTGTTGTGATGCGCATTCCAGCCTCTTGCGTGGTACATTTCTTTGGCAGATTCCTGTCCGGTTACGGATAAATCCTGTATCATATCGAACAAAGGTTCGTGCATTTCGCTAAGGTTGGTGTTTTCTGCCGGCCAGTAATTCATTTCTGTGTTGATATTGACCGTGTATTTGCTGTCCCAAGCTGGATTTAATTGATAATTCCAGATTCCCTGAAGGTTTGCGGGTTGCGTTCCGGGCTGTGAAGATGAGATCAAAAGATACCTTCCAAACTGAAAATACAACGCTACAAGATCCGGATCTTTAGAAGTTCCAAATTCTTTGATTCTGACATCCGTTGTTTTCTTAGCCTGCTCGGTTATTCCCAGATCAAGGCTTACGCGTTTGAAATATGTCTGATACTTTTCAATATGAGCCTTTAATTCAGCATCATATTTTTTGCTCAGAGCTGATTTTAAATATTCCAAAACTCTGGCGTCAGGATTTCCAGAAAGGTCATTGTACTTTTTGAAATTGGTGGCAATTGAAACATAAATCACCACTTCATCAGCTCCCGAGATTTTGAGCTGATCTTTTGTCGAAGTTAACTTTCCGCCTTTTAAAACTGGAAGAGCCAATGTTTTGAAGTTTATTTTCCCTATTTTGTTGTCAACAGATCCGCTCGTTCCGGTGATCACCAGTTGATTTTTATCAGTAAGAATCGAACTGATTTTGTGTGGAGTAGAAGCATTGATGGTGAAATTCAGGCTTCCTTTTTTGCTGGATGATAATTTGATCATCACAACATTGTCAACAAAAGATGTAAAGATTTCCCGCTTGAAGGTCACGCCATCTACCTCGTAAGAAACAGTATTTACCGCTTTTTCAATATCCAAAGTCCGGTTATAGTTTTTAAAATTTTCGTGGCCTTTAAAATTCAAAAACAAATCACCCATCGTCTGATAAGGCATTCCATAATTAAGATCTTTTGGAGCTTGTCTGGGATAGGTTTTGTTTGAAAGATTCTGAGCATCTTCAAATTTACTTTCATTGAGTAATTTTCTGATTTTTTGGATGCTGTCGAAAGTGTTTTTCGGAACATTATTCCCCGGTTCACCTGCCCAGATTGTTTCTTCGTTCAACTGAAGATGTTCCTGATTAACACCGCCAAAAACCATAGCGCCTAACTTTCCGTTTCCGATTGGTAAAGCTTCGTTCCAGTTTTCTGCTGGTTTACTGTAGATTAATTTTAAATTCTGTTGAGAGTGGACAGAAATCGAAATCAGGGTTCCGATAACAAAAAGGATAAATTTAGTTTGGACCATTTTACTAATACTTATAAAATTTTGTTTATTAAATCTTACCAGATGGAGATTTAATGATCTAAAACTAATGAATTTACAATTAAAATCTTGTCTTTGTCAAAAATATGATAAGCTAAATTTTATTATTTATTAACTATTGATTTTTAAATATTTATATAAAGTGAGTTTAATTTATGATTTAACATTTAATGATTAGTCAGGATCTTTTATAATTTAAACAGACCAAAAACATCTTCAGACTTATTATGGATAGATCTAAAAACAAAAAATAGCATTTTTTAAGGCTCCGAAATGGACAAATTTGAGAAGTTCAATCTGTCCACAACAGATGGCAATATCGTAAAAGCACCATTACTTCTCAATTGTTACGCCAGTTTTGAATGTAAAATCTATGATGATAAACTAATTGACAATTATAATTTTTTTATTTTTGAAATCGTAAAAGCACACGTTGCCACATTCCCAAAATATCCTAAAACAATCCATTACCGCGGAAACAGTCATTTTGTAGAGTCCGGCAGAAACTTTATCATTCCCTCAGCCAAATAAATTGTTCTTTATTCTATTCAAAGCAAAACAAAGTATTTTACAGTATTTGATGGATATTTCGTGGCATAATTTTTAGTTTATTTTTAGAAATTATATTATATGTTTTTAAAGGTCTTCACATCTGTCAATGATTTCGTAATGGTCAATATAGATCATATTGTGTACATCAATCCGAGTACATCAAACAGAGGCTGTACTTTGATTCTTGCCACAGGAGTAAGGCTGAATTCCATTGAAGATTATGATGTCTTATTAGAACAGTTAAATAAATAATTTTATTAGCCTTGGCAATGTGTCATTGAAGTGTGGTAAAGTTTTAAAAAAAATAATATGAAAAAACATATCATCATTGTAGGTGGTGGATTTGCAGGAATCAGTTTGATCAAATCTCTGAAAAATGACAAAAGATTCAGGATCACGCTGGTAGATAAGAATAATTACCACTTTTTTCCGCCCCTTATCTATCAGGTAGCTACTTCTTTTATCGAGGCTTCCAATATCAGCTATCCAATCCGGAAGTTTATTTCTTCTCACGAAAATGTTCAGTTCCACATGGGAAGTCTGCTAAAAGTCAATCTGGAGAATAAAACCATTGACACAGAAACCGGAACTCTAAAATACGATTACCTCGTAATAGCTGTTGGTACCGAATCCAATTTCTTTGGGATGGAGAATGTTCAGAAGTGTGCACTCCCAATGAAAAATATCGAAGAAGCACTTTTTCTTCGCAATCATATCTTATTAAATCTAGAAGAAGCTGCCAGAAATAAAAATATAAAAGAAGCGGCAAAACTTCAAAACATTGTGATCGCAGGCGGCGGACCAACAGGTGTGGAACTTGCCGGGATGCTTGCCGAGATGGGAAAATATATCGCCGAGAAAGAATATCCAGAGATCAAACTCGGACTTTCAAATCTCTATCTTGTAGATGCTTTGCCTACACTACTGTCGCCGATGAGTAAAGTGGCGCAGAAAACGGCACACCAGACTTTGGAGAAACTCGGAGTCAAAATTATCCTTAATGTTTCGGTTAAGGATTATGTGGATGAAAAAGTAATACTTTCGGACGGATCAACGATAGAAACCAAAACATTGATATGGACTTCGGGAGTTGTGGGACGCGATGTTCCGGGACTTCCGGAAAATAGCATTGGAAAGGGAAAACGAATCCTGGTAGATGCTTTTAATAAAGTGATTGATGTACAGGATATTTATGCATTAGGTGATATCTGTCTTCAATTAACAGACGGGAATTTTCCCAAAGGCCACCCTCAGCTAGCACAAGTGGCAATACAACATGCTAATAATCTTGCCGACAATTTTAAACGTATCGAATCAAACAAAACTTTAAATCCTTTCAAATACAATGATAAAGGAAGTATGGCCATTATATCAAAGTTCAATGCCGTTGTAGATCTTCCAAAATTTTCATTCACAGGTTTTACAGCCTGGCTCACCTGGTTGTTCATTCATATCATTCCTTTGGTGGGTTTCAGGAACAAGCTTCGTCTGGCTTTTGATTGGTTCAGATTGTTCATCACAAATAATCCGTCGATAAGGTTAATTCTTTATCCGAAAAGGAATTCAAGCAAAGAAAAAGTGTAAAATTAATCCATCACAAGCTATATTCAATTATAATGAAAGCAAAACTGATTTCAGGAATTCCCGAACAGACAACCGGTGCCTATCACGATACAGAAAGTCAAAAAGTTTATGAGGAATCTTCATTGGCGGCAAAAAACTTCGTGACTTTAAAAGAGCGTTTTTTTTCAGTCAACAGTTGGAGAGATTACTGTGGACCGGGTTCTGCTGACTTCAGGCTTTTTAATGCTAAGGGGGAATATGTTGACCGTCATCCGAAAGAGGGCGATTTTATCCGAATTGATATTCCCGGTCCTGGAGATTTTGGAGCCAAAGGTTATGACTGGGTTGAGATTGAAAAAATTAGTAATCGATATCTTAATCAAGGCGAATTGGAAAATCATCTTATCATTTGCAGACCGTCAAAATCACCACAGGCAGACGATGCAGATCACCACATTGCCCATTTCTACTCAAGAGAATCTTCATCTTCGTTTATAATTTCGAGAGGTTCTGATTTTATAAAAGTTGGTATCTATGGACGCAATGAAAAAGCGAATGTTTCAAAGAATGGTTTTCTTAATAAGATAAGAAGTTTGTTGATTTCTTTGGGAGGCTTTATGAAGCTTACAAAAATCGAGTGGAAGTGTGTTACCGATGGATTACTGGATTTTTAATTTTATAAGAATTAATTTATAAAAAAAAGACCGCAGCAAATACGGCCTTTTTATTTTTGATCGATTGGATTTTTTAGTCACGAAAGTACTGTCCGATATTTGCAGAATCGAATGTATAAGCAGATTGATTTTCTGATCTGTCCAATTTTTTACTGATCGTCAATGCCCATAAAACCAATTCTTTGCAAAAGTTTTGATCTTCCGAACTTAATTCCGAAGCATTTTCCTCAACAACATTTACCAAAGGCGAGATGCTGTCGAGTTTTTTGTAGAATTCTTCATCTGTATCAGTATAATTCAGTTCAAGCTGATTTTTATTGAACCATTTGATCAGATCGGTGTAAGGCGTTTTGATGCCTTCTTTTTCAAGTTTGGAAATGCGCGGGAAAATACTTTCAAATTGAAGCATTACGGCTTTGTCAATCAATATTTTAGCCACATAATCTGCACCTTCCTGTTCACCTTCATAGACCAATTCAATTTTTCCGGTGATTGAAGGAATGATAGACATAAAATCCAGCAGACGAACCGACGTTTTTTCAGCTCCGGTTTCTATAAGACGCAGCTTTGCAGCAGCCACCAAATTTTCCATCGCACTGATCGTCAATCTTGCACTCACGCCGCTTTTTGCATCAACATATTCGCTGTCACGTGCCGCAAAAGCCACTTCTTCCAAAAGATCTTTCGCAAGATCCGGAATCTGAATCTGCGATCTGTCTTTATCAGAAATTGCGGCTTCCTGTTCCGTAATTTGTCTTGCCAAAGCAATTGTTTTTGGATAATGGGTGAAAATCTGAGACCCAATTCTGTCTTTCAAAGGTGTCACAATGCTGCCACGATTGGTATAATCTTCCGGATTTGCAGTAAACACAAACTGAATGTCAAGCGGCATTCTCAATTGAAATCCACGAATCTGAATATCACCTTCCTGCAAAATATTAAACAAAGAAACCTGAATCCTTGCCTGCAAATCCGGCAGTTCGTTCAGTACAAATATCGAACGGTTGGCTCTCGGAATCATTCCGTAATGCAAAACGCGTTCATCGGAATAGGGGAGCTTCAAAGTTGCAGCCTTGATGGGATCGATATCACCAATTAAATCCGCAACGTTCACATCCGGTGTTGCCAGTTTTTCGAAAAAGCGGTTTGATCTGTGAACCCAGGAAATAGGGGTTTCATCACCTAATTCTTTAATCAGATCTCTTGCAAATTTTGAAATCGGCTGGAACGGACTGTCATTGATCTCAGACCCTTTTACAATTGGCATATATTCATCCAGAAGATTCACCATACTTCTCGCAATTCTGGTTTTTGCCTGCCCCCGCAGACCTAATAGATTGATATGATGACCCGCTAATATTGCCTTTTTTAATTGAGGAACTACAGAATCCTCATAACCCCAAAGTCCTTCAAAAACAGGTTCTTTTGCTTTAATTTTCGCAATGAGATTGGCCTGGATTTCCTGACTGATTGTTTTATCTGTGTAACCGGAATTTTTCAATTCTTTGAATGTGATATCGTTTTTCATTTTATCTTAAATTCTTTTTATTCTATTTTTTTCGTAGTCTTCAAAAATCATTTGTCCCAAACCTGAAAGTCCGGTTAGAAAAGCTTTTCCTTTATTTTGGGCTGTAAAAGCTTCCACGAATTTTCGAAGATAGGGATCCTGTGCAATCATAAAAGTAGTGATCGGGATTTTGAGTTTTCTGGCTTGTGCAGCTTTACTAAGACATTGACCGACAATCATCTCATCCAACCCGACGCTGTTCATATAATATTCGCCAGTAGGCAGTTTTATGCAGCTTGGTTTTCCGTCAGTAATCATAAAGATTTGTTTGTTGGTATTTCTCTTTCTGCGTAGGATATCCATTGCTAATTCCAACCCTGCAACTGTATTGGTGTGATATGGTCCGACTTGTAAATAAGGAAGGTCTTTGATTTTTATTGGCCACGCTTCGTTTCCGAAAACGATAATATCGATTGAATCTTTGGGATATTTTCTATTGATTAATTCTACCAAAGCCATTGCTACTTTTTTGGCAGGTGTGATGCGGTCTTCACCATACAAAATCATGGAGTGGCTGATATCAATCATCAGAACCGTGCTCATCTGCGCTTTGTGTTTTGTTTCCTCTACGATAAGATCGTCTTCCGTCATTCGAAGGTCAGAAATTCCGTTGTTGATCTGTGCATTTTTCAGGCTTTCGGTCATATTAACGGTGGAAAGATCGTCGCCATACTGGAAGTTTCGGTTTTCGCCGTCGCGTTCATCACCAACACCTGTTTTACTGGTTCTGTGATTTCCAATACCGCTTTTTTTCAGTTTCCCAAATATTTGATCTAAGGCATATTCACGCAAAGCGGCTTCCAGTTTGGCAGTCAGGATGTTTTTGCCTTTTCCGGTTCCCTGATTTCCGTCTTCGGAATCATCTTCTTTTTTGATGTAACCTCTCTTTCTCAGATCTTCTTCAAAATCCTCAAGCGTATAATCGTCAGTAAAAATATCATATTCTTTATCCAACATATCAAGCCAGTCAAAAGCTTCTTCGATATCTCCGGAAGTGTGAGTCAGCAGATCTTTAAATACATCAAAAACCCTGTCGAAATTTGATATTTCTTCAGGTGTATATTTACTGAACGTAAGTCCTTGCTGAAAATTAAAATTTTTATTTGTCATGAAATAATGATCCAATTTTTAGATCATACAAGTTATGGAATTATTATACCAAGCACAAAGCGCAGAATATAGAAAATAGTAATAGTTATGATACGAAATGAATATGCAATATTTAATAAAAAAAACACCAAACTTTTCGGTGGTTTTTTTTTGATATATAAATATTCAAAGTTTAAATTGGAATCATCAAGAATTTGCCAATGCAACATTGTAATTTATGTTAATATGATTGATGATTTTATTGTCAACATTATCATCAAATTTCCTTGCAAAAAGATTGCTTCCGGAATTTAAGAAATCCAGGTCATCTGTTGTGAAAGTTTTTGGACGAAGTTTGATATCGCCATCCGGAATCCAAATGATAGCTCTTTTGTCATCATTTACAAGTTGTCCGTCAAATTTTGTATTCATCAATACAGTCTGGAAAAAAGACTCTTCTGCAATCAACGTATTCTTATAATAGTCTTCAAATTTCTTCACTTCTGTACTGTTGCAGAGAAAAGTGCAGCAATCTCTCGTAAGTATCATCCACTGTCCGCCAATGTAAGGGGTAATGTCCTTCATAAATTCCCGTTTGTAAGTAAGTGGAGAAATCTTATCATCTACTTCATCAAAATAGTTTTCTATCCTGTTCATTGTTTCCGGACGGGTAATTTTCTGATCAGCAATTTTGATGTAATTTTTACCGTTGTTTTTTGTCAGAAATTCGCGGATGATCTTTTGGGATTTCAAAGGATAATCCTGTCCGCTGAGATTGATGAAGTAGTCCCATTTTGCATCTATATTCAATAGGAAATTCATTCCGTCCAGTTCTGCCTGTACCATACTGTAACCACCCCAGATCACATTTTCACTTTTAAGGATATAAACATTCGGGTAATCTTTAAGAAAGGATTCGACTTCGGTTCCGAGTTCCTTTTCTGCTTTTTTATCAATATGGATCAGGTAATAATTATTCGTTTTATATATTGCTTCGAAGAGACGTTTAAATTGATTTGGCAGTCTATGAACCAAAATAAGATAAGCAATATTAATTGTTTTTTCTGACGAAATTCCGTCAACGGTGGTATCACTCTTTTTGAAAAATTTTAGATCAGGTTCCATAAATATATTATTTTAGTTCACGAGTAACGATACACTTCCATAATATAAAGCGAAACCTGAATTTTCTACAAGGTACAATAAAATAACTGATTATTAATTATTTATAATGTGCTAATTAAGGTAAAATTGAGATCTGTTAATAATAAATTACGGTTTCAATTGAGAAATTATAACAAATAAAAAAAGAGCTGAAAATTATTTTCAGCTCCTCGTTTGATTTATTCCTTGATAAACTTTTCTATTAATTCCTGATCTCCTGTTTTTATTTTGATAATGTAATTTCCTTTGGTTAATTTGGAAACGTTCACATTGTTATTGGTTTCAGTTTTGATCAATCTGCCTAAGACATCATAGATCTCGACAGATTTTATAGGTTTATCAGAAGAGATATTAAGAATGTCTTTTGCAGGGTTTGGATAGATATTTATCTGCGCTTTCGTTACATCATTTACACCAAGATAAGACTGATAAGTTTTGTAGAAATTAAGAATTCCATAACCTTTTTGGTCAGTCGTATTTGGATAAAGAGAAGCGTTTTGTCTTAAACTTTGTTTAAGTGTATTTCTGGGAATTGTTTTGGAAACCGACTGTAAAAAGCAAGCAACACCGCCAGCAGCAAGTGGAGTTGCAAATGATGTCCCGCTGCCATAATCCGAAGAATTGTTATAGGCATAATAAGTATCTGTCCCTCTTGCGCTTGCATCAGGTTTGATAACACCTGCAGAATTAGGTCCGAAAGATGAAAACCCCGAAGAATTACCAGTATTCGTAACTGCGCCAATGGTAAATACACCCGCATTATCCGCGGGAGCAGAAATGTAGTGCCAGTTACTTTGTCCTTCGTTACCTGCAGCGATCAATACAAAAATTCCTTTTTCAGAAGCTATTTGTGCACCTCTTGAGATAAAAGTTGTACCTCCGTTCATATCAGCATATGTATAATCATATCTGCTGTCATCAAACTCAGTATAACCTAAAGAAGTGGAAATTACATCTACACCTTTTCTATCAGCTTCTTCTGCAGCTTCTATCCAGTAGAGTTGCTCTTCAGGGATTTCATTATCTGCGTCCTCACTTGCATACAGATAAAAATCAGCATCAGGAGCCGAACCTACAAAAGTTCCGTCTATATAACCACCGATAATACCAAGACACATTGCACCGTGAGGATTGACGGAAGTAGAGTATACACTGGCACTTTTGGTGACAAAATTATAGGTTGCTTTTACATGACCATTATCCCTCATTCTTTTAAAAGCACTTCCTGTATTGACGTACGGGAAACCTGTGTCTATAACTGCAATTGACATCCCTGTCCCTGTAAAACCGGCAACATGCAAAGGGCGAAGATTAATCTGGTTGATCTGAGAAAGACTATTTCCATAATTGAAATTGGTCAAAACATCTCTGTTGGCATTTTCCTGATTGAATTTTTTAAACTTATCAATCTTCTCTTTTCGTTTTCCACCGTTCGGATTTCGCACAAAACTTTCCACGTGGTCTACATAACTCTGTTGGGACAATGTCTGGATGTCAGAAGAAGTAGCATTCACAGCAACACCATTCAGCCATTTGGAATAATCTGTTACTTCAAATCCAAGGTTTTGAATATTAGTAATATAAGTCGGCTCTATTGGTGCATCCTGATCTGACAAAGCAATTCCAAGATTGGTTCTTCTGTCCAGAGATTTTTGTGTAAGTTCAGATAATGGATTGGAATAAAATGCAGCTTTGTTTGGTTTGTCTTTGAAGAAAACAAAAACTAATTCGGTTTGAGCCATTGCTATCAAAGAAAAGCTAACCGATAAAATTGTAAAGATTTTTCTCACGTTTTGGGTATTTGGATTTTTTAAACTGATAAATAAATGTAAATTTACAAAATAATGTTTTTGCATTTGAAATCGCATTTAAAAAATATTTAATTTGATATTTACACGATTTTAAAAGCCTTTAATAATAAATATTTGCATCATGAAGAAAATCCAAATGGTTGATTTACAAAGCCAGTACTATAAAATAAAAAGTGAAGTTGACAATGCAGTTCTCAATGTGATGGATTCTGCGGCTTTTATAAATGGTCCGGAAGTCAAATCTTTTCAGGCAGATCTGGAAAGTTATTTGGATGTAAAGCATGTAATCCCTTGTGCAAACGGGACAGACGCACTTCAGATCGCTTTGATGGCATTGGATTTACAAGAAGGCGATGAAGTGATCACAGCAGATTTCACCTTTGCTGCAACAGTAGAAGTAATTCATTTGCTTAAGCTGAAATCTGTTTTGGTTGATGTAGATTACGATACATTTACAATCGATACAGAAGCGATTAAAAAAGCGATTACGCCTAAAACTAAAGCGATTATTCCCGTTCATATTTTCGGACAATGCGGAAATATGGAAGAGGTTTTAAAAATTGCTAAAGAACATAATTTATACGTTATCGAAGATAATGCACAGGCCATTGGCTCTGATTTTATTTTCTCAGACGGAACCGAAAAGAAATCCGGGACGATGGGAACAATCGGTACAACATCATTTTTTCCATCCAAAAATCTAGGATGCTACGGTGACGGTGGTGCGATTTTTACTAATGATGATCAATTCGCTCATAGATTGAGAGGAATCGTAAATCACGGGATGTACGAGCGTTACTATCACGATGAAGTTGGCGTTAATTCCAGATTGGACAGCATTCAGGCAGCAATTTTGAGAAAGAAACTGCCAAATCTTGATTCATATAACGAAGCCAGAAGAAAAGCGGCAGATTATTATGACGAAGCTTTCTCCGGAAACGAAAATATCCTGACTCCGAAAAGAGCAGACTATTCCACACACGTTTTTCATCAATATACTTTGAGAATTACCAACGGAAAACGCAACGAACTACAGAAATACCTTACCGAAAAAGAAATCCCTGCAATGATCTATTATCCGGTAGCATTAAGAAAGCAAAAAGCCTATTATCAGGAAAGTGATCCGGCAGACTTCGTAAACACAGATAAATTATTGGATGAAGTAATTTCTCTTCCGATGCATACTGAACTGGACGAAGAGCAATTGAAATATATTACGGATTCTGTTTTGGAGTTTTTCGGGAGTAAATGAAAAAATCTTTTTTTTTACAAGGTAATAAGTATAAGTTTTTTTTATACTCTCATCTTTTTATAATGGGGTTTTATATTATTATCTTAACATTTATTGCTTTTAAATATAATAAATCTATAAATCCTAAACTTAATTTGTATACTAAGTCTGGAATTTATATTATTTTAAACCTAATTTTAGCAAGTCTGATTTATTTTAAAATAAAATATACAAAAATAATCCTCAATATATTTTCCTGGCTAATTTTTCTTTGGCTTTGCTATGCATTATTTGGTTTATTCCGAAGCTATTATAATAATTATTATTACAATTTTTCAATTATTTTTTATTTATTTATTGCGGGATTTGTGACTTTTTATATTTATTATTTAAATCATAATAATCCAAATTTAAAAACTGAAAATAATGAAATCGAAGAAATTGGGAATGCCGAAAATTAATCATTTATCACCACTTATAAAATAATATGTCCATACTCGTAACAGGCGGCCTCGGCTACATCGGATCTCACACAGTTGTAGAATTGATCAATAATAATTTTGAAGTCATCATTGTTGATGACCTTTCGAACTCAGAAAAATTTATTCTTAATAATATTGAGGAAATCACAGGCAAATGTCCGATTTTCTATCCTTTCGATCTTAAAAGAAAAGAATTGTTGAGTCAGGTTTTCGATGCTCATCAGATTGATGGTTGTATCAATTTTGCAGCTTCAAAAGCAGTAGGAGAGAGTATGACAGAGCCTTTGAAATATTATGAAAACAACTTGTTTTCTTTGATTAATGTTCTTCAAGAATTTGAAAAAAGAAATATTTCCAATTTTATTTTCAGCTCATCCTGTACAGTTTATGGACAGGCAGATGTAATGCCAATTGACGAAAATACACCACTTAAGGAAGCTGAATCTTCGTACGGAAAAACTAAGCAAATGGGCGAAGATATCCTGAGAGATTTCTCCAGAGCTTATCAGAAACGAGTTACTTTACTCAGATATTTCAATCCGATTGGTGCCCATCCAACAGCTTTGTTGGGAGAATTACCGGCTGGAATTCCGAATAACCTGGTTCCTTATGTGACACAGACTGCAGCAGGAATTCGAGAAAAACTGAGCATTTGGGGCGACGATTATCCAACAGAAGACGGGACAGCTGTCCGTGATTATATTTATGTTGTTGATTTGGCGAAAGCACACGTTGCGGCACTTAAAAAATTAATAAATTCTGAGGAAGAAACAGTTCTTGATATTTACAATCTTGGAACAGGAAAAGGTTCTTCAGTTCTTGAAGTGGTGAAAGCATTCGAATTAGCAAACGATATCAAAGTTCCGTACCAGATCTGTCCGAGACGGGAAGGCGATATTACGGTCGCTTACGCCAACGTCGACAAAGCGGAAAGAGAACTCGGCTGGAAATCCGAAACGTCTCTGGAAGAATCACTCAGAACGACTTGGGAATGGCAGAAATATCTTAAAGAACGAACCAATTAATATTACAAAACCAATCTTGTATGATTGGTTTTTCTATTTACATTTTTCAGCAAAACTGAAAATACTGTGAAGTTTAACTTCCGAAAAACTCTTGGATTTAATCTTTGACGCATTGACCATTGCTTTTGCAAGAACCGAGGTAGGCAAAGGCTGCTGACTTTTCAATAGCCCAAGTTTATTAATGAATTTCAAGGCTTTCAAACCGAAAACTTCGCCACCTCTGTCTGAGTTTTTACGTTCCAGCATTCCGGGTTTGAAGATAGTCGTTTTCTCGAATTTTAAATTTTTAATGGCTTCTTCCAGTTCACCTTTCATTCGGGAGTAGAATATTTTAGAATCGGGACTTGCGCCGTAAGCAGAAACTAAAACGAAATCTTCAACCTGATTTTCCTTCGCAGCTTTCGCAAAATTAAATTGATAATCGTAGTCTATTTTCCACTGATTATCTTTACTGCCGGCAGTTTTCAACGTTGTTCCAAGACAGGCAAACGCCACATCACCTTTTACAAGATGTTCCCACTCATCTGGTCGGTCAAAATCTACGATATGCGCTGTGATTTTATCATTATGAAAATCTGAACGTCGTCTGACAAAGATATCGATTTGCTCAAATTCAGAATCCTGCGAAAGTTGATTCACAAGATCTTTTCCCGTTGCGCCGGTTGCACCAATTACCAAAGCTTTCATAATTCTAAGATTTGATAATAAAGTTAAGCAATATTTTCGAGTAAATAATCAGACTGTGAAATCTATAATATTGTTCACGCAGATAAAGCTGATTTAGCAGATTCAAAAAATCTGCTTTATCTACCAAAATTGCGAGATATTGAGCTTTTAAATGTGATACTTTTTTAATTCAGCTGATTGCGGTATTCTGCCCAGATGATCTTGAACCATTCTGTAAAGTTGTCCGGATTTTCAGTAATTTCCGTTTGCAAATCGGAGATAGAAATATATCGGATTTCCGAAACTTCATCAGGATTCAGATTGAATTCGCCGGAGAAATTTCCTGTGAAAACATAATCCAATTCGTGTTCCCAAAGTCCGTCTCCAACGTCTGCTTTGTAGATAAAATGGAATTTCTCAGTCAGCTCACAATCGATTCCCAATTCCTCTTTTATTCGTCTTTTTGCAGCGTCCAGATAAGATTCCTGAAGGCGTGGATGCGAGCAGCAGGCATTTGTCCATTGGTTTGGCGAATGGTACTTTTCGTTAGCCCGTTTCTGCAAAAGCATTTCGCCTTTGTCATTAAACAAAAAAACCGAAAATGCACGGTGCAGAATTCCATTTTCGTGCGCCTGCATTTTTTCCATTTGCCCTAAAACTTCATCGTTCGGATTTACCAATACCACTTTTTCCATAACACAAAAATAAGGATTTTAAAATAAATTTTCAGGAGCTATTTCCCGCTTTCCACTATATCTTTTTTGTTTTTAAAACGTTTGTCAACCAAAATTACGCGAAGAACAAAAAACAAAAAAGGATGCCGTTGCAATCGGGGCTAAGGGGTTCGTGGGAAGTAGAAATTTTCTATATTTTTTTGAGAAAGGCTCTTTTCTTTTTCCATTTAGAACCAAATAATATAAATTGTTTTTTGTCGGAATAAAATTTACCAAAATTTACCAGTTTTCTATTGTCAATTCTATAACTGAAAAGTTTTCTGTTTTTGATTAGATATTTTAGATGAAATGAAATGCCAGATTCATTCTTTAAATCATAATTATGATAATTCCCACTTAGAATTTCTAAGACACTTAAACTGTCATTTTTACTTTCAATTTTACCTTTGTTTTTAGAAAATTCCAAATAGAGATTTTTATCCTTTACTATATATTTTCCAGTTAAATCAGTATTAACTAAATCTCCTGCAAAGTTATATTCAAAAGTCGAATCTTTTTGCAGACTAATTGTCGTTACAAAAAATCCTAAATCAGCAAAATTTGATTTGTAAATTCCCGTCACATCTTTATTTGATGCGCAAGAAGTTAGTATTACAATTAAAAAAATAAAATTATATTTCTTCAAATCATTCGGTTTTAAAAACTGAATTTTTCAATTACAAACTCCCTTTCCACTCATTCGTAAAATCAATGAAATCTGCAACAGACAATTCTTCTGCGCGGATATCAAGGAATCGATGTGAACTCATAGCTTCAGGAATGCCAAGAACTTTCAAAGAATTACTCATTTTTTTGCGTCTCTGTCCAAATCCGGCTTTTACGATTTGCTTGAAAAGAACTTCATTTCCAGCCAATCCTGGTTTCAGATTTCTCTTCATTCGGATAACGCCGGATTTTACTTTTGGCGGCGGATTGAAGACATTTTCGTGAACCGTGAAAAGATATTCCACATCGTAATAAGCCTGAACCAAAACCGACAAAATCCCGTAATCTTTTGTGCGTGGAACGGCAGCCGTTCTTTCGGCAACTTCTTTCTGAAACATTCCGCTCATTTCCGGAACATACTGGAAATTATCAATGATTTTAAACAAAATCTGAGACGAAATATTATAAGGAAAATTCCCAATCACAGCGAGTTCTTCGCCACCAAAAACCGCTGGAATATCAGTTTTCAGAAAATCTCCAACGAAATGTTGTTCTTCTAATTTCGGGTAATGTTTTTTGAGGTAATCGATGGACTCGTTATCAATCTCTGCAACGTAAGTTTCAACGTCTTTTTCCAGAAGGAATTTTGTAAGAACGCCCATTCCCGGACCCACTTCCAAAACTTTTTTATAACCTTCCAAAGAAAGCGAATCTACAATGTTACGTGCGATATTCTGGTCTGTAAGAAAATGCTGACCAAGGTGTTTTTTTGCTCTAACGTCCAATTCCGATTTTTTGCAAAGATAAGCTAATTATCGGCAATGTTCGAACTTGATAAAATGGAATCATAATTCTGAAAAGTCTTCGACTCCGCTCAGACTGACACTTAAAATAATTTAATATTAAAAATGTCACACTGAGCGGAGTCGAAGTATTTTATTAATAAAGGTAAATTAAAATCAATACATCTTCGTTTTCACACAAGTCACATTTTTAATCGCGACTGGCTTCCCCACTTTCTTCAACATTCCTGTTTCCAAATTTCTTTTGAAAACGGTTACATTTTGCGAAATAACATTGGTGACAATTATGAATTTTCCGGTTTCATCTATCGCAAAAGTTCTCGGATGTTTCCCCTTTACAGATTGATAGCCGATAGATTCCAAAGTTCCATCTTCTTTAATTTTAAAAATGGCGATGTTATTTTCTTGCCCTCTGTTGCTTGCGTACAGAAATTTTCCATCTGGTGAAATATGAACATCAGAGCTTTCAAAACCTTCTTTTATTTTGCTTGAGTGTGTCGCAATTCTCTGGATTTCTTTCAACTTGTTTTCAGAAAAATCGTAAACCGAAATCATCCCTGCCAATTCTTCAATCGAATAAGCTAATTTTCCATCTTTGCTGAAAGTGATATGTCGTGGTCCGCTTCCAGGTTTTGTATCGATAGATTTTTCAGTTTCAATAAGTGGCTTTTTCAGAGTTTCATCAAAATTATATTGTCTGATTTTGTCCGCTCCCAAATCGGCAACCAAAACAGTTTTGAAATCCGGCGAAAAAACTACAGAATGTGTATGCGCCTTCTCCTGCCTTTTTGGATTGACACCGCTGCCTTCTGTAAATGTAAAATGCTGTGCAATAGAATCGATTTTACCATTTTCCAAAACCGGAAAAACGGAAATCGTCGGAATATTATAAGTTACATTGATCAACCATTTTCCAATTTTGTCAACATTCACATACACTGGATTTTCGCCCCCTGTTTTCTGTTGATTGAGGAAAGTCAAGGATTTTTTATCAGCATCAAAAGCGAAAGCACTTACACTTCCGTCATTCGGAGTTTTGGCATCAGACGAAGCATAAACATATTTTCCGTCGTCAGAAACTGTTATGTAGCCAGGGTTTATAACATCTTTGGATGAAGCAACTTTGGTAAGTTTCCCGGTTTCTGTATTAAATTCATAAACATAGACGCCTTCTGAATTTTTGTCCCAGTTGTATGAGCCAAAAAATACAAATTCCCTTTGCGCAAAAAGGTTTACAAATATTAAAATACTTAGAAGAAAGGTTATTTTTTTAATTCTCATCAGACCGATTTTAGAAATTTTTGTCAGAGATTTAAACTAAACTGACTTTCAACAAATTTCCTAAAAATTCATCTGGAAACCAAACTGAACCCCGAATTTTCTAACTTCAGAATCAGAATTGGTATTGTGGTTCAGGTAATTTCCTCTCCAGTTAAAATCCAATCTTAACAACCTGAAATTTCCCCAGCCGATATTCTCAATTCCGAAACCATATTCGTAATATGGTTTTTCCGGAGCGCTTAGATTGATATTTCCTGCATTCATATTGATTGTACCTTGTCTAAGACTTCCAATACCTGACCGGAAAAAGGCGACTTCACGGAGTTTTAGTTTTTTAATTAAAGGAATTTGTGACAAAATTTTCCCATTAAAATGATGTTCCAAAAACATAACAGCATAGGAATCTGCTGTGAATTCATAGTAATTCATCAAAGAAAAAACACCTCGCACCAAACCGTACGATTGGTTGGCCGGCAAAACATTCTGCAAAGCGAGTGGGAGAGAGTCAAAGTTCTTACCAACTTCTACATTGGTAAACAAACGTCCCCAATTGCCCAAAATGAATGGCTGATAATAATAGAATTGCAGTTTGTTGTAATTAAAATCAGAATTGAAAACACCGCCCATACCTTTGGTGTACTTCAAGATAATTGAAGGATTGGTAGCCAATGCTGTCATCTCGTAACGATCTACACCATAAGTAGAGAATTTGATTCCGGGTCTGAATATCAATGTTGTGGTGAATCTTGTGTCATTCAGATCATTTCTTAAAACACCTTGTCTGTAATAATTGATATTGAATAAGTTTGAATCAGCTGATTTTATATTTTGAGTGGTAGCGTCCAATCTTACCTGGAAATTTTTCCAAGGCTCGATGCTTGTAAAAACATTGGTTTGATTTACCGAACTCATCGAAGTTGTCGAACCGCTGTTAAGAACTGAAGAAGAAGCGAAAGATCTGGTCATAATTCCCTCATCAGTAGTCAACTGAACACCAAGCTGAAGAACATCTTTTCTATAGCCAGCTCCAACCATAAATCGATTGGTCTTGTTGAACATATATTTTGCTTCACCACCGTATTTCCATTTTTCATCTTTGAAACCATAAGCCGTATAAGCCTGGATTCTCCACATATCATTTTTACCATGATAAGTTCTGAAACCTGTTCTTAATCTTACACCTTCAATATCATTATAACCAAAAGACTGGAAAATATTTCCGATATCTATACCGCCGCCTACATGGAAATAGCCCGAATTACCAATTTCAACAATTTTTACTATCTTCTTGTACTTTGGATTTTCGGCTAATTCATCGTACATTTTATAGATGTTCTGATCACTTTCGGTAAGAACTTCTGTCCTGTTATTTTGCCAGTAACTTTCGTCCTTGGCCACCATTTCGTCTTCAGGAATGACGATTTTATTTAAAAATTCGTCACTGATTCCTTTATCAAATTCATAATCAGAATAGTTGGCAACCCGCCTTGCTATGATAGATTTTGCTTTATCTCTGTCATTCGTTACAAGGCTTATTGTCGTTTCATTCCTGGTCGGGATAAAGGTAGAATCATCCGGATTATCAAATTCCAGATCTGTAGAAATGTTTCTCACGAAATTGATATTGATCTTTTTGTTGGTCTGCATCTCTACTTTCATCACATTATATTTGTCCATGGAGATATAGAGCTTTCCTTTAAGCGCTAAAGCTTCAGGATTTTTTGGTGTGAATCGAATCTCGTAACTGCGGACAGTATTAATCTCAATCGTATCCGTAATGTTATAATCGAAAACGCCGAAGCCATCTGTAGAAACCGGACTTACGAAACCAATATTCAGATAGTTGATGGTGTTATCATAAATATTAATGTCCTTGTACATATTCTGGATCGTCTTGGAAACAATCTGATTATTCTTGAGCCCGGAAAGTCGTGTTGCCAAAAGATCTTTTCGTTCTTTCTTCGGATCGTTTTTTCCATAAGTTTCGAAGATGCTTTCCGTAATAAAAACGGGCAAAACAGCTTTACCTGGTATTTCGGAAGAATCGTTGTATTTGAAAATAATAGAATCCATTCCCCTAAAAGCTCTCTTTTTGGTAAAGGAACTGTCGATATTATCCAGTCGGAAATCTATTTTCTCGTAAGTTTTATATTTGTAATCTTTGTGAAGAAGAAGTCCATTGGATTTTTTCTTTTCCAAACCTCGCGCATAATGGCGTAGGCGGGATTTTCCCTTTTGTTTTTGTATTTTTTGACGCCTTTTATAACGACGTTTTCTATTTCGTTTTCTTTTACAGTCTGCGAAAAAAGCAAACTGGTTGTAAAAATCAGGAAAAAGGAGAGAATAATTTTTTTATCAAGCATCGATTTCATCAAGCATTAACTTTTAATAACTGTTTTTTGTTTTAAATATTGTTTTTGACGTAAATTATTTACCTTTTTCATAAAAAATAACATTTACAGGACTGCAGACAGGAATGGATTTTCCGGTAGCAGTGAGCAATCCGTTTTTAAGATCTCTCGTGAAAATATTAATCCGGTTGGTATCCTGATTAGCGATCAAAACCAACTTATTATTCGGACTGATTGTGAAGTTTCTCGGATTCCTGCCTTTTGTTTTTATCTGTTGGATTTTCTTTACAGTTCCGTCTTTTCTACGTTTGAAAACTGTGATGTCATCCGCATCGTCTCGATTGGTTACATAAACAAATTTCTCATTATTAGAAAGATGAATATCCGCTGCACGGAAGTGGAATCTCACTTTTCTGGACAACAACGTTTCTTCCTGAATTAATTCAATTTTACCGTCATTAAAACTCAAAACCGAAATATCGCCACTGAGTTCCTGAACGAGATAGATTAATTTTCCTGTCTTGTCAAAAGCGATATGTCGTGGTCCTGATCCTTTTTTTGCATCATATTCTCCAACTTTTTCTAAGACTACTTCACCTGTTTTATGATATTTGAAAACGTAGATTTTGTCTAATCCCAAATCGGTAGCCAAAACATATTGATGATCCTGGGAAAACTGAACCTGATGAATGTGCGATTTTTCCTGACGTTTCGGATCTATGCCAACACCTTCGAATTTGATATTCTGAAAAACATCGGATAATTTTCCACCCACATAACGTTTAAAAACATTGATGCTTCCGCCGGAATAGTTGGCTGTGATTACATTTTGGTCGTCTGAGATCAGGAAAGCAGGATCCTCACCCTGTGTTTTTCTTTCGTCTTTTTTGATCAGTCTGCCACTTTCTTCATCAATGGAAAAAGAAGTGATTGCACTGTTGTCACCATTTTCATTAACTGAAAAAAGGTGTTTTTTATCCGGACTAAGGCTTACAAAACTTGGGTTGCTGATATTTTCCGTATGGAATTTGAGATTGTATTTGTAAGTATTTTCATCAAAGTCAAAAATATAAATGCCACCGCTATTACACTTATCACTGTTCGTATAAGTTCCTACAATAATTGTATTTTGTGCTGACGAATTGATCATAAAAAATATTGAAAAGATAAAAGTAAGCCAGGTTTTCATTCTAAAATTGATGGGAAAAATGTATATTTTCCGCGAATTTATTACATATAAAATTAAGCCAAACGATATTTGTGAATAATTAACTTTAATTGCTTAAAATGTCAGCAGATTTGCATGAATAGATTTCAACATTTAATTTTACAAAAAATCTCGTTATGACCTGGACCGATGTTTTGAAACCGATTAAAGAAAGTGACTATTTTAAAGATCTTTGGGAAAAGGTCAAAGTTCAATATAATACAACCAAATGTTTTCCTCCAAAAAAAGAGATTTTTCGGGCGCTGGAATTGACGGATTTTGACGATGTAAAAGTCGTGATAATAGGACAGGATCCATATCATAATGATGGTCAGGCAAACGGACTTTGCTTCTCGGTTTCAGAAAGTGTAACAGCGCCGCCATCTCTCAAAAATATTTTCATCGAACTGAAAGATGATATCGGCATCGACAGAAAGAGCAAAGATCTGCAGGATTGGGCAAAACAAGGTGTTCTCCTTCTGAATGCAACTTTGACCGTCCAGGCACACGAACCAAATTCTCACAAAAATATCGGCTGGGAGACTTTTACGGATTTTATTATCAAGCAGATTTCCGATCAGAAACAGAATGTGGTCTTCGTACTTTGGGGCGCTTTTGCACAAAAAAAAGCCTCATTGATAGATGAGACTAAACATTTCATCATCCAATCTGCACATCCGTCACCTTTTTCTGTTTACAGAGGATTTTTCGGAAGTCATCCGTTTTCTAAAATCAACAATTACCTATTGGAAAAAGGGAAAGATCCGATTATTTGGGGATAATTTGTGTTTGAGCGTTGGAGATTTTTTAGTGAAATTAATTTTCTTTTTCATATTTGAAAGTTACAGTTGCTTCTTCTGGTTTTGCTCCAGGTTGTGGCTTTAGTTCTGTCAATGTAAATCTATACCCTGAAAAGCTAAAAGATTTCATGACATTCTTTGGAGTAAAATCCCTTGTTCCAACCTGAAAATTAGTTTTCTCAGTTCCTGAAATTCCTTCAACATTTACAATTGCAATTCCTTCCCAGACACAAGTTACATTCACAGGACAACGGCTGTCTTCGACAACTTCTTTGAACTGAATACTAACTTTTGAATTAGGAATTTTTGCCTGTTTTTCTAAGCCAATAGTAATGGTATTATTGGTTACAACAGAGGTTTCAGTTTTTGAAGTTTGTGTTTTGCAGTTACTCATCAAAAAGAAAAGAGGAACGCAGAAAATGGCTTTAATATTCATCATTGTTAATTTTAAAAGAAAATATAATAACCAACTACCAAAAACATTGCCAGTCCAACCATCAGGTTAAAACCTGTTCCATAAACGAATCCGATAAAAGCACCTTTCATAGAATTGAAGGCTTTTTTTCTGTCATTAATATCGTGCAATAATTCGCCAACGAAAACGCCGGCCAGCATTCCGATTAAAAAACCAAATGGAACCGGAATGAAAAATAATCCTAACAAAGTTCCGACAAAAGATCCAATACTTCCGTAGCGCGTTCCGCCATATTTTTTGTTGGTTCTTGCGGGGATAACATAATTTATCACCGTTGAAATGATTGTCAGCAAAGCAAAAATCCAGACGTAGATCATCGGCATTTCGTTTTCTGTTCCGAATTTAAAGATCAGAAGTCCGCAAATGCTGAGTAGCAACCCAGGTAAAACGGGCAGCACAGTTCCTAAAAGTCCTACAAAAAGTAGTGCTAAGGCAATAATATTAATGAATGTCGAATCCAATTTTATAATTTTATTAAAAATACAATTTTCAAAGGGAAGCAGAAAATTTATTATCCTTAAATTTGTCAAAATGTTTTATATTAATGAAAGACGAACTAATAGATTATAAAGATTTTCTTCAGAAGATCAGTGATGAGATCCATTTCTTTTGCAGAGATTTTCTGCCTGACGATTTGGTGTTGTCCGGTCAGATTTTTTTTAAGTTCGTGTTTTTTATTTTCCTGATTGTATTTCTTGCTTTTATCTTAAAAAGTCTGATCAATCTTGTCTTCAGGTTTTTCTTTGATAAGGAAAAATATCCTGTGATGAAGTCCATTTATAAAGCAAGAGTTACCAGTTCTGTTGCTAATATTCTGGCTCTTGGTTTTGGAAATTATGCTTTGTTTTCGATCTTTTACAGGCATCCGAAAAGCTTTACTTTTTTGGAAAGACTGGTTGATTTCCTGATTGTTTTGACCATTGCCAATATGGCTTTCCGATTCATCCGCGTTTTGCAGACCTATTATGAGATCAAGAAAGATTATTATAAGATTTTAGCCATCAATTCCATTTCGCAGACGGTAAAGATTTTTGGAACATTTATCTTCAGTGTGATTGCAATCTGTGTGATTTTCGGGATTGCCAGCAGCACAGTTTTAGGGAGTTTGGGAGCTATTACAGCCGTTATTGTTTTGATTTTCCGTGATACCATTTTAGGTTTCGTAACCGGAATTCACGTCGCAACTTCCAAGAATCTGAAACCCGGAGACTGGGTCGCAATTCCGAAATACAATATTGAAGGAAATATAGAAGGCATAGACCTTTTGACAACTAAAATCAAGAATTTTGATAAAACCATTTCTACAATTCCTACTTATGATTTGCTGACAACAGAAATCAAAAATTATCAGGTTATTTCGGATGAAAACACTCGGCGAATCAAAAAATCCATTATGTTTAATATGAAATCTCTGAAGTTCGTAAACGAAGATCTGATGGAGCGTCTGAAGAAAATTAATCTCATCAAAACCTATCTTAATCTAAAAGAAAAGGAAATATCGGATGAGAAAAATTCAATTGAAAACCCAGACGAAATCATCAACGGAACTCAACTGACAAACATTGGCGTTTTCCGAAAATATGTTCAGAATTATCTTAACAATAATGATCAGATCGATCAAAAAGAAATCATTTTAGTAAGGCAATTGCAAAGTATGCCGGAAGGTCTGCCATTGGAAATATACTGTTTTGCAACAGAAGCTGATACTGAAAAATACGAGAATATCCAGTCTGATATTTTTGATCATCTGTTGTCTGCGGCTAAGGAATTTGAACTTGAAATTGTTCAGAAAGCGTAGGTCAGGCATCAGGAAGCAGTTTTTATCAACCATTATTCATCAATTATAAAAAGTTATGACAAAGTTAAGTGTCAATATCAATAAAATCGCAACACTCAGAAATGCAAGAGGAGGCGATGTTCCAAGCGTTACTCAAGTTGCTAAGGATCTGGAAATATTTGGTGCTCAGGGGATTACAATCCATCCAAGACCGGACGAGAGACATATCACAAAAAAAGATGTTTACGACCTGAAACCTCTGGTGAAAACAGAATTTAATATCGAAGGAAATCCTCACAGACCTTTTATTGATATGGTTCTGGAAGTAAAACCTGAACAAGTGACATTGGTTCCCGACGCAGATAATGCGATAACTTCCAACGCCGGCTGGGATTGCGAAAAAAATCTTGATTTCTTAAAATCGGTTATTTCTGAATTCAAAAACGCAGGTATCAGAACTTCAATTTTTCTGGATCCGAATCCAGAAATGGTGAAATTTGCCGCCGAAACTGGAACGGACAGAATCGAACTTTATACCGAAGCCTACGCCACAAATTATCTTAAGAATAAGGAGGAAGCGATTAGATCATATGTTGAAACAGCCGTAGAAGCTGGAAAGTTTGGTTTGGGAATCAATGCCGGACACGATCTTAGTCTTGATAATCTGAAATATTTTTCAGACAATATCCCGAATCTCCTGGAGGTTTCCATAGGTCACGCATTGATCTCAGAAGCACTTTATCTTGGTTTGGAAAATACAGTCCAGGTTTATTTGAAGCGGTTGGCAAAGTGGTAAAATTAATCACTCCAATCCCAACCTTATCGCAAATTTAACCAATCCGACTGTACTCTTGCAGCCGGTTTTTTCCAAGATATGCTGGCGGTGATTATCAACCGTTTTTTTGCTGATGAAGAGTGTTTCCGCAATTTCTTCGCTGGTCATTTCTTTAACAATTAAGGCAAGAATTTCGCGTTCTCGTGTCGTTAATAATGACAGCTGATCATTCTGGATTTTCTCCTTATGATATTGATTATAAATCAACGGAATAATGTCCTGAGAAAAATAAGTTCCACCGTTTGAAATTCTGTGGATTGCTTTCAGAAGTTCATCCTTTCCGGCATTTTTCAGGATATACCCGTCGGCTTCAGCGAGAACCGCTTCCTTTACCGCAGTCGAATTATTATACATCGATAAAATCAAAATCTGAATGTGCGGAAATTCACTTTTTACCATTTTGCAAAGTTCTGTTCCGCTCAGTAATGGCATACTGATATCAGTCAAAATCAAATCAAAGTTCTCAGGATTTGCTGCTATTTTCTCATAGGCCACTTGTCCGTTATTGGCTTCGTCCACGATGTTGCAGTTGGTTTCTTTGGATAAGAGATTCTTGATTCCATCGATCATCATTTGGTGATCGTCGGCGAGAAGTATGTTGATTTTTTCCTGATTATCCATTTTGGGGTAATGTGATTTCGATTTGTGTTCCGGCTAATTTTTCTGAATTAATTTTGATTTTCCCATCCATCATATGAACTCTTGCGTTGATGTTCTTCCAGCCAATTCCTCTGGACTTTGAGATTTCGTCTTGATTCATTCCTTTTCCGTTGTCTTTGATATTAATGATGAGACTTTTCTCTAATTTTTTGATTGATAAATTGATAGAGCTTGCGTCGGCGTGTTTTATCATATTATTGACAACTTCCTGCACGATTCTGTAGATGGAAAGTTCGTTTTGCTTTTGGAATTTTATTTCTTTGATTTCTTCCGGAATATGAAGTTCCATTTTCGTTGTTGAGGAAGCATTTACCTTATCAGCAAGATTTTCCAAAGCCGGAAAGATTCCGAAATTCAGTTCTTCCGGAATCAGATTGTGAGAAATGTTTCTGACTTCCGAAATTGTTTTATCAACTAAACTCTGAATATTTTCTGTTTCCTGATTTTGTTCCTGCGAAGAAAGATTCATTTTGATTAAAGAAAGCATTTGTCCAACGCTGTCGTGAAGGTCTCTTGCAATTCTGATTCTCTCATTTTGTTCACCTTCAAAAAGAGCTTTTGTCTCCAGTTCCTGCTGACGGAAAATCTCCTTCTGAAGTTTTTTGTCCTGCTTGTGCTGGTAATTTTTATATATGAAAAACAAAACTACTAATAAAATGAAAGACAAAATTCCGCCAAAAATCAGCCAGTTATTTTTTTGTTTGATTTCGAATTCCTGCTGATTGATCAGGTTTTGTTTCTTCTCGGTTTCATATTTTACATTCAGTTCCGAGAGTTGTACATTTTTCTTCGTATTTACAACGCTGTCACGAAATTTTGCATACAACTTGAAATTTTCAAAAGCCTCATTTGTATCTCCTTTTTTTTCATAATATTGAGACAAAGTGAAATAATAATCTTCTGCCTTGCTTCTGTCTTTATAATTTTTGATGTATTGATAGCAGAGATCCAGGTAAGATTTTGCTTCGGTGAGTTTTCCACTATACAGATTGGCTTGGGACAAAGTAAGGTATGAGCCAATCCATTTTGAAGTATCAGTTTTCTTTGATATATATCGCAGGCTTTTTTCTATGTTTTTTATGGCTTCATCAGTCTTACCGATTTCATAAAGATTGGCTCCCAGATTTTTGTATCCGGCGAATAAACCCGCAGAATCTTTAACAATCTCTCTCTGCTCGAGGGATTTGGAGAAATAATACATACTGAGATCATCCTTTTCAAGCATATAATATACATTGGCCAGAGAATTATAAGAGTCTGCAAGACCTTTGTGATCATTTAATTTCGTATTGATCAGGATAGATTTTTTGGCATATTGCTCTGCAATCGAATAATTTTCTGTTTCCATATAAGTTGCAGCAATATTATTACAGGCACTGGCAATTAATGGATTATTCCTTAGTTTTTCTGCTTTTTTCAACGATGCGAAAAAATATTTCTGCGCAGTCACAAAATCACCTTCACCAAAATACATTCTTCCAATATCAGATTCTATTTTGGAAGATTCTTTTAAAGTTTTACTTTTCGCTAATTTTTCTGTCAGCTCCTGAATGGTTTGAGATTTAGCAATAACGATGGCGAAAAGAGTTAATACGGAGATAAAGCTTTTGATTTTCACAGTTTTGGTTTTACACAAATGTATAAATTAATTCATTTCAAAATTCAAAGAGCAATTGCCATGCTTTTTTAGCTCGCCGACAGGTTTATAATTTTCAAAAATACCCGTTCCATAACATCCAGTGAAATAAGTGAATTTGCCCTCACTTCTGATTTGTTTTCCGCCAGAGAAAGAGGCTTCCAGATAAGTTCCGTCTTTCCAGTGATAAACACCTTTTTCATCCTGGAATTTGTCGTCCGCAAATTTCCCAGAATAATAATTCCCTGCTGGATTGGTTTGTTTGCCCTGATACATATGACCGTTTTTCCAGTATCCTTCTGAAACCGTCCCTTGTGGAAAGGTCATTTTTCCATAGCCATTGATGGTTTTATCTGCAAAATCACCTTCATAGATCCTGCCGTCTGTAAAAACAAGTTTTCCTTTTCCTTCAGGATATCCGTTCAGCATTTCGCCGGAATATTCGCCGTTCTTATATTTTTTTGTTCCAATTGGATTTATTGCTCTTACGAAATTTCCGTATTGCCAATAGCCGCTTTCTATTCTTCCGTCGGCGTAATTTAAAGTACCGATTCCATTAAATTTCCCTGAAGCAAAATCTCCGGCATAGATATCTCCATTTTTATAAGTGAATGTTCCTTTTCCGTCTCTCTGATCGTTTAGCCAATCACCTTGATAAATATTTCCATTAGCACCAATGAATTTCCCTTTTCCGGACAGCTTATTTTCTAAAAATCCACCTTCATAATAATCGCCTTCTTTCCAGGTGTATTTTCCGTTTCCGGTGCGCAGATCATTGCTCCAGTAGCCTTCGTAGATATCTCCGCCGACAAATTTCATGATTCCAAATCCTTCACGTTTGTCTTTCAGGAAATTTCCGTCGAAAAGACTACCGTCTTTGTATTTGTATTGTCCTTTTCCTGACATATCATTGTTGAAAAACCGACCTTCATATATTGTTCCGCTGGAAAACGTTAAGATGCCGAAACCTTCTTTCATATTGTCTTTCCAATCGCCTTCATATGATTGATTTTCAAAAAACCACTGGTATTTTCCTTTTCCAGATCTTTTGTCGTGAACCCAATCACCTTCATATAAATCCGAATTATAGCTGTATTTTCCTTTGCCATGTCGCTCATCATCCACCCAATCTCCGATGTAATAATTGCAATCGGCAGTTGCGTAGCCTTTGTCATTTTGAAGTTTTCCTTTCCCATTTTTCTTTCCGTTTTTCCATTCGCCTTCGTAGTAATCTCTTCCGTCTTTTTCGCGGTAATACCATTTTCCAAAACCATCTGGCTTTCCGGATTTCAGATCGCCTTCGTAAACTAAGGTTGAGTAATTAAAGATCTTTCCTTTTCCATCAAACTGATTGTTTTTCCAGCTTCCTTCATAGATCTTTCTTTTTTTGTCGCCGGCATCATATGCTTCACCATTTCCGTTGGCTTTTCCATCGACAACATCACCTTTGTACTTTACCAAAAGTGAATCTTTATCGTAAAGAACTCTGAATTCCAATTTCTGAGCATTGATGAAAAATGCTGATAAAAATGAAAAAATTAATAATGTATTTTTCATAGAAATGGTGTTGTTTTTACTTTTAAATTAATACTGAGCAGATTTGCTGTAAAGTGTAATGGTATAACTTGTGAAAAAATCTTTTTCAAGGTCCAGGGAAATTTCAAGAAAGGGCATAGCTGCTTTTTTTTCAAATACTTCCATAAAATAGGTTCCAAATAAATCATCTTTTTCCACTTCGATATCATATTTGGAAGCCGGGAAATAGGAATTAACAAATTCGTTAACTGCTTTTTCCAATTCTTTTGCATCTTTATATTCAGAATACAAGGTATAAACGGCTGCTTTCTCCGTGTCTTTTTTTGAAATGAATTCTTTTCCGACACCCATTTTCAGCTTTGAATCATAGACTTGATAACCGTCTTTTCCTTTGAACGTACTTGTATTTCCAATGATATTAACAAAATCGGTTTCCGAATTTTTCATCAGAGAAGTCAGTTTTGCTTTGTAATCCTGAGCATTTGCAAAGACAGAATTAATAGTTATAATTAAGATGGTAAAAAAAGTTTTCATGGTTATTAATTTTTGATAAATTTTGTTGAAGAATAAAAATTTTCTGATTTGATTTTCAGGATATAAACACCTTTTGGAAGCTGACTTACATTGATCTCAGAATTAGATTTGAATTCAATTTGTTTAATGAAAATACCATTTGATGAATATAAATCTGCCGTAGAAAGTTTCTGATTATTTTCGGTTTTAATTGTCAGAATATCTTTTGCCGGATTCGGGTAAATCTGGATTTTGTTCTGCGATTGAATCTCTGAAGTTCCCAAAACGCTGTCTCCATAAATCCTTACAATTCCATACTGATTAATGCCATTTGGCTGGTTGAATGTCGCAAAATTCCCTGCAATCACAATCTTGCCATCCGGATCTTTAATCATCGCTGAAACTTCGCCATTTGCGCCTAAAGATGTGAAAGTAGTATCGCGGCTTCCGTTGGCATTCAGCCTGCAGAAATTCTGAGGAATATTGATGCCGCCGACATAGATTTTACCGTCATTTGCAACAACAATTGAATTAATTCTGCCAATAAATGAAGTCCAGTAAGGTGTCAAAAAAGTAGAATCCAGAGTTCCGTCAATATTTAGCCTTGCAATACAATCTCTCTCAAGACTATTATAAGTTTTGAAATTTCCTCCAATTAAAATCTTTCCGTCCGGCTGAACTGCAATCGCATTAATGTTAGTTCCATTTGGTAAACTAGTTTTGAAAGTGAGATCCAGACTTCCATCAGCATTTAATCTTGCGAAACGGTAACGGTCTGTTCCGTTGTATTTGGTGAAGTATCCGGCGATCAGTATTTTTCCGTCCGGCTGCACAACAATTTGGTAAACGCCGTCATTAGCAGAAGTTCCCGCATTGAAAGATGCATCCGTAGAACCATCGGAATTAAGCCTCAAAAGTCCTTTTGTGAAATAACCGTTTGTAATCAATCCAACCAGGATTTTCCCGTTACTTAATGGTACAATTTTATTAGCTGACGGAACACTCGTAAACTGACTGAGCGAAAAGCTGTTGTCCACTGAAAAATCAGTATTGAATCTTTGAAATAAACCATAAGTTGCCAAAAATATTTTTTGATCCGGTTGGATAGCTGTGATGTAATAAGATTTATCAGTCGGAATATTCTGGGCAGTTGCGCTGATGCTTCCGTTGTAATTCAATCTTACAAATTTTGCGGCGTTAGAATTCGAATTGAAAATAGAGAACTGTCCGGACAAAACATATTTTCCGTCGTTTTGTCTCACAACATCAGAGACAACATTGTCTGCGCTGGTTCCTGTGTTGAAAGTAAGATCAAGATCGCCACTTTTTTGCCCGAAAACAAAAGATGATAAAAGCAAAGCGGTATAAATTGAAGCTTTTTTAAGTAATATTATTTTCATAATAAATGATTTTTAAATTCTTACAAATTGCAGATTGCTGTCACAACAAATCAGAGTTGAAAAAAGGGAAAGCAGTTTTAATGTCATTAAAATATTTTTATTGAACCAACGGAATGTTGAGGCTTATACTGATGCTGCGTGTATTGGCTTTATCACCATTTCCTTTTGCAAGATTTGCTAATCCTAGGTCATACTGAAATTTGAACATATATGCAGTAAACTGTATCCCAACGCCATAATCCATTCTGCCAAGTTCATTATCAAAATCGATTTTCTCCTTTGCGCCATTTCCAACTCTGTATTTTTTATTGCCGGATACTGCATAAGCTACATAAGGACCAACACCGATATCAATATTGTTTGCTGTGTATGCAAGAGGAAGATTGAGTTGTAAAAATCCCAATTTGATATCCGCTGCAGAATTGTTGATAACGCTGTTGTTGGAACTTCCTTTTTTGACATATTGCAAAGTGGGAATCAATCCATAACCTTCAGCCTCATCGTCTTTTTTAAATTTTGAGGCGCTGAAAGGAACAAAAACAGCCAAACCAACGTGAAGGCCAACATTGCCGGATTCATCGATTTTTGGCTGGGCTGTTTTATATTTTATTCCTGTTAAATTTACACCTCCCAGAATATCAAGTCTCTGAGCTTTTGCTGTTAAACTAAAGAAAATACAAAGGGTGGCAAAAATGGTTTTATAAAGTGGTTTCATGATCTAAGTTTTTTAATGTCAATTAATTAATCGTTCCACTGAATTTTCCTTGCTCTGCGTAAGCTTCGCTTCTCGCGTTGTTGTAGCAAATGGCTGTAAAAGTTCCTTCTATTTTATTTCCGCTGATCGAGGTTATTTTCACTTCTCCGCCGCCGGTCATAGATGTTCCGTTGTTATCGGTGCTGTAAGATTTTGCCATATCTGTCACATTCTGATAATCTTTTCTCATGATAATTCCGTTTTGAGAACCACTTCCTAAAGTGTAAGTTTTTGGGGCAGTTACGTCGCCATACAAAACCATATTAATAGATTCGTTTCCGCCATCCCGAATTGCAGAGATTGTAAGAATTGTCATTCCTGCAGCTGATGTTTTTACGATTCCTGCTTTCGTAGAACTGAATTTTCCGGCATTGCCACCATCAAATCCATAATGTTCGGCCGTCAAAGTTGCAGATCCTCCGGTAGAATTTTCGGTTGTGTTTTCATCGTCATCTCTGTGACAAGAAATTAAAACTGTGGTCATAAAAAGACCTGCTAACAGATAAAAGAATAGTTTTTTCATTGTAATAAGTTTTAGTTGTTTTGTACGACAAAGGTATTTTGAACTGAAAACCAGTACAATAAAGAGAAGTACACCTTCTTATAGGTATTTGTACTCATTTTGAATTTAATATCACATAAACCGTTTTTAGAAATCTGTTTTTATAGCTTAGGCCAATTGAATTTTCAAATATTTATCGTAAATTTCAAAAACAAATTGGTGATTTTTAATGCTTTGAATATTAGTTATTTAAAGTTTAAAATCATTTATTTTAATCAGTTTTAATAAGAATTAATGGAGATTTTACACTCAAAAATATACGGAGAAGAGAGAACAGAAACGCCGCTTCTGGTTTTCCACGGATTATTCGGAATGCTGGATAATTGGGGAAGTTTCGGGAAAGAATTTGGAGAATTGATGCCGACGCATCTTCTGGATCTCAGAAATCACGGTCGAAGTTTCCATTCAGATTCTATGACGCACGATGATCTGGCAAATGACATTCTTAATTATATGGAATTTCATAAAATCGAAAAAGCCAATCTGCTCGGACATTCACTAGGTGGAAAAGCTGTGATGCAGTTCGCCATCAATTTCCCGGATAAATTAAATAAATTAATCGTTGCCGACATCTCTCCAAAAGCTTATCCGCCACATCACCAGGGCATTATAAAAGCTTTGCAGACTGTGGATTTTTCAACAGTAGCTTCCAGACAAGATGTAGAAAAAATCTTAGGGGAGTATATTCATGAGAAGTTTGTAATTCAGTTCTTGATGAAGAATCTTTATTGGACTGATGATAAAAAGTTAGCTTGGAGATTCAATCTCAATACTTTGGCGGAAAAATATACGGAGTTTGTGTCTAATGCAATCAGATTTGGCGTTTTTAATGGACCGACTTTGTTTATTGCCGGAGCCAATTCTAATTACATTCTGCCACAGGACGCACTTCTCATCAAACAGCAATTTCCAAACTCTAATATTATCAAAATAAAAAATGCAGAACATTGGGTTCAGGCCAATAATCCTGTTGACTTCAATGCAGCTGTCAAAGATTTTCTTTTATCATAAATAATTACATATTAATTCAGATTTGATAATGGTATAAGCCTTGTACTAACGGATCTCAATTAAAATTTATTTTTATGAAATGGAAGTTATCAATTATTCTGATTCTGTGTTTGACGTTTTTCAAATCTCAGGAAAATATTTCGGAGGTTTTGATGATAAAAGACATCACTTATAAAACCAAAGACACAGCCCGCCAGAAGCTTGATGTTTATCTTCCTCAAAAATCCGAAAAGAAATTTCCCGTTGTAATTTTTGTCCACGGCGGCGGTTGGATAGGTGGTAAAAAATCTTTTCCGGAAAAATATTATATGAATGATTTCATTCTGAAATTAGTCCAAAACGGTTATGCTGTAGCGAGTATCAACTATACTTTGCTGAACGAAAATACACATTTCCCAGCACCTGTCGAAGATTGCAAAGAAGCCGTGAGATGGATTCGCGCCAATTCTGATCAATATAATTTTGATGAAAAAAATATTGGATTATGGGGCGCTTCTGCCGGAGCACAAATCGGGATGCTGGCGGCTTACTCCAAGGAAAATGAATTCTCTGATAACAGTAATCTCTCAAACTATTCGGCAAAAGTAAATTATGTGATAGATTATTTTGGACCGTCGGATCTTAACAAACTTTTCCGTACAGAAACGGCTGGATTTAAGATTTTTATCTTTAAACTGATCTTTCCTAAAATTTACAAAATGCGGAATAATATGATTTTCGGTTTTACAGAACTGGACATCAAAGAGCAGAAACAAGATGCAATTGATCTGCTAAAAGTCTATTCTCCAATAACTTATATTACTGATAGTTCTGTTCCTACATTAATCATCCACGGTAATAAAGACAGAATAGTTCCTTTTTCACAATCTGAAATACTGAAGAAAAGGCTGGACGAAAATAATGTCAAAAATGAATTAATTCCTATCGATAAAGGAGATCACGGATTGAATGAAGAATCTGGTCACGAACTGATGTTAGAGAAAACACTGGAATTTATGAAACAAAATACACATTAATTTCCTGATAGATTTCAATGTTGTGATGGGAGATTTTTTACAGAATTAAATTATCTTTGTAAAAATCTTAAATGCGAAAATATCAGGAGACTATTTATAAGTTCATTTTGTATTTTTCTGCCCTTATCAATCTTTTTTTGATAGGACTTTTATTTTTTGTTCTCAGAGATTCCCTTTCCGGAAAAGGTGATTACTTTTTGGAGGGCAGAAGTTTCTGGTATTTTATTGCAGTTATCGCCGCATATTCTATCGCCAATTTTATTTTTTTAATTCAGCTTTTCAAAAAAACGCCTGAAACCGAACCTGAAAAATCCATTGAAGAATGATTCTAATAACCGGTGCAACAGGGATTTTGGGAAGGGTGATTGCTTTGAAGCTTTTGAAAAAAGGGTATAAGGTAAGAGCCACAAAACGAATTTCCAGCAATCTGGAAGATGTCCGGACTTCTTATCGTTTTTATACCGATCAGCCGGATTTCTATTTCAATCAGATTGAATGGGTTAATGTTGATTTTGATGATCTCATTTCATTGGAAGATGCTTTAGATGGTGTGGATGAAGTTTATCATTGTGCTGCAAAGGTCAGCTTTAATCCGAATGCGGAAAAGGAATTATACAAAAACAATTCTGAAGCAACAGAGAAATTACTCTTTGCAATCGATCCTTTGAAGGTTAAAAAATTCCTGTTCGTAAGTTCTGTGGCAGTTCTCGACGGTTATAATGATTGGGGTGAAATGGATGAGAATTCTGATTTCAACGAAAAACTGGACCATTCAAATTACGCCATTTCCAAATATCTTTCCGAGATGGAAGTCTGGAGAGCTTCGGCAGAAGGCTTGAATACGGTTATCATCAATCCGGGCTTAATTATCGGGTCAGGAAACTGGAATCATAGCAGCGGAAAACTCTTCAAAGAAATGTCAAACGGTTTCACATTTCCGGGTTCTACCGCTTATGTAGATGTAAGAGACGTGGCTGAAATTGCGATTGAATTAATGGAAAAATCGATCTTCGGTCAACGTTTTATTCTCACTTCAGAAAATATAAAATACAAATATATCGCGGATAAAGTCCGAAAATATTTTGGCAAAGGAGAGGCAAAATTAATTCCGAATTCGATTCTTGATATTCTCCCGTTTTTTTCTGCAATCTTCGGCTGGTTCATTCCGATTCTTAAATTAGGGAACAAAACAAACGTAGAAACTATCAAATCCGACTCAAAAATTACCAGTAAAAAAATCCGTGAAACTTTGAATTACACTTTCATTCCTATCGATGAAAGCGTAGATTTTCACCTTAAAAATTATACTGAAAGCATTTTAAAATCCAATTAATGAACATTACGGAATTTCTGACTAAGAATACCAAACGATTTCCACAGAAAGCCTCTGTTGGATTCAAAAAAGATAATGAATGGAAGGAACTGACATGGATGAGATTCAAGCAGATGGTTTTCCGCACAGCAAATGCTTTAGTAGAAGTCGGTGTCAAAGAAAATGACAAAATCGCTATCTATGCCGACAATTCCCCGGAATGGATCATTATGGATCTTGCAGCACTGGCAGTCGGTGCAGTTACAGTCCCTGTTTATTCTACAAATGGCACAGATCAGGTAGAATATATACTGAACCATGCAGAGCCAAAAATTATACTGACAGGCGATCAGGATCAATACGAAATCTGCCATCAGCTGTTAAGAAAAACATCTTCCGTAAAGATAATCATTGCAGCGAAAAAGAATTTTGCTTTAAAAGATCGTTCTTTCTTTTTAGCAGATTTTATTGAGAAATCATCGGATAAGTTTAAGATCGTTGAAAGAAGTGATGATGATCTTGCTACAATAATTTACACATCAGGAACATCAGGAACCCCGAAAGGCGTGATGCTGACGCATGGCAATTTTCAGAAAGCTTTTGATGCACACCAAGAATTTTTTGATTTCGAAGATTTCGAGAAAGAGCATTCTTTGGCATTTTTGCCTCTTAGTCATGTTTTTGAGAGAAGCTGGACGTTGCTTTGCCTATATTTCGGTGCGAAAGTGAGTTTCCTGGAAAATCCGAAATTGATAGCAAATGCTTTACAGGAAGTAAAACCAACGACGATGTGTTCCGTCCCAAGATTTTATCAGAAAATCTATGCAGGCATCAATGAAATGCTTGTCACAGCTTCTCCAACCAAGAAAAAAATATTCAATTGGGCAATAGAAACCGGAACTCAGGTTTCGGAAAGAAAACGAAATCAGCAGAAAGTTCCTTTCCTGTTAAATCAAAAATATAAGATTGCAAACGCTTTGGTCTTTGATAAAATCAAAACGAAATTAGGCGGAAGACTTTGGTTTATGCCTTGTGGCGGCGCATCTGTTTCGGTCGAAGTTACGCAGTTTTTTGATGCAATGGGAATTCACATCACAGTCGGTTATGGGATGACGGAAACAACAGCGACGATAACCGCTTTTCCATTTACAAAATATAAATACGGAACGGCTGGAAAACTAATAGGCGATTCTCAAATCAAGATCGGGGAGAATGATGAAATTCTTGTAAAAGGAAGCGGAATCATGAAAGGTTACTACGAAAACCCGGAAGAGACAGCAAAGATCTTCACAGAGGATGGCTGGATGAAAACGGGAGATGCCGGTGTTTTGGATAATGAAGGAAATCTTACCATTACCGATAGAATAAAAGACTTAATGAAAACTTCCAACGGAAAATATATTGCGCCACAACCGATTGAGAATATGTTTTCCAACAACAGCTACATCAACCAGATTATGCTGATTGCAGAAGATAAACCATTTGTTTCTGCCTTGATTGTCCCGAATTTTGAAACACTTGAAGAGAAAATAAAAACGATGGGAATTACTTTCACCAATTGGAAAGAAGTTCTGGAAAATGAAAAAGTACAACAATTTTATCATCAGCTGATAGACGGGATCCAAACGAATCTGTCTGGTTTTGAAAAAATAAAGAAATTTGTGCTGATGCCGGCAGATTTTGAAATCCAAAGCGGAGAGATCACACCAACTTTAAAAATTAAACGAAATATCGTTCTCGAAAAATATGCGGACAAAATCAATTCGATTTATAATAAATATTAACTAAAAATATATTTTTAATATTGAAAGATATTGCTACGATAGATTTTATCAAATTTGACACAGAACGAATATTTCTGGAATTGATTAAATTTACAAACCTTATTAATAAGAATCTAATTTGAAGTTTTATAAATGAATACACAACAATTCGTAAATCGCCATATCAGCCTTAACGAGTCTGATAAAGCGGAAATGCTGAAGAAAGTAGGAGCAGCGAGTATTGAAGAACTCATCTCACAAACCATTCCGGATGCCATCAGGCTGGAGAAAGATCTGGACATTTCGGAGCCACTTTCGGAGTATGAGATGCTTTTACATTCCAAAGAATTGGCATCTAAAAACCTGAATTTCGACAACTATATCGGTTTCGGATATCACAATACTATTCTGCCTTCTCCAATCCAGAGAAATATTCTTGAAAATCCAAGCTGGTACACGGCTTACACGCCTTACCAGGCAGAGATCGCACAGGGAAGATTAGAAGCGCTTCTTAACTTTCAGACTGTTGTATCCGATTTGACAGGATTTCCATTGGCAAACGCTTCACTTCTTGACGAGTCTACAGCTGCAGCAGAAGCAATGCATATGTTTTTTAACAATAGAACGAAGGATCAGAAAAAAGCTAATTCGACTAAGTTTTTTATCTCGGATTTGGTTCTTCCACAAACGGTTTCTGTTCTTAAAACTAAAGCAGAAGGTCTTGGTATTGATGTGATTGTAGGTAATCATATCAATCATCAGTTTAATGATTCCTACTTTGGGGTTTTGTTGCAATATCCGGGGAAAAACGGAATTGTTTTAGACTATACAGAAAACATCACTTATTATAAAGAATTTGATTTACAGGTTGTTGTAGCTTGTGACCCGATGGCTTTGGTTAAGCTGAAATCGCCGGCTGATATGGGCGCGGATTGTGCTGTCGGAACTTCACAAAGATTTGGAATTCCAATGGGTTACGGTGGTCCTCACGCCGCTTTTTTCACTTGTAAAGAAGATTATAAACGAGATATTCCGGGAAGGATTATTGGGGTTTCTCAGGATATGTACGGCAAACGTGCACTGAGAATGGCCCTTCAAACCAGAGAGCAGCACATCAAAAGAGAAAGGGCAACTTCCAACATTTGTACAGCTCAAGTTTTACTTGCAGTGATGGCTGGTATGTACGCTGTTTATCATGGACCTAAAGGATTAAACTTTATCGCAGATCAGATTCATTTTAAAACAAATGCTTTAGGTGATGCGCTGAAAGTTTTAGGCTATGATATTGTAGACGAGCCGGTTTTTGATACTGTAAAATTCAGATTGCATGAAGAAGAGAAATCTTCTTTGAGAATGAAAATGAGAGATCAGAAGATTAATCTTAATTATTTCTCCCAAGGCATCGTAAGTATTTCCATTAATGAAACGACGACAGTTGATAAACTAAACCAATTAATTGAAGCTTTTGCTCAGTTCAAAGGAAAACAAGGTTACAAAGTAAGTCTTAAAGAAGAATATTCGATCCCTGCAGAATTACTGAGAGAAGATAAAATCTTAGAAGAAGAAGTTTTCAACAAATACCATACGGAGACAGAGTTGATGCGTTATATCAAACGTCTTGAGAGAAAAGATTTGTCTCTTACTCATTCTATGATTTCGCTGGGATCTTGTACAATGAAACTGAACGCAGCGACTCAAATGATCCCGTTATCTTGGGGAGAATGGGGAAGTGTTCATCCGTTTGTACCGACGGAACAAGCAGGAGGTTATCAGGAAATGATCAAAGAATTAGAAAAAGATCTTGCTGAGATTACTGGCTTCGCAGGAACTTCTCTACAACCCAATTCCGGTGCGCAAGGCGAATATGCCGGACTGATGGTCATCAGAGAATACCATAAAAACAGAGGCGAAGGTCATAGAAATATCGTTCTGATTCCTCAATCTGCACACGGAACCAATCCTGCTTCTGCTGCAATGGCGGGAATGAAGATCGTTGTAGTAAAAAATCTTGAAAATGGAGAGATTGATTTTGAAGATTTCAAAGCGAAAACTGAACAGCATTCCGAGAATCTATCGGCTGTGATGATCACTTATCCTTCGACTTACGGATTCTTTGATGCAAATATCAAGGAAATTACAAAACTGACGCACGACCATGGCGGACAAGTCTATATGGACGGAGCAAATATGAATGCTCAGGTTGGATTCACAAGTCCGGGTAATATCGGGGCAGACGTTTGCCACCTGAATCTTCATAAGACTTTTGCTATTCCTCACGGTGGTGGTGGACCTGGCGTTGGCCCGATCTGTGTGGCTGAACATTTGGTTCCATTTTTACCAACGAATGCGAATATCTCCATTGGTGGGAAAGAAGCAATTGAAGGAATCTCTGCTGCACCATACGGTTCTGGACTGATCCTGAATATTTCTTATGCTTACATCAAAATGCTGGGAACTTCCGGTCTTAAAAAAGCAACAGAGCATGCGATCCTTAATGCCAATTATCTTAAAGAGATCTTAGCTGAGCATTTCCCAATCCTTTACGCAAACGATAAAGGCAGAGTAGCGCACGAATGTATCGTAGACTTCCGTCAGTTCAAAACTTTAGGTATTGAGGTGGCTGATATTGCAAAAAGGTTAATGGATTACGGTTTCCATGCACCAACAGTGAGTTTCCCTGTGGCAGGAACATTAATGATAGAACCAACCGAGTCAGAAAATAAAGACGAGATCGACAGATTTGCTGAAGCGCTGATTAACATCAAAAAAGAAATTGATGAGATCGCAAATGGTGAAGCAGATAGAGAGAACAACGTTTTGAAAAATGCACCTCACACCGAACAATTGGTGATTTCTGACAACTGGGATAAACCTTACGGCAGAGAAAAAGCAGCTTATCCATTGGAATGGGTGAGAACGCACAAATTCTTTGCAACGGTTGCGAGAATCGATGAAGCTTATGGAGACAGAAACCTTATCTGTACTTGTGAGCCGATTGAAGCTTATATGTAGGCATTTACATACAGGAAGAATAAGTGATAGACTGTAATTTGCTTCTGCATTTTTTCTCACACTATGTTAAAATAAAAACCTCTCAACAACTTGAGAGGTTTTATTTATGCATATTCTTAATGATAAAGATTAAATTTCTTTTTGTCCAATTTCATTGATCTCGTTATAATTTTCTTTAGGATTTATACCATATTCATTTTTTCCAGGTGTTCCTTCTGTACAAAATAGGATTAGTAACCAGATACCACCAATTAATGGTATAAATGCAATAAAATAAAACCATCCACTTTTATCTACATCGTGTAGCCTTCTTACTGCAACTGCTATTCCTGGGATCAGAGTAATTAAAACATATACTAGATAAATAAATCCGTAAGGAACTTTTGAATTAAACTTTAATCCTAAAATATTATCCAGAACAATTGCTGTAATTGCAAATATGCAATTGAATAATATAAACATCCAATATTCTGTTCTTCTTGCTCTGCCATTAAAGTCGGCATACTGTTTCATAACTTTTAAATACCATTTCATAACTAATAATTTTATTTAATTCAAAAGTAAAGTTTTTTTTACTGTTGTTGATTATTATTTATTAAAAAACAAAATCCGCAATGAAGAATGGTTTATGAAAATAGTTTTTACAAATTTACTTATGATTTAATTTTAATTTTTCCTGTATTGACTTGATAAATTAAAATATATTAAATTTTGAATAATTCAAAATAATAAGCAATTATTATTATTGGTATGGTAATTGGATAGTGGAATGCGCATCTCTAGTATCACAGTATTTAGGATGGGTAAGTACAGTTATTTCAATTGTACTTTTAGTAAGTAAAACAATTTAAAATTTTTTTTTATGAAATCAAAATTAACTATTTTGTCGTTGGCATTAGCGTGCCCGGCAGTGATGTTTTCGCAGCAGACAATGCAGACCAACACAAACACAAATTCCATCGAAACTACTTCCATGAAATCTGATTCTACAAGATTCAACAGCTGGTCTGTATCTTTTGGAGGTGGAATCCCTTTTATGCAAAACGCAGATTTAAAATCTATCAATAGTGGAAACACGCTAGTTGGCTATTCAGCTTATTTCAGTATCGACAAAGCACTTTCTCATTCATTTGGTTTGAAATTACAATACGATCGTGGTGAAACAAGACAAGGTTATTTCAATACCAAAGATGCTGCACCTGCCAACGCATCCACTACATTGCAGGTTGGAGCAAGAACGCAGTACGATGCGATCTCGCTTTTGGGAGACATCAATTTCTCAAACCTTCTTAGAAGAGTTGACAGCAAAGCAGATTACAGATGGGCTATCCACGGTTATGCTGGTGCAGGAGTATTAGCTTACCGCGCATACCAAAAAGACGAAATGGGTCAGAGACTGATGACAGAAAAGAAGCCTTTCAAATTTAATTCATTATTCGGACAGGCTGGTGCCGGTTTAAAATATAAAATCAGTAACAGAGTAGATATCGAAGGAAGACTGATGTATGTCTATACAGGAGACGACGAGTTCGACGGAGGCGGAGATCAGTACAGCGCAGTGAACAGAATCAGTTCTCATACAGCAGATAATTTCTTCAATGCAACATTGGGTCTTACCATTAATCTTGGAAAAAACAGACCTAATTTGATGTGGCACGATCCATTAGACGAAGTTTACACTAAAATTGATGAGCTAGAAACTAAAATTGATAATATCAAATTGTGTAAAAACGGTGATGTTGACAATGATGGTGTTTGTGATGACTGGGACAGACAGCTTGATACACCAGCCGGTGCAAGAGTTGATGGTTCTGGTGTAGCATTAGATGTTGATTTGGATGGCGTTATCGATCTTAATGACAAATGTGTAACAGTTCCTGGTCCGGTTGAAAACAATGGCTGTCCGCTTACAAATACAAATGCAAGCAACGGTCCTGTTTCTTCTGACGAAACTGCTATCAGCGCAATCGAGTTTGATTTGAATTCTGACAGAATCCTGCCAAGTAACACACCGATACTTAACAGCGCAGTTAGTTATATCAATACATCCAACGGAACTTACACCGTGATTGGTGCTACCGATACAAGAGGAAGTGAAAGTTATAATCAGGCATTATCTCAAAGAAGAGCAGATAACGTAAAACAATTCTTGATTACCAACGGAGTTAATTCATCAAAATTGGATGCTCAGGGAAACGGAAAGTTTGACCTGAAATATCCGGAATGTGATCCAGCATCAAAATGTCCTGAATGGAAAAACAGAGCAAATAGAAGAGTGTATTTTAAAGCAAAATAAATTTTACAATTCTATCTTTCGAAGACTGTCATTTTTGGCAGTCTTTTTTTTGTTTAGATATTCACTGATGCCATAGATCTTAGTCGATTACATATGAACAAAAAACCCCACTTCCAAAGCGAGGTTTTTTGATAAGAAAAAAGAAAAATATGATCAGGTTAGCTTTGCGACAATCTGTTCCAACTCGTCCAGATTAAAAGGCTTGGATAGATAACCATCCGCAGATGCCTGTGATGATATCTCGGCTACATCATTCTTGGCAGTCACGAAGATCACAGGAATCTTGTGATAAGTCTCATGACTTTTTAATAACCGGGTGGCTTCCACTCCGCCAATCAGGGGGATATTAATATCCATCAAAATTAAATCCGGTAAGAAATTTCTAACATCTGATATGATATTATCTGCTGTTTCTGCAATCTCAACTGCATAGCCAATTTCTTCAAATATTATGGAGACAACCTCCAGTGTAGGAGCGTCATCATCAAAAATTAAAATTTTCTTCTTGGTCATTGCCGCTATATTTGTTACTATTCCCCGTATTTAAGGAATTAATGTATCATTTTACACTGCCGTCAAAATTAGATATTATGATGCTGTTTATTTATGATTACGATCATATTCGTTTTTGTGATGATCAATAGATTTTAATGCTTGTTTCTATGTATGAAAGATGTTTTTTTGACACATTATTTTGTAGTATAACAATTAAGTTTATAAATTCGATCCAGAAAACTACGAATCTTAAATTATGCTGATACCAGAAGAGCTTCTGAAAAGTTACGGAGCAACCACAGAATATTTTAAAAAAAAGGATACTATTTTTAGTGAGTACGAAACGCCTAAAAACTACTATCAGATCATTTCCGGAAGTATAAAACTCAATCATTATAACGAACAGGGGAAGGAACTCATCTTCGCTATTCTGAGCGCAGGACTTAGCGTCTGTGAGATGCTGTTGTTCATAGACCATACCTTTCCCGTAAATGCTATTGCCTGTGAAGATGTGGCAGTACTAAGGCTATCAAAAGAAAAGTTCATCCAGATGCTGGACGATCATCCCAAAATCGGCAGAGATGTCAATAATTTTCTGGCAGAAAGACTGTATCAAAAGTATATTATGCTGGAAAATAATTCGTCTTTGTACGCTAATGTTAGAATAAGAGGTGTGTTGGATTATCACAAAAGCTTCAGCCCGGAACAAAGCCAGTTTTCATTTCAGATACCGCTCACCAGACAGCAAATATCAGCTATGACCGGTCTGAGGGTAGAAACAGTGATCAGGAATATAAAAACCTTTGAAAAAGAAGGGCTGCTAAAAATAATTAATGGAAAAATCTATTATTAAGTTTTCAATATCAGTAAAAAATCTTGCGGTTTTTAATTTTCACAATATTATCTTTCTCCATTATTTTCAAAGTTCGGATGGTAGTCTCAACACGCAAACCTGTTAGACTTGCCATCTGCTGTCTGGTAAGCGGGATCTGAAATGAAAAAACCGTGGTGTCGGTCTGCGAACTCTTGAGATAATCCATTAAAACTTTGAGTTTTGTGGCCGGATTTTTTATTGAAAGTATCTGGCGCATCACAAATTTGGAAAACAGGGAGTCGGCCAGGTTTTTAATAATATTAACTTTAAATTCGGGATTGTCCTCCAACATCTTTAGGAATTTAATTTTCGAGATTCGCCATACTTTACAATGAGAGATGGCGACTGCATTGGCAGGGTATTTTTTATTGATAAAAAGCAGAAACTCACCAACGCTTTGTCCCTTTGTTGCTATGCTGTGAATGGATTCTTTTCCGTCCTCACTGAAGTTATTCAGCTTCACCTCACCTTCAATGATCTGATAAAAATAATTGGGTAAACTTCCTTCGGTAAAAATAAAATCTCCGGCATTATATTCTTTGACTTTTCCGCCCGATGATTTTATAATGTATTCTTCAATATTCATTTGCTCTCTGCGCTTAAAATTGTTTGCAATATTATCCTGTTATAATCCTGAATAAACTGCATTTTGTCCTGTACTAATTATGGTCACTAAATTTGTTCACTATCGAAGCGGCATATAAAACAGAGATTAAAGAATAGTATAAGAAAGTTTTGCATATTTTAATTTTTCAGGTCAAAAATAATTAGAACTTAATATTTACAGTATGATTAGGGTCATATTTGAACAAGCATAAAAGTTTTATTCACAATGATAAAAACCCCGATTATACAAGAGGTTTAATTGATCAAATTGTAATCATATTAAAACAAAAACCCTGACTGAATAATCAAGGTTTTTCTTTGTTATAGAGGTGAATTTACTTCCTTAAGAGCATATATTTTTGTAAAATTATATTTTATACTTGGGCATCCAAGTTAAGTTCGGAAGCCAGAATAACTTCCCTGTTTTCCAGCAAAGGAACAATCTGCTTCACCACGATTTCCTGATAATGAGGAGAATTCTTGTGTGATTCTATGCTTGCTTCATCCTTGTAGCATTCCATCAGAACCAGTGTATTGGATTCTGAATTGCTTTGATAGATTTTGTAAAACAGATTACCTTCTTCACCTGTACTTTTCTCTTTTAATGTAGGAATAAGTTCCAGGACTGTATTTAGTTCTGATTCTTTCACCTGCCATTTGGCGAAGATATAGATTGGTTCTTTTGTGATATTGCTCATCATTTTTAATTTAATAAAGAAACTATTTTTTCACCAACACCTTTTGCAGAAGCGGGATTTTGTCCGGTAACAAGATTGCCGTCTGCGATGCTGTTTGCCAACCAAGGTTCTGTCGTGTGAAATATTGCACCCTGCTCCGTAAGAGCGGTCTGAAGGTCAAAAGGAACATCTGCTTTTGCATACATATTTTCTTCTTCGGTGCTAAATGAAGTGATGTTTTTGCCATCAATCAGGTATTTTCCATTGCTTAATTTTACATTCAGCAAAGAAACGGGACCATGACAAACTGCGCCTACAATTGCACCACGTTCGTAGGTTTCTGCAATAACTTTTTTCAGCAAAGCATTTTCCGGCATATCGACCATTGGGGCAAGCCCGCCGGGAACGAAAACCGCGTCGTAAATATTGGCATCAACATCATTCAGTTTTGGTGCTTTCTGCATCTCTGCCCAGCCGTCTCCAGTTAAGAATTTCAGATTATCCGGATCGTCGGCAAGATTTAAAGCGTCTAGATATGGCGTTTCTCCGGTTAGAGATGCAAAATCAATCTGGAATCCTGCATTCTCAAATTCTGCATACGGATGTGCTACTTCCGGTAAAAATGTCCCGGTTCTTCTGTTATTCGGACCAATAGAATTGGCGTTGGAAACGATAATTAAGATTTTCTTTTTCATGACTTAAAAATTTAATTGTTATTGATGATTTCTTTTAAATTGATAAGACAAATGTACAGTCAAACATTGCCCGAAACGAAGGAGGCAAGTCACAAAAAAAGTGTGATCGCAATCACACTTATATTTATTTTGAGTAAAGCCTGCTGAGCGTTTCCCGGCTCACACCCAGATATTCGGCAATCAGTTTTTTAGGAATCCGCTGCAGCAGATCCGGATATAATTTTGAAAACTCTTCGTAGCGCTGTTGAGGCGTGCTGGAAAGGAGTAATTTCACTCTCTGTTGTAAGGCAATATAGCCATTGGTCAATTTGACTCTGTAAAAATGTTCCATTTTGTGAAGTTCCGAAGCCAATTTTTCTCTTGCTTCCAACGTCGAGAAAAGGATCTCGCCGGCTTCGATACATTCGATATACATTGTCGCTTTTTTGGATTGGAAAAAGGCAGTATAATCTGACATCCACCAGTTTTCTTTGGCAAATTGGAGGATAAATTCTTTTCCCTGCTCGTCCAGATAAAACACTTTGAATATTCCGGACAAAACAAGAAACTCTTGGTTTACCTCATCACCTTCGTGAATCAGGAATTGATTTTTCAAAGTTCTTTTGAGAGTGAAGAACGGCTTTATGATCTCAAACTCATTGTCTGTGAGAGAAACTATTTCTTCAATATGATTGCGCAGTTTTTCCATTGGATGAAGTGTTTTAAAGTGTTTCTTTGCTGATCCATTTTCCAACTGTCGGCGCAACATAATTCTTCATCTTTTCCAGCAATTCCGGAATGTTGTCACTCACAATCAGCATCTGTTGATTATTTTTTTTCAGGAAAACCAAAGTTTTATTTTGATAATTTTATTTGGTCCAGCCTACATTTTTTTTCCAGGTCTCCATCTCCGTTTTCCTTTTTATCAGATCTTTTGGAGCTGAATGGTTTTCTTTTTTTGCCTGATTTCTGATGATTTCTGTCTGTTCTTCCAATGTATTGAGGCCGATAGATTTTCTCCGCTGGTTTACCTTTTTCAGATCATCAAAATGATTTGGGCTAAGTGCGCCATTCTCGTCCCAGTCAAACTGAGTTCCGTAAAGTTGAGGCTTGTTCTCAAAAGTGGCAATTCTGTCTGTCAGGTAAGCTAAATTCCTTGGATCAGCTTTATTTTCTTTCACGGCTTTTTCCAAAAGTGATGCGCACTTTCTCATAAAATCTGGGTTTCCAATAGAATGCTGAATAACCAGCCATGCTGCATAAGCGGCTTCCTGACCCACTTTTTGAATTGTTGGGAATCCAATATCATTAATTATTTCATTTAAAATCTCTGCATTTTTATTATGGAGGTTTTGCATTTCCCGGTTATAACCTTCGCCAAGTTTCCCTTCTGAGACCAGTCGGTCACGAAGTTCCATGTCTGCATTTTGAAGTCCGATTATTATTTCGGGGATATCTTGATTCTCCATTTAGAGTTGGTTATTTTATTAGTTAAGGATTATGAATTAAGCAGAATAAGAAACAGGAATTTCAAAATGATGGTGCTAAATTAATGAAAAAAGGCTGAATCTAACTTCAGCCTTAATTTTTACTTAGAATGTCTTTTGAAGAATTCTACAATTTCCGGGAAAGATTCTTTTGGGAATTCGTGACCGGCGTTGCTTTGTTGCAAAACCAGTTCGGTTTTGTTTTTTCCCTGGAAGATTGTTTTATCATCGTCGGTTTTCCCTTCAGCAGAGATTCCGAGATTGGTTTTTACAATGGGAACAGATTTTTCCTGGCTTTCGAAAGAAACGATCTTATCATTTTTCCCCATATACATCCAGACCGAAATCGGGGTTGCGCCGGAGATCATATTGCCGCCCTGAGCAGAAGCGGAGCAGATGGCCGTGATTTTATCGCCTCTTTCCTTCCACAGAACGTTGACGAATCTTGCACCGTTGGAATGTCCGAGGAGATAGATTCTGCTGTCATCAATCTTATAATCTTTGTGAATTTCTGAAAATACCTTGTCAAAGAATCTGATATCACGACCTTCCAGATCATCCGTGAAGATCTGCCAGCCGTTCATCGTTCCGTTCGGGTCAATTCCCGGAACTTTTCTTCCCGGCAAACCTTCCATAAAAATAACCAGTGCATCTTTATAATAATCCTGAATATTAATCCTGCGGCTTGCAAAATTGGCGTTTCCGCCGTGACCGTGGAACACAAAAACGACAGGCGTTTTTCCGGATTTTACAGCCGGCTCATAGATGATGGCTTTCCTGGAAGTGCCATCGATGTTATAATTTTTAGTAATCTGAGAAAAGAGGAAAATACTGCAAATTAAAAAGAGAAGCGTAATTGTTTTTTTCATTTTGTTCGATTTTTAATTTGATGGCAGAACTAAGGTTTTGTTAAAATAACGAACTAAAACTAAATTCTATTTTCACTCTTTTGCGATCTGTTTCAATCTGATATTCCGGAAATCTATGGCGGAACCTTCATAATTAAGAGAAATTCTGCCTTCTGTAGAAGTGGCTTCTGTAGCTTCGTTGACGAGTTTTCCGTTCAGATATTGGGTGATCTTTCCGTTGAGAGATTTGATGACGATAGAATTCCATTCGCCGTAGGGTTTTTCATTTTCCAGGAATTTGGGCGAGGTCACGCTTGCGCTGGGCTCCACCAGTTTCCCATTGACTTTTGCCGTCACCTGATCCAGAAAGACAAAATCCCCGGTCGTATTCTCCTTGATCTGAAACTGAATCCCTTTTGGCCAAACCTTGTCTGGCGACTCTGTTGGGATGTTGTACATCACGCCGCTGTTTTTCTTGCCTTTTCCTTTGTATTGCTCATCCATGTTCCATCGATAGTCTAGGGTCAGTTCAAAGTTGGAATAGCTTTTTTTGGACATCAGATACCCGATGTTTTCGCCGTGCATTCTGATCATCCCATCTGTGAACTCATAAACTTTGGCAGGCTCCAGTTTCTCCGAGCTTATTTTGGTGTAGGCATACCAGTCATTCTCTGTCCAGGTTTTTTGCTGGGTGGTGCAGGCGGTTAAGATGAGGAGGAATAGGAGGGTGAGGGTTGTGGTTTTGAGCATAGAGGCGGCATTAGAAGAAAAATAAATATAACGTTCCGCGGATTTGCGCTGTAGCGACAACTTACCGCTTTGTTGTAAAGATATACAAAATTTCAACTTAGTAAGTTCTGGCTAAAAAAGCTAAACCAGCCATTGCGCCAAACGGCTGTTGTGTGAAGTGCTAATATCGCGATTTAGTTTTATATGTAATTTCATTTACGTCTTTTAATGGATAGACTTTTACGTTATTCAATTTTTGATTGTAGAAAAAAATATATTCGTTTGTTTTTCCGATAAAATAAAAATTTTGATTGGATTTGATAATTTTATTTCCTGTAATTATTGTTGTACCTGTATAAATCTTAGCATTTACTACATATTTAGCTTCAGAAAAACCTTGAAAACTAGAGATTACCAGAAGAACTATAATAGTAAAAGCAGCAGCAATATATTTTTTTGTTGTATCGCTAAAGGTTTCTAAATAATTTAGAAGACTTGATTTTGAGGCACCAATTATAGCAACGGCTACGAGGAGAATTATTGTAATTACTAACAATAAATTTGCAGTGTCGAATTGAAAATTTCCTGATAAAGCATTATAAATTAAAATTAAAATACCACTTAAAAACGCCAATGATACAGAAGCGCGAAAATGTTTTTTATCAACCAGGAAGAAAACTGCAAATTGAAAAGCTAGAGAAAAGTAAACGTAGAGATTGCATAAAAATATCATTATCATTTCCGTGAAATTTAAATATTCGATTACTGGGAAATGAAAACAGTTATAGTATGAACATATTTTTGCAAGTCCAAGCAATATAAATGTTGGTAGACTTAATTTAAATATTATCTCGCTGTTCTGATTCATCTTATAAACTTAGGTTTTTAGCATTTCACACAATGAGCTTTGGCTTGAACTGAGCGAAAGTTTAATTCAGACCTAACAAGGCAAAGCTGTTGGCTTTTTGTAAATTTAATAAAAAAAAACAAAAGCAAAATAGCTTTTGCGGATAGGGAAGTATTAAAGTTCTATTTAGCACTTAACCGGCATTTGCCAAACCGATGTTAGCGGATGTTTTTGTTGATGTTTAGTTCTTCAAGATGTACACCACTGTTTACAATATCATTCATTTTCATTTCTTGAATTGATAATTCATAATTATCTGGTAATATTTTAGCAATTTTAAGGTTCTGAATATTATATCCGAGTGATGCAAATAATTTGAGAATTGTATACCTGTCTTTGGGAGTAGACTTACATCCAAAAATTATTTCTTTTAATGATTTTCGATTTATCTTAGCTAAACCTTGTTCTTTTTTAATTAATCGAATTTCATTTTCATATTGCCATTTAGAATACTTGTTTGACAAGATGTTAAATCTTAATTCGTCAAGTTCTGTATGTGAATAATTAAAAATTTCAATAGGTTTATCTGAATAATTAATATTCAAAATTTCAGGCATAAAACTGTTATCAAAACTAAGATTTTCGAATTCATATTTTATACAGATTCCTTTATGATTATTTGCGTAATGTCCCCACATTAGTGGACAACTTGAAGTTAATGAACCGCAAGATATTCCAGTTTTTTGATAATCTATTAAAAGAAAAATGTAATCATAATACATTTTGACTTGTAGAAATTCAATGTTATCATTTAATAATTTCTGTAGAATTGCTTCATCTGAATAGAATGCAAATAACTCAATCAATTTATCATTAAAATTTTCTATTTCATTAGAATACAAATCTTCAGAAAATAAATTTAAATCACTGCATGTTTGAGTACATTTTTAAATTCTTCAAGTTTCTCTTTATTTTCATTATTAGAATTTATTAAATAAGAAAATTCTTGAACTTTTATTTTAAGATAATTATAGAATTCTATAATTTTTGAAATCTCAGATGTTAAAGTAAATCTTGGATAACTGTCAAAAGGATCGTTAAAATTTCTTGGGTTTGTAAAATATAATTCGTTATTAATTATTAAACTAAATAGGTTTTGATTTATAGTATAATATTTATAAAAATATTCCAATTTCATTTGTTTACGAGAGTTTTACAAAATTTCCGCTAACGTTTCGCCGCTTTGACTAGTCGCGGAAAAGGAGCAAAGTACTTTCCACTACCGGAAACGAATTTAGGAAAAATAAGTTTTGCATTACCGAAAAACCGCGATTACGCAAAACGGCTGTTAATAGTGGCTTCTTAACTGATCTTTTCTATAATGGAAATAGGATTTTCCATCAATACTTCCCAAAATGGATTACGTGATGATTTACCACTCCAATATTTTTCCGCAATGATTTGCAATCCGATTACGCTACCTGTTTGTCTAACAAGATTCATATCTGCTTCCGAATAATTTTCACATTTAACTTTGTAAATATTTCCTATGCCATTAAATGTTTTGTTCAAAATGAATTTTGCATCTTCAAGAGTTAAGCAGCCAAACGAACAAACAAATCTAGATTTCCTTTCGGGAAACTTTAATTGTCTTACTAGTTCAAATACCGTTTCCAAAGTTAACTCATTAGGAGTATAACGTAAATTTTCACCAACAGATAGAAATGGAGTATGTAAATACATTTCACCGTGTCTAGATATGCCTTGAGGATATAAATCTATTTTATGCTGTTTAAATTCATCAATAGTGTAAAATTCTTCGCATGAAATATGTCCAGGAAAATAATCCAAATTAAATTTAGAAACTTGAGTTATATCTGCTCTTGACACGTGAAAAAATTCTGTCATTTTTGATTTTTTTGAAATTACTGCTAACTTACTCATAACTGTTACTCTGTAGCGTATGTGATAACAAATTTATATCGATACGCGCTAAAACTAACGGTTTTTTTTACTAAAGTAATTATTAATTATTATAAATCATCAAAAGGACTTTTTATCTGCTGTAAATTTTTGGCAGTTATTTACATGTTTTTTAGATAATCAAATACAACTACATAATAATTCAACTAAAAAAATCCCCCAAACCCTATCCCATATCAATAAAATATTTATTTTCGAAACTTAATTTTAATATTAACATCTAAATAAACACAAAGATGGCAGAAAGCAAAAACAACATCATCACACATGGCCTTAGCGGCAAAGTAGGAGACCTCATCGTATTCAGCCAGAGAGACGGCAAAACCTATGTGTCCAAAGCGCCAAAACCCAAAACCGTAGAAGACTCCCCAAAACAGAAAGAGCACAAGCTTAAGTTCCAGAAAGCAACCCTCTACGCAAAATCAGTAATCAATAATCCCGAGCTAAAACAGATGTATGCCGCAAAAGCAGACACTTCCAAAGGGATGAGCACCTACAATGTTGCAGTCGCAGATTTCTTCAATGCCCCGGAGATACAATCCATAGATCTTGCAGACTACAAAGGAAAAAAGGGAGACATCATCCGCATCTTAGCCATAGACGACTTCGCAGTAAAAACAGTCATGGTAAAAATAGAAAGCGAAAATGGTAATCTAATAGAAGAAGGCGCCGCCACAGATTCCGGCTACGAGTGGCTCTACACCGTCACGATAACCAACACAAATCTCACAGGCTGCAAGATCACCGTAACTGCCTCTGACTATCCTGCCAACTTGGCAGAAACAACCAAAATTCTCTAATACAGAAAAAGTACAGTTAGAGTACGGAAAGTGTACAGAGAGTGTACGGACGTAACCCGTAAAAAATAACTGCCAAAATGACAAAAGCCATCCAAAACGGATGGCTTTTTTACGTTAAAAACTTAGGAATACTTTATCTCCCAATCGCCTCATTCAAAAAACGATTAAAAGGGTAGATCTCCTTCAGAACCTTGACTGTGTTTTTGACAAAGTTTTTATCCAGAACATCTTCATCGGACAAAGGATGGAAAACCGTGAATTGCTTGAACTTAAGATAATCACCCATCGGATCTTCTTTATCGAAGCCCTGCGGCACTTTTACCAATTTGTCTCCCTGCAATTCCAACACATCTTTAAAAGACTTTTTATTGAGGATATTGAGGAATGTTTCGCTGTCCGAACTAATGGTTTCACGGATGGCTTTCAGGTTTTTCGGTTCGGTCATGTAAACACCGCCTGCGAGGAAGGATTTGCCGGGTTCTAAGTGAATATAATATCCGGCGTGATTCAGGGTTTTCGGGCCTTTTTCTACGAGTGATGCACCGATGTTGGTTTTGTAAGGCGTCTTGTCTTTGGAAAATCTAGTGTCTTTGTAGATCCTGAAAATACAGTTTCTGGCTTCCAGACGTTCCACACTTTTATCAAATTCTGCCACTTCTGAGATGATCTCATTTACGACATTTTCAAAGTTTTCTTTGGCTTGCAGATACGTTGGTTTGTTTTCATTGAACCATTCTCGGTTATTATTGATTTCGAGTGCTGACAGGAAGTTGAGTGTTTCTTTATTAACGGCTGTTGACATTGCTTGGGTAATTTTAAATAAAGATATTAAATCCTGATTATTTGAGTAATTAAATTTAAAATATAAATTACAGCACTTCGACTCCGCTCAGTGTGACAAATCTAATACTAACTGTTTGTCAGTCTGAGGCTCTCGAAGACTTTTACATTGTCCGTCTGAGCGGAGTCGAAGACCTTGTTGAAATCATTGAAAATTGAAAAGTATAAGAACCTACCTCCCAATTGCATCATTCAAAAAACGATTAAAAGGGTAGATCTCTTTCAGAACTTTGACTGTGTTTTTGACAAAGTTTTTATCAAGAACATCTTCATCGGACAAAGGATGGAAAACGGTGAATTGCTTGAACTTCAGATAGTCACCCATCGGATCTTCTTTATCAAAGCCCTGCGGCACTTTTACCAATTTGTCTCCCTGCAATTCCAGGACATCTTTAAAAGACTTTTTATTGAGGATATTGAGGAATGTTTCGCTGTCCGAACTAATGGTTTCACGGATGGCTTTCAGGTTTTTCGGTTCGGTCATATAAACACCGCCGGCGAGGAAGGATTTGCCGGGTTCTAAGTGAATGTAATATCCGGCGTGATTCAGGGTTTTCGGGCCTTTTTCTACGAGTGATGCACCGATGTTGGTTTTGTAAGGAGTCTTGTCTTTGGAAAATCTGGTATCCTTGTAGATCCTGAAAATACAGTTTCTGGCTTCCAGACGTTCCACACTTTTATCAAATTCTGCTACTTCCGAGATGATCTCGTTTACCACAGTTTCAAAGTTCTCTTTGGCTTGCAGATACGTTGGTTTGTTTTCATTGAACCATTCTCGGTTGTTATTGATTTCGAGTGCTGATAGAAAGTTGAGTGTTTCTTTATTAACGGCTGTTGACATTGCTTGGATAATTTTAAATAAAGATATTAAATCCTGATTATTTGAGTAATTAAATTTAAAATATAAATTACAGCACTTCGACTCCGCTCAGTGTGACAATCTAATACTAACTGTTTGTCCGTCTGAGGCTCTCGAAGACTTTTACAATGTCAGTCTGGGCGGAATCGATAACTTGGATGAATTTATAGGATAATAAGCAACCGAACTTATAACAGCAATCAAAAATCAATACAGCTTCTGGTCTTTTTCACAATAGAAACTGGAGCGTTTTCCTTTGCCTGTGTCTTTTCTGATGATCTCTTCGCCGCATTTCGGGCATTTCTTTTGGTGATAAACCTGCCAGTGTTTTTTCAGTTGATCGATCCTTTTCCATTTCAGAAAATCGAAGCTGTAATTTCTGGCTTCTTCGATGAGATCATTTAGTTTTTTTGTGGGCAGATTCCCGACCGGGCTTTCCGGATGAACTCCAATTCTAAACATTACTTCATTCTTGATGATGTTCCCGACACCGGAAAAAATCTCCTGATCCATCAGGGCATCGCAGACCATCATTTTGGGTTGAGATTTGAGTTTCTCTTTGGCTTTTTTTGGACTCCAGTCGTCACTCATCACATCGGCTTCCCAATCTACGGTTTTCAGGAAAGCATCATCCACCAATTTTACAGAACAGGTGTAGAAAAGCATTTTTCCTTTTTTGAATGTAAGGCCAAGTTTAAGGGATTTGTCTGGTTTGGTCTGCTCATCAATCTCGTAAGATCCGAACATGAGCAGATGTATTCTGACGCTCACTTCATCAAAAATCAGATAAGTCTGTTTCCCGTAAAGTCTTATTTCCTTAAGGGTTTTTCCTACGAGCTCATCTCTATCGATCCTGGCATTGCCGACGGCAGAAATCACTTTTTCTCCCACAAATTTCCGGAGATCTTCTTTCATTAAAACAATAGTTGGACCTTCTGGCATGATTACTTTTTTTGAGAAAATCTCAAATATTATTCCGTTAAAAATAAAATATGACTTATTTTTGAAATTATTATGGATTTGAATTCAATTTTCACCAACCAGCGCACCGGAAACCACCAGCAGAATGTGGTTTCCAGAACTGATTTTCAAAGAGATTTTGACCGGATTATTTTCTCCTCGGCATTCCGGAGACTGCAGAACAAAACACAGGTTTTCCCTTTGCCGGGAAGTGTTTTTGTACACAACCGACTCACGCATTCTTTGGAAGTGGCTTCCGTTGGTCGCAGTTTGGGAAGTCTGGCGGGTGAATTTATTTCAGAAAATTATAAAGGTGATATTAATAATCTGTCGAAAGATTTTTATCAGCATCAACTTCATAATGTGATCGCTTCGGCTTGTCTTTGCCACGACATCGGAAATCCGGCTTTCGGACATTCCGGAGAAGATGCAATCGCCAGTTATTTTGAGAAGAATGAAAGTCAGTTAAAATCAAAATTCGGTGAAAAGGAATGGGCAGATCTTTTGAATTTTGAAGGGAATGCAAACGCCATCCGCGTTCTTACGCACCAGCAGCAAGGAAAAGATAAAGGCGGCGCACAGCTCACGCATACGACTTTGGCAAGTATCGCCAAATATCCCTGTGAATCGATCGCCAAGAAAAAAGGAGTGATCAACCGAAAGAAATTTGGATTTTTCCAGAACGAAAAACAGCAGTTTCTGGACATCGCAACATCCACAGGAATGATGAGTGAAAGTGATGAACCTGTGATCTTCAAAAGACATCCGTTCGTTTGGCTGGTAGAAGCGGCAGACGATATCTGTTACAATATTATTGATATGGAAGATGCGCACAGACTCGGCATCGTAAATTCTAACGACTGTGAAAATCTCTTCCTCGATCTGGTAAAATCTGTGAATCCCGACGATATCAAAAGAGTAGGAGACAAGCTGGCAATTATTACCAATAAAAATGAACGTATCTCTTATCTGAGAGCAAAAGTTATCAATTCTTTAATCAATAAAACTATTGAGCTTTATAAGAAGAATTTTGAAAACATCCTGAATGGAAATCTTGAAAAAGGCATTCTTGATCTCTTCAAAACAGAAAGTTCTTCCCTCACAGAAATTGAACGTTTTTCGATAGAAAAAATCTACAACCACAAAGCCGTCATCGAGATAGAAAATGCTGGCTACAACGTTATGTACGAACTTTTGAACCACTTCATCCCCTCCATAATAAAAAATAAAGACGAGCGGAAATCCTACGATAAAATGGCGCTGAAACTAATTCCTCAGCAATTTATTTATGACGATCTTACCATTTATCAGAAAACATTGGGTATATTGGACTTTGTTTCGGGGATGACTGATAATTTCGCAACAGATCTTTACAGGAAAATTAAAGGAATTGATATCGGAATGACCGTCTAAAAACCAAACTAAATAACCACGAAAAACTTTTTTAAACTATATATTTTTAACCTATGAAAAGAGAATTTATCAGGAAAATCACCTTTGTTGTGATGTGTTTAACCGTTTTAGCAGTATTTACTACTTCTTGCCGTGATGATGATGAACCGGCAAAACACACTTTAAAATTTGCCATTACCGGAACTTACACCGGCGATCTTGTAGCGACACTAACTTACGGAAGTGAAACAAGCGCAGAAGGAGGAACAGAAAACATTGCTAAACTGCCTTGGAACAAAGAAGTAGAAGTCACTGGTGCTTATGCAATGGGAATTGGTGCAATGACTTGGAATAAGTCAGGCAAAAAAGGAGAGACTGCGATCATCAAAATGTATGTGGACGGCAAGGAAGTGAAATCTACCACTGCAACCGCTGATAACGACGGTGATATTTTTTCTAATGTTATGCAGTATACCGGAGGAAATTAACATCAATTTAATAACAAAAAAAAGAGGTTACAGATTTGTAACCTCTTTTTTTATATCAATTCGCATTCAAAAACGTCTGCAAAATGCTTTTTGATTTTCTGCTTTACTTCCTCATAATCTACTTCGTGTTCCAGTTCTCTTTTCATAGAAGTGACTTGTTTATCGGAGATCCCACAAGGAATAATGTAATCGAAGTAGCGCATATCGGTATTGACATTCAGGGCAAAACCGTGGATCGTAACCCAACGGGAAGCTTTTACACCCAATGCACAAATCTTTCTTGCATAAGGCTTTCCGACATCAAACCAGACACCTGTTTCGCCGGGAGACCGTTCGCCTTTCAAACCGTATTCTGCAATAGTCCTGATGATGACTTCTTCCAGATCCCTCATATAACGGTGGATATCTGTGTAGAAATTCTCAAGATCAAGAATAGGGTAGCCGACGATCTGTCCGAAACCGTGATAGGTAATATCACCACCGCGGTTGACTTTTACATAAGTGGCGTTGATCTCTTTCAGCTTGTTTTCGTTTGCGAGAAGGTTGGACTCGTGACCACTTTTCCCTAAAGTATAAACGTGCGGATGTTCTACAAAAAGCAAATGATTATCGGTTTCTTTCTGATCTTCGGGGTTTTCTCGGTTATGGATTTTGATATCGAGATTATGCTTGAGTAATTCTTCCTGATAATCCCAGCTTGGCTGGTAATCTTTGGTTCCAAGATCTTGAAACTTTACTTTTTTATTGATGAGAGAATTCACTTTTAATTGGAATTATTTATACAAATTTACTCATTATTTTACCAAATAACAAGACACGAAAAAACCACCCGAAGGTGGTTCTCATAAAGAATAAAATCTGAAATCGCCACGATAAATATTCCTTAACAAACTCCAACGGCGATCTGGCGATTGCAAATGACTTAAAAAAATCAATAAATATTTACCAATGAAAATGACTTATTTTACAACAAGTTTTTTTGTTTCTGTCTGTCCACCATAAGTGATTTTTACGAGATATACACCAGAATTAAGCCTGTTTAGATCCACTTCCTGTGTGGAGAATCCTGATTGATTTTTGATAGAAGTCTCGTAAACTTTTTTACCGGCAAAATCAAAGATCTCAACATTTCCGTTTTTAGGAGCAGCTTCTTTTACATCAAACAAGATATTTATTTTTTTGTCTTCTTTGGTTGGGTTTGGATAGATCCCGAAAGTTCCTTTTTTACCGAAATCCGCTACAGATAACTGTGCTGTAATATCTTTGTATTTAAAATACATATTTCCAGTGGAAGCACCTCCGTTTGCTGTGAAGTATAATCTGTAATATTTGCTTCCTTCTTTAATATAATAGACAACATCACCATAAACGCCGGAAGTTGGTTTCCAGGAATGACCTATGGTCGTGATATTTTTAGAATAAGCTGTCGATACAGGAGCTGTAAATGTTGCAGTTCCCTGAGTTTCCGGCTGTACTTTTGCAACCGTGATGTTTGGACTTTGGACCGCACCGGATAATTTATACATCAGAATGTTGTTGTAGAATGTATAATATCGTGTGAACATCAGATCCCAATTTGCTTTTGCAGGTTCCAGGTTTGGAACTTTGTCCCCTGTATCAAATGAAAAATAATTAAAAAATGCATCATCTGTTCCGTTTGCGATAGTTTTGGTCTGTGTCGCATCCCAGGATGTTCCGTTCCATTTTGCATACTTGAATGTGTAACCGCCGAAATATTCACTGATGAAGAATTTGTAGTATGTGTTGCCATATTCCAGTATAAAAACCACTTTGCCCAATACTTTGTGCGTTGCCAGATCATACGATCCCCAGCCAAAGTTCAGACCGCCTGCAGGTAATAATGTCGCTGAATCAAAAGAGCCATCCTGAATTCTTTCTGTCTGGTCAGGATTGTATAACGGCTCTCCCCAATTTGCTTTGTCTGCCGGCATTACCGTATCGAATGCTGCGGGATCTGCAGAAACCTGATAGGTAAGGACATTTTTTGCATCATTTACTTTGACACCAAAATCTGTAGAAGTGACTCTGTAAAATGCAATATCCCAAGTGCTGGCGTCCTGAGAAACCATGTTGTTTGCAGAAAGATCAAAAAAGACCCTGTTTGCATATTGTGGTCCCATTGTAAGGTTTACCTGCGTATATCCATTTTCATCTGTTTGAGATAATACGGTTTGGTTTACCGTAAAAGCAAGTAAACTTGCCAGGAGTAGTTTTGTTTTCATTTAGGCTTATTTTAAATTAGTTATTTAGAATTGTTCTACAAAACTAAAACATTATTTTTAATTATTCTAAATAGATATTAATATTTTAGAATGATAAAAATCATATGCCTTTGTATATTAAAAAAATGACAAAAAAACCTTTTAAGAATTAATCTTAAAAGGTTTGTTATTTTGATGTATTAATGGCTCAGAAAAAACTCTGAAATTATTTTTTGATGAATTTTGATTTATTAATCTTTCCATTAGTTCCCTCAATCAGGATATAGTAGATACCGGTTTTTAGTCTGGTAATATCAAATGTATTGTCCGTAATTTTTCCTTCAGTTGCCAATTGTCCTGCTGCAGAATAAATTTTGGCACTGGAAAGAGTGGAAGGAGATGTGAATTTCAAAGAATTATTATCCGCAGATACAGCAAACTTCACATCATTTGAATTAAGTGCATTCTCTACAACCGCCAGGTTAGGTCCATAAACGACATTGTCAACATGAAGCGCAGCGTGCGCAATACTGCCAATAAACTTGAAGGCAATATACTGCTGTGCAGATGCGGGAACATCAAAAGTATAAGTATTCTCTGTTGTTGATGCTAATGTAATTGCGGCTCCAAGTGGTGTAAAACCAGTCATATCTGCAGTTGTAGTACCACTTACCAGACCAACCTGTACCGTTCCGGTTCCAGCAGAGCCCGTTGTCTGTGCGGAGGTAAAAGTAATTTTTGTAGAACCGTCTGGTGCAACGATCTGTGGCGAAATAACATATGCAGCAACATTAGGAAACATAAAAGAATAAGCCTGCACATAGTTTTGCCCTCCTGTTCCATCAATATACATAAATGGGGCCGGTGGTTACTTTGTTCCATCCGTTTTGTGGCAAAGCACCGGTACCGGTAGTAAAAGTATTAAAGTTTTCGTTGATTGTAGTTAATTGTGCATTTGCGACAACTGCAAATAATGATGCTGCCAAAAGTAGTTTTGCTTTCATAGTAGATTTTATTAAACTTAAATTGTTATTTAGAATTATTCTACAAAAGTATTAAATTATTTTTAATCAGTCTAAATAAAATCTTATCTTCGCAAAAAATTTTTCGATGAAGAAGAGAACGATGAGCCTTCTGAGCCTGGCAATTCTGAATTTTGCTTACGGTCAAAAAGATTCAATTAATCAAAAAAATATTGAAGAAGTTGTAGTTACAGGTCAATATATACCTCAGTCTATTAATAAGTCTATTTATAAAGTAGAAGTAATTACATCAGAACAAATTAAAAATATGGCTGTTACGACTGCAGCAGAAGTTCTGAATCAAAATCTTAATATTCTGGTTTTAAATTCCCGTAGCTCAGGTAATTCTCAGGCAAATATTATGGGTCTGAGCGGAGAATACACCAAAATACTAATCGATAATATTCCTGTTGTCAGCGATGAGGGAATGGGAAATTTGGTAGATCTTACCAAAATCAACGTCAATAATATAGAACGCATCGAGATCGTAAAAGGCTCGATGGGTGTGGAATACGGTAATAATGCAGTCGCAGGTGTTATCAATATCATTACCAAAAAGAATTACGGAAAAAAGATTACAGCTAATATTTCTTTACAGGAAGAAACTGTTGGAAAAGACTATGATCTTTATAAAAAAGGAAACGGGAGACACGTTCAGAATCTTAATTTAGGATATAAAATCAATGACAACTGGCAAATAACTGCCGATATCAACCACAATGATTTCCAAGGTTATAGAGGAAAACAAAACGGTTACAAATATTTTACCGAAGGCAACGATGGTTTGAGAGGTTACGAATGGCAGCCAAAAGATATGACCATTGCAAATGCAGCAGTCCGTTATTCCAAAAATAAAACAACGTTATTCTACAAAATCAATTTTTTGAATGAAGTTATCAATTATCGTGATCCGCAGGTTTATCCTGAATATCTTGGTAATGGCAACCAGACTTTTCTGGCAGATGACGTAGATTATTTTACAAAAAGATGGCTTCATCAACTCAATATTCAGACACAGATAGGTTCAAGAATTAATTATTCCGGCGATTTTTCTTATCAGGTTCAGGAAAGACAGTCACAGGATTATCAATATGATGTTCCGAACAGATATGTTTACACAAAAGATGCAAAAAACACTTTCTATAAATCCGAAGTTTTATATTCCAGAGGGATGTTCAGCAATTTTCTTAACAGTGAAAAATTCAATTTTCAAATCGGTTATGAGCTGGACCGCACAAAAGGTTTCGCAGATTCTACAACTTTTGAAGATAACAATAATCCAAACGGAGGGGATGTAAATCGGGTGATCTTCAATTATGCTAATTTTGTATCAGCAGAATGGAAAGCCACAGACAAATTATCCTTCAGACCAGGAATCCGCCTTGCATTGAGTGATAAATTTGACAGCCAGTTCAATTATTCATTGACAGGTAAATTGAGCCTTAATGAAAATTCTACTCTGAGAGGGATTTTTGGATCGGCAAACAGATTTCCTACGTACGAAGAGCTTTATTCCTATTTTGTCGATAACAATCATGACTTAAGAGGAAACGAAAATCTGACTCCGGAAACTGGTTATTCTGTCGGAATGTTTTGGGATTATCAAATACCATCCTCGGGAGGCTGGAAATATAATATTGGATTAAGCGGTTTATATCTTGACGTTGCAGACCGGATTGAGAATATAAGTCTCGGCGGTAATACATTCACTTATCTAAATATTGACAATTATAAATCCTTGTTATTTGGAGGTAATCTGGATGTCAAAAAGAACAATTTTTCTTTTAACACAGGGATTTCTTATATGGGAATTTCACAAGCTTTGAATACAGGTATAATAGAATCTTCAAACGATTTTAACTATTATCTGGAAGCCAACGCAGCTATTAATTACAAACTTTCTTCTTCCAAAACACTATTTGCTTTGTATTATAAATATACAGGAAAAGCAAAAGCATTTGTTTATCAGCCGGGACCAACTGTTGCCGATCCGGGACAATACGTTTTGGGAGATGTTCAGGATTACAGTATGATGAATTTCACGGTGAGCCAGCCACTTTTCAATGATCATTTTGAGATTGCATTGGGTGTTAAAAATATTTTTGATGTGACTACAATTAAAAATACGACGCTGTCCGCAGGAGCTCATAATTCTGCAGCATCTAATCAGAATTTATTTTATGGCAGAAGTTACTTTGTCCGTTTAAACTATAATTTTTAAGAAAATATGAAATCGCAACGATTCGGAAACACAAAACCAATGAAAACCGAGCGATTGTAAATGGTAAATGAAAAACAATAAATATCACCTATGAAAAAGTTATTAATATATATATCCATAGTTTCCGGATTTTTATTTCAGTCTTGTATTAATGATAATGAAGATCCTGTTGCTGTAAGCGGCGTTGGAGATGTCAAAAGTCCGGCTGTGGGAGGAGCAACAGAACCTAACCAAGTCTGGTTTGACCTTAGCTCCGGACAAGAAACTATGAACAGGAGAACAGACTGGGATCTTGCTTTCTATTCAGGGAATAGTTTTAAGGTTATTCTTAATCCATCAATTTTAATGGCAGCTGCTAAGATCCCGAATATTACAGATATCAATCTGGTAAAGGAATCGGATGTTGCAGAACTTAAAACGAAAGTTCAGGTCGCCAATTTTGACCCTACAAACGTGAATTATGTGGATGATGTGAAAGGAAACTTTCCGACAGGTTATACCGCAATTTCTGAAATATCGCCCAATGATTCTGACAATGCTGTTTATCTGGTTAATCTGGGCAAAAATATTTTTGAAGGAGATGTTCCCGCAGGCTCCGTTCTTCATAGCGGAACAGATAGAGGCTGGATGAAAATTCAGATTACAAGAAGCGGAAATTCGGCTTATAAAATCAAATATGCAGAAATAGCAGATACAAAGTATAAGGAGTATATTATAACTAAAGATACAGATCACAACTTCAGCTTTTTTAGCTTAAAGAATGACAGAGAGCTTCTTATTCAGCCTCAAAAAGAAAAATGGGATTTGTGTTTTACCGTATTTACAAACGTGATCGAAGGTGCGGGAACATATATCTACGCAGATTTTGTTTTGAGCAACCTTTTGGGCGGAGTCGCAGCTTATGAAGTAAAAGTAACGGCGCCGACAACAGGAGCAGAAGCTTACAATAATTTTACGGCAAATGACCTTGATGCTTCCAAATTTATAACAGATGATCACCGCGTGATAGGAGGAAACTGGAGAAATCCTGTTGGTACCAATGGATTAGAAGTCTATGGTGATCGTTTTTATGTCATTCGTGATGCGGAAGGTTTTTATTTTAAATTAAGATTCCTGCGAATGACCAGTACTTCCGGTGAAAGAGGTCATCCTCAGTTCGAATATAAACCGCTTTAATTCAATTTCTTAGAATAATTAATTATCATAATCAAATAAACATGAAAAACATCAGAATAGCTGTTTTGTCAGCGATACTTTTAGCTGGGATTTCTTGTAAAAAAGAAGATTCTAAAGTTACAGCCAATCCGGAAGCAAAAACTGAAAATCCTGTTTCTAACCAAAAGATTGTCAGCATCAGTGGCGGCGTTACAGAAATTGTTGCTGCGCTTGGTCACGAGAAAGAAATCGTTGGAATAGATGTAACAAGCACTTATCCCGAATCTTTGAAAGCTACCGCTAAAGATCTTGGTCACGTCCGTTCGATGACGATCGAGCCGCTTTTGGCACTCAATCCAACTTTAATTTTGGCCTCTGACAAAGATATAAATCAGGATTTATTAGCAAAAATCAAAAGCTCTGGCGTAAAATCAGAATTATTCCAGCAGGAATTCACGATTGATGGAACCAAGAAATTGATCAATCAGGTTGCAAAAGCTTTAGGAAATACAAATCAGCAGGAATTGTACGATAAAATTGATGCAGATCTCAAACAACTTCAGCCAATTGCAAAAAAACCAAAAGTCCTTTTCATCTACGCAAGAGGAAATATGCTGATGGTTGCAGGTAAAAACACGCCGATGGCAAACATCATAGAGATTGCTGGCGGACAAAATTCGGCTAACGATTTCGAAGATTTCAAACCATTGACGCCGGAAGCGGTCGTTCAGTCAAATCCTGATGTTTTATTGTTCTTCACGAGCGGTTTGCAAGGTTCCGGAGGAGTAGATGGTGCGCTGAAAATGCCAGGCGTTTCTCAGACGAATGCCGGTAAGAATAAGAAAGTAATCGCTTTAGATGGCGGCTTAATGTCTTCTTTCGGACCAAGAGTTGGTGAAGCTGCCGTCAGCCTGAACAAACTTTTGATAGAATCAACAAAATAAATTCCTTCGCTCCCTTTAGGTTCGGGAAAATAAAGAAAATTTATTTCATTAATAATAAGGTCAACGAATCCGACGGATTCAATATCAGTAGCCGTAGGTGAAACCTATGGAAAATTTAAGCAAGCATTTTGAAATCAAAAAGTCTCATATTTTACGCCATTATTGGTATTATACTATTAATACTGCTTATGGCTTTGTCTTTAAATATCGGCGTTTATGATTTTGATAAATCCAGTTCTTACCAGGTTTTTTGGAAGTTCATAACCAATGATTCTTCACTTTCTCTTAGTGAAAAATATGTCATTTGGGAAGTAAGAGCTTCCAGAATCGTCATGGCTGTTTTGATTGGAAGTTTGCTCGCCGTTTCCGGAACTGCACTTCAGGGAATGTTCAAGAATCCCTTAGCAACAGGTGAAGCAATCGGATTGACTTCCGGAGCAACATTATTGGCTGCAATTGCCATTGTTTTAGGACATACATTTGAGAATTATCTTCCAGAGATTATTCGGAATTCTTTGGTTGGTATTTCAGCATTCGTAGGCGCATTATTAGCAATGATAATCGTTTATAGGATCTCAACTTCCGGCGGGAAAACCAATGTTGTGATGATGTTGCTGAGTGGTGTTGCCATCACCTCAGTCGGATTTTCTATCACAGGATTTCTGATTTATATTTCAAAAGACGAGCAATTGAGAGATCTCACATTCTGGAATCTTGGAAGCTTAGCCGCCGCAACCTGGACAAAAAACGCCATTTTATCCTGTGTTTTATTGCTTTCATATTTTATCATACTTCCAAAAGGAAAGGCATTAAATGCAATGATGCTTGGCGAAAAAGACGCTCAGCATTTGGGAATCAATGTAGAAACTCTGAAGAAACAAATTGTGGTTTTGACCGCATTGATGGTAGGAACCTGCGTGGCGTTTTCCGGAACGATAGGGTTTGTCGGATTAATAGTTCCTTACATTTTGAGATTGCTTTTCCGTTCAGATTATCATTTCATTTTACCACTTTCTGCGATTTGCGGAAGTATTTTGCTACTATTCGCAGACACGATTAGCAGAACTATTGTTGCACCTTCAGAATTGCCAATCGGGATATTGACTTCATTAATTGGAGGTCCTATTTTCATTGCTATTTTAATTAAATTTAAAAACACATTGAGATGATAAAAGGACAGAAAATCAATTATCAGAGTCAGAAAGTAAGCATTTTAAAAGATGTTGATATCAATGTTGGTTTCGGAGAATTTCTTGCGATTGTAGGTCCGAATGGCGCCGGAAAATCCAGTCTTCTGAATCTGTTGGCAAACGAAATAAAAACGGACAATAAAAAGAATATTCAATTCAAAGATAAAATCCTTTCCGATTGGAATCTGGAAGAACTTTCCAGACACAAAGCCAAATTTTCTCAGCACAATGCACAGGATATTCCGCTTTTGGTAAAGGATGTTGTAATGATGGGTCGTTATCCATATTTCAATTCGCAGCCGCATTCGGAGGATTTTAAATCGGTTGAAAGAGCAATGGCAGAAACGGATGTTGTGCAATTTCAGGAGAGAGAATATAACTCACTTTCCGGCGGAGAAAAACAGCGTGTTCACCTCGCCAGGGTTTTGGCTCAGCTGGATAATGAGATAGAAAACACTTTACTTTTTCTGGACGAACCACTTAATAATCTGGATGTTAAACATCAGTATAAAACTTTGGAACTGATAAAAAACTTCACTCAGAAAAATAATACAGCCATTGTTGTTTTGCACGATCTTAATCTTGCAGCGCAATTTGCCGACAATATTCTTTTGATGGAAAAAGGACATGTTTTATCATATGGAAAGCCGGAAAAAGTTTTAACTGCAGAAACGATTTCCAAAGCTTATAGTTTTCCCTGCACGATTTGCAAACATCCTATAAATGAAAACACAATGATATTGTTTGGGTAGAAACTTATCAAAAATTAAGATTATTAAAAAATACATTATACTTTTTACAAACTACATTTTACAAAAATTATGAGTACATTAATTAATGAATTAAAAGAAAAATGGGAAGCTTTGAAAGCAGAAAACCCACATCTTAGAATAAGAAATGCAGCTGAGCAATTAGGCGTGAGCGAAGCAGAATTATTAGCGACTAATGTTGGAAACGGCGTTACCGTTTTGAAACCTGAGTTTGCAGATCTTCTTCAGGAAGTTATAAAACTGGACAAAGTGATGGCGCTTACGAGAAATGATGAATGCGTCCACGAGAGAAAAGGTGTTTACCTGAATCCGGATTTCAGCAATCCGCACGGTCAGGTTTTCGTTGGCGAAGATATTGATTTGAGAATCTTTATCAACTCGTGGAAATTCGGATTTTCTGTTGTAGAGGGTGATAGAAAAAGCTTCCAGTTCTTTGGAAAAGACGGATTGGCACTTCATAAAATCTACCTGACAAAAGACAGCAACGAAGCTCAATTCGACGCATTAACAGAAAAATATAAAGCAGACGAACAATCTCCAAATGTTGTGACCGAATCCGTTCCCGGAAAACCTGCAGAAAAAGCAGATTCAGAAATTGATGTGGCTGGATTCCAACAAGCCTGGACAGAGTTGAAAGACACGCACGATTTCTTTATGTTATTGAGGAAATTCGGGGTTACAAGAACGCAGGCGTTGAGATTGGCACCTGAAGGTTACGCAAAAAAAATCGAAAATTCTAAAGTGGTGAATGTTTTAGAAGATGCTTCTGAAAAGAATCTGCCGATCATGATCTTCGTTGGAAACCGCGGAATTATCCAGATTCATACAGGGGAAGTTAACAAAACGCTTTGGCATCAGCAGTGGTTCAACGTGATGGATCCGGATTTTAACCTGCATCTGGACACGACAAAAATTGCGGAAACGTGGATCGTAAAAAAACCAACGGAAGACGGCGAAGTAGCAGCCGTTGAAGTATTTAATAACGAAGGCGATTTTATCGTACAGCTTTTCGGGAAAAGAAAGCCGGGAAATCCGGAACTTCAGGGTTGGAAAGATCTGGTTGCAGATTTGGAAAAATAGAAATATTGAATTAGATATAAGCCGTTTTAAATTATTTTAAGACGGTTTTTTTGTTTTAATAATATAATTCTAAATTAAATATTGAATCAAAACTTCTACAACTTTCCATTTTCCCAAAATCCTTTTTCCGATATTTGTAAAAATTCTCAATCAAATGCAGGCATTACTTTTAGAAGACGATTCGGTTTTATCATCAGAAATTGCACTTTTTCTGGAATCCCGATCCATCAAAACTGACAAAGCAGAAGACGGCAAAGTTTTTCTTAATATGTTTTCGGCAAAACATTATGATATCTTTTTGTTGGATATTAATGTCCCGAAGATCAATGGTCTGGAAATCTGCAAAAAGATCCGCGAAACCAATTCCGAAACGCCAATCATCATTATTTCTGCCTATGATGGTATCGAAGACAAGAAAGAAGCCTTCCTTAGAGCTGCTGATGATTACCTCGTGAAGCCATTTTTACTGGAGGAATTGTTGTTAAGGATTAATTCTCAAATGCGAAGAATAACGCCGAAAACAGAAGAGAAAGAAAAAATCGTGATAGAGGATCTGATAGTCTATCCGGAAGACAGCAAGGTTTTCCGTTCCGGCGAAGAAATCAACCTGACGGTAAAAGAATTTCAGCTGCTGGTGTTGTTGGCGAGAGCAAATGGCAGAACACTCTCCAAACAATATATATCTGATGAAGTCTGGAAAAACCAGTTCCAATCTACAAACAACGCCATCGAGGTTTACATCAATTTCCTCAGGAAAAAGATCGATAAAAATTTCAAAACAAAACTAATCCACACAAGACCTGGCTTCGGCTATTACCTGAGTCCACTGTAACTCTAAATCTAATCTCTAAATTCTGCTCCAATGTCCTTGAAACGCCGTATCGCACTAAGCCTAAGCATTGCCTTCTCATTAATTTTTGGGATTATGATGGTCGTGATTTATGTTTCCTTCAATGATTTCAGAAGAGACGAGTTCAAGGAACGCTTTCAGAAACGTTTGGTTTTTACGGTTAATTTTATTGAGAAATCCAGAGATTTTGAAAGAGAAGCACCCATTTTTTTCGACGAAAATTCTGACAATGTTTTACTGAATGAGAACATTATGATCTTCAATGCAGAAAAGGAATTGGTTTACAGTACTTTGAAAGACAAAAAAATCACGTGGGACAAAGCCCTTTTAGAAAGATTAGACAAAGAGAAAACCGTCTATAATGAACATTCTGCACCGGAAATCTTTGCTGCACTCAGAACCATAAACGGCGAAAATTATTACATTCTTACAAGTGCTCAGGATGTTACAGGACAATCGAAGCTGGATTTCCTGAAGTATATGCTGATTTTCTCGTATGTCGTCAGCATCATTTTGATCTGGTTTTTCAGTTATTATATTGTTTCAAAATTTCTGGAGCCTTTGGAAATGCTGAAATCTGACATTTCAGAGATCAGTGTTCATAAATTGACAACGCCTGTTCTGGTCAAGAATCCCAAAGATGAGATTGGCGTTCTGGCAACTTCTTTTAATCTGATGACAAGCCGATTGGACGACGTTTTCCAGTCTCAGAAAGATTTCAATTCCAGCGCGGCTCACGAGATGCGCACACCTTTGACAAGGATGGCTTTTCAGCTGGAAAATCTGATTCAGCTGGAAAATCATTCGCCAAAAACAAAATCGACCTTACAGCAAATGCTGGAAGATGTTTATCAATTATCGGATCTTACCAAATCATTGCTTCTGCTTTCGAAATTCGATAAAGAAGGTATTGCAAGTGTGTATGAAGAAGTCCGGATTGATGAAGTCGTTTTCAATGCATTTGAAACCGTAAACCGGAATTTTTCCGACTTCAAAATGGATTTCCAAATCGATGAAGAGAGTAGTGAAGAAACAATCTTGACGGTAAAAGGTGTGAAATCTCTACTTGAAATCACATTTATTAATCTGTTCAAAAATGCCGCTTTATATTCCGATAATCAGGAGGTAGATGTTTCTATAAAGGAAACAGAATCAGACATCATTGTGAATGTGTTTTCAAAAGGCACCATTATTCCGGTTGCGGAAAGAGAAAAACTCTTTGAAGCGTTTATGAGAGGCAGCAATTCTCACAACAAATCCGGTTCCGGACTTGGTCTGCGTATCGTAAAACGCATTCTGGAATACCACAAAGCGAACATTTCCTACACTTCACTTTCCGATAAGGAGAATCTTTTTACTATTAATTTTAGAAAATAATTTTTAATTGGGATAATGTACGGCTTTGTCCAGTTCCAGCGGATTGTAATATTTCTTGATGATTGACTGCATATTTTTGGTTTCTGCATTAAGTTCTTCCAGGCTGTGAATTTCCCTTCCGCCAATATTGATGTGCAAATCGCTGTTATTTTTACTGAAGTTGGTTCGTTCAAAAGCAAACGGGTCATTATAATATTCCAGCAATAGTTTTCGTATCTGTTTTTCTGAAACGGGAATGGCTTTATCTCCAAAATTACTTTCCACGAAGTCACCGGTTGCAGGTTTTCCTTCTATCTTCTGACTTTTCACAAGATTATAGATAAAATTATTTTTGTCATCCTTGAGCTCGAATATCAATCCTGGTAGGCCACGGAATTTAAAAGGACCTTCATTGAAAGGGATTTCTTTATTAAACCACGCGGTCCAGTTTCTTCCACCGAATTTTGCCGTTGCTTTCTGTAAAGTATAATCCTGAACGTTCTTGGTTTCGTTGGAGATTTTCCAGTCTATTTTATCGTTGGTTTTGAATGTGTAATAACCAAATTTTATATTAATGAAGTTTTCATTTTCGGTAGAATTCAGTTTTCTTTTTACAATTTGTCCGGTCATATCAACAATTTTGTTATTCATATTCCCGAATTTTTTATTGAGAGAATCTGATATCAGAAGATCGCGGCCATAAAATTTGACTTCGGCAGGACCAATATCCAGAACCATATTCACTTTCTGATAATCTGTGTCTGTCGAATCATATTTGTATTGCAGTTCATAAATGAATCTGTGTGTTTGAGCATTCGTTATGGTAAAGAATAATAAGGTGAGAATTAAAATTACGTTTTTCATCTTGAACATCAGTGTTTTAAATTTTATTAAATATAACACATTTGATTAATAGTTTTTAAATTTTAAATAATTAAGCTTTTTTTAAGTCGCATTTAAGTCCGTTTTAATCTCGGTAAACCATTTTTGCAAAACCAAAACGAGATTAAATGAATAAATTTACTACGCTGGTGTTATCCGTTTCGGCATTTGGCTATCTTTCTGCACAGCAACAGATGTCTCTCCAGGATTGCGAATTAGCATTTCAAAAAAATAACCTCCAAGTTCTTGCCGCACAATACAATATCAATATGGCAGATGCCGATATTATGCAGGCAAAGATTTGGGAACTTCCACAAATTAGCGGTTACGTCAACGCTTATAATCCAGAAGATAAAAGAGCTTTTGATGTCGGACGTTCAAAAGGCGCAGAAATCACACAACTGATTTATCTGGGCGGAAAAAAGAAGAACGAAATTCAATTTGCAAAGTCCAATAAAGAGCTTTCCCAATTACAATTCAATCAGTTGTTGGTCGATCTCAGATCTCAACTTCGGGAAATTTATTACAACCTGATCTACGAACAAAAAAAGCAGATCAGTATTGAAAGTCAGTTAAAGTATATGAATGAACTTTTGACAGCCTATAAAGTTCAGACCGATAAAGGAAATATATCTCTTAAAGACTTTGTCCGACTTCAAAGTATTGTTATTCAGCTTAATAATGACAAGATTGAAATCAATAATAACATTCTTGCCTTTCAGCAAAATATGAAAGTTCTCACCGGAATTTCAGACAACATTCTTCCTAATATTTCCAAACTCGACGAAAATGATATTTTGATTTCTCAACCTTTCGGAGATCTGGAAACCCTTAAAGAAAAAGCTTTAATCAACAACGCAGATTATCTTTATAATCTGAGACTTATAGAAAACAGCAAACTCTACGCACAATGGCAAAAATCATTGAATACACCAGATTTAAATCTTGGAGCAGAATATGATCAGGCTTCAGGAACTTTCAGAAATGAGATCAATCTTAAAGTCGGAATTCCAATTCCTCTTTGGAAAGTCAACAAAGGAAATGTTGAAAAAGCAAAATATGCCATCCAACAAAACGAGAAAAACTCAGAGTATCAAAAACTGAATCTCGAAACGCAGGTAGAATCTGCCTATCAGACCTGGAAAAATCAGTACGATCAATACTTCCAGTTGAAGCCTGTTGATATGGAAAACCTAGATACAGTTTACAATGGAATTTTAAAAAACTTCCGAAGCGGAAACGTAAGCTTAATAGATTTCACAGATTTTATGGAAAGCTACAGGCAAACCGTTTTGCAGATCTACGAAATGAAGAAACAGATTGTGATCTCTGCAGAACAACTTAATCAATTAGTACAAACCAAAATCTTTTATTAATGAAAATCGAAATTAAAAATATAATTATTCCTGTAATTCTTTCGATAGGCTTGTTCTCATGTTCTAAAAAAGAAGAAGCGCCAAAAGAGATAACGAAAGGTTTTGAGTTGAGCAACACAATGCTGAAGTCCACAACATTCGCAAAAGTGGAGAAAAAATTTATTGAAGACGAATACAGCTTCTACGGTAAAATCTCTGCCGATAAAAATACCTATATCGATATTTTCCCTCTCGTTGGTGGCAATGTCCTGAGCGTGAATGTAGAACTTGGAGATTACGTGCACAAAGGCCAGGTTCTGGCAACCATCAGAAGTACAGAATTGGCGGAAGTCCAAAAAGATGTCAGCGATGCTAAAACCGATTTGATTGTCGCAGAAAACAACCTCCGGGTTGCAAAAGAACTTTATGCCGGAAAACTGAATACCGAAAAAGATATTCTGGAAGCCCAAAGTGAAGTTCAGAAAGCCAAAGATGCTTTACACAGATCCAAAGCTGTAAGTACGGTTTATAATGTTAAGAAAGGTAATATCTACAGTGTAATTTCTCCGATCAACGGCTACATTGTACATAAAGACATCAATAAAGATATGGAACTCAGAAGCGACAGAAGTGAGAATATCTTCGATGTAGCGAATACCAAAAACGTCTGGGCAATTATGAACGTCAACGAGGCTGATATTGATAAAATAAATCTTGGAATGAAAGCCCAGGTTTCCACATTATCTTACCCTGACAAAGTATTTTATGGCAAGATTGATAAAATTTTTAAGATCATAGATCCCGACACCAATTCTATGCAGGCTAGAGTGGTATTGGATAATTCTCAAGGCTTATTAATTCCTGAAAGTAAAGCGACTATCCGAGTTTCTTCTGCAGAAAACGAAACCGCTCTGGCAATCCCGTCCAGCGCTGTGATCTTTGATGACAACCGATATTTTGTAGTTGTTTATAAATCTCAAACCGATATCAAGGTCAAGGAAATTAAAATCCTTAAACAAAACACAGACAACACCTATGTCGCAAACGGACTTGCAGAAGGCGAAACTGTTGTGACCAATAATCAATTATTGATTTACCGCTCTTTGAATAACTAATATTTAAAGCTTTTCTAATGAACCCATCGGGTTTAATATCAATAGCCGTAGGTGCAACCTATGGATAAGAATCAACATATCACAAGAATCCGAAGGATTCAATTTTAATAACCACAGTTTAACCTGTGATTAAATATAAAATATGAACAAATTCATAAAAAGTATCATAGGATTTTCCCTTAAAAATAAGGCTTTCACATTCATTTGGGTAGCAATTCTTGCCTTTGCAGGATTCATCAGTTTCAAGAATATGCCGATTGAAGCATTTCCTGATGTGACCAATACTCAAATAGTCATCATTACCCAATGGAACGGTCGAAGTGCCGAAGAAGTAGAACGGTTTGTTACTACACCAATTGAGCTGGCAATGAGTCCGGTTCAGAAAAAGACAAGCGTCCGAAGTACAACAATGTTCGGACTTTCTATTGTCAAGATCTTATTTGATGATGGTGTGGACGATATTTTCGCAAGGAATATGGTTAATAATCAATTGCGGACTGTGAGCTTACCGGACGAGGTTGATCCCGAAGTTCAGCCGCCTTACGGACCTACCGGCGAAATCTTCCGATACACGTTAGAAAGCAAAGACAGAGATTCCAGAGATCTTTTAACGATTCAGAACTGGGTTGTTGACAGAGCCTTAAGGGGCGTTCCCGGTGTTGCAGACGTGAATGTCTTTGGAGGTCAGGACAAAGTTTTTGAATTAAGCATCGATCCCAGAAAACTTGACAAGTACAATCTTACACCTTCCGAAGTTCTGGAAGCCGTCACCAACAGCAACCTGAATGTCGGCGGCGATGTTATCGAGAAAAGCGGCCAGGCTTATGTGGTTCGTGGAATTGGTTTGGTGAAGTCAATTGCGGACATCGAAAACATCACCGTTCATAATGACAGCGGAAATCCAATCCTTGTAAAATATGTTGCCGATGTTCACGAAGGTTCTATGCCTAGAGTTGGTCAGGCATCTCTTAATCATGAAAATGATACGGTGGAAGGAATCGTCGTGATGAGAAAAGGAGAAAATGCGCAGGAAGTTCTAAAACTCGTAAAAGCTAAGATTAATGATCTGAACAATAAAATCCTTCCGAAGGATGTAAAAATGAGAACCTTTTACGATCGTCAGAACCTGATGGATTTTACCACCAATACGGTAATGCACAATCTTTTGGAAGGAATTATCCTCGTAACCGTCATTGTACTAATTTTTATGGCAGACTGGCGAACGACTTTGATTGTTTCCATCATTATTCCATTGTCCCTGTTGTTTGCTTTTTTCTGTCTGAAGATGGCGGGAATGAGTGCCAACTTATTATCACTGGGTGCTGTAGATTTCGGGATCATCATTGATGGTGCCGTCGTAATGGTCGAAGGATTATTCGTCATGCTGGACCACAAAGCGCATAAATATGGAATGGAACGCTTCAACAAAATGTCTAAAGGTGGCTGGATCAAACAAACGGGAACCGGACTCGGAAAAGCAATTTTCTTTTCAAAATTAATTATCATCACCTCACTTTTACCAATATTTTCTTTCGAGAAAGTAGAAGGCAAAATGTTCTCTCCGTTGGCATTTACATTAGGTTTTGCTTTGCTGGGCGCATTGATATTCACTCTGACTCTAGTTCCTGTGATGTCACATTTGTTATTAAAGAAAAACGTGAAAGAAAAGAACAATCCATTCGTTAATTTCTGGGACAGATATGTGATGAAAGGTTTGAAGTTTACTTTCAGATATAAGAAAATCAGTTTGATTGTTGCCACATCAGCTTTGATCATAACCTTATTTTCTGCAAAATTCTTAGGAACCGAATTTCTGCCACAACTGAATGAAGGTTCGCTCTGGATCACTGCAGAAATGCCGATGAGTTCATCCTTAGACAAATCTCTGGTCACGGCTAATGAACTCAAAAAAGATATTATGAATTTCCCGGAAGTGACGGATGTCTTGGCGCAAACGGGTAGGAGTAATGACGGAACAGACCCGAACGGATTTGGATTCGTACAGTTTGCCGTAAGTCTCCAGCCAAAAGAAGAATGGAAACGCAAAATCACTTACGAAGAGCTCATTGAGCAGATCGATAAAAAACTGAAGAATTATCAGGGAATAACCTTCAATTATTCGCAACCGATTTCTGATAATGTTGCAGAAGCTGTTGCAGGTTTCAAGGCAGAAAACGGGATCAAGATATACGGAGATAACCTACATACTTTGGACAGATTGGCGGAAGAAGTGCTGGCTTCTATCAAAGATGTAGAAGGTGTTAAGGAACCGGGCATCATCAAGAATATTGGTCAGCCCGAGATCAGTGTGGTCTTGGACAGAAGCAAAATGGCGGCGTACGGTGTATTACCTGCCGATGCTCAGGCGGTTCTGGAAATGGCTTTTGGTGGAAAGACCGGTTCTGAGATGTTTGATGGCGAGCGAAAATTCCCGATCAGATTGCGTTACGCTCAGGAATATAGAAAAAATGAGGAGGATATCGCTTCATTAATGGTTCCGACTCAGGACGGTGCAAAGATCCCTCTGAAAGAGATCAGTACAATCGAGAAAGAAAATGGTGCGGCCTTCATTTACAGAGACGATGTCAAACGTTACATTGGTGTCAAATTCTCTATCCGTGACCGTGACCTGGGAGGAACTATTGCAGATGCTCAGAAAAAAGTAGAAAAGATCAAATTACCAGATGGCTATTCGATAGGATGGACGGGACAGTTTGAGAATCAGCAGAGGGCAACCAACCGATTGACGCAGGTTGTTCCGATCAGTATCATTGGGATTTTCTTCCTTCTGTTTATTCTGTTCGGGAATATGAAAGATTCACTTTTGGTTTTGGCGAATGTCCCTTTTGCTTTGATCGGCGCGATCATCGCACTACATTTGACTAATATGAATTTCGGGATCTCCGCAGGTGTCGGGATGATCGCTTTGATCGGAATCTGTATCCAGAATGGAGTGATTTTGATCTCCGAGTTCCATCAGAATGTTAAGAATGGATTGTCGCTTGATCAATCAATTATGGAAGGTGTGAAGGTGAGAACCAGACCTGTTGTGATGACAGCCTTGATGGCATCCATAGGACTTTTACCAGCCGCACTTTCTACAGGGATCGGCTCTGAATCTCAGAAACCATTGGCCATCGTAATCATTGGCGGACTGATCACCGCAACGATATTAACTTTATTAATTTTCCCGATCATCTTCTGGATCTTCAACAGAAGTAAAAAAGAAGTTATTAGTTAAAGCACTTCGAGAGCTTCAATGTGACAACTCTAAGTTAAGCATTGTCAGTCTGAGGCTCTCGAAGACATATAAAAACTAAAATTCCTTATAAATATTCAATTTCTCAAAACTAGTTTATAACGTTTTGCGATTTTTTTAGAATACCAATCGCAAAAATTCTATAGGAATGTAATCTTAATCTCGTTGGAATGATGAGGCTCGCAAAGCCATATAATATTTGAGTTATAGTTGTTTATTTTTCTCTCTAGTTGGCGTTCTCCCGGATCTATTTGGGGGAACGTTTTTTTTATATTCTCAATATAAATTTAATAGTAAAAAAGTCTCTCCATAATTACGCACGTATGTTCTATAAAAAAGACACGAGAGTTTTAAACAAAAGACACGAGAGTTTTAATAAAAAGACACGTGTGTTTTTGATACCCTTCACAAAGGCTTTATTCATCGGACTTGGTGAAGGCTCTTTTTTAGGTTTCAAAACAGTTGAAATTTGGTTGAAAGCAAGTAAGAACGCCTAAGGTTTCAACTCTGCGCAGCGCACCCCGGGCTGAGTGGAGCTCTTTTTCTGTCATTGCGAGGGTAGAAAAGTTTAATATATGGCCTCAATTGATTCGCAATGACAGAAAAAAGCGGGAACGGAGCACGGATAAAGGTGCCCAAATTATTATCTTTGAAATAAAAATAAACGATGCGGAATTTTATAATCTTAATATTGCTATTGACAGGCATTTTCAGCTTTTCACAGAAATTCACAAAAGAAGAAAAAGAACTGATCCTCGCCGGAGATATCAAAACAGCTTTGCCAATTTACCAGACCAATAATGAGTCTCAGCACCAGGTTTTATTAGCCACATCCGAAGAAATTTCGCCAAAAGATAAAACATTACCGATCCTGATTGAAAGGATGAAACTATCGCTCGCAGCAACCGATGGCGGAGTCGGGATTGCTGCGCCGCAAGTTGGGATCAATAGGAGAGTAGTCCTGGTACAGCGGTTTGACAAACCAAATGCACCGGTAGAATATGTGATCAATCCGATCATCATCTGGCGTTCCGAACTGTTGAACAAAGGTCCGGAAGGCGATCTTTCTATTGACAATTTCCGCGATCAGTTTTACAGAAGCTACAGCATCCGTCTAGAGTATTATGACCTTGATAATAAGAAACACGACGAGATGGTAGAAGGTTTCACAGCCGTGATTTTTCAGCACGAGATCGATCATTTGTCAGGGGTTTTGATTTCCGATAAGCTGCAAAGCGAGAAAGACATGCAATACAACGAAGTAAAAGTCTACAAGAAATCTAAATACTAGACATTTAAACTAAGAATCAAAAGCTGCTTAGGTCTGGTTTTTGAATAGAAAATTCTAACAAATAAAATTTTAAACTATGAACTTTATTATCCGTTTGCTGATTACTGCAATATCAGCATTTTTACTCAGCAAAATCCTTACAGGCGTTCACTTTGAAAGCTTCGGATCCACGATTATTTTTGCTATTGTTTTGGGAGTCCTCAATCTGATTGTAAAACCCATACTTTCGATTTTATCATTACCGGTTACTATCATCACACTTGGATTATTTTCGTTTGTGATCAACGCGTTAATCATTCTGTTAGCCGATTATTTGATGTCGAGTATGAGCATAGACGGTTTCTGGTGGGCACTTTTGTTCAGTATTTTACTGTCACTCGTCACATCAGCGTTCTCTACGATATTTGAAAGCGACAATTAAAATTAAAACAGAAAAAAAGAAAAGAGTTTCAGTTCATTGAAACTCTTTTTTATTGCATAAAAATTTATTTTCTCGCAGATCAAGCAGATTGATGTGCGAAATTAAATCTGCTAAATCTGTCTGATGTGCGAGAGCTATTACTTAATTCCTTCTATAAAAACTTTTCCTTTAGTTTCCCAATCTTCATTTTCCAGCAATATCTTAACGAAAGCCGTTCCGATGATTCCTCCTTGTGCTTTCTCTGTTACGTTTTCAAAATCAGCTTTGTTCTTGATACCGAAACCTATGAAGACTGGATTTTTCAGGTTCAAAGAAGCCAATCTGTTCAGATAATCTTCGTTCTTCAGAACCACATTTTCTTTTCCTGTTGTCGAAGATGAACTTACGGCGTATAGGAATCCGGAACTCAAAGAATCAAGATATTTAATACGCTCTTCCGACGTTTCGGGTGTTACAAGAAAGGTGAAGTTCAGATTATATTTCTTTAATATTTTGCCATATTTAGTTTCAAATTCAATTGGAGGAAGATCTGGAATGATCAGACCGGAAACGCCGACTTCTGCACATTTTTGGCAAAAATTCTCAAATCCAAACTGAAGAACAGGATTAAAATATCCCATCAGAATCTTCGGAATCGTCACAGATTCTTTAACTTCAAGAAGCTGATCGAAGAGTTTTTTGATGCTCATTCCATTTTTCAAAGCCAGAGTATGCGCATCCTGAATCACCGATCCATCTGCCACAGGATCAGAATACGGAATCCCGATTTCCATCATATCCGCTCCGGAATCCTGAATTAGTTTTGCAATTTTTCCAGTGTCATTTAAATTCGGAACTCCTGCTGTGAAGTATATGTTTAGTTTTTTCATATTTTGTTGTATTATTTATAATGTAAAAAGTACAAAGTATTTAAAATCGGTTTTTAAGTGTACATTGTACTTACTACATTTTATTTTGTACATTTAGATAAGTTTCCATATCCTTATCGCCACGACCGCTGAGACAGATTACAACCACATCATCTTTCCGGAATTTCTTTTTCTCTAAAACGGCCAATGCGTGGGCACTTTCCAAAGCGGGAATGATGCCTTCGATCTTTGTGAGTTCAAAAGCCGATTTCAAAGCTTCATCATCATTAATACTGAAAAACTCTGCCCGATTTTTTGTGAAAAGGTTAGCGTGCATCGGACCAATTCCCGGATAATCCAAACCTGCAGAGATAGAATGAGGCTCGATCACCTGTCCATCTTCAGTTTGCATCACAAGACTTTGGCTTCCGTGCAAAATCCCTAAAGTTCCTAAGAAAGTAGTCGCTGCCGACTTCCCGGAATTGACGCCAAAACCACCAGCTTCAGCCGCAATGATCTTCACATTTTCTTCATTCACAAAATGATAAAAAGTTCCTGCAGCATTGCTTCCGCCACCTACGCAGGCAATCAGATAATCGGGATTTTCTCTACCTATTTTTTCTTTTAATTGTTCTTTAATTTCTTTCGAAATCACACTTTGGAACCTTGCCACTAAATCTGGAAAAGGATGCGGTCCAACTACACTTCCTATGATGTAATGTGTGGTTTCAGGATTATTGATCCAATCTCTGAGTGCTTCATTCACGGCATCTTTCAGGGTTTTGGAACCGGAAGTTGCAGGGATAACGGTTGCTCCAAGCATTTTCATTCTGGCAACATTCGGGGATTGTCTTGCAATATCGACTTCGCCCATATAAACGATGCATTCCAAGCCTAATAAGGCACAAGCTGTGGCAGTTGCTACACCATGTTGACCGGCTCCTGTTTCTGCAATGATCCTATGTTTTCCTAATTTTTTTGCAAGTAAGGCTTGTCCCAAAGCGTTGTTGATTTTGTGCGCACCAGTGTGATTCAGATCTTCTCTTTTAAGATAGATTTGAGTCTGGTATTTATCACTCAGATTTTTTGCAAAATAGAGTGGAGTGGCACGTCCGACATAGTTTTTCAGCAAGTCCTGGAACTCCGTTTGGAATTCCTCAGATTCGATGATCTGAATATATTTTTCCTGTAATTCGGCAACGTTTGGGTAAAGCATTTCTGGAACGAAAGCACCGCCGAAATCGCCGTAATAACCGTTTTTATCTGGGTTTTGGTAGTTCATTTATTTTTAAATTTTTAAATCGTTATATTAAAATTGCTTTATTCTTTTCATTCAGATTTTGCAAAACATTGATGTATTCTTCAGAAGTATTAAGGATTAAAATATCATCGTCGTCAGAATCTATCCATTCATTATTCTCAAATTCTGTTATGAAAATTCCGTTTCCATAAAGGATTTGTATGTTACTTTTTTCATAAAATGGTCTTAAATCCATTTTGCAAAAACCTATAGTTTCAATTTTTCTTTCAGTTAGATTTGCTACTATTTTATTAAGTAAAAAACTACCAAATCCTTTAGCTTTTTCAATAGAAACAAATCCTACAAATTCAGCAAAGTTGTACAGATTCTTTTGTACTTCAAGTTTAAAATCAAAATTGATTCTTGCTAATGAAACAATTCTCTCATCAAATTCTAAAAAATGAAATTCAGAATTTTCAAATTTTATTTTGAAACTCGAAGCATCTAAATCAAACCAATCTTCTATTTCCCAAGATTTCAAGATTAACTCAATTTCTTTATCTGATAAGTCTTTCGAGCATTTAATAGAATATTGCATTTCAAACTTATTTTTCTGTTATTTCTGGTTGATGTTTCACTTCAAAATTTAAAGAATTTGCGATGAAGCAGTATTCATTAGCTTTTTTGTGAAGTTCAAACGCTTTTTGTATCATTTCTTTTTCGGCAACAACAATCTTTGGTTTTAAGACAATTTCACTGAATTTTCCACTTCCGTTTTCAGTCTCAATCATCGTTCCTTCTGCAAGATCTTCATATTCCAAAACAAGGATTTTGTTGACCGAACAAAAATGAAGATACCACAACAAATGACAGGACGATACAGAAGCCAAAAGTAATCTTCAGGATTATGTAATTTAGGATCTCCTAAAAATGCGGGATCAGATGAGCCTAAGATCTCCACTTTTCCATCAACTGAAATAGTATAATTTCTTTGATAAGAACGGTAGTTTTTCGTTGATTCTCCGGTATTTCCTGTCCAAAGAACTTTGGTTTTATATTGATGATTTTTCATTTTTTATTAATGATAAAAATTCTTTTATTTTTTCTAAATTTTTATTTCCCGGTTCGATTTCAAATTTTGAATTGATATCGAGGGCAATTGGTTGATGGCTGATAGTTGTTAGTTGATCAATATTCTCCAATGAAATTCCACCACTTAAAAAATAAGGAATCGGAATTTTAATTTCATTGAGAATATTCCAATCAAAGGTTTTCCCGGTTCCGCCAAATGCTTTGGAATCTGTATCAAATAGTAGGTAATTGACGGTTTCTGATTGTTGGTTGATGGTTTTTTGTAATTCCTCAATATTTTGTTGTCCAATTCTAATGACTTTTATAATCTTGACGTTTTCACCTATCATTTGCCTTAATAGATTTATATATTTTTCATCTTCATCACCGTGTAATTGAATAAAATCAAGTTGAGCTTCAGAAGCAATTTCAACAATTCCTTTGATACTTTCATTCACAAAAACACCAACTTTTCCTCGATGATTGATTTCCGAAATTTGTTTTAAACTCAAATGATTCAGAACATATCTCGGCGACTTATCATAAAAGATAAATCCAAGTAAATCAATTTTCAAATCAATTAATTCCTTGATTTGGTCAAGTTTTGTCAATCCGCAAACTTTAAGTTTTGGTTGGTTTTCCATTTCTAACTTCTAAAATCTAATTTCTAACTTGTTGAATAAATTCTCCAAACTTTTCCCCCGGATTTTCATCTTTCATGAAATATTCGCCCATCAAAAATCCGTCAAATCCTTTTTCTCTGAGGAATTTGAAATCTTCTTCATTATAAATTCCGCTTTCTGCAACGGACAAAATATCTTTTGGAAGCTGGTTTTTCAAATTGACAGAATGCTGCAGGTCAACTTTGAAATCTTTTAAATTTCTATTATTTATTCCAACGAAATCTACATTTTTATTAATATGAACAAGTTCTTCTTCAGAATGAATTTCCAATAGAACTTCGAGGTTCAATTGATGAGCCAATTCTGTAAACTCCGAAACCTGAGTCGGAGAAAGACAGCTTGCAATTAATAAAATAACATCTGCTCCAATTGCTTTTGCTTCATAAAACTGATATTCATCGACCATAAAATCTTTCCTCAAAATTGGAATGTTGATGTGATTCCGAACGCTCAAAATATCTTCAAAACTTCCACCGAAAAAATCTTTATCTGTCAAAATAGAAACGGCGCTGGCTCCGAATTTTTCGTATTGAGAAACGACTTCCAAAGGCACAACTTTATCATTGATGATTCCTTTGCTTGGCGATTGCCTTTTGAATTCGGTAATAATTCCGGATTTGGATTTCAAAGTTTCTTTCAACGAAAAACTTGGCCTTCCAAAAAATTCTGAATTCTTCAGTTCTTCAAGAGAAAGCTTAGATTTTGAATCTGAAACTTCTTCTTTTTTTCGTTCTATGATTTTATCTAAAATGGTCATTTTGTTAACTAAAGTTTATATTGATGTTGAAACTGCGACCCGGGTTGAGCGGAAATCCTTTTTTGCTTATAGTTGAGTTCTGTTTTTGTTGAAATCGTCTGCAAAAAAGATTGGGAGCGGAAGACGGAAAGTCGCCATAAAAATTCTAATTAATAATATTTTTCAGACTTTGTAAAGCCTTTCCACTTTCCAAACTGTCTTTTGCCAGTGCTAAACAATCATCATAATTTCCGTACTTTCCAGTGTTCAGAAGAGCGATTGCAGCATTTGATAAAACTACAGAATTCTGTGCGTCGGTTCCGTTTCCTTCCAGAATATTGATGAAAATATTTGCCGCTTCTTCTTTTGTATTACCTCCAAAAATGCTTTCCGGATCTATATTTTTGAATTTCAAATCTTCTGCTGAATAGATTTTTTCTCCAGATTTATTGAATATTTTGGTGTCTCCGGTTAAAGATATTTCGTCATAGCCATCCAAAGCGTGAATAATCATAAACTCACTTTTTTGCTGTTGTAAAAGGTATTGATAAACTCTTGCAATCTCCAGATTTGCAACGCCGACCATGGAGTATTTTGGTTTTGCAGGATTGACTAATGGTCCAAGAATATTGAAAAACGTTTTCAATCCCAATTGTTTTCTCAAAGGTGCGACAGACTTCAAAGCTGGATGGAAGAGTGGTGCGTGGATGAAACAGATATTTCCTTTTTCCAAATCGGCTTTCAAATCCTCAGAATTATCTTTGAATTTGTAACCTAATTCTTCCAGAACATTGGAAGAACCAGAGATTGATGACGCACCATAATTACCTTGCTTAGCCACTTTTTGTCCAGTTCCGGCAACAATGAAGCTTGCTAAAGTCGAAATATTAAAGGTGTTTTTTCCATCGCCGCCAGTTCCTACGATATCAACCAAGTCATTTGTTTCCAAATCAATGGGTTTTGCCAATTGAAGTAAAGCTTCTCGGAAGCCAGTCAATTCTTCCAGCGTAATGCTTCTCATCAGGAAAACTGTGATAAAAGAAATCACCTCGCTTTCATTGAATTTATTTTGTGAAATCTCCGTCAGAATTGCTTTGGCTTCGGATTTTGTCAAAGTCTGATGGTTGAAGAGATATTGTAGTATTTGTTTCATTTTTAATTCTTCAAGAAGTTTTCTAAAATCTTTTTGCCATCAGGCGTCAAGATACTTTCCGGATGATACTGAACGGCGTGAACATCATAAGTTTTGTGTCTCAGACTCATAATCATTCCGTTTTTGTCAACGCTTGTGATTTCTAATTCTGAAGGAAAATCTTCTGTGTTTACTGCCCAGGAATGATATCTGCCAACTTCCAACGTTTCCGGTAGATCTTTGAATATGTTATGTTCTTTGGTTTGGATTGCTTCTGTTGCAACGCCGTGATAGATCTCTGAAAGATTGATCAAACTTCCACCAAAAGCTTCTGCAATCGCCTGTTGTCCAAGACAAACGCCGAAAATTGATTTTGTTGGTGCATATTTTTTTATTAATTCTAACAAAATTCCTGCTTCTTCCGGGATTCCCGGACCTGGAGAAAGGATGATTTTATCGTATTTTTCGATGTCTTCCAAAGCAATTTTATCGTTGCGGAAAACATCAACTTCTTCACCAACAATTTGCTCAATGATCTGAACCAGATTGTAAGTAAAACTGTCGTAATTGTCGAACACTAATATTTTCATAATTTCTCTGCTTTTAAAACGGCTTTTTTCAAAGCGCCAAGTTTGTTATTAACTTCCTGTAATTCACTTTCTGCAACGGATTTTGCTGTGATTCCTGCGCCAGCTTGATAAAATAATGTGTTGTTTTTACTGAGGAAAGTACGGATCATAATCGCCTGATTGCAACTTCCATCAAAACCAACAAAACCAATGCAGCCTGCGTAGAAACTTCTGGAAGTTTTCTCGTGTTCATCAATGAGCTGCATCGCTCTGTATTTTGGTGCGCCGCTCAAAGTTCCTTGTGGGAATGTTGTGGCAATCATTTCGTAAGGATTTTGATTTTCTTTCACATCAGCAACCACTTCTGAAACCATATGGATCACGTGTGAAAAAAAATGAATTTCTTTAAGTTTAGAAACTTTTGTATTTTTCCCGTGAATGCTCAAGTCATTTCTTGCAAGATCAACCAACATCGTATGTTCAGCGTTTTCTTTTGGATCCTTTTTGAGTTCTTCTGCGGATTCCAAATCTTTTTCGATGTTTCCGGTCCGTTTGAAAGTTCCGGCGATTGGATGAATTATCGCCTTTCCGTTTTTGATTATTAATTGACTCTCGGGACTTGAACCAATTAGTTTGTAATCTCCGTAATCGAAGAAAAATAAATATGGTGAAGGATTGATATTCCGCAAAGCTCGATAAACATTGAATTCGTCACCTTGAAATTTCTGTTCAAATCTTCTGCTCAAAACCAACTGGAAAACATCGCCTCGGAAGCAGTGTTTTTTAGCAAATTCTACCGATTCCAAAAATTCTTCATCTTTTAAATTCGACGTTTCTTCTGCCGTAATTTCGAATGGGAAAACTGGCGCATTTTTTTGATTGATGAAATTTTCGATGGTTGAAAGTTCCGATTTTAAACCATCGATTTTATTTTCTATCAGGAACATTTCGTCGTTGTGATGATTGATTGCAATCACATATTGATAAAGGCGATAACGCATCAACGGAATTTTGTTTTCCTCAGATAGTTCCTTGAATTTGATATTTTCGAAGAATGGAATCGCATCATAGCTTGTATATCCAAAAAAACCTTGCGCACTTTTCCCAATCTCGTGGTTTGGTTTTTCGCATTGGAAAGTGTCTGAAAATTCCTGAAGCAGATCAGATAATTTTTCATTTTCCAATTGTATTTTTTCTGGATTTTCCAATGGGAATTTGAATTCTGCTTCGTGATAATCTCTGATTTCGATTCCTGCAATGGCGTTCACACAAATGAAAGAATAGGAATTCTCCGAGTTCTGATTTCCCGCATTCTCCAAAAGAATTGTATCACGGAAATTGTCGCGAAGTCGCAGGTAAATTCCGATTGGCGTGAAAAGGTCTGCCAATTGTGATTTTACGATGGTTTTTACTTTTATGGTTTTACTGAATTTCATCAGATTTAATTTTAATATTTGAATAAAAAAAAGACTTCAACAAAAATTGTCGAAGTCTTATTATGATTGAGTTATAGTTAGTTCAGGATTTAGAACACCGATAAGCCTTTCAGACCCGACAAAGAGTTAGAAAGCCACCACCAGTTATTTTTGTTCATTGATTTCATCTGTTGATAATAATTTTTTTTTAAAGGACAGATGGAACTGTCGTTTCATTGGGACAAATTTAGAAATGATTTTTAATTCCACAACTATTTTTTCAAAAAAATTCTAAACTAATTTTTACAACTATTTTATCACTTTTTGAGAAGTAACCGATTTGTTGGTCTCAATTTTTACCAAATAAGTTCCTTTTGGATAATTTCTAAAGTCAACTTTGTTGTTATTGCCATCAATCCTGCGGAGTAATTTTCCGTCGACAGAATAGATTTCTACAGCTTTGATCGTTTCGTCAGTTTTAATATTCAGCTGATCAACAACTGGATTTGGATATATTTTGATATCTTTTTTATTAATATCGCTAACAGCCAAAGAACTTTTTGTAAAAGTTACGTTATCAATTCTCAGAGCAGTTGTAGTCGCAACCGGAGCAGTTGTGTTACCAAATCCAAAGTAATAAACATTATCAGAATTGGCTTTGTAAGTTTTAGTAAATTCTGTGTAAGTATTTGTAGAAATTACATCTGTACTCAATGTTTCAATAATGTCATTTTTATCCTGACTGGTTGCAACTGTTAATTTCAATGTTGCAGGGCTTGCATCAGCACTTCCTATTGCAGAATAATATTTTACCGTAACCGTTTCATCTTTTTTCAAATAAATTGGATAAGAGAAAATCCAGTCATTCTTGGTTGTAGTTTTACTTGTATTGTTAAAAACATAACCGCTTCCGTTTTGTGCTACAGCTCCATTTTCGCCGTTCAGCCAGGTTGTAGAAGCCCAACCGTCTGAGTCATATTCTCCGAAATTTTCAACTGTTTTTTCGAAATCATAAGAATAAGGCAATTCTGAAGGTGTCCACACCGATTTTGGTCCAGCCCATCCAGATCCGCAATCTGCATTTTTTAAATAGAACTGATATCTTTTCCCTGATTGTAAATTATCGAAAGCTTTGGTTGTAGAAGAAGTAGTTCCTTTTGAAGATACTGAAGTCTCAAAAGTTGTTAAACCTGTATCATAATTTGTGATTCCTGGAGTTGCAGACCAATTGATGGTTACAGAATTTGGTTTCAAATTGGAAGTTGAAAATCCATCTACTGAAGGCATTACGCAATTTGCAGATTGGCTGATGTATAAGTCATCTAAAGCCAAATAAGTTCCGCTATTCGTATTATTCACAAAAGCCAAATAGATGGTTTTGCCTTTGTAAGCAGAAAGATCAAGATTGTGGCTGGCATAATCAAAAGGCTGTTCAGCATCGATCTGCGTCAGCGTTGTAGTGAAAGATTCCTGATTATTATTGGTTTCAGAAACTTTGACTGCGTAAGAATCTGTGAATTCAAAGTCGTAGGATTTACCTTTCCAATAAAGAGTAGGATTACCGTTTTGCGGAATTGTGATAGCTGGTGTAATCAACCAATCGTTAGCTTGTCCCTCAGGATCGTAATAAGATGTACTGAAAGCAATTTTGTTATCATAACCATCGTAAAATTGGATCCAGGCTTCCGTATTGAAATCCTGAACTTGTCCCCATTCCGGAACCGTTAATCCATCTGCATTGATTGTTTTGAATTGTGATAAAGGCGTTCCGTTGTTGTTCTCGAAACCGGCATTGAAAACCTGTGCATTGATATTGACCACTAATGACAAGGCCAATAAACTGATAATTTTTTTATTCAATTTGAATATATTTTTTAATTCTGGACAAAAATATGTATTGTTGTCCGGATTGAATAAATCCATTTGTTAAATTTTAATCAATTTATAACCATTATGAATTGTCAATACTTAAATATGAATCTTTTGTGTTATCAAATATATTTATAAAAAAGGTTTCATTTCATCTTCGATATCGCGGCGGAGATTCATCAGTTTGATGGCGTATTCCTGCATTTGGATTTCTTGTTCTGTAGTTGGTGTCCATTTTGGTACTTGGACGGATTTTCCTTTCTCGTCAACAGCTACGAAAACAATGATGCAGTGGGTTTTCTTTTCGAATGTTTTCTCTTTGATGTTTCTGGAATAGACATCGATTGCGATGTGCATACTGGAAGTTCCTGTGTAAATGACGTGAGATTCCAACTTGACAATTTCGCCAATTTTGATTGGTTGATAAAACCTGATTCCGCCAACGTAAACAGTGACGCAGTAGCTGGATGACCAATTGCTTGCACAGGCATAACCGACCTGGTCTATCCATTTCATCACGCTTCCGCCATGGACATTGCCACCAAAATTGACGTCTGTAGGTTCTGAAATAAACTGGAAAGTAATTGGTTTGTTGTCCATCTTTTTGAAAATTAAATTCAAATGTAAGGCTTTTGAAAGGATTGGGAAATCTCTTTTTAAATAGTAAACTTGTTTGGTTACAAAATCCGTAGCCCGGCCTGAACGGAGCTCTTTTTGTTGTTGCGGATGCAGAACAGTTCAACTTATGGCTAAACGTCCTTCGCAACGACAAAAAAGCGGGAGTGGAGGACGGATAAAGCTGCCCAAATTATAAAAGCAATAAATTCTTAAAGGAAGTTAAAGTTTGGGACGTAAAATGCACAAGATGAGACTTTGCGTCGGGGCGTAATATAAGATAACTAAACGACATAGCCAAGATGTGAAAAATAAAATGTATTTTTGCAAAATGAAAAAAGTATTTTATCTTAAAACTTGCGATACTTGTAGAAAAATATTAGGACAATATGATACAAGAGATTGGGAACTACGTGAAATAAAAACAAACCCAATTACTGAGGAAGAAGTTGAAGATATGTACAAATTGGCGGGTTCTTATGAAGCGCTTTTCAATAAGAAATCCAACCAAATCAAATTACAGGAACTTGACCCGAAAACCCTTCAGGAGAAAGATTACAAAGAATTGCTATTGGACCACTATACGTTTTTGAAACGTCCGGTTTTCCTTACTGAAGAAGAAATCTTTGTAGGCAGCGACAAAATCAACCTTGGTAAATTAAAAGATTATTTCCTTTCTAAGAAAGAAAATTAAGTCATAAAATTTTTACAGTAAATCAATCCGGAGCGTAATCGTTTCGGATTTTTTTATTTTTAGTTCTCGCAGATTTTACAGATTGACCAGATTTAAAATGTTTAAAATTAATCTGCTGAATCTGTAAAATCTGCGAGACAATTTTTTTTAATTTAATTCTAATCTGGTTTTAGAATTTGAATGCGAAAAATAAAATTTAGTCGTAATTTCACACAATGAAACGTTCCGGAACTGCAGATTTGCCTTTACATTACGGTCAGGTTCCGCCTTGGCTTTATGAACGTATGTCGAAACTTGGGCTCGCCATCGTGGAAGTGATTCTCGCGGATTATGGTAAAGATGAAGTTCTTAGAAGACTTGCAGACCCGTTTTGGTTCCAGAGTTTTGGCGCGGTGATGGGAATGGATTGGCATTCGTCTGGTATCACGACTTCTGTGATGGGCGCTTTGAAACGTTCGATCAATCCAAATTCTAAATCATTGGGGATTTACATCGCTGGCGGAAAAGGGAGATTCTCCAAAGATACACCGAGCGAACTTCTGAGAATTGCAGATTCTACCGGACTTGACGGGACTGAGCTTGTACGATGTAGTAAACTTTCTGCGAAGGTTGATAATACGGCTATTCAGGATGGTTATCAGCTTTATCTTCATAATTTTATTTTATCAGACCAAGGGAATTGGGCGGTTGTTCAGCAAGGAATGCACGATTCCGACGGCACTGCGAGGCGTTACCATTGGCTTTCTGAGAATGTCAGTTCTTTTGTGAATGAGCCTCATACGGGAATTTCTGGCGTTAATCGTGGTCATATTCTTAATCTGACTTCTGCTCAAGCGGAACAAAGCAGAAACGGCATTGTTGACATTACAAAAACCGATTCCGAGAAATGGATGCAGGATTTCCAACGTTTGATTTTGCCGGCGCATCACGAGGTTTTGGCCAGTGATGTGGATATGAAAAAACTGGGAAACATTCTTTGGCTGGCGAGGGAAAATCAGCCTGAGAATTTTGAGGAACTGCTGATGCTGAAAGGCGTTGGTCCCAGAACGATGCAGTCTCTGGCTCTCGTGAGTGAAGTGATTCACGGGGCACCATCGAGATTTACAGACCCAGCAAGGTTTTCTTTTGCGCACGGCGGGAAAGACGGTCATCCGTTTCCTGTGCCTACCAAAACCTATGATGAAACCATTTCTATCCTAAGAACCGGCATCGAGAAATCTAAGTTGGGGAATACGGATAAAAGCCAAGCCATCAAAAAACTTCACGAGATTGCTTTGAGAACAGAAGCGAACTTCACGCCGGATTTTAACCTCGAAGAAGTGATAGAAGAGGAGCGACAAAACTCGTGGCGATTTGGTGGGAAAACGGTTTTTGGTGATGCCAAGCCGGGGAAGAATGGTGGGATTCAGTTGAGTTTGTTTTGATTTTCAGTACTTTGTTTTAATAATCTAAAACATTTCATTCTGTTTGTTTCACTTTAGTGAAACTTTTGTATTTTTGTTTTGTAAACACAAATATGAAATATAGAAAAATAACATTTTTCAAAAACTACTTTCAAGATTTCTTCGACAAACAGACTTTAAAAGTAAAAACCAAAATTGTTTGGACTTTTGAGCTGATAGAAGATTTACAAAGAGTTCCGGAAACTTATCTCAAACATTTAGAAAATACAGACGGACTTTACGAAATCCGTGTACAAGTTGCGAGCGAAATTTTTAGAATTTTCTGTTTTTTTGACGAAGGTAAACTGATTGTTGTGGCAAATAGCTTTCAAAAGAAAACGCAGAAGACTCCTAAGAAAGAAATAGAAATGGCATTAAAAATCAAAAAGGAATATGAAGACAGCAAATAAAAATCTAACAACTCTTGATGAGTTCAAAGAGAAAAATTTTGGTAAACGTGGAACAAAAGAACGTGACGAACTTGAAGATGGTTACGAAAATTTTAAGATTGGAGCGCTTATCCACGATACACGTTTGGAACTGGGAATGACACAAGAAGAATTAGCGGAAAAAGCTGGAACGACTAAATCCTATATTTCCAAAATCGAAAATAATCTGAAAGAAGCCCGAATCTCGACTCTTCAAAAGATTGTTGAGTTGGGTTTTGGTGGACGGTTGGAATTGAGTATTAAAATTGATTGATTTTATTCCTGTATAAAGTTTTTACAAATTAATACTAATATTCGATGTAACTGATTTTTTAATCTTTATCTATGGAATACGGATTTCCGTAAAAATTATTAAAATTATGTCACTGTTTACAAAATTTATACTTTAAATTAATATGAAAAAAAATCTATTCCTTATTGTTTTATTTATTAATGTTTTTTGTCTGGGGCAAACAAAAATCTATCTAGATAAAAATATTTCAATTGTTATAAATCAAGAATTTAATAAAAAGAAGCTAAGCATAAATGAAGTAAACAAATTTATCGAAAATGAGAAGCTTGAAAAATCATTTATAAAAGATAAAAAATATTTAGAAAATCAGGATGCATACATAATAACAGATATTAATAATCCAAAAAGTTTTATAAACGTTAACATTAATAAAGTTATTATGCCTGAAAGTGTTAATAACTTGACTATGGATAAAAGTGATGAACTTAAATCCTTATTTACGAATTATATTGATTCTAAAGTTTCCGAAAATCTAAATCAATTTGAAAAAGGAAGTGCTCAGTTTATTAATAAAACCAAAATGCTATCAATTAATGGTGTAAATGTTTTATTATGTACTATTTCTACAAGTCTTAAAGTGAAAGAAAATGATATTTTAAATGCAAAATCTGATATTTTATACATATTCAACGACACTACAATGATTGTCTTATCAATTGCCAAATCGGAAGCAGATTACTCAACTTGGGAGAAAATTGCTAATAAAATTATACAATCAATTAATAAAGAATAGAATGGAAATTAACAAAATAAATTATTTTGAAGTTATCGAAAATACAAAATCTTCAGATATTATTAAATACAAAAATGTTAGATTTGAAATTAATAAAACAGCAGATAATTCAAAATTTACTTTAAAGAGTAATAATTTAATCTTTTTTATAACAATAGTTTTAATAGTTACCATAAATTTATTTTTAGGATTTTTTTTAACTCGCAATAATAGTAATGGTTCTTTTTTTATTTTAGGTGGGGTGGTAATTTTATATTTTATTAGAAAAATATCTTTATTTCTAACAGAAAAAATATATTCAGGACAGATTATTGAATTTTTTCAAATTCTCAAACTTTATAAGGAAAGACAAGTAAAAGAGAAAATCTAAAGAAAAGACCTTTTTTTAACTACAAGAAAACCCTCCGAAAAACTCAGAGGGTTTATTTATTTCAATTAAATTGACATTTTAATAAGAACCTTTCCCAATAAAATGCTCTGCAATTTTTTCCGTCAAAGCAATTGGATTTGGAGTATTCACGTATTTTGTAAAACGTCTTAGCCCGACTAGCATCATTCTTTGCTCGTCGCCTTCGGAGAAAGACACGATGCCTTCTTTGGCGTTGGTTGCGATGATGTCAACGGCTTTGTAAAGATTCAGTCTTGCCATTGCTGCTTCTACAGAATCGGTGTCGAAATGTTTCTCCGCTCTCAGGATGGCAGATTCTGCCATATAGATTTGGTTCAGGATTTCGGAAGCGTTCAGGAGAAGATGCTGTTGTTTCTCGATGTCCATCATATATTTTTGAAGGGCAGAACCGGAAACCATCAGGAATACTTTCTTCAGATTTTTGATGACTTCTTTTTCCTCAGACATATATTCGGAATAATCCGGAATGTCGAAAGACGGGATTCCCATCAATTCTTTCCCTACATTTTTTGCAGGCGTCAACAAATCGATTTTCCCTTGCATCGTCCGTTTGATAAGCATTCCAACGGCAAGAAGTCTATTGATTTCATTGGTTCCTTCGTAGATTCTGGAAATCCTAGAATCTCTCCAGGCAGATTCCATTGGTGTATCTTCTGAGAAGCCCATTCCACCAAAGATTTGAATCCCTTCATCCGCTGAATGTTGTGCCAAATCCGAAACGAAAACTTTCAGGATAGAACATTCAACAGCAAATTCCTCCACACCTTTCAATTCCGCTTCTTCGTGATTCATTCCGCCGGCAACCAATTCCTCGATTTTGTTTTCGACATCTTTTGCGCCACGGTAAGAACCAGCCTCACTCACGAAAGCGCCAGTCGCCATCTCTGCCAACTTCTTGCGAATCGCTCCGAAAGTGTTGATAGAAACGCCAAACTGTTTTCTCTCCGTAGAATAAGTCAATGAATGGTTCAGGATTCTTCTTTGCGCATCCAAGCACGCTGCAGCCAATTTGATTCGGCCAACGTTCAGGGCATTAAGAGCGATTTTGAAACCGTTGTTTCTTTCGCCCAAAAGATTCTCAACAGGAACTTTCATATCATTGAAGAAAACCTGACGTGTAGAAGACGCACGGATTCCCAATTTGTGTTCTTCCTCTCCGAAAGTCATACTCTCAGGATTTTCCAATTCGGAACGGTTGATGACGAATCCAGTGATGTTTTTGTCATCGTCAATCTTGGCGAACAATGTGAAAGTGTCTGCAAAACCTGCATTCGAAATCCACATTTTTTGTCCGTTGATGATGTAATGTTTTCCGTCATCAGACAATTTTGCTTTTGTTTTTCCGCTGTTGGCATCAGAACCTGCATCCGGCTCAGTCAAACAATAAGCACCGAATTTGGTTCCAGCCGCTAAGTCCGGGAGGTATTTGTTTTTCAGGTATTCGCTACCGTAAAGCAGGATAGGAAGTGTTCCAATTCCCGTGTGCGCGCCGTAAGCTGTTGCCAATGAACCAGTCGTTCCGGAGATGTAATCGCAAGCCAGCATTGTGGTCACGAATCCCATTCCTAATCCGCCGTAAGCTTCAGGAACAGCAATTCCCAGGAATCCCATTTCTCCGATTTTACGCATCACTTCTTCCGTGTAGGCGTAATCTTTTTTCTCAAAGCGTTCTTTGTTCGGAACTACTTCTTTATCTATGAATTCTTTTGCAGAATCGCGAAGCATTTTTTGTTCTTCGGACAACTCTTCAAGACTGAAAATGTCTTCTGTTTTTATTTCTTTGATGAGGAATTCCCCGCCGTGTGTTGTTTTAGTTTCGGTTGACATATTAATATTTTAATTTGAGTTTTATAATAATTCGAAAACACTCGCTGCGCCCTGACCAGTTCCTACGCACATTGTCACAACACCATATTTGCTGTTTCTGCGTTTCATTTCGTCAAGAAGTTGGACTGTTAATTTAGTTCCTGTACAACCAAGCGGATGTCCGAGAGCGATTGCACCTCCATTGACATTTACGATGTCAGGATTAATATCTAATCCTCTCAAAACTGCAAGAGATTGAGAAGCAAAAGCCTCATTCAATTCAAACAAATCGATGTCGGATTGTTTAAGCCCAGCCTGTTCCAACGCTTTCGGAATAGCATACATTGGTCCGATTCCCATAATTCTTGGTGGAACTCCCACTGTGGAATATGACATTAATCTTGCAATTGGCGTCAGGTTCAATTCTTTTACCATTCTTTCGGACATTACCATTGTAAAAGCGGCACCATCAGAAGTTTGAGAAGAATTACCAGCCGTCACGGAACCGTTTGCTGCAAAAACCGGACGTAACTTTGCCAAAGCCTCAATAGATGTATCTGCTCTTGGCCCTTCATCTGTTTTGAATGCAAAATCTTTAATCTGAACTTTTTCTCTATCGTCAAGAAAATTATATTTCACATCAATTGGAACAATCTGGCTGTCAAATTTTCCTTCTTTGATGGCTTTCATTGCTTTCTGATGAGAGTTGTAAGCAAATTGGTCTTGGTCTTCACGACTCACTTTGAATTCGTTGGCAACAGCTTCCGCCGTCAATCCCATTCCCCAATAATAATCGGGATGTTTCTTTGCCAAATCCGTATCCGGAATAGGTTTGTAACCACCCATAGGGATATAAGACATACTTTCTGCACCACCAGCGATGATGCATTCTGCCATTCCGGCTTTGATTTTTGCTGCTGCAATTGCAATCGATTCCGAACCCGATGCGCAATATCTGTTCACGGTAACTCCGGAAACTTTGTCGGTATCCAATCCCATTAATGAGATTAATCTTGCAAAGTTCAATCCTTGTTCTGCTTCCGGCATTGCACAGCCAACGATCAAATCGTCTATGCGAGCCGGGTCAAGATTTGGAATGTCTTTCATCAGATGTTCTATCACAGTTGCCGCCATATCATCCGGACGGGTAAAACGCAAAGAACCTTTCGGCGCTTTACCAACTGCTGTTCTGTATCCTGTTACTATATATGCTTCCATTTATTTTCTGTTTTAATTTTTATTATGCCTCGTAGAGGTAAAGTGTTAATAGCTAATTATTATTTTTTAGCGAAGCTCCGTAGGAGCGACCTGTTAATTTTATTCAATTAATCAAATATTTTTGAATCAAAATCAATTTTAAATTTTTAAATAAAATCTGAATACTCTATTATCGGGTCGCCTCTATGAGGCTTGGCTTGCAACTCTATTGTTTGCTATTAACAGTTCGCTCCTACTGAGCTTTTTAGTTTCTAAGCGGTTTACCGGTAGTGAGCATCGTCTGAATTCTCTCAAGCGTTTTTCTCTCACCACAAAGTGAAAGGAACGCTTCTCTTTCCAAATCCAAAAGATACTGCTCGGAAACTTCTGTTGGTTCGGAGAGATTTCCGCCGGTCATTACGTAGCCGATTTTGTTGGCAATCAATCTGTCGTGCTCTGAGGCGTAACCGCCAGCAACCATTTGGTCTGTTCCAACGTAGAACATTCCCATTGATTCTTTTCCTAGGACTTTTATTTTTTCCGGAACTGGTGGTGTGTATCCTAATTCGTCCAGGATAATTGCCTGACGTTTTGCTTCTGCAATTTGTCTGTCTTTGTTTACAACGATGATATCTTTGTCGGTCAAAATACCCATTTGCTTTGCTTCGTGAGCTGAAGTTGCAACTTTCGCGGTTGCAATGTTCATAAAGTAATTTCGCAAATGATTGGTTTTAACGTCGTCAGGAAGTGCGCCTTTCAAAGCTCGTAAAGCAAACTCTTTCGTTCCGCCACCGCCTGGAATCAAACCAACACCAACTTCCACCAAACCGATGTAAGTTTCTGCTGCCGCCACAATTTTATCCGAATGCATCGAGAATTCGCAACCACCACCAAGCGTCATTCCGAAAGGTGCGGCAATGACAGGAATCGATGAATATCTCAATTTCATTGATGTTTGCTGGAATAGGTTAATGGCCATATTCAGTTCGTACCAATCTTGTTCAACGGCCATCATCATTACCATCGCAAGGTTTGCGCCTACTGAGAAATTATCAGATTGATTTCCGATAACCAAACCTCTGTAATCTTTCTCAGCAATGTCGATGGATTTATTAAGTCCTTCCAAAACGCCGCCACCAAGAGAATTCATTTTTGAACGGAATTCGAAGTTCAAAATTCCGTCTCCAAGGTCAATCAAAGCAGATTCGGAATTTGACCAGATGGTTTTTTCTTTTCTGATATTATCAAGAATAATGAAAGCATCCAAACCTGGAATCGGTTCGTAAGTTTTCGTATTTTGATTGTAGAATAACTGTTTTCCGTTTTCTAATTTGTAAAAAGATTCGTTTCCTGAAGCGAGCATTTCTTTAACCCAATCAGCGACTTTGTAGCCTTCGCTTTCCACCAAATCAATTCCTTTTTGAATTCCCAAGAAATCCCAATTTTCGAATGGTCCGTATTTCCACGCATAACCGGTTTTCATCGCATCATCGATGGAGTAGAATACATCGGTAATTTCGGGAACTCGTTGAGAAACGTAAGCGAAAAGTGATGCGTAATGTTTTCTAATCAATTCGCCAGCTTTGGTTTGGTCTTTCAACAAAATTGGCAAACGATTTTTCAAACTACCAGCTTCTTTCGCCGCTTTCACGATTGGAAGTTTCGGCTGTTTTGTAGGCTCGTAACCTAAAGTTTCATAATTAAGGACAAAACGGTTGATATTGCCACCAGCGTCTTTTTCCTTATAATAGAATCCCTTTTTAGCTTTATCGCCAAGGAATTTATTTTCAATTAAATGATTCAAAGTTTTGGAATCTTTCAAAGCCTGAACCATTTCGTCGCCTTTCAAATTGGCTTGAAGTCCTTTCGTAACATTGAAAGCCGTGTCTAATCCAACCAAATCTCCCAATTTGAAAGTTCCTGTTTTTGGACGATTCAGCAAATCACCTGTTAAGGAATCTGCTTCTTCAATGGTCAAACCGATTTCCTCAGTCAGTTCCATAATTTTCGCCATCGAATAAACGCCGATTCTGTTACCGATAAAACCTGGCGTATCTTTACAAAGAACCGTCGTTTTTCCAAGGAATTTCTCGCCGTAAGACATAAAGAAATCAACGACAGATTTATCCGTTTTCGGACCTGGAATCACTTCAAATAATTTCAAATATCTTGGCGGATTGAAGAAGTGCGTTCCGCAAAAATGTTTCTGGAAATCCTCTGACCTTCCTTCTGACATCAAATGAATCGGAATTCCTGACGTGTTGGAAGTAATCAAAGTTCCCGGTTTGCGGAGTTTGTCAACTTTTTCGAACATCGATTGTTTGATGTCCAATCTCTCGACAATCACTTCAATCACCCAATCCGAATTCTTGATTTTCTCCAAATCATCTTCGAAGTTTCCAACGGTAATTCTGGAAGCGAAGGATTTGTCATAGATTGGGGAAGGATTACTTTTCAGTGCGGTATCAAGATGACCTTGCGCCACACTGTTTCTGAATTTTTTACTTTCTGGTTTTACGCCCGCTGCTTTGTCTTTTTCGGACAATTCTTTCGGAGGCATATCCAACATCAAAACCTGAATCCCGTTACCAGCCAAATGGCAGGCAATTCCGGAACCCATCACGCCGGAGCCGAGGACTGTAACGTGTTTTATTTTTCTGTTCATTTAATGCAATTTATTTTATTATTTTCTATTATTAAGTTCATTGGCGATTTTCAGAATATCATTCATCACTTCTTTGAAGACTTCAAATTTTTCCGGCTGAATTCTCTCCACAATTTTCTTATTGAAATTAAGAACAACTTCCTTTGATAAGTTTCTGGAATTGATGCCTTTATCAGTTAATTTAATAATGACTTCACGTTTGTCTGTCGTCGTCTTTTCTTTGTAGATATAACCGTTGTCTTCCAGAAGTTTGATAATTCGTGTAAGAGAAGTGGGTTCAATCGCCATTTTGGGACCAAGATTTGTACTTCTTGTTCCTTCTTTAGGATCGATTTTAAGTAATGTAAGTGCCTGAACAGCAGTTGAATTATACAACGAAGCTTGGTCCGAATACATTTTCGAGACCGCTAACCAAGCCGACTTGAGCATCAAGTCAACACTTTCGACTTTTTCTGAATTTTTCTTTTCCATAATTAGCATATTGAAGTGCTTTATACAAATATAAAAAAAATACTATGCATGCATAGTATTTATCAGTTTTAATATTTAATGTGTTGATTTTTAATATGTTAATTACTATGCAAATCGCAGTAATTAAAAATATGAAATTTTATATTTAATCAGATTCAATTGTATTCATGAGGTTTTGCAAAGACTGTTTAATTTCTGGAAAACTATGATAATTATCATAAAAATCATCCGATTTCAGTTCCCATTTGTCATTTTTAAACGTCAATTTAAAATTTCTCAAATCTGAAGCAAAGTTTTTTTGAAGGAATGAAAACATCATTTCTTTTTCTAGTTTTGGTGCTTCGATATCAGGCGAATGAAAATTATGATTAAAATCTAAAATCTTTGGTGTAACCAATTCAGGATTATTGAGAATGATTTCTTCGGAGATTCCGCTGATAAGATTTTTATCTTTCAGCCACCAGATTTTATCCGAAAATTCCTTTGCCAGTCGCCAATCGTGGGAAGAGAAGAGAATTAACTTATTTTCATTCTTCGCTAAATTTCGAATCAAAGAAAGAATCATCAATTTATTTTCTTCATCCAGATGCGTTGTTGGTTCATCCAAAATAATGAAGGGCGAATTCTGAGCTAAAGCACGACCAATAAAGACTTTCTGAAGATTACCATCAGAAAGTTCTGTTAATTTTTTATTTCGAAAATGTGTAAGATTTAGTTTGTCAATTATTTCATTAACATCAGTTATATCCTTTTCGTTGAGTTTAAAATAATATGGATAATGAATATATTTCCCCAAAGAAATCAGATCTGTTACGGTATAATTTTCAGGTATTTCGGATTTAGAAAAAACGATTGCGATTTGAGAAGCTATTTCGGACGGGTTTAATTTTTTAACAGATTTTTGATTAATGAAAATTTCGCCACCTAAAAGGTTATTTTGCCCAAGAATTGATTTGATCAAAGTCGTTTTTCCGATGCCGTTATTTCCCATCAGAAGACAAACTTCGCCTAATTCTAAGGAAGTATTGATGTCAGAAATTAATGGTTCTGAGTAGCCGATTGATACTTGTTTAATATCTAAAAACATATTTTGCTGTTTACACGAAGGCACAAAGTTTCTTTTTAATTTAAATATATTTAAGGCGCAAGGTTTAACTTCGTTAAATGAAAAATCTTGCCTTTATTTTTAATGAAATATTCATTTTATAAATAACCATTTATTATTCGTGAAACACCGGCTTTAAAAGTTTCTTCATTAAAGTTGATTAGCAAACCTAATTTACAGCCTGTCATTTTTAAGTAAGTTAATAATTGTGCTTTGTGAGATGGATTTATAAATTCAACTGCTTTTACTTCCAAAATTAATTTTGATTCAACTAATATATCAATACGAAAAGCGTTGTTGATTTTTAGTTCTTCATAAATAATTGATAAAACCATTTGTTTTTCAACTTTCAAACCTTGTTTTTGCAACTCATAAAATAAGCATTCTTCATAAACATTTTCAAATAATCCGGGACCTAATTTCTTATGAATTTTGAGTCCAGCTTCGAATACAATTTTTGATAATTCATTTTCTGTCATTTGTATTTTTTATCGAAGATAAAATAAAATGGCATATTTAACACAAAGGCAAAAAGTTTCTTTAAAAACGTGTGCTTTAGGGCACAGAGTTTAACTTCGTTAATAAATGAAAATCTCTGATTTTTTTGTGCCTTAAAATATAATATTGGAATAAAAACTTTTGTGTCTTTGTGTTAGACTTTTTTAACCAACATCAGCAAAATCACCGGAATCCCAAAAAACGTCGTAATAATATTAATCGGAAATTGACTAATTTCTGAAATAACCGAGAAAACCTGCATTATAAAAATTCCCAAAACGATATTCAAAATCCACTGGTGCCAAAGTTGAGACGGATTCCAAAGCATTCTGCAAAAATGTGGAACGACTACACCGATAAATAAGATTGGCCCAAGAAATGCCGTCACAGCAGCTGATAGAATAGAAGATGCGACAATAATACTGATTTTAAGTTTCGATTGGCTGACTCCAAAACTCTGCGCATAAGCTGAGCCAAGAGAATTTCCAATCAAGGGTTTTATGGATTTGAAAGTGAAAAATAATCCGATAATTATTAAAATTGATAAGATGAAAATTTGTGAAATATTAGCTTGATTATTTGCTCCGAAAGTCCATAAAATATAATTTTTCAGACTTTGACTTTCCACATAAAACTGAAGAAATGAAACAACTGCACCAGCCAAAGCCGAAATCAGAAATCCAAAAATGATAATAAAGCTTTTATCCCGAAAACGATTCGAAAATAATAGTAAAACCATCATCAAAACTACACTTCCGAGAATTGAAGACAAACTGATAAAACTATTCTGCAAAAAATCAGGAATCAAAATATTCTGCGAGAAGAAAATATAAAACGCGACAAAAAGACTCGAAACCGACGTGATTCCCAAAACATCCGGTCCAGCCAATGGATTTTTAAAATATTCCTGTAAAAGAAAACCGCTCGTCGGGATTGCAATTCCAGCTAAGATCATTGCCAACGCCCGATTGATACGAAAACCGGCAATCTGAAAATTCTCTTTATCCGAATTAAAAAAATCATAAAAATCAAGTTTTGCATAACCAGTATTCAGATTGATAATGAACACAATGATTCCAAGAATGATCAATAATAAAATCAAAAATGAAAAACGTTTGGTCAGCATTTACAGATTATTTCAATGCTTTTTTAGGACCGGAGATTGCGGTTTTCTCTTTGCTTTCTTTAGCTTTTGATTCAGGTTGATAAGCCAGGAGATCTTTGATTTTTTGATCGAGCGCTGCTTCGCTCATAGAACCAACAGTTTCGTCTGTTTTATCACCCTTTTTAATTAATGTAAAAGGGATTGCGCCGCCGTCCCACGTTTTGAAATTTTGTTTGAAAAATTCCGGTTTCAGAAGACTTCCGTCTAGCAGGGCAACTTCTTTTCTGATGTTATATTCATCTGCAAAATCACTGACCTTTGTTGCCCAATCGGTTTTGTTGTCAAGACTTACAAAAGTGAATTTAACAGGCTGACCTTTCAATTTTTCTAATTTTTTATGGAAAAACGGAATTTCCTGCATACACGGCCCACACCATGTTGCAAAAAAATTAGTTACATATAAAGTGTCGGAATGATTATTCTGAAGATAATCTGACATCTTTTCGGGAGAAAATTCCTTTAATTGAGCAACATCGGCTTGAGATTTTTTTGGTTCTACTTTTATAGAATCTTCTTTCGCCTGAGTCTCAGCTACTTTTTCATCATTCTTTTTACAAGCAAAAAAGCTAAATGATATAAAGGAATATATTAATAGTTTTCTCATAATTCTAAGGTTTAAGTTTTTTAATTACAGTTCCTTGATCAAAAAATATGTATTTGTCATTTTTTAATTTTGTCATAAAATAATAAATATTCTCATCGAATGCCGTAATCTCCAAATCCATTTCATCACCAATTTTAAATTTGGAATTTTCTTTTTTAAAGTCTTTTAAAACAGTTTTTATTTTACAAGGATTATTTTGGTCCCTGATAATATCCATTAAAAAGTAACTGTCATTCGAACTATCTTTTTTTTCTGTTTCGAGGATAGTAATTTTTTGTTTCTTAAAAGTAAAAGGAGAAGAAGACTCAATTTCTAAATTCCGGTATTCTCTACATTTCTTTAGCAAATTATTACTGTCAAAATTATGTTGCGACATTGGTTTTATGGCCGATTTTACTTTATCACTTAAAGTAGAAAAATGCACATTTAACTCTTCATCAGAAAGGATAGAAGTATCAATAAATTTCCAGCTTTTATCATATTCATCAAAAATACCGACCATAGAATATTCTTTGACGATTTTTCCGATTGGTGTATTGCTAATTACAGCCTTGGTAAAAGATGATTGATATTTGTTATTAAACTTAATAAGATTACTAAAGTTTTTGTAATAAATGTCAATCAGGCTGTCAGAGCTCAATTTTGATTTCTCCTGATTCGTTTTGATTCTTTTTATAAATCCGTCTTCATTAATTTTCATATTGTAAGACAGATATTTGGCAAATTTCGGAATATTATTGTTGATATAAAGAAACTTCATTTTATAAAGATCTGACTGCAAAATCTCTTCCCGGGATTGAGAAAATAAAAAATTGCCAATGCAAAAAAACAACAGGAATAATTTTGATTTCATAGTTTTTAGCAAATGTGATGATAAATTTGATTTTTTCTTTTGCCAATTTTCATTAAATTTGATACTTGACAATGGAGAATCAATTAACAGTAGCCAATCAGCCTCAGTTTCACAGGCTAAAAATAGCTAAAAAACAACAACTGACCAAACAAGCTTTTGCTTTGGAATTAGAGATTCCGGAGGCGCTGAAATCCCAATATCAATTCCGCGCAGGGCAATATGTGACTCTGAAATACCATTTCAATGAGAAAGAAATCCAGAATGATTACTCTTTTACATCTGCTCCTTCCGAAGAAAAACTGGTCTTGGCTATCAAAATAAATGGTGAAGGAAGCTCAACTAATTTCCTTTTTAATCATTATAATGTAGGCGATGAAATCTCTGTCAGTGAACCTCTGGGACGTTTTTTTCTTCCTTCGAGACCTAATGAGAAACGTACAATCATTGCATTTGCCTCCGGAATTGGAATTACGCCAATCATCAGTCATATCAAAAATATCCTTAATGAAGAAAAATCAACCAGAATTTTTCTCTTTTATGGAAACAAAAGTTACGAAGATATTATCCTGAAACAAGAATTGGAAGATCTTCAGAAACAATCTGGCGGCAGACTTGAATGTTTCTATTTTATTTCGCAGGAGCCTGTGAAAGATAAATTATTTCAAGGACGAATTGACGAGAAAAAAGTATCGCTTATTATTAATCAAATTCTTCATCTTGATGAGGACGACGAGGAATCTACAATTTGGGACAGTACAGACAAAGTATTGATCTGCGGGCCAGGCGCCATGATAAAATCGGTCGCAAATGCCTGTTACAACCACGGAATTCCGAAAAAAAACATTCATTTTGAATTGTTCGAGGCTTATAATGAAGATATCTATCCAACGGAAAAAGAATTTCCTCTGATTGAAAATGTTGAAGTTAAGATCAAATTTAATCACATTGAAAAAGACGGAATTATCCTTAAAAATAATGAACGGAAAATCCTTCATCAATTATTGGATCTGGGATACAAACTGCCATATTCCTGCAAATCCGGTATTTGCGGAAGCTGTCTTTGCTATCTGAAAAGTGGGAAAGTCGATATGACAGAAGACGAATATTTGACGGATAAAGAAAAACATCAGGGAAAAATCTTACCTTGTACAGCTATTGCAATGAGCAAGGAAATTTTCTTAGATTTTGATATGATTTAATTATGTTTAGGGCGGTTGCTAACTTTTTCAAAATAGCTTTCAAGCTTTTGGAATTCGGAATTTTGCTGATGATTTTGGCGAATTTCTGGGTGTATGCCCTTACGAGTGGTAGAACTTATACCAAAATCAGCAAAGTGCCGCCGAGAGACTGTGCTTTGGTCTTAGGAACGTCTCCAAAAATGAGATCAGGCATTGCAAATCCTTATTTTACAGCCAGAATGGACGCTGTCGGAACGCTCTATCACCACGGAAAAATAAAAAAAATAATCGTGAGCGGAGAGAAAAGTGAAAACTATGACGAGACCCAGGCTATGACCAATTTTTTGGTTTATAATGAAGGCGTTCCGGAAGAGATCATCATAAAAGATCCGAAAGGTTTCAATACCCACAAAAGTATTCTGAACTGTAAAAATATTTATAAAGAAAAAAATGTCATCATTGTTTCACAGGGATTTCATAACCTCAGAGCTTTGTTTTTTGCAAGAAATAACGGAATGAATGCTTTGGGTTTTGATGCTCAGGATGTAAGCAAAAATGAGAGTTATTACAGAAACCACACCCGGGAATTTCTTGCCAGAGTTCTTGCCGTTTTCTATTATGTTTTGGGGATTTCTCCCGAAGAATAGTTTCTATCAATACTTCTGATTTTGTTTAAAATCTGCCAAAATTCAATCTGGCAGATTCTTTGTAATTATATGATTACCATCAACAACGGTGGTAATTAAAACTTGCAAAATGAAAAATCTATTTAAAATATCAGTACTGTCATTCATTACAATTTCATTGATGTCTTGTATGGCGACAACAGCTTCAGACAATTATGGATACAATGACTCTTACAACGAGGGATATTCTGCAGGATATGTTGATGGCTATTACAGATCTCCGGATGGAAACTGGTATGCACCAGGCGTGATATATTCCGACTACAATGGCAATTCTTACAGAAACGGAAATGTTTACAGATATAATACCAATAACCGCAGCCAGCCGAGAAGTAATAATAATTCCAGAAGTCAGACAAGAGTTCAGGGACAGATTAATACCGCTCCCAATACTGCGAGACCTCAGAATAACGTCAGAGTTCAGCCAAATGTAAATATTCAAAACGGAACGAGAACACGATCTCAAAATAATGTGAGGGTTCAGCCACAGACCGCAAGACCACAGCCTCAAAATAATATAAGAGTCCAGCCTCAGGTGCAACCAAATAATGACTCACAAAGGTCAAACGGATCACGATAACCAAAAAGCTAGTGTTTTAACTAGCTTTTTTTATTTATGAATTCTAAATTTTCCAATATTAAAAACGAGTGTAAATGAAAATTATATTATTTTTGTAAAAATTGTAAAGATGCTCGTGATTGGAATTGCCGGTGGAACAGGTTCCGGAAAAACTACTGTTGTTAATAAAATTTTACAACAACTTAATATAGAAGGTGTTAATGTGCTTTCTCAGGACAATTATTATCACGATAATCCAACTCTTACTTTATCCGAAAGAGAAGTCCTGAATTACGATCATCCAAAATCCATCGATTTTGATCTGATGCTGCAACATGTAAAAGCACTGAAAAATCATCAAAGCATAGAACAGCCTATTTATTCTTTCGTAACACATTCCAGAACCGGAGATCACGTGACAGTAGAACCAAAAAATGTTTTGATCGTAGAAGGGATTTTGGTTTTGACGAATAAAGAATTGCTGAAAGAATTCAATCTGAAAGTCTTTGTTCATGCAGATTCCGACGAGAGATTGATCAGAAGAATCCGAAGAGATACGCAGGAAAGAGGCCGTGATCTCCAGGAAGTTCTTCACCGTTACCAGACGACTTTGAAACCGATGCATCAGGAATTCATAGAGCCTTCAAAAAACGAGGCGGATCTCATCGTTCCAAATATGAGACAGAATTCTGTAGCCATCGATTTTCTGACAACAGTTATTAATAATTCGCTTAAAAAAGTTCACTAAATAATTAATTTTATGGCAGCTTAATCCGTCTTCCGCTCCCAATCTTTTTCTTGAAAAAAGAAAAAGGATTTCCGCTCAAGCCGGGCTGCAATTTGCAACCAAGAAATTAGATTTGACTATGAAAGAACTCATCAAAGAAATCAAGAAAAAATCACCAACTCTGAAATTTTTTCAGACTTATGTTTTCAACAAATATCTGTTGACACTTATCGGATTTTTGGTTTGGATGATCTTTTTTGACAGCACATCTTTCCTGGTAATCAATGAACTGAATGGCGAGATCGGACGTTACGAAAAACAACTTGATTTCTATAAAACGGAATATGAAAAGAACGACAAATTCTTTCGTAAACTAATGAATAACAAGGACGAAAAAGAAAAATACGCCCGAGAAAATTACTTTATGAAAAGACCGAATGAAGAGATCTTTATTTTGGTAGTTGACAGTTCTAAGATTGCAAAAAAGTAAAATTTTCAGAATGAGTGAATTGGCAGATTGGGAACAGCTTGTAAAAAAGCAGCTCAAAACAGAAAATATCTATGAAATTCTTCAAAAGGAGAATCTGGAAAATATTGATGTAAAACCTTATTATCACAACAATTCTGAATATAAAATCCTTCCGAAAATAGAAGAAAGTACACATCTAGTCGCAGAATTTCAAGATGGTTTAGAAGATCAGGCTTTTGCTTTTTTCCTCAACGAAAATGTTGAAAACCTTGAGGAAAAAACATTTTTCATTAATAATGCAGATCTTGCAGAACATATCCTGACAGAAGAATTCAACCGATATTTTTCTCTCATCGATGTTTTTTCCGATGATAAAAATGCTGCAATTGATGAACATTTAGCAAAAGAATTATTATCAAAATCATTTGATAGAAATATCTGTATTGATGTCAGTTTTCATCAGAATTCCGGAGCTTCTATTATTCAGCAATTGAGTTTTGCGCTTGCGAAAGCGAAAGATTTGGTTGAAAATTTTGGTTTGGATATTCTAGACAAATTACTTTTCAAGTTTGCAGTTGGAAGTCAGTATTTCTTTGAAATTTCTAAGATCAGAGCTTTCAAATATCTGTTCAATCAGCTTTCTAAGGAATTTGGAAAAGATCTGATTCCTTATATTTTTGTTGAAACGTCCTTAAGAAATAAAGCGAAAAATGATCAGGAAAATAATCTGATCCGATCTACTTTGGAACTAGCTTCGGCAATGATTGGTGGTGCAGACGCAGTTTTCTGTAATAATTATAAGGTTGAAGAATCAACTGAACTTTCCAAAGAAATTTCCTTCAAACAACAGATTGTTTTAGCTTACGAAAGTATCATCAATGTCTTTGAAGATGCCACTTCCGGAAGTTATTTTGTTGAAGATATCACTCATCAATTTGCAGAAAAATCCTGGAAACTATTTCTTGAAATCGAAGAAAAAGGCGGCTATCTGGAAATGCTGAAATACGGGGAAATCCAAAAAATGATCTTTGAACAAGCTGTGAAGGAACAAAGCTGGGTAGAAGAAGGAAAGATCAAGATCATCGGAGTTAATCTTTATCCAAAATTGGAAATCAAAAAACCGATTTCTGAACTTTATAATTCGTCTGAAATAAAACCGATCCGATTAGCAGAGATATTTGAATAATGAAATCGCCAATATTCGAAATGGAAAATAACATTAGAAGATTCGGCGATATCATATGACAAAAGAAAATAAACACTTCATATGAAAGAACATTTTCAGGATATTTTACAATACAATCAGCATTTCAATCAATTATTAATTCAGAACTACCTGGAAAACAAATTGATCTGGAGCGAGAAAAGTAAAAACCTTCTCAATCATATTCTGAATGCGCACCAAATATGGAATGCAAGAATCCTTAACCAAAATAAATTTGAAGTCTGGCAAATGAATGCCGATGATTTGTTGTTAAAAATCAATTCTGAAAATTTTATTAACAGTTCAAATATCCTTTCCGAAAGAGAACTTACCGAAATTATTGATTATAAAAATTCAAAAGGTGATAAGTTTCAAAATTCAATCCAGGAGATTTTTTTTCATTACATCAATCATTCAACCTATCATCGCGGGCAGATTGCAATGCTTATGAAACAAGCTGGACTAGAGCCCATCAATACAGATTATATTTTCTACAAAAGGTTTTAATTGATTCTCAAATTAAAATTACATTATTCTCAATTTTCGTAATTATTAAAGTCATAATTCGTAACTCATAACTAATTCACTATCTTTGCAAAAATTTTTAGAAATGAGCGAAGACGGAAAAAGACCAGAAAGAGACAAAAAACCAAGAAGTGCAGGTGCTAGCAGACCTTCTGGAAACTCCCGTGGCTCCGGCGAAAGAACGTCCAAAAGCAGACCTTCTGCTGGTGGTGCACGTAAACCTAAGACAACAAGGGGCGGCGAGCGTAATTTTGACAGCAGAGACAAATATGAAAGAGGAGACAGAAAACCGTCTTCTTCCAAAAAACCATACATCCGACCAGAAACTTCTGAAGATAAAACCAAATCTTATATTCAAAAAAGAAGATTAGAGAAAATAAGTAAAGATGTCCATAAAGATACTATCAGACTTAATAAATATATTGCCAATTCCGGGATATGCAGCAGAAGAGAAGCTGACGAACTAATCTCGCAGGGTCTGGTGGAAGTGAACGGAAAAGTGGTGACAGAAATGGGTTATCAGGTTCAGAAAACGGATAGAGTGGTTTTTGACAGTCAAAACATTACACCTGAAAAACCGGTTTATGTTCTGTTAAACAAACCAAAAGGTTACATCTCGACAACCAAAGATGAGAAAGCCAGAAAAACAGTAATGGATCTTACGGCAAATGCATCGCCTTACAGAATCTTCCCGGTTGGAAGACTCGACAGACAAACCACGGGTGTTATTCTTTTAACGAACGACGGTCATATTACAAAAAAATTGACTCATCCCTCTTTTTCTATGAGAAAAATATATCACGTGACATTGGATAGAAAATTAACCAATGATGATATGAAATTGATTGGTGAAGGGATTCGTCTGGAAGAAGGTGTTGCTGAAGTAGATAGCATCTCTTTCATCGAAGGAAAACCAAAAAATGAAGTTGGAATAGAAATCCACATTGGATGGAATAGAGTAGTACGCAGGATTTTCCAAAAACTGGGCTACGAAGTGGAAGCCCTTGACAGAGTGATGTTTGCGGGACTTACCAAGAAAAATATCAAAAGAGGACACTGGCGGATTCTTACAGAATTAGAAGTGAACACTTTGAAAATGTTATAATAAAAAAGACTGAAGAAATTCAGTCTTTTATTATTTTTAAGTATATCAATCAATTAACCTCTTAGGAAATTAATCAGAATTTGATTCAATTCATCGGCGTTAGTGACGTTCAATCCGTGTGGTGCGCCGGAAATCACGTAATATTGATTATTTGCAATTCCTTTAGCTGCCTGTTCACCTGCAGTTGCTATAGGTACAACTTTATCATCATCACCGTGAACGATCAAAGTCGGAACTGTTACATTTTGAAGCTCCGGACGGAAATCTGTATTCGCCCAACTCTCCGCACTTTTCAAAGTAGCAATAGGGGAAGCCTGAGAAGCAATGCTCCAGTCATAATTTAATTGAGCCTGACTTACCGATTGTGACAGCAGTCCATAATTGTAGAAATCCTTATGGAAGCTTTCCAGAAAAGTAACACGGTCTGTTTTTACGCTTTCCAAAATAGTATCTAACTTTTCCTGAGGAACGCCATCTGGATTATCGTCTTTTTGTTTTACTACTGGAATAATTGAGGATATCAAGGCAACTTTATCCACATTATCGGAACCGTAATTCGTTAGGAAACGAACCACTTCTCCGCCACCCATTGAGAAACCTACCAAAACAACATTCTGGAGATCCAGTTGAGTGATTAATTCCAAAAGGTCTTCTGTAAGGGAATTATAATCATATCTATCCAACGTTGGCTGAGATTTTCCGAATCCTTTTCTGTCATAAGTAATGACACGATAACCGGCCTCTAGCAATGCAGGAACCTGTAACTCCCAGGATTTTCCGCTAAGTGGCCAGCCGTGAATAAGAATAACTGGTTGTCCTTGTCCGTGATCTTCGTAATAAATGCTGTAATTTTTGTCAACTGATTTGGTAATGTAAGGCATAATGCTAAATTTTTTGTATTAATATTTGATTATTTTTAACCAAACATCAGACCACAAAAAAAGACCTTCTAATAAAGAAAGTCTTTTTAATATTTTTTAACATTTACTTTATAATCTCATTATAGTACAGCATTTTGTCATTTTTATCAAAACTGATAATCGTGATTTCCCGATTTTTTGCTTCATCATTATTAAAGAATTTTGCTCTTGGCGCAAGACCTCCATCTTCGGAAAGTGAAGGATTCCAATACAATGTTTCGCGGGTATCTTTGGTTACTTTTTTGTAGGCATCACCTGTGATGTCCGGCAGTTCAAATTCTACAGATTTGTCGTAACCTTTAAGAACTAACTTATTCACCTTTTCCACGTTTTTATCTTCCTCTGCTATCATATCGCCTCTTCTTGTATAGATTGCGATTGCGTTACCCACCAAACCGTCATTTTTCAAAACTTTTACCATTGCAATACTACTAATCGGAAGAGAACTGATCATACTTGCATCAACAGGCATTTCGTCGAGATATAAGCTTGCCTGCGAACCTCTGATGCTTGGGATATAGTTTCCACTGCTATCCATCGTGAAAGTCAGTCCGGCAGCTCGTCCTTGCAGCCATTGTAAAATGTTCTGCGAAGTCTGTGCATCTTTATTTTCATTGACAAGATCAAAAATAGTAGCATTCATACTGCTGAATTTGCCACTTGATAACTTTTTATCGAGCTCATCTTTTTTATCTACTTTTTTCGCAACTACCTTTACTTCTTCAATCTGTGTTTCTTTGTTGAAATCATCAATTCCCTGTCTGTTTCTTCTATTCTGAAGAGCTTTTGCAACCGCCGGATCAGCGGGAACACTCTTATCATTTACCAAGTGATAATTAGTGGTAGGCAAAGGATTTTTCATCGGAACATTGGTCACCAAAGCCTGAAAATTGATATTCAGGTTATCTGTATCCGAAGATTGTTTTTTGTCTTTGTTAAGGTAATAAGTTATGGTCAAAGGTTCATCAAAATAGATGTTATCCAGATATATAAAACCATTATCATCTGTGACAGCGGGAACAAAATTCTTATCGGATTTTTCGGTTTTCAATAGTAAACTGATATTTTTGTTTGGAATAAAACGTCCGTTGTTGGTTACTTTCCCTTTGAAAGAAAGATTTTTCTGAGGTTTGTAATTAAAATCCGGAGTTTTACCTGCCAGAAGAGATTCCCAATCAAAACGTTTCCATTTTTCTGAAATTAATAAAGCATCAATCCCTTCCGGATTTGAGTTTTTTTCGAAATACTGAGAAGGATTGAAAATTGAGGAAGTGAAATCTCCCGTCAGCCATTTTGCACTTAGGATTGTGTTCTCGTTTTTATTTTCGGTAGTATTGTTTTCCTTTACCAAAACTGTGTAATGTAAATAATCTTCATTTGGTTCAATATCAAAACTGTTGAAAGCACGCAGCTCATTATTCATTGATAAGGCTAAAGTCGGCTCGTCAAGATTTAGTTTTTTTGGATTGATGAAAAAGAGTCTTTGTGCGGCAACATTTTGTTTTTCGTCGAAGATTGTAAGATTCAAAACTGATGTTTCATCATTGCTGACTTTATTTGGAATTTGACTTGAAGCTTCACTTGCAGTCGTTTTTATATTAGCTCTGTAAACCAACTGATTATTAATGGTCCCGACAATTGTATAGCCTTGAAAACCTTGTGTCAGGTTTGCCCCTTTAAGCTTATAATTAATGCCTTTTTCATCACCCGTTAACTGAAGATTGATTCCGGAATTTGAAACTGCTGGTAAGGGGATTGTTTGTTTCGCACCTTTATTATCTTCGATGATCGCTTTATAAATTTTTCCAATTTTTGGAGTGATTGTAAATGCGCTTACATTCTGATCAAGACTTTTGAACGTTGCCAATTTTTCATTTGGTTTTTCCTGATCGATGACATAGCCGCTCCAGGATGTTGGAGGAACGCCTTGCGAATATAATCTGACAGCAACTTTAGTCGGGATATTATCGATGAAAGTTCCGCTTTCCGGGAAAACACTGGCGGTCCATTTTGTGTTTTTATCGAGAACTAATTTCTGTTCAGAATTCGGATTGTAAATGGGAACCTGCTTCATAAAATTGAATTCTTCCGGGAAATTCGCCATCCAGGTTGTGTAAGCTCTAACAAAGTAAATATCTTCATTAAGGAAATCATTCAGTACAAAAGTTCCGTCGCCCTCGCCGTCTTTAAGGAAAACGGTTTTCTTATCAACCAGATTTTTGTTGTGATCGTACAATTCTACAAAAAGTGTATTGGAAATGGTTGAACGTCCATAACCATTGAAGACGAATGACTTAAAATAGATGTTGTCGCCAACTACATATTTGTCTTTGTCTAGAAGAAGATAGACCTTTTCCTGAGTGTAATTTTGTTCCAGATTCTGGATTGCTTTATCTATTTTGTCTTGTGCATTAAACAAAGACATCCCAACAACATAAAGAAAAAAAATGAAGATTTTTTTCATATCAAAAAGCTTATTATGATTGATTTTAAATTCTTTCTGCAAATTAATTAAACAAAAGAAAACCCTCAACATTTGTCAAGGGTTTTATATAATATTTAACACGGTTTAGATCCCGTTCACTATTGTATTAAGTGTTTCAGAAGGTCTCATCGCCACATCTGTCTTTTGGAAATCCGGTTTGTAGTACCCATCGATCTCTTGTGGTTTACCCTGAGAACCGATCAACTCTTCATTGATTTTGGTTTCGTTTTCTGTCAATGCTTTTGCAACAGGCGCAAATTTGGCAGCGATTTTAGCATCTTTGGTTTGATTTGCCAAAGCCTCTGCCCAATAAGTAGCCAAATAGAAATGTGAACCTCTGTTGTCAATTGTTCCCAATTTTCTTCCAGGAGATTTGTCTTCTGCTAAGAATTTTGCATTAGCCTCATCCAAAGCATCTGCCAAGATTTGAGCTTTTGTATTGTTCTGGGTCTGAGCAAGATGTTCCAAAGAAGCCTGCAAAGCCAGAAACTCACCAAGAGAATCCCAACGCAGGTAACCCTCCTCGATAAACTGCTCAATGTGTTTAGGAGCAGAACCGCCGGCTCCGGTTTCGAATAAGCCGCCGCCGTTCATCAATGGAACGATAGACAACATTTTTGCAGAAGTTCCAAGTTCAAGAATAGGGAATAGGTCGGTCAGATAATCTCTCAAAACGTTTCCTGAAACTGAGATTGTATCTTTACCCTCTCTTGCTCTTTCAAGCGTTTCCGTCATTGCATCTTTTACATCAAGGATTTTGATATCAAGTCCTGTTGTATCATAATTTTCAAGATACTTCTCCACTTTCTTGATCATTTCCCTGTCGTGCGCTCTGGCTTTGTCCAACCAGAAAATTGCCGGTGTATCAGATAATCTAGCTCTGTTCACAGCCAGTTTTACCCAATCCTGAATTGGCGCATCTTTGGTCTGACACATTCTGAAGATATCAAATTTCTCAACTTTTTGCTCAAGTAAAGTATTTCCGTTTTTGTCAAGAACTTTAATCGTTCCGTCTGCTTCTGCCTGGAAAGTTTTGTCGTGGGATCCATATTCTTCAGCTTTTTGCGCCATTAACCCAACGTTTGGAACAGAACCCATAGTTTTAGGGTCAAGTGCTCCGTTTTTCTTCATATCATCAATTGCTGCCTGATAGAATCCAGCGTACGAACGATCTGGGATAATTGCTACTGTGTCTTCTTCAGCACCAGCTTTATCCCACATTTTTCCGCCATTTCTGATGAGTGCTGCCATAGACGCATCTACGATGATGTCAGAAGGAACGTGGAAATTCGTGATTCCTTTGTCAGAATTTACCATTGCCACTTTTGGACCTTCAGAAAGAGTTTTATCAATGTCAGCCTTGATTTCCGCTTCTTGAGGGATTCCGGCAATTTTATCGTAAAGATTCTGTAATCCGTTGTTTGGATTTACATCCAGTTCTTTGAAAATATCTTTATGTTTATCAAAAACATTTTTGAAGAAAGTTTCTACGATTGCTCCGAAGATAATCGGGTCAGAAACCTTCATCATTGTTGCTTTCAGGTGAGCCGAAAGAATCACACCTCTTCGTTTAGCTTCTTCAATCGCTTCCTGAACAAAAGCTTTCAAGGAATTGATATTCAAAACAGAAGAATCGATCACTTCGCCAGCTTTAAGTGGAGCGAGTTCTTTCAAAACTTTTTCCGATCCGTCATTTCCAAAGAATACAATTTTGAATTTTGAATCATTTTCTATCGTTACAGACGTTTCTGTTCCGTAGAAATCGCCTTGTTCCATATTGGCAACATCTGTTTTGCTGTCAGATGCCCAAGCTCCCATTTTGTGTGGATTAGCCTTAGCATAATTTTTAACAGCTTTAGGCGCACGTCTGTCAGAATTTCCTTCTCTTAGAACTGGATTAACAGCAGAACCTAGAACTTTAGCGTATTTAGCTTTGATTGCTTTTTCTTCTTCAGTTTTTGGTTCGGCAGGATAATTTGGAACTGCGAAACCTTTAGCTTGTAATTCTGCAATTGCCTCTTCTAATTGAGGCGCAGAAGCAGAAATATTTGGTAATTTAATAATGTTAGCTTCCGGAGTTGTTGCCAATTCTCCCAATTCAGAAAGAGCATCTCCAATTTTTTGGTCATCCGTCAAGAACTCTGGAAAGTTAGCCAAGATTCTCCCTGAAAGTGAAATGTCTTTTGGAACGATGTTAACGTCTGCAACCGAAGTAAAAGCCTTAACGATAGGCAAAAAAGAATGTGTTGCAAGCATCGGCGCTTCATCCGTAAGCGTGTAGATAATTTTTGATTTTTCTGACATTATAGTAGTTGATTTTATTTACTGTTTTTTCAAAACATACAAATTTAGTGTTTTTATAATAATTTTCTAATATCAGAAATATGATTTTTGAGTGTTTTTCTTGTTAATTAAAATTAAAAAAGAGGCATTTGCCTCTTAAATTTATATTTGTGTAATTGTATAAGTTCCAGTTGCATCAAAATTAATACTAAATTCAAGTTTGAAATTTTTAGGTGTTGATGTTAAATTAGGAATTAAAATGTATGAACCGTTAATGTCAAAGTTTCCATCACTTAAATTATCTCCCAAAGTTTCTTGTATGCCAGAATTTGATGGCATTGTTATATTCATTCCGTTAAAATTCGAAGATGTTACACCACTTATATTTATAGAAAATTTATTAGTAGAAGTATTATAGGTAATTGCAGATGTTGTTATTCCAGATGATGATGAATTACTTGAAACATAAACTGAAGGACTAATGTTTTCTACTTTTACATTTGCCCAATTTCCATAATCTATAACAGCAATTCTGTAAAAACCATTAGAAGAAACATTAATGCTGTTCCCGTTGATAACCAAAGAGCTTTGGTTATCAACGCCATAAGTTTGTGCTGAAGTATTTTGAGCTGTAATAAATTTAAGCTGAGTGTTTGAAGGTAAATATTTATAACCATACTTTGTACTTGCATTTCTCATTAACTCTGCAATAGAAGCATTGAAGTTATTATAAGTTCCATATACATATAAATTTGTAGGAACTGTAAAACTTGAAGAAGAACTTGTGGGTAAGCTCAATGTTCCTGAGTCATTTACATTCAAAGTATAATTAGTTCCATTTGGAGAAACCAAAGTAATTCCTTGTCCTGCACCAGTTACAACCGTTTTACTAACCTGAGAATAAGGCACACTCATCAACTGGTTCACACCAACATTAGTATAATTACTTCCGCCAGCTGGGTCCATTTCAACTTTTACAAATTTGGGATTAGTTCCCCAATTAATTCCGCCGAAGTTTCCTGTTGTTGCAGTTCCTTGTCCGATATTAAGATTAACCAAACCTTTGGAATTGGTAGTTTTTGTATGTGTTTCAGTATATAATACAGTTCCGGTTGCAGAATTATCCAAGATGCTGATTCTTAAATTCACATTTCCATTGGCAATCGGCGCACCAGCCGAATTGAAAGCAATCGTTTGATAACTAAAAGCCTGTGGAACCTGAGAATACATTAATGAAGTTAAAAATAAGCTTAGTGTTATGTAGAGTTTTTTCATTGGTTATTTTTTAATAATTTTTATAGGTTGGATATTTGAGTTTTTTAATTTTAGCAGATAAATGCCTTTACTTAGAGATCGTAAATCTAATCTGTCTTCGGTAATTTTTGGTTGAGAAATTAGTTTCCCGGAAAGGTCGTAAATCTCTGCCGTTTCTAATTTTACTTTAGAATTTAATTTAAGAAATACATAATCTGCAGTTGGATTGGGATAAATTTTAACAGATTCATTCTCGGCTTCGTTTATTCCTAAAACCTTTAAAGTTGTCTGGTAAAAAATTCCCATTGTTCCCGAGTTTGCATCATCCGGATTATTTGGAATCACATAAATTTCTCCAACCGAATGTGCAAAATTAGAACCGGAAACAGCACCGGAATTTATATTTCCGATTACCGATTGAGCCATTCCGAAAAAGGGAAGAAAAAGAAAAATGGTTAAATAGTTTTTATTCATATTTGAGTTAATTTTTGAGGTCGCTAAAATATAAAATTTGCTGATGCGAAATAAAAATATTTAACTAATTTTGAGTTCAAATAAAAATAGAACAATGTCACAAATTACATTCAAAGGAAATCCTATTAATACTGTTGGCTCTTTGCCGGAAGTTGGAACTGTTGCTCAGGAATTTACATTGGTTGGTGCAGATCTTTCCGAAAAGCATTTGGCCGATTATACAGGAAAAAAAGTCTTACTAAATATCTTCCCAAGCATCGACACTGGTGTTTGTGCAGCGTCTGCAAGAGAATTCAATAAAGAAGCGAGTTCTTTGGAAAACACAGTCGTCATCAATGTTTCCAGAGATTTACCTTTCGCTTTAAACAGATTTTGTGCTGCAGAAGGTCTTGATAATGTAGAAGTCCTTTCAGATTTCAGAGGTAATTTTGGTGAAGATTATGGTGTGACACTTAGTGATTCTCCATTGAGAGGATTGTTGAGCAGAGCTGTAGTGGCTTTGGACGAAACAGGAAAAGTAATCTACACAGAGCAAGTTCCGGAAATAGGGCAGGAACCGAATTATGCTGAAGCTGTTAACGCTTTGAAATAATTTCAAAAATAAATTACAAACTATAACGGAAAATCTATTATTTTAGATTTTCCGTTTTTTTTATTTATGGAGGTTTTAAAAGATATTTATCAGCATCCGGCTTTTTCAGAAGAAGATTTGAAATTAATTTTTGATAAGCACGAAAAATTGAGCTTTAAAAAAGGTGATTTTTTCCTTAGAGAAAATGAAGTGTCAAATTCTTATTTTGTATTAGAAAGCGGCGTTGTCCGTTCTTTCGTTTATGACATTGATAATAATGACATCAGTATCAATTTCTTTACACAAGCCGATATTGTTATAGAAGCATCTTCTATTTTTCAAAGGATTCCTTCTATGGAAAATATTCAGGCAGAGACAGACTGTGTGGTTTGGAAAATAGATTATGAAGATTTTCAGGAATTATTTCTGAACATTTCTGCACTTACAGAATGGGGAAGAGCCTGGATGTCTTATCAACTATTTTACCTGAAACAACGTTCTGTGGAAATGATAACCAGATCTGCAACAGAACGTTATATAGATTTAATTCAATCAAAACCTGATGTGCTGAAGTTTGCGCCTCTTAAGAATATCGCTTCCTATTTGGGAATCACAGATACCTCTCTTAGTAGAATTAGAAAGGAAATCGTGAAAGGATAAACCTTGAAGTTTTTTATTAATAAAAAAATCAGCAATACTAATATTGCTGATTTTTAATTTTATAAAGTATTCGGAAATTACGGTTTTGTAAGATCTTTATTTAGGTTTTGCTTCTGCATTTTTTTGTAGATCACATTAGACATAATGACGCTTATCTCATACAGCAAAACCAACGGAAGCGCTGCCGCCATCATACTTAGAACGTCTGCAGGAGTAATAATTGCTGCAACTACCATAATCAAAACAATAGCGTGACGTCTGTAAGTTCGTAAGAATTTCGGGGTCAATATTCCAATGGATGTCAAAATATAAACGGCTATCGGGAAAAGAAAAACAACGCCCATTCCCATTGTTACCTGTAAAAATAGAGTAGTGTAATCTGATAAATCGAATAATTGAACGATATTATCAGAAACTTTGAACAACAATCCGAAATTAATAGCAAAAGGCAGAATCAAAAAATAACCTGTCAATACGCCAAGCATAAAAAGAATCCATACAGAATTGATGTAGAAAATAGAGTTTTTCTTTTCAGCCGGCATAAGAGCTGGACTGATGAACCTCCAGATTTCCCATACAATATAAGGAAAAGCCAAAACAACACCTGAAAAAATGGAAACAGCCATCATCACGTTGAACTGCTGAAATAACTGTTTCTGCTGAACACTGAATTTCGCCGGCAATATAAAGCTGTCTGCTCCTGTCAGTTCTCTGGAAAAATGATTCACAATCCGGAAAGTCAAAAAATCACTCCTTGTGGGACCAAAAAATATATGATCCATCACCCAATTGATATTAAAACCAACAATAATTGCCAGAATAATAATCGCTAAAATAGATCTTACCAAATGAGATCTTAACTCGCCAATATGCCCAAGAAAGGACATTTCTTTTTCTTCACTCATTATTTATAAATGATAAATGATTATTGATAAACGATTCCAAAATTAATCTTTTATCTTTATTCTTTTCTCTTGTTTTTTAATTAATTCCTTCGTCCAGCAATTTATGAATATCAATGATGCCATAATACTGTTCTTCGTCTGTAACCACCAACTGTCCGATGTTATATTCTTTCAAAATCTGCATAGCTTCTTTTGCAAGCTTGTTTTTATCGATAGTTTTAGGATTTTTGCTAATGATGTCAGACGCCTTGACTTTCGAAATGTCATCCTGATTCAGAAGCATTCTTCGGATGTCGCCATCTGTGATCACACCGACTATTTTTCCGTTTTCCACCACAACAGTAATCCCGTGTTTGGACCCGCTGACAGAGATGATGACATCTCTTATTGATGTTTCCAGAGTAACTTCCGGTTTATTATTAGAAACAAATTGTTCCACTTTTGCAGTGAGATTTTTTCCAAGACTCCCGCCCGGATGAAATTTTGCAAAATCTATTTCTTTAAAGTCTTTCAACTCCATCAGACAAATTGCCAAAGCATCACCCAAAGCCATTTGAACAGTAGTAGAGCTGGTTGGAGCTAGCTTATTTGGACAAGCTTCTTTATCCACATGAGTATTCAAAACAATGTCGGCTGCTTTTGCCAGTTTACTTTCCACATTTCCTGTCATTGCAATGAGAGCGGAAGAGTATTCCTTAAGAAAAGGCAAAAGATTAACAATCTCCGGCGAGTTTCCGGAATAGGAAATACATAAAACAACATCTTGTTTCTGGATTACTCCAAGATCGCCGTGAATAGCCTCTGCTGCATGTAGAAATTGGGAAGGTGTTCCCGTAGAATTGAGCGTTGCAACAATCTTATTCGCAACGTGTGCAGATTTACCAATGCCGACTACGATTAGTTTTCCCTTGACTTCGTTGATGGTCAAAACCGATTTTATAAAACTATCATTCAGCCGGTTTCGCAGGCCTGTAAGTTCGCTTATTTCAATATCAAGCGCCTGATGCGCAGTAAACAGAATTTCTTTTGGATCCAAAATTTAAAATGTTTTATTATTTTTTTTAATAATATTAATTTTGTATCTTCACTTCAATAATTGGAAATCATGAAATGAAGTTTAAGCTTCATTTTTTTATCTAAAAAAACTAAAAATTATCGATAATTTGTATAACCTTTAATAATATGCAAATTTAGCAAACAATATCAAAGGATGGACACAAAAGACATCAACTTATCTGCCGAACTGAAAAAATATTTTGGATTTTCTAAATTTAAAGGCCAGCAAGAACAGATCATAACAGAACTTCTGGATGGTAAAGATATTTTTGTTCTAATGCCTACTGGTGGAGGAAAATCACTTTGTTATCAGCTGCCTGCACTTATTTCCGAAGGCACAGCGATTGTAGTTTCTCCATTGATTGCCTTGATGAAAAATCAGGTGGACGCTGTAAACGGATTATCTTCTGATGAAGGGGTAGCTCATGTTCTCAATTCCTCTCTTAATAAAACACAGACAAAACAGGTGATGGACGATATCACTGCCGGTAAAACCAAATTACTATACGTTGCTCCGGAATCTCTTATAAAGGAAGAATATGTCGATTTTCTGAAAGATGTCAAAATTTCTTTCGTAGCAATAGATGAAGCGCACTGTATCTCAGAATGGGGACACGATTTTCGCCCAGAATATCGAAATCTAAAGGGTATTATTGATAAAATCGCAAATGTTCCGGTAATTGCACTTACTGCAACGGCAACACCAAAAGTACAGGATGACATCCAGAAAACTCTTGGAATGAACAACGCCTTGGTTTTCAAAGAAAGTTTCAACAGAGCAAATTTGTTTTACGAGATCCGTCCGAAAGTAAATGTCGATAAGGAAATTGTAAGATTCATCAATCAGCATAAAGGAAAATCCGGAATTGTCTATTGCCTCAGTCGTAGAAAAGTGGAAGAATTTTCCCAGCTTTTACAGGTTAATGGGATCAATGCATTGCCTTATCACGCTGGATTGGATCAGAAAACAAGAGTTCTGCATCAAGATAAATTTCTGATGGAAGAAGCGGATGTAATCGTTGCAACCATTGCTTTCGGAATGGGAATTGATAAACCCGATGTAAGATTTGTAATCCATTACGATATCCCAAAATCTCTGGAAAGTTATTATCAGGAAACCGGTCGTGCCGGAAGAGATGGAGGCGAAGGTTATTGTTTAGCTTTTTACGATCCAAAAGATATCGAAAAACTTGAAAAATTTCTTGCTCAAAAACCAGTTTCCGAGAGAGAAATCGGACTTCAACTTTTGAATGAAGTCGTTGGTTATGCAGAAACGTCGATGAGCAGAAGACAATATCTTCTTTACTATTTTGGGGAGATATTTGACCCTGTAAAAGGAGAAGGCGCATTAATGTGCGATAATTCCCAAAATCCACCAACATTAAAAGATGCTACAAAAGACCTGAAAAAGGTCTTGGAAATGATAAAAGTTTTGGGTGAAAAATTCAAGACTAAAGATCTTATTTCCTTGATTAGGGGTAAAGAATCTGCTGTTACCAAATCTTATAAACTGGAACAGACAGAATATTTCGGTTTCGGAAAATCTGAAAGTGACAACTATTGGAAATCGATTATAAGACAAGCAACCGTTCAGGATTATCTTAAAAAAGACATCGAAACTTATGGTGTGTTAAAGGTTTCCGAAAAAGGTCAGGAAGTCATCAGCGGAAAATCAAAAAATACTTTCCAAATCGCTGAAGACAGAGAATATGACCTTGCACAATCCAAAACAAAAGCTGACAATGAGCAGGTCCAGATTCAGGCCGGAGGCGGTCTTGACCAATTATTATTCGGGCAGTTAAAAGATCTTAGAAAAACGGTTGCCAAAAAATACGGCATCCCGCCTTACACAGTTTTTATGGATCCCAGCCTGGAAGATATGACGGTTCAGTATCCTGTTTCAGTAGAAGAAGTAGCGAAAATCTATGGCGTTGGCGAAGGAAAAGCGAAAAAATACGGTAAAGACTTTGCAGAATTTATCAAAAAATATGTTGAAGAAAACGAGATCGAAAGAACGCAGGACACTGTTATAAAACAAGTAGCGAACAAATCCAGCCACAAAGTATTCATCATCCAGAATACGGATAAAAAAATTGATCTGGAAGATATTGCAAAAGCTAAAAACCTGACGATGACAGAATTGCTTTCTGAAATGGAAAGTATCATCTATCAAGGCACAAAACTGAATATAGACTATTACGTTAATGAAAATTTTGACGAAGATATTGTTGAAGAGTTTATGGATTTTATGAAAAATTCTGAAAGTGATAGTATGAAAACGCTCCTTTCAGAATATGGCGATGATCTTACTGATGAAGAAGTAAGAATCCTGAGAATCAAATTCATAAGTGATATTGCAAATTAATTTTAAAATCAAAGGAAATGAATTCTGACCTTGTTCATAAAAAAAATGAACTTCTGCTTTGGATCTCCGATTTGCAGGATGAAAATATGGTTTCAAAATTATTGGAAATAAAAAATAATTTGAATCTTCCTGCATCTATAAACGAATCAAAAGCGGAATATGCTGTGAAAGATGATTTTGAAAAACGATGGGAAAAAGGTTTGACTTCTGAACAATCCAGAGAAGAGACAAAGAGAAGAATCAAAGAATGGTGGGGAAAATAGAAATTATTTATTCTCAAAATTTTATAGATTATATTGATGAATTAACGCTTGTATTGTATAAATTAAACTATTTTAGTTTTTTAGAAAGTGCATATCAATACACAGATAAAATTTATGATTTTGTCGATGAAAATATTGACAAACCAATTTCTAAACATTCACCCAAAAGCTTCCAAAAATTTGGAGAATTTTATATAAAATACAAGGCCAACGAAAATACAACCTGGTACATTTTTTTTGATAGAAAGGATCACCGTTTTCTCGTTACTCATATTTTGAATAATCATACAGAAAAATTTCCGGAATTATTTTTAGAATGAAAAAATCAATTATTTTCATATTGCCAGATCTGGAAACCGGTGGTGCAGAACGCATCATCACAACGATTGCAAACCATCTCCCAAGAGACAGATTTTCACCCTCGATTCTTTTATTGAGAAAAGAAGGTGCTTATCTCGATTTTTTAAAACCTGATGTTGAGATTATTGACATCCAGACACCTCGGATCAGACATTCTCTTAAACCAATTCTTCTGGAAATAAAACGCCGGAAACCGGATATAGTCTTTTCCGGTTTTGGGGAAGTCAATGCGTATTTATCATTATTTATTAAGCTTTTCCCGAATACAAAATTCATAGCAAGAGAGACCAATGTTGTTTCCCAGCACGTTACTAGAAAAGAAATCAGGTTTTTTTATAAATTTTATAATAATTATGATCGCATTATTGCGCAAAGCAATGATATGCAGACCGATTTGATTAACAACTTAGGAATCAGGAAACAAAAACTGGTCAAGATTAATAACCCTGTGGATGTAGATTTCATCGAAGAAAAACTGAAACTCTCCGAAAAGCCGGAAGAATTTTCTCCACAATACAAACACGTCATTGCCATTGGAAATCTCTCAGCCAGAAAAGGTTTTGATAATCTTTTGAAAGTGTTTTCCCGACTGAAGAATCAGAATATTCTGCTTCACATTCTTGGTGACGGGAAGGATAAGGAAGTACTTTTGCAGATGAAAGAAATGCTGGGACTGGATCACGTAATTTTTCACGGTAAAAAAAGCAATCCTTATCAATATCTGAAATTTGCAGATCTTTTCATTCTTTCTTCCAGATACGAAGGTTTCCCGAATGTACTCTTGGAAGCCGGAACCTGCGGCGTTTATGCATTGGCGAATAATTGCCCCGGCGGAATAGATGAAATCATTATCGATCAAATCAACGGGGAAATATCAAACATTGAAAATTATGATGATTTTGCCGAAAAGATCAAACACGCTTTACATAGAAACAACAACAAGGAAGATATCAAAGCTTCCATAAAATCTCGATTTTCAAAGGATATCATCCTGAAGAAATATGAAGATCTACTCTGGAATCTATAAAAAATTTGAACTAAATTGTAATATTATGAAACCGGCATTTATCGTAATTTCAATTTTAATATTATCATCTTGTAATGCTGTAAAACCTGGAGACAAAGTTCTAAACCAGGAAGTTCCTTATGAAGAAGCAAAAAATTATTTTGTAAAGAATAATGTTAATGCTGCTTTGGACAATCCAAAATTTGAAACTCAGCAGGATTTTGATAAAGTTTTCGGGATGGCGACAACAATGGGAGAGAGCGGAAAGCCAACACCAATAGATTTTTCAAAAGAATTTGCAGTGGCCCAGGTAGAAGACCCATCTACTCAGAAAGTTGAGCTCAAACCAGTTTCCATTAGAAAAAATGCTAATATTCTTGAAATTAAATACCGGAAAATTATTGGAGAAAATCAGTCATATACATCGCAGCATGCAATGATATTGATTATTGATAATAAATATAACGGAGATGTCAATTTTGTAAAAGTACAATAAATAAAAAAATTAAATTCCTGAAAATTATTTCAGGAATTTTTCTTTTGCCATATCAAAAACACGTTTGTCAATTGGCAGCGGAAAAGGATTTTCGCCTTCCAGAGAGAACCATTCTGTTTTCTCTATACAGGGATCGAGGATCAAAAGATCTTCTTCATTCAGGATTTCTGCGAGATAATAAATGGTTATCAATTGCTCATTATCCCGGAATCTGGAAACCAAAAAATCGTCTTGTGTGTAAAAATGTTCTGTCACATTAATATCAAGATTCAACTCTTCCTGGAACTCCCGCTTTAAACAATCAATCGTGCTTTCTCCGAACTCCAATCCGCCACCGGGTAATTTGATCAGGAAATCGCCGGCATATTCTTCGTGCAGTGCAAGGATCTTATTATCTTTTATACAAAGCGCATACACGCGGATGTTGATCTTATCTATCATAATTGTAATTTGGAATGTCTAATTTATGCAAAATTATTTTTTCCACGCATTTATCATTTCTCTTTTTCCCGGAGGTCCTTGTTTTTTCTCGACTTCAAAACCTAGTTCTATCAGATTTCTTCTTACGCTTCCTTTTGATGAATAAGTTGTCAGCAAGCCACCGGTTTTCATTTTAGAAGCAACGATTTCGAATAATTCCATTTCCCAGAGGTCAGGCTGCACTCTGGCCCCGAAACAATCAAAATAAACAAGATCGATAGGAGGAAGGTCTGTATTTTTGATCTCAAAGAAATCTTTCTTGAGTTTTGTCAGGGAAAAATCAGTCGTCAGTTTATTCGGGGTTTCCCATTCTAACTCGTGGATTTTCAGAGCCAAATCTTTTAAAAACTCATTCAAAAATAATTCAGAATAAGCAAGTTCTGATGCTTCATGCAAAAAAATCGGATATTTTTCTACCCCAAAATAATTGATCTTATGATTTTTATCATTTCTCAAATATTCATCAATTGTTACCAAAACGTTAAGACCTGTCCCAAAACCGAGTTCTAAAATATTAATTTCGTAATTATTTATTAAATTCAGTCCATTATTGATAAACACATGAATTGCTTCCTGCAATGCCCCATGTTTGGAATGGTAAGTTTCTTCTAAATCATTGATTAATAAAGTTTTACTACCATCTTTTGTAGATATTAATTCTCTTTTCAAAGTATTTTTTTACAAATTTAAACTAAATTTTTATTATTAAATATTTATTATATATTTGTAATACCTCAATTAAAATTTAAAAAATGATAATTCAAAAATCTACCAACCCAAGAATTTCTACATTTGATCCACAAAATTTCTCATTTGGGAACACTTTTATAGATCATATGATTATTTGTGAATATGAGAACGGAAAATGGGGGGATCTTCATTTGATTCCTTACGGACCAATAGGTTTTACCCCAGCAATGATGGGGGTGAACTATGGGCAAGCTTGTTTTGAGGGAATGAAAGCTTATAAGGATGATGACGGTCAGGTTTTTCTTTTCCGCCCGGAAAAAAACTTTCAGAGAATTAATAAATCTGCTAAAAGATTGGCAATCCCGGAAATTTCAGAAGAAATGTTTATGAATGGACTGAAAGCATTGGTGGATATTGACAGAGATTGGATCCCGCAGGGCGAAGGAATGTCACTTTATCTAAGACCATTGTTATTTGCTACAGAAGAGGCATTAAAAGCAAGAATATCAGAAAAATATATGTTTGCCATTGTTGCAACGCCGGCAAAAAATTATTACACAGCGCCGGTTTCTGTAAAAATTGCTGATCACTATTCCAGAGCTGCAAGCGGAGGTGTAGGTGCTGCAAAAGCTGCAGGAAACTACGCTGCATCGTTTTACCCGACACAATTGGCAATAGAAGAAGGTTATGATCAGGTGATCTGGACAGATGACTGTTCCCATGAGTATTTTGAGGAAAGCGGAACGATGAATGTTTTTGTAAGAATTAACGATACCATCTATACACCTAAAACGTCTGACAAAATTCTGGATGGCGTTACAAGAGACAGTTTCCTTCAACTTGCAGATAAAAGAGGAATTGATGTTGTTATTGGAAATGTAAAAGTTACTGATGTGGTAGAAGCGCAAAAAAATGGAACTTTGAAAGAAGTTTGGGGCGTTGGAACTGCGGTCGTAACAAGTATTTTTGAAGCATTAGGCTATCAGGGAGAACATTTGGAATTACCAAAACTTGCGCCTGGAGAAAGCTTTGCAGAACAGTTAAAAAATGATCTTGTAAATATCCAGACCAATAAAGCCGAAGATCCTTTTGGATGGAGAGTTTTGGTTGAAGAAAACGTATACAGTATATAGAATTAAATAAAAAGTAAATTGAAAAGCTGAAACCGGAAATATTATTTCCGGTTTTTGTTTTAATACCAAATAAGTCTGTGAAAATTCTTAATTTTGCAAAAGTTTTTTGAAGATAACCATATTTGATACTCAGAAGACATTTCAAAATATGAAAAAAACATTTTTTATATCATCTCTGGTCTTTTTAGCTGCTTGTGCTAAGCAGAATCCTGTACAAAATACTGGTGAACAGTTTATGTCCGAAAGCGAAATGGAAGTTTCCAAAAACAGATCAAAAGATCTGAATAATCTTGAAAGATCTCAGATAGAAGACTGGATCAAATCTCAGAATATAAAATATTATCCAATGGGAATGAACTATTGGGTAAACATTGAAAATCTTGAAAGTCTTCCCCGCAAAAATAACGGAGAAAAAGTGTCCTATAAATATGACATCTACGACTTTGACAGAACCAAATTATATCAAAATCCAATTGTCAACACCAATGTAGAATTTGGACATTTTATAGAAATGGATGCTGTGGAAGATGTGATCAGATATTTGAAAAAGGGAGAAGAAGCAGAGATTCTGGTGCCTTCTGTTTTAGCATACGGAACTTATGGTGACAATAAAAAAATAACCAATGACATGCCTCTCATTATCAAGGTAAAAGTATTATAACAAACGATTATTATAAACAATGAAAAAAATTATAGCACTTTCTATAACATTATTAACATTATTAAATTGTAAAACATTGGAAATAGACAAAGAAGTTTATAAAAGTCTGCCAGACGGACTTTATGGAAATTTTGTAACAAGTAAAGGTGAAATCCTGGTAAAATTCGAAGATGAAAAATCTCCGGTAACTGTTGCCAATTTTGTAGGTCTTGCAGAAGGTAAAATCGAAAATAAAGCAAAGAAAAAAGGGGAACCTTTTTATGATGGAACTATCTTTCACAGAGTGATCAAAGATTTTATGATCCAGGGTGGTGATCCTCAGGGAACCGGAATGGGAGATCCCGGATACAAATTTGCTGACGAGAAAAACGACCTTCAGCACACAGGAAAAGGAATCTTGTCTATGGCGAATTCCGGACCTAATACCAACGGTTCTCAGTTCTTCATTACAGAGATTGCAACGCCTTGGTTGGATGGAAAACACACAATTTTCGGAAAAGTGGTAAAAGGTGAAGAAACTATTGATGCAATTGCAAACGTAGAAAAAGGACCACAGGACAAGCCAAAAACGGATATTGTTTTGACGAAAGTAGCAGTTTTCGGAAAAGGCGATCAATACAAACATTACGATGCTGCAAAAATCTTCTCCGAAGGTAAAGCTAAAATCGAAGAAAAAAACAAAGCATTTTTAGCAAAAGCTGAAGCAGAAAAAGCTAAAAAACTAGCTGAATTTGCTGCGAATCAGGAAAAGTTAGTCAACGAAATGAAAGCCGGGATGCAGTCAACAGCTTCTGGTCTTTACTATAAAATTACTAAAACGACAACTGGTGCAGCACCAACAGCCGGACAAACAGTTTCTGTTCATTACGCAGGAAAATTGATCAACGGGGAAGAGTTTGATAACTCTTTCAAAAGAAATGCACCGATTGATATTCCAATTGGAGTTGGCCAGGTGATCAAAGGCTGGGACGAAGGAATTCTTTTATTGAAAGAAGGAGAGACAGCAACATTACTGATTCCACCGGCTTTAGGTTACGGAGAAAGAGGAGCAGGAGGTGTGATCCCGCCAAATTCCTGGTTGGTTTTCGATGTAGAGTTAGTTAAAATCGAGAAATAATCTTTGAGATTTAATCATAAAGAAAGGAGTGAAATTAATTTTTCACTCCTTTTTTTGTTATAATCAATGTTCATTCATTTTCCGGATATCCTCCAGACTTTTGTCCTTATAGAAATCCTGTAGTCCTATAATTGGAGAATTAATATCCTGGAGTTTATGAAGCTGATGATTTTCCGATAAGTGCTGCTGCATGTCGAGCAGGGAAAAAAGATCATTAGGCGTACAGTTCAGCGCGAGGCACATCGCTGTCAGCTGCCGAAAATTAACCTGAACAGCCTCTCCATTCAGCATTTTATTCACAGAATTACTACTGATACAAATCTTTCTGAGAAAAGCGTGGGGGAAGATGACTTGTCTTGCTGTCATTATCGGTTTTAGATTCAGAACAATACTGCTCTGTCTGGGCGTAAGATCGCCGCGTTTTCTTCTTAACATATATTTGTGTTTTTAATAAAAAACCAAGATAAGAAAAAAATCAAAATCTCTAATAGAAGTTTGTCACTCTTCAATAGAGGTTAGTCTTCCTCTAATACAGGTTCATCTATCTCCAATATAGATTGGTCACTCTCTGATAGAGGTTCGCCGAGATCTAATAGAGGTTTGTCATTCTCTAATAAAAGTTTGTGGGTATCTAATAGAAATTGTCTGAACTCTAATATAGGTAAATTTTTAGCTTCAGGAATAGAATTAAAGGTTTCAAAGCATAAAAAAGGGAGTGAAAAATTAATTTCACTCCCTTTATATTTTATGATTTTAATGTTATGATAACAATTGATAGGCTTTCTTTGCGCCTGTTACGCAGTTATCATAATGTTCTTTGGTAATCGTCTCATCAATGATGGATTTGAACTCCTGCCAAAACGAACCGGTATTCTCACCATACATCCCAAAGTAATTGAACTCTATATTCTCGAATTGCGGATTTCTTTTAAGTTGCTTTGCTATTACATTCCCACCCAAAGTAGAGCCTTCCATGACGTACAATGCACCAAAAGCTTCGGCTTCGTTTTCCAGATTTTGTGTAGAAATTTCGGTTTCAGTTTTTATATTCAGATTGTTCAGATCAGTTTTAAGTGCATTGATCTTGCTTCTCAAATCCAATTTCAGTTCCGGATAGTTTTTTAATTGCTCCTGAATCTGAGGCTCGTAACGGTTGATTAATTTATAATTGTGAATCAAAAGTGTTTTGTAATCATCTAAAGTATAGGATTTATCAAAAATTTTCTGTGATTGTAGTTTTGCTTCTGTGTCGTCGTGTTGTTGTTTTGTTTGTTCTTTAAGAAATACTGAAATCATAATCAGGTTTTTGAAATTTTAAAATAAATGTGGTTCCGATACCGGTTTCGCTTTCATAGCTGATCTCGCCGCCCATTTTCTCCATCAGATGCTGGACGATGCTTAGCCCGACACCATTTCCGTTGAAGGCTTTTGCATTGCTCATTCTGCTGAAGATTTTGAACATTTTTCCGGCATCCTGTTTATCAATGCCAATTCCGTTATCGGATATTTTGTAGGTGATTCCATCTTCATAGACTTCTCCTATTATTTTTACCGTTGGTTTTGAAGATTTCGAAGAATATTTGATCGCATTCCCAATCACATTCCCAAAAACCTGATAAACCATTGTTGGATCTCCCAAAACTTCCGGTGTGTTTTCGATAATAATTTCCGTATTAGGCGAGTCAAAACTTATTTTCGAGTCCTCTGCTAATTTATTAATCAGAGAATCGACCTCAATTTTCCTGAGTTCTATTTCGGATTTTTTTATTTTACTGAGTTCCAGTACATTCTTGATCATATCACTCATAGAATCTACCTGGGTAATAATTGTATCAAGAAATTTTTGAGAATTCTCATTTGGCTGAGACATTCTTTTCATCAGCTGAGCATTCAGTTTGATGACTGTAAGCGGTGTATTAAGATCGTGAGAAATTGTATAAGAAAAGGAATCCAACTCTTCATTCAGTTCCTTCAGCTGGTTATTAAGATCCAAAATCTGTGAAGACTGGGTATGAGAAGCTTTTAAGATGACAGATGTTATCCATTTGGCAGATTCTATCTCCCTTATTTTCCACGGGAGTGCTGTATCTTTTACATATTCTTTCCACACTTCGAAGGATTTTCTGGGCGAAAATTTAATAATCTCAACACCGTCTTTTATTTCAGAAACAGTTTCCTTTTCAGGTTTTCCTGCCCATTCTATTTTTTGACCTTGTTCTTTTCTCATCCAGATCAGCATATCAGAAGTGTTGCTTCCCAAAACGCTGATGATGATTCCGCAGCTTATTTCAGAATTATCCAATTCTAAACCGCTGGTCTTACAGAATGTATTGGAAATAAAAATATTTTCTTCAAAATCCTGATTATTGTCCTTGCTCCATTGGATGATCTTTTCGATATCAGAATGATTTGGAACGTTCCCAAAAGTCAGAAGTTCATTATTAATTTTAATAATCATTCCTTCTGCATTACAGGTTTTCATAATATCTTCGATATTATTTTCCAAAGCTTTTTCAAAATTCTCTTCACTCAAAAGATTCTGACGAAGCGAAATATTACTAAGATTACTCCTTTGGTAATCTTCCAGAGTCTGCAAAGATTTGTAAGATCCGTAGGCGTTTGCCGCCGTTCTCGTAAGTGTTTCTACCAAAAGTCTCGACTGCAGATCCAGGTGTTTTGGTTCTGCATTTTGGCACGCAACCATTCCCCACAAAACACCATTTATAATGATGGAAGTACTGAAACTGGATTCTACACCCGCATTTTTGAGATATTGCCGGTGGACAGGAGATGATGACCTTGTAACACTATATGTAAGATCTATTTTTTCTTTCTGAACGCCAAAGATAGGGTAGGTCTTCCCGGAAACATGAGAAGTAATTCTAACTGGATTTTTCAGATAAAGTTCTCTTGCCTGAGCAGGAATATCGGATTCCGGATAATGGAGATGCAGGTAGCTTTCCAAGCCTGCTTTTACAGATTCTTCAATCACTTCGCCACTACCATCATAAAGGAACTGATAGATCATGGCCCGATCAAAATCAATGATATTCTGAACTTCCTTTAATAAGATTTTCCAGATATTATCTTTATCGGATAATTTTAGTATGTTCTGGATTGCCTGATATTCTTTATTAATTTTATGAGTCGGAATTACTTTTTCAATTTCGTAAAATGTAAAGCCGTTGTTTGAATGGATAGCTAGCGTATATTCTTCGTCTTTGAAATGGATATGCTGAATTGCAAGTTCCTGATTTTCAGAAAAATTAAGCCAGTTTACATCAAGCTCAAGTTCATCAAATAAAACTTTGATATCTTTTCCAATAATTGTACTGGAATCTTGAGAAAAAAGTTCTAAAATATTCTCACTATAGAAAGTAATTTTAGAATCCTTGGTTCCAATTAAAAAGCCATATTCCTGAACTTCGCCGCAAATATGAATGGGTTCTTGATCACAATTGATATATTCTTTCGGATACATATTGTAGGTTATTAATTTAATATATCATGTGTTTTGCTCAGTAAAGATAAAAAAATAATAATTAACTATTGTTGATTTATTTTTTAAGATATTGCAGATTAAGTTACTTTTTTAAGACTAATTGTTATATAAATACAAAAAGACGTCAATTTTATTAACGTCTTTATAGATTTTTTAGAGAATCAATTTATTTCATATCGTACATCATCAATGCCGTGATAAGTTTTGGCTCTATCAAAGTACATTTTGGAGGCATCTTGATTTCTTTATCAGAGATCTTTAACAGGTCATTAAAACTGATTGGATAAATCCCGAAACCTACTTTAAACTCACCTGAATCTACTTTGTCCTTGATCTCAATAATCCCCTGTGTATCGGATGTTCCCTTCAGATAAGTAATCTTGTCTGTATGTTTGGCATTTTCTATACCGAATATCTTTTCGAAAATATATTTATCAACCAGGTGATGATCCAAATCGTTTTCATTTTTAAGTTCCTCACGGATATTATGTTTGACATGTAAACTGTAAAATCTGCCACCCAGATACATACTGATATGGAATTTTTGTGAAGGAAAATATGGCGCCGTTCCTTTGTCGTGGATCTGGAAATCTTCTTTCAGTTTTTCAAGAATTTCTTCATCAGACAAACCATTAAGGTCACTCAGAAGGCGGTTGTAGTCATTAATTTTGATTGATTGGTTGGAAACGATGAAGCTGTAAACAAAATTATAATGTTCTGTTCCGTGAGATCTTTTGTATTTGTCTCTTTGTTTTTTGGCATATTCTGCAACAGACCCAATTCTGTGATGCCCGTCTGCAATGTAAAAAGAATCAATCGGATCCAGAACTTCTTTGAACTGTTGTAGTTTCAGTCTGTTATCGATTTTCCAGATCTTGTGTTTTACACCTTTTTCATCTTTATAATTGATGATGGGAACATTTTTTTGTTCGTGTGTCATCAATAATTCTACTTTGGAATTGGAATGGTAAGTCAGTAGAACCGGTTCAGCCTGCAGATTAACTTTCTCCAGGTAATGCGCCATTTTCATTCGGCGTTCTGTAATGGTAGATTCGTGTTTTTTGATTTTTCCATCCCAAAAATCATCAACGCTCACCAAGCCCAAAAGTCCTCGGAAAGAACTTTTATCGGGTAAAGTCTGCTCATAAAGATAGTAAGCCGAATCATCCTGGGTCAGTTTTTTTTCCTCTAATAATTCCTCATAATTGGATCTTATTTTTCTGAGGTTTCTATCTATATCTTTAGATTTGCTGACCACAGCAGGCTTTATCATCTGGATATAGGAATTGTCCTGTTGTGACTTTTTGTTGATCTCTTCCTGAGTGAAATTATCCAGAGAATAAGTCGGGAAAACATCTACAAAATCATGATTAGGTCTGATTCCTTTAAATGGTTTAAATACTGGCATATTTTATAGTTGGTCTTTCAATTTAATAATTTGTGCTGCTAATTCTTCTCCAATTCTGTTTTGAGCGTCAATCGTATTTCCGCCAACGTGAGGGGAAAGAGACATCGCAGGATTCATAAGAATTTCCACTTCCGGACTTGGTTCTTTTTCAAAAACATCCAGCGCTGCACCGGCTAATTTGCCATCCTCAATGGCGTCGATCATAGACACTTCATTGATAACGCCGCCTCTTGCTGTATTCACGATGAAAACACCGTCTTTCATCATTGCAAACTCATTGGTATCGATGATATATTCGTCCGTTTTAGCTGTATTAAGGCTGATAAAATCCGAATTCTCTAAAACTTCATTTAAAGTTACTGATTTTATTTCAAAATTCAAAGACTGTCCATCGAAGAAACTGATTTCTAAAGTCTTTGTTTTTGGTGTTCGGTTGTAAGCTAAGATTTTCATTCCCAAAGAAATACCAATCTTAATCACTTCTATTCCGATATTTCCCATCCCGATAACACCAAGTGTTTTTCCGGAAAGCTCTGAGGCATTCTGAAATGATTTTTTAAGCGCATTAAAATGGGTTTCGCCTTCCAGCGGCATCAATCTATTGCTCTCGTGAAGAAATCTTGCCAACGAAAAGAAGTGTGCAAAAACAAGCTCTGCAACTGATTTGCAGGAAGCTTTTGGTGTATTGATAATATAGATTCCTTTGTCTATGGCATATTCAACATCAATGTTGTCCATTCCTATACCGCCACGCCCGATAATCTTAAGATTTGGACATTCATCAATTAAGTTTTGTCTTACCTGTGTTGCACTTCTTACAAGAAGAACATCCACATTGTTTTCATTGATGAACTTGCTGAGATGTTCCGGCGAAACACGGCTTTCCAAAACCGTAATATCGGCGTTTTCTAAAAGTTGAATCCCTGATTCTGAGATCCCATCATTGGCTAATACAATCATGTTTAATTCAAAAATGCTTTTATCATTGAGTTTCCCCGAATTGTATAACTTTGATTTCAAGGTGTGCTAAGATACGACATTTTATTAAATTAACATTGATTTAACAAAAAAACGTCCCCAAATAATTGAAGACGTTCTGTATATTTTGGCTTTAAATCTACTGTCTAAAGCTTAATTTTAATTTAAATGCTTTTCATTACATCAACCAAAACCTGCACACTTTCGATTGGCATTGCGTTGTAGATACTTGCTCTGTAGCCGCCAACACTTCTATGGCCATTCAGTCCGCTGATTCCCGCTGCTTTCCAGGCTGCATCAAAAGCTCCTTGCTTGGATTCGTCTGTCAAAGTGAAAGTCACATTCATAAAAGAACGGTCTTCTTTTGCTGCAACACCCTGGAAATTTGGGTTGCTGTCGATCTCGTCATAAAGTAATTTTGCTTTAGCGTTGTTTCTTGCTTCAGCCGCAGCAATTCCGCCGTTTTCTTCCAGATGTTTTAATGTTAAATATGAAGCATAAACTGCAAAAACAGGAGGCGTATTTGACATTGATTCTTTATCGATATGAACTGAATAATCCAGATAAGTTGGGATTGTTCTACCTGTTTTTCCAAGAATTGATTTTTTAACAACGACCAAAGTTGCGCCGGCCGGACCCATATTTTTCTGAGCACCAGCATAGATCAAATCAAACTGAGAAAAATCCAGCTCTCTGCTGAAAATATCAGATGACATATCGCAAACCAAAAGCGTATCTACTTTCGGGAATTCTTTCATCTGCGTTCCAAAGATCGTGTTGTTGGATGTGCAATGGAAATAATCGTATTCTGAACCTACTTTATATTCTTTGGGGATGTAAGAATAGTTAGCTTCTTTGGAAGTCGCCACCACATCTACATTTCCAATCATCTTCGCTTCTTTGATTGCGCCTGCCGCCCAAGTTCCAGTGTTCGTGTAAGCCGCTTTTCCTTCAATAGTAAGAAGGTTGTAAGGAACCATCAAAAACTGAAGACTCGCGCCACCTTGCAGATACAACACCTCATAATCATCGCCAAGATTCATCAGTCTTTTTACGATAGCACGGGCTTCGTCCATTACTGCTACGAAATCTTTACTTCTGTGAGAGATTTCCAAAAGTGACAATCCTGAACCATTGAAATTAAGAATCGCTTCTGAAGCTTTCTGAAAAACTTCCTGTGGTAAAATACTTGGACCTGCGCTGAAATTATGTTTTTTCATTATTTGATAGAAATTAGAAGTTAGAGTTTAGAATTAGATTTTAAGCTAATAGCAAAAAGCCATCAGCCAGTTGTTACTCGTTGTGAAGGAATGCTTTTTTAGCCAAAAGTTGTTCTTCGGTTTCAACATTATCTTCATCCGGGACGCAGCAGTCAACAGGGCAAACTGCAGCGCACTGAGGTTCTTCGTGGAAGCCTTTACACTCGGTACATTTGTCGGTAACAATAAAGTAATAATCATCTGCAACAGGTTCCTGCGCCGCATCTGCATTTACAGAAAGTCCGGATGACAAAACCACCATACCTTTCAGATCGGTTCCTTCGGATGCTTTCCAATCTACTGCTCCTTCATAGATGGCGGTGTTCGGACATTCCGGTTCACAGGCGCCACAATTGATACATTCATCAGTTATCTTGATAGCCATTGCTATTTTATTTTTAATTTTGTGCAAAATTACAAAAAAAAAGCCAGCTATGCTGAACGAAAACAAAATTTTGGGACTCGAAAAATTAGGAAATTTCATTAATGATTTCATTCAAAAAGATGAAGATTCTTATAACGAAAAGGAAGAGCGATTGGGGTATTTGATGAAGCGTTCCGAGATTGAAAACCCTTGGTTTACATTAGAAAATCAAACTTATAATTTGAAACAATGGGCAGGACTTTTCATCAAAGAAAATATTGAAAACTGGCTGTCCAAATACCAATTATCCAGCAAACCAAAAAGGGTGGGACTCATACTTGCAGGAAATATTCCGATTGTTGGATTTCACGATATTATCTCGGTGGTATTGAGTAATCATATTCCGATTATCAAATTATCTTCCAAAGACAAATTGATGTTACCTTTTCTTTTAGAATTATGGAAAGAGTTTTCCGATAACTCAATTAAATATGAAATCGTAGAAAGACTGGAAAACTTTGATGCAGTGATCGCAACCGGAAGTAATAATACAGCGAGATATCTGGAATATTACTTTAAAAACCACCTCAGCATTATCCGAAAAAACAGAACATCCATCGCTGTTTTGAAAGGTGATGAAACTGTAGAAGAACTGCAGCTTCTTGCAGATGATATTTTCCGATACTTTGGATTAGGCTGCAGAAACGTGACTAAGCTTTTACTTCCAAAAGATATGAAAGTTGATGGTTTATTTGAAAATTTCGTCAAATATCAGGACATTATCAATCATAACAAATACGCTAATAATTACGATTACAACCGTGCCGTTTATCTCTTAAATCAAGATCTTTTCTGGGATAATAATTTTGTGATGCTGAGAGAAGACGAAAAGCTGTTCAGTCCATTATCTGTAGTTAATTTTTCACGTTATGAAACCTTAGATGACGCGAAACAATTTGTGGAAGATAACAAGGCCGAAATCCAGACCATCGTTGCAAAACCCGAGTTGGGATTAGATTCTATTGGATTTGGTGAGACGCAGAATCCTTCTTTAGACACTTATGCTGATAATGTAGACACAATGGCTTTTCTAAGCGTGATATGATTCTTTAATTAAAAATTTGTCATTAATAAAAAGCGGATTCGAAAGTTTCCGTTTTTTTTATTTGAAATCTCAGATCAGCGGTAGAAAAAGATAACATTTGTACCTTGGGGAAATCATTTGTAAATTATTGACATATTGCACTTTGTAATCATTTTCACAGCGAAAATCCTATAATAAATACCTATATTTGTATAAACTTGAATTAAAGCCTATTTATTTTCCATTTTTACAAGTATTAAAATGATCAAGCCAATTTTTTAAACATAGAAAATTTTGACTTGTAACAATCTAATAATGAAATTATTGTGGGGAGATAAAATGGTATTAATCTTTAAATGATATCATAAAAACAAGCAACCAATTATGAAAAAAAATTACTTTTTAAAAACCGTAAAAGCTCTCTTTGTTTTTGCAAGCTTAATGACAGGTTTGTCCTTGCAAGCTAATTCTATTACAAATCCAAGCTTAACTTCTAAAACAACAAAAGCAGTAGGCGATGTATTTTCTGTTGCCGGAATAAGATATAGGGTAACTGCAGAAACTACCGGCAACTACACTGTAGAAGTGATTTCGAATGCTTATGCCGGAAACATAAATATACCGGCAACTGTGGATTATAATTCTAAGACATATAGTGTAACTAATATTGACAGTCATGCTTTTTCTGAATGTAAATCTTTATTCACAGTTACGCTACCCAATTCGTTAGTCTCTATTGAATATGAGGCTTTTAATCTATGTACAAGCTTAACTTCGGTTACGATTCCAGAATCAGTGATATCTATTGGATATGGTGCTTTTAGAGCTTGTACATCTTTACCATCAGTAGTATTACCAAGTTCTTTAATATCCATTGGTACCAATACTTTTAGCAGTTGTTATGCTTTAAAGTCGGTTAACATTCCAGATTCTGTTACTTCTATTGGGGATTACGCTTTTTATAGCTGTTCAGCATTGACGTCTGTTATCATTCCGGATTCTGTAACAACTATTGGAAGTTCTGCTTTTGGAAGTTGTTCATCCTTAGCCTATCTGAAACTTTCCAATTCCTTGAAATTTACTGGAAATGGTGTTTTTAAAGGTTGCAAATTTTCCTCAATTACACTCCCTGATTCTTTACCTTCTATTGCTTTCGAAACTTTTTATGGGTGTAGATTCTTAACTTCTATTATTATTCCCAATTCGGTAGCATCTATCGGAGTTTCTGCTTTTGCTAATTGTTCATCTCTTACCTCTGTTATCCTTCCAAACTCAATAAAGTCCATTGAAGGAACTGCATTTTCTTCATGTACCTCTTTAAGTTCTATTATCATCCCAAATTCTGTAACTTCTGTTAAAAATAGAGCTTTTTATAACTGTTCATCATTAACTTCAGTTGCAATTCCAAGTTCTGTGACTTCTATTGAAGAATTCGCTTTTGCTTTTTGCTCGTCTTTAGCATTGGTTACAATTCCAAATTCGGTGACTTCTATTGCACAATATGCTTTTTATAATTGTTATTCTTTAACGTCAATTGTTGCTCAAAATCCTATCCCAGTAGATTTAACGAACATCAACCCCGTATTTTTAGGAGTTAATAAAACCTATTGCACACTTTATGTTCCCGTAGGCTCTGTTCCGGCTTATAAAGCTGCCTATCAATGGAAAGACTTTCTCCAGATCACAGATGATGCTTTGGCAACAACAGATATTAAAAAAGTAAATACGGTTCTCTATCCTAATCCTGCAAAAGATATGGTAACCATAGACCATCTTGGAAAAGATACAGAAATTCAAATCGTAGACTTAGTTGGGCGGGAAGTTTACAGAATAAAATCTAAAAACAATTCTGCAACGATCAATACGTCTACTTTCCAAAATGGCGTGTATCTGGTAAAAGCCGGACAAACAGTATTTAAACTACAGATTGCTAAGTAGGTTTATAGCCAATTTTGATAAAATATTACAAAAACAAATAATCCAAAAATTATGAAAAGAAATTACTTTTTAAAAACCGCAAAAGCTTTCTTAGTTTTTGTAAGCTTAATGACAGGTATGTCCTTGCAAGCTAATTCTATTACAAATCCAAGCTTAACTTCTAAAACAACAAAAGCTGTTGGCGATGAGTTTTCAACCGGAGGAGTAAGATATAAAGTAACCACAGAAACTGACGGCAACTACGCTGTAGAAGTAATAGCGAATGGTTATGTTGGTAATGTAACGATCCCGGCAACCGTAGATTATAATTCCAATACATACAGTGTTACATCTATTGGTGCTTCTGCATTTGCTAATTTCAGAGATTTAATTTCGGTTACGATGCCTAACTCTGTAACTTCTATCAAATCTTCTGCTTTTTCTGGTTCAGCATCTTTAGCTTCCGTAACCCTTTCCAATTCTTTAATTTCTATTGGAGATAGTGCTTTTTCCGGGTGTAAAGCTTTGTCCTCAATTACACTTACTAATTCTATTGCAACTATTGGAAGTTCTGCTTTTTCAAATTGTACCTCTTTGACCTCTATTTCGATTCCTAATTCTGTAACAACTATTGGAAGTCTTGCTTTTTCCCTTTGTTCAGCTTTAACGTCGGCTTCGATTCCAAATTCTGTAACATCTCTTGGAGGGTCTGCTTTTTCTAATTGTATAGCTCTGAACTCGGTTAATATCCCAGGTTCTATCACTGCTATAGGAGATTCTACTTTTTATAATTGTAAAGCATTAACTTCGCTTGCGATTCCAAGTTCGGTAAGTTCTATTGGCGTTTCTGCTTTTGAAGGCTGTACAAAATTGGCCTCGCTTATGATTCCTGGTTCTGTAACTTCTATTAAAAGTAAAACTTTTTATAACTGCAGCGCATTAGCCTCGGTTACGCTTCCCGGCTCTCTAGTTTATATTGAAGATTCTGCTTTTGCAGGCAGTGGTTTAACCACGATTACGCTTCCCAATTCTGTAATTACTATTGGAACTCAGGCTTTTTCTGGTTGTAAAGCTTTGACTTCGTTTACGCTTTCCAATTCTTTGACTTCTATCGGGGATAATGGCTTTTATAACTGTACAGCTCTAGCCTCGGCTACGATTCCTAATTCGGTGACTAACATTGGACTTTCTGCTTTTGAAGGCTGTACATCATTAGCCTCGGTTGTACTTTCTAATTCTATTTATTCTATTGGAGAAAAAACTTTTTTTAACTGTAAAGCTTTAACCTCGGTTACGATCCCAAGTTCTGCAACTTATATTGGCGTAGCTGCTTTTGGAAATTGCACCTCCTTACCGTCGATTACGATTCCTAATTCGGTAACCTCTATCAGAGATTCTGCTTTTTCCGGTTGTAAAGCATTAATATCGATTAATATTCCTAATTCGGTCACCTCTATTGGAGGCTCTGCTTTTTTTGATGCCGGCTTAGTATCTATTACTTTCCCCAATACTTTAATTTCTATTGGATCCTATGCTTTTTATAATTGTACCTCATTATCTTCGGTGACGCTACCAAATACAGTATATTATATCGGAGGTTCTGCCTTTCAAAACTGTATATCTTTATCCTCAATTACGCTTCCTACTATATTAACTTCTATTGGAAATAATACTTTTGCCAATTGTTCATCATTAATTTCGGTTAATATTCCCAATTCCGTAACTATCATTGAAGGCGGCGCTTTTTATGGCTGTACATCGCTTAAATCTATTGCAATTCCAGAGTCAGTAACGTCTATTGGAATTAGTGCTTTTGAAAAATGTTCTGCCTTAATCACAATCACGATTCCAGATTCGGTAAATTTCTTAGGAGACAGTGCTTTTTATCAATGCTCATCTTTAACCTCGGCTTCACTTTCCAATGCCATTACTACTATTGGATATAATACTTTTGGTAGTTGTTACTCTTTAAAAACGATTAAGCTTCCTAATTCTTTAGTTTCTATTGGAGGTTCTGCTTTTTTTGGTGCTGGCTTAGTATCTATTACTTTCCCCAATACTTTAACTTCTATTGGATCCTATGCTTTTCGTTTTTGTACATCTTTAGTATCGATGACACTTTCCAGTTCGTTATCTGGAATGGGGTATGGAACTTTTTCTGGGTGTTCAGCTTTAGCCACTATTTATGCTAAAAATCCTACACCTCCGAATTTATCAGGTAACTCAATAGCTTTTTATCTTGTAAATGTAAGCACCTGCAAACTATATGTTCCCGTGGGTTCTGTTCCTGCTTATAAAGCTGCCGATGTATGGAGAGGATTTATGATATCAGAAGAAACTATGGCAGCCACAGATGTTAAAAAAGTCAATATGGTTCTCTATCCCAACCCGGCAAAAGATATGGTAACCATAGATCATCTTGCAAACGATACAGAGATCCAGATCGTAGACTTGGTTGGACGGCAAGTTTACAGAACCAGATCTAAAACCAGTTCTGCAACGATCAATACCTCTACTTTCCAAAATGGCGTGTATCTGGTAAAAGCCGGACAAACAGTATTTAAACTACAGATTGCTAAGTAGGTTTATATAATTATTCCTAATAGTACAAATCATAAAAGCACAGACTCATCATCTGTGTTTTTTTATGTCTCAACAAATTTCACATAATCCTGCATACACCCATTGATAAAACTTTAGTTCTCGAAGTCTGTCACTTTGAGTTATTAGCAGACACACTTATGGGGCACTTTGCACAGGGGGTAGTTTAAAGACAAGTCTGATATAAGTTGGCTGAGCACCTAAAAGAAATTGTGGTTGTATAAACATAGTAGCCATGTAAGATCCGGGTTCATTTGATACATCTTCTATGGCAATCCGGGCAGACTTCAATGGATATGCCGCCTGAACAGCCAGTGGCGCACGGTCATCCAATAAAACATATTGCGAAATCCAGGTATTTAAAAAGCTTTCTACATTAGCCCGTGTCATCAAGCTTCCGATTTTATTCTGTAGGATTGTTTTGATGTATTGTGCAAAGCGGCAGGCAATGAGCTGGTAAGAAAAAGGTTCCGCTTGCTCCGACACTACCGGCCAGGCATAACGGTCAAAATTATTTGCGACCTGCTCAGCAATACTGAATGCAGGATTATGATAAGTATCGCTTGTTGCTGGAGCCTGTACACGAACTAAAGAGAAATCACTATTGGACCGAGAATCCTTGGTAGCAGCAATAAAAGGAACCTGGAATTCTTCTGCCAAAGTTTCTGTTTTTTGAAGCAAAAGAGTATCATCAGTGTTTTTGCTAAAGTGATAATCACTCATCAATATATCTAGACTTTTATGATAATCTGATTCCATTTTACGCATCGATTTGTAGAGTTTGCTGTCTGCAGCTTTTTCGGAAAGATTATTTGCAAAATCGGCTTTGCTCATTTTGATCACAAATAACTCCAGCTTACGGATTTTGCTCATATTTGCAAGGAAACGGGAAAGGTCGGGGCGAGAAGCTTCCGGAATATTGAGCTTTTGAAGAAATGCTTCTATATCACTTCCAGAGTCTGATCCCGTCCAAGGCTCAAAATACGCTGAAGATTTTTCCTTAGACGTGGCGTCATCGATCAGAATACCTATTCTAAACGGCAAAGATGTTTTAATGATAGTACCATGATCTTCAACGTCGTAGATAATTTTAGTTTTAATGGATTCCATTTTACTGTTTTGAGCTTTGATTCCGAAACAAGAAAGTATTGTCAATATGAAGATTGTTGTTTTTCTCATTGATGCTTTTTATAGGTAAACAAACTTAAATAAAAAATTCGACTAAAGTAATTATATTGAAAATTCGTGTACTACTTACTTTTTTATAAATAATTAGAAATCACCAGATTATTAGTTGTATAAATTAGTTATAAAAACACCACCGAAAAGGTTTCGTTTTTTGTAGCAAATCCATTATTATATTATCACAGGCATCGTTTCAAACAGAGGTCAAAAATTATTTGCTGTTTTTGCAATGCCGGATCATGTTCATCTGCTCGTAAGCATCAAACCAAATATTTTGATTTCAGATTTGGTAAGAGACATAAAAGCGGGTTCATCAAAATTCATTAACGACAAAAAATGGGGTTTTGGTAAATTCAATTGGCAGGAAGGCTATGGCGCATTTTCGTATTCCAAAAGCCATGTAGATAATGTTGTAAAATATATTTTAAATCAGGAGATGCATCACAATAAGAAATCATTTAAAGAAGAGTATTTGGATTTTCTAAGAAAATTTGATATTGAATATGATGACAAATATGTTTTCGAATGGATTGAATAAACTGTTATTAACAGGTCGCTCCTACGGAGCTTTCTACAAATAATTAAACAATAATACTATTAACAGTAAACCTCTATGAGGTAATGAAAAATTAACGCTATTGCAAAAGCCCATTAAAAATTGACTGTGAAATCGTCATAGAAACAACTATTAATAGAAATTTAACCAAGGCTGACGCGAGCATCTTGCTCGTGCTCATTAATAAAAAAGAGCTACAAGCTCGCGCTAGCGAAAATAACAAAAGCATAGATAGCAATCTGTGCTTTTTTACATCTAATCCAAAAGTAACAATCCCCAACAATTGGCAACTAATAAAATGTTGCGTAAATTACGCTCCAGAAAAAATAAAAGTATAGTATGAAGAAACTATTTATTTCAATTTCACTCTTATTTATGATCAATGCAATGGCACAGAAATTTGAAACGCAAACCAAAACCGACGCTGCGGGTTACACCTACGAAACCGTAAAAAATGACCAATCCGGGGTACGCGTTTATACCCTGAAAAATGGACTGAAGGTCTATCTCGCAAAAAATGATGACGCTCCAAGAATCCAAACTTATATCCCTGTAAAAACAGGTTCCAACAACGATCCAAGCGACAATACAGGATTAGCACACTACCTGGAACATATGGTTTTCAAAGGGACTTCCAAACTGGGAACTCAGGATTGGGAAAAGGAAAAAGCTTTATTAGCACAGATCTCAGATCTCTACGAGCAGCACAAAGCGGAAAAAGACCCTGAAAAGAAAAAAGCTCTTTACAAGAAAATCGACGAGGTTTCTCAGGAAGCCTCCAAATACGCCATCGCCAACGAGTACGACAAAGCGATCTCTTCTCTTGGCGCAACAGGAACCAATGCACACACCTGGCTGGACGAGACGGTTTACAAAAACAACATCCCATCCAACGAATTGGAGAAATGGCTGAAAGTGGAGAAAGAACGTTTCTCGGAATTGGTTTTGAGATTGTTCCATACAGAACTGGAGGCAGTTTATGAGGAATTCAACCGTGCTCAGGACAACGATGGTCGTCTTGTAAATTACACCATGATGGAAGCGCTTTTCCCGAAACATCCGAACGGTCAGCAAACGACGATCGGAACTTCAGAGCATTTGAAAAGCCCGTCTATGGTGGCGATACACAAATATTTCGATACTTATTACGTGCCCAATAATATGGCGGTCGTATTGGTTGGAGATCTGGATTTTGATAAAACCATTAAGATGATAGATCAATATTTTGGAACGTTCAAGTATAAAGAGCTTCCAATGAAAAAAATGGTGTCGGAAGAGCCGATGACGAGCGTGGTTGCCAGAACGGTAAAAAGTCCATCTACACCAAGAATGCTAATGGCCTGGAGAACGGATTCTTACGGAACTCACGATGCCAGATTGGCGGATGTTGTTGCTGAGATTTTGAGCAATAACGGCGATGCAGGTTTGATCGATCTTAACATCAATCAAAAACAAAAAACATTGGGAGCTGGCGCTTACGAATCGGCTTTCAAAACTTATGGTGCATTCGTATTAAGCGTGGTTCCAAAAGACGGACAAAGTTTTGATGATGCGAAGAAATTGTTATTAGACCAAATCGATTTAGTTAAAAAAGGACAATTCCCGGATTGGATGCTTCACGCCATCGTCAATGATATGAAAGTCCAGAGAATGAAAGGCTGGGAAACGGCTGACGGACTGGCTACGACTTTGTACGGCGCATATATCAACAACAGAACCTGGGAGCAGGAACTTGACGAAATCAACCAATACGAAGGGATTTCGAAAGCTGATGTAGTGAAATTTGCCAACGATTTCTTCAAAGATAATTATGTGGTGGTTTACAAAGAAAAAGGCGTGAATGATAAATTAGTTCGTGTTCAGAATCCTGGTATTACGCCAATCAAACTGAACAGAGAAGCGCAATCACCGTTCCTGAAAGAGATCATCAATGAGAAATCGTCTGATATCAAACCTCAGTTCATAGATTTTAATACAGCAATTGCGACTTCAACCATTAAAGATAAAAAAGTAAGCTTCGTTAAAAATAAATATAATGAAGTCGCTCAGGTGAATTATGTGTTTCCTTTCGGGACAGATAACGACAAGGAACTGGCTTTGGGTGTGACGGTTCTTCAATATCTTGGAACGGATAAATACACACCGGAACAATTGAAGGAAGAGTTCTACAAACTGGGAATTACCAACCAGTTCAGAACTTCTAATGACCAGATGATCATTGCCCTGAGCGGACTGGAAAGCAATATGAAAAAAGGCGTGGAGCTCATGAACCACTGGATCAACAATGTGAAAGCTGACCAGGCAATCTATGACCAGACCGTGAAAACATTCTTGGAATCCAGAGAAGTTGCCAAAAAAGACAAGACCAGAATAATGGCGGCGCTTACGAATTATGCCAAATACGGAAAAGAATCCCGTATGACGGATGTGATTTCTAAGGAACGTCTGCAAAGTATTAATGTGAATGAGCTAATGTCAAAAATCAAAACATTGAACCAATATCCTTACGAAGTTTTCCTTTATGGGGAAGATCAGAAAGGTCTGGAAAAAGCAGTGAAGCCTTATATCCTGGATACAAAACTTCAGCCTGCAAAAGCTAAAGATTACCCAGAATTGGCGACGGACGGCAAAGTATATTTTACTGGTTATGATATGGTGCAGATGGAAATGTCCAAAGTGGCAAAAGCAGGAAATGTAAACCTGGCAAATTTCGGAAAGGCAAGTGTTTTCAATGAGTATTTTGGACGGGGATTGTCATCTATCGTATTTCAGGAAATCAGAGAGAGTAAATCTTTGGCATATTCGGCGTATGTTTCTTATGCGAATGCAACAGAACTTAACAAACCGAATTATGTCACCAATTATATCGGAACTCAAGCCAACAAATTACCTTTGGCAGTTGCAGCAATGAGTGAGTTGATGGCAGATTTTCCACAGATTCCGGCTCAGTTTGAGAATGCAAAAGGATCTGCCTTGAAACAGATTGCATCCAACAGAATCAACAGAACTACGATTTTCTACAACCAGCTTTCGCTTAAAAAATTAGGCGTAGACCACGATATCAGAAAAGATGTTTATGCTGAGATTCAAACCCTGACATTACCGGAACTTACAGCTTTCTACAACTCCGATATCAAACCGTTGTCTTACAACACAGCGATCATCGGAAAAAAAGAAAACCTGAATATGGAATCCATCAACAAAATGGGAACCTTCACAGAAGTGAGTCTGGAGGAGATTTTCGGATATTAAATTTCGGATAAGTTTGTAAATAAGAAAAGGATGGGCGAGGGCTCATCCTTTTTTGGTTAATTTAAAACATAAATTAAGCTTTACTTCCCACTCTCTCTCACTGCCCGAATCAACTTATCATTCCTTTTCTCCGCTCTTTCATTATTCAGAGACAACGCCGCCCAGATCGCAGCCGGAAGCCAGCCCAAAACGGTAATCTGCAAAATAAAACAAATAACTGCAGTTATAATTTTTCCTCGAAAGAAGAAAGACAGGAATGGAAATACAATGGCTAATAACATTTCTATAAGTTTATTGAGCAAGTTAAATAAATTTGTCTTAATCTTATCAATTAAAATCTCTGTCAACTTGGCAAAAACTAAAAAATTCAAAAAATACATTTCACGTATAGGAAGGGTATAGCTACTGTATAGCGATAGCCTATAAAAATCATCTGTCAAAATGTCAAAAACAAATATTCTTGTGCGGGTTCGTTTTGGTTTCAGTTTTGATTCAAGAACAATAATTTCGGTCAATCGGAGTTTATTATGCACATTCTACAAATGATGTTAAAACTTTTTTGCTTTTTTCTCTTCATTTTCTGTTTTGTAAAAATTGCAGCACAAAATAATTTGACCTTCACCAACGATAATTACAGCGGGATCAATTCTGCTGTTCTCTCACCAACTCAGCCTTTTCTGAACTCAAATCCGTGGGATGTCAACCTCGTCTCAGCAGATATTTTTTTACAGAATGATTATGCCTATATCTCAAAGCAAAGTCTTCTCGGCTTATCAAATTCGACTATCGAAGTTGCAAATCCTAAGGAAAACATCACCGGAGAAAATACACCCAACATACTCGATTTTTATAACAAAGAGAAAGCTAATTTCTTTGCAGCATCTGATATTTTGGGACCATCATTTTCTATGACTGCCACTATTAAAGAAAAAAAATACGTTTTCGGATTGTTCAGCCGGCTCAGAACTCAGGGTTCTGTACTTGATTTTGATAATTATCTGCGTTATGGTAACGAGATGGTTCCGCAGCCTGATGATTATAATATGAAACCCTTCTCCACAAGCCTGATGAACTGGAACGAGGTCGGCCTCAACGCTGCCACAACCATATTCCCATATTCCGACAAACAATGGATTCTTGGTATTAATCTGAAATATGAGATCGGTCTGGATGCTTCTAATATCATCAATCATCAGGATATTGAATTGACAGCAACAGAACCAGGTGTGGGAGAAGATCCTGATTACAAAAACATCTATGCCTCAAATTATAACATCTCTGCAAGCTATATTACCAATTATAATTTTGAAACTAAAACTTATGAATACAAGCAGAACGGATTCGGCTTAGGTTTGGATCTCGGGATTGCGATGCTGGACAAAGATCCTCGCCAGGATGAGTATAATTCTAAAGTTTCTTTTAATATTCTGGATTTGGGCTATGTTAATTTCAAGCAGGGAATCAATCATCTTTTCAAAGACGGAAGTACGGTTTGGCTGCAGAATAATCCCAATTTGCAGGATCAGGAGTTTGAAAGTCCGGAACAATATCTGAGGTTATTGAGCAAAGAAGCTTATGGGGATGAGAATGCGTCTTTTGCAGGCTATGGCTTCAAGATCGGATTGCCGACAAGCATTAATGTAAATTACAGTCAAAGGATCAGAGAGCATCATTTTGTGAATATAAACTGGATCCAGCGTGTCCCAGTTTTCGAAAATTCTTTGAGGCGAAATAATATCCTTAATGCCAATTACATAATTCAGAAAGAAGCTTTTGGATACGGGATTTCTACCACCTTATCAGAATATAAAAATCTACAGTTTGGCGGATATGTAAGACTTGGACCTTTGATTCTGGGTAGCGAAAATGCGTTCCCGATTCTCTTCAAACACGATCATCTTCATGCAGCTAACATTTATCTGGCAATCAAGCTATATCCTTTTTGGGATAATGAATTCAAACGCCATAGAAGACAGAAATGCGATTGTGAAAAGTAAGCTATTAAGAGGTTGTTAGTTTTTAAAATTCTTGTTGATTTAACAGATAATCAGATTTTTGCCTAAAATAAATCTGTACTATAAGATCAGCCTAATCTTCGAGAAAATAATTTTTAATATTATTTTATCAACCTAATAACCGTGCAGATCAATATCACCCGTCCTTTGTAAAGTCACTTTTTTGCCCATTTTCTTCTGAATTACCCGGAAATGCTGCAATTCTTCATCAGTCAGAATATTAATCGCAGTTCCTTTTTCACCTGCACGACCCGTTCTACCAATCCTGTGAATGTAGTCCAAAGGTGAACGTGGCAATTCATAATTGATGACGCAAGATAAATCGTCGATATGGATTCCACGACCGATTAAGTCTGTAGCGACCAAAATCTGGGCACCATTAACTTTGAATTCTTCCAGATTATTTCTACGTGCACCCTGCGATTTCTGGCTGTGAATGGCAACGGCTTTTATTTTGTTTTTCTTTAGTTTCTCCACCAAATTGTCGGCAGATCGGGTAGAGGAAACAAAGATCAAAGCTTTTTCAACCTTCTTTTCTTTGATCAAATATCTTAAAAATGGACCTTTGTTTTCGGGAGAGACGTGGTAAGCCAATTGCTCGATATTGTCAATTTCAACTTCCTTTTTCTTTATTTCAATAAGTGTCGGATTGATAGATAGACGTTTCTTCATTTCAGAAACTTTATCATCCAGGGTTGCTGAGAACAAAGTCGTTTGTTTCTTCGCAGGCATAAGGGCAAATAGCTTATTCATTTCTTCACCAAAACCTAACTGGAACATTTTGTCTGCTTCATCGATTACTAAATGCTGGATCTCCGAGATACTCAAGGCATTATGATCAATTAAATCCAGTAAACGACCAGGCGTTGCGATAAGAACCTCAACCCCAAACATTCCTTTCATCTGTGGATTGATAGAAACACCGCCATAGACAGCCATCGTACGGATCTCGCGCTTCAGATTTTCTGTGAAAACTCTGAAAACCTCATCAATCTGAATCGCCAATTCTCGAGTTGGAACCAAGATCAAAACCTCAATATTACGGTCTTTTTTAACTTCGGTATTCTGTAACTTTTCCAAAATTGGGATTACAAAACAAGCCGTTTTTCCGGATCCGGTTTGCGCAATTCCCATCAGATCTTTTCCTTGTAAAATAACAGGAATTGCCTGTTCCTGAATTGGAAATGGCTTAAGGTAACCTAATTTTTTAACGGAACTGATAATATTGCTTGATAATCCCAACGATTCAAATGACATAAAAACTTATTTACGGCAAAGATAAGTTATTGAGATTTGTTCTATTGCAAAGCTGAATCCGACTTAAATATTTTAGGTAAAGGAAAAATCGCCGTCACCATCAGTAAATTTGAAGTCAAAATCCTTTCCGAGTTTCTCTTTGAAATCCTTGTGAATCATATATTTTCTTTCCAAAGGACGTTTGTAAAGTGCTTTCGGTGAATGATTTTTATTGATTGATGAATTAAGCTGATCATCGTAAATCGTCATCATTTTCACTTTATATTTCCTGATGATTTTCGGAAGAAGATCGGGAATCAGATTGACATTTCCGAAATAGTAAAGCACTTTCAGATGACTATTTCGTACAGAACAAAACATCGTAGCAACAATCTCCTGATTCTGATAAACCGACACCCAAAACATTTCATAATCTTTAGCAAAAGAAGAAAACAGATAAGCTGGCTGTTCTTTTTCTCGGGAAATCCACGGAAAATCCAATATCCATCGGAATTCTGCAGAACTTCTGCCAATCGGATTTTTCTTCTGTTTTGATATGAATTTTTCCAGAGTAGGATCTATACTTTTAGAAATCTTATAAAGATGATTTTTCCCGCTGCTGAGATACGGAATGAAGGTATTAATTAAGTTGTCAAGCTTCTTCAACAATGGTTTGTTATTCTCAAAAATCTCTTTTTTGAAGGGCAACAGTTCTGCCAGATTAGATTTGAAATAATAACGGACTGCTTTTTTCACTGTAAGGTCTTGGAACATCCCGATTTTGCGGTAAAGTCTTTGTGCACTTGTTGTAAACTCTGTAACTATCAGATTTTTGTCATAATTTTTTTCTACTTCAAAAAGCAATTGTGGTGCAACCTGCATTCCACGGAATTTTTCACTTACGAATAGCGTAGAAAGCCATCCGAAGTGGATTTTTTCTCCTGTGGCAAGCGTTACATCATCAGGCAATATTCCGACATATCCTGCTAATTCATCGTTATCATAAGCCAAATAAAGTAAAATATCCTGGTCTGTTGCACGGGGATTATTAGCGTGAGAAATTTCTCTAAGTTCAGAAATCGGGGCAAAATAGAATTTTTTAAAACCCTCAGATCTGGTAAATCCTTTGAGTTGATGCTTGTTGAGTCCGACGATATTGATCACAGAAAAATTGTTTTAACAAATATATAAAAGACTTTATTCAAAGCATAATTTTCAGCTTCTTATAATTTTATTTTTATTGAATTTCTTTAATAATTGATAGTACGATATTTCATTTTTCAGGATTTCTTCAGCCGTATAATTTCTGATTTCTACAGGAATTCTTTGCAGATTTTTGGAATTGGAATCGAGTTTAATTCCTGCAGCGCCGAAAGTAAATTTCAGATCAGGATTCTGATTAAAAATAGTTTCAAAGAATCGATTGGTAACCAGATGATCGGTGAATGGAAAAGCAAAAGAATCGTTCAGGAAAGCATTTTCTTTCATATAATCTAAAGATTTTTGCGTATTTTCCAATTGATTTTCCAAACCTAATTGATTGTAAAAAGGATGATCCCAACCGTGGGAGCTGATCCCGAATCCATCGTTTTTAAGTTTTTGTAATTGCACAGTTGTCAGATAAACCTGATTTTTTTGAAGATAATCACTGATGTTAATTTCAAGGTATTCCGCAATTTTATCCAGATGATTTTGATTCTTATAATTAATTTTTAGGATTGAACTGACATTGCTTTTCAGATCATTATTAAAATTGGGATATTTACTTAATTTGTTTTCAATTGATTTATTTTCAGTGATTTCTGAAACAATCAGGCTGGCTTTATTCCGCCACATTAATTCTTGGTTATCAATGAATTTTGGATTGATAAAATTCATCGCATAGATTCCTTTCCGTTTGAGAATAGGAGAGATGACGTCGTAAAACTCGCTGTAGCCATCGTCAAAAGTCAGGAGAACCGTTGGTTTTTTTCTGGTTGTTTTTTCAGTTTTTTCTTTGATGAAAGTCTCCCAATCTATGAACTCGAAATGTTTGGAAAGAAAATCAAGATCATTTTCAAAATGTTTGACAGAACGATATGGAAACAGATGTTTGACATGCTTCACATCCTCATCCGAAACCAAATGATAAACCAAAATCAAATCCTGAAAAGGCAGTTTCATAGAAAATCTCTCAAAGGAAATAGTCTTTGTAATCGGGTTAATAATTCGGTAAAAAATTGATTTAGCGTTCAAGATATTTTATTAAAAAAAACTTTGCCAGAGTTCTCGACTCTGACAAAGTTAGTATTTTAGAAATATTTATTAAGATTACTTTACGATTTTCATCTCGTTCAGCAGCCATTTGGAGTCTGCATATTTATCGATCACGAACAAGATGTATTTGGTATCCACCATTATGTTTCTGCACAATTTCGGATCGTAATTGATGTCGCTCATCGTGCCTTCCCATTGTCTGTCGAAGTTCAATCCAATCAGGTTTCCATAAGCATCCAAAGCCGGACTTCCTGAGTTACCGCCGGTTGTATGGTTTGTCGCTGTGAAGTTTACAGGAACATCACCGGTTTTATCCTTGTATATGCCGTAATCTTTAGTATTGTAAAGACTGATAAGTTTTTTAGGCAAGTCAAATTCGTAATCTCCCGGAACATATTTTTCCATCACACCGGCGAGATGCGTCTGATAACCATATGTAACGGCATCCCTTGGATCCGAACCTTTTACTTTCCCGTAAGTAACACGAAGGGTAGAATTGGCATCCGGAAAGAATTTTCTTTCTTTGTCCGTTTCCATTTGCTGCGCCATATATTTCTTTTGCAACGCATCGATATCAGCCTGAAGCGAAGTGACTTTTGCGTCGGTCGTTTCTAAATAAGAGCTTTTGAATGAACCGAACATCTGAACTAGAGGATCTTTTTTCAGATTTTCAACTAATACTTTTTGATCCTCAAAGAATTTATCAACATCAGTAGCTTTAATACTGTTCATATTTCCTCTTCCGGTGATAATAGACATTTTGGAAATGGTTTCAAATATTCCCAGATTTTTAGTTACATTATTTAGTTTATCAAAATCTTTTGGCAAAAACTGTGGAGGTGTTTTGTTGGCATAAAGCGCAAGAATTTTCGCTGTTACTTTGGCATCCAGTTCCCCGTCATAATCTTTGTAAACCTCTGTCAATCTTGCTTTCAAAGCTTCCAGAGATTTTGCGTCCATTTTTCCTGCTTCGTAACTCTGGATATAATTTGAGTAAATCCCTGCTAGCGTAAATGTTTCAGAATTTCTTACGATTTCAGAATAATAAGCTCTGTGAAGATTGTAAGGCGCCTGTTCGTTATATTTTTGATTAAGTTGATCAATTGTCGTTTTGATCGCAGGATTTTTCGAGATCAAAGTCTGCTCGTATTGTTTCTTTTTCTCAACAGCATTGGACTTTTTAAGACCTTCTACTTCGCCAATCCATTTTTTCCAGTAATTGGCAACCCTCGCATATTTAGAAGCGTACTGTATTTTGGTAGCAGCATTGGTTCTCATCTTTTCATCTAAGGTTTTCAAAGCTACATCACGCACAGCAATCATCGCAGGATCGGTTTCTGTCATGATTTTTTCAACGGCAATCGAAGGAAGATATTCTGTTGTTCTTCCAGGGAATCCGAATACAAAAGTGAAATCATCTTCTTTCTTGTCTTTCACAGAAATCGGAAGGAAATGTTTGGGTGTATATGGGATATTGTCTTTGGAATATTCTGCCGGTTTGTTGTTTTTGTCAGCATAGATTCTGAACATGGAGAAATCTCCTGTGTGTCTTGGCCAAACCCAGTTATCTGTGTCAGAGCCATATTTTCCGATAGCGGAAGGCGGTGCACCAACTAATCTTATATCCTTAAAAGTTTCGATCACATAAGCATAAAACTTGTTCCCATAATACATCGATCTTACAGAAATAGTCTGGTAGGATTCCGTTTTCTGAGCTTTTTTGTAAGCTTCAATATTTTCATTGATTTTCTTGGTAAGATCCGCTCCGGTCAGGTTTTCTGTTCCGGTGAGGATTTGACCTGTCACCTCTTTGATATCTGTGATGAAATCTACCGTTACACCCGGATTCGGCAATTCTCCGGTCATATCTTTTGCCCAGAAACCGTTGGTCAGCAAATCATTTTCGACCGTAGAATGGGCTTGGATATTGTCATAACCACAATGGTGATTTGTTAAGAGTAATCCTTTTGGAGAGATCACTTCTGCAGTACATCCGCCATCAAACTGAACGACAGCGTCTTTTATACTCGCTTTATCCGGATTGAAGATATCTTTTGCGGAAATTTTCATTCCCAGATCTTTCATTTCTTTTTCATTAAGTTCCGTCGGGATCCACATTCCGCCGTATTGCTGTCCAAAAGCCATTACAGCCGGAAGAAACAAGGCTGATAGAAGAATTTTTCTTTTCATTATATCAAATTATAAAACTTGACGAATTTAAAGAAAATTTTCTGAAGTCGCTGAATCACTTATTTTGGAATTAAAATTTAAATGATTTTTCACTCAAAAAAAGATAATAACAATATTTTTTGACTTTGTTTCATATATTATTGGTTGATCATTAAATAAAAAAATAACCACCATATCATTAATATTTATCTTTGCATATATTTTTTAAAGAAGTGGACAAAATACTCATCATCGACGACGAAGAAAAAATCAGAACCTTGCTTTCCAGAATAATCAGCCTGGAAGGTTTTGAAGTATTTCAGGCCTCTGATCTTAAGAATGGAAAAAAAAGACTTGAAGTTTCTGATATAGACGTTATAATTTGTGATGTCAAACTTCCCGACGGAAGCGGTGTCGAGTTTTCAAAAATTATCAAAGATAAATATCCATCGCTTGAAATAATCCTGCTTACTGCACACGGAAACATTCCAGACGGTGTGCAGGCCATAAAGAACGGCGCATTCGATTATATTACAAAAGGTGATGACAACAATAAAATAATTCCTCTTCTCTACAAAGCAATCGAAAAAACGGCCTTAAATAAACGCGTGCAACAATTGGAAAAACAATTGGGAAACAAGTATTCCTTTGAAACGATTATTGGGAAATCAAAATTGATAAAATCTGCTATTGATTCGGGGAAAAAAGTTGCTTTGACCGATGCTACAGTTCTACTTACGGGAGAAACAGGAACCGGGAAAGAAGTCTTTTCACAGGCAATCCATAATGAAAGCAACCGAAGCAAGCAGAATTTTGTTGCAATCAACTGTTCAGCGTTTAGCAAAGAATTACTCGAGAATGAGTTGTTTGGCCACAAAGCCGGAGCATTTACCGGAGCGATAAAAGATACTAAAGGTATTTTTGAAGAAGCCAACAACGGAACTGTTTTCTTAGACGAAATAGGAGAGATGCCACTAGATCTGCAGGCAAAGCTGCTTCGAGTTTTAGAGTCTGGAGAATTTCTGAAGGTTGGTGATAACAAAGTGACTAAGATCAATGTAAGGATTATTGCAGCCACAAACAGAGACCTTCAGAAAGAGATCGAAGCCGGAAATTTCCGCGAAGATCTGTATTACAGGATTAATATTTTTAATATTTCACTTCCGCCTTTGAGAGAAAGGATTTCGGATATCGAAGATTTGGCCACTTATTTTTTGAAAACTTTTTCCATTAAAACAGGAAAAAAAATTACGTCCATCAGTCAGGAATATCTTGAAGCTTTAAAACAACATCCGTGGAAAGGAAACATCCGGGAACTTCGGAATGTAATAGAAAGAAGCGTTATCCTCACCGATAGTTCTACGCTGGAATTGATCTCTCTCCCCTCTGATTTTCAAAATTTAAGTTCCGACACTTCCAAAAACAAAACGCTTTCTGCTTTTGAACTTGCCAGCGCAGAAAAGATACACATCCAAAAAGTCATCAATTATACGAATGGCAACAAAACTGAAACCGCAAAACTCCTGAATATTGCACTCACAACGCTTTACAGGAAACTGGAAGAATTTCAGATCAAATAATTATTGATTTGAGATCATTTGGTACAAATAATCAACATCTTCTTTTTTGATATCCCTTTCAAAATGATAAGATCAACCCTTTCAAAATGATAGGGTTTTGCTTTAGTGTAAATTAGGCAAATCTGTTTAATGTTTTATTAATGAGTTGATTATGCGTTTTTGTTTTCTTACGGAATATTAATTGGCATTAGTGATTCAAAACAAATATAAAATGAATCACACAGAAGCAATACAGGAAATCATAACAGTGGTTCCTGAATCCAAATCAGAATTCGAAGAAGTTTACAGAACTAAAAACTCCTTTATGGTCATCAATGTTTTCACCCGGCAGATCAGAAATCTTATCAAAAAAGGTGAAACAGTAATTTTAATAAGATCGTTCGATAAAATGAATGAGCTGTACCAAAAGGGTGATCAGGCTCTGAAAAATGCAGTGGAAAATGTATTCATCTACTCACTCGACAGTCTCACTTTTTCGTGTGAAAAAACTTACAAAAATTTAATTTTTTCGAAAATTCCAACAAGTCTACATCAGTTATACCTGCGCCAGATCTACAAATCCGGTTTATAAAAATACTGTAGAAATGAAAACTAATAAACAAGATAATGGTCAACACTGGAAACCTTGGGATTTACTCCTAATGTTTTATACATCTATTGTCTTTACAGGAATCGCGTATAGAATCTTTACTAACCCATAAATTATGACAACAATCTTAATCATCGCCGGAGCTGCTTGTTTTGCTCTGTTTTTAGCAACCGTAAAATACTTTGAAAAAACATGACAATATTATTCATAATCGCCATTGCCGTCTTTGTGTATATGTGCTATGTACTTATCAAACCGGAAAAATTTTAAAAATTACATTATGAAAAAGGATATTCGAAAGTCAGCAAAAGAATGGCTGAAACTTTTATTATGGATATCATTTGTTGTAATATTTATTTATATCCTGCTAGAAATAAAGGGTATTTATAGATAGCGAACATTCTCAAAAAAATATTATTAAAAATGAATACAGAAATTTTAGGAATTATACTAATGTTTGCTCTGGTTGTTTTGCTGGCAATACCACTTGGAAGATACATCGGAAAAATATTCAGTAATGAGAAAACCTGGCTGGATAAAATTTTGAATCCCGTCGACAAACTCTTTTACAAATTTGCTGGGATCGACTCTACCACAGAAATGAACTGGAAGCAGCATTTGGTAGCATTATTAACCATCAATTTTTTTTGGTTTTTAATTGCAATATTTGTACTTACCAATATGAGCTGGCTGCCCTTGAATCCGGATAATAATCCATCAATGAGCGGAGACTTGGCTTTTAATACAGCCGTTAGTTTTATTACTAATACCAACTTGCAACATTACTCGGGAGAGTCTGCATTATCATATTTGGGACAGTTAACATTGATGTTGTGGCAGTTTATAAGCGCTGGCTGCGGGATTGCAATTGCAGGTGTTGTTTTCTTTGCAATGAGAGAGAAAACTACGGATAAATTAGGGAATTTTTATTTCCTGTTTGTAAGAAGTTGTACTAGAATTCTTTTACCCATAGCAGTTGTAATTGCTTCTTTATTAGCATTTAGTGGCACTCCAATGACTTTTGAAGGGAAAGATTCTATTACCAATTTACAAGGTGATAAAGTGGAAGTAAGCCGTGGTCCGGTTGCCGCTTTTGTAGCTATCAAACAGCTGGGAACCAATGGCGGTGGATTTTTCGGCCCTAACTCCGCACATCCTTTAGAGAATCCGACTTACTTCAGTAATATCATCGAGGACGTTTCAATTTTTCTAATTCCTATGGCAATGATTTTTGCAATGGGATATGTCTTGAAAAGAAAAAAATTGGCTTACACTATTTTTGGAGTTATGACTGTAGGATTTCTGCTTCTTCTGATTCCAACCGTCATTAATGAAATGAATGGAAACCCTGCCATTTCAAAAATGGAAATCTCCCAGACAATGGGAAGTATGGAAGGTAAGGAAGTCCGTTTCGGTCCCGCTGCATCAGCATATTGGGCAATTAATACAACTGTTACAAGTAATGGTTCTGTGAATGCGATGCACGATTCATTAACGCCGCTTTCCGGAATGAATACAATGCTCGGGATGATGGTCAACTGTTTCTATGGCGGTGTAGGTGTCGGTTTTCTGAATTTCTACATCTTCATCATCCTGGCAGTTTTCATTAGTGGATTAATGGTTGGAAGAACACCGGAATTTCTCGGTAAAAAAATCGAAGCCAGAGAAATGAAGATCGCAATGATCATTGCACTTCTTCATCCACTGTTAATTCTGGCAGGAACTGCGATTGCAAGTTACACTTACGCCCAAAATCCGGAAGCTTACGCCAGCTGGCTGAATAATCCTGGCTATCACGGCTTCAGCGAGATGCTCTACGAATTCACATCTTCAAGTGCTAACAACGGAAGTGGTTTTGAAGGTTTAGGTGACAACACACCTTTCTGGAATATCGCCTGCGGAATCGTTATGCTGATGGCAAGATATTTACCAATTATTGGACCTGTCGCTATTGCCGGAAGCCTTGCTGCTAAAAAATACATCCCGGAAAGTGCAGGAACTTTAAAAACCGACACAGCAACTTTCGGATTGATGATCTTCGCTGTTATTGCACTTGTTGCTGCATTATCTTTTTTCCCGGCTTTAGCTTTGGGGCCTATCGCAGAACATTTTTCACTTAAATAATTTGAATTAAAATGAAAGGAAATAATAATAATTTGTTTCAGTCCGAATTGGTCAATGAAGCATTGAAACAGTCTTTTATAAAACTGAACCCATCCAAAATGTTCCGCAATCCTGTGATGTTTATGGTTTGGATTGGAACTATTGTAATGGCTGGCGTGTGCGTCTGGATTGCAATTGGAGAAAAAGAGCAGGGAAGCTTGATCTATAACATTATTGTGACGGCAGTTCTGTTCATCACCTTGCTCTTCGCCAATTTTGCAGAAGGCATCGCAGAAGCCAGAGGAAAAGCACAGGCAGATTCCCTCAGAAAAACGAGAGAAGAAACACCCGCAAAATGGATACAGCCGGTTGGAGAAATATTCAATGATGAAATCACCATCGTTCCGTCTTCTCAACTCAAAAAAGGCGATGTGTTTCTTTGTGAACCAGGCGATATTATCCCATCTGACGGCGAAATCATCGAAGGTCTTGCAACCATTGATGAAAGTGCCATTACAGGAGAAAGTGCACCAGTAATCCGCGAATCCGGTGGTGATAAAAGCAGTGTTACCGGCGGAACAAAAGTACTTTCTGATAAGATAAAAGTAAAAGTAACCACCGAACCGGGCGAGAGTTTCCTTGATAAAATGATTGCTTTGGTAGAAGGCGCTTCCAGACAAAAAACACCGAACGAAATAGCTTTAACTATTCTCTTGGCAGGATTCACATTGGTATTCATAATCGTTACAGTGACTTTGAAACCATTTGGAGATTATGCGCATACACCAATTACGATTGCCGCCTTTATCTCACTATTTGTCTGCTTGATTCCGACTACAATCGGCGGACTTTTATCAGCCATCGGAATTGCCGGAATGGACAGAGCATTAAGAGCAAATGTCATTACTAAAAGTGGGAAAGCTGTGGAAACGGCAGGTGACGTAGATGTTCTTTTGTTAGATAAAACAGGAACAATCACGATTGGAAATAGAAAAGCGACCCATTTTCACCTTGCAAACGGAATTGATGAGAAACATTTTATTAAAGCAGTTGTTTTGGGATCTATGGCAGATGAAACGCCGGAAGGGAAGTCGATTATTGAATTGGCCGGTGTCAATCCTTTAAGCTACGAAATTAACAATCCTGAGTTCATCAATTTTACAGCAGAAACCAGGAGTTCAGGTGTAGATTATGACAATATCAGAATCAGAAAAGGCGCTTCAGATTCCATCAAAAACTTAGTTCAAAAAGCAGGCAATCCTTTTCCAAAAGAAATTGAAGAAGCGGTAAGAACCATTTCAAGCAATGGCGGAACCCCATTGGTCGTTTCCGAAAACGAAAAAGTTTTAGGGGTTGTAGAATTACAGGATATCATCAAACCAGGCATTCAGGAACGTTTTGAACGATTGAGAAAAATGGGAATTAAAACAGTGATGGTAACCGGTGACAATCCTTTGACCGCCAAATATATCGCGGAAAAAGCTGGCGTAGATGATTTTATTGCCGAAGCAAAACCGGAAGACAAGATGAATTACATCAAAAAAGAACAGTCCGAAGGCAGATTGGTCGCAATGATGGGCGACGGAACCAACGATGCGCCAGCGCTTGCCCAAGCCGATGTGGGCGTCGCAATGAACAGTGGGACACAGGCGGCAAAAGAAGCCGGAAATATGGTAGATCTGGACAATGACCCTACCAAACTAATCGAAATAGTTGAGATTGGAAAACAGTTGTTGATGACCAGAGGAACACTTACAACTTTCAGTATTGCGAATGATGTTGCTAAGTATTTTGCTATTGTTCCGGCACTTTTTATCGCTTCGATTCCGGCTTTGCAGGGTCTTAATATTATGAATCTTCATTCTCCGGAAAGTGCCATTCTATCGGCAGTTATTTTCAATGCGATCATTATCCCGTTCCTGATTCCATTGGCTTTGAAAGGCGTTGCATACAAACCAATTGGAGCGAGCGCATTACTTAGAAGAAATCTTTTTATCTACGGTCTGGGCGGCGTTTTGATTCCATTTGTCGGGATAAAAATAATCGATCTCATTGTATCTCTATTTATTTAAAATCAAAAAAATGAAAAAACATATTTTACCGGCAATCAAAATAACCTTGGTTTGTCTTCTGTTTTTCTCCGGAATTTATACGTTGCTTATTTACGGGATTGCACAATTTGCTCCCAACAGCGGGAAAGGAGAGAACATCATCTATAAAGGCAAAAAATATTACAGCAATGTCGGACAACAATTCACAGAAGACCAATATTTCTGGTCCCGTCCGTCCGCTGTAGATTATAATGCGGCTGGTGCGGCAGGCAGCAACAAAGGACCATCAAATCCTGATTATCTGAAAACTGTTCAGGAAAGAATAGACAACTTCATCAAACACAATCCGGGTATCAATAAAGCCGAAATCCCTTCCGATCTGGTAACAGCCAGTGGAAGTGGATTGGATCCAAATATCTCTGTAGATGCAGCAAAAGTTCAGGTTAAAAGAATTGCCAAGATCAGAAATATTAATGAAGATAAAATTCAGCAACTGATTGCCAACAATACAGAAAAACCACTTTTAGGATTATTTGGTACAGAAAAGATCAATACTTTGAAAATCAATATCGCACTCGAAGGTTTGAAATAAACTTTAATATTTAGAATAAGAAAAATGAAAAAAATAGCTCTAATTACATTCTTGATGTTGGGAACATCTGCAACTTTGTCTGCACAGGAAGAAAATAAAAATCCTTTAAAAATAACTGGTTATGCTGAGGTTTATTATCAGTTCGATTTTAATAATCCCCAGAATAATACACGTCCCACATTTGTTTATAGTCACAACCGTAATAATGAGGTCAACCTGAATCTCGGTTTAGTCAAAGCCAATTACGAAAATGAAAAAGTGAGAGCCAATCTTGCTTTGGCAACCGGAACTTATATGAATGCCAATTATGCGGCGGAACCCGGCGTTTTGAAAAATATCTACGAAGCCAATATTGGTGTGAAGATTTCGAAGACAAAAAATCTATGGGTAGATGCCGGAATTTTGCCGTCACATATCGGTTTTGAAAGTGCGATCAGCAAAGATTGCTGGACTTTGACGAGAAGTATTTTAGCGGATAATTCGCCTTATTTTGAAAGTGGTGCAAAGATTTCTTACACCAGCGACAACGGAAAGTGGTTCCTAAGTGGATTGGTTTTGAATGGCTGGCAAAGAATCCAGCGTGTTGATGGGAATTCCACAGTAGCTTTTGGACATCAATTGACTTATAAACCGACAGAAAAAATCACACTTAATAGCAGTTCTTTCATTGGAAATGATAAACCGGACAGTATAAAACAAATGCGGTATTTTCATAATTTTTATGGTATTTTCCAGCTTAGTAAAAAGTTTGCGTTGACCACAGGATTCGATATTGGGGCAGAAGAAAAAATGAAAGGCAGCGATCAGTACAACGTTTGGTATTCTCCGGTTTTGATTGCCAAATATGCAGTAACCGAGAAATTAAGTTTCGCAGCTAGAGGAGAATATTACAGTGATAAAAACGGCGTCATCATTTCTACAGGAACGGAAAACGGATTCAAGACTTTTGGATACTCCTTGAATGCAGATTATTGGATTCTGCCAAATCTGGTTTGGCGTACAGAAGTGAAAAATCTCAATAGCAAAGATGATATCTTTCTGAATCGTGACAATGATTTCAAAAATAATAATTTTATGGCAGTCACGTCACTTGCCGTAAGTTTTTAATAGTTTCCATATTATCAAATCCCTTGTTGAAATTTAACAAGGGATTTACCTAAATTTGATATAGATAATCTGTTATGGATGAAAAAAAATCTGCACAGGATTTCCTTAATTTAATAAAAAAATCAAGGCGGGGAAAATTCAAAATCTACATCGGAATGAGCGCCGGTGTGGGAAAAACGTATCGTATGCTTCAGGAAGCGCATTCACTTTTAACAAGTGGGATTGATGTGAAGATCGGGTATATCGAAACCCACCACAGGAAGGAAACCCACGCTTTGCTGGAAGGATTACCTGTCATTCCCAGAAGGAAATTATTTTATAAAGGGAAAGAGCTGGATGAGCTGGACGTACAGGCAGTTATCAATCTTCGTCCGGAAGTCGTAATCGTGGACGAACTCGCTCATACCAATATCGAAGGCAGCAAAAACGAAAAACGCTGGCAGGATGTGATGGAGATTCTGGATTCCGGGATTAATGTCATCAGTGCAGTTAATATCCAGCATATTGAAAGTCTGAATGATGATGTTAAAAATATTACTAATATCGAAGTCAAGGAGAGGATTCCGGACAGTGTTCTGGCTCAGGCAGATGAGGTTGTAAACATAGATCTGACAGCCGAAGAATTGATCGACCGGTTGAAAGCTGGTAAAATTTATGAAAACTCAAAAATAAATTCGGCTCTCAATAATTTCTTCAAAAGTGATCATATCCTGCAGCTTCGGGAACTAGCCTTAAAAGAAGTAGCTTCACAGGTCCAGAGAAAAGTGGAAACCGAAGTTTCACAGGTCAAAAATATCAGAAAAGAAAAATTTCTCGCCTGCATCAGTTCCAATGAAAAAACGGCAAAAAACGTCATCAGGAAAGCAGCAAGACTGGCGAATTATTACAACAGCAAATGGTATCTTTTGTATGTTCAGATCCCGAGAGAAAGTGCAGATAAAATTGCACTTGACAAGCAGCGACATCTCATTAATAATTTTAAATTAGCTACAGAATTGGGAGCAGAGATCATAAAAGTAGAAAATGCAAATGTCACAAGAGCGATCATGGAACAATGTGAAGAACAGAAAATAACAACCGTTTGTATTGGGAAACCGCATCTTAATCTCTGGAAAGTGATTGTTGCAACAGACACATTCAATTCTTTGCTTAACAAATTATCAAAAGAAAATATAGACTTAGTCATTCTTTCATGAAAATCAAAACGAAACTTAATATCGGCGTTGGTCTGCTTTTTACGATGATCTTTGTATTGTCGGTTTTGAGCAGCTGGTATATCAATCAGCTTAAAAAAGATACTAATAATATCCTGAAAGCCAATTACAACACACTTCAGTATTCCAGAAATATGCTGTTGGTTTTGGAAGAAATTAATTCTGATCCATTGGCATTCAGTGTTTTTGAAAAACATCTGGAAAAACAGCAAAAAAACGTCACAGAACCTGGCGAGAAAGAGGCAACGGATAATGTCTCAATCCATTTTAAAGCCTTGAAAAAAGATCCGGAAAATGCTGCGCTTCAATCTTCAATCAGAAAAGATATTGCCGAACTGATGCAGATTAATATGAGCGCTATCGAACATAAAAGCAGTATTGCTGATACCACGGCGAAAAGCGCAATTATGGCAATCTCGGCAACCGGAATGTTGTGCTTTATCATCGCATTTATTCTGCTAGTAAATCTGCCTTCCAACATTGCAAACCCTATTAAAAGTCTTACGGAAAGCATCAGACAGATTGCCAATCAGAATTATAAAGAGAGAGTCCGGTTTGACAGCAGAAGTGAGTTCGGAGATTTGGCAATGTCATTTAACACAATGGCAGAAAAGCTTCAGGAATATTCCGAAAGCAGGCTGAACAAAATCATACAGGGAAAAAAACGCATTGAAACCCTTATTGATAATATGCACGATCCTGTTATCGGTATTGATGAAAACAAAAAAGTCCTCTTTGTAAACGATGAGGCATTGAAAATCACAGGTCTTAAAAAAGAAAATTTTGTCGGAAAACTGATTCAGGATGTTGCAGTTGCGAATGATCTGATAAGAGAAATCATTAAAGAAATTATTCAGCCCGATGCTGCTGAAAAAAATGTAGAAGCAATGAAAATTTATGCAGATGGAAAAGAAAGCTATTTTGAGAAGGAAATCGTAGATATCAATGTGACCCCAACCGGCGAGCAGCAAAGCCGTTTTATCGGTCAGGTGATTATGTTGAGGAATATTACACCTTTTAAAGAACTTGATCTGGCCAAAACCAATTTCCTGGGAACCGTTTCGCACGAGTTCAAAACACCGATTTCATCCATCCAGATGGGACTGCAGCTCTTGGAAAATGACCGGATAGGAAGCCTGAATGAAGAACAGAAAAATCTTGTAAACGGCATCAGAGAAGACTCTGACCGTCTGCTGAAAATCACTGGAGAATTATTAAATATTACCCAGATAGAAAGCGGTTCTATCCAGCTCAATGTAAAATCATCTGACATCCGGACAATTATCGAATACGCTGTTAATGCCAACAGATCGGCAGCAGAGCAAAAGCATATTCTCTTAAAAATTAATGTAGAAAACGGTATCGAAAAAGTTCTTGCTGATGCTGAAAAAACATCTTGGGTGCTTAATAATCTTTTATCAAATGCCGTACGGTATTCTTATGAAAACTCTGAGATTAACATTAATGTTCAAAAAGCAGAAGGCAAAATAAAATTTTCTGTAACTGATAAAGGGCAGGGGATTCCACCGCAATATATTTCCAAAGTTTTTGACAGATATTTTAAAATCCCTGGAACAAGAAAGGAAGGAACAGGATTGGGCTTAACGATAAGTAAACAATTCATCGAAGCACAAGGCGGTAAAATTTTCGCCGAAAGTGAATTGGGTATGGGTAGTGAATTCTATTTTATATTACCCGAAAATTAAAATATAGTAACATCATATTTGGGTAAGCAATTCAAATCTTCAAAATAGCCTCCGAAATTATATTATCTATGTATTTAGAATAAAAAAAACCGACAAAGAAGCAATAACTTCTAATGTCGGTTTTGTGACCAAGACGAACGTAAGGCAAGAAAGTCTATTGCCAAATTTGAGGTGAGGATAATTATCTTTGCTTAGGTCTGTGTTAATTGCCATCACATTATAACCAACAAGATCGACAGGTACATCATTATTTTTTTCAAAAGTTTATATTGCTCCAAATTCAAAAGTTTTCATATTGGTTTCCCGGGAGAGACTTAATGAAGATATTAAAATTTCTTTGCAAATTCTTTTGCGAAATCCTCTAGTTTAATTTTGCCGTCAACATTATTATGGTTATTAAAAAAATCTTCGGAAAGATTTCCATTTCTTATGCTCGATCCCATTTCTACATATAATTCTGCTATTTCGTCAGGCAATCCTGCCTGTTGCATTCCATAAAGAGCTTGTTCGTCTGTAAACTCTATCCAGGGAAGTTCCGGTTTGCCAATTTCCTGACCTAAAATTTGTGCCACATCTCCTGGTGTGCGAACATCACTTATTATGTAATGTATATTTGATCCTAAAGTCGTTCTTTCCAGTTCTTCAACAGCAGCACCTGCTATGTCTTCAGGATGTGAAAAAGGAATTTGAGCAGTTGATTGATAGTTAGATCCAATAATTCCAGCACTTTTTATCATTGAAATATCATTATACAGATTCGTGAAAAAAATACCTGCACGAAGATAAGTCAACGAAATTTCTTCTAATGTTTCATATATTTTTTCAATGTTATGGAGGCCTGCAACAGGACCATTTCCGTAGGGTAACTCTGCACCAATACTGCTTAGCATAACTACACGTTTTACTGCAGCTTTTTTAATGGCTGTAGAAAAAGCTTTCCCGGCATTTGTTGTGTTCGTAATAATATTTGAACCGCCCATATTAGGGGGAGTCATGGCAAAAACTGCATCAGCTCCTGCGAAGGCCTCACTTAGGAAATCAGAATCATTTACTGAGCCAATCGCTGCTTTTGCGCCTAGAGTTTCAATAGCTTTAATTCTATCTTTATTGCTGCTAATTATTGTTACCTCATGTCCTGATGAAATAAGTTTTGTGGCTAAAGGTTTTCCAATGTTTCCCAATGAACCTGAAATTGTAATTTTCATATCTAATTGTTTTGTAATTGACTTCAACAAAGGTATATTTGTACTTACTTATAAACAAGTACTTACCCTAAAGTGTGTATTATCATGACCGCAATTAAAAAAACATCAACTATTCAGGAAAATAAGCAGAAAGCATCAGAGATATGCCCTGTAACTTACGCAATGGAAAAAATTGGAGGATATTGGAAACCCATTATTATCTACCATCTCTCGGACGGATGTAAACGTTACAGTGAGCTAAAAAGAGCCATTCCAAATATAACCGAAAAGATGCTGATACAAAATTTAAAACAATTAGAGGTTGATAATCTCGTCTTAAGGAAAGCAAAACCAGTTATTCCTCCATTCGTTACCTACACTCTCACTAATGCAGGGGAAGGATTATTACCTGTAATGAACGCCATGGCTAAGTGGGCTTTTAAAAACAAAGAGGACGAATATAATTTATCTAAAAAATAATTTAAATAGCTCTTTAACTAAATTCTTACAATAATAAATCATACATTTTTAAATTTTAATTGTTAAAAAGGATGACAATGGCAAAAATATTTAAAAATTGAACTTTCTATATTTACAGTAATGCTATGACTTTATGGGAGCAAGCTTTTCACTGTTATCTGATAATCAACTCTATAAAAAGCCAAGCAGGTAAATCTCTGCATCAACCCTTAATTTTGCAAGGGCAATTGAAGCCCAAGCAGTAATGATTCGGATTCAATTCCGAAACAGGAACTGTCGCTTTAGAGGATTAATGTCGCAAATCCAGGTTCTTATTAAAATTTTATAAAAATTTATCTGCAAGAAATATTTCAATCCGCTTTAAATGTTGAAACCATTAGGAGAAATGGAGTAGGTTTCCCCATCAAATCTCTGTTCCAATAATCCAAAACAGTATCCGCCATGGTCAATGTCAAGTTTTGTATTATTGTCCAGTGACAAATAACCGAATCTTCTAAAACATCCAAATCTCGTACAATGGTATCAATAACAGTTATTTTTATTCGCTTTGTTTTTGATTTCGAAGGGTAAAGCTGATTTTTCAATTACTTGTACAGCTGTCATTGTTCCTGAAAAACCACCTCCGACAATATCTATTTTCTTCATGATTTCATTAATTTTATGGATAGGAAATTACAAATGGGTTTTTTAAAAAAATTCTGAAAGCAAATTGATTTTAATTTTTTAACCTTTCCAAACGGATCTTGTTTTAATAGTATTGTTTCGAAATTTATTATGATTGTTGTATCCGGTTTATTTTGCTAATTGGACGATTTTATTATTTGTCCATGGATCTCATCAAGCAGGGCAGTATCAATTCCTAGGTAGGAGGCGATATAATATTTAGGCACCCTTCCCCAAATTTTTGGGTAGTGCTTAAGCAATTTTAGATACCTTTTTTTGGGACTGTCTTTTATTCTTGAAAGTAATAAATTTTGATAATGCATCAATGCCCGAAATATATATCCATCAACTTTCCTTGGAACCTCTAACTCTCTTAATGTTGCTATTAAAGTCTTAAAATCCTCTCTGGAAATAGTGTGAATGATGCAATGTTCAATACTTTCCAAAGTAAATGAACTTGGATTACATGTTTCAAAACTTTCAATTATGGAAGCTATTTCATTTTCGAAGAAAAACTCAAAAGTGATATCCTTATCTTCAGTTATCACACAGCTTCTTAAGCAGCCACTTTCAATATAGTAAGCCTGTTCTGCAATTTCACCTTCTCTCAAAATGATCGTATTTGCAGGAATTTCTAGTCGTCTAAAAAATTGTTTGAACCGTTGACGCTGTTCATTACCTAAATAAATTCTGTACATTTTAATTGTATTTACTGAGTAAATATTTGCTGCTGAATATTCTTTTTATAGAACAACACTGAACTTTTCAATTGATTTGAAGCTATACTCATCATATAAATGTTAAGCATTGACTGAAATATATTTATTTTTTTTTCATTATTTCCTTTCTTTCCTTTCTTTTATCTATCCTATATTCATATTTCCATTTTTGCACGGAGAAATGATTAAAATTGTTGGCAGAGCAACAATTTATGCAATACCCCACGACTTCAAAAAGTTGGTTTAATACTATGTTGACCGATACTATCGTAAAAGAAACAATCCCCGTTGCTGTAACTCCCATTACCAAGGCAAATGTGGATTAACTGTTTTATTAATAATCAATATTACTGCTGACTTGCCAGACCCTTTTTGATTTTCATCATGATACTGTCAGGCACAAAGTTCGGGAGTTTAGAGTTGATCCAATTTTGAAAACCTACCACTTTTTTCCCCTTTCCCTGTAAGAGATGCTTTATGCCTTCTTCTGCGACGATCTCCGGATGCATAGGCTTGGTTTTGTGCAGATTTGTAGATTGCATTTCACTTGTTGTAAAGGCTGTATCTGTGGTTCCGGGATATAGCGAACTAACTATGACACCGGTACCTTCGAGCTCGGCGGCGAGTGTTTCGCTGAATGCCAGCACAAATGCTTTTGTCGCTGAATAAACAGCGAAGTAGGGAAATGGTAAAAATGACAATACGGAACCTATGTTCATAATTCTGCCAGATTTACGCAGGACCATATCTTGTGAAAAGAGCTTGGTCAAAACTACCAGACTGGAAATGTTAAGCTGGATCATGCTCAGCTCTTCCTCCAATGAAGTTTCAATAAACTCACCATAGTTTCCGACACCAGCATTATTGACCAGATGACTTACCTGCAAATTTTGTTTTTTTATCTTGCCGTACAGTTCAGTAGCGGCATTAACATCTGAAAGGTCAGCAACGAAGTAATAAACAAGAACGCCGTATTTTTTTGACAGTTCCTTTTGCATTTGCTGCAGTTTACTTTCTGTACGGGCTACAATTATGAGGTTAGTTGCTTTCTCTGCCAGCTGACATGCCATTTCGTAGCCAATGCCGGATGATGCTCCTGTGATTAAAATATATTCTTTCATTTTGAATGTTGTTTTATTGTATTAAACTGAAATTTAATTTTAGCTGTAGATATCTTAAAGATTTTACTTTAGGAAATCGGCATCTTGATAGGCTGGGTTTGGGTAGGTATAAAACCTTCCCCTGTCGTAATGCCGAGCTTGTTCTGATCTATAAAGTTTTGTTTAAGAAAATCCCTTCTCTCTTTCCAGATGTCCTCATCTGTCAGCTCTGCATAAGAATTGGTAACATTGTAAGCAGTTGTCATCCCCACAAGGTCTGCCATTGCCATTGGCTGTGCACCTAAAACACCAGATCCAAATACTGTAACACTTTTGATTTTCATAATATTATATTTTGCTTGTATTGATAATGATTTTTTAGTGAAGACATCGAAGTTAAATACTGAACTTTAATTCCATCTTTAGATTAATTATATTTTTTCATCCAGCTGCGGTGGGATTAATTTGTACATCACCGGTGTAACGATTCTCGACAAAATGGTTGAGCTGATTAAGCCTCCGATCAATACGATGGCTAACGGTGCGATCAGTGGATTTGGATTCAACGCTATAGGAAGAAGCCCGCAGATTGCAGTGATTGAAGTTAGCACCACAGGCAGGAAACGCGTTTCTCCGGCAATGTTTATCGCTTCATCGATGCTGTGGCCTTCAAGCCGTAACTGGTTGGTAAAGTCAACCAGTAGCAGTGAGTTTTTGACCTGAATTCCTGATAACCCAATAAACCCGATTATGGATACCAACGACATTGGATTTCCGGTAAGAAGCAAGAACACAACACCGCCTAAAATTCCAAGCGGGATTATGGACAGAACGATAATGATTCCTTTAAAGGTCTTAAACTGCAAGAGTAAAACGGCAACAAAAAGAAATGTACTTAAGATAATGACCGAAAGAAAATTCCCTCCCAAAGTATCGCCCTCTGATTCTGCTTCTCCTGAAAGTTTATAGGAGTATCCTTGAGGAAGTTTCATTTTATCCAGTTGTGGAACTATATCTTTTAGGATGTCGTTTGCCAGAACACCGTCCTTTGTGAGCGAGGTCACTTTGGCAAACCGCGATTTATTGAAATGGTTGATAGCTGTAGGAGATTTCTCAAAGCCGATGGTTGCTATCTGGTCAATCTGTACAGGCACCCCTTGAATGTTATTGACATATAAGTTTTTAAGTGCATCCAAATTTGAAAATTTTTCGCGGGGTAACGTAATAACTACATTTCTGGAATCACCACGGTCGTCAATATAATCGCCGACATTTAATCCGGCGACTGCCATACGGATAACCTTGTCGACATCACTGGTCATTACGCCCAATGTTCTTGCCTTTTCCTTATCAATCTTTATTTTAATATCTGATTTATAGACATTCAGTTCATTATTGATGTAAAATGTACCGGGATGTTTACGTAAAAGCTCTTCAACTTTAAAAGAAATTGATCTCAAGGTATCCTGATTGTCTCCGAACACTCTCACTACAATATTGGCTTCGATTGGTGTTCCTTGTTCAAAATCCTTAACTTCAATTCTTGCGTGGGGAAAATCTGCAAATTTATTTCGAAGCTTTTTTATTAATTCTGTTTTTGTGTCAGGGCCGGCCTCTTCGTCCATCTGGACAAATATTTGGGCAAAATCGGGTTTTATGTCCTGTTGATGTACGTTATAGTAGATCTGCGGATTCCCTTTACCTACATTGGAGGTGTAATAGGCAATCTCTTTTTCCTTTTTTAGTTCTTTTTCAATAAGCTTGGTGACACGGTCGCTTTCAGGAATATCAGCCTGTAACGGCATCTTGATATTTACCAGAAACATTGGCTTTTCAGAGGTGGGGAAGAGCTTGAAACCCGCCAGGGAAAATAGAAAGAACGCCAAAAGACTCAACCCGATAGAAATACCTATTGTTACCTTGGGCCATCTCAAAGCGACCGGCATAATGCCTTTATATGAGTAACTTAAAAAGTTTTGTAGATGTTTCAGGAAAAAATTACCTTCCCCATGTGTATGTGTCTTTAAGATCTTACTTCCTAAAAAGGGAACTAAGGTCAACGCCACAAGCATTGATGCCAGTACACTTGTCATAACCGCCATCGGAAGGCTTCGAATAAATTCACCTGCAATGTCGGGTAAGAAAGCCAGAGGCAGGAATGCAATGACCAGAGTGGCAGTACATCCCACTACAGCGACTCCAATCTGTTTGGTTCCTTTCAAGATGGCATCTTTTCTCGAATGGCCTTCACGGAGCCAGCGTTCAATATTTTCAACCACCACAATACTGTCATCAACTAAAAGTCCTAATGCGACTACCAATCCAACAATGCTAAGCTGATTGAGAGAATAACCTAGAAGATTCATCGTGATCAATCCCAAAGCGAGTGATAAGGGTATCGAGATCATCACAATAATGGATGCCCTGAATCCTAAAGGCAGTAATGTGATCACTACTAAAAGTATTGCTATCGCAAAGTCAATACCTAGATGCCCTAACCTTTTTGAAACCATATCTGCCTGATCAAAATTCTTGACCATCTTGATATTTTCCGGAAGTGTTTTATTAAATGCCTCCAATATTGGAACATATTCGTCTTTGACCTTGCTGATGTTGACATTGTCTTTCATTGCTGCAGTGACGAGAATACATCGGTTACCGTTGAGTCTTGTAATATGATTGACTGTGCCGTCTTTATAATTGACTTTTGCCACATCCTTCAGATAAACGATCTTGCCGTTGGCGTTGTAGATAACTGTATTGGAAACGTCTTCTACATTCTTGAATTTTCCGCTTGTCTTTACATTGAAGACCTTGCTGTCAAGATTGACACTGCCTCCAGGAATATCGGCAGCTTCACTTTGAAGGCTTCCCATTACCAGGTTCAATGGTATTTTTAGCTGAGCCAATTTATCGAGCTGCAGGTCAATTCTTATTTCCTGCTCAGGGATTCCGGCATATTTTACTTCCTTTAGATTGGTAATCTTTTCAAGCTGTGTTTTTAACTGATCGGCCTTATCCCGTAATGTTTTACCAGAAACAGTATTGGAAACCAAAGCCACCTGCAAAATCTTGACATCCGAAGAAGATATTTTTTCAGTTTTGATCAGATATATATCTTTAGGAAGTTCACTGTTCTTCAGTGCATTGATCTCTGTTGAGATTTCCTGGTACTTGTTGTCGACATCAACACCGTATTTGAACTTAACCTGTATGGCTGCGACACCATCTTCAACAGTGGTCAATATCTTATCAATATTTTCAAGTCCGTAAATTTTATTTTCTATAGGCTTTACAACCTGCTCCTCCATATCTTTTGGGCTTGTACCCGGATAAATGACAGTGATCAGATATTGTGGCGGATCTGTTGTCGGGTCCTCCGACCTGGGCATCGAAAATAAAGTAAGAACACCAACGACAGCAATCAGGACAAATATGATAAGCGTAAACTGATAGTTTTTAACAGAGAAATTCGTGATCTTCATAATTACTTGATGATTTTAATGATAGATTGTTCGTTGAGGTAGGCGCTGTTCGAAATGACGATCTTGTCAACTCCTAAAGGTTTTTCTTTTAGAAAGACATTCTTGTTGTCAAACTTTAAGATGCTTACCGGAACCTTTTTAACTCTGTTGTTACCCGCTGGTGTAAATATAAAGGCCTGTTCTCCATCAGCCTCTACAATGGCATTGTAAGGGACAACTATTGATTTCTCAGCCTGTTCTGTCCTTATTTCGGCTTTTCCAAACATTCCGACTGCAGGAATGATCTGGTCAAGACTCAATTTTAGTTCAATCTGAAATGATCCTATTTCCCTGTCCGCTGCCTGTAATTTTCTGAAAACGGTAGCTTCGAATGTATGGTCAGGATAACCGTCAAGTGTCACTTTTGCGGATTGTCCCATCTTGATTGCTGCCCATTCACGGTCGGTTACACCCACTTTTAAGAGGTAGCTGTTGCTCTTTTGAGTGGAGTTAGTTAAAAATACTGGCATTCCACCACTGATAATTTCGCCTTCATTGGCAATCTTCCTGGCAACAAATCCATCCGAAACAGCGTAAATCTTCGCATACCGCTCGTTGAAAGCGGTGGCTTGTTTTGATTTTTGTGCAACGTCAAGCGATGTCCTTGTATTCTGAAGCTGTTCCAGAGAAAAAACACTGTCTTTATAAAGGCTGTTTGCTCTGTTGTAGTCACGCTGCGCTTTAGCCACGTTGAGATCAGCCTGAGCCAGTCCTGCTGCTATTTCAGTTGTATTAAGTGTTGCCAGGAGCTGACCTCTTCGGAAGAACTGGCCTTCGCTAACAAATATTCTGCTGATGACACCACCAATTTTAAATGAATAATTGGCTTGGTCTTCGGTGCTTACAAGTCCTGTAGTCTGGATGGAGTTAGGAACTTCCTGCGATGAAAGGGATGATACTTTCACAGATATGATATCAGGCTGACCCATTGGATCTTTGTCAGGATGTTTCTCGCTGCAAGAGAATAATAAGAGTGCAAGCGCAATAAATGTTGTTTGAATTTTTTTCATAGGGTATTATTGTATGTTAAAACTAGCATTTGCTCGTTCAATTGCTGTGTAGGCTATCCACGTATCAAATAGTGTAATGTTAGATTTTAGTTGTGCATCTATCCATTGATTTTGAGCGTCCAAAAGCTCGATATAGATTGTGATTCCTTCCTTGTATAATTTTGCCATATCACTATAGTATATTTGGCTCGTTTTCAGCTGCGACTGTGCTGCGTTATATTGTGCGACCGCGCTTTCCATGTTGGCCTGACGCACTTTCAACTCTGTAAGAAGCTGTTCATGAATATAGTCGGTTTGAGATATGATGGCTTGATTTTCTGCAATGGACTGCTTGATCCGGAAGGTGTTTTTTCCTGAGGAGAAAATGTTCCACTCCAATGAAATGCCTAGCAAATAGTATCTGTTCTTTTGATTGAATTCCCAGTCAAAACCCTGTGAACCCAAATCCAGACTGGCTCCGATCTTGGGGATTAGATAAGACTTAGCAAGACCTGTCAGATCACTATTGATATTTTTTGCTATCTCAAGTTTAGATAGTTCTTCCCGCCTGGTGACATTGTCACTGAACAATTGTGAATCATCCGGCAACGTGTTAATATCATCAACCATAATGCTGTCTGTTAATGGGCGATTGAGAAGGAAATTGAAATAGTACCGCGCTGATTCTTCGGTTTTTTGTGAGGCAATAATGGAAGCATTGATCTTTGAAACTTCGTTTTGGCTTCTGATCAATGATGTCCGGTTTATCTTCCCAGTGTCAAATAGCTTTTTGTTGACTCTTTCTCCTTCGCTGACCAGCTTGAGATAGGACTGATAGATCTTTGTGGCGTTGGTCGCCTTAAGGTAATTGTAGTAGGCTGTTTTGATTTCCTTTACCAGTTCTCTTTTATAGAGGAGTATTTCAGTTTTCTGAAGATCGATTTGTTTAGACCTGATCTTTTTATTGTAACTCAGCTCTGCATTCAGTATAGGCTGGGTAATACGGAATTTGGCATCATAGAAATTGTCCGGATTGAGAAGGATACTTTGATTCTGAAGCTGCGGGAATGAATTGCTTCCCGTCATCTGATTAATAGTGGAGTAGACGTTATTTAAGAGATCGCCTGTCGGAAAGTCGATAGTACGCCCACCGTCAGCCTTCGTATACGTTGTAGAAAAAGCAATGTTAGGTAGAAACATACTTTTAGCTTCTCCAAGAGCATAGATACTTTTTTCAAGAATAAAAGACTGTTGTTTGATGCTTTGGTTGGATTCGATGCCTTGTTGAATGTAATTGTCAAGTGTACTTTGGGCATGAGTCAATTCTGTTGGAGAAAATAAAAAAATACTCAAGCAACAGAATAGGAATAGTTTTTTTTGATTCTTATTAATCATTGTATTAAATTTAAACAGTGTTCAATTTGTAGTTAAAAAAAAGGATTATCCTTTTTCTAGAAGTGAAACGAAACAGTCATAGCCCTTTTGCATTAATTCCTCATTTGTTTTATTTTCGAAACTAACGGTACGGTCCTTACAGAAAAGTGCACATATACCATGGACAGAAGACAGAATCATAAATGTAAAATACTCGGTATCCAGATCTTTAAATCTTCCATCATTCTGACATTCTTTGATAATTCCGGACAGATGATTGATCGCTTCTTTTGCAATTTGGAAACCTCCGTCTTCAGTTGAATTTGATGTTGATTCCTCAACAAGAAACATCAGGTTGTAATAATCTTTATTATCTTGTGCGAATTTTATAAAAACCTTACCTACCACTTTTAAACGTTCAAATGGATCTGCAACGCTGTCCAGCACTTTCAACTGATCAAGTAATAAGCGGAATCCCTCTTTATGAAGTTCGTGGAATATTTCGCTTTTATCCTTAAAATGAAAATAGAGTGTACCTGGACTGTAATCAATTTCGCTGGCTATATTGCGCATACTTGTATTTTCATAACCTTTCTCTAAGAAGATTTTACGCGCTCCATTTAAAATACGTTTACGCATTTCCAGCTTCTCTTTGTGTTTTCTGTCCGTTATGCTCATTAATATATAAGAGTTTAATCTATTTTTAAAGATAGCCAATCAATATATAGATTATTATCAATTGAATGGTCAGGATTTTAATTTATAAAAAATTACTTTGCAAATTTATTGAACACTGTTCAATTGCGCAAGTATTTTTTTAATTTATTTTGTTAATTGGGAATATATTGATTAAGAACTCAAAATATTCTATGGTATTTATTTTAAATTTATGACTTATTTTTTGAGGATCATTGTTGCCGTGCGGTCCTAATAAAGTTAGCAATTCCATTTTAAATTATTAAAATATCAAGAAAGTGATTACCATTTGCAGTATTAATTAAGAAAGTCAAATTTTTGGGCTATGATTGTAAAAAAGCCCACTCAATTAAGAGTGGACTCCTGATTAAAACAATTAAAAACTATTATTTTTTAATAACCTTGAAAGATTTTACGCTTCCATCGTTCAGTTGAATATTCACAATATATAATCCTCTTCTCAAGTTTCCTAGATCAATAGATTGGGAAGGTATAATATTTTTTATCTGTCTTCCTGTCATATCAGAGACTGAAATCGATTGAACATTTTTTATATCAGATACATTCAAATGATCCAAAAAAGGATTTGGATAAACGGAAATTTTGGATTTAACAGCCTCAGTTACTTGCAAGGTTTCATTTGGTAATACATTAAGTGTGTAATCTTCTGCCTGCCCGAAGTTTCTGGCTATGTTACAAGGATTTGTAAAATTGCTTGATGATAGTGGAGCGGAGTATGACCATTCTTTTTTGACACGCATTCTCGTTTGTCCCAGTTTGGCGTCGGAAGGAATAGCGATGTTTCCTACAGCTGTCTTACCATCTTCGCCAGTTGAATTGTCTATGAATAGAGACCCATCTCCAAAATACACTTCGCCAGCATCATTCAGGCTTCCATTCTGATTCCAGTCTACGAAAACAACAAAGTAGGATTTCTTTCCGTCATTGGCATCACTTTTTCCCGCGACAGATAATTCTGAAGTAGTTCCTGCTTTAACTTGTCCGGTAATATTGGTGAAATCCTGATATCCAGATGTTCCATTCAAAATGGCACTGCTGGAATTATTGATTCCTCCAAAGCTAATATTCGTGATAGGTTCAACAGTTGGGAATGACGGTGTACAGAATGCAAAATCGCTGGTGGAGAAAGTGATTTCCTGACATCCGGTCGCATCTCCGATATTGTTATTGGAAACTACTCTTAGATAATAGGTTTTATTCCTTTCCAGGTTTGCAACATAGGATAAGCCTGTGACAACAGCTCCATTGACAACTTCTGAACCTCCTGCGGTGCTTCCTAAGTATACTTTGTAATTTACTGCGTTATTGGCTGCTGTCCAGTTGATGGTTACAGGATTAGGTACTACACTGGTTGATGCGTTGGAAGGGACTGTGACCGTCGTACAATCTGGTGCAACTGTCGGCGCAGCATAAGTGAATTCGTACGCTCCCAAATCCGGCGTTGCAGTATTCCTTGTTGTGCCGATAAAGTCTATTGTATAACCGTCGATACTACTGCCTTTATTATCCAGAAGTTCGTTGGCCTGTGCGCTTCCGTTGATTTTAAGGAAATCTGCATCTGTTCCTGAAACTGAGATAAACTGTGGTAACAAACTGATAGAATTTGTTTCACGGGTTGATACTAAAGTTTTGAAATCTTCCAGGTTGTACTTTGTAGTTCCATTGAAATAAACAAAACCTGTTGCGCCAACTGCAAAATCATTGTTGTCGGATGTCATTGCATAATTTTCCAAATTAACTGCGGAACTTCTTCTGAAGGCGCTTGCAGTACCTGTTCCATTTGGAGTGGAAGTATTAACAATGATGTTGTTTCTGAGGCTAAGAGCGCCATTGGTTGCATTGACGTTATAGGCATGCAGTATTCCTGTGGAACTGAAATTTGCACCAGTCGATACGGCATTTAAATTCACTGTGTTGTAATAGACATTCAATTTAGAATTTGCTCCAGTTGCAGCAAGGTTGATTCCTGCCAAACTTACGCTTGTGCCATTTGCAGTAGGTGTTTTTAAATCAGAGATCAGATTATTAAATATGTTGGTCGTTGTATTGGCGGTTGTACCACCGACATAAACTCCGTAGGCATTTCCTCCATTTCCGTTCGAGACAATATCGCTGATCTTATTATTTGAAATATTGGTGGTAAGTGCTGTCCCGTTCACATAAATACCGCTTACATTGGAAAAGGAACCAAATGTTGATAAATTTCTGACGATATTATTGGTGATGTTGGAAAAAGAGCCTGTGGTAGAGGCATATAAACCTTGCACCGTATCCACACCATTTATTGAAATATCATTACCAGCAGCGCCGAGGGTTCCGTTTGCATTCTGAACATAAAGTCCGTACGCGGCACTTCCTCCATTGAAACTTGCTACAGAAACTTTTATGATGTTGTTGTTTGCTATCAAGTTCATTCCGGCAGAAGTTGCATAGATTCCATAATGCTGGGTCCCTACATTATTATCTGCATTTCCAAATGCATTAATTGTATTGTTATTAGTAATAAATGTGCCGTTTGTTCCAGAAACAAATATTCCGACAGTTCCTTTTCCATTCGGTGAAAAATTGATGGTGTTGTTGGATACATTCAAGTTATTTTGAGCAGTATTGTTGAAGCCGTAATTGTTCGTAACATAGGTGCCACCTGCAACGCCACCAATATCCGTCAGTATATTTCCGGTTGCTGTGGAAGATCCGCCAATATCATTTCCCTGATCAAACAGTGTGTAAGGAGAGGGCGCAAAACTGTAACCGGTGAACATAACAGCGGAGCCCAATGATTTTTCAATCGTATTGCTGTAGATCTTGTTATAGCTATGTGTACCTTCCGCCGAGGTAGGGTTAAGTGCTGTGCCTGTTGCAGTTTGGTGTGCAAAATAGATCCCGATCGCTGTGTTGTTAAAGTTTCTCAGGAATGTGATCTTGCTGTTTTTGATGGTGTTGTAATTACAACCATCCGTACCTGTTAGATTATAGAATGCAAATCCTCGTTCATTCAAAGTTAAAGCAGTTGTATTTGCTGCATTCTCTTTGAGATCGATGCCGTCCAATGTCAAATAATCTACACCTGAAAATTTGAAGATGGCGTCAACTGTTGTAGACGTTCCGGTATTTCCCGTGAACAGAGGATTGGCGCCTGTACCGCTTTTTTGTATGATCAACTGGTTTGTTTGCGATAAAGATGCATTCAAAACAGTACTTCCTAATAGATATCCGCTTACTGGAGCTGTCTCGTTGTAATCGGAAGGGATATTTATAATAACGCCTCCGGATGCAACTCCGTTAGTATTTAAATCTGTAAATGCTGCGGCCAGGGTAGGATAGTCTGTTCCTATGGTCTTTGTACCTGCCACCTGGGCAGTTGCAGACACTCCCAGTGCAACAAGAATTGTTTGTAAAGTTTTTTTCATAATTATTATAGTTAAAAAAGTTGCGAATTATTATATTCATTATAATAAATACTATTGGTAATGAATTTTTTAAATATATAGCGAATTAATTGGATATATCGTAATGATGAATTTGTTAAAAAAAGGCTGTCTAATAATTAGACAGCCTTCCTATCTTTCATTTTACTTTTAAGAGATATCTTTTATTTTTTGATTACTCGGAATGTTTTCGACTTACCATCTTCAAGAGAAGCTTTGAAAATGTAAACACCAGTTGGAAGTTTTTGAGTAGAAACTTTTCCATTGGTCACATTAGGCTTTAATTGATTTATTTTTTGCCCAGACATACCGAAGATTTCTATACTTTCTACTTTTTTACTAGAATTAAAGTTCAATTCATCCTTTACTGGATTTGGATAGAAATTGAAATCTTTATCAGATACTTCATTCGTACCAAGTATAGATGTACAAGTACCTTTTAATTCATAAACCAGATCACTTTCCGGATTGATTGAAGTCCAATTTCCATTGTTGAATACCATTGCTGGCTCACCGAGAGTGCTTGAAGATGCTTCATACCCGACAGCATCTGTGTCCATAACCATCCAATATTTTCCAGTCTCAAGTACCACTGGTTGATTCAGTTTTACTTCATATTTATGACCCCAATAAGGAAGACCATCCCATTGTCCGCCGGTTGTATCTTCTACGATTGAACTCCCCTGTACCAATATCTCTTCTCCCGGTTTACCATTATTGTCTTTGTGGAATGTGAAGGTAAAGCTTGTTGCAAAATTGATAGTTGTTGGTAATACTGAGTAAATAGTGAAACGTGTGTTTGTAGGTACGTCTATATCAACGGCAATTGTATTTGCAGCAGTAAAGCCAAATTCCCTGTTGTTCGATGGTACTTCCTGACCGCACGCATTAGGATATGACACATAAACTTCAATGGTATCATAATTGCCCGTAATCGGATCCGTTGCACGAACTCTGGCAGTACCGGCAAGCAAACCTGTAACCAAACCATTGGTATTTACAGACACGGTTCCGTTCCCATTATCGATTGTCCAGTTAACATTTGTAGTAATAGTTCCATTGATCTTAGCTTCTAACTGAACGGTTTGTCCAATCAATATCTGAGTGCTTGCACCAGCTACCGGTCTTACAACAAGTGGCATCGGCGTACAATTACCTACCACTGTATAAGATCCATTAAAACCGCCATTTGCTACAGCAACCCAGCCATTACCATCATTTCTTTCCTGAAAAAAGTCATTTCCTACACCTCCCTGTGTAGTTACATCCCAGTAAACCACAGATTCATCTTGCATAGTTGCTATAGGATTGATCCAATAAGTCCCTTCGTTAAATACAACAGGCTCAGGAAAATGCAATTCCACTTCAAATATCGCCAGACCAAAACCAAAATCACCAACACGTTTTTGTGAAGTCGGAACAATGTTCGTAACTGTAGAAATCGCTTGTCCAGGTTGACCATTACCCTTATTTTCTAAGAAACGGACGTCGAACGATGTAAGTGGTGATGTCTCTGATTTAATGACAACCAATTTTAGTTTTGACATTGAATAGCGGATTCCTTCAGGAATGATAAAGTCATCTGCACTTCTAAGCCTATCTTGACTAATGGTATATCCAAGTCCATCAATTGAAATGGCGTTCCCTTGTGTACATCCATTTGAAAAGACATCTACGCGGATCTCATCATATACTGTACCACCGGTATCTGTAGCTCTGATGATTGCAAAACCTTCAGATAAAGCAGTTACTTTACCATTAGCATCTATGCTCGCTACATTTGCTCCCTGTGTAACAGACCACGTAATATACTGGTCAGCTTCGGCAGGTAAAGTTTTTGATAGCAATTGCAGATTGCCCCCAACTGAATAGATTTCTGCCGGGACATTATTTAAAGTTGAGATCTGAACTGCAGTGGCAGCTACAGGACTATCCTGATTCGTGATCGTCACATCAATGATGTCAAAAACGGCAAAATTTATTGCAGATGTTGCTTTGACCTTTACAACTGCATTAGATGCAATTGCAGATATCAAACCAGTCTGACTCACTGTTGCGAAAGTACTACCACTGTCAATACTCCAAACCACATTTTGATTGGCATTAGAAGGATTTATAATTGAATTCAATTGCAAGGTACCCTTATCTACTGTGATAGTCGGCGGCACATTATTTTGTGTACTTATTTCCAAAGAAGTAGGTGCTACGACTGCAAGATTAAGTTTCTTGACAGATAGTTTCTGTAGTACGGAATCTGAAAATGCCAAATAAAGATCGCCAGCATTACTTACTGCAAGGGAGTTGAATGTACCTTGACCTTGAGAAGCAAATCCGGTACCTACTTGGCTCCAAGTATTACTCGTAGCATCATATCCCATCACATAGTTTCTGAGCATATCAGCATCCTCCCAGTTACTTACAGCGACATACACTTTATTATCCAAACCAATAGCAATGCTTGTATATTTTACTCTTCCTGGTGAAAAGTTTTGAGGACCTACCTGTGTCCAAGTTGTACCATCAAATTTTTTGACATTCAACTTGTTTCCTCCCGCAGTGTTGGAAGCGTATGCAACGAAAATATTGTTGTTCTTATCAACAGCAATTGAAGAAGTATAATCTTCAGTAGTTGGTGAAGGTGCAAGGTTTGCTATTCCTCCAGCCGGCTGCCAAACATCTGTAGCGGCTGCGTTTTGGTTATTCACATAAACGTGAAGGTTTCCGGCAGTATTGAAACTGACATAGATCTTGCCGTCAGTTGTAGAAACCATATCTACAAATGAAGGGAGACCTCCTGCGAAACCAGCATTACCTACTTGTTCCCACGCTCCATTTACAAATCTTTTAACGGTTCCGTTACCCTCATTGTTGACGGCAAAAAGTACATTATTTGATGTGATCGTAGAGGTGTTGAAATTGATCTGAGCGTTGGTAACATTTGGTAATTGAGTCCAGGCACCGTTTTGAAAAACTCTGGCTTGGTGACCAATTTCTGGTGAGTTAGATTGATTTAAGAAATAGGGAGTTCCATCAGTACCTAATGATAAGGAATTATATCCGGCAGCAGTACTTGTCATTCCTTGGCTACCTACATAAGACCAATTGGTTCCATCGAACTTTTGTACAGAACCTTTGACTACTGTTACGTCATGGTAACCTACATAGAGATTATCCTGAGAGTCATTCATCAGCGTCAGCCTCCCTGCAACGCCTGCTGAGATGCCTGCTGCATTTCCTACAGCTTCCCAAACTTGTGCCCGTGCATTATTAAAAATTAATAAGCAGAGCAACGAAGAAAAAATTAATAATGTTTTTTTCATAAAAAAAAAGTTGCTTTATAAAATTGTGAATAAATTGGCTATACTGCCATCACAAATGTAAAAACTGAAACTTAATTTTTATAAAAACATAATACTTCATCTGTTATCCAGTGAAAATAAAAATATACTCACTGGATACTCTATATTGAATATCAAGTAGTTGCACCTTGCTAATTAATTGAATTAAACCAATTATAAATATCCATCGAAGCAGGAATATTCAATCTTTTTCTTATCCTGTATTTCTTATTCTGGACAGTTCTGGTCTCGATAGAAGTGATTTTTGCTATGTCTTTTGTTGAAAGATCTAGCTTAAGCAGTGTACAAAATTCAATTTCAGATTTTTGAAGATCAGGATTAATTTTTAATAGTTTTTCAGAAAAATCTGGAAAGGTAAGCTCAAAAGTTATTAAGTATGCAGGATCGTTTTTTTTAGCTAATTCAACAAGAGCTAAATAAGACTCGGGAGAAATTTGAATTATTTTTTTCTTTCGTTTTTTATTTAAATAAATTACTAAGATAATGATCATTAAAATAATTATAGCTAAAATATATAACCATTTAAGTGAACCTTCTTTATCCTTTTTCTGATCTTCAACAACTACCTTTTGTAAGGAGTTATATTTGCTCTGTAATATTGATATTTCTAATTGTTTTAGTTTATTTTCAAATATAATAGCACTGTCTTTTTTACCATTTTTTTTATACAGATCAACAAGCGAAGAATAAACAAGTTTTTTATTCAGCTCCAAACCTATTTTGTCACTTACTTTTAGTGCTTTGTGATAATAATCAATAGCTTTTTCGGTACTTCCAGATTTCTTTAGCGCTTGACCAAGTAGAAAGTAGTTCATCATCATTATTCCGTCATCATCTTTGCCAGAGGGTTTTAGGCTGATAGATTTTAATGCGAAATATTTGGCAGAGTCAGAGTTATAATCGGCGTATACACTAGCTATATTAGAATAATTTACATACTGAAACTGATCAATTTCCTGATCATTTTTAAGCGCGCTGTAACTTTTTATGATTTCCCGTAACTTTTGCACTGCTTTTTTTGGTTCACCTTTATCGGAATAAACATTTGCATAGCTATTGAGAACATTGGCTTTTGCCAAAAAAATCTTTTTTTTTCCGCTGCGATCACTATTTAAAACTGTGTAAGCTTTGTCTAAGTAACCAATAGCACGATCGTAAAGTCCGTTGACAGAATAAGCTTCCGCCAGATATATATTGGACATTCCCTGAAAATAATTATCATTAACTGCTAAAGACTTTTTATCAAGTTCCTCAGCGGTGATGATCAGGTCATCCATTTGCTCTTTGCCATAAAAATATCTGCATTTTCTGTCCAAAAGTATGAGTTCGGCTGAATAATTTTTTTGGTCCACAGCACTTTTTAATAAAGTATTGATCTGAGCGTACGCCTTATCCATATTTTCATTAAAAAGCACTCCATTTTTGTTCACTTGATCTTTTAGTGAAGTAGGATTCTGACTGTAAAAAAATAATACATTCCCCATGAAAAAGAGGATAATTATAGTCTTACAAAAATATTTTGGTACCGTTATCATTCTTCAAATTTATTAAGAATATCTCATCTACTGAAGTTACTAAGTAAATATTTTATAAAGTTGGAGTCAATTTTATAAAATACGGGACTGAACAATTTAGTAAGCAAATGAAGAAGTATAGATGAGAGAAAAGCGCCGAAGAGAAAAGATTTGATCATAGTCGAATTAAAAGGTTGTAAAGAATGGGCCAAAGATAAGGTATAGGCTGTAATAATGTTTGGTAATGATTATTTAATCTGATGATTCCATTGGGTAAGAAATAAAAACTCAAAGTTTGCTACAATTGACAATCAAAAGTTTTTAATTAGATTGAGAGGTGGAATTTGTAGATTCTCCCACAGGAGATGATCGTTCAGCAATATGGCTGGGCAACTTGATGAATGAGCCAAACGCTTTGAAAACTGAACTTGTAAGGATTTACGTAGTTTGATTTGGTTTAACTTTTAATGCCGATCTGAAAGAGATGTCAAGTCAGGGTGGGGGAATTCCAATGTTTTTGTATTCTTATATTTGAGCCACTTAATTGATCAACATGCAGTCTGTTTTTATCTGAGCATATAATAACTCTCCTCCTACCTTTGCCTAAAATGCTATATCTATAAATTCTTATCAGCACTTTGTAAAACAACGCTGTCGGATATTGACACCTAAAATATCAGAAGTGCAATCTTTTGTCTTTACAGGTAGCACGAATTTTCTGGCAACGAATATAATTAAATTCAAGAATGATCATAATTCAGAGTATAAGATTGTTGGTTTCTTGCATAAGTACTGAAGAAAAAAATAAATTATACAAAAATGAAAAGATTGACTTAGCTTCTGACATATAATTCATTTAAATATGATATTCGCTAAGAACAAAAAACTTGTTAGAAGAATTTGATATTACTGCAAATAATTTATGGTAACAATACCCAAATTAAATTGGTACATTTAAATATATAGTCACCTTATTTAATATGGGTATAAAATAAAGAGGTGAAACAACAATGTTTCACTTTTTTTGTTGCTTTCTAAAGCAGATTCCTGATCCCCACTGAAGAGTCAGATCCAAAGAAAATATTGAGAGATATCTCCGTTGATTCATGCTTAGATATAGTACCACAGTCATAATACCATTTTTAGGTAATTAACTGTACCACAAAAGGAACTCCAATATAAAAATTTTTGAGATCGGTAATTTGTACTTGTAAATCAATTTGAAATGATGCCGCTTTTCGCCTCAAAAATGCCTGATGTCACAAAAAAATAGCTCTTGACAAAATTGGGCTATTTTTTATTCGCAAATAAGATAAAGTTGAAGATCTATTGCAGCTTTCTGACCGAAACATTTGGTTCTTCGCCTTGTGGAACAATAAATATGGCATTGTCACTGACGGAATCTCCCGGATCTAGATAATAACCCGCAACTACTGGAATAACGGCACTTTCGTACTTTCCATCTTTAGTATATGCCCAATAAGTGACATTGAGGTTTTGTGCTTTTGGTTTTAGATCGATCTTCTTTGAAGTCAGTTTAGCACCCGTCGCGTTGATGCAGTTGATCTCGACCAAAGCTATATTGGTTACGATCTGTGGTGCATTTGACAGTCTCATATTAATGCTTTTTCCGCTATTGTTAGTTAAAGTTGCAGAAACTTTGTATCTGTCGAAATTCTTACCACTCACATTCACGGATTCTTTATTGAGAATATTAAACGTAACTGCCAAACCGTTGACATCTACAGTATTGCCGTCAGTGATCTTCTGGGCGTAAATATCAGTTATTGAAAATAGCACAAAAAATAGTTTAAACAATGTTGATCTTTTCATAGTGTTGATTTTAAAATGAGTATGATTTTGAGCTGTTGCCTTCAAACAGCTTGATGGCATTGTCTTTGGGGGTTTCTTTTGATGAATTTATCAAAGATGGGTTTGATGGATATTTTCCATTTTTATGGGTCAACTTTTTCCAGGCGTTGGCATCCTGAAGCCAAAGGACTTTCCATCCGTTCTCTATTGTGGAGTCGATCGTGATAGGGGTTCGGGTAACTGTAAATCTGTTGATCAATGTAAGATCACTGTCCAGGAGAGCTAAAGTACAGCCACCTGAGCCACAGAAATAAGGTGTGAAGAAATTGATGAATATTTCTTTTTTGCCATCATTATTTAGATCGATCTGGTAAAGATTGAATTTTCTTTCGGATATATCCATTACCTTAAGGTCCTCAGATTTCAGGTATTGTGAAGTGATGTAGTCTTGTACTTTGACTGCGAGCGAATCTTCACTTGAACTTTCCGATTTTTTCTTATTTGGTTTATCGGATTCCAAAGAATCAATGATTTGATCGGAGGTAGCTGTTTTTTCTATCGGCCTTTTGGAATGCTTGTTACAATTTATTAAGCTAAGTATCAAACATGTCAGTGTGATAGTTAGAGCAAACTTTTGCATAAAAATATTATTTGGTAAGTAAATATAATGATAACTTTTTTAAATTAATAGAATAATTGAATTGATGTGTTAAATTAATAATAGCGCAGTCATTTGGATTCTTACTGTATAAATGAGTTTATATTATAGATCCTCAAAATAAAACTCATAGAAATCGAAGATAATTTAAACCATCCAATTCTCTAACATAGAAGTTGTCTGAAGTCAACTCAGACTCTACATACACTTATCTTCAACTGATCGTTATGTGAATTGTAAATAACGCGTTGCCATCGTCTATGTGTTTTTGCGAAGATTGATTTATTGAATAAGATCTAATCAATCGTGATCGATTTCTTAGGACTGACTGTACATTTTCCCTGATCTAAGCTTACATTGGTCTTTACTTCATATTGTCCTGGGTTTGGATAGGTATGGGAGGTGTTTTTCGAAGTGGTGGTTGTAGTGCTGCCATCACCAAAATCCCATTCAACAGAAGTGACCGTTTTTCCTCCGCTGTAATCTACTTGAAAATTGATCTGCTTTGTATTTGTATTGGAAACATCATCTTTTAAAGAGACAAGTATTGATTCACCGACGCAATCTACAATCGCTTCTTCTTCATGTCTGCATGACGTTATACTCAGTATAATGATCAATGGCAGGAAAATTCTGGAAATTTTATTTATCATAATCTTTAATTTCAAAAATTTTAACGAAAATATTACCAAAACTTGCATTGAACGTAACGTATGGGATGAGAAGAGCAATTAAAGAGGGTAGAATGATGGGTATCGCTCCATATGGTTATATCAACAGATGTACAGAAGACGGTCGTAAAATATGTAGCTGTGAAAGAGCCTGAAGCAACAAATATGATATGGGCGTTCAAGCAGGTTTCGAAAGGACATCTACCTACAGCAGTTGTTCTAAAAGAAATGAACAGGAGAGAAGGTAGAAAACTGACAAAAAATTCATTCATGGAGGCTTTAAGAAATATAGCCTACTGCGGAAAATTATTTCTAAAGGCTTATAACGACGAGGAGCAAAAAATAGTTGAAGGAAAACATGAGGCACTGATTTCTGAAGAACTTTTCATGAAAGTTCAAAGGGTTCTCCATCGTAAAAGCAATAAGGATGATTTCTTACCAGCAGGCAGAATAATAAATGAAGAACGTTATCTTTTAAGAGGATTACTACCTTGTCCAAAATGCAATAAAACTCTTACAGCCAGTAGTGCTAAGGGCAGAAGCAAGCATTACTATTATTACCATTGCACAACCTCATGTGGTTTCAGGCATAATTCTGAGATAGTTAATGATCTTTTTGTCGAAGAACTATCAAAATTTAGGTTCAGCATCGGTGCTGAGAAAATATTGAAAACAATTTTAGAACAGAACTTTTCAATAGTTTCAAATGATCTAAATGATGAAAGAAAGGTTTTGCAGAATAAACTTAATGCTATTGAAGGAAGAATTGGCAAAGCGAGAGATATGTATCTTGAAGATAAATTGGATGAAGAAGATTTTAGAAGGATTAAAATGAAGTATAAATTTTAAATTAAATTCATTAAAAAATTCTGCTCATACTGATGATATTGAGAAGAAGATGACTCAAGCATTAAATGCCATTGTGAACATCTCTGAAAGATACAATAACGCTAGTACAATTGACAAACGTGCAATTGTTGGTTTGATATATCCTGAAAAGTTAACATTTGACGGCGAATATTTTCAAACCACAAAAATTAACAGTTTAGCTGGTAATATTGCTTTGATTAACAAGGGGTTAGGAAATAAAAAAAACCGACAAAGAAGTGAAAAAACTTCAAATGTCGGTCTTGTGACCTCGACAGGATTCAAACCTGTAACCTTCTGAGCCGTAATCAGATGCGCTATTCAGTTGCGCCACGAGGCCGTTTTTCGGTTTGCAAATATAAGTCTTTTTTGCTTTCTTTGGAAGATGAAACGCATTTTTTTACTTCTAATTTTCTTTCTTTTTACAATTTGTTGTAAAAAAGAAATTTCAAAAATCGATTATCAGAATATAACCATCTCATCACGAGTTAATTATAACGATACTTCGGAAAACCTATTATTAAATTCAGGAAAATTCAAAAATATTATTCCAAATAAAAATCTGCCTTTCAAAAAAGCAATGCTGCTTAATTCCAGCTTGATCGGCTTTTTTTCTGAGCTTAATCTCGAAAATAAAATAACCGGCGTTTCCAGTCCCGAATATATTTTTTCAGAAAAAATCCATCAATTAATTGATAAAAATCAAATACTGAACATCGGAAATGAGCAGAAATATGATATCGAAAAAATCCTTTCCAACAAACCGGATGTCATCTTTACCAATTATGTTCCCAATTTCGCCAACACTTACGAAGTCCTGAAAAACAATGGAATCGAATTAATTTTCCTTGATGATTTTATGGAACAAACTCCATTAGAGAAATCAAAATACCTTTTGCTCTTCGGAAAATTATTCGGAAAGGAAAAACAGGCTGAAAAGGCTTATCAAAACATCGAAAATAATTACAAGAAAATTCAAGCTTTAGCAAAAAATTCAAAATCAAATTCTTTGGTTCTCTGCAACGAAATGTACGGAAGCCAATGGTTTTTACCTGGTGGACAATCGTTTGTTTCAAAATTGATCAACGATGCCGGCGGAAATTATATTCTGAAAGACAACAAAGAGTCAAGCTCGGTTCCTATGAGTTTTGAAGAGGTTTTTATCAAAGCAAAAAAGGCAAACTACTGGATCAATATCAGTCCACACAAAAATAAAAAAGAACTCCTGACTATGAATCCAAATTACTCGAAAATGGACGTTTTTAATTCCGGAAAATTGTATATGATCAACAATCGGGAAAAAGATCAGGCCAATGATTATTTCGAAAGCGGCGTTGTACGGTGTGATTTAGTTTTGAGAGATTATTTCAAGATTTTTCATCCGGAAGATGTAACTTTCCAGTCAGAAGCTTTAGTTTATATGAAAGAACTTAAATAATGGAGAATCAAAATTACAAAGTCGATTTTTTCACAGGAATTATCTTGGTTGTCGGGCTTTTTATTGGAGCAGCAATTGCTCAGGCAATTGGACTGGGGATATCGGCTTTATTTAATTCAGATATTCAGCAGACAGGCTGGTTTCAGATGTTGGCGTATGTATTTACATTTCTCACGCCGATATTATTTTTCTATTTTTTAGTCACAAGAAATGCAGGAAAAAAACTCAGTTTCGACTTTTCAAGCAAGCCATTCCGGGTTTATCTTTTGATATTTCCAATGATGTTTGGGATGATGCTGGTTGCAGATTACACCACACAATTGATCCCTACAACAGGGCGTTTTCTCGGTCCGATCTACCAAATGTATATGGAAGAATTTGCTAAACTTTTAGCAAGTCCGGTTTCATTAATTTTAATGACTGTGATCTTGGCGCCACTTCTGGAAGAAACCTTGTTTCGTGGTATTATAATGAAGGGAATGATCAATAACAAAGTCAAACCTTTGACTGCAATTGTTGTTTCAGCGTTCATTTTCGGTGTTGTACATTTCAATCCGTGGCAATTTGCAGGCGCATTTCTGCTCGGTTTGGTATTAGGTTTGGTGTACTACAAAACGAAATCGCTTCTGATGCCGATATTGCTTCACTCCTTCAATAATCTGATTTCAGCAATATTGATGTTATATTCGGATTCAGAGACTTTCTCAGAATTATTTAAAATTAACAAAGAAATACTTCTTGTACTTGGCGTGATAATTTTTGCAGTCCCATTTTACTTTTTCGCTATCCACAAGAATATTATTTACAAAGATTAAAATTATGGCAGCTTTATCCGCCCTCCGTTCCCGCTATTTTTTGCCAAGGCTTTTCCTTCAGCAAAAAAATGAGCTCCACTCAGGTCGGGCTGCTGCAATTCAATGTTAAAAAGATTACTAAGTTTAATCATTCATCACTCATCAATTATCATTTATAAACCTATGCAAATCCTTGTAGCCACACATAACTTACACAAAAAAGAAGAAATCCAGCAAATCCTCGGATCAGAATATATCGTGACAACGCTTACAGATTATGATCTGAATGACGAGATCATCGAGGACGGAAATACCTTTCAGGAAAATGCGCTCATCAAAGCAAAATACTGCTTTGAGAAAACCGGAAAACCAAGCGTTGGAGACGACAGCGGATTGGTTGTAGAAGCACTAAATGGACGACCAGGCATTTTCTCCGCACGTTATGCTGGAAATCATAACTTCAAGAAAAATATAGAAAAAGTTCTGGCGGAGATGAAAGATGAGCCCAACAGAAGAGCATATTTCATCACGGTGCTTTGCTTCCAGGACAACGATGGCGAACATTACTTTGAAGGCCGTGTTTATGGTAATATAACGACAGAAGTTTTTGGAGAAGACGGATTCGGTTACGACCCGATTTTTATTCCGGATGATCACAATATGACTTTTGCACAGATGCTGCCGGAAGAAAAAAACAAAATAAGCCATAGGAGCGAAGCATTGAAAAAATTCCTCGGATTCCTTAATTCTAAAGGGGGTGTCTTGTAGTTTTTGTGATGTTTTAGTATCTTTACCCTTTTAATTTTCAACACAACAAAGAAAATTGAGTACATATCTTACAATTTTGGGATTCAATTCAGCAATTCCTACCATCAATTCCTCTCCAACTTCTCAGTTTTTGGAAATGGAAGAGCGCCATTTTCTTATAGATTGCGGCGAAGGAACACAAGTACAGATGCGCAGGGCGAAGGTTCGTTTTTCCAAGATAAACCATATTTTCATTTCCCATCTCCACGGCGATCATTGTTTCGGGTTGCCGGGATTGGTAGCGTCTTTCCGACTTTTAGGAAGAAAAACACCACTTAATATCTATGGCCCGAAAGGCATCAAAAAAATGATGGATACGATTTTTGAGATCACAGAAACGTACAAAGGTTTTGAAGTCATTTATCACGAACTTGAAGGGAAAGAATCTGTAAAAATATACGACGACAAAAGGGTAGAAGTCTATACAATTCCTTTGAATCACAGGATCTATTGCAACGGTTATCTCTTCAAAGAAAAACCAAAAGAACGCCACCTGAATATGAAAGAAATCTCAAAATACAAAGAGATTGAGATCTGTGATTTTCAGAATCTGCGTTTGGGAAAGGATTTTGTTTCAGAAGATGGGAATATCATTGATAATGTATTATTGACGACAGATCCGCAACCTTCGGTGTCTTATGCATTTTGCAGCGATACCAAATATAAAGAAGACATCATCCCAATCATCGAAAAAGTGGATGTTCTTTACCATGAATCTACTTTTCTTAATAATTTGAAAGAAATGGCAGATTACACCGGACATTCCACAGCTTTGGAAGCCGCAACTATTGCAAAAAAAGCACAAGTCGGAAAACTGATTTTAGGACATTTCTCCAATCGTTACAGTGATCTGAGCGTGATGACAGACGAAGCGAGACAGATGTTTCCAAATACTTTTTTACCAAAAGCTTTGGAGACAGTGAAGATTGGGTAGAATTAAAAATATTCTAATTTTATCTTTAAATTAATCCTATAAAACCTTTTTTTGTCAAACCACATCAATACTCACAATACAAACCGCCAGCGAAATACAAAGTAACGCTGCAAAGAATAGAACATCAGCTATATTTTCAAACTTGTCAGACCGTTTTTTATCGGTTGATTTTATGGCAAGGAAGGATAAAGTACAGCTTATCGTAAGGCAAAAAATTGCTCCCATTGTAAATTCGTCCAGATAAGAATGATGATTGAATTTTGTAATCTTGAGAGAAGTAATGATTACCAAACAAAATCCCAAAAGATTGGTAGAAGCATTTAGTATGTGTGGTGCAGTTTTTTTCATTTGTTAAATTAGATGATTCAAAAATATTCAATAATTCTCTGTAAAATAGATATTTATTGAATTTTAATACTTCACATAAAAAAATCTTATTTTTACTAAATATCAAATCAATAAAAATTTCAGTAAAAAATTTTATATTTGTCAAAATTCTTAATTATGCAATCTACCTATATAGAAACTCAGCAAATCTCATTTCAGGATTTTAAAAACAGCATTTTGGAAGATTACCGCCTGGGAAGAATCTCCCGCGAAATGTCCTATCTGGGAAGAAGAGAAGTGTTAACTGGTAAGGCAAAATTTGGGATTTTCGGAGACGGAAAAGAATTGCCGCAATTGGCAATGGCAAAGGTTTTCAAAAATGGAGATTTCCGTTCCGGGTATTATAGAGATCAGACTTTTGCTTTGGCAATTGACGCTGTTTCTGTAGAGAGTTTTTTTGCACAATTGTATGCTGATACCAGCGTAGAAAGAGAGCCAGCATCTGCCGGCCGTCAAATGAACGGACATTACGCTACCAGAAGTTTGAATGGCGACGGAAGCTGGAAAAATCTTACAGCTCAAAAAAATATTTCATCTGATATTTCCCCGACAGCTGGACAAATGCCAAGATTATTAGGTTTGGCCCAAGCTTCAAAAATATATAAATCAGTCAAATTTGAAGGCTCAGAAAAATTTTCAAAAGACGGAAACGAAGTGGCTTTTGGAACCATTGGTGATGCATCAACAGCCGAAGGTCATTTTTGGGAAACTTTGAATGCTGCTTGCGCTTTGCAGGTTCCAATGATTGTTTCGATTTGGGATGATGGTTACGGGATTTCCGTTCCAACCCAGAATCAAAGAGCAAAAGCAGATATTTCCGAAATGCTTTCCGGATTCCAGAGAAATGAAGGTGAAAAACAAGGATGCGAGATCATTCAGGTAAAAGCCTGGGATTATCCGGCCTTGATGGAAGCTTACGCAAAAGCAGAACATTTTGCAAGATACGAGAGTGTTCCGGTTGTGATTCACGTTACGGAAGTGACTCAGCCTCAAGGACATTCTACTTCCGGATCACACGAGCGTTATAAAAATGAAGACCGTTTGAAATGGGAATCTGAGTTTGACGGATTGGTAAAATTTCGGGAATGGATACTGGATTACAGCATCGAGATTGAAGGAAATGAAGAATATTTGGCTTCGGTTGAAGAGTTAGATTCAATCGATTCTGAATCTAAAAAATTGGTAAAAGACGGACAGAAAAAAGCTTGGGAATCTTATCAAAAAACAATTTCGGATCTTAAAAATGAAGTTTTGAATTTTGTAAAAACCCTTGTAAATCAAAATGTTGAAGTCGGTAATTTAATAGAAAACTTTAATAAAATAATTTCTGTCAGCAAAAGAGATATTTTTCATTTAGTAAGACAATCTTTATTAATTACAAGAGCTCAAAATTCGCCTGAAAGAAATGCTTTAAAATCAAAATACGAGGAAATTTTCAAAATTGAAAAAGAAAACTATTCTTCGCATCTATATTCGGAATCTGAATGGAAAGCAACCAATGTAAAGGAAATAAAACCAATCTATTCTGAACAATCTGAAGAAGTGGATGGCAGGGTAGTCGTGCGAAATAACTTCGACAAAATCTTTGAAAAATATCCTGAAGCGCTTGTTTTTGGGGAAGATGCCGGAAATATCGGCGATGTCAATCAAGGTCTGGAAGGACTTCAGGAAAAATATGGCGATGTTAGAATCGCAGATACAGGAATCCGTGAAGCTACGATCCTTGGACAAGGAATTGGAATGGCCATGCGCGGTTTGAGACCAATTGCTGAGATCCAATATCTGGATTATATTTTATATTGCCTGCAGGGGATGAGCGATGATCTTGCGACGGTTCAATATAGGACAAAAGGCGGTCAAAAAGCGCCAGTTATCATCAGAACGCGAGGTCATAGACTGGAAGGTGTTTGGCATTCCGGATCACCAATGGCTGGAATTCTGAATTTGTCTAAAGGCATTAATATTCTCGTTCCAAGAAACCTTACAAAAGCAGCCGGTTTTTATAATACAATGCTTCAAAGTGATGAGCCAGCAGTGATTGTAGAATGTTTGAATGGCTACAGACTAAAAGAAAAGCAGCCCGATAATTTAGGCGAATTTACAATCCCGATCGGTAAAATAGAAGTGACAAAAGAAGGGAAAGATGTGACTCTGGTAACTTATGGTTCCACCTGGAGAATTGTTTCGGAAGCAGCTAATGATTTAGAGAAATTAGGAATCTCTGCAGAAGTTATTGATGTTCAGTCATTGATTCCATTTGATATATCTCAGGAAATTGTAGAAAGCGTGAAGAAAACCAACAGATTGGTGGTCGTAGACGAGGATGTTGAGGGCGGAACATCCGCTTTTATTCTTCAGCAGATCTTGGAAAAACAGAAGGCTTTCAAATATTTGGATTCCGAACCTTTGACGATTTCTGCTGAAAATCACAGGCCGGCTTATGCGAGCGACGGTGATTATTTCAGTAAGCCTTCTTCTGATGATATGGTCGAAAGGATATATGCGATGTTTAATGAGATTAATCCTCAAAAATATCCGCCGATTTATTAAAGTGCAATTTTAAAATATACCTAAAAAGCCTTTTGAAGATTCAATTTTCAAAAGGTTATTTTTTTGGAGATCCTCTACAAATACTTCTTCATTTTCATAACGGATTTCAATTTTCTCAAAGGTCATTTTTCTGTAGGCATATCCTTCCATAAAATCTTTGTTGTCTTTCCATTGCTGCAAATCCATTTTTCGCATCCAGCTAATAAAATGAGAATGAGAATCTGCACGAAAACTCTTATTTCTTTTTATTAATGTATATCGCATTTATTAATTTTTGGCAAATTTATTAATAATAATGAATTATCGTTATTAAATATTAATTAATTTTTATTTTTCAATTATTTTTGAAAGTTCAATAATTTTAATTATATTTGTATTGTAATTATAATAGAAAAATGAAACTCGACGAAGCTAAAGAAAAATATATACAAACTTGGGGAACATTTGCCACAAGTTGGGGGATTAACAGAACGATGGCTCAGGTTCATGCATTGCTTTTGGCAGAAGGAAAACCTTTGTCAACCGATGAAGTGATGGAAATGCTTCAAATCTCAAGAGGAAATGCCAATATGAATTTGAGAGCTTTGATGGACTGGGGAATTATAAAAAAAGAGTTCGTAAAAGGGGATAGGAAAGAGTATTTTATCGCTGAAAAAGATGTTTGGTTTCTCTTCAAACAAATTACAAAAGAACGTAGAAAACGAGAAATAGAACCTGTGGTTGCCTTTTTAGAAGAGCTGAAAAATGTAGATGATGATTCTGCAGAAGCTAAAGAATTCATCAAGCTGATGGAAGATTTTGGAAATGTGACCAATAAAATCAATAATATAATGGACTTGGCTATAAAAAGCGATGATCATTGGCTGGTTGGTAAGATTACCAACTTACTGAAGTAGAAAGGAAATCATTTTCCTTTTTTATTTCAAATTAATTTTCAAAAATTACTGAAAATATAAAAATTACAATACTATGAAAAATTTAATAGTTCACTTATTTCTAATTCTCTATTTCAGAAAAACAAAAAGAAATTTTTTAATCTTTTAAAATCACAAATCTATGAAAACCTTCATCAAGTACGATTTCTACTTTCAACTAGCCATCTATTTTTTCTCTATTCTTTGGTCAAGTTTAAATTCAGAATTTCAAGGAAATTTCGCAATCTGTCTATTTTTTATAGGATGTTCACAAACGGTAAGCTATATAATTAGATTAAATAAAGAAGAAAAAAATACAATATTTAATATCTATACGATAGGTTATTGCATTTTTATATTATCAAGTGTAATAATGATTGTTGTAAAACTTGAGTTTATGTTTTGGTTTATCGCAGTTCTAATCAACATTATGGCAGTACTATTTTTAATTTCAAGTTTTATTGATTACAAAAATCTAAAATCTGATAAACTTTAAAACCAAACAAAATGAAAACTTTACAAAATCACATTCTCATTTACGACAACGATTGTCCAATGTGTAACATCTATTCCAAAGGATTCATAAAATCCGGAATGCTGGATGAGAACGGAAGAGAAGCTTTTTCAGAAATTTCTCCTGAAATCAAAAACAATATTGACTTGCATCGTTCAAAAAATGAAATTGCATTGATTGATATGAAGAATAATAAGGTAATTTACGGATTAGAAAGCTTGTTAACAATTATTGGAAATTCTTTTCCAACCTTGGAGAAAATGGCAAGAATAAAACCTTTTCATTGGTCTTTTCAGAGACTTTACAAATTCGTTTCTTACAACAGAAAACAAATCATTCCTTCAGCCAAAGACTTGACAGAGGACAATTGTGTTCCAGATTTCAATCTGAAATATCGATTGTTTTACATTGCATTTGTATTAATATTTTCCGCTTATGTTTTAGGATTTTATAATCAAAGATTATTTACTGATTTCAAAAAAAATTTTGGGTTAGAATTTTTCATTTGTTGTATGCAGATTCTTTGGCAGAGCACGTTTATGAGAATTTATCTCAAAGAAAAGATCTGGGATTATCTCGGAAATATGATGACCGTTTCTTTAATTGGAACTTTACTTTTGATTCCAACATTGTTTTTTCACTTTGACCAATTATTCTATTTTATTTATTTCGGGATTGTCGTGTTCATTATGTTTTTGGAACATTGGAGACGATGCAAAATGTTGAAATTCGGAATTGTTCCAACGATTTCCTGGATGATTTTTAGAATTACTTTTGGAGGAGTTCTTTTATATATCGTTTCAAATTCATAAATAATTTGGGCGCCTTTATCCGTCCTCCATTCCTGCTATCCGCCTCTGGCGGATGAGCTCCATTCAGGCCGGGGCGCGCTTCGCAAAAATCGTAGTTTCTACATTAAATTAAATTTAACCATAAAACAAAAACAATGAAAATAATCATCGCAGCCGGGACAGGTTTTCTTGGCAAAAACTTAGAACAATTTTTCCTCAATAAAAATTACGAAGTCAAAATATTGACCAGAAATCCAAAGCGTAACAATGAAATATTTTGGATTCCAAAACAATCGTAACTTGGAAAAATGAATTGGAAAACGCAGATATTCTCATCAATCTTGCAGGAAAATCCGTGGATTGCAGATACAACGAAAAGAATAAAAAAGAAATCTACAATTCCAGAATCAACTCAACGAAAGCTTTGCAAAAAGCAATCAATGAATTTCAGAATCCACCAAAAATCTGGCTGAATGCAAGTTCTGCAACTATTTATGTTCATTCAGAAACACATCTCAACACAGAAAAAAACGGCATCATTGGCGACGATTTCTCAATGAATATCTGCAAATCCTGGGAAAAAGAATTTTTTAATACAGAAAATCAAAATATCAGGAAAATTGCACTCAGAACATCAATAGTCTTAGGAAAAAATGGTGGTGCGTTTCCAAAGTTTAAGCAAATCTCACAACTCGGATTAGGCGGAAGACAGGGTAGAGGAAACCAAATGATGAGCTGGATTCATATAGACGATTTTTGCGAAGCGGTTAATTTCATTATTGAAAATGAAAATCTTAAAGGTGCAATCAATATCACAGCTCCAAAACCATTGTCCAACAAAAAAATGATGAAACAGCTTCGAGAAAAAATCAAAATGCCGTTCGGAATTCCAAGTCCGGTTTGGTTACTGGAAATTGCTGCCATCTTCATCAAAACAGAAACAGAATTGATGTTGAAAAGCCGAAATGTCTATCCTGAAATTCTAATTGAAAATGGATTTCAGTTTCGATATGATGATTTTGAAAAATCATTAGAAAAATTGTGATTTAATTTAATAAAAAACACTTCGAATCCGCTCAGTGTGACAAATCTAACTATTAAATGTTTAATTAGAGATGTCAGTCTGAGCGGAGTCGAAGACTAATAAACTACAGAATAAATAATTTCAAAACTTTGGAAGTCAACTTTCAAAGTTTTTTCATAAATTTCAAATTAATTCCAACCTTTTTTAAACTATTGCATCTTTCCTTATAAACGCCAGAATATGGAACACGAATTATACATAAGATGCAAAAATAAAGACCGCAACGCGCAGCGGAAACTTTATGAAGAATATGCAGGGCGATTCTTCGCAACCTGCAAACGTTACCTGAAAAATGACGAAGATGCAGAAGAAGTTTTAGCCGATTCTTTCTACATCATTTTCACAAAGCTTGATCAATTGAAGGAACTTCAGGTTTTCGACGCTTGGGCAAAGAAAATTGTGGTCAATCAATGCCTTCAGAAACTTCGTAAGAAACAACCGTTTTCGATTTCTATTGAAGAGAGTTTTGTGGATTTACCGGATTCGGAACCAGAGAACGCGACGGAAGAAAAAGGGATATTGTCTCTGCTTAATTTCCTTCCGGAAGGCTGTCGCACGATTTTCAACTTGTTTGCGATGGAAGGTTATCCGCACAAGGAGATTGCGCAAATGCTTTCTATTTCTGAAGGCACGTCTAAATCTCAGGTGAATTTTGCCCGTAAAAAATTGCAGGAACTTGTGAGACTTCAAACAATTAATTCTTAAAGTTTAAAAAAAATGGAAAATCAAGATATCGATAAAATGTTCAACGATGCCGGAAAATCAGCAGAAGAAAATCCAACATTTCCTACTTTTGAAAAAGTTTGGGAAAAAGTTGAAGAGAAATTAGATAAAAAAGAACAAAAGAAAAGAATCATCCCGCTTTTGTTACCTTACGGAATCGCAGCTGGATTGGCTTTGACATTTGGCGTTTTGTATTTTATGAATGATGAAAAGGGAAAAATAGAACCTCAGATTTCACAAAATAATACTTGGAATTCAAGTTCAAAATTTCAAAATGATTCTGAAAAAATTCAAAAATTAGATAAGGAAATTAAGGAAAATATTTTAGCAACTCCGATTGAAAAGCCGAAAGAGATTATTGCTTATCACGAAGCTCCAACGATGAGTGTTGTTTCTCCGCAAGCTGTAACATTAAATAATTCCGTGCTAACATCTGGTTATAATAATATTCGAAAAGAAGAAACACAAAATAGTGTTAAAACACAGACAAGAAAAAAAATAGATACATCTATGGCAACACAGGAAATTGAAGGTGTTGTTGTGACTGCAATGGGAATAAAAAGAGAGCAAAAAAGTCTTAGTTATGCCTCAATGACGGTTTCATCAGAAAAATTTAAAAAAAAATCAAATAAAAATGCTCTTGATGCTTTACAAGGAAGAGTTGCAGGACTTGAAATTTCACAAGACCAATCGGCAAATCCTGCCAATATTTCAATTCGAGGTTCTAAAAATGTTTCCTCGGAAAATCAACCAATGGTAGTTATAGATGGCAAATCATATGATGGGGAAATTCTTTCAACTTTAAATGTGAATAAGATACAAAATGTTAAAATTTTAAAAGATGCTTCTGCAACTGCATTATATGGAAGTAAAGCTGTCAATGGCGCAATTATTATTGAATCTAAGAATTTATCAAAAAGAGAATTAAGAAAAATTGAAAGAGCTATCAAAAAAAGCAGTTATTATAAACATATAAAAGAAGCTGACAACGAAGAATACGACGAATGGAAAGAAAATAAATTCGAATTAGCGAAATCAGAACCGCTTTCTACTTTCTCGATTGATGTGGATAACGCAGCTTATTCCAATATCAGAAGGATGATCAATAATGGTCAACAAGTCGATAAAAATGCTGTGAGAATCGAGGAAATGATCAATTATTTCAAGTACAATTACCCTCAGCCAAAAAATGGACAGCCTTTTTCTATCAATACAGAATACAACGACTGCGCCTGGAATTCAAAACATAAGATTTTGAAAATCGGTTTACAAGGTAAAACTCTGAATGAGAAAGAATTACCAGCTTCCAATTTGGTTTTCCTAATCGATGTTTCCGGTTCTATGAATGAGCAGAATAAATTACCATTGCTGAAATCTTCATTCAAGATTTTGTTGGAGAAACTTCGCCCACAGGATAAAGTTGCGCTAGTGACTTATGCTGGAAGTGCTGGTGTTGTTCTGGAGCCGACTTCTGCAAAAGAGAAAGATAAAATTCTCAACGCTTTAGAAAATCTAAGCGCTGGTGGAAGTACAGCCGGAGGAGAAGGGATCGAATTGGCTTACAAATTAGCTCAGGAAAACTTAGTGAAAAATGGAAATAACCGTGTGATTTTAGCTACTGACGGCGATTTTAATGTTGGCGTTTCCGACAATTCTGAACTTCAAAAATTGATTGAACAAAAAAGACAATCCGGAATTTTTTTGACCTGCCTAGGTTTTGGAATGGGAAATTATAAAGATAACCGACTGGAAATGCTGGCTGACAAAGGAAACGGAAACTATGCTTACATTGATAATATGCAGGAATCCAATAAATTTCTTGGGAAAGAATTTGCTGGAAGTATGTATGCGATTGCAAAAGATGTGAAGATTCAAATTGAGTTTAATCCGAAGTTTGTAAAATCCTATCGATTAATTGGTTACGAAAACAGAAAATTGAATAACGAAGATTTTAAAAATGATAAAATAGATGCTGGAGAATTAGGAATCGGTCATACGGTAACTGCGATTTATGAAATTATTCCGACTGGTTCAGATTCAGAATTCAGTCCAAAAGATATTGATTTGAAATATTCTAAATCCCAATCTCAAAATGAATTTGGAGACGAATTAGCAACTGTGAAATTTCGTTATAAAAATCCGGATGAAGATGTAAGTAAAGAATTAATTCAGACTATCAAAGATTCTAAAAATCAATTAAATAATGCTTCATCAGATTTCAAATTTGCATCGTCTGTCGCTTGGTTTGGATTGGTTTTGAGACAATCGGAATTCATAAAAGATAAAGACCTTGACAAAATCATCAACCTCGCTAAACAAGGAAAATCAAATGACGAAGATGGCTATCGCTCCGAATTCATTAGACTGATTGAAAGTTACAAGCAGATAAAGTAAACTTCTCAATATTAAATTTTTGAAAAGCAACTCCAAGAGTTGCTTTTTGTCATATTATGCTTTCAATAATTTTCCGTAAATTCGCTAAAATTTTTTAATCACAATGAACTACGATATTATTGTTATTGGAAGTGGACCTGGCGGTTATGTGACTGCAATCAGAGCTGCTCAACTGGGTTTCAAAACAGCCATCATCGAAAAAGAAAATCTTGGCGGAATATGCCTTAACTGGGGCTGTATCCCAACAAAAGCTTTATTGAAATCTGCGCACGTTTTTAATTATCTGAAACACGCGGAAGATTATGGTCTTAACAAAGTGGAAAATCCAGGATTTGATTTCACTAAAGTAATCCAGAGAAGTAGAGGTGTTGCTGCTAAAATGAGCAGTGGTATTGCTTTCCTGATGAGAAAAAATAAAGTGGATGTCATAATGGGAACTGCCACTGTGAAAGCTGGTAAAAAAGTAACCGTTGTAGATGCAGAAGGAAAATCAACTGAATATTCCGGAACTAACATCATCATCGCAACCGGCGCGCGTTCTAGAGAATTGCCAAACCTTCCTCAAGATGGTAAAAAAGTAATCGGATACAGACAGGCATTATCTCTTCCTGAGCAGCCAAAATCTATGATTGTAGTAGGTTCTGGCGCTATCGGAATCGAGTTTGCTGATTTTTATAACTCAATGGGAACCAAGGTAACTGTTGTAGAATTCTTGCCAAACATAGTTCCTTTGGAGGATGAAGAAGTTTCAAAACATGTTGAGAAATCTCTTAAAAAATCTGGAATTGAAATTATGACCAACGCTTCTGTGGAATCTGTTGATACTTCAGGAAGTGGCGTAAAAGCTAGCGTAAAAACTGCTACCGGAAATATTACTTTGGAAGCTGACATCGTACTTTCTGCTGTCGGGATTGCTTCTAATCTTGAAGGAATTGGGCTTGAAGCAGTTGGAATCAAAACTGAAAAAGGAAAAGTTCTAGTCAACGAATGGTACGAAACTTCGGTTCCGGGATATTACGCAATCGGTGATATTATACCAACTCAGGCCTTGGCTCACGTAGCTTCTGCTGAGGGAATCACTTGTGTTGAAAAAATCAAGGGTCTTCACGTAGAACCAATTAATTACGGAAATATTCCTGGCTGTACATATTGTCATCCGGAAATTGCTTCTGTTGGTTTGACTGAAAAACAAGCTAAAGAAAAAGGTTACGAAATCAAAGTTGGTAAATTCCCTTTCTCAGCTTCAGGAAAAGCTACTGCTAATGGCGATGTTGATGGCTTTATCAAAGTGATTTTTGATGCGAAATATGGTGAATGGCTTGGTTGTCATATGGTTGGTGATGGTGTTACCGATATGATCGCTGAGGCTGTTGTTGCAAGAAGATTGGAAACAACAGGTCACGATATCATCAAATCTATTCATCCACACCCAACATTGTCAGAATCTATTATGGAAGCTGCCGCTGCTGCTTATGGCGAGGTGATTCATATTTAATAAAAGATATTTCATATTATATAAAAACCATAGAATTTTCTGTGGTTTTTTATATAGTTATTTAAGATGCTGATGTCAACTTAAACAATCAGAAATTCAATTTTAACAATTAATTATATATGTAAACCGCAGACTTTTCTGCGGTTTTTTTAATTTTACGTAATGGAAAATTCGAAAATTGGATTGGTTCTTTCGGGAGGCGGGACGCGGGGTTTGGCTCACGCCGGTGTATTGAAATTTCTTAAAGAACAAAATATAGATCCTCAGATCCTTTCTTGTTGCAGTGCCGGTTCTATTGTTGGATCATTGCATGCTTTCGGAAAATCGCCGGAAGAAATCCTGGATTTTTTCCAATCTGTTTACTTTTTCAATTGGAAGCATTTTACTTTTAATCAACCGGGATTTGTTTCATCTGCTCTTTTCCTTAATTATCTTACTCCGATTTTCCAGAATATGACCCTGGGAGATTTGGATAAAGATGTTAGAATTGTAGCAACAGAACTCATTACAGGACAACAAAAGGTATTTGAAAATCATTATAAAGTAGTAGATGCTATCATTGCTTCCTCTTGCATTCCCGGGATTTCTACACCATATTTCATTGGGAAAGAAATGTACAGTGATGGAGGCGTTCTCAATAATTTTCCTGCCGACATCATCAATAATGAATGTGATAAGATCATTGGTGTTTACGTTACGCCGCCTCAGGACGTGGAAGAACAGGATCTGCGCAGTATCAGATCTGTTACAACGCGTGCGTACGAACTGTTATCTCACAGAACCGAGATTCATAAATTTGCTTATTGTGACTGGTTTATTACCTCAAAAAAATTATCCAAATACGGAACTTTTGAAAGGAAACCACAGAGATTGGAAGAGATTTTTTTGATCGGCTATGAAGAAGCTAAACGCACTTTTGCCGAGAATAAAGAAGAGTTTACTTTAATGTTTTCAAAAACGGAATAATCGCCTGCCAATTTTCTTCAGAATCATCATAAAATGTAGAAAGAGCGATCGTTCCATGATGGCCCGGTGTTTTGGAAGGAAGATAAAATTGTTTTTTAGATTTGATAGAATTGAATATCGGTTTCCAGGTCGATTCTTCGTTTCTTGCAGAAGAAGTATAGACCGGGATTTTAATATCTTTTGCGTAATCTGAAATGTTTTTGTTTTCAATTTGGAAATATTCTCCCGGCGAAAATGCTATGAGCGCCTCATAATCTTGTGGATATTTCGAAACCATATAGAATCCTAATGACGCTGAGTATGAACTTCCCCAATAGATGATTTTCTTAGATTTTAATTTGTTTTTGGTGTAATCATAAGTGGCTTCAAGATCCGGAATTACATCGACAAATGATGTAGATTTCCCTTGTTTCAATGCTTCTTTCTGCGTAAGATTTGTTACCTGATTCAGCATATCTCCGGAACGCAGGTCAACAGCTAAAACATTAAATCCCAAATCTACCAATCGCGGCGCAATATTTCTGAACTCTCCTCTGCTGTAGCCGGCTTGGTGATAAAGAATAATTAATGGACTGCGTTTTCCATTACTTGAGTAATAGTCTGCATAGACTTTCAATCCATCTGAGGTAAGGAAATTTACAGTTTTGTATGTGTGGTGTTTGATGTTAAGAATTTCCGAAGGGTTATTGTTTGAAACGGACGCAGAAGTTGAACAATTGCACAAACAATCCAGAAGAATGATCCAAAGTATGAAATTGAAATTTTTCATAACCGCCTGTTTAAGCTGTTTTTTGATTAAGTTTATATATTATATTATCTCATTCAAATATAATTGATTATTTTTTAAAAAATTGTATTATAAAGTTAATTAAAATGATTATTCCGAAAATAAATTCCGTCTTTCTTAAATTATTTTCTCTCCACAAATTTTGCAGAATCTTGCATTCTCGTCATTATCTTCATTGCCGCATCTGTTACACTGAAAATTATTTTTCTTTTGTTTACGGAACTCTGAAGTGACAATGCCTGTTGGAACCGCAATAATGCTGTATCCGCAAAGCATTACAATGATGGATAATATTTTTCCAACTGGTGTCGCGGGAGAGATATCGCCGTAACCGACTGTTGTGATTGTTACAACCGCCCAATAGATACTTTGTGGAATACTGCTGAACCCATTCTTTCCATCCTCAATAATGTACATTAATGAGCCTATTATGATGATAAAAATAATCATGAAAAGAAGGAAAATATAGATCTTTCGTGAGCTTTGCTTTAGTGCCGAAACTATAAATCTGCCATCGTGCATGTAATCCGCCAAATTGAAAATTCTAAAAACTCTAAGAATTCTCAACATTCTTATAATGGCGACAAAATGCCAAATTGGGAAAAATAAACTGATATAAAAGGGTATTATGGATAAGAAATCTATAATACCCAAAGGACTAAGGATGTATTCTTCCCTGTCTTTTATACAGATAATTCTTAAAATATATTCTGCAGTGAATATCAGGGTTATGAAAAATTCTGCGTAATAAAACTCTTTATGATATTCTAATCTGAAGATCGGAATAGTCTCCACCATTAATAGAGCTGTGCTTGTAAGAATTAAAATAAGCAAACAGATATCAAATATTTTTCCTGCTTTCGTATGTGACAGATAAACAGTTTCATATATTTTTTTTCTCCATCCATCTTCCGGAATAAGGTCAAATTCTGGTTTGATTTTCATTTTATAAAATTAAATTGAAGATAATAAAAATTAATATATAAAAATTAAATAAAAATAGACAAAAGTCTTTTTTATTTAGACAAAAGTCTTATATTTGTGGAAGAAAAAAATAATGATGAAAAAATATAAACCAACAGAAAAGGCAAGTACCGTTGCAGAACCTTTAGCAGCTTATGGTTACAATAATTTTGATGATGGCGGTATTTTCAGAATGATAGATATCGCAGAAAAAGGGATCTCTTTTGAGCTTTTTGATAAACTCGTAAAAAAATTCCCTTTCAGTTTTCAGGAATGGGCTGGTTTTCTTCACATTTCCGGGAAGACATTATCCCGTTACCAAAAAGAAGAAAAAACATTTGACACCCTTCAGTCAGAAAAGATATTGCAGATAGAAATGCTCTATAAAAGAGGAAAGGAGGTTTTTGGGTCAGCAGAGTATTTTTTGATATGGCTGCAGGCAGAAAACTTGGCTTTGGGCAAAACAAAACCGCAAGACCTGATAGGAAGTAACTTTGGTATTTCTCTTCTAATGGATGAGCTTACCAGATTAGAACACGGTGTTTTAGCTTAGGATTAATGACTGTCTACAGACTTTCAAAGGAAATTTACGCCAATGATCTTTCCGGAAAAGGAGCAGAAATAGCTGGTGGAAGATGGAATAGCAAAGGAAACGCTGCGTTGTACACAGGTCAGTCTATTGCACTTTGTGTTACAGAAATTGCCGTTCATATTCCGCTGGGGATTATTCCGAAAGATTTTCGATTAATTCATATTGAGATTCCGGATGTCGAAATTTTTGAACCAAAAAGATTTCCCAAAGACTGGAATACATTTCCGCATCTTGACAGCACGCAGAAAATCGGAGATAAATTTCTTAAGGAAAACAAATTTCTGGCAATGAAAGTTCCATCAGCAACAGTTCAGGGTGAATTTAATTACATTATTAATCCTCGAAATGTCAATTTTAACTTGGTTAAAATCACGAAAGTAGAAAAGTTTACTTTTGATGACAGATTGTTTGTCAGATAAAATATTTAAATAATGAAAATCAAAGAATTTATAAAGGAGTTCGAGAAGTTGATCCCGATAAAACAAGCAGAGGATTTTGACAATGTGGGTTTGTTATGCGGAAATCAGGAAAGAGAAATCTCCGGAATATTGATTGCCCACGATGCTCTGGAATCGGTTATTGATGAGGCTATTGAAAAGAATTTCAATCTCATTGTTTGTTTTCATCCGATTATTTTCTCTGGTTTAAAATCAATCACAGGGAAGACTTATGTTGAAAAAGCAGTTCTGAAAGCTTTAGAAAATAAAATTGCAATCTATGCGATTCACACAGCTTTTGATAATGATTATTTTGGAGTTAACTATAAAATTTGTGAAGTTCTTGAGCTGAAGAATCAGAAAATATTGATGCCGAAACAGAATCAGTTAAAAAAATTGGAAGTGTATGTTCCGGTTGATTCGGCTGAGAATTTGAAAAATACTCTATTCCAAGCTGGAGCGGGAAATATCGGTTTCTATGATGAGTGCAGTTTTAGCATCAATGGAAATGGAACATTCCGCCCGTTGGAAGGTTCAAATCCGAAAGTTGGAAATCAAAACGAAAGAGAAAATGCTGATGAAGTTTTAGTTTCTGTCATTTTTGAAGATTTCAAGAAAAACCAAATCCTTTCTGCGATGAGACAAAATCATCCTTATGAGGAAGTTGCTTATCAATTAATTTCACTGGATAATGAAAACCAATATACTGGTTTGGGAAGATTCGGAGATTTGGAAACAGAAATGAATGAGGAAAATTTTCTAAATTTTGTAAAGGAAAAATTTAATCTTAAAGTCATAAGACACAGTTCTTTAATCAATAAAAAAATAAAAAGAGTAGGCGTTTTGGGCGGAAGTGGAGCAAGCGGAATAAAATCTGCACTAGCCTCAAAGTGTGATGTTTACCTCACAGGTGATGTCAAATATCACGATTTTTTTCTGGCGGAAGATAAAATGCTGATCTGTGATATCGGACATTTTGAATCGGAACAATTTGTAACTCAACAATTATTTGAAATTTTGTCCGAAAAATTCACTATATTTGCCATCGCAAAAACGACAAAGAAAACAAATCCTGTTAATTATTTTATATAGATATGGCTGATAAAAAAGTAAACGAAATTTCTGTTGAAGAAAAACTAAGAGCACTTTACGATTTGCAGATCATTGATTCCCGTTTGGATGAGATCCGCAACACAAGAGGCGAATTGCCAATTGAAGTAGAAGATCTTGAAATAGAAATTGAAGGTCTTGAAAAAAGAGCCCAAAAATTCGAATCCGAAATTGCTGAGCAAAATGCAGAAATCAATGAGAAAAAAGATTTGATGAAAAGCGCTCAAGGACTTATTGATAAATATAAAACGCAGCAAGATAACGTTAGAAATAACAAAGAATTCGAAGCTTTAGCAAAAGAGGTTGAGTATCAGGAATTAGAAATTCAATTGGCTGAAAAAAGAATCAAAGAATTCGGTGGTAAAATAGATCATAAAAAAGAAACCTTGGCTGATCTTAATGCTAAAATTGACGAACTTAAAAATCACTTGGTTCATAAGAAAAATGAGTTGGAAAACCTGGTTTCTGAAACTCAGAAAGAAGAAGATTATCTTTTAGAAAAATCTAAAGAATTTGCTGAGAAGATTGATACAAGATTGTTGGTTTCTTACCAAAGAATCCGTCAGGGATCTTCTACTGGTCTTGCCGTTGTAGGATTAGAAAGAGGAGCACCAAAAGGATCTTTCTTCACTATTCCGCCACAGAAACAGATGGAAATTGCTCAGAGAAAGAAAATTATTATTGATGAGCACTCTGGTAAAATCCTGGTAGATGACGAATTGGTAAATGAAGAATCTGCAAAGATGGAAAGCATTATCAAATTCAACTAATCGAAATTGATCATAATATAAAAGAGATCCCGAAAAATTCGGGATCTCTTCGTTTTGAGAAAATAATATATAAAAGTGTTATTTTAATTACTTGGATTTCTCGAGTATGAATATACGTGCCTGTTTATCCACTGATTATCTCCAACAAATTGCACGTCCTTTCTTTTTTTGAAAATGTCTTTACCAAAAGTGTAGGTATGTCTTATGGTTGCAGGCTTGTTATCATTACCATCTTTTCCTGTTTCTTCGGTTATAATCTCAATATCGCCATTCGCAAGTTTCCGTCTTGATTTTACCTGTTCTTTATCAATGTATTTCCCATCCGATGAGATACTTACGGTATCTGTAGAGTTTGCATTTCTTTCATTTGGATAAATGTTTGAAAATGAAAATTTGTTTGTTTCATCAATTCTTTTCACTTCTAAGTCCGATGGCATCGTATAAGGCTTACCTGATGAGTAATCCAGATAGGTCAAAGAACCTTTCCAGTTTCCGGAAATTTTCTGAAAGTCACTTAATAAATTCTTGAACTTATTTTGAGCATTACAAACAGTTGCTGCTATTATCAAACCGAATGTCAGATAAATTTTAAGTAGTTTCATTTTTTTAATTGTTTTGATTCTCGATCCTGATAAAAAAATTATTTGTGATTACTGGATCGATACAGATCCGGAACTGCTTTCGTTTTTGGTCACTTCATTCAGACTTCCTCTTTTTATAACGCGGATATCTCCACTGGAAGAAGCACTTGCAGTTACACTTTTACTAACACCAATCGTAATATCTGCCGAAGAAGAGGTTGCAAGAACAGCACTTTCTGCAGTGAAATTTTCTGCATCTACATCGCCCGAAGAAGACGCCTGAATATTCACACTTTGAGATTTCCCTTTGATATCAATCCCGCCGGAGGAAGAACTCTGCATATTCAGGCTGTCCGCAAGAACCTCACCTTCATAATTTCCGCTACTTGAAGCTTGTATGTTAATATTTCCGCCGTTGATATTACCTTTTATAGTTCCGGAGCTGGAGACTTTCACATCAAGATCAGAAAAGCTGAAGTTGTCTTTCAGGTAAATATTTCCGCTGGAATTCGCTGCCAGGTGATCAAAATCTTTAGCATAAACTTTAACTTTGATTCGGTCAGTAGAAATACTTTTCAAACCTTCAGATTGTATTTTCACCTGTACTTTTCCACCGTTTTGTTTTACGACCACATATTTCATAAGATCAGAAGGTGCATACACAACGATTCTTTCTTTGTCGGATTTGAAAACTTCTGCGTTCAGAGAAGTGGAGATTTCCAACTCATCAAAGTTGATGTCATAAGATTTTTCAATCACTTCGCCTTTCCCTGAATCAGAAATCAGGTGAGAGAACATCACATCTGTACCGTTCGAGTTTTCGCCTTTGGATTGTACACAAGAAAAATTTCCGACAGATGCCAAAAGAACGAGAGATAAAAGTTTTATTTTCATAATAATAGGATTTATATAAATGAGACAATTAGAATATACATTTCGTTACATCAAAAATTAATTTTTTTACAATTAATTTAATTTTCTAAATTTACAGCATAAAAAATAAATATTAAATTATGAAAAATATACTTTTTGCATTCGTATTGATCGGATTATCAGTCTCTTCATTTGCACAGTCCGGTCCACCGGCGGGCGATGCCAAAGTAGGTGAATATTACGGTCAGGATGTTTCCTCAAAAGCTGTTAAAAAAGCCATTTCTCCGGACGAACTCAATAAAGAATTAAAATCAAATCCAAAAATTGCAAAAACTTCTGTGAAGGGAAAAGTGACCGGCGTTTGTCCTAAAAAAGGCTGCTGGATCAGTCTCGCGACAGATTCAGGAGAAACATTTTTTGTAAAGATGAAAGATTATGCATTCTTCGTTCCAACCGCTTTGGAAGGTAAAACTGTCGTGTTGGAAGGCAGCGCAGAAAGCAAAACAACATCTGTAAAAGAGTTGCAGCATTACGCAGAAGATGCTAAAAAACCGCAGTCAGTAATTGATGCGATTAAGGAACCGAAAACCGAAACCAGATTCTTGGCAAGTGCTATCAAAGTTGTAGAATAATTATTTCAACATATAATTTGTAAGCTTCAGATTTTTCTGAGGCTTTTTTATTTGGGCGTATCCCTTTGTTTTGCTTATCATCCTAAGACTCTCGAAGGACTCTTTTAGTCAAGCAAAACAAGCGGGCCGGGCTATTCGCTACTATCTTTTTCCGCCAACGCTTTTCCCGAGGCAAAAAAAGGATAACCGCTATTATCCCTTACGCGCTGACGCAAGATTCACGCTCTCTCATAATTACAAACAAGTTATTAGGTTGACATTTCGGTAACTGCGAAACAGCATCAAAATTCCTTTGAAAGCCCATCAATTCTGCTTATATTTACACACAAAATTTTTCAGAAAAATGGCAGATTGGAAAACCGTCAAAGAATATCAGGATATTACTTATAAAAAATCCAACGGCGTTGCAAGAATCGCGATCAACAGACCCGAAGTCCGCAATGCATTTCGCCCCAAAACAACCTCAGAATTATATGATGCTTTTTACGACGCTTACGAAGATTCTTCCATCGGCGTTGTATTATTGACAGGCGAAGGTCCAAGCCCAAAAGACGGCGGTCACGCATTCTGCAGCGGTGGCGATCAGAAAGCGCGTGGACATCAGGGTTATGTTGGAGAAGATGGAAGACACCGCCTTAATATTCTGGAAGTTCAGCGTTTGATTCGTTTTATGCCAAAAGCAGTGATCGCTGTTGTAAACGGCTGGGCTGTTGGCGGCGGACATTCGCTTCACGTAGTTTGTGATTTGACTTTAGCAAGTCAAGAACACGCTATTTTCAAACAAACCGATGCAGACGTAACAAGCTTTGATGGTGGTTATGGTTCTGCTTATTTGGCAAAAATGGTAGGCCAGAAAAAAGCAAGAGAGATTTTCTTTTTAGGAAGAAATTACTCCGCAAAAGAAGCTGAAGAAATGGGAATGGTAAACGCCGTAATTCCTCACGCAGAACTAGAAGATACCGCTTACGAATGGGCGCAGGAAATCCTTGCAAAATCTCCAACATCCATCAGAATGCTGAAGTTTGCTATGAATCTTACAGACGACGGAATGGTTGGCCAGCAGATTTTTGCAGGAGAAGCAACACGTTTGGCTTATATGACAGAAGAAGCAAAAGAGGGAAGAAACGCATTCTTAGAAAAGCGTAAACCTAACTTTGGAGACGATCAGTGGATATCTTAATACTGTAAAATGTCACAAGTACAAATTAAAAGATTAATCTTATTTAAAAAAATTACATTGTACATCATACATTTTACTTTTTACAAAAAAATAAATGAAACATTGGATACAAGCTGCAAGGCTTAGAACTTTACCGCTCTCATTGAGCGGAATTATAATGGGAGCTTTCATCGCAAAATGGAGACTTTCAGAAATTGGAGGAACTTGGGACTGGAAAATTTTTGCATTGGCCCTTCTGGTTACTTTACTTTATCAGATATTATCCAACTTTGCCAATGATTACGGCGATGGCATCAAAGGAGCCGACAAAAACAGGATAGGGGAAGCAGAACAAAGAGCGGTTGCTTCCGGAAAAATTACAGCGATCCAAATGCGAAATGCTATGATTTTATTAGCTATTTTATCATTTGCTGCAACTGTGGGTTTGTTGTATGTTACTTTTTATCCGGCTTATACAAAAGAATTCTGGATTTTTATCGGATTAGGAATTGCGTCTATCTTAGCTGCAATTGGATATACAGTCGGCAAAAAACCTTATGGATATTTAGGTTTAGGTGATATTTTCGTATTCATCTTTTTCGGATTGGTTTCGGTTTGCGGCAGTTATTTTCTGTTCACCAAATCATTCAGCTGGGATGTTTTATTTCCTGCAACATCAATCGGAATGCTGAGTATGGCTGTTCTTAACCTGAACAATATGAGAGACATCGTAAATGATGAATTATCCGGTAAGAAAACTTTTGCATTGAAACTTGGATTTAAAAAAGCAATGATCTACGAAATCGTATTATTGCAATTACCGATTCTCTTGATCCTTTGTTTCTTGATGTATAACGGGTTTCAGGCAAAAGGAAAATACTATCCATTCATTGTAATGGTCCTTATTTTTCCATTCATTAAATTGAGGAGAAGTATTATGGCCGTTAAAGAACCAAAAGAATTAGACCAATATCTGAAACAAGTCGGAATATTGACTTTCCTAATGGCAGTTTTAACAGCCTTTGGACTTAATTATTTTAATTAATAAATCTAGATAAATGAAAATAAAATTCTTAGGACAAAACTGTTTTTTGTTCACATACAACGGAAAAACAATTCTTGCAGACCCTTTCTACAACTATCAGAAAGAGAAATCTGGTTTTGATATCACCGCTCAAAAAATCGATTATGTGTTGATCACGCACGCACACGGCGATCACATTGCAGACGTGAAAGAAGTTCTAGAAAATCACCCTGATGCAACGGTTATTGGTCAGCCAGAAATTTGTGGATATTTCAAACATACCAATAATATTGATATCAATTTCGGCGGTTCTGCCAAGATTGAAGATTTGAAGATTTCAATGGTTCCAGCATTGCATACGAGCTCTTTTCCGGATGGTTCTTACGGCGGATCGGCTTCTGGATACATTTTCAGATTTTCTGACGGGAGAAACCTTTACTTAGCTGGAGACACGGGTGTGACGGCTGAAATGAGTTTGTTTCCACAGGTTTTTGGGAAATTAGATTTGTCGATTCTGCCAGTTGGAAAACATTACACGATGTGTCCTAGAAAAGCGGCTTTTGCAGCATCAGAATTATTGAAAACACCAAAAGTGATCGGTTGTCATTTCGATACTTTTCCTCCAATTGAGATCAATCACGAAGAAGCGAAAAAGTTTTTCTCTGACAAGAATATCGAATTTACATTACCGGAAGTAGGGCAGGAATTTGATTTCTAAACAAAAAAATTAAGAGATCAAGTAGTTTAAAATTAAAACCGTCTTGATCTCTTAACTTATAAAAATAAAAAATGGCAAGCTACCTAAATCACACCGCTACGACCAATTACCTTTGCTGCGTTCCCACCCTGGAGGGTTCTCAGGAGCTGGTTGTTTAGGACTTGCCGGTGCAAATATAGTAAAATTCAGAAAAAAGAAAAAAGAAAAGAGGGAAAAGAAACCAAGTAGACTCTAGATTGTTGATAGTCAGTTTTAAATCTTTACTCTCTTATCTAAAAAATAAAAATTATGACAAAAAACCCTGTAAAAATAGGTTTTATTTTATACGCTGTTACGATGTTGGTATTCTTCATCGTCTATTATTTTTTCGCAAATGCTAATTATTGGAATACCACGATGCAGGTCAACGCTTTTGGGATGACGTTCTTATATGTTTTGGCTGGTTTTGCTTCAACTTATTGGTTAAGAGTCGGCAGATTAATTACTTATCCACAGGCTTTTAAGCAAACTTTTTTGACGCTTTTTACAGGAGGATTATTGTCCGTATTTTCAATTTTTGCTTTCCTCAATTATGTAGATACAGACGCCAGAGATCTCCTCAATCATCAATATATTCAGACAGAACTTGACAATCTTGATGAATCTTATGCTAAATTAAAAGGTGAAGCTCTCAATCAAAAAGACCGCAATAAGGTAAAAGAACTGGAAGACAATTATAACGGCGCAAAGCAGGCAAGAGAAATGGCGCAAAAGGAAAACAGAAATTATTTTTCTTTCAAATTTATGTCCGCTGTTTTTGGTGGCTTTTTACTATTTTATTTACTTTTGTCTATTATCATCGCAGGGTTTTTGAAGAACAAAAAACGCTACGAGTAACATTATTACATTAATATTTATGGCAGCTTTATCCGTCTTCCGTTCCCAATCTTTTTTGCCAACGCTCTTGCCAATGCAAAAAAGGATTTCCACTCAAGCCGGGCTGCAGATTCAACTTTTCAAATAAATTTCTATCTTTAACTTCTAACATTCATCAATGAATCTCTCCATAATCATCCCATTACTCAACGAACAAGACTCTCTGGAAGAGCTGTTCACAAGGATCGATACCGTTTGTCAGACCAACAAGCTGTCATACGAAGTCTGGTTCATCGATGACGGAAGCACCGACCTTTCCTGGTCCATCATCGAGAATCTGAAAATTCAGCATCCACAGATTCACGGGATTAAATTCTCGAAAAATTATGGAAAATCACAGGCACTTCACGCTGCTTTTGAAAAAGTGAATGGTGATGTTATCATTACGATGGACGCTGATTTACAAGACTTTCCGGAAGAGATTCCTGAACTTTACGAAATGGTAAAAATAGGGAATTATGACATCGTTTCCGGTTGGAAGAAGAAGCGTTTTGATAACGTGATGACCAAAAATATTCCATCAAAATTATTTAATTCTGCAGCTAGAAAAGTGTCCGGCGTTTCGCTCCACGATTTCAACTGCGGACTGAAAGCTTACAAAAAACAGGTCGTAAAATCCATCGATGTTTACGGCGATATGCACCGTTATATTCCGGTCTTAGCAGCTAATGCGGGCTTCAGGAATATTACTGAAAAACCGGTTCAGCATCAGGCAAGACCTTACGGAACTTCGAAGTTTGGGACAGAAAGATTTGTTCGTGGTTTCTTAGATTTGGTAACGCTTTGGTTTGTGAGCAGATTTGGTGGAAGACCGATGCATTTCTTTGGTGCAGCTGGAACTTTGATGTTTATTATCGGATTTTTGTCGGCAATCTGGTTAGGACTTTCAAAACTGATTGATGTTTATATCTTCAAAATTTATGGCAATCTGATTGCGAATAATCCCTGGTTTTTCATTGCTTTGACAATGATGATTATGGGAAGTTTGCTTTTCGTAGCTGGATTCTTAGGCGAACTAATCATCCGAACAAACCGTGAACATAAGAATTATCATATTGAAGAATTAATTTAAATGAGATAATTTTTCTAATTTGGTAAATCGATAATCTTATGAAAAATCTATTTTATTTAATTCTGATTCTCACTGCCGTTTCCTGTGGAAAAGTAACTCCGAAAGGTGAAATCCAATCGAAAGATGTCGAGTTGGCTGAGTTTTCAAAACTTGATTTGAAAGGAAAATTCCGTGTATTTTATATCCAAAGTCCACACAATTTCGTGAATGTGGAAACCTATCCCAATGTCTTCGAAAATCTGAATATTGAAGTTAAAGACAAAAACTTATCCATTACAGAGAAAAGTGCAACAGATAAAGTTGATTTCTATAACATCACGATTTACGGTAAAAATCCTTTCGAAGATATTAAAATAGCTGATTCTGTGGAACTTAATATCTCCAGTCAGATGAAAGTAGAAAATTTTTCCCTCCATTTGAAAGATAATGCTAAATTTATCGGTTCAGTGATTTCAGAAAAGTCGAATATCGAAATGCTGAACAAAAGCCGCGCTAATCTATTGGGAAAAACGACTTTAGCAAAGCTTAGCATCAGAGATACGGCGAGTATTATTTCACCTTATTGGTATATCAAAGATCTGGAAATTGATTCCGAGAACGGCAATTATGCAGAACTGAATGTGGATGAAGAGATCAAAGGAAAAATTAAAAATACCGCAAAATTGGTATATTACGGTGATCCATCCAAAAAAGTGAATCTCACCGAAAAAGCAACCATCGAAAAGAGAAAAATTAATTAAATTATAAAGCTTTTTTCTTTAGAATAGAATGTAATAGATGAATGAGATTGAAGTTTTAAAAACAAAAAAATTTGATTCTGAAAATCAATTTAGAGAATTTGAAAAAAAGTTGGACGATTTAATTTATTCTAAAAAGTTGATTTATGTAGATAAAGAAACATTTAGAGATATTAGTTTTATAAAATATAAAGATTCGAAAAATAGTATTTATTGCCTGTCACAAACTGATTTATATTGGAGAGGCTTCTTTTTAGATTATGAAACTTCAATTAGATTTATTAAAAATTTTAAGAAATTAGAAAAGAGAAATAGCTTCGGATGTATAACTTTTATATTGTTAATACTTTTAATAGGAGTTATATCAATTATTTTCACATAAAATTGTCAAATAGAAATAAAATTAATTAAAAAATAAACTACAAATAATGTCAGATACAATATCAACTTTAGATAAAGCAAAACTTTGGCTTTCCGAAACATTTGACGAAGAAACCAGAAATGCTGTTCAAACTTTAATCGATTCCAATTCTCCGGATCTGGAAGATTCTTTTTACAGAGAATTAGAATTCGGGACTGGTGGAATGCGTGGCGTGATGGGCGTTGGAACCAATCGTCTTAATAAATATACATTAGGCCAGGCTACTCAAGGATTGGCAAATTATCTTCATCAGCAATTTTCCGGAGAGGAGATTAAAGTGGCAATCGCTTATGATGTCAGAAATAATTCTAGAGAATTCGGGAAAGTGGTGGCTGATGTTTTGACAGCTAACGGAATCAAGGTTCTGTTGTTCAAAGATCACCGCCCAACACCAGAATTGTCATTCACTGTTCGTGATAAAAAATGCAATGCCGGAATCGTTTTGACAGCATCCCACAATCCACCGGAATATAACGGTTACAAGGTTTATTGGAATGATGGAGCGCAAATTGTTCCACCAGATGATGAAAATATCATCAGAGAAGTTTATTCAACCAAATTTGAAGATATCAAATTCAATGGAAATGATGATTTGATCGAATGGATTGGCGAAGAACAAGACGATGTTTACGTGGATGCTTGTATGGAAAACTCACTATATCAAAATGTTGGAAGAGATAATCTTAACATCGTTTTCACATCTATCCACGGAACCACTTACACAACCGTTCCGAAAGCGTTGAAAAAAGCTGGATTTACCAAAGTTGATCTTGTTACAGAACAAATGATTCCGAGCGGGAATTTTCCAACCGTAAAATCTCCAAATCCTGAAGAGCCAGCTGCTTTGGAAATGGCAACAGATTTGGCAAGAATTACCAACGCTGACATCGTTATCGGAACGGATCCGGACGGCGACAGATTGGGAATTGCCGTAAGAAATCTTGAAGGCGAAATTCAACTCCTGAACGGAAACCAATGTAATACCATCCTGACTTATTATATTCTTGATCAATGGAAAAAAGCCGGCAAAATTACCGGAAAAGAATTTATTGGTTCTACAATCGTGACGTCTGATATTTTCTTTGATGTTGCGGAGAAATTCGGTGTTGACTGCAAAGTCGGATTGACCGGTTTCAAGTGGATCGGAAAAATGATCCGTGATTTTGAAGGTCAGGAAAAATTCATTTGCGGTGGTGAAGAGAGTTTCGGATTTATGACAGGAGATTTCGTGAGAGACAAGGATTCTTGCGGTTCTATTTTAACTGCTTGTGAGATTGCAGCCTGGTGTAAAGCCAATGGAACGACAGTTTATCAATATATGATCGACATCTACAAAGAAGTCGGATTGTATTATGAAGGCTTGATCAATGTCGTGAGAAAGGGTAGAACCGGTGCCGAAGAGATTCAGGAAATGATGAAAAATTTCCGTGAAAATCCCCCAAAAGAAATCGCTGGATCACCAGTGGAAGAAGTAAAGGATTTCAAAGAACAAACTTGTTTTGTAGTTTCTAAGAATGAGAAAAAAGTAATGGACGATATTCCAAAATCTAACGTATTAATCTATTACACCCAGGATGGAACCAAGGTTTGCGTGCGCCCTTCCGGAACAGAGCCAAAGATCAAATTCTATGTTTCTGTAAAAGATTCAATTTCTTCTGAGCAAGAGTTTGTTGAAAGACTACCTAAACTGGAAGAAAAAATTCAGAATGTAAAGAAGGATCTGAATCTGTAATTGAAAATTTTTATTAAGTAAAAATATAACTTCAAATATTTTTAACATAAAGTTCTCAATTATTAAAGTCATTTAATTCTGAGAACTTTTTTGGTTTAAGCTGAATTACTCTGCTGCAATTAAAACCTTTGTAAACCTAATTAAAGAATAAAATCAGACCCCTTAGTCTGAATAATAATTTAAAATCAATAAAGTGAAAGTATCAAAACTCGCATCTAACCTAGTTGGTTCAGAGATCATCAAAATCGGAAATGAAGTGAATGATCTGAAATCGAAAGGTGCACAAATCTCAAATCTTACCATCGGCGACCTTAATGCCAATATCTATCCGATTCCTCAGGAATTAAAAGACGGAATCCAGAAAGCCTATACGAATAACCTTACCAATTATCCGCCAGCAAACGGTTTGTTGTCTCTCAGAACTTCAGTGAGTAACGATCTAAAAAAACGCTGGAACCTTGATTATTCTGCAAACGATGTTTTGATAACAGCTGGTTCCAGACCTTTGATCTATGCCGTTTTTAAAACAATCGTTGACGAAGGCGACAAAGTGATCTACCCAATTCCTTCCTGGAATAACAACCACTATTCTTACCTTACAAGCGCGAACACAATTGAAGTCCAGACTCAGGAATCTAATAACTTTTTACCCACAGCCGATGACCTGAGACCACATCTAGAAGGTGCGGTTTTGCTTTGTCTATGTTCTCCACTTAATCCAACTGGAACAATGTTCTCAAAAGAGCAATTGTCTGATATTTGTGAATTGGTGTTGGAAGAAAATAAAAGGAGAGGCGCAGATGAAAAACCACTTTATCTGATGTATGACCAGATCTACGCAATGCTGACTTTTGGTTCAGAACATTATAATCCGGTAAGCCTATTCCCGGAAATGAAAGATTACACAATCTATGTTGACGGAACTTCCAAATGTTTTGCAGCAACTGGTGTCAGAGTTGGTTGGGGATTTGGGCCAAGTTTGGTGATCGATAAAATGAAAGCGCTATTGACTCACGTTGGAGCTTGGGCACCAAAACCGGAGCAAGAAGCGGTTGCTGAGTTTTTGGCTAATGATTCTTCAGTTGATAATTTCCTGGAGGATTATAAAGGAAAACTTAATAATAGTTTAAAAGAACTTCACGTCGGAATTCAGGATTTGAAAGCAAAAGGTCTTGCCGTAGAAAGTATCTCGCCAATGGGTGCTCTTTATCTTACAATTAAATTGGATTACCTTGGGAAAACAACTCCAGACGGAAAAGTTTTAGAAAATTCTACAGACCTTGTTTTTTATCTGATTAACAATGCTGGAATGGCCTTAGTTCCGTTCTCTGCGTTTGGTAATGATAAGTTAGTTCCTTGGTTCAGAGCGTCTGTCGGTGGATGTTCACTTGATGATATTAAAGATTGTCTGCCAAAATTAGAGAAAGCTTTAAACGCATTAAGCTAAATTTTGATAATATAATAATGTAGCAATTGAACATAATGATTGCTGCATTTTTTATTCAATTAATATAAATATGAAAGTTATCGCAGTCATTCCTGCCCGCTACAATTCAACCAGATTTCCAGGCAAGCTGATGGAAATTTTGGGCAATAAAACCGTTATCACAACTACTTATCAAAATGTTGTGGAAACGGGTTTGTTTGATGAAGTTTTTGTGGCGACAGATTCCGAAATTATACTTGATGAAATCTCAAAAAACGGTGGAAAAGCTGTAATAACGGGCGAGCACGAAACAGGAAGCGACAGAATAGCAGAAGCAGTAAAAAAAATTGATTGCGATATTGTCATCAATGTACAAGGTGACGAACCTTTCCTTAAAAAAGAACCATTGAATCAATTGATTAATGTCTTTCTAGAAGATGATAAGAAAGAAATTTCTTTGGCGTCACTTAAAATCCAGCTGAAAGAATCTGAAGAAATTCAGAACCCGAATAATGTCAAAGTTATTACAGATAACAATGATTTCGCTTTGTATTTCAGCCGTTCCGTAATTCCTTTTCACCGTGAATTAGCTTATAATGTTAAGTATTACAAGCATATTGGCGTTTATGCTTTCAGAAAAGAGGCTTTGATCAAATTTTCTTCTTTGGAAATGACACCTTTGGAGATTTCTGAGAAAATAGAATGTATCCGATATTTGGAAAACGGAATGAAAATCAAGTTAATAGAAACCGATTTCATTGGCGTTGGAATCGACACGCCCGAAGATCTGGAAAAGGCAAAACGATTGATCTAAATGATTAATCTCTTTTTTAGTAATTTTTAATCTCTTCAGAAAGTTTATAACATTAGAAAAATCCTATCTTTGAAATCCTAAAATTTTTGAATGAAAAAAATTATCATATTATTTACCATCATATTTTCTATTTTTCTCAATGCTCAAACAGCCAAAGAGATCATCGATAAGAACATCGAAAATTCTGGCGGTCTTACGAACTGGAAACTTTTGAATACTGTTCAGATTCAAGGACGTGTAACCTTGGGAGTCAATGATGAATACCCGATAAAAATCTATCAGCAGCGCCCGAATCTCAGCAAAACCGCAATGGTCGTGGCGGGGAAAGAAACGCCTGTAGAAGGTTATGATGGTAAGAATGGTTATGCAATGAATTATGCTCAGAATAAGCTTCAGCAATACAACGATTATATTCCGGAAAACTTTGATAATGACTTTATTGATTGGGAAAATAAAGGTTTTGAGGCTAAATTTTTGGGTAAAGAAAAAATAGGAGAGCTGTATTATTTTAAGGTTGAATTAACCAAGAATGTCAACAAAACGATTTACTATTTTGATACTAAAAGTTATATGCTTTTTCGTGAGATAAAAAAAGACGAGATCCTGACTTATTCTGATTACAGAAAAGTAGGAAATTTGTTAATGTCTTACAGGATCGAATCTGCTTCGCCAAAAAAAGACAGCGATTATGTAATGACTATCAACAAAATAGAAATCAACAAAGAATTACCGAAGAATACTTTTAAGTTTTAATTAAATGGATTTAGATCTTTTTAAATCAGAAGAGCTTAAAAATTTAATAAAGTATTTGGTGAAAAGAAATATAACTATAAATTATATTGGTAAAAGTTGGTCAGAAAACGTTTCGACTTGGGTATATTTTGATACAATTTTAAATATGTCTAAACTTCGAAAAAAACTATCTTTGAGTGAAAATATAATAGAACATAAAAATACTGATCCTAGATCTGGTCTTGAAGCTGGTTTTATTGATAAAGTTACACAGGAAGGTGTGATTGGAAATTTAAAGATTTAAATTATGGAAGTTGAAGAGATCCGCGAATATTGTTTAAGTAAAAAAGCAGTTACCGAAGCCTTTCCTTTCGATCAGGAAACATTAGTCTTCAAGGTTGGCGGGAAAATATTTGTCTTCCTTCCAATCGAAACACATCCTGCAACTTTTTCTGCCAAAGCCGATCCCGAATGGAGCGAGGAATTACGAGAAAAATACCATCAAATCAATGGTGCTTTTCATCTCAATAAAACACATTGGAATTCGGTAATTTGTGAAGGACTAAAACAAGATCTGATCTTCAAACTGATCGATCATTCTTACGATTTGGTTTTTAAATCTTTGACTAAAAAATTAAAGGACGAAATTCTGAAATAATCTTTATTTTGTTTTGTCAAGACGGGCTGTTATTTGGTAATTTTTTATTATTTTCGTCAGATTTTAATAAATTACTGATAACCAAAACCTTCCATGAAAACTAAAATTCTATTCTTTCTTCTCTCTGCTAATTTTTTATTTTCTCAATCCAGCGAATCCAAAGTCTGGGATCTTCTTTTAAAAAATAACAGAAGCGAAGCTCGCAAATTATTCAGTAAAACGCTTGAAAATCAAAAGAAAACCAATATTGATGTTTTACTTTTGGATGGTTTTTTATCGTTGGAAGAGGGACAATCGTCATTTGATAACAGTTTTGTAGATAATTTTGTGAATTTATCTCCGGACAAAGCATATTTGTATCCATTAATGACAACCCCAATGTTTCTTGGAAAAGGTGAAGAAACCGGAAGAGATTCTTACTCATTAAAAAAAATAAACACATTAGCCAATCATAAAGATTATGGTAATGAACCTTACGTAATTTCTGCCAAGGCTACGCTAGATCTGTATTTCGGAAATACGGAAGATTATAAAAAATCCGCTTCCAAGCTTAAAAATATTGATAAATGGCAGTTTTGCGGCGTTTTTGAAAACCTGAACGGAAGCGGAATTGACATTGAATACGAGCCGGAAACTTATCCTAAAAATGACAAATTATTTGATACAAATAAAAATGGTAAAGTAACCTGGTATAATCAGAAATCATATCAAAATTTAGGTTATCATTTTTTCTATAATGAAAGGGAATATGGACAGGGAATCATTTATGCTCAGAGTTTTATAGATAACCCAACGGAAAGAACCGTCATTCTGGAAACATCGGCTCTTGGTGATTATAAAGTTTTTCTCAATAATTCTGAAGTATTATCAGTTTCAGAAGCGGACGGAAAACTAGGTAATGCTTCATTAGTAAAGTTAAAATTAAAAGCAGGAATTAACAGAATACTTTTGAAAATAGGTTTAAATACAGATTCCTATAAAAGTTTCTCGGCGCAATTCTTCGATGAGAAACTAAAGCCATTAGAAGATCTCAGATATTCTGATACTTATCAGGACTATTCTAAAAATATCTCTCAGGATACTCCTTCAGAAGTGATTCCTTACCATTACGAAACTTTTTTTAGAGATAAAATAAAAAATGATCCTAAAAATATACTCAACAAAATATTGTTACTAAAAGGACTGCTGGCTGTAAAAAAAGATGAGGATGCTAAAATTCTATTGGATTCTCTTTTGGCCACATATCCGAATTCGAGTCTTATAAAATATATTGAGATAGACTATAATGAACAGACAAAACAGGCTGAAAAAAATGCAGAGATTATTAAAAATTTAGAAATAAATGATCCCGGTTATTATATCGTCAATATCATTAAAATCACGGATGACAACTGGATAAAAAGTGTAGAAATTTCTGAGCTTGAAAAATACCGTGAATTAACTTCAAAAACAAAAGCAGAAATTTTTACAAACCTTTATGACTTTCTATTAGCTGCCAGAAGATCGGATATTACGCAGATGTTTATTAATCTGGAAGATGTGAACAGGGTTAGTTACAACAATGATCTGTATTTTTCATTATTTGCGCCTGTTTACGATACTTTCAATAATAGTGAAAAATCTACCGAGAAGAAACTAAAAGAGTATCTCAATAATAATTATGATCTGACTATTGCAATAGCTTTGTATAATAATCTGATTAAGAATAAAAAAAATGAGGAGGCTGAAGTCGTTATAAAAAAATTAATTTCTCTATATCCTGATTCCAATTATATTAAATCCTATTATTATCAGCAATTATTAAACGAACAAAAATATACCGAAGCTATTGCAATAATTGATGACGCAATTGCTAATTATCCTTATTCTGCACAGCTTTACAATTCCCGAGCAATTGCAAACAGCAATCTGAAAAAGACTGATCTGGCGATTTCTGATCTTAAAAAATCTTTAGAATTTAATTTTAACAATTCCAAAGCCATAACGCTTTTGGAAGATCTTACTAAAAAAGAAGATCCTATTACAAGCGTTGCCTATAAAGATCTGTACAAATTGGGAAATGAACGCAAAAATAAAGTCAAAAATGAAACAGGCGTTGCAATTCTTTTAGATGAATATATTGTAAACGTTTTTCCCGATGGTGGTTACAAGAAAAAAATGACTTACCTCTACGAAATTCTTTCTGAGAAAGGTATTGAAGAAATGAAGGAATATAATTTCGGTTACCAGGATAATGTACTGAAAAGCGAAATACTGAAACCAAATGGAAGCATTGTTCCAGGCGAGAGGTCTGGCAACACAACTGTATTTTCTAATCTGCAAATTGGCGATGTTCTTGTCATCCAGTCAGATGAGATCGTCAGAAATTCGGGTAGATTCTCCAGAGATTTTAATCTGGCCTCATATTTTAATAATTATTATCCTGTAGTGGAATCAAAATTCATTGTTATTACTCCAAAAGATAAAAAATTTGAGATTTATAACAATAATAATACTCTTAAAGTTACCTCAAAAACAGTAGGAGAGAGTGTTATAAACACTTGGATAGCAAAGGATCTTCTACCAATTTATTCAACTGAAAATTTCGCCAAACCTTACGGAGATATTACCCAGTCTGTTACTATAGCATCAATCAAAAACTGGGATGAAATTGCAAAATGGTATTCTGACCTTGTGAAAAAAGTAATGGTTTTTGATGCAACAACTCAGAAAACATTTAATGAAATTTTCCCTCAGGGTGCAACTAACTTGACGGAAGAACAGAAGGCCGAAAAAATCTATAATTTTATAGAAAATAACATAAAATACAGTTCTGTAGATTTCCGCCAAAGTGGATATATCCCACAAAAACCATCTAAAACTATTACTTCGAAACTCGGAGACTGTAAGGATGTTTCAACTTTATTTGTTGTTTTGGGACAAAAAGCAGGACTCGATTGTAACCTCGTTCTGGTTTCCACCAATAACAATCCAAAGAATGATTTGGCATTGCCGGTGCTGGATTTTAATCATTGTATTGTAAAAGTAAGAATAGATGGAAAAGAAAATTTCCTTGAGCTGACTGATAAATATTTACCTTACAAATCATTTGTAAAAAGTCTGTACGGAGCAAAAGGCCTGAATATAATTCCGAATAGTAAAGTACCTAACGAGCTTTTTGATATTACATTAGACAATAATTTTAAAAGCAAGACGGAAGCTTATACGGAAGTTTCTATTTCTGATTATAAAAAAGAATTTAAGACAACTAATAAAATTTATGGTGAAGGAAAATCTTACTTCAATATGTTTTTTAATGAGACGTCGGAAGAAGATAAAAAAAGTTCGATGGAAGAGGATCTGTCCAGAAACCTTAATAAAATTTTCGTAGTGAATTCGGTAAAGTTTCTTAAAAATAAAGATCTGACCTCACAACCACTGGAATTTGAATTAAATTCTTTTGTAAATGAAAAACCAAAAAATGTTGGTAGTTTGAAAATCACGGAGATTCCGCTTACGACCAAATCTTATACAAAAGAATTGATTGCATCGGAAAACAGAAAAACGGATATTAAATACATTACTTATGAAAACCAGGAAAAATACAGTGAAGAAGTAATTTTGAATATTCCCGAAAAAATGAAATTCGTAGAGGTTCCGGAAAATTCAGAGTTCAACTATAAAAATCACCATTACAAATTATCTTTTGAAACTTTGAAACCAAATCAGCTTAAGATTACCAAAATATCAGATGTAAGTTTAGAAGATATTCCTGCATCATCTTACACTGAATTCAAGCAGTTTGTTGAAAAAGTATTAGACGCTGAAAATCAAATTATTGGTTATAAATAGAATTTGGATCCTCATTTAAATGAGGATTTTTTTATGTTAAAAAAGAAATTCCTCAGTCAGTCTTTTATCTTCATCCAATTTCTCGATCAGTTTTTCCAAACCTTCAAACTTGATCTCGTCGTGAAGATAATCTCTGAATTTCACAGTGATTTCTTTATCATAAATATCCTGATCGAAATCCAGAATATAAACTTCTGTATGTAAAGTCTGATTTTCATTATCAACTGTCGGATTGGTCCCGATGCTCAGCATTCCTTTGTAGAACGTGTTTTCTATCCAGACTTCTACGATGTAAGCACCACTTTTAGGAAGCAGTTTATTTATCGGAACATCAATATTTGCTGTCGGATAACCAATCGTCCTACCCAATTTTTTTCCGTGAATCACTTTTCCGGTTAATGGATAATGATAACCAAGCATTTCGTTTGCATCACTGATTCTTCCTTCTGACAAAGCAATTCTGATTTTTGTAGAACTGATGTTCAAATCATTTTTTTGAACTGCTTCCAATTGATTTACCTTAAAGCCTAATTCAGCTGATAAAGATCTCAGCAATTCAAAATTTCCACTTTTATTCTTTCCAAAAGTATGATCGTGCCCTATAGTGATATGTTTTACATTCAGCTTGTCAACCAAAACCTGTTCACAAAATTCAAAACCAGTCAAATTTCTAAACTCTTCATCAAAAGTTTTGAGAAATAAATTCTGGATTCCGCTTTTTTCCAGCAATTCCAGCTTTTCTTCCAGTGTATTAAGCATTTTCACATCATCATCCGGATTAAGGAATTTTCTTGGATGCGGCCAAAAACTGAGTATTGCAGATTCCAAATCTTCCTTTTTGGCAATTTCATTTAAGGTATTTATGATTGATAAATGCCCGAGATGAACGCCGTCAAACATTCCTAATGATAATGCTAAAGGTATTTTGGAGTGATAATCTTTAAAATCGCTGATGATTTTCAATTGCTGAAATTTTTTGGCAAAAAGTAATCAATTTTGCCCGGCTAAAAATACACCTAAAATTGGTGTCTGAAATTGTCATGCAAATATGATAAAAATCTTTTTTTCTGACAATGCAGTTCTACAAAGTTTTATTATCTTTGCGCACAAGTAAAAATTTAGTAATGGCAAACCAAATTAAAGGAAAAATTTCACAAATTATTGGACCAGTTATCGATGTGGTCTTTAATGAAGTTGAACAATTACCAAACATATATGACGCTCTGGAAATCATTAAAACAAACGGAGAAAAAGTTGTTTTAGAGGTTGAGCAGCACATTGGCGAAGACGTTGTAAGATGTATCGCAATGGATGCTACAGATGGTCTACAAAGAGGACAGGAAGTTCTAGGAACTGGTCAGCAGATCACAATGCCGGTTGGAGAAGGCGTAAACGGACGTCTATTCAATGTTGTAGGTGATGCTATCGATGGTCTTCCGAATTTGTCAAGAGAAGGAGGTTTGCCAATCCACAGAGAAGCACCAAAATTTGACCAGCTGACAACTTCAGCAGAAGTTCTTTTCACTGGTATCAAAGTAATCGATCTTATCGAGCCTTATGCAAAAGGTGGTAAAATCGGATTGTTTGGTGGAGCAGGTGTTGGAAAAACAGTATTGATCCAGGAATTAATTAACAATATCGCAAAAGGTCACGGTGGACTTTCCGTATTCGCAGGAGTAGGAGAAAGAACAAGAGAAGGAAATGACCTTTTGAGAGAGATGCTTGAGTCAGGCATTATCAAATACGGAGACGAGTTTATGCACTCTATGGAAAATGGAGGCTGGGATCTTTCCAAAGTTGATCTTGAAGAAATGAAAGATTCAAAAGCAGCTTTCGTTTTCGGACAGATGAATGAGCCGCCAGGAGCAAGAGCCAGAGTAGCACTTTCTGGTTTGACGTTGGCAGAATATTACAGAGATGGTGGCGAAAGCGGACAAGGTAGAGATGTATTGTTCTTCGTAGATAACATCTTCCGTTTTACACAGGCTGGTTCTGAGGTGTCTGCACTTCTTGGCCGTATGCCTTCAGCGGTAGGTTATCAGCCGACATTGGCATCTGAGATGGGTGCAATGCAGGAGAGAATTACTTCTACAAAAAATGGTTCCATTACTTCAGTACAGGCGGTTTACGTACCTGCGGATGATTTAACGGATCCAGCTCCGGCTACAACGTTTGCCCACTTGGATGCAACGACAGTATTGGACAGAAAAATTGCTTCATTAGGTATTTACCCGGCGGTAGATCCATTGGCTTCTACTTCAAGAATCCTGGCTCCGGAAATTATTGGAGACGAACATTATGACTGTGCACAAAGAGTAAAAGAAATTCTTCAAAGATACAAAGCATTGCAGGATATTATTGCGATCCTTGGTATGGAAGAACTTTCCGAAGAAGATAAATTGGTAGTTTACAGAGCTAGAAAAGTTCAGAGATTCTTGTCTCAGCCTTTCCACGTTGCTGAGCAGTTTACAGGTCTTAAAGGATCATTGGTAGACATCAAGGACACCATCAAAGGATTTAATATGATCATCGATGGAGAATTGGATCAATATCCTGAATCTGCTTTCAACTTGAAAGGAACTATCGAAGAAGCTATCGCAGCAGGACAAAAATTGTTAGCTGAAAACGCTTAAGAAATGTTAAATGTTAAATTTTAGATTTTAGATTGAATTGCAATAATTTATAATTTAAAATCTACAATCTATAATTTCATAAAAATGAATATAAAAATTTTAACTCCGGAATTTGTGATCTTCGATGGCGAGGTAGAATCTGTTCTTCTTCCAGGAAAAAGCGGGCAATTCCAAATCTTTAAAAATCACGCGGCGATCGTTTCTGCTTTGGTTGGTGGCAAAGTGAAGATCTATACTGATAAAGTCAATGGTTCTTTCGAAAAATATCTTACCAAAGAAACAGAAACTAAAAGCGCTTACTCTTACGAGATCAAAAGTGGTGTTTTAGAATTCAACAATGATAAAGGAATTATTCTTTGCGAGTAACATTCCAAATCATATAAATCAAAATCCCGAAAATTGCTTTTCGGGATTTTTTGTTTTCAAAATATTTAAGAATTATTTATTTGGGCAGCTTAATCCGCCTTCCGTTCCCGCTTTTTTCTGTCATTGCGAACAAGGTGAAGCAATCTGTTGAACATTTCCCTCTCGCAATGACAGAAAAAGAGCTCCACTCAAGTCGGGCTGCAGATTCGGCATAAAACAACAGTCTACTTAAGAACATTATTTTGTCTTTTACTAAAAACTCAAAATCACACCATTTTCCTTCAATTGCTGAATCGGTTTCGAAAACCAGAACAATTCAAAATCTTCAAAGCCATTTTCAAAATCAGTTTTAAGCTGCGCTAAACTCAATTTCTTTCCATTTTCAATTGAGTTTTCGTTGAGAGTATTAATCAGCCAATATGCTTTTTCTTTATCTAACTCAATTTTTAAAATATTGGTTTTTAGATGAAAAGTAAGTTGTGTTAATTCCCAGGAATTTCCTTTTTTAGTTTTAATATAATCTTCTGCAATCACATTTTTCTCTAGGAAAACCACTTTCGAATTCGGTTTAAAAGTAAAATTATCATCCTCCAAAAGCGAATCATGAATATAATCCGGATGGATCGTCGTTCTCGGAATTTTAAAGTCAAACCAACTTTGCAACGGCATTTCAAAATTAATTCCGTGCATATAATTGAACAACGATTTCTTCAAACCAAAACTAAATTTGCTGTGATCGATTCCTGTTTTATCTGTAAAATCAATATCATTATTAGCGAACAAAATTTCTTGCTTCACAGGAATCACACCATATTCCTCAGGATTGATTCCGACAGGTGAGTGCGCTGTCATCGCAAACTGATGCCAAAATCCACTTTGTAAAATTCCCATTTCAAAAAGCTGACGAACCATTTCCAAAGAATCCACCGTTTCCTGAATCGTCTGAGTCGGGTAGCCATACATCAAATAGGCGTGAACCATAATTCCAGATTCGGTAAAATTTCTTGTGACTCTTGCAACCTGATCTACGGAAACGCCCTTATCAATTAATTTTAATAATCGGTCACTCGCGACTTCCAATCCACCGGAAACAGCTACACAACCGGAAATTTTCAACAAAAAACAAAGATCTTGAGTGAAACTTTTCTCAAAACGGATATTTGTCCACCAGGTTACAACGAGATTTCGTCTTAGGATTTCCAGCGCTACTTCACGCATCAAGGCTGGTGGTGCGGCTTCATCCACAAAATGAAATCCAGTTTCGCCTGTTTTGGCGATCAATTCTTCCATTCGGTCAACCAATATTTTGGCAGAAACCGGTTCGTAAAGTCTGATGTAATCGAGAGAAATATCACAGAAAGTACATTTCCCCCAATAGCAGCCGTGCGCCATTGTGAGCTTGTTCCATCGGCCGTCGCTCCACAAACTGTGCATTGGATTGGCAATTTCAATGACTGAAATATATTTGTCTAATTGCAAATCGGAATAATCCGGCGTTCCAACCTGCACTTGTTTGTAATCATTTTTTGTAGAGTTATTTTTATAAGTAACTTCTCCGTTTTCAATAAGGAATGTTCTCTTATATATGGCTTCACTTCGACTTTGCTCAGTGTAAACCACCTCAGCCTCACATATGTTTTGATAGACGAGTTCAAGAGGTAACTCACCGTCATCTAAAGTAATAAAATCGAAGAATTCAAAAACTCTTTTATCTTTAACTTCTCTTAATTCGGTGTTCGGAAAGCCGCCACCCATCGCAGTTTTAATTTGTGGATAATTTTCTTTTATGAACTTTGCACATCGGAAAGCAGAATATAAATTACCCGGAAACGGAACTGAAAAACAAACCAATTTTGGCTGAAGCAATTCTAATTTTTCTTTAAGAATCTTCAAAGTGATATCATCAATAAAAGTTTGACTATCATTTAGTTTAAAATATAATTCATCAAACGAATTGGCACTTTTCCCCAAACGTTCCGCATATCTGCTAAAACCAAAATCAGAATCCACATTTTCTACAATATAATCGGAAAGATCTTCGAGATATAAAGTGGCCAGATGTTTCGCTTTGTCCTGCAAACCCATATTTCCGAACGCAAATTCCATATCATCCAACTGGTTGAATCGTGAAGCTTCAGGCAGGAAATTCATGGAGCAAATCTGTCTCGCTAAAGTTGGATTTTTGTTTTGAAGAAATAGAACTACCTGATCTATAGTTTTTGTATATTCATCTCGTAATGCGAAAATGCGTTGGGAGTTTTCAGAACTATTTTTAAGATCAAATTCTTTAGAAAAAACTTTCTGAATGCCTTCTTTTGAAAATAACTGCAAAATCACTTCAATTCCCAAATCGATCTGATAGCTTGATATATTTTTGGTATTCAGGAAACCTTTGATATAAGCCGTCGCAGGATATGGTGTGTTGAGTTGCGTAAAAGGAGGCGTGATAAGAAGAATATCTTTCAAAAGAAATTTTTTGCAAAGATAAGATTTATAAATTTTGAATATGAGTGACCTTACCAAGAATCGAACTTGGATCTAAAGTTTAGGAAACTTCTATTCTATCCGTTGAACTATAAGGCCAGATATGAAGTATAAAAGTAATCAATTTTCATAAGTCTCAAAAGTTCCGTCTTCATAAAAGAAAACAATTCTTTTGACATTTTTGGTTTTTGATTCTTGTTTTTGAACTGTTTTTTCTAATGGCTGAGAATTGGATAAAATATTTTTTTCTGACTTGGGATAAGAAATATCGGATTCTCGAACATTGTCATTTTTCACAGAATTATCAGTTGAATCTTCTTTTCCAAAATTCTCATCATCTATCAAAGAAAATAAATCCGGTAATGATGGTTTTTTCTTTTCTACAGTTTCAGTTTTTTCCTCGATTGTTTCAGCAGTCTTTTCCTGGATCAGCATTTCGCCTTCACCATTGATCAGCCAATCCCATTCGAATTTTGGAAATGCAGATTTTATCTTGGTAATGAAATCAAGAGAAGGTTTATTCCTGCCAGAAATAATATGAGAAATACTAGAACGCTGCACACCAATCTCTTCAGCAAATTCTGCCGGCGTAAGCTCTGAATATTCGATTACTTTTGTAATTCTATCATTAAATTCCATTTCACAAATGTAATAAAATTTAAATTAATCGATATTACATTTGTAACTGATTTAATTTACTTTTGTAAAATTATATAGATTAATAATAAAAGTCTTTATATCAGTGCTTTATAATTTATTTAATAATTAATTGTGGAAAACTTTGATAGTGACAATAACATATGTGGAATAATAAACCTTTATTTAAATCAATTTTAATTGTGGATACCTTCCAATTATCATGTTTGCTATTCTTGTATTTATATTTTAAAACAACGAATCTATTTGTAACTACTGGCTCTTGGAAGAGTTCGTTTGCGAATAGAAACTTAGTATTTTTAAGTGTATTTTCTAATCTGCCCGAAGTAATTTTGATCTTTTTGATCTTAGTTGTGAGTAAATCAGTCACGTAAATTGTATCAAATCCACTCAGTGTAATTATAAATTTTCTATCTTCTCTTTTATTATACTGATACAAATAAGTACCCAATTCTTTTACAATATTCCCGGAATTTTTGTCGAATAAAATAAATTCTGAGGGGTCACAACAACCCGAAACTGGTCTGTTTTCTATAAGAAATGTAGTGTTATACTCTTTCCAATTGGAATAACCAAGCCTTCCTGTGAAGTCCATAAGATCACTTTCCAATACAAAAATTGTCTTCTTAATTTTTCCGTTTTGGAATATTAGTCTGGAAGAATTACAATCAAATTGCCAAGATAATGTTGAACCATTTGAAAACTTTTCCTTTTTGCAAGAGATGATTTTCTTCAGTTCGGGCTTGCTTTCACAATTACAATTTTGACTGTAAATGTTTAAAGAAAATAAAATGGCTATCAACGTTTTCATTTTGTTTTTCAGCAAGTTTAAGACTCAACTTTACGGACTTTCTTTTCCGGAAACAGAAGCGAAATTGCAATGCTTAAAAATAAGATCGATATAATAACAATCAACGAATGCGAAGTCCCGAATCCAATATCATCTAAATAATGATGGAAAATCATTTTAAGACCAATAAATGTAAGTAACACTGCCAGACCAACCTTCAGGAATCGGAACTTATCCACAATTCCAGCCAATAAAAAGAACATAGATCTGAGTCCGATAATGGCAAATATGTTAGAAAAGAATACGATATAAGGATCCTTAGTTATTGAAAATATTGCCGGAATACTATCAACTGCGAAGATCAAATCTGTGAATTCTACAATAATCAAAACCAAAAATAAAGGCGTTATTTTTTTGATTCCATCGATAACCACAAAAAACTTTTTGCCTACAAACTGGTTATGAACTTTGAAATGCTTCTGAGCAAATTTCACTACAGGATGGTGCTGCGGATCGATTTCGTCTTCTTTATTCCTCTCAATAAACATTTTGATTCCTGTATATATTAGGAAGGTTCCAAAGACATACATAATCCATTCAAACTTTTGGATAAGTGCAGCACCTATAAATATGAATAAGAATCTCATCACAATAGCCCCAAAAATCCCCCAAAATAGAACCCGATGATAATTACGCGGTGCTACACCAAAACCACTGAAAACTAATAGAATTACAAATATATTATCAATAGAAAGCGCATATTCTACAAGATAACCAGTTAAAAATTCCAGACCCAAATTTTTGTCATAAAGCATAATGCTATGATCCAGGTTGTTTGGGATGATCCTGACAGGATGTTTATGTTTTGTAATAATTTCCTGCAATTTTTCCACGCTGTCTATCCCGTGGATAAGGTGGCCGTAATAGGTGAGTAGTATATAAAATCCTAAAGATAAAAGGACAATGAAAATACTCATCAATCCTGCCTGTTTCAAAGATACTGCTGAATCTTTTTTATTAAAAATTCCTAAATCGAGTAGAAGTAGTGTGACGATAAATATTAAAAATCCGGATAGGAATAAAACCTCGTTGCTCATTTGTTAGTAATTATGACAAAAATAGGGAAATTATTATGAATTAAGCGTTTATACATTTGTAAAAAACCTGTATTAACCGATCAAATCACGTTTAATGTTTTGATGAACAAACGGAAGAAATATACAAAATACCATATTAAAGCAAATTTAAAATTAAACTTTACTTAAATTATATAAATTACTGATATTATGTAATTTATAAAATTAAATTGAAAATATATCAATCCACAAAATAATTAACAGACAAAGTGACATTTTGGATTGTTTAAACATTTTACAAATGTAACAAGACTTATTTGAGATTAAATGTTATTTTTGTGACAAATTAATTTAGAATAAAATGAATTTCAGTTTTCCATATTTCCAAAATGTAAACTTCCCAGATCGCTATATTTCCCCGGAAAAATTATTTTCTTACTTACAGGACAATTACAGCGATTATATAAAAGAGATAGGAAAATCGAGTTTGGGGAAACCTATTTATATGCTAACCTTGGGAAATGGAAATATTAAAGTTGCAGCCTGGTCACAAATGCATGGAAATGAATCCACTGCAACCTTGGCAATGCTGGATATACTTTCTATATTTGAAAAGCATCCGGAGCTGAAAGAAAAGTTATTTGAACTTATTCAGTTAGACTTCATTTTTATGTTAAATCCTGATGGTTCCGAAGCTTGGACAAGAAGGAATGCCTATGATATTGATATCAACAGAGATTTCATCAGAAACTCAAGTAATGAGATGCGGGTTCTGAAATCTGTTGTACTGGAAGGAAATTATAATTATTTGCTGAATCTCCACGATCAAAGAACTATTTTCACAACAGACGGCATTCATCCGGCAACGTTATCTTTTCTGTCGCCGTCGGAAAATCAGGAAAGAGATATTACCGAGAACAGGAAAAAAAGTATGGCTGTAATTGCTGCTATTTATATGCAGATGAAACAGATTTTACCGAACAGAATTGCAAAATATACAGACGAATTTTATCCAACATCCAGCGGCGATAATTTTATGAAGTCTGGAATCCCTGCAATATTATTTGAAGGTGGATTTTATGAAAATGATCTTGAAAGAAAAAAAACGCGAGAATTTTACACACAGGCTTTATATTTTGCTTTGAAGGCCATTTCGGTTCTTAAAGGCGATACGCTGAGCTACGAAACTTATTTTGACATTCCGCAGAATAAAGAAACTCATTTTGATTTGATTTACAGAAATGTAAAGCTCAATACAGAATTTGAATGCATTATGGACATCGCTGTACAATACAGAGAAATTTTAGATGATACCAAAAATCTGACTTACCAGCCATACGTCGTTGAAGTCGGTGATCTTAGCCATAAGAAAGGCTGGAAAGAAATCGACTGTACAGACCGTAAATTCATATCTCTGAAGAAATTCCCGAAGCTTGATTCTCTGGTAGATTTCAGGATTGAATAATTAAGTTATCCCTCAAAATATCATATTTAATAATACACTGATTAGATTTACGTTATATATCCTATTTAACATAATATAAATTATAGGACTTTTTATAATTATTGATTTAAGACTTTAATGTTCCTTACATTTCGCTAAAAATCAATCTGGTATAATATTTTCTAACCTATGTTTATATCAAATTGAATAATTATGAAAAATGCTTTTTTAATTCTCTCGGGAACATTGCTGATGATCTGCTCGTGCGAAAAAAATGACGGCAAACAAATGAATGTCGAAAACAGAAAACCTGACACTTTAGCCGTTTCCGAAGATCCCAATCAAATTTCTGAAAAAGAAAACGTTGATTATTGTTATATGAATGTGATTGGAAAAGATTCTGTGTTTTTGTCTTATAAAATTACCAGCGGAAATGTTTCCGGTAAACTGAAATATAAAAACTTTGAAAAAGATTCTAATTCCGGAGATATCACAGGAAAAATTGCCGGTGATACGTTAAAACTAAATTATAAATTTGCCTCTGAAGGTGCTACAAGCGAAAGAGAAATCTATTTCTTGCAGGACAGCGGCGTTTTGCTGGAAGGTATTGGCGATTATGCCGATCCAGGTTCTTCAAAGTTAGTTTATTCATCTCCGCAAGCCATCAATTATTCTAAAGGCCAAAGACTAAATCCGGCAGATTGCAAAATGATTGAAAGTAAATTAAAATAAGAGTTGATAAAAAATTATTATATCAATTTTGTAAAAATAAAACAGCAGCTAAAAATTAGCTGCTGTCCCTTTGAAAATAATATATAACTATAAAATTATAGTCTGGATAGAATGTGCTGGTGCAGCTAATTTTGAAGATTTTCCTTCGATCCAAAGATTGAAATCTGTATCCGCATCACCTTCGTTCATCACGACCACTACCAGTTCCCCACTCTCGTTCAGGAAGCTCGTAGACAGTAAAAAATCCTTATTAGTGGATGTTCCGACACGCTGTGCATTTGGTTTTACATATTTGGAAATATGCCCGATGTAATAATATTCGTAAGTATAATGCAGTTCTTTTGTTTTTGTATCATAAATTACCGGGGCAAAACAGAAATTCCCGACATGATTTGGCCCGCCTTTTTCATCCAGAAGAATGTTCCAGTCCGTCCAGGCAGAGGTTCCTTTGTTGAAATCGTTGATTATATTACGACCATATAATTCTCCTAAACTCACATCATAGATTTTTGAAAAATCAAATTGTTCCTTGCAGCCTTCTGTGAAAATCAAAAATTTGTCCGGGAAAGCCAAATGCGTTTCAGCCAGATTATCAAATAGTTGAGATTTATTATTCCAGGTTTCGTACCAGTGATAACCAATTCCGGACGCATATTTGGACGTTTCCGGATCTTGTAAAGTTGTGGTTGCTCTTTGATACATCAAATCTCTATTGTGATCCCAGATGATTACTTTTTTATCTTTATAATGGTTTTTCCACAAGGTTGGACCCAGGTTTTCTTTCAGGAATTTGGCTTCGTCATCCGCTGTGTATAAACAAGATTCCCAGGTTTGAGTTGCCATTGGCTCATTTTGTATCGATAATCCCCAAACCGGAATATTTCTTTTCTCATACTCCTGAATGAACTTAACATAATAATTTGCCCAAATCTGATAATATTTTTCCAGCAATTTTCCGCCTTTCAGCATATTATTATTGGTTTTCATCCACGCCGGCGGACTCCACGGACTGAAATAAAATCTGAAATCCTTCGGATCAATTACTTTCTGAGCCAACTTTATCAAAGGTATTTTGTACTGTTCATCGTGTTTTACGTCGAATGAATTCAGAGATTCGTCATTGTCTTTGACATAGGTATAACTATCGCTGGAGAAATCGCAGGAGTTCATATTGGTTCTGATAACGTTATACCCTATCCCCGATTTTCCATAATAAGCCTCGATAAATTCTTCCTGCTTTTCTTTTGGAATCTTTGCAAAAACCTCAGCTGATGCGTCTGTAATTGCGCCGCCAATTCCTATTAATTTTTGATATTTGAAATCCGGATCTACAAAAACACAGACATCAGTTTCTTTTGGCTGAGGAAAATCTGTAAAAACAGCGTTGGCTTTTTTGGCAAATTTCTCATTATTTTTTTGCGAAGTAAGAATCACTTTTCCTTGCTTCATCCCTTTTTTCCAGTAATTCTGTGCATTCGTATTTGTGCCAATTGATAAAGCAGCAAATAAAATAATTGTCTTTTTCATTTTTATCTTAAGAATTTGATATCAAAATATTGACATCTTTTTATTAATTATTTTTTATAAATCCTGACATAGTCTATCAGAAATTTTTGTGGATATATTTTTTCATCCACACCTTCTTTGCCGCCCCAGTTCCCTCCTACTGCCTGATTCAGGATTAAATAAAATGGCTGGTCAAATGGCCAGGCTTCATATTCTTTTTCGGTTTTGAGGTAAGTAAAATATTTTTCATCATCCACAAACATTTCTATTTTCTCCGGTGTCCAGTCGGCTCTGTAGACGTGGAAATTTTCAGTCGCATCCTTGATGATGATGGTATCCGTTTTTTGAGTCCCGATGATGTGATTATACTTCTTGGTGTGAACCGATCCGTGAACATAACCTTCATTGTAGCCAACGTGTTCCATAATATCGATCTCGCCATCATCCGGCCATTCTTTTATATTTTGACTGAGCATCCAGATGGCAGGCCAGGTTCCTTTTCCTTTTGGTAATTTAGCTCTCACTTCAACAGTTCCGTATTGGAATGGAAACGTATTTTTGGTGATTAATTTGGCCGATGTATAATTGTTTTTCTCCCATTTTTCCTTCCGGGCTTCGATGGTTAGAATACCATTTTCAACCCTTGCATTTTCGGTTCTGTTTTTTGTATAGAACTGAAGTTCATTATTCCCGAAACCGTCGCCGCCAACTTCAAATTCCCATTTGGAAGAGTCCGGCAAACCTTTATAACTGAATTCATCCTGAAAAACGAGTTTTCCTTTGTCAGTATTTTTTTGATTGAGACAAGAAATACTGATAATCGAAACCAATACTAAAGCCGATGAAATTTTAATTTTATTGAATGTCATAGATTATGTTTCAGAATTAACTCAAATCAATTTATTTAAAATACAAATGTTGCCACCGCTCTGGCTGGTAATGATGCCGCTGCTGATTTTCCATTGAATTTAATATTGAAATTTTCTGCCGCGTTACCTTCATTCAGAACAATAAGTGTAGTTTTTCCGTTTGGTGTTACAAATGCTACCGAACTTAGATTCCCCGGTTGTGTAGAAGCAATTCTCTGAGAGTTTTGAGGAACAAATTTGGATGCGTGAGCAATGATGTAATAGCCGACATTTTTTGTGAAAGCCTCGCTTGTACTAACCGTTATTGCACCTTTGCATTGTGTACAACCTCCGTTTGTATGAGGATTAAATTGAGGATCGTTTGCAAGATTCCATTCCAAAGCGATTTTGCTCCAGTTTCTCATAGAACCGATAATTACATTCTTGGAATGCCAGATCAGATCATCAGAAAAAGATGATGTTGAGCCTGTCCATTGTTCCGTAAAATAAAGATTCTTAGCAGGATAAGCCAAATGAACATTGCTTAAAACCGAGATATTCCCTGCATAAAGGTGGAAAGCCGATCCGTCAACATATTTTGCCGCGTCTGCATCTGCCAGGATTTCCATTGGATATTCCGGTTTGTCACAGTTATGATCATAAAGGACAATCTTCGTGGTGATATTTGCTGCCTGAAAAGCAGGACCAAGGTTATTTTTGATGAAAGTTGCCTGTTGAGGAGCTGTCATTAATAAACTTGGATTATTTCCCGGATGCAAAGGCTCATTTTGAGGCGTGATAGCATCTACGGTAATTCCCTGCGCTTTCATCCCCTGGATATATTTTACAAAATACTGGGCATAGACATTATAATACTGCGGCTGAAGACTGCCACCAACAGAACTTCCATTATCCTTCATCCAAACCGGTGGCGACCAAGGCGTTGCCATAATTTTGATATTTGGATTGATGGTTAAGATCTTTTTCAGCATATCAATCAATGCCTGGTCTTTTGACAAAGAAAAATTGGCAAGAGAAACATCAGTTTGACCAGCCGGCATATCGTCATAAGAAAAAACATCGCTGTTAAGATCTGATGCGCCAATACTTAGTCTGATATAACTTATGCCTATAGAATTATCTTTTGCAGCAAAAAGATCCTGTAATAATTCTTCTTTTTTTGTTGCTGATAATTGGTTGATTACCTGAACACTTCCACCTGTTAAAGTATATCCGAAACCGTCAATTGTCTGATATTTCTGCGAAGCATCTACATCCAAGGTTTGATAATTATTAGAAGCGTTGTTGAAGATAATATTGCTTTGTCTTTGTAGTTTGATGGATTCATCGGCTTTTGTAAGCCAGAAACTCCCGCTTGCGTAACTTCCGTTGTCCGTTCCTCCATCTGTTGGCGGATTGGTAGGTGAATCATCTACATTACTGCTTTGGCAGAAAAGAAGTGAGAAGATTGTGATTCCTAAAAGTAATAGGTATGATTTTTTGAACATTTTATTAGAATTTTAATATCAAACATTATTTCGTTTAAGAAAATTGTAATGGAATATTTATTTCCCAGTACAGCTTTCTTTTTTTATGAAATTAGATTGACAAGTTTGTTATAAAAAATGAAAGAGGTTTTTGAGGACCTCTTTCACCTAAGAAATATGATAAGAAAAAATTAGTTAATGCCTCGGAATTCTACATTGGTAATAGAAATTCCTTCCTTCATATCATTACCACCAGATCTGATGGCAAAATATGCTACACCGGTTTTTGTAGCTTTGAAAGTTCCGTTCGGATTATTAGAATTAACAGAACCAACAATAGAAATCTTGCCCGTAAAAGCAGAAGTTCCGCTTCCTGCCCAGGTATTGATACCTCTTAACCAGGTCGAATCGTTGCCGTCACCAGTATAATCATTGTTGGCTGTTGGTTTTGCATAGCCTACATAGATCTCAAACCAGGTATCAGAAACACCTTTGGAACTTACGACAGCATCGGCTTTGTAAGTTCTGCCTTCTACAACATTCACAGCCTGATATAATACATTTCTTTCCCAGCCTTTAGCAACAAAAGTTGCTTTTCCATCAGCAAAAGTCCATAGTGCAGTTCCTGAAGGATTTGGGAAAGCCATAGACCATTTTGCTACATCTGCTGCATCTGTAAATTTTCCTCCCAGGATCATGTTACCAGCAGCCGGGTCAGCTTTATCAACCTTAATTGTTTGACTGGCGGTGCCACCAACCAAACCACCTTGACCAATTATCTGGTGCTGAATGTTATAAGTTCCTTCATCGGGAATAAAAATATCATAAGTATTTGGTCCAGTGCCAAATCCGCCTCCATCGTCTAAATTCCATTTGGATGAGATATAGTTATTATTAGAAGAAGCCAGTTTATAATGGTTTTCCGAAGTTTTCGTAACTGTAAATGATGCATCGGAATTGGTCGGAGTCAGGCCATTGCCGTCGCCATCAACACTATCTGGGACACATGATACTGCAAATAATGATAACCCTAAAAAAATTGTATGTTTTAAATATTTGTTCATAATTAGAAAATTAATAGTGAGGATTTTGTTTTAAAATAGTTCCAGACAACTCCGAATAAGGAATTGGCATGATTTCATTTTTACCTGTAACAAAACCTTTGAATGCAAGTTTTGAAGACGCTTCTCCCCATCTTACCAAATCGAAGAATCTGTGTCCTTCGCCAATTAGTTCTCTTCTTCTTTCATCTTTTACAGCCTGCAATGTTACAGGAACAGACGGTAATCCGACCCTTGATCTAACAGCATCTAATAAAGCCTGAGCTCTTGATCCAGTTCCGTTAAGAGCTTCTGCTTCCATTAAATAAGTATCTGCTAGTCTTATCAAAATATAGTTTTGTCTATAGTTAAGTTCAGAAGCTCCAGGCAAGTTGGTTACTTTATCTTTTGTCGGCATATATTTGTTAAGGAAATATCCGGAATCCATAAATGCAGGAGAATAATCTGCTTTATTTTGTGATTTTAATGCATTCATGTTTAAAAGACTCGCATCTGTCCGTGGATCATTTTGCATAAAACTAACAAGATCTGTTGTTACTGAGTTGAAAGCCCAACCGGAAACAATATCCGGAGCATCATTGGTTTTTCTGGTGTATGATCTTGGTGCTGTCATAATGCAGATAGAGTTTCCTTCGTCATTACCTTGTCCCCAGAAGCTCCAGTCAGAATTTGCTTTGTTTGTATGCATTACTTCAATAATAGATTCCGTACTGAATTTATATGGATCATTAGCTTCCGTAACAGGTGCTGATTTGAAAAGATCGGCATAATTAGCAACTAATTTATATCCATATTGGCTTGTTCCGCCAGGGGTTCCATTGACATCAGCAAGTTGAGCTGCAGCTTCATTTTTTTTATTTTCATATAAATATACTTTACCTAAAAGTGCTTTGGCTGCACCTTGCGTGAGGCGTCCTTTCTGTTCTCCTGTAACTGTCATTGGCAGATTAGGAATTGCTTCAAGAAGATCTTTTTCTATCTGACCATAAACCGCAGTTTTGTCTACCTGAGGAACGTTATATAAATCATCAGAAGCTTTGAATGGCTGTAAAATAAGTGGAATATTTCCAAAAATTCTTACCAAATCGAAATAATAAAGTGCACGAAGTGTTTTTGCCTCACTGATAAATCGGTTTTTTATGTCGTCACTCATTGTTGCATTTGGAGTTCGCAGTATCAATGTGTTGGCTCTAGCTATACCTTGATAGTAATCTCTCCAATAACTTGATGGCATCGTATTTTGGTTGATCTGGAAATTAGATGCACCCTGAATTCCTGCGCCATCTGTTGCACTACCTCCTCCTGCATAAAAATCATCTGATGCAGCATTATAGAAAGTGACCATATTTTCAAATCCTCCGGCATATTTTCTAAGTGGATCATAAGTTCCCACCAACGCAAAGAAACAGTCCTGCTCGTTTCTGAAGAAATTTTCTCCTTCGAAAGCACCTAAATATTCTTTTTCTTCCAATGTCTGATCATTGCACGAAATATTAAAAGAAGATACACCAATTATTAGCGAAGCTATTAAAGATGTTTTTAAAAATCTATTTTTCATTTTTTTTGTTTTAGAAAGTTAAATTAGCTCCAAACATTACTGTTCTTGCTTGTGGATAAAATGCTCTGTCTATACCGTAAGAATCACCGGCAGCAATCTCTGGATCATAACCTGTATACTTAGTAAATGTGAAAAGGTTTTCGCCAGTAACAAATAATCTTAATTTACTTGCCCCAAATTTTTGTGATACATCATTAGGTAATGTATAACCTAATTGGACTAGTTTTATACGGAAGTAATCTCCTTTTTGCAAATACCAGTTTGACAATCTTGAATAGTTTTTATTTAAATCGTCTCTTGTAACTCTAGGATTATCATTAGTGGATCCTTCTCCCGTCCATCTATCCAAAATTTTTGTTTGATAATTAGCATCCAGCATATCCAGTCTTCTAAGTCCCTGAAATACTTTGTGACCCGCTGCACCTTGACCGAACACCATCAAATCCCAATCTTTATAACTCACATTCAAAGTAGCACCAAATATATATTTTGGAATTGAACTTCCTAAGTCAACTCTGTCTGCATCACTGATTACGCCATCACCATTAGAATCTGCCCAGATGAAATCACCAGGTTTAGCATTTGCCTGAAGCAACTGTCCGTTTGCATTGACATAAGAATTAATCTGTGCCTGATTTTGGAAGACACCTAATGTATTGAAGCCATAGAATGATTTGTATGGTTTTCCTATTGTAGTCCTCTGGATAGTTCCCATAGACTGGAAGCCATCTTCATCTATATATTCCCTTCCTTTTTCAAGAGAAAGAACTTCATTTTGATTATAAGAGAAGTTGGTGTTTACCGATACGGTAAAATCATTCCAGCTTTTTTTGTAGCCAAGTTCAACTTCTATCCCTCGGTTTTCCATTTCACCTGCATTAGCAATTGGTGCATTCGAAACCCCTACATAACCTGGAATTTGTATAGGACGTAGAATTCCTTCTGTTTTCTTTCTATATATATCAACGGTTAATGTTACAGCACTAAGTAGTTTCATATCTGCAGCGATGTTGACCTGTGTTGTAGTTTCCCAATGTAGATCTGGATTTTCTAATGTTCTTGGTGCATAGCCAATCATAACAGTATTATTTCCATTGGTATAGTTATATCCCGGAACATAGAAATTTGCAAAGGAGAAAACAGGAATACCATCGTTACCAAGCTTACCATATCCTCCACGTATCTTCAAAGTATTAACTATATCATTTTCAGGCCAGAAATTTTCATTATTAGCATTCCATCCTAAAGAGAATGAAGGGAAAGTTCCCCAATGATAATTACCACCAAAAAGTGATGATCCATCATATCTTAATGTACCTGTGAACAAATATTTATTTTTATAATCATAGATCAAACGTCCAAAATAAGATGCTTTGTTCCACTCTACATTATCCCAGGCATTCGAAATGCGGTTTTCTGACGGTAAACTAAAGTTAAAAGAGGCATCCTGATAGCTGGTAATAGGCAGATTGGTATGAGTAATAGTTTGTCCATTTCCGATATTATAATCATAATAACCAGTACCTGCCATTACGTTGAAATTATGATCTCCAAATTTATTTTGATATGTCAAAGTATTTTCAAAACTCCATTCGAATTTATTTTGAGTAGTACGGCTTAAGCTGTTGTTAACAAGATTGCTATAAGTAGGACTTAAATAAAATAAAGGTGTAAAACTTTGATTTCCCCAATACGCTTTTTTACCGTTCAATGAAGATTTGAAAGTTAAAGTTTTCAATAATTTCAATTCGCCAAATACGCTTCCGATAAAATCATCAGACCAGTTGGAATTACCTAATTGAGTATATCTGAAAGCTTTTGGGTTGGACATCTCCTGATTTACATAAGGTGAGATCCCGTAAGGATTTCCATTCTCATCTCTTACAATGTAAGGGTTAGAATAACTATTTGCATCTACTGTTGAAAGATCTGTTACAACAACCGGCGTAGTCGGATCAAGATTAACTGCAGAACTGATAGGACCACCAAATTCCCCATTGGAATTAATTCCTTGATTTTTTTGGTGTGTGTAGGCAAATGTTTGTCCTACTGTTAACCAATCTGTTACCTTATGAGTTGAGTTAAGTCTTGCTGTAAGTCTTTTGTAATAAGAAATATCAGTCATAACAATTCCTGATTGATCATAATATCCAAAAGATCCGAAAAATGTGGATTTTTCATTTCCTCCTTGTATATTTATTTTCATGATTTTGTCTTTCTCCTGTACTGAAAATCTGTTTTTGCCAGTCAGTTCCTGTGCCAAGTGAAGAAGGATTCTGAAATCTTATAGGCTTACCATCATTTGCAAAACCTTCATTAATGATTGTTGCATATTGGGTAGCATTTAGCAAGTCTAATTTTCTTGCAGCACTGCTTACTCCAAAGAAACCATTATAAGATAGATTAAGAGCACCTTTTTTACCTTTTTTGGTAGTTACAAGTATAACACCTCTGGCAGCCGAAACACCATAGATTGCAGATGAAGCTCCGTCTTTCAAAACCTCAATACTTTCGATATCGCTTTGGCTTAGCCATCCGATTCCGTCAACCACTATTCCGTCAACTACCCATAAAGGCTCATTACTTGAAGCATAACTGGTAATCCCACGTACACGCACAGTTGCAGATGATCCCGGCTGACCAGAATTTGAAATTACGTTTACACCTGCTGCCCTACCTTGTAGAACCTGCTCTGGTTTTCCTGCAGGGATGTTCTCAATATCAGCGGCTTTGATACTTGCAATTGCTCCGGTCACGTTACTTTTCTTCTGAGTACCGTAACCAATAACAACAACTTCTTCTATCGCTTTTTCTTTAGAAGCTGTGTCACTCACTTGCTGTGCAGAATAGTTTGCTGTAAAGTAAAGTACAGCTGCTAATCCAAGACATTTTGAATACTTTAAGTTCATATTTTAATTAATTTTTTGTTAATCTCAAACTGAGACAATAAAAGTAATTTTTTTTTTACACTACAAAATAAATTTTTATTTTTTTTGTTTTCCCTTTATTGACGGTTATTTGCTAAGACTACTTATCATAAATATCAATATTTTTTGTACTTTTGAATTCCCTAAAAATAGGCTCAATTGTTAAAAATAAGTTAATGCCTCATTAAATGAATGTTAATAAGAATAAAATAAAACTTCCGCTAATGTTCAGCTTTTTGATATTCTCTATGCTGCTAAACAGTATGGGTGCTATCATATTGCAATTGTCGGAACAGGTTTCCTACAAAGGCCTGGGAGTTTTAGAATCTTTCAAGGATATTCCTATGGCAATTGTCTCACTATTTTGTGTTAACCTGATTGCTAAAACGGGAAATAAAAACGCACTTGTATTTTCGCTGGTTTTTATCGTAACCAGCTGTATTACATTACCTTTAGTCGATGCATTTTGGTTTTTTAAGATTTGGCTGAGTGTCGTTGGGATTAGCTTTGCTTTAGCAAAAATATCGGTGTTCAGTATTATCAAGAATAATTTTGCAGACGGTCAATTATCAAGTGCAATCAGCAGTGTGGACGCAGCATTTATGATCGGAATTTTCTTTGTGAATATTGGATTCGGGACCCTGCTTACAAGTTCCTATGCAGAATATTGGAAATTTGGATTTTGGGTAATTGCATTACTAAGTATCATTACCATAATAATGTTGAGATCAGTAAAAATTGAAGAAAATCAAGTGTCAGAAATTGAAAAAAAACCGGGTGAATGGAAATTTTTTCTTTCTCCAAAAATTGTATATTTCTTTATCATCGTTTTTTTTATGGTTTTCGTAGAACAGAGTTTTAATTCCTGGCTTCCAAGCTTTTTCAGAAATAATTTGAAAATGAATTCTTATTTTGCATTGCAGGCATCGGCATTCTTAGCATTATTTTCTTTCTTTGGAAGACTCATTACCAGCAGGCTGATTTTAAGATTTCATTGGTTTTGGTTTGTTATCATCTGCATTTGTACTGTTCTTTTTATATTGGCTTTGTGTCAGATTTTAATCTCTTATTTTTATGATGATTTTAAGTTTTCCCTCATATTCATAATTCCGCTGATCGGGTTATTCCTGGCACCGCTATTTCCGCTTTATAACTCAGAAATAATCAATAAAGTGCCTAAAGAAAAAACACATCTGCTTGTATCGTTAGTTGTCATATTTTCTTCGTTGGGAAGTTCGGTTGGATCACTCTATATGGCAATTATCTTCCATAAAAATATAAGTAATTTTTATCCGTTATTTATTTCAATCCCATTATTAATTATATTTGGACTTACAATCATTTTAAATAAAACACCAATAATCTATGACCGAAAACAACAAGAATAAACAGAACTTAAAAGAGTTAATTGAAACCAAGGATTTTGTAGAACATGTGTCCGTAGATTGCGTTATTTTCGGATTTCATAAAGACACACTCAAGGTTTTACTTCTAAAGTACCACGATCTGGATCTGTGGTCTGTCCCCGGCGGATTTATATTTAATGATGAGAACCTGAATGATGCTGCTGCCAGAACACTTCACGAAAGAACCCATCTCTCGGATGTTTTTTTGGAGCAGTTTTACACTTTTGGAGATATCAGAAGAACGGAAAACAATACACACCAAAAGCTTTTAGAAAACAAAAATATTGATGTAGATAAAAATCACTGGATCTATCAGCGTTTCATTTCAGTCGGTTATTGCGCTTTGATAGATTATACTCTGACTTACACTTTCCCGGATTCTTTTAACGAAGTTTGCCGTTGGTTTGATATCAATGAACTGCCGAATATGGCATTTGACCATAAGGAAATGATAGAAAAAGGATTACTCTATCTCAGAAAAAATATCGATTATCAGGTGATGGGAAGTAACCTGCTTCCGGATAAGTTTACTATGAAAGAATTACAACATCTATATGAAGCTATTCTTGGCGAACCTCTGAGACGCAACAACTTCCAAAGAAAAATCCTCGGGATGAACATCCTGGAACGTCTCGAAAAACATTACAGCGGTTCTGCAAACAAAGCACCTTATCTTTATCGTTTTCTTGAAGGTTCAGCCAACATCACAAAATCTGATTTTGATTAATTTAGACTTTAATCCATAAAAAAAGACGACTTCAATAGTCGTCTTTTAATTTGATATTTTAATCAAGATTCTAACATCATAAATCTATTTCTATCTTGTATTTTTACCATCAACCACGATTCTTTCCGGTCTGTTGGCAAGTTCCCAGGCTGTTGCAAAAACCAATTGTGTTCTTTTCTGCAGCAATGGATAATCAATTTTATCTGGTTTGTCAGTCGGTTTGTGATAATCCTCGTGGATCCCGTCAAAGAAAAATGCGACCGGAATATTGTGTTTCGCAAAATTGTAATGGTCTGATCTGTAATATAATCTCTCCTTATCTGATGGATCGTCATATTTATAATTAAGTTCCAGATTCACCGTTTTTTCATTGGCAGCAACATTTATTTTTTTAAGTTCAGTGCTTAACATTTCAGAACCTATGACATAAACATATTGCTTGCCTCTGTTTTCCGGATCATCCCGTCCGATCATATCAATGTTAAGATCTGCAACCGTATTAGCCAAAGGAAAAACCGGATGGTCGGAATAATATTCGGACCCAAAAAGTCCGTGTTCCTCACCAGTTACGTGAAGAAAAAGAATTGAACGCTTCGGTCCGTATCCTTTTTTCTTAGCTTCCTGGAAGGCTTGTGCAATTTCCATGACCGCTACAGTTCCGCTTCCATCATCATCTGCTCCGTTATAAACCACGCCATTTTTTGTTCCGACATGATCGTAATGCCCGGAAATTACGATAACCTCATTCGGTTTTTCGCTTCCTTCGATGTATGCTAATATATTTTCAGAATCAGGTAAGGTTTCACCGTATTTTTTCATGGCTTCGGAAGGTACTTTTTGGTAATATGAACCTAAAGCTTTTGGAAAACTGATCCCATATTTTTTGTATTGTTCGATCATATAAACACCGGCTTTTTTCTGACCTGCGCTTCCTGTATCTCTTCCCTGCATATCATCCGCTGCGATTACATAAAGGTTTGTTTTAAGGTCAGCTGCAGTAATTCCGTCATAAGCTTCTTTGAAACCTTTGCCTTCATAAGTGAAATTTTTGGCAGTCGAGCAGCTTTGCAAAAGGGCAAAACCAGCAAAAAAGCCGTATAGTTTTATATTTTTCATATAATAATTTTATTAGTAAGTCGGTGTTGTAAGCGGATCGTTACAAAATTCTACACTTTCTCTCCGAAAGTCAACAATGTTCCGCTTGGATCTATCAAAGAAAACTCTTTCATTCCCCAGGGTTTTGTTTCTAATTTTCCATTTGGATGAATTTCAATTTTCTGATCCTGAATATTTTGATAAAATCCGTCAATATCATTATCGATTCTCAGATAGATCATAAAATCAGATTTTTCCGGATCAAAAGTTTCAAATTTGAAAAAATGAATTTCAAGATCCTGATATTTCGTAATCAGATAATCGCCATGATCGGCGACCAGTTCAAAGCCTAATTTTGAGTAATATTCAAGTGTTTTTTCCTTATTAATAAAAGGAAGTTTCGGAATTATAAGTGATATCATAATTTAATTTTAAGCTAATTCGTCATTCCATTCTTTGATGGTTACTTTTGCGATCAAACCTTCCTGCACAAAAGGATCTCCATTGACGAATGCTTCCGCAGATTCTTTGTCTACAAAAATTGCCATTGCGCCTTCTCCGGGATTTGCAAAAGCGCCTGTTCCCAGAACTTTTCCTGACTTTAGAAATTCTGCTTCAAAAGTTTCGTGGCGTGGAAAAACGGCCATAAATTCGTCCATTGATTTGTCGGTTGCGTGTTCGTAAAAAATTACTGCTTTCATATTGTATGTTTTTAATTTTAAAATTTTTAATTTAATTGATTTCAAAACTTGAATTTTTATAATCAAAAATGGTTTTAGGAATTATCTGGATTCAAATTATTTTTATTTTGCAGGGCTTTTTTAATGCTAAATTCAGAATATTTTGGAGCTTCACCAGCCGTTTTTACTTTATCTACAACTTTATCAAAATCAGATTTAAATTCTTTATCCTGAATTACTCTAAATTTTTCATATTCACTTTCAGCAAATATTTTTGCAAATTTTGAAGTTACTTTTCCAGCATCATTTAAAATTTCATATTCATTGAAAGACAAAAACCTATCAAGCCTATCGACCCAATCTGTCATTTTCATCTCCTTATTTCGATCCGCCATATTTTCCGCAAAATCAAGATACATTGTTACAATTCTATTTAGTCCTCGGATTTCATCTTCTGTCAAATAATTTTTTGCGGTTGTAACATCAGATTTAAGAATTTTTCCTCCTCTTTTTTCCTGTTTCCAAGAGGTTAATCCCATATTATCTTTTTTTGAATCTGCTCTTAATTTAATGAGCTCAGAAGCTGTATGATTATGGATAGCCCAATGAAGTTTGTTCTGAACTGTCGCATAAAATTCTTGTGTGATTGGCGAATGAGAATCATAATCAATAGACGTTGCATAGATATCGGTTATTTTTTGATAAAACAATCGCTCACTGGATCGGATTTCTCTGATTCTCTCAAGTAATTCAGAAAAATAATCTTTGCCAAATAATTGATTGCCTTGCTTCAAACGTTCATCATCCAAAGTAAATCCTTTTATTAAATATTCTTTTAAAATGTTTGTCGACCACTTTCTAAAAGCTGTTGCTTGAATTGAATTTACTCTATAACCAACTGATATGATTGCATCAAGATTGTAAAATTTTGTATTGTATTTCTTCCCATCCGAAGCAGTTGTCAAAATTTCTTTTACAACTGAATTTTCATCTAACTCATTTTCTTTAAAAATATTTGTTAAATGATAACTAATATTTTGTTTTGAACTGTTAAAAATTTCTGCAATTGAGTTTTGACTTGCCCAAATTGTTTGCAAGTCTGAATCTACAATTACTTGTACACTTACATTACCATTTGCGGATTGGTAAAATATAAAATTGGAAAATTTATCTAAATTATTATCCATCAGTCATTTATTAGGTATAATTAATAAACTTAATGCGCTTCCAACCAATTATTTCCCACTCCAACTTCCACCAAAAGTGGAACTTTCGTAACAAAAGCAGATTCCATTTCTTTCTTAATTAATGACATTGCGACATCAACTTCATCAATCGGAGCTTCAAAAAGTAACTCATCGTGAACCTGCAGAAGCATTTTCGTTTTAAGATTTTGGGTTTCCAATTCTTCATCTATTTTTATCATTGCCAATTTGATAATATCAGCGGCACTTCCCTGGATTGGCGCATTCACAGCGTTTCTTTCTGCGTGCGCTTTCACTACAAAATTGGTTGAATTAATATCTTTCAAGTGGCGTTTTCTACCAAGAATCGTCTGGACATAACCAAGATCCTGCGCTTTCTTGACTTGCTCTGCCATATATTCTTTCAAACGCGGATAAGATTCATAATAAGAATCAATCATCTTTTTAGCTTCCGTTCGGGAAAGTCCGGTTTGTTCGGCTAAAGCAAAAGCACCTTGACCATAAATGATCCCGAAATTCACCGTTTTCGCCTGACCTCTTTGGGTTTTAGTCACTTCTTCTAACGGAATATCAAACAATTTTGCAGCTGTTGAAACGTGAATATCTTCGCCATTTTGGAAAGCGGCAATCATATTTTGCTCGCCGGAAATTTCTGCAATCAGCCTTAATTCAATTTGAGAATAATCCGCGGATATGATTTTTTTGCCTTCATCAGAAACGAAAGCGCCACGGATCTGCTGACCACGCAAAGTTCGTATAGGAATATTTTGAAGATTTGGATTGACACTTGCCAAACGACCGGTAGCGGCGACAGTTTGCGCAAAGGTTGTATGGACGCGGTCATCTTTTTTATCAATCTGACTTGGCAACGCATCAACATAAGTTGACTTCAGTTTTTGTAAAGTCCTGTATTCCAGAATAGAGGCGATTATTTCGTGCTTGGAAGATAATTTTTGAAGGACATCTTCCGAAGTTGCGTATTGTCCGGTTTTGGTTTTTTTCGCTTTCGGATCCAGCTGCATTTTGTCAAAAAGAATTTCGCCCAGCTGTTTCGGAGAATTCATATTGAAATTCTCTCCGGACAATTCAAAGATTTTAGATTCTAAAATTCTAAGGTCATTTTCCAGATCAATACTTTCCTGTGCGAGCCAATTATTATCTAATTTTACACCTGTTAATTCGATTTTTGCAAGAACTCGCATCAATGGCATTTCGACATTGTAGAATAGTTCTTCCAGATTTTCTTTAGCCAATTGTGGCGCAAACAATTCATATAACTGAAAGGTAACATCCGCATCTTCGGCTGCATAAGCAGTTTGCGTTTCGATATCAACTTCACGAAGTGTCAATTGGTTTTTTCCCTTTTTACCGATCAGCGATTCGATGGAAACCGGTTTGTAATCGAGATACATTTCCGATAGATAATCCATTCCGTGTCGGCCATCTGGATTCAGAAGGTAATGTGCGATCATTGTATCAAAGATTTTACCTTTGACGTCGATGTTATAATTCTTAAGAACTTTTGCATCATATTTCAGGTTATGGGCAATTTTAAGAACATTTTCTGCCTCAAAAAAAGGACGGAAAAGATCAACAGTTTTTTGTGCTTCCTCCTGATTTTCAGAGATTGGGATATAGTAAGCTAAACTTTTTTTGTAAGAGAAACTCATCCCGATCAGTTCAGCTTCCAACTCATTGAGCGAAGTCGTTTCTGTATCAAAACAAACCGCTTTTTGTTTGAGAAGATTATTTAAAAGAATTTTTTGAGCTTTCGGATCATTAATATATTGATAAAGATGATCATTACCTTCGATATTTGATTTTGTAGTGGTAGCCTGATCCAGCTGTTCGAAGCTGGCAAACATATCCATCATTCCGTTTTTACTGGCTGGTTTTGAAACTTCTACTTTCCCATCAGAAGGATTTTCGACTTCCATCAATTCCTCGACATATTCTTTATTGGAAAATGCTCGGTAAAGATTTTCGTACAATCTTCGGAATTCCAGTTCGTCAAAAATCTCTTTGACTTTTTCAAAATCCGGCATATCCAAATCGTATTGTTCTTCGATAAATTCGATTGGTGCATCGCAAATGATGGTTGCTAATTTCTTAGACAAAAGTCCACGTTCTGCACTAGCCTCAACTTTCTCCTTCATTTTTCCCTTCAGCGCGTGCGTGTTTGCCAAAAGATTTTCCATCGACCCAAATTCCTGAATGAACTTCCTCGCCGTTTTGTCGCCAACACCATCCAAACCCGGAATATTATCTACAGCATCGCCCATCATTCCTAGATAATCAATGATCTGTTTCGGATCGTTTATTTCATATTTTGCTTTGATTTCTTCAACACCCAGGATCTCGATATCACCACCTTTCAAACCTGGTTTATAGATTTTGATTTTATCTGTCACCAACTGTGCAAAATCCTTGTCTGGTGTTACCATAAAGACATTGTAACCTTGCTTCTCCGCTTTGCAGGCAATCGTTCCAATGACATCATCAGCTTCATAACCTTCAACTCCCAAAATCGGAATATGCATCGCTTTTAAAATATCATTAATAAAAGGTTTTGCAAGGAGAATTGGTTCCGGTGTTTCCAGACGGTTGGCTTTATATTCGGCATAATCATCGTGGCGGACATTGGTTCTTCCTACATCAAAAACCACAGCCAAATGTGTCGGGCGATCTCTTTTTATCAATTCTATCAAAGAATTGGTAAAACCGAAAATGGCCGAAGTATTGATACCTTTTGTTGTGATCCTGGGATTTTTGATGAATGCAAAATAGCCACGGAAAATCATAGCGTAAGCATCTATGAGATATAATCTTTTGTCTGTTGAAGTCATAAAAACAAAAGTAAGAATTTTGTTATGATTAATGATTGAAACACATAAAAATACATTTGTCCAAATCTGTTAAAAAAATCTTAAAATTCGTATTGAATTATTAAAAATTCATTGTAATTTTGCATCAAGCAAATGAAAACATATCTATCCTCTCTTATTCTAACTTTCTATGTATCAACTCTCCTGATTTCCTGTGCAAATTATGGAGATACTTTGGTTTATAAGAATAAAGACTTTAAAATTCCCAAAGTAAAAACCGTTCTTTACTTCAATCCGGAGATCTTTCCGGACATTACTGAAATCAAAGAACCTACATATTCCGCATTTTACAGTGCAACTTCAGATAAAATGAAATCTCTGGGAAATATAAGATACCTACAGGTTGACACCCCTATTTCCTTCGATGAGGTTGATACAAAAACCGTCATAGAGATTTGTCAAAACAATAATGCCGATGTTGCCGTAATTCCAAAAGTTAAATATTTCAAAGTTGGACTTGGGAAATATGTGTTTTCCAATCAGGTAATTGTAAGCATGAAATTATACGATGCAAAGGGACAATTTTTGATGGAAACCTCTTATGATACTTATAAAGGTAATGGCAGATTACTTGGTTCTGCTTCTAATTCTGTAATCATTGGAACGAAAGGTGCCATCAGAAAAATTCACAAAGAGATGTCGAACTAATTTTTTCTTCTTAAAAAGCCTTTTTGTTCACATTATATTAATTTATTTCTGAGGAAATTCTTTAAGATTTTAATACTTTTGCAATGCAAAAATCTAACAGATCGAGAATCCAGAAATCATACTAAATGCTGCCGACGTTGCAGAATCACTGAGCAAATTGCCGGTGAAAGAACGTCTGATGCAATTTCTGAAATTACCGAAATCTGAAAAAGCAGATGTTTTCTCGCACTTAGATCCTGATTTCCAGGAAGAAACAATCCGAAGTATTGCAAGCCACGAAGTTTCTGACATTCTGAACGAGATGTCTCCTGATGACAGAACGCAGTTGTTCGAAGATTTTCCGGATGAATTAATCAAGTCTTCCATTAACCTTCTGAATCCGCAGGAACGCCGTGTTGCTCTGAAACTTTTAGGTTACGAAGCAGATTCCATTGCTCGTTTGATGACGCCCTATTACGTCCAGATCCGTAAAGAATGGACCGTGAAGCGTTGTTTACAGCAGATCAAAAAAGTAGGGAAGAAAGTGGAAACACTTAATTTTCTGTATGTTGTAGATGAAAAGAATATTTTGATTGATGATATTACGATTGGCACTCTCCTATTGGCCGATGAAGATCAATTGATTTCTGAGCTCACTGACGATCATTTTGTAGCAATCACAACCACAACTTCCAAAGAAGATGCCGTTCCTTATTTTGAGAAATATGACCGAAGTGCTTTGCCAATTATTACTGAAAATGGTGTGTTGGTAGGAATTGTAACAATTGATGATATTTTAGATCAAATTGAATCTCAAAATACCGAAGATATCCAGAAATTTGGAGGTTTGGATGCGTTGGATATGCCTTACACTCAGACTTCGATTTTCGAAATGGTGAAGAAACGAGGTTTCTGGCTGATTGTACTTTTCTTTTCTGAAATGCTGACAGCTTCTGCAATGGGCTATTTCGAAGAAGAGATACAGAAAGCTGTGGTTTTAGCACTTTTTGTTCCATTGATTATTTCAAGTGGCGGAAATACCGGCTCACAGGCTGCAACCTTGATCATCAGAGCGATGGCGCTTCAGGAGATCGGTTTGAAAGATTGGTGGTACGTCATGAAAAAGGAAATCTTCACAGGAATTTTCTTAGGAAGTATTTTGGGAATTATCGGATTTATGAGAATCGCATTCTGGCAGAAAGTTGGACTTTTTAATTATGGAGAACATTGGGCTTTTGTAGGATTGAGTATCGCATTTTCGCTTATGCTGATCGTACTTTGGGGTACTATTTCCGGATCTATGGTTCCATTTGTTCTTAAAAAACTGAAACTGGATCCAGCGACTTCTTCTGCGCCTTTTGTAGCAACACTTGTTGATGTAACAGGACTGATCATCTATTTCTCTGTTGCCGGATTATTTCTTACCGGGAAACTTCTATAAATATTCTCGAAAAATTCTGTTGAGATTGACTCCGTCAAACCACTTCGTTAGGTTTCCTACGGAATGACAAAGTACTGTGTTTATTGACAAATCGTCGATCTTGGCGAAGCGCGCCCCGGCTTGAGTGGAGCTCTTTTTTGTTATTGCGATGGTTGAAACTTCAACCGATCACTTCACTTTCTTCGCAATGACAAAAAAAGCGGGAACGGAAGACGGATAAAGGCGCCCCAATTATTTCTCGAAACAAAAATGCCACCTTAGAAAGATGGCAATTGTAATTTGTATGACTTATTTTTATTTCAATTTGTCAACAAAATTGGTTGTATAATCTTTTTGAGATGCAACGATCACTTTTTTTGCCTGATCTGCGCCGTAAATCAAATCGATTTTTACTTTTGCAGGCTCAGTTGGAAGGTTTTTGTAGCTTAAGAAGTAGTGCAAAAGACGGTTCACTTCGGCTGTTGGTAATTCAGAAATGTCTCTGATGTGACCATAGACCTGATCTTCTACCAAAACTGCGATAATTTTGTCATCAGCCTCACCTTTGTCGATCATCTGGAAACCACCAATTGGAATGGCCTGTAAAAGAATGTTGCCAGAAGTGAAGTTATGCGAACTAAGAACACAGATATCCAAAGGATCGTGATCGCCCTCTGTTACGTCTGTTGCGCCAGTTGCTACAGCAAGATTTTTCACTTCTTCTTCGCAATAAGTCCTTGGTACAAAACCGTACATTGCCGGGATGATATTGGAGAATTTCTGCGGACGATCTACTTTCAGGTAGCCACTTTCCTTATCAACTTCATATTTTATAGTGTCTGTAGGAACGATCTCTACGAAAACGTTTACAACTTCCGGAGCGTTGTCTCCAGCTGAAATCCCGTGCCACGGATGGGCTTTAAAATTTGGAATCATGTATATCTTTTAGTGTTTATATTATTTTGTTAAGTTCTTTTCTGAGATTCTCGATCGTGTCGGCAATATAATCTTCGGAATCAAGGTAACTCATCAGAAAAACGGTTTTGAAGTCTTCCAGTTTTGAGTTCTCATTGAGATCTTCATAGGTTTTTCTGAGACTTTGAATAATATTATTTTTGCTCGTTATGATATCTTGCCAGGAAGATTTTGAGATGTATAATTGCTGAGAAGCATTGTATTCGAATTCTTCGATGATATTCTTTTCTGTCAGGAAAACAAACTCGTGTGGCTGAAGGTTTTTATCAAATTTCATCACGAGATTTGAAGGTTTCAGACGTTCCAGAAAAAGGGTCATTCTTTCCAGAGCCTGAAGTTTGATTTCGCTGTTGGTTTTAGTCGCCAGGAAATTGATTTCCTGCTTTTTAAGCTTGATAAATCCATAGACAAACTTTTTTGCAAAGACCAAAAATGGTAAAGCAATGATCACCGCAGCGGCGTAAGGGAAATATTCTGAGTCAAACATATCTGAAATCGGACTGCAAAATTAAGAAATTTTTAGCCAATTTTTGATCAAATCTTTTTTAGAATTTTGAATGAATTGATATTCCTGCAAATCTGAACCAAAACTTTTGAAGAATACCTCGATTCCACGGATGCTTCCGCCCATAAAATTAAAGGATTTATTTTCGATGTTCTGGTCTAAAATTCTGTCTATTAAAAAAGATGCGCCATTGTGATTTTTTAGTTCCTCGTTGTTGAGCAAACCCAAAAGTGAATAAGAATTATTATCGTCGATCAACACAGTAATATTGGTCAATTGGTCTTCAAAATAACTTCCAAATAATTTCAGTTTGTCTTCATAATCTAGGAATAAAATATAATGTATAAAAAAAATCATATCTTTTTGTTTTTCCAAACCTTTGAAATTATTCTTAATAAAAGAAAGTATGTCTGGTGTCGTAAAAACTTCTCGGAATTCTAAATACTGCGCAGTTTTCACGGTAGATTTACGTCCTTTGAAATACTTTTTTCGTCTGAGGAAAGCATATTCCTGCACGGGAACAACGAAATTTTTCTTAGTAATTAATTCAGTGTCAAATTGATTATGAAAATTGAAAGCATAATTTATAATGATGTAGTGCTTCTTGAAAAACTTTAGAAATTCTTCATTGATACTTTTATCAGATTTTCCGAAAACACCCAATTGCTGGCAGAACAATGGCATCAAAACAATCTTCCAAAATCCTTTTTTTACAAACGGAATAGGCATCACAGCTTCATAATCGTTGTAAACGAGAATTTCCCAATTTTTACTCAGAAAATCAAGATTCTCCTTTTGGCAGTAAAAATTTTTTTGAATAGAATTTTCTATACAAAAACTATATTTTTCAAAATCGATATTCTGATATTTAATTCGTTTTATCATTACAAAATCCCTTCGTCTTTAAAACTATAATAATTATTCTGTATCAGAATCAGATGATCCAGTAAATCAATATCTAATAATTTTCCTGCATCTTTGATTTTCTGAGTGATATTAATATCTTCCTTACTAGGTTTCAAACTGCCTGCAGGATGATTATGAGCAACAATAATCTGGGTTGAAAAATGCTCGAGAGCGGTCTTAAAAATAACACGAATATCTGCGACAGAACTGGCAATTCCACCTCGGAAAAGGCAGGTTTTATATAAAATTTTGTTTTGATGATTGAGGAAAATTGCCCAAAATTCTTCAGTCGGAAGATCCGAAAGATGAGGCTGCAATATATCAAAAATATCTTTGCTATTGCTTATTTGCTGTCTTTCCAAGACTTCCTGCTGAGATCTTCTACTTCCGATTTCCAGAGCTGTAGCAATAGAAATAGCCTTTGCCTCACCCACGCCTTTGAATTTTGTCAAATCTTTTATAGAAAGTTGACTGAGCCTGTGCCAGTTATTTTCAACAGAAATCAATATTCTTCTGGCCAATTCCACGGCAGACTCATCACGATTACCACTTCCCATAATGATTGCCAACAGTTCCGAATCTGAAACTGATGATTTTCCTTTCAACAGGAATTTTTCTCTTGGGCGGTCGTCTTCCGCAAGGGATTTGATGCTCATTATTGGTAAGCGTAAAGAATTATTTTTTTATCCGATTTATCGATATGCTGTTCCAATATTTTGAAGAAATTCTCAGAAACCATAGGACAACCGTAACTCAGGTAGATATCTTCTTTTTGCTCCAGATCCGGAACACAACCTAGCCTGTGGAGAACAATTGCTCTGTTTCTGGCATTGCTGTTGGTTTCGTAAAGTCCTGTCAATCTGTAAGATAGTCCGAATTTCCCATTGTATTTTTCCTCAATCACATATTTGCCCAAAGAAGAACAATGCGAACCGTCTATATTGCTAAACTTCAAAATATTATTAATCTTACCATCCTCGGAACCGTCGCCGTGTGCAACCAATGCTTTTTGCAGGGTTTTTCTGGTATTCAAATCAATAATAAAGAATCTGAATTTGGAAGAAGGAATTGAGAAATCAATTAAAAAAGCTTTGTCGGAATTGTAAGACGATTCTTTTAAAAAAGTTTTCAAATCTATTATTTTCTGAGATATTTTCTCCTGGGAATTAACAATTGGAATCGATTGATTTTCCTGAGATTTTACTTCACAGGATATCAGGAAAAACGAAAAAAACAAAAGTAAAAATTGTTTCAAAGAAATGCATTTTTCAATCTAAACGGATAATCACAAAAAAATAATATAAATTGATAATTAAATTTTAAATCTATTCATTATAAAACAATCTGTCCGTCTTTCATCACCAGCTTTCTATCAGTGCTTTCTGCCAAAACAGAATTGTGTGTCACGATTACAAAAGTCTGATCATATTTGTCCCTCAAATCAAAAAATAATTGGTGAAGTGCATCTGCATTTTTGGAGTCGAGATTTCCTGTCGGTTCATCTGCGTAGATTATTTTTGGAGAATTAATCAAAGCTCTTGCAACCGCAACTCTCTGAGATTCACCGCCGGAAAGTTGTGATGGTTTGTGATGTAATCGGCTAGCAATATTAAGATCTTCGAACAGTGAATGTGCTTTTTCCAAAACTTCTTTTTCAGAAATTCCGCCAATTCTTGAAGGTAAAAGGACATTTTCCAAAGCTGTAAATTCCGGAAGGAGCTGGTGATTCTGAAATACAAAACCAATATTCTTATTCCTGAATTTTGATAATTCCCGATCTTTCATTTTGAGAAAACTATTGCCGTCTAAAGCAATGTCAGTTCCATATTTATCAGGATCGGAAGGATTATCCAATGTTCCGAGAATCTGAAGAAGCGTCGATTTTCCGGCGCCGGATTCTCCAACAATAGAAACGACCTCGCCTGCTTTTATGGTGATATCAACGCCTTTCAGAACTTCCAGAGTTCCGTAGAATTTATGTATGTTTTTTGCTCGGATCATAGTATTGCGTTTGGCTTATGGCAAATTGCTTTTAACGTTTTAATATTAATTTTATAAAATTCTATCTACTACTGACAACTAGATTTTGGTCAATTTAGCGAATTTCAAAATAAGATTTTTCTCACCTTCATTTTTGAAAATCACTTTTGCTTTGATATTTTGAGGGTCGGTTCCGTCCAGAAATTTCACTTCTCCAACACCAAAACGATCGTGTCTCACCAAATCTCCCACCTCTATATCCTGCGAAGATTGCCCTGCAGGATTGATGATTCTGGCAGTTGCAACCGGTTTCAGTTGTTTTGGAATTGGGACGTTCAGATCACGTTCGAGTGTTTTTTTCTCTTCTTTCTTTTTGAAGAATCTTGGTTCGGATGGCGCATCATCGAAGATATTGGAATCGAGTCCGGATCTATTGATGTATTTCAGTTCTGTGACAGGATTAATCATTTCCAGATATTTCGAATCGATTTCACTTAAAAAGCGTGAAGGTTCAGCATCTGTGATTTTTCCCCATTGAAATCTTGAAACTGCGTAAGTGAAAAATACTTCTTTCTCGGCTCTTGTCAAAGCAACGTAAAACAAACGTCTTTCCTCTTCCAATTCTTCTCTTGTAGATGAGCTCATAAAACTTGGGAAAAGATTTTCTTCCAGACCAACTAGGTGAACGACAGGGAATTCCAGACCTTTTGATAAGTGAATTGTCATTAATGACACTTTGTTCCGATCATCGTCTTTATCATTTTGAGTATCAGCGGAAAGCGCAATATTCTCCATAAAATTGGACAAACTTGGATCGCCGCCTTCCACCTGAATCTGTTCCTCGATAAAACCCTGCATCGAGTTCAGTAATTCCTGAATATTCTCGACTCTGGAAACACCTTCCGGCGTTTGATCTTCTTTCAATAATTTGATAAGTCCGCTTCGTTTTGCCACTTCCATTGCAACATCGTAAACGTTTTCAGTTTTCAGCATCACCTGGAAAGCTTTTATCATTGCCCAGAAATCACCGAGTTTTGTCAGAACACCATTATTAAGGCCTAATTGTGGCGCATAAAATCCGAGATTATCCAAAACCTGAGTCACCGGAACATTCTGAGAATCAGCGAACACAATTAATTTATTCTGACTGGTTTCGCCAATTCCTCTTGCCGGGAAATTAATAATTCTAGCCAACGCTTCAGAATCATTTTCATTGACAAGAATTCTAAGATAAGCGAGCAGATCTTTCACTTCTTTCCTTTGATAGAAAGATAATCCGCCGTAAACACGATACGGAATATTCTTTTTTCTAAGCGCATCTTCAAATGCTCTGGTTTGGGAATTGGTTCTGTAAAGAATTGCAAAATCGGAAAAATGACGTTGTTGCGTATTGTGCAGTTCAAAAATATTGGCAGAGACAAAGTTGGCTTCATCCGCATCAGAAAGACTTCGGTAAACTTTTATCTTTTCCCCGACTTCATTTTCACTGAAAACATTTTTCTTGAATTGCTGTAAGTTCTTAGCGATCACAACATTGGCTGCATCAACAATATTTTGTGTGGATCGGTAATTTTGTTCCAAAGAAACAGTTACCGCATCGGGATAATCTTTTTTGAAATTCAGGATGTTATAAATATTCGCACCACGGAAAGAATAAATGGATTGTGCATCATCTCCAACCACACAGATATTCTCAAATTTAGAAGCCAAAGCTTTGACAATCAAATACTGAGAATGATTTGTATCCTGGTACTCATCTACCAGAATATACCGGAATCTGTCCTGATATTTGGCCAGAACTTCCGGAAATCTCGTCAGCAATTCATTGGTTTTCAATAACAAATCATCAAAATCCATGGCGCCGTTTCGGAAACAGGTGTCAACATATTTTCTGTAAATCTCGCCGATCAGCCTCATATTAGCTTTTTCATCGGCTTCCATCAACTCCGGATTGTTGAAATAAGCATTGACCGTGATAAGATTATTTTTGTACTGGGAAATTCTTGAAAGAACTTTTTTGGCTTTATAAATTTCCGCATCTATGTTAAGATCCTTGATGACTTTTTTCATCACATTGAGAGAATCCTGCGCATCATAAATCGTAAAGTTGGAAGGAAAACCGAGATAATGTCCTTCACTTCTCAGAATCCTTGCAAAAACCGAGTGAAAAGTTCCCATCCAAAGCGACCTTGCATCACTTTGACCCACAACTTTTGCGATACGTTCCTTCATTTCTTTTCCTGCTTTGTTGGTAAATGTCAGCGCCAGAATATTGAATGGGTCTACTCCATTGGTGATCAGATGGGCAATCCGCATTGTCAAAACCCGGGTCTTGCCGGAACCTGCGCCTGCCAAAACCATCAACGGCCCTTGTAATGTGGTAACTGCCTCAAGCTGAGGTTCATTCAATCCTTTCAGATAATCCATTCTATTCTCAAAATTTTAAGATAACAAAAATAGCGTTTTTTATACAATTTTCCCGTTCATTATCATTTGATTTTCCACGATTATGGGTAATTTTGTAATTGTAAAAAATGAAACTCCAAACTACCTTTAAATCTAATAAAAACTATAATTTGAAGTCTGACTTTGTAAAAAACGAACTCCTTTCCTTTTTCAAATTAAAACCGTCACCCAGAAGCTGGCATATCCCCATTCTGGCAGGATTAGCTGTTGGAATTCCTTTGATGTTTGGTTACTTTTTTGGTGATATCAGGTCGGCACTTACAGCAAGCTTGGCAGGTTTGGTCATCATTTATATTCCCAATGTTGAAAATTTTTTCGAAATGATGATGAAGATGTTCGTCTGTTCTTTTGGGATGATTATTTCTTACACTTTGGGACTGGCATTCAGTTTTAATCTTTGGATTGCGGCTATTATTTTCGGAGTTTTTTCGGGGATTGCCTACTACATTGTAAGGTATTTCAATATGAAACCACCGGGAAGTTTCTTTTTTATAATGATTGCTTCGATGGCCATTGCTTTGCCACACAACCCCGAATTGATCCCAAAAAGAATCGGAATATTTACAATAGGAACTATCAACGCCTGTCTGCTTTCTTTGGTTTACAGTTTTCTAAAATCAAAAAAAGAAAAATCCAAAAGTATTAAAAGCTTTCAAATCAATTCTTACGTGAATTTTGTAGAATCCTTTATTATAGGCATTTGTATGCTGGTTTCGGTTTTGATTGGGCAGATCTTTGAGCTTGATTATCCTTATTGGATCCCGATTTCCAGTTTGGCGGTTTTACAAGGCGTAAACCAATATCATATCTGGAAACGTGGTTTGCACAGGATCATCGGGACAATTATCGGACTTGGAATTGCCTGGTTGATTTTCTCTTTTGTAAGGTCTCCAATTTGGATTTGTGTTTGTATAATTATTCTCCAGATTATTGTTGAAATGCTCATAACAAGGCATTATGCTTTGGCAGTTATGTTTCTGACACCAATGGGAATTTTATTGGCAGAAACCGGAAGTTCTACTTCACTTGATCCCGATTACTTGTTAAAAATGAGATTGATAGAAATTTTAATTGGCAGTGCTATCGGTTGTATCGGAGGATGGTTTTTATATAATGAAAGAATCAGATTCAATTCTATAAAGCATCTGAGAAGGTCAAAAATTGTTTTGAAGAAGAGCTTTCAGAGAGAGAAAAATTAAAGACTTTCAATTAGTATTCTTAATTTTTTGGAAACATTCTCTTTTGAAAAAGTGGTGAAGTCAAACTGTTGCATTTTAACTTCTGATAACTGATTTTGCAGATCTTCCTTTTCTTCAACAATAAACTCTAAATCAGAAGGATAAGTTGATGGAAATATTGCAGGTTTTGCGTACTTAATTGCATCGCCGATATTTCCGCTGATTTTGGTGTTTCCGTAGAGTTCTTTGATTGAAAAGAATTCTGTTTTGGTTTGGATCGGGCAATATAAAACATCCGCTTTTTTCATCCATTCATCAAATTCCTGTTGATTTATTTTTTTTTCAAAATACTGAATTTTAACAAATTGAGAAATTTTATCTTTAAATAACTTTAATGTTTTTAGTTCTTTTCCGGAAGCTTTTCCAAGGAATACAACCTCATATTTTTGTTTGATATCTTTGAAATTATTCAGCTTTTTAAAGAACGAATAATAATCTCTTCTACTTTGAGAAACGGCTCCAGGAATTACAATTTTTATGATGTCATTTTCAGACGTTTGAGAATTAAATTGATTAAAATAAATCGGCAAAATCTTAAGATTATTTTTTTCTGACATCCATTCATCAATACCGAAAAGATATTTTGCTTTCAGATAAACTTTTGGTGCTTCCAGCAGTCCTTCTTTCAGGAATAATTTGAGTCTGTATTTCTGATCTTTTTTGAAAATGCTTTTGAAAAGATTCCATTTCGAAGTTTTTGTGAAGTTCAGATTATGTACAACAATTGCGGTTGTAAATTTTTCAGCAATGGTTTTATAAAGGATAAAATGGCGATGAACTGTTCCGATGATAATTAAATCATATTTTTTCTTTTCCAGTTTTTCCAGAAGTTCAGAATAATCTGTCAGAAAAATATTATCGTGATTTAGTTTTAAAAATTTGTAAATCTTTTCCGAAAAATAAAAATCCACAGAAATATTTGTCAGATCTTTTGTAAGTTCAAAGAAATTACTTGCAAGTTCTGCGTGTGTGTCGAGTTCGATGTAAGCGATTTTCTTCATTTTCTAAAGGTAATCATTTAAATTATCGAATTAAAAAATAACCCCGATTGCAACGGAAATCCTTTTTCTTTTTTTTCACATATGAAAAAGAAAAAGATTGTAGTGGAAAGCGGGAAATAGCTCCTAAATATTTTCATAACCCGAAATTTCTGAAAAACTCTTTCCAGCGCTGGTTTCGAATAAATTTGATTTCATCTTTACTGAGATTTCTTTTTTCTTTTTGCTTCAGAAAAGAATTAATCGTGATCAAAAACTCTTTTGAAGAGCGGTTTTTGTAAGAAGATTTAGCAGAAGAAATCATTGCCAGAGGTAAACTGAGACCGATATTATAAAAATACTGGCCGAGTTTTTCTGCTTTTTGACCTTTGTATTTGTAAGCTGTCGGACGAAGATGTTTCACCCAAAGATCCTTGATCGTGACAACTTCCCAACTGTTTTTTCTTGCCAGCAAAATATCTAGATTATCCCAGCCTAAAACTGCCCGTAAACCATTCATTTGAACGAAACATTCCTTTCTGTAAGCCTTTATCGGACCACGAACGTGATCTTTGGAAGATAGATTTTCGAAAACCCAGTCGTGGTTTTTATTGCCGAAATCCAGCAGATTTTCGCTTGGCAATTTGAGATTTTTAATTTGTGGATTCTGCTTGTAATTTCTGATGTAAACCAAACCCGAAACAACACCAGCCTTGAAATTTGATTCGAAAACGAAATTAACTTTTTCTAAATAATGTGAAGGAAAAACAATATCTGCGTCAAATTTACAAACCACATCAAACTCATTGATATTGACAGATTCCAGGCCTTTGTTGAATGTCCGAACGACTTTTGCACCAGGCTGATGTTCCGATTGTTCCAGATCCTGGATGCTGAATCTTGAATCCTGAGTTCTGAACTTTTCTGCAATTTCCGTAGTTTTATCAGACGAACCATCATTCACAACGACACAAGCGAAGTCCCCGAAGCTCTGTTTTTGCAGAGATTCCAGACAAGAAGAAATGCTGTTCTCTTCGTTGTGAGCCGGAATGATAATCAGGAATTTCACGTTAGAAATTATTTGTTTTTAACTTTACTTCGAATAAAACTTCCGGTGTTTTCGGGCTTTCGAAGGTTGAAGTTTTATATTTATTTTTTGTGAAAATTGCGCACATTGTATTTTGCGGATGATAGAGATTCTGGTGCAATTCTTTTGGCAAACCATCCAGGATCGCTTTGTAAACTTCGTAACGGATTTTTTCAGGATTATAAGCGTAATCATGCCAAACCACCACCGTTTCATCGTGAACCAAATGTTGGAAAACCTTTTCTGTATCGTGCTTTACCATCTCATAAGAATGATCGCCATCGATGAAAATCAGGTCATATTTTTTGTTGAGTCCGGCAAAATCATAAGTTTTTGTATTGCCTTCCAAATGAAGAATTTTTGCATCTTTCTTGGATAAAATCCCGTGAAGTTCCGCATATTTTTTGTTCCAGCCCATTGCTTCCATTTCCTGTTTGGAAAGATTGAGTGTTGTGCAGTCATCTATTTCTTTCGCTACGTTCCAGACACTTTCGCCACGCCAGGTTCCGATCTCGAAGTAAGAATTTTTTCCTTTTGCTAAAGTCTTCAACAAAGCTAAATCTGTCGGAAGCGAACCTCCATCGAGAATACAAAGATCAACATCAGCTTCGAAATTCCCACCTGAGATTTCATCCAGACTTACTTCCGGAAGACTTAAAAAATTTGGGTATTTTTTTTGAAATTCCTGTTTTCTGATATCATTCAGATCAAGAATGATATTGAGCAAACTCGGTTGTTTGATGATATACTGAATGGCGTTTTTTAACTTCTGAAGCTTCGTCATTGATGATGGGAATTGATTTTTATAGTTCAATTGGTAAAAAAATATTAACAAAATGTATGATGCAAAAATAAACATAAATGTTTATCTTTTATTCAGAAACTCTTTATTAAAATTATCCATTTATTAATATGAAGAAATTCCCCAAAATCTATTTCCGAAGTATCTTTGCAGATTAATTTTCAATTATGGATGCGTCGTTAGAACGTTCGGGAAATGTTTCTATTTCTCTTATTTCTTACATATTCTTTACGTTTATAGGTTATTTTATCATCGGTTTATCACTTTCTGTTTTACCGATTTTTATTCATCAAGGCTTGGGATTCAGTATGTTGGTTGCAGGCGTTGTGATTAGTTTACAATATGTCACAACATTTTTGATGCGTGCTTACTCCGGAAAAATTGTAGACAACAAAGGTCCGAAACCGGCAGTTCTAGCAAGTATGTTGGGTTTTTCCGTCACCGGAATTTTTCTGATCCTTGCTTTTTATTTCAAATTCTCACCTATCACCAGTCTTATATTTCTTATCATTACCAGATTATTGACAGGCTGCGCAGAAGGAATGATCGGTGCTAGTCCCATCAACTGGGCCATTATGACTTTAGGAGAAAAACATACGGCAAAGATTATTTCTTATAATGGTGTTGCCTGTTATGGTGCATTGGCTATTGGAGCATCTTTGGGCGTAGTCATCATCAAGCATTTCAGTTTTTATGGATTGGGATTCTTAATTATTACTTTAGGATTAATAGGATTCTTCATCGCCAGAATAAAAGAAAACAGAATCGGAAAAAAAACCGACGAACCACAAAAATCTTTCTGGAATGTTCTGGGAAAAGTGTCACCTTTCGGAATGTGCCTAGCTTTGGGCGGATTAGGGTTTGCAACGATTTCAACTTTTATCACACTATATTACGATTTCCACCATTGGGAAAACGGCGCGCTTTGTCTGTCGGTTTTTGGGATTTTGTTTGTTATTTCCAGACTGATTTTCAGTAATGCAATCAATAGATTTGGCGGAATTAATGTTGCCATCGCGAGTTTGACCGTTGAAACATTGGGATTAACTATTATTTGTCTGGCGACACATCCTTATTTCGCTTTGATTGGAGCAGGCATCACAGGATTGGGATTTTCATTGATATTCCCGGCGCTGGGTGTGATGGCGATGAAAACCGTTTCTTCTTCTAACAAAGGTTCCGCTTTGGCAGGTTATGGTTTATTCATCGATATTTCTTTAGGAATTACCGGTCCGCTGATTGGTGGCGTTGCCGATTATTTTGGATTAGCCTATATTTTTCCTTTCAGTATTGCAATTGTTTTAATCGGATTGGGTTTGGCATATTATCTGAAAATGAATCAGTCCGAATAATTTTATTTAAAGTTAATTTCCGCTAGTTTTTATTTATATTTTCACGTTTTCAAATTTTTATGCAGAAAGTTCTTAACCTTTTTGATTTTTCTCAAAAAGTAAATTATAAAAACGAAATTTTCGCAGGACTCACGGTCGCTATGACAATGATTCCAGAATCTTTATCGTTTGCTATTCTCGCAGGTTTTTCTCCTTTGACGGGTTTGTACGCCGCTTTTATTATGGGATTGGTCACTGCAATTTTAGGCGGACGGCCAGGATTGATTTCCGGCGGCGCTGGTGCAACCGTGATAGTTTTGATTCCGTTAATGATCTCTCACGGCATCGAATACGTTTTTGCAACGGTAGTTCTGGCTGGAATTATTCAGATTTTTGTTGGGATTTTTAAGTTTGGTAAATTTATCCGATTGGTTCCGCAGCCTGTGATGTACGGTTTTGTGAATGGTTTGGCGATTGTCATTTTTATGTCTCAGATCAATCAGTTTAAAGTTCAGGGTTCGGAAAGTTGGCTGTCGGGAAATCCGTTGTATATAATGCTCGGTTTGGTAGCGTTGACGATTTCTGTCATTTTAATATTTCCAAGATTGACAAAGAAGATTCCAGCGTCTCTGGTGGCGATTGCTGTTACTTTTGCATTAGTAACAATCTTCGGAATTCACACCAAAACTGTGAACGATATTGCTAATATTGCAGGCGGTTTTCCACCGTTTCATATTCCGAATGTTGCGATGTCTTTTGAAGTGTTGAAAATCATTTTTCCATTTGCCTTAATCATGTCAACGGTTGGATTGACGGAAGGTTTATTGACTTTAAATCTGGTTGACGAAATCACGAATACAAAAGGAAACAGCAACAGAGAATGTGTTGCACAAGGAACAGCTAATATTCTGAATGGATTCTTTTTTGGAATGGGCGGTTGTCCGATGATTGCTCAGACTTTGGTGAATCTTTCAGCCGGAGCAAGAGCCAGATTATCCGGAATTATCGCAGCTTTGGTCATTCTTTTCATCATACTTTTTGGAGCGCCTGTGATAGGAAAAATGCCTGTTGCTGCTTTGGTTGGTGTTATGATCATGGTTTCTGTCGGAACATTTGAATGGGCAAGTTTCAAGGCAATAAAGAGATTTCCAAAATCTGATATTTTTGTGATGGTAGTTGTGACTTTAATTACCGTTTTCCTTCACAATCTTGCTTTGGCGGTTTTGATCGGTGTTATTATTTCTGCTTTGGTTTTCGCTTGGGAAAGTGCAAAAAGAATCCATGCTAAGAAATATGTTGATGAGAATGGCGTGAAGTATTACGAGATATTCGGTCCTTTATTTTTTGGTTCTACGACTACTTTTGCTGAGAAATTTGATGTGGCAGATGATCCAGTAGAAGTTATAATTGATTTCAAGGAAAGTCGTGTTGTTGATATGTCTGCAATTGATATTCTGAATAAAATTACGGAACGTTATCAAAATCAAGGTAAAACTGTTCGGTTGAAGCATCTGAGTCCAGATTGTTTGCGATTGATAAAGAATGCGGAAAATGTTGTTGATATTAATATTATTGAGGATCCTGAGTATCGAGTTTTGAGGGATTAATTTTTATAAAGAATTTTAGTTTTTAGGGTCTTCGAGAGCCTCAGACTGACAACGTTTTGCGTTATAATACTTTTGAGGACACGGAATATGGAGCTTTGAACGATTGATATCTTAAGGAATTTTAGTTTTTATGGGTCTTCGAGAGCCTCAGACTGACAGTTTTTCAATTATAGAGGATCCTGAATATCAGGATTGAAGGATTTATTTTTTATAAGGAATTTTAGTTTTTATGGGTCTTCGAGAGCCTCAGACTGACAGCGTTTGCGTTATAATACTTTTGAGGATACGGAATATGGAGCTTTGAACGATTGATTTTTTATAAGGAATTTTAGTTTTTATGGTCTTCGAGAGCCTCAGACTGACAATGCTAATGTAACAGACCTTTCCATTGGTTAGGTCTTCGACTTCGCTCAGACTGACAAACTTAAAATTAAAATATTAGTTCTACAACTGTCACACTGAGCGGAGTCGAAGTGTTTCATATTTAGAATTACAATAATCGTTTTTGATGGAAGGCTACTTTTACAGACAAAATCCTTAGCCCCGATTGCAGTGGAAATCCTTTTTTGCGTCTGCTGAAAGTTCTATTTAGAGAGAAAACGTCTTGCAAAAAAGATTGCAACGGAAAGCGGGATCAAGCTCCTAATTAATATTACGAAAACTCGATTTTCAGAATCCAACAAAAAACACGATTTTTGCAGTCTCAAATTTTATTATGTCTTTAGAACAAGAAATCAGCAGGAGAAAAACTTTCGGGATCATCTCTCATCCCGATGCGGGAAAAACGACGCTTACAGAGAAACTTCTTCTTTTTGGAGGAGCGATCCAGGAAGCGGGCGCGGTAAAATCCAACAAGATCAAAAAAGGAGCAACCTCAGATTTTATGGAGATAGAGCGTCAAAGAGGGATTTCTGTAGCGACCTCGGTTTTGGCTTTTGAATATAAAGGTCATAAGATCAATATTTTGGATACGCCAGGTCACAAGGATTTTGCTGAAGATACTTACAGAACTTTGACCGCTGTTGATTCCGTAATTGTCGTGATCGATGTTGCAAAAGGCGTTGAGGAACAGACGGAAAAACTGGTTCAGGTTTGTAGAATGCGTAACATTCCAATGTTGGTTTTCATCAATAAACTGGATCGTGAAGGTAAAGACGCCTTCGATTTGCTGGATGAAGTGGAACAAAAATTGGGTCTTCGCGTGACGCCACTTTCTCTGCCAATTGGTATGGGAGCTGATTTTCAGGGGATTTATAATATTTGGGAAAAGAATATCCAATTGTTTTTGGAAGAGAAAAAACAAAAAGTTGGTGAGGCGATAAAGTTTGATGATATCAATGATGCTCAAATCGATGAGTTGGTTGGTGCAAAAGCCGCTGCGACACTTCGTGAGGAATTGGAATTGGTGGAATCTGTGTATCCGGAATTTGACCGAGACGATTACATGAAAGGCGATCTGCAACCGGTTTTCTTTGGTTCTGCTTTGAATAATTTTGGGGTTAGAGAATTGCTGGATGCTTTCATCGAGATTGCTCCGAAGCCTCAGCCCAAAGAAAGTTCGACAAGAATTGTAAAACCGGAAGAGAAAAATTTCACCGGATTTGTGTTCAAAATTCACGCAAATATGGATCCGAAACACAGAGACCGTTTGGCGTTTGTGAAAATCGTTTCCGGAACATTCAAAAGAAATGAAAATTACCTGCTTGTAAGAGAAGGCAAAAAAATGAAGTTCTCCTCTCCCAACGCTTTCTTTGCAGACAAAAAAGAAGTAGTTGACGAGAGTTTCCCAGGCGATATCGTTGGACTTCACGACACAGGAAATTTCAGAATTGGCGATACTTTGACGGCTGGCGAAAAGATCAGTTTCAAAGGAATTCCTAATTTTTCTCCAGAACATTTCCGTTATATCAATAATGATGATCCATTGAAAGCGAAACAGCTAGCCAAAGGAATAGACCAGCTGATGGACGAAGGTGTTGCCCAGCTTTTCACGTTGACAATGAACAACAGAAAGATCATCGGAACGGTTGGAGCACTACAATACGAAGTTATCCAATACCGTTTGGAGCACGAATATGGTGCAAAATGTAACTATGAACCAATCGGAATCCACAAAGCTTGTTGGGTGGAGGCTGATGAAAGGTCTGAGGAATTCCAGGAATTTGCGCGATTGAAGCAGCGTTTCTTAGCTAGAGATAAATATGATCAGTTGGTTTTCCTGGCAGATTCATCTTTCACGATTGTGATGACGCAGGAGAAGTTTCCGAATGTGAAACTGCATTTTATCAGTGAGTTTGCGACAGCTGTTGATTAATAAATAAGCCTCAATTGATTGAGGCTTTTTGTTTGATTTCTTTAAAATCATATCTTTAGAGAAATTTATTAATTTGGAAACACAAGAGATCATTGAGCGTTTTGGAATACTTTGTATTTCAATTTTCGCCATATATTATTTTACGAATAAAAACAGAAGGATCAAATTACATCCGTTATTCAGTCTTGTCAGTATCTGTACATTCTTTATGTGTCTGATTTTCACAGAGGTTGAGATGAGCGTCGGGATTGGTTTCGGTTTGTTTGCGGTTTTTTCAATCTTGCGTTTCCGGACAGAAAGTTTTTCTATACAGACTGTAATTTTTCTGTTTGTATCGATTACGCTTTCTATGCTTGATATTCTTCTGCCAATCAATCATTTGGAATTATTAGCCGGCATTAACCTCGTCATCGTGCTTTGCTACATTTACCTTAATTTTCTTGAGAAAAAAACACCTTCATCATCTGAAAAAAATGTGATAGAAATTATTGCTTCCACAGATTTTATGGTCCTGGATGAAACTAATAAAAAACTATTTTTGTCCGAAAGAATCCAGTTCAAGACTTTCAGCTATCAGATAAAAACAATTAATTTGATTGATAACATTGTTATAATTAAAGTTTCGTATTAATCCATATAAGCCCTAGCTTGTTTGATATAGAGCGTCCTGTTTTCGCCAACAATTTTGAATTCGATATCCAAAGGCATTGGTTTGTTGGCGATTTTATACTTCTTCCAAAGTGTATACATTTTACCTTCGATCTTTGGAGAAATTTTGAATAGTGTTTCAATTTCCGAACTTTTCAGGATTGGTTTTTTATCATTAAGACTGGATGTGGAGCGGTAATCAACACTCAGCTTATTATCCAGATAATTGAAGTTATGAACATAAAATTCGTCGCAGGTTATGCCAATTTCCGGCTTAACTACTGATTCTTCGCCTTTCTGAACATTGACTGTAATACCTTGATATTCTTTTCGATAAATATTTTTGGTAATGAGAACGCCATTTGCCAATTCATCAGGAAAAGAACGGTGAACCAAAATTCCCATTGCGCAGGAAAGATGATCGATATTAAAAATCTCCCGCTCGTGGAAAGCTCTTTCGTTCCAAAAACTTGCCCAGACATCAAGGATTGCTTTTTCCACCGTTTTTATCGAGTCGCCAAGAATCGCCGATTTTGAATCATACAAACCAGCGCCATTGAAGCCTGCAAGATCTTCCGCATTGGTAGAAGAGCGGAATTTGAAATTTTTAAATTGATTTTGTTGGCTTAAAGTATTTGTTATCAATCCAATAAGTTCTGGATTGACTTTCGATTTTTTTATAGTTTTTCTTAATGCCTTAAGTTTTTCATCAATTAATTTTATCGAATCTTTTGGTGTTGAAAGAATGTCATTAATCTCTTTATCAAAATGATTATTCCTGATATGTTCATCATAATAAAAAAATGGAATGGCGTAAGTAAATTCGGGCGTTTTAAAAGATTTCACTTCCTTTTCTACGATCTTCAAAAGTCCAAGATTGGTCGCTTTGGAACCTATAATATTTTGTGGATTTTCCGGCAGAGTTTTGCTCAGATCAACAAAATCTTTTACATCAAGATTTTTTTTAAGGGTAATTCTAGGTTTTATTTTATCAATTTTGATTGGTTTTGTAGTAACAGACAGTTTATAATTGTCATCCGTAACAGTCAGTTCGACTTTTTTATCAATCAAATTATTAATCTTAGTTTTTCCAAAAACTTCTGTATCAACATACAGTGGAATATTCCTATTTTTTGCAAGCAAAACCAAATGACTCAGCGGCGTCTGAAATTCAGTAACGATAATTCCTTTTACATTCGGGATAATTTCTGGCGTAGAATTGATGATGATGATTTCGTTTTCTTTTGGATAAAATTTCGGGTTTGATTTTAAGTCATATTTCTTTAAGATTCCAATCGTACTACCCTTTTCAATAGATTGTTCGGTAAGATTTTGGAAAATAAAATCAGAATAAACTGTCGGAATTTTCAAAGGTTGCTTTTGGTTGAGTGCAATCAATCTTGGCGTATTGAGATAAAATTTGACCTTAGAACCGAAAAACACATTTTTCTTAATCTCATTGAAGAAAAATACGATTAATTGTGCATCCATTTGATCCGAAGCAGCCAATTCCAGAACCCAGTCATCAGATTTTTCTATATAATTAAGATTTCCCAATAGGAAGGACCTATAATTGGTTTCGTTATAACTTTCCTCATTGAAATCGCCTAAACCTTTGGAATATCCCAAAAACTCTTCGCAAAAATTATGATGGTATTTGTATTTGATACTGTTGAAAAAGTAAATTTTCTTTGCAGAATAATCATAAACAACTTTTACAGATTTGATATTGGTAAATTTATCCGTCAGCGGTTTTCCTGCCAGATTTATAAATTGCTGTTTCTGTGTGATGGAATGTACGAAATCCTTTTGAGCAAAGAAAAGTAAAGTATTAAAAAAATAAAGCAGTATCAATAATTTCTTCATCATCTTAGTTTTGTGAAAGCAATTTAGAATTTAATTCCTGAATTTATTCTTTTTTCTATTTCAAAATTTAATTATTTCTTGTAAATCAATTGTAAAATAATTTTAAATTATTGATATACAATTCATTAAAACATTACAAGAACAATTCATTTCATTTACAAAATTAATCTTTGATCACGGCGGTAGTTTTACATCATAAAATTATTCAAAATGAAAAAATTAATATTGACCGCAGCAGTTCTGAGCACATTGACAATGTGTAAGAAAGCAGATTTAGAACAGGCTAATAATACAATATCCAGTACGGATTCATTAGTTGACAAAGTTTCAGAAAACGTAGAGAAATTTGATTCCGCAGCCAATACAATTGTAGATTCAGTCAATCTGAAAGCAAAAGATCTTATCAAAAATAAAGAAGAAATCGAGAAAGCTTTTGACAACAGCAAACAGAAAATTGATTCTATTGCAGATGATGTTGCGAAATTCAAGAAAGATATTGATGATAAAAAGATCAGTTCCAATATTGATTCCGTTAAAAATTCTATCAAAAAAGAAATCTCAAAACCGGGAAAAGAAATCGTTACCAAAATCATCTATAAAAACAGACCGAAAGAAATAGTAACTCCTAAACCATCATTAATGGTAAAAAAAGGTTCTTTGGAAATAAACGTTGACGATATCTCAACAGCAAAATATCTGGTTCAGAACGAAATAAGAAAATATGACGGAACTGTAAAAACTGAAAATCTAATCAGTAATGACGAATTCCAAACTTATTACATCACGGCGAAAGTCCCTTTGCAGAAATTCGATTATTTGTTAGAAGATCTGGCAAATTTGGGAATTGTAAAAAATAAAAATGTAGAAATCATTGGAGATCATTATAGCGAAAATAGACTTTGCAGTCTGGCAATCACTCTATATGAGAATAATAATGTGGCGACAATTGAAAATGAGAAAGATAAAAGCTTCGGAGAAAGATCTGTAGCAGCTATCTCTTCCGGCTGGAATGTCATTGGAGGCATCCTATTATTTCTTCTTCCCTTCTGGCCATTATTCTTGATTGCAGGATTTGGATATTACTTTTACAAAAAGAAAAAAAGCAAAACCCAAGATCAACAAGAAAACAAAGAGACAGGTGAGAATCTCTAAAATGAAAAAGACGCTTATTTTAAGCGTCTTTTCTTTAATCCATCGTGTATCTGTGTAATTAGTTCATTAGGCTTTTGCTCAGGTTAAGTGCATCTTGGTTTGAACCGTCATATTGCAAAGATTTTGCGATATATTGTTTTGCTTTTTCCTTATCCGTATCCTTATCCTGGAAAGCAATAAAGAAGTAAGCATAAGCCAAATTCTGCTTGCTGGCTTCTATTTCCGCTGGTTTTACTTTAGCAATATATTGCTCATAAGCAGCTTTTGCACCCTCATTATTTTTAGCGGATTGATTGGCATAACCAATACTGTAATATGCTGGTGCCCAATCTGGGATTAATGTTGTAATTTTATTCCAGGTTGCAATTGCAGAAGTCCAATCGGCTGCATCCTGATAAGCCGTTGCCAAAGCCACCAGGCTCTGCGTATCATCTGGTTTTGCAGCAACTTTTTGTTTTAGACCTTCGATTGTAGGATTTGCACTAGCAGCAGTTTGCGATGTTTCTGCCGGCGTAGTTGCGGTTGTTTGTGCATTGATATAACCAGTGGTTAATAATGTTAATCCAAAAAACAAGCTTTTAATTTTCATTTCCGTTTTCATAACTTTTTTGTTTTAATGTTATTACTTATGCGACAACAACGATTCCAAAATACCTATTTTTTTTCAAATATTATACTTTTTAAGATTCAGTTAACAGAAAAGTGGCGATAATTAAGAAATTTTAAAACAATTGTTTAAATTAAAATTATTAGTTCATAAATAAACTTTTGGTATAAAAATTAGTACATTTACGTACTAAAAATAACACAAAAATGAACTTTGGTTTAATTAAGGATATCATTCAGCTGATGGAAGATTTTGATTCTGATAACAAAAACAAAATCTACTCTTCTGATTTAGAAGGTTTTAAAGATTGGATTGTGGATGAAAAAATCAATAACAAAAAAGATACAACAGAGTCCATCTGGCACGGAAAAGAACACGGAAGATCGCCTGAAAGTGTCATCAATACTATGCTGGTTCATCTCAACCGTTATGCAAAAAGCTATTCAAAATCGGCAATTTCGGGATCAGATTTTAAAACTCAGGATGAATTCAGTTATCTGATTAATCTAAAAGCATTCGGTTCTATGACAAAAATGGAATTGATTAAAAAAAATATTCATGACAAATCTTCAGGCATTCTTATCATTAACCGCCTGATAAAACAAGGATGGATAGCACAAACAGATTCTGAGACAGATAAAAGGTCCAAAGTTTTAAAAATAACAGAAAGTGGACAAATTGCTTTGGAAAACCAAATGGATAAAATAAGAAGTGCAACAAGTATAGTGACTGGAAATCTGGAACATTCGGAGAAAATGGAATTGATCAGGATATTGGATAAATTAGACAAATTTCATCAGCCAATATTCTCACGAAATATCGACAGCCAAAACCTTTTAGAAACTGTCCGCAACGAATATTCCTTAGGAAAAAATTAAAATATGAAGAAAAAAATAGCCATCATAGGTTCTGGATTTTCAGGTTTGTCTGCCGCAGCTTATTCCTCAAAATTAGGATGTGAGGTTCATGTTTTTGAGAAGAATAGCAGTATTGGCGGTAGGGCAAGGAGTTTTCGCACAGAAAATGGCTATACTTTTGATATGGGCCCAAGCTGGTATTGGATGCCGGACATCATTGAAAATTTCTTTAATGATTTTGGAAGGAAAGCATCCGATTTTTATCAATTGGTGCCACTCGATCCGCAGTTTGAGATGGTTTTCTCTGATGGTTTGATGGCGATTCCTCAGGATTATCAAGCGATGAAAACATTATTTGAGGAAACAGAAAAAGGCGCAGGAAAAAAACTGGACGATTTTATGAAAGACGCGCAGTTCAAATATGAAGTCGGAATGAAGGATTATGTAACCAAACCTTGTAATTCGTGGCTGGAATTTGTTTCTCTCAAGATTTTGAAAAGTGCTTTCAGTATGGATCTGCTGACAGATTTCCACAACTTTGTCCGGAAATATTTTTCGCATCCAAAGTTGATTACTCTTATGGAATTTCCTGTCATTTTCCTTGGTGCAGCACCAAAAGATATTCCTGCTTTATACAGCCTGATGAATTATGGCGGTTATAAATTAGGAACCTGGTATCCGATTGGCGGTTTCATAAAAGTGATTGAGGCAATGCAGGAAATTGCTGTTCAGCAAGGTGTTGTATTTCACTTCAATGCTAATGTTGAGCAAATCATCATCAAAGATAAAAAAGCAAATGCTTTGCTTGTAAACGGAGAGAAAATTGAATTTGATTCCGTTATAGCATCTTCAGATTATGAACATACCGAAAGTAAATTACTTGCGAAAGAATATCGAAATTACGATGAAGATTATTGGGAAAAGAAAACGTTTGCGCCTTCTTGCCTGATATTTTATCTCGGAATAAAAGAAAAAATTCAGAATCTGAAACATCATACTCTTTTTTTTGAAAATGATCTGGATCTACACACAACAGAAATCTACAATGACAAAAAATGGCCTTCAAAACCATTATTTTACGTTTGCTGTCCATCAAAAACGGATCAAAATGTAGCACCGGAAAATTGCGAAAATTTATTTCTGCTAATGCCAATTGCAACAGGAATAGAAGATTCTGAACAAGAAAGAGAAAGATATTTTCTTGAAATGATAAGCAGATTGGAAAAACATACCAACACATCCGACCTCATCTCGAAAATCGAATATAAAAGAAGTTACTGCATTGATGATTTTAAACAGGACTATAATGCTTACGCAGGAAATGCTTACGGCTTAGCCAATACACTATCCCAGACTGCAGTTTTAAAACCTTCTCTCAAAAATAAAAAAGTAAAAAACCTCTTCTATACAGGACAATTAACCGTTCCCGGCCCAGGTGTTCCGCCAAGTATCATTTCCGGAAAAATTGCCGCATTAGAAGCCCATAAAAATTGAGTTCATTATGAAATCGATACTAATAAAATGTTCTTCAAAACACCAAACCGGACAAAAATTGAGTATGACCATAAATAAATGAAAACTATATGAAAAAATTATTTGACGAACTTTCATTCAAAGTAAGTAAGGAAACCACAAAAAAATACAGCACAAGTTTTTCATTGGGCATTATGGCATTGTCTTCCAAGATCAGAAATCCCATCTACGCCATCTACGGTTATGTAAGACTGGCGGATGAGATCGTTGACAGTTTTCATGGTTTTAACAAAAGGAAATTGTTAACCAGATTTCGAAATGATACTTTTCTGGCATTAGAAGAAAAAATCTCGCTCAACCCTATTCTGCAGTCTTTTCAAGAAACTGTTGACAGATATCAGATTGACCATGAGCTGATCAGGCAGTTCCTAAGGAGTATGGAGATGGACCTTCACAAGATCGATTATAATTCTGAACTTTATAAGGAATATATACTAGGATCGGCAGAAGTTGTGGGTTTGATGTGCCTTCACATCTTCGTCAATGGAGATAAGCAGGAATTTGAAAAATTAAAGCCTGCAGCGATGATTCTGGGATCCGCTTTTCAGAAAGTGAATTTTTTGCGTGATATGAAGGATGATTACGAAATTTTGGGACGGACTTACTTCCCGAATGTTGACATTGCGGCATTCGATAATAAAGTAAAAGCGGAAATTGAAGAAGAAATTAATTTTGAATTTCACGAAGCGCTGGAAGGTATCAAAAAATTACCTGCGTCATCACGGTTTGGTGTTTATCTTGCTTTCAGATATTACTTATCTTTATTTAAGAAGATAAAAAAGACTTCTGCCAGTAAAATTATCAATCAAAGAATCAGGATTTCCAACAGCAAAAAGATAACGCTGATGATGGGTTCATATTTAGAATACAAAATGTTCTCTATATGAGAATGTTGAGCTTTATGATATTATTTCCTATTTTGATGAGTGCACAGAATTTTGATCTGGAAAAAATAAGAATAGATTACCATAATGCTATTACGGAAAAAGAAATATGCAGAGAAATGCTGCAAAAATTTGAAAAAAACGATAACAAAGACATTTATTTGGCATATTATGGTGCATTACAGGCAATTTGGGCAAAGCACACCAACAATCCCTTTGAGAAGCTAAAAAGTTTTAACAATGGAAAAAGAAATCTGGATATTGCTATAAGCCAGAAGCCTGATCTTTTTGAGGCAAGATTTCTGAGATATGCCATACAAAAAGAAAGTCCATCGTTTTTGATGTACAAAAATTATATGAAGGAAGACAGGGATTTCCTTATTAAAAATATAGGGGAAATTCAAAATCCTTTTCTGAAAAAAATGGGTTATGAAATTTTAAAAAATTAAAAATGATACACAGACTTTATAAAGAACAACAATTGAACTGCGACATAGAAACGGCGTGGAATTTTTTCTCTGCTGCAAATAATCTGTCAGTCATAACACCTCCTGAGATGAAATTCACAGTCCTTACAAAACTTAAGAATGACGAGATATTTGAAGGAATGATCATTGATTACACAGTTTCGCCACTGTTTAATATTCCTATGAAATGGCAGACAGAAATCACTCACGTTGATTTCCAGAAAAGTTTCACAGATTTTCAACAGAAAGGACCTTACAGATTATGGAATCACTTCCACGAGTTTATTCCGACTGATGATGGTGTTCTGATAAAAGACACGGTAGATTATGAACTTCCGCTTGGGTTTTTAGGTGATATTGCGCACCAGCTTTTTGTAAAGAAAAAATTGGAAAATATCTTTGATTTCCGACACGAGGTTTTGGAAGTAATGTTTAATAATCACAAAAAAGCATCATGAATTTTCTAATTGTCCTCATCACATTTTTCCTTATGGAAGGTTTTACCTGGACCGTTCACAAGTATGTCATGCACGGTTTTCTATGGTCTCTGCACCGCGACCATCACGATCACAGCAGTGATCCACCGTTGGAAAAAAATGATTATTTCTTTGTTATTTTTGCGATTCCGGCGATTCTGTTAATGTATATCGGAACGATGAATAATTTCGATGTTTATTTCTATATCGGAATCGGGATTACACTCTACGGAATGTCGTATTTCTTTGTTCACGACATATTTATTCATCAACGTGTGAAATTTCTAAAAGACACGAAAAACCCTTATCTACTTGCAATAAGACGCGCTCATAAACAGCATCACAAGCATATTAATAAGGAAGAGGGCGAATGTTTTGGATTTCTTTGGGTTCCGATAAAATATTTCAAAATGTATTTTAATAAAGATAAAGCTTAATGTTACCATACACTTATCTGCTGATTAATTTTTTTACAGTCATTATCTGTTTTATATTTTCTTTTCATCCGAAAATTAAATTCAACAGGCATTTTGGTGCGTTCATAAAATCGGCATTATTGGTAGGTTTTGTATTTGTATTATGGGATATCTGGTTTACAAAAAATGGTGTTTGGTGGTTTAATTATCGATATTTAACAGGCGTTAAAATTTCGGAATTACCAATAGAAGAAGTTTTGTTTTTCATCTGTATTCCTTTCTCTTGCGTTTTTACTTATTTCTGTCTGGACAAATTCTTCAAATTGGACTGGAAACCATTTCCTGAAAAGATATTTGTAATCGTTTCCATAGTTTTTTATTTAGGAATGGCTGTATATTTCCATGACAGGATTTATACTTTTGTCACTTTTTCTACAGCATCAATCTGTCTGTTGATCTTATATTTTGTTTTGAAAATACAATGGATTGGAAAAGCTTCTTTTATCTATTTGATTTTAATGCCTGGATTTTTGGCAGTTAACGGAATCCTTACCGGAACAGGCCTTGACTCTCCTATCGTCAATTATAATCCTCAAAATTTTATAGGCTTAAGGATCTTTACAATTCCGATCGAAGATGTTTTCTACGGCTACGAAATGATCTTATGGAATTTGTATTTTTTTGAGAAATTTAAGAAAAAAGAGATTACAGATACATGAAAATGTCGTAATTACACAAGCTTATCTTAAATAATTATTTCAGACTTAATTACTGCCAAATATGTCCATACAATAAATAGAATTTGAAGCGGTATCCTAAACCACAAATATCCAAGTCCATTGCCATCAAAAGTTTCTTTCTGATAATCAATTTGTTTTATTGATGCATAGATATTTGAAGGAAGGATAAGTATAAAAAATATGATTAACAGCCACGCTGAGATAATTTTCAAATCGGGAATAAACAGTCCTGCTGCAAAAGCAATTTCTATAATTCCTGTTAAATAAACCATTTCGATTTTATAGGGGATAAAATCAGGCAGCATCATTGCCATACCTTTGGTAAATGCGAAATGTGCGACGGCCGTGAATATGAGCATGACAGACATTGCAATTCTGCCGGATAATGCAAATTCATAATTATTCCAAAATAATTTTGTTACCAACAGTGAAATGCAAAATACACTAAGTAAAACAATTAAAGGTTTCATCTTTTTTCAGCAAAATTCGGCAAATTCAGAAATACAAACAATGAATATATGTTAAGACATGTTTCTCCGTATCCTGCTTAATGTTTGTGGCGTAACACCAATATAAGAAGCTATTTGTTTCAATGGGATTTCTTTAATTAGTTTTGGTTGCTCAGAAAATAATTTGACATACCGCTCCTCGGCTGTTTCTTTCAAAAGAGAAAGCTCCCTTTTGAATTTTTTGAGAAAAAGATCTTCACTTGCAAAACGTCCTACCTTATTTCCAATTTGTGTTTCATCATAAATAACCTGAAGATCTTTGTAATCAATTCTCCATAGCACTGTTTTGGTCAAAGTTTGACATTCGTATTCTGAGGGCATTCTGGTCAAGAAGCTATCATAAGCACTCGCGAAACCATCAGCAAAAACAAAAGCAAATGTAAGATCGTTTTCAATTTTGGGAATATAAAATCGGATAATTCCTGTTTCAACAAATGAAAGATAATTTTCCGTTTGTCCTGTTTTTAATAGAATATGATTTTTAGGGAATTCCTGCCTTGTTAATTTTGAAGAAAAAATCTGCCAGTCAAGATTGGTCATTTTAATTTTAAATGCTGTTTCAAAATAATGCCGAATGATTTCCATCTATCAAAAATAACATTTTAAGTTTATAAACTCAACTCTAAAATGTAAAATTCGGTTTGTAATTATGGTTTTAAATAATTTCTAATTATTTCCAATACACCAAATTCATCATTAGAAAGAGCAGAAAAAGAGGCAACCTCTTTCACAGAAGAATGAGCATTTTCCATAGCATAAGAATACTTTGATTTTTGTAACATGGCAATATCATTCATATAATCGCCGAATGCCATCGTTTCGGAGGGTAAAATATTTAATTTTTTTTGAAGAATTTCTAATGCTTTTCCTTTGTTGATATTTCGGTTCATAATATCAACCCAATATTTTCCAGAAACGACGACTTCTAGATTTCTATTTTCAAAATGTTTGAGGTAAGGATAAAGGTTTTCTTCAGAGCCTTCGGGATGATATATTGCAATTTTAAATGTGTTATCCTCTAATTTGCTTGTTAAGTCATCTATCTTTTGGTTTTCTGTATAATATCTTGTAAAATAATTGACGAATTTTTCATCATCACTTTCATAATAAGCTTTTTTCTTAGCAGACAACACTGCTCTTGCCCCAGGAATTTCACGAATGGTCTCGATGATTTCCTTAACAAATGAATCTTCTAATTTATCTGCAAACAATTCCTCATTTTTATAAATCACATATCCCCCATTTTCAGCTATAAATCCAATTTCGTTTTCAATTTCTTTAAAATATTGAGTAATTCCTGGCATTTGTCTTCCACTAGCGGGAACAAAAAGGATATTTCTTTTTTTTTAGTTCTTCATAAACCGCAGGAAAATCTGAACTGACTTCGTAGTTTGAGTTAAGAAAAGTACCATCCATATCAGTGACAATCAGTTTAATATCTGTCATATAACTATTTTTTTGAAAAACCAACTGAATAAATTGGTATTAATTAAAAAGGTTCTTTTATTTATCGGCTTTATAATGGACAAGCGAAAGGTTTTTCAATATCTCGGCGCTTTGTTCCGGCGTAATATCTCTTTGAGGTTCAGCAAGCATTTCATACCCAACCATAAATTTTTTCACTTCTGCATTACGCAGCAATGGCGGATAAAAATGCATATGAAAATGCCACTCTGGATGAGGTTTTCCATCCGTTGGAGACTGATGAATTCCTGCTGAATATGGAAATGAAATTTCAAAAAGATTGTCGTATTTTGTAGTTAAATTTTTAATAATCTCAGCCAATGAAAGCTTTTCTGAATCAGAAAACTGCAGAATATTTTCCGCTTTTATTTTGCTGATAATCATTGTCTCGTAAGGCCAGACTGCCCAAAACGGAACTAATGCGACAAAATCCTCATTTTCAAGAATGATTCTTTCTCCGGCTTCTAATTCTTTTTTGACATAATCTTCCAGAAGCGAACTTCCGTTTTTGTCGAAATATTTTTTAAGATTTTCCTGCGTTCTCAAAACTGTCGACGGAATCGAAGACTGCGCCCAGATCTGTCCGTGCGGATGCGGATTGCTGCATCCCATCACGCTTCCTTTATTTTCAAAAATCTGAACGTGATTGATGTAATCTTCAGAACCTAAATCTTTATATTGCTCTTGCCAAACGTCTACCACTTTTTTTATATCATCGACTTCCATTTCCGGTAAATTGAGACTATGATTTTCCGAAAAACAAATGACTCTGTTGATACCACGTTCCGGCTTTAATGAAAAAAAATCAGATTGTTCTTCAGAAAATTCAACATCATCTTTCATCAAAGAACCAAAGTCATTGTCAAAAACAAAAACACCTTTATAGTCAGGATTTTTTTCACCATTTACACGCACATTTCCAGAACACAAGTAACAATTCGGGTCGTGAGCTGGAAGTTTTTCTTCAGCAACTTTTTCAGTTTGTCCCTGCCAAGGTCGGTTGGCTCGTTGTGGGGAAACCAAAATCCACTCATCCAAAAGTGGATTGTATCTTCTGTGTGGGTGCTGCTTTTGATTAAATGACGAATTCATTCCTTTTGTATTCTCTAATTCCATCTGATATTTTTACACGGTACACTTTCATTTCGATGTCAAAAGCTGCTTTGTATTTTGCGCTGATATTTTTAATCACATCATCCACATTTTCATCTTTTATAAGATTGATGCTGCATCCGCCGAAACCACCGCCCATTATTCTTGCACCCAAAACGCCGTTTTCTTTTAAAGTTTCTTCCACCATAAAATCCAGTTCTTCACAACTCACATCAAATTCAGTAGAAAGTCCGGAATGTGTTTCGATTAGAAGTTCTCCCAAATATTTCACATCGCCTTCTGATAAAGCTTTTGCAGCTTTTTCTACTCTTTTTATTTCTTTCAAAAGATACAAACATCTTTTGTAAGACGTCTCTCCAATTTCTGCCCTCACTTCATCCAGCATTGAAAAGTTGAAATCTCTGAATTTCTCTATTTCAGGAAACTTTTCCCACAAAACTTTTTTCCCGTTATCAACATCTTTTCTTCGGTCGTTGTAGCCGGAAGTCAGATGCGTATGTTTTACACAACTGTCGAAAAGCACCAGACTGTAAGCTTCGATATTAGCTTCAAAATACTGATGTTCCAGAGAATTGCAGTCGAGCATAATTACTTGGTGTTCTTTACCAAAAACGGATGCAAATTGGTCCATAATTCCACACTTTACACCAACAAAGGTATGTTCGGATTTCTGACCAATCAGTGCCAATTCTTTTTTAGATAAATTCAAATTAAAAATCTGGTTGAGAATATAGGCAAATCCACATTCCAAGGCTGCCGAAGACGACAAGCCGGAACCCATCGGAATCGTACTGCTGAAGGCAATCTGCAAACCACCGATCTCTTTCCCGATTTCCTGAATGGCATTGAAAACGCCAAGCAAATAATTGACCCAGGTCTGCTCAACCGGAGTCTGCTTTTGATGAATATTAAAACTAAAAGATTCATCAAAATCTTTGGCAAAAAAAGTACAATTTTCTGAGTCGTCCACCTTTTTTACAGCAAAACAAATATGTTTGTCGATGGCGGCAGGAAGAACGAAACCATCGCTGTAATCAACGTGTTCACCGATAATATTAATTCTTCCCGGCGCCAGAAAAAAACTTTCAGGCTCAGATTGAAAAACTGATTTAAACGCCTCTTTGGTATGATTGATTAATTTCTCCTGCATAGATGACTGCAATTTATGGCTTTTTTATAATATATTTTGGCTAAAGCCAATTTAATTATTCATATTAAAAACGGGCTAAAGCCCGTTTCTATTGATATTCTAGTAATGTTTAAATAGAAAACGCATAAGGCACAAGCTCAGCCTGACACCGCTTAAAATCGGATGCTTGTAGTAGAAATGTCACGCTGAGCTTGTCGAAGCCTTTGTGTATTATTATTTGTAATGAATATTTAAAAATTAATTATTTTCTTTTCATTACTTTTTTTGCAGCCTCCACGATGTCATTAGCGGTCAATCCATATTTTTCCATCAGTTGGTCTGGAGTTCCGCTTTCTCCAAAACTGTCGTTTACGGCAACATATTCCTGAGGCGCAAGATGTTCCGTAATCAGCAGCTGCGCAATGCTGTCTCCCAAACCACCTAATCTGTTGTGTTCTTCCGCTGTTACAACGCATCCTGTTTTCTTTACTGACTTTAAAATTGCTTCAGTATCCAAAGGTTTGATGGTGTGAATATTAATAATTTCGGCATCAATTCCCTGCTCTTCCAGGATTTCCCCGGCTTTTATCGCTTCCCAAACCAAATGTCCGGTGGCGATGATGGTTACGTCTTTTCCTTCATTGACCATCCAGGCTTTCCCTATTTCGAATGTTTGATTTTCGTCTGTAAAAACAGGAATCACAGGTCTTCCGAAACGCAGATAAACCGGACCTTCATAATCAGCAATGGCAATTGTTGCCGCTTTAGTTTGATTGTAATCGCAAGTATTGATAACGGTCATTCCGGGAAGCATTTTCATTAATCCGATGTCTTCCAGAATCTGGTGTGTTGCGCCATCTTCACCTAAAGTCAATCCGGCGTGAGAAGCACAAATTTTTACATTTTTATCGGAATATGCTACCGACTGACGAATCTGGTCGTACACTCTTCCGGTAGAAAAGTTGGCAAATGTTCCCGTGAACGGAATTTTGCCTTCGATAGCTAAACCAGCTGCGATCCCAATCATATTGGCTTCGGCAATTCCAATCTGGAAAAAACGTTCCGGTGCTTTTTCGATGAATTTCTCCATTTTCAAAGAACCGATAAGGTCGGCGCAAAGTGCTACGACCTCAGGATTTTTATCTGCCAGTTCTGCAAGACCGGCTCCGAAACCGCTTCTGGTATCTTTTTTTTCTGTGTAGGTATATTTTTTCATTTGATTAATCTGTTGATGTTTTTTTTAAACGCAAAGAGCGCAAAGATTTTTTTTTAACTTATTGGGAATATTTTTCGTTCGCAAAGGCGTTTGACTTCGTCGAATCTTCGATTTCGCTCAGCAAAGAATTTATTAGTTGATCCTTACTAAAATTAACGTTTTATTGGAACAACGAATTGCTCGCAGCCCGACTTGAGCGGAAATCCTTTTTTGCGTGGTCATCAAGTTCTATTAAACTGAAACCGTCTGCAAAAAAGATTGGGAGCGGAAGGCGGATTAAGCTGCCCTAATAATTTAATGTCTAATAATCGCCCAAAGTTTCTTCGAGTTGGTCTAAAGCTTTTGCCAGTTGCTCATCGTTAGGCGCTTTTCCGTGCCAGGCATGGCTTCCCATCATATAATCGACACCGTGACCCATTCCTGTTTTCAGGAGAATACAAATAGGCTGACCTTGTCCTGTTAATGATTTTGCCTCGTCCAGAACGTTGAGAATTTCTTGCATATCGTTTCCGTTTTCCACTTCGAGAACTTTCCAGTCGAAGGCTTCAAATTTGGTTTTAAGATTACCTAAAGAAAGGACTTTGGAAGTCGGACCGTCAATCTGCTGACCGTTGTAATCGATGGTTGCAATTAAATTATCAACCTTATTGTGAGAGGCGTACATTATGGCTTCCCAGTTTTGTCCTTCCTGCAATTCGCCGTCGCCGTGAAGCGTGAACACAAGATTTTTATCTTTATTCAATTTTTTTCCGACTGCGTGACCGATTGCGACAGACATTCCCTGTCCAAGAGAACCGGAAGCAATGCGAACTCCCGGAAGATGCTCGTGCGTTGTTGGATGTCCCTGTAATCTTGAATTCAGTTTTCTGAAAGTTGCCAGTTCTGACTTATCAAAATAACCTGCGTGCGCCAAAACGCTGTAAAAAACAGGAGAAATATGACCATTGGAAAGATAAAACGCATCTTCACCTTTGGCTTTCATATCGAAGCCTTCTTTTCTTTTCATCGCATCAAAATAAAGAGCGACCAGAAAGTCTGTGCAACCCAACGAACCGCCGGGATGACCGGATTGACAGGCGTGAACCATTCTTACAATATCCCTTCTGACCTGCGAAGCGATGTGATTAAGTTTTGAAATATCGTGTTCCATAAATTATTGCATTTTTTGTGAATCTTTGACGAACTGCTCCAGTCCAGAATCAGTTAAAGGATGTTTTAACAAGGAAAGAATCGGCTGAATCGGACAAGTCACGACATCTGCACCAATTTTTGCGCAATTGATGATGTGCATACTGTGTCTTACTGATGCTGCTAAAATCTCTGTTTCGTAGCCATAATTATCGAAAATAAGACGGATTTCTTCAATAAGATTCAAACTGTCTGTTGAAATATCATCCAGTCTTCCCAAAAACGGAGAAACGTAGCTTGCTCCGGCTTTCGCTGCCAAAAGTGCTTGTCCGGCAGAGAAAATCAAAGTACAGTTGGTTTTGATGCCTTTGTTGGAAAAATATTTGAGAGCTTTTACACCGTCTTTTATCATTGGAATCTTCACAACGATATTTGGATGGATTGCGGCAAGAATTTCGCCTTCTGCAATCATTTCTTCGTAAGTTGTGGATAAGACTTCCGCAGAAATATCACCGTCTACAATTTCGCAAATGTCTTTGTAATGTTGCAAAATAGCTTCCGTTCCGCTGATTCCTTCTTTTGCCATTAAAGATGGATTGGTTGTAACGCCATCCAGAATTCCCAAATCGTTTGCTTCTCTTATCTGCTCTAAGTTGGCAGTGTCAATAAAAAATTTCATATGTAGATTTTTATTTTTGTTATTGAATTTCTATTTAAGTGTCAAATTTACACTTAATAAATAAAACAAACAATTTCCTGTCTTAAAAAGATTCAGAAAGTTGTTGCTTAAATTTTTATTTAATTGTGATGACCCATCGGGAGTTTGATTTTCTTCAAATCCTCCAGTTCGTGAACCGGTCTTTCGATATCATAAGGAATTGGCATTTTTGAAAATGTCTGGAAATACAGCAGACACGCATCTTTCCACCAAACGGCATCTTTTGCCTGAATTTTTAATTTTGATTGAACTTCGGTAAATCTTTCTTCATCTACGTAAGGCTGGATTTTATCCCAAACTTTTTGATAGTCACGGACATTTTTCACGCCCGTATCATATTTGTAAGAAAGTTCTTCCCACAAGGTTTTCCCGTCTTTCATCTGATAATCCCACGGAACGTGATGAAACCAGAGAATAAGGTTTTCGGGAGTCGTTTTGATATTTCCGTAGATGTCGTTGAGTGGAGGAAAATATTGTGAAACAGCATTGCTTCCTGTTTTGGTTCTGTCAAAACCTAAACCCTGCGTATTTGCCTGATGATAGTATACCGGTGACCAGTCTGCTCTCGTACCTTTATAGTCACCCCACGGTTCCGGTCCGTAATGGTGCATTCCTGCAAAAATATGGTGCAAACCAAGTGGCATCATATAATCTACCGCCGTTTCCCTTGAAGTGAGCATCATTTGTTTTACAGGATTGAGGAATTTTTCGTTGTCAGTGAAGGTCATTTTAATCCATTCGTTGGCAATCTGTTCCGAAGTCAAATCGTTGTTCCAAGCTAAACGTCCGAAAGCATACCAATTGGCCTGTGCAAAATGATGACCTGTCCAGTTTTTATCTTCCCCAATGTTTGCAACAGCAGAAATTGCGGTTAATTTTGCAGGTCTTAAAGTTCCGTCTGTAATTTTCGCAATTGTAGAACCTTTTCCGTCAGAATAAGTATCACTGTCCAAAGTTTCCTTGAATAAAGGAGCAAGGTAAACCAGATGATTGGCTTGCCCTAAATATTCCTGAGTAATTTGAAATTCAACCATTTCGGAAGTTTTTTTCAAAGCTCCGAAAAGTGGATTAAACGCTTCACGAGGCTGAAAATCAACAGGTCCGTTTTTAATCTGAACAATCACATTATCTCTGAATTTCCCGTCTAGCGGAACAAATTCCAGATAAGCCTGTTTTGCACGGTCTTCTTTGCTCGGACTGTACACAAACGCTCTCCACATTACGATTCCGCCATAAGGTTTCAAAACGTCAGCCATCATATTGGCGCCGTCTGCGTGGGTTCTTCCGTAATCCTGCGGACCAGGTTGTCCTTCCGAATTGGCTTTCACTAAAAATCCACCAAAGTCCGGAATTAATTTATAAATTTCGGAAGCTTTGTCTTTCCACCATTTTTGAACATCTTTATTTAAAGGATCTGAATTTTCCAATCCGCTTAAAACTTTAGGCGACGAAAAATTGACTGATAAATAAACTTTGATTCCGTAAGGTCTGAAAATATCTGCGAGAATTTTTACTTTTTCAAGATAGTCTTTACGGAGCATATTTGGTGAAGCATTCACATTATTGAGAACGGTTGCATTAATTCCAATCGAAGCGTTGGTTCTTGCATACTCTTCGTACCTCGGCGAAATGGTGTTCGGCAAATCTTCCCATTTCCAAAGCGAATGCCCTGCATAACCGCGTTCAATGGTTCCATCCAGATTATCCCAATGGTTGAGAATTCTGACATTATATGATGGTTTTTCGGTAATATTCAAATTTGTAGTTGTCGAATTGGTTTGCTGCAAACGTAGAATATGATAAACCCCATACAACAATCCGATTTCTTTTTCGGCTGAAATGACCAGTTTATTCTGAACTGATTTTATGGTATAACCGCCTTTTAGATTTTTTAATGATTTGTCTGTCCGAAGTTCAATTTCCTGACCTTGCCAATGATTCATTAGTTCTTTTTTGGCGATATTTAAAGTCGGATTGTTTCCTTTGGAAATGATTTTAGCTGCTGAAATTCCATTTTTAGCCGGAAATCGAAGCCAAAGCTGACTTCCGTCTTCTGCAAAAATCGTTAATGGAATCATTAGAAATAATAGGATATACAGTCGGAAATAGCGCATTAGATTTTCTTTTAATTTTTATTTAAATAAGTTTTGGCTAAAGCCAAATTGTATCTTTTCATCTTTAAACGGGCTAAAGCCCGTTCCTATTGATAATTAGGATTTCATCTTATCCTTCGTTAAATCTTCCCTTCGGGACTTTTTATAGATTATTCTTCTAGTCCTTCAATGGTTTTAATTTTACCATCGTTGTCATATTCCAGTTCGATTACCTTCATACTTCTGAGCCAGGTTTTTCCTTCACTCGGAACAGAGTCGTGGAAAAACAGATACCATTTTCCTTTGAATTCAGCAATGCTGTGATGGGTTGTCCAACCAATGACAGGCGTCAGAATTTCTCCCTGAAAAGTAAATGGTCCATAAGGATTGTCACCGGTTGCGTAACAAATCAAATGCGTATCGCCGGTAGAATATGAGAAATAATATTTGTCATTGTATTTATGCATCCAGGACGCTTCGAAAAAGCGGTGTTTGTCGCCGTGAAGCAATGGATTTCCATTTTCGTCAAGAATTAAAACATCTTTCGGCTCTTCTCCAAACTCCAGCATATCATCACTCAATAAAACAACTTTTGAAGGAATTGCCGGTTCGTTATCATTTGGAATTACTGCATATTCTAAGGCTTTGTTGTTTCTGTAACGCTGCAATTGTCCACCCCAGATTCCACCAAAATACATATAATGTCTTTCGTTTTCTTCAAAAATACAAGGGTCGATGCTATAACTTCCCAACATCGGATGTTTCTCAGGAATAAATGGTCCATAAGGTTTGTCACTCACTGCAACACCGATTCTGAAAATATCATTTTTATCTTTTAACGGAAAATACATATAATACTTCCCATTTTTGAATGCCACATCACAATCCCACAATTGCCTTCCCGACCAAGGAATATCTTTTACCGAAAGGACAACACCGTGGTCTGTGATTTCGCCGTTTTCTACATCATCAAGCGAGAAAACGTGATAATCGTTCATATCAAAATGGTCTCCGTTATCGTTTTCTTCAATGCCGCTTTCACGGTCGTGAGATGGATAAATGTAGATTTTGTCTTCAAAAACGTGTACGGAAGGGTCTGCCATATAATCTTTGGGGAATAGATATTTTGCTTTGTTCATTGTTTTAATTAGAAGTTAGATTTTAGATACTAGATATTAGACTTATTTTTCTTTTGTTAACTGAATGATTTTTTCTACCACAGGTTTTGTCTGATTGTTTCGGTCAAAAAGTAAAGGATAATCGGTTCTGCCTTTTACAGGGAAATCATTTTTCCACGATTGGGCATCGGTAGTTCCCCATAAGGTTACTCTTCTGATTTTATCCTGATGTTTCAGGAATAATCTGAAAAAATCCAGATAACGGTTTTCCCATTCTATTTTTACATTTTCGGGAAGTCCGGCTGTGTAAGGATTCATTTTTGCTTCATATTCTACCTTATCGGAAACGTTGGCAGAAGTTCCCCACGGTGAAGGAAGTGCGCTGATTTCCATTTCAGTAACATTTACTTTTACGCCGTTTGCTGTGTAGTCAAGAATTGCTTTTTCGTATTCGTCAAGGGTTGGTGTATCAAGACCAACGTGGGTCTGCATTCCTACTCCATCGATTCGGATTTTTCTGGATTTTAAAGTCTGAACCATTTTGCTTACAGTTTTTACTTTTCCGGGATGCCATTCGTTATAATCATTGTAATAGAGTTCTGCATTCGGGTCTGCTTCCTGAGCGTACTGGAAAGCCAACGGAATAAATTCTTCGCCTAAAATTTCGTAAAACTTAGATTTTCTGTAAGTGCCATCTTCCATTATCGCTTCATTGACGACATCCCAACCTTTCACACGACCTTTGTATCTTGTCACAACCGTGGTAATGTGATTTTTCATTCTTTGTTTTAAGACTTCAGCAGAAACATCTTTTCCGTCTTTGTCTACAAAAAACCATTTGGGTAACTGCGAATGCCAAATCAAAGTATGACCGATGATGAACATTTTGTTTTTCTCTCCGAAAGCCACAAATTTATCGGCATCATCAAAAAAGAACTTTCCTTCCTCCGGCTGCAAAAACATCGATTTCATACAGTTTTCGGCAACAATGGAACTGAACTGATTTTTAATAATTTCTACAGACCTTACATCTTTCTCATAAATCTGCGGAAGACTCATCGCTGTTCCGATGTAGAATTTATTTTTGAATGCATTCTTCAGAGAATCGTTGGAAGTTGCCGTGTTGGCTGTCTTGCAGGAGACGGTCAAAGTTAAAATTCCTAATAATGCTACTATTTTTTTCATAATTATTTTTTTTAAAATTTAAACGCAAAGCGCGCAAAGATTTTTTTGACTACTATGCTTTTTTTAAGTTCGCAAAGGCGTAAACTCAGCGAAGAAATACAAAAGTTCATTTTTAAGCCTTGACAAGGCTTTTTTAATACACCGAATTATTCGCAGCCCGGCTTGAACGGAGCTCTTTTTGTGGAGCGAAGCGGAACAAAAAGCGGGAGTGGAAGACGGAAAAGCTGCCCAAATTTTTACTATATCCTTAACCTTTCGCTTTTCTTCTTTCTTTAAGGTCGTGCTCGATTTCGATTTCTTTTTTCTTGTTGATTTCGTAGAACATCAGCAATCCGCACGCTAAAAAGAACGGGATTGACGGGAATACGCTGACCAGCATTTTGGCACCTGTGGAAACGGTTTCCGGCTGTATCACGTTGACTGCTCCTTCTGAAGAAATGTACCCGTATTTTCCGATAATTAATGCAACTAATGAACTTCCGATGCTCAATCCTACCTTTAAACCGACCATCATTGCCGAGAAAATAATTGCTGTCGCACGTCTGTTGTTCTTCCATTCTGAATAATCGGCAACGTCGGCAATCATCGCCCAAAGTAATGGTGTTCCGATTCCGTAGAAGAAACCGTGTAAAATCTGGGATAAAAACATCAGTCCAACCGATTTTGGCGGATAAAATATAAATGCTAAAACGAATAATGTTGAAATAAACAATGAAGCGATAAACGCATCTCTTTTGCCATATTTGTCTGCAAACTTCTTGGAGAAAGTAATCCCGACAATCATCATAATGATTCCGCCTGCATTAAACAGTCCGAAACCTGCTGAACGAGGGTCTTCTCCAAAGAAATTCATCCCGATGGAATTGAAGAAATTGGTAATCGGTGATATAAATTGCTGAAGTGAGGTTTCATCCACATAATTGTTAAAATAATACACATACGAACCGCCTTTCATTGCCAATGTAATGAAAATCAACGCGGTAACCGTTAACATAATAATCCACGGCTTGTTTTTCTTTAAATCTTTTAAATCAGCGCTTAAAGTTGATTCCTGTTCCGGTTTTGGAATGACTCTTTCTTTGGTCGTGAGAAAAGTAATTAACAACATTACCGTTCCGATAATAGCCAGCCAAGTCATTACAACCTCGATTCCTGCTGCTTTATCACCGTGTCCCGCAGACAAAATAATCGGCAACATAAATACCTGAACAAAAAACTGTGCAAACATAACGGCAACAAAACGATAGGAAGAAATACTGTTTCTTTCACTCATATCGCCTGTGATAACGCCACTCAAAGCGGCATAAGGTAAATTATTGGCTGCGTAAAGCAATAATAAAACTGAGTAAGTGACTGCCGCATAAATCATTTTTCCTTTGTAAGAAAAATCGGGTGTGCTGAACGCAAAAAGTGCCGCTGCACCCAACGGAATTGCCGTTAATAAAATCCAAGGACGGAATTTTCCCCATTTTGTACGGGTTCTGTCTGCCAAAGCTCCAACCATCGGATTGAAGACAAAACCAGCCAACAAACCGACCGTAAGCGTAATAATAGAGGCATCTTCCGGTTTTAATCCGTAAATATCTGTGTAAAAATAAGCTAAATACGTTACCAATGTCTGGAAAACCAGATTGGCAGCTAAATCTCCTAAACTGTAGCCGATTTTCTCAACGACAGATATTTTTTGAGATGAGTTGTTCATTTTAATAATTGATAAATGATAATTGATTATTCTGTAGTGAAAGGCGATGCCGGAAGTCCGGTTTTGTTTTTCAGATTTCCGTCGGGGTTATCTGCCCAGTCGTATCTTACTGAAACAGGATTTGAAATGGTGTCGTTCCAGACAATGATTTTATTGCCTTCGATTTTTGCTTTTGCCCATTCATACTTTCCGTCTTTTCCTTTGATGGCAAAACCTTTCAGTTCTGAAACTGGTGCATAATCATCAGTTCCGGATTTGAAAGAAAGAATTATTTTATTTCCTTCCACTTTTATTGACTGATAAACCGGTCCGTCTGCGATGATATTCTTTTTGTCAGCAACTTTCAAAGCCTGCAAAGCCAGTCTGTCTCCGACTGTTTTTTTGTTTAAAGGGTGAATGTCGTTCCACTCTCCTATATCGATAATTACAGCCAATCCGGTGTTCGGAACTTTCAGCGAAACCTGACGCTGTTGGTCTCTTAATTCTGCCCAATTGCTTTCCACAGGTTGTGTTTTTGGTTCCATAAAATTGGCTAATTGTACTGTGAAGAAAGGCATCTCTTTCTGATTCCATTTGTTTCGCCAATCCAGAATCATTGTGGTCAGCAAATTGCCGTATTCTTTTGGTTTTCCGGTGTTGCTTTCGCCTTGATACCAAATGGCGCCTTTGATGCTATAATTGATAAGCGGATTAATCATTGCATTGTACAATCCGGTCGGTTTCCAACGGATAAAAGTAGTTCCGGGAGCCATTTTTCCCATTTTAGCACCGATTTTATATTTCCATTCGGTTTTTAAATCGATTTTATTTCCGTCAATTTCGAGGTAATAAGGTTTGTCTGCAATGAACTGTCCTTTTCCGCTCCCGTTGGTAATCCTTACAGCAATGACGTTTTTGCCATCTTTTAAAACGCCTGCCGGAATATCGTACCAACGCGGCGGATATTCATAGGTTACATTTCCGACTTTTGTTCCGTTGATGTAGGTAACATCAGCATCTTTTATTCTTCCTAAATTTAAAAAAGCGGCTTTTCCTGCCTGATTTTTAGTTAAGTTAATTTCTTTTCGGAACCAGACAGAACCTTCGAAAGAACCTTCCTTATCTTCCCAAGAACCTGGAATATTCATTGTTTTCCAGTTAGAATCGTTTAGGTCGAAATTTTCCCAATGTTGGTTTAATCCGATATCGCTTTGGTCGAGCTCTGTGTACCAAGCTTTGCTCAAGGCCTGTTCGTCGGATTCGGTAGATTTTATCAAATCATCATTTTGCCATTTTTTGGCTTCGTCCAGATATTCAGGGTATTTTTTCAGAGAATTTTCATCCATCCACGCCTGAATTGGCGAACCACCTAAACTTGCGTGGATAATTCCAACGGCCACTTTATTTTTCTGACTTAATTCTTTTGCGAAAAAATAGGCAACTCCTGAAAAATTAAGAATCGTTTGTGGATTTGTTGCTTCCCATTTTCCGCCATCAAGCTCGGTTTGAGGTGATTTAAAATTATATTTTTGAGGAACCGTAAAAAACCTGATGTTCTGATTATTTGCATTTTTAATTTCGTCAGAGTAAAGCGGAGTCAGTCTGCGCATCGGCAGTTCCATATTCGATTGTCCGGAAGCGAGCCAGACATCGCCGATGAGAATATCCTTCAATGTAATTTCATTGATGGTCATCGTATAAGGACCTCCGGCTTTCTGCTCGGGAAGTGTGATTTTCCAGTTTCCGGTTTGGTCAGCAATGGTTTTGTAATTTTTATTGAGGAATTTCACTTCCACTTTTTCTCCTGCATCGGCTTTTCCCCAAACATTCAGTTTTTGATTTCTCTGCAAAACCATCCCGTTTGAAACCAATGCCGGAAGTTTGATTTTGGCTTCAATGAAAATGCAGAATATACAAAGAAGTAAAACCAGAACTTTGGTAAAATTTTTCTTGTTCATATTTATTTTAAATATTTAAATCAGTTTTATATTTTTTTAAACGCACAGTTCGCAAATATTTTTTCATACAACTAACTGTTTTTAAGGTTCGCAAAGGCACTTCGATAGTTCGTCAAGTCTGATTATTTTTTCTAGGCTTTAGCCAAAATCTATTATAAATTTGGCTAAAACCTATTATTTTTTATTTCTTTAAGACGGGCTAAAGCCCGCCCCTATTGATATTTATCTTATTATTCTATTTTGGTAATTCTGCCAGCAATCTTACCTCGATAATTTTTGGTGTAAGCGATTTTTCATTTGTATTAAATTTTACATTAAGAATCTCTTTCCTACTTTCAGATTCAGGAATCGGGATTAATAATGATTGTGGAGAGCCACCCATTTTTCCGTCGAAATTTTTAGAAATTGCTTTTGTTCCATTGATTTCTACATTTAAAGTTCGGTTATTGTTGGCATCAAAATAAATAAGATAAAGGTACTTTGCATTCTTATCTTTGTTTCTCATCTGATAGCTGAACCAGCCTTTTGCCTCACGGAAATGGCAGTCTTCCATATACCCGGTATTGGAATCTTTGCTGTCGATGAAATGGTCTGATTCCGGCTGCTGTTCTCCTAACTGAATTTTATCAGTTGTAATGTTGTCCAGTTTTCTGATTTCCTCTTCTTCTTTGGCTTTCTGTTTCTGAATAGCTTCAATTTTATCCTGATTCGCCTGCGGAAAATAAATAATGTAACGTTCTTCCTGAATTTTATAAAACGGAACCAATTCCAATCCGTCATTGAATTGATTCTGAGGATACAAACCTTTTAATCTGAAAGTCAAATCCTTACCATTCACCGTTTCCAAATGGCTTAAAACAGAATCTGAACTTCCCAAAATAGTCGGAATTTCATTCAAAGGAATTTGTGGTCCGTGAGCAATATGTCCGCCTCTGCTGTCATCAGCGAAAAGTCCTTCCTGATTTTCTTTTCCATATTTGGCAGCTAAGACAATCGGACCATATTTAAACGCAAAATAATCTGATTTATCGGGAAGCTGTTCTGTGGAAAGGTGCATCGGCATTTTCATTTCGATAACATCGCCTTTTTTCCACTTTCTTTTAATGTTGAAATAACCTTCAGCATTAACCGGAATATTGACTATTTTGTTATTCAGTGAAATTGTAATTTCAGAAGTATTTGCCCATTCCGGTGCTCTTAATTTTAAATTTATATTTGATTTCGGAGCAACATCAAAAACTAATTTTGTCGATGGATTTTCAGGGAAATTATTTTCCTGTCTCAAAACCAATTTCTTTTCAGACCATTTTAAAATGGAAGGAATAAATAGATTCACGTATAAATCTTCATCAGAATAAGCATAAATCATTTCACCATATTTGGCGTGATTTTCCATTCCCGAACCTACGCAGCACCAAAAGCTGGTTTCCGGCTGAGAATAAACCCTGTAATGACCGGGACGCATCGGCGTGAAGTAGACAAAACCGCCTTTTTCGGGATTTTGGGTGGAAAGAATATGATTGTACAAAGCTTTTTCGTAATAATCTACGTAATAGGATTTTGGATTGGTCGCATACAATTCTTTGGAAAGTTTCAACATATTATACGTATTGCAGGTTTCCGGACCTTCGATACTTTTAATCATTCCGCTGAAATCATTGATGGGATTGAAATGCTCGCTGACACTGTTTCCTCCGATAATCGCTGATCTTTTTTGCGTGACATTCGTCCAGAAAAAATCGGCAGCATTGCTCCATTCTTTGTTATTTTCTAAATCTGCAATTCTTTTAAAACCAATCACTTTCGGAATCTGTGTATTGGCGTGAATTCCTGTAAGTTTGTCTTCACCATTCAGCAATGGGTTTAAAATGGCAAGATGAGAAAAACGATGGGCAAGTTTTAGATATTTTGGATTTTTTGTGATGTCATAAACGTCGGCAAAAACTTCATTCAGACCGCCGTGCTCGCTGCGAAGCATATCCTGAATCTGTTCATCGGAAAGTCCGGAAACTTCATCAGCCATCCAATCCGTGAGTTTTATCAGCATTTTTTTTGCTTTCTCACTATCTGCATACCAATAGGCATCGCGCAAACCTGAATAAATCTTATGAATATTATATAAAGGAACCCAACGGTCATTCAAACCGAAAGTTGCGGCACGAATGTTTCCATCGGCAATTTCTTCCCAGATTTTTTTACCGTTCGGAACGCCTGAAAGATAACCGTTTTCTGAAAGATTCTGGCATCGCTCCAGCTCATCAATCATATAATCCAAACGCTGCTTGACTTTTGGATCGCCCGTGGAAGCATACATTAACGCCAAAGCTGAAATGTAATGACCGCCGATATGACCGTCAAGTCCAGTATTTTCCCAATTGGGATAATTTTCTTTTTTAGGTTTCAGTCCTGCTTCTTTTAGATAAGGTGCAAGAAGCCGGTCTGCATCCATCGAAAGGATATATTTTTCATCGGTCTGCATTGCCTTGCTGAAAACACTTTCGGACAGATGAACCTTGTTGAGCGGAAAGTAGCTAACATTTTTCTTTACCTGCCCAAAAGCAAGCGAAGTAAAGCTTAAAAATAATATCAGTGATTTTTTGTTCATTAATAAATGTTATTTCTACATTTCTAAAATAAAAGAAAGTATCTATATGGCAAACAATTTTCATCATTTGGAAATAAATCTTATTGAAAAAGCATTTTATGGCAATGAAAAAAAGCCTAAAAAAGCTTTACCTTATCATAAAAAACAAGAATAGACAAACCATAGAATATCAATTAAATAAATGTAATTTCGTCATTATCAAAATAGATAGAGTGGGTTTATAAAAAACAATAAAAATTTATATTTACACTTATCGTATTTTAAATAATATGTCGAATAAATTTTTAACTTAAATTCAAAATAAAATTTTAACACAATTTTAACATTCCATTCACATAGGATTCATAGTAATTTTGGCAAATAAATTGCTCAAAAGATGAAAACAATTCCCCAAAACACTTCCTTAAACCCGCAAATTATTAAAAAAATGGTGATGGTGGAAAAATAAAGTGTTTAACATACATTTATTTATTTTTCATATTAAAATCTACTTTAAAACCTTTAACTTTGTATAAAATCATTTTGATGAAAGAGAATTATTCTAAACATTTTGTCGCAGTAGACTGTATTATCTTCGGTTTTGATGGAGAAAATCTTAAAATTCTCTTGATTAAAAGAAATTTTGAACCCAAGAAAGGAGATTGGTCATTGATGGGAGGATTTATCAATGAACAAGAAAGTTCCGATCAAGCGGCCAATCGTATTCTAAATGCGTTGACAGGTTTGGAAAATATCTATCTTGAACAATTGAATACTTACACCGCGGTTGACCGCGATCCCAGTGCCAGAATTATGTCGATATCGCATTATGCATTGATTAACATTCAGGATTCTATTCAAATCAATGAGAAATACAGTGCTAAATGGTTTGATTTAAAAGGTCACCCGGATTTGATTTTTGATCACAATGCAATGGTAAAAGATGCTGTCCTGAGACTGAGAAGAAGAGCAACCACTAGACCGATCGGCTTTGAACTGCTTCCTGAAAAATTCACAATGAAAGATCTGCAGAATCTTTACGAAGCTATTTTTGACGAAAAATACGACAAGCGAAATTTTACCAGCAAAATCAATGCTTTAGATGTATTGGTAAAAACCAGCGAAAAAGATATGAGTTCGTCTAAAAAAGGGTCTTTTCTCTACACTTTTGACGAGGAAAAATACAATAAAAAAATTGCGGAAGGTTTTATGTTTAAAATTTAAGTTTAAAAACTTCCGGTAAATTTCACTTTTATGCCCAACTGAAAATTAGCAATCGTCTTGAAGATTTCGATTAAGGTTACCCTTTCTATTTTGGTGAGTTTACTAATTTCGACATAATTATTGGGATGTTTTTTGTCAATATTAATTTGATTTGCCTGATTTTTTAAGCGGAGCGCCATCAAGTAATAATACGATTGATGCATTTCATTATACTGCTGCTGCGTGAAAATACCAATTTCCGTCAGTTTTTTCATTCTTTCGCCTGTATTTTCCATTTCCAGATGGTTTTTCAATGCATAAACACGAACCAAGTCCACAATTGGAGACATTGCCGTTTTGATATCGAAAACTTCTGATTTTCCGATTGTCTGGGTTTTTATTCTTTTAAAAAAAGTCAAAGGTGGTTCGTATTGCAATGCATTTTTTGCAATATGTGCAAAGAAAATTTGATTGGGTGAAACCAGTTTTTCTTTGATAAAAGTTTTCAGTTCGCGTACAATATTTTCGTCACCATAAATAAAACGAAAATCAAAAAAAGTGGAAAATTTCATTGCATTTTCCGGTACAGATTCTTCAATCCATTGGCTGTAATTTCTTTTCCAATGGGAAAGAGAATGCGTCCATTTCGGATTGCTTGCCATAAAGCCGCCTTTGCAGTATTCGAAACCAATCGTATTGAGGTCGTCTGAAACTTTTTTGGCAAAATCCAGAAAATATTCCCGCACCGTTTCTCTGTGTTCATTGGCTTTGTCTTCGTAGATGATTCCGTTATCCTGGTCGGTACTCAGCGTCTGCTCTTTCCTTCCTTCACTTCCGGTGACAATGAAGGCAAATTTTGCAGGCGGTTTTCCAATTTCTTTTATGACTTTTTCTATCACTTTTCCGGTAATGGTGTCGGCAATAGTGGTAATGAGCTGACTGGCAATTTCACCGTGAACACCTCTTCCCAAAAGCTGGTTGATGATATCCGGAACCTGATTCCATTTTTTGCGGAGCTCTTCGGTATTTTCCGCCTGCTTTACGGACTGGATAAACACGAGCGGACTCTGAGCCTGCTCGCTCAGCAACCGGTTTCTGCTTAGAAAGCCGACATACTCTTCTTTATTTTTAACCAGAAGATACCTTGATTTGGTTTTGAACATCATCAGAATAGCTTCATACAAATAAGCATCGGTGGAAATGCTAACAATCGGGTTATCCATCACCTCTGAAATGGCAATCTTTGAATCCAGACAACGGGCAATGACGTTATCCCGTAAGGTAATATCTGTCGCATAACCGATAATCTCATCATTTCCCGGCTTTTTTATAAAAATACAGCTCACTTTATTGGCTGCCATCATTTTAGCAGCTTCAAAAACAGGCGTATTTTCCTCGCACGAAACGATGCTTTTGTACGCAATTCCTTCAATTTTCCTGGAGTATAATTGGTCGGCTGCAAAATAACTTTCCTCGAAAGTGGCGGGTGTTTTTACAAAATGAGAAAACTCCTCATCCAACATTTTTTACCAAAATCTGAAGTGAAATAGTGAAAAAAATCTTCGTAGGCATTACACAATTCGTAAAATTCCTTTCTGGGTAAGGTGTAAACCACGGTTCCTTTTTTGGCTATGGCAGATTTCAATGCACGAACCCTGTTCAGAACCACCGAAATTCCACCAAAACAATATGGCGAATGATGCCTGGTCACACATCTTTTGTTTTCTGCAGCATCAAAAAAGAAAGTTTCATATTCTCCGGATGAAATAATATCCACACCTGTCATATCGGTCACTTCCTGACGATAAACCAACGTATCTTTTGAAAACTCTGTTTTGGTAAGGGTTTCGGAGATTTCGGCAAGAACCGTTTCTGGCAAAAGATGGAAAGGTTCTGTTATTTTTAATAACGAAACAACTTTTTCCTGCATAGTTATTATTTCATTTTATTTGTTAAAAATTTCAATTTAGATTCGATTTCGTGATGTATTTTCTGAAATTCGTCTTCCGATATTTCTTCACGGGAACGGATTTCAAAGAAACATTTCGCCGTCATTTCCGCATCAATCATCGCATCGTGAGAGCGTTCCATTTTTTCATTGAAAAGAAATTCAAAAAGCTGGTTCAAACGAAGATAATTGACGTTTGGATTCAAATTATAGTCTTTACTTTTAAGCATTGTACAGTAAAAATGACTTTGCTGAAAAGGATTTTCCAGATTTGCTCTGTAAAAGTCACAGCTCAACGTATCAATATCAAATTCTGTGAAATGTCCAATGATTAACGGTTGATATTTTTGAATATCTGCTGAAAGTTTTTCTAAAACAAAACTTCTTGCTTGTCCGTTTCTGCTTAAAAATTCTTTGGTAATTCCGTGTATTTTGAATGATTTTGTACTAATTTTTAAATCGTCGATATCAATATAACAATTTTCTCTTTTAATTTCGTTACCGTTTTCATCATAAATAATCCACGAAACCTGAACCGCTGAAGGCCAGTTATCTGTGTCCGAATAAGGCAAATCCCAACGTTTTGGAATTCCCGTGGTTTCGGTGTCGATAAAAAGGAGGTGTTTTTTCAAAGTTTTAAATTAAAATTACTCAGGGTAATAACCTTAAAATAAAAACATTATTTCAGGATTTCAGGCGATATTAAAACGTAATCGTATTTTTCAATAATTTTATAAGTGTCTGAAGTAATCGTATTATCATACCTCATTTTAAGCCTCAAGCTTCTAAGGTCAACCAACACCCATTTTTCTTTGTCATATAATTTGGAAAACACCTTGGGATTTTGATTATCTTTTTCTTCCAGATCATCTGTTATAATTCCTTTGTCTTCTGTATATCTGACCATACAATAGACATTAGAAAATTTGGTCTTATTTCTTTGTGAAAGTTCGTAAACAGCATTACCAATATCATATAAATTGGTTTCCAGATTCATTCCTTTTGCTAAATGATTACTACCCATTTTAAAGAATACTTTTTCATTTTTATTTTTTGAAGTATCATAATAGGCAAAAAAATTTGCTTTCATCAGATCTGCCCGTTTTTGATTATCACTGTAGTAGTAAATATCTTTCGAGATTTTAATATCATCCAGCATTCTTTTTAAATTAGGCTGCTTAACTTCTTTTTTAAGACTATCTAAAAGTTTAGGTTCAGGATTCCACCATTTTGTTTGTAAACTATCATATACGGCTTTTAATTTTCCTTGTTTTTTTTCCGGAAGAGATCCAAATGATTTTTCAAGACAGTAAGGAAATGACATTTGAAACTCCTGATCGATTCCCCAAATGGAATACCCAAGCTTAGCTGCTGCTGAAAGCATCGCAAAATCTTCCCCAGTTTCAAAAAAAGGAAACGTCGTGAAATTTGGTCTTTTTTGTTTAATTTCTAAAAAAGTTTCGAATGGATTTTTGGTTTTAGCAATATGCATAAGCTCCGATGCTGCAAATGGACTTGTTTCTACACACCAGATTTTGTAGCCATTTTTCGAAGCACTTTCCAGAGCATATTTTGTCAATTGTGAGAGCAATGGCGAATTATGGTATTCTCCCCAGGCTACAAATTGGTTTTCTGCAAAAAGATTTTCGAGAATCTCCCAGCCTTTTCCGTTTGGTTTTTGTCCTTCAAAAACAAAGTAATTGGTATTTTCTGTAATACATTTTGTAAGTTTTTCTTCATCTGTCATTTTCTTTTTTGATTGTCCAAAACCTAAACTGAAAACAAAAAGTATAATAATAAGTATTGTTTTTTTCATTTATTCTTATGCGTTATAAATCCTTATGTATCTGAATATGATGTCAATAACGAACTTACGAAAATCGGAGGAATTTATACCGAAGATTCTCCATTTTTTTAAACTAAACAAAAATAGGATGCCCATAACGACATCCTATTTTTAATTTATTTTAAAATTACCAGAATCTTACATAAAGTGCGGTCAGTAAAAGAACCGTCACTACAATCATAACCAAAGTCCTGTTATCTACTTTGAACATCGTTGCATCAATCGCAAAAGCTTTCGGATTCACTTTCGGACCGGTTAAACTTATCATCACCATCACAACAACGGTGATAAAGAATGACCATCCCATATTAATCAGGAACGGAATTTCCGTAATCGTGTGAACCACGCCATTCTCTAGTTTTTCATACGTGAAAGCGGTGTACAACCAAGTTTCTTTCCCGAAAATATCTACTGCAAAACTGTTGAAGAAAATCGCCAGTAAAAAGCCAAGAAGAACACCTACTAAAGCTGCTGTTCCTGTTGTTCTCTTCCAGAACATTCCCAAAAGGAACATCGCAAAAACACCCGGACTGATGAATCCTGTATATTTCTGAATAAACGTGAAACCACCTTCTCCTCCGATTCCCAAAACATCCGTCCACGTAAATGCCAAAGCAACAGCCATTGCGATGATAATTGCCCAACGTCCTGTTCTTACCATCTGGATTTCGGTTGCATCGGCTTTCAGGTATTTTTTATAAATATCTAAAGTGAAAATTGTGGAAATACTGTTTACTTTTCCCGCCAATGACGCAACAATTGCCGCCGTCAATGCTGCAACTGCAAGACCTTTAAGCCCCGTTGGCAAAAATCCTAAAATAGCTGAATAAGCACCATCTTTTACCCCATTGAAACCAGGCAAATGTCCTTTTGTATATAAAACATACGCTGCAATTCCCGGAAGCATTACGATAATCGGCATAAATAATTTCAGAAATCCTGCGAATAAAATTCCGGTTCTTGCTGTTTTCAAATCAGCACCTAAAGCACGTTGGGTAATGTATTGGTTACATCCCCAATAATTTAGGTTAACAATCCACTGACCTGCAAAATACATCGCCAAGCCCGGTAGAACCACATATTTCTGAACATTCAGATTTTCCGGCATTGCCAAAGTTGTAGTAGTTGTCGTTGGCTTATCAAGCATTAATTTGAAGTGTTGCGGTGCTTCGTTCATCAAAGTCTGAAAACCTGCAAAAGCATTTCCTACAGCCACGCCGTTGATTCTCTGGTCAACTATTTGCAATGCCATATAAACCGTTGCAAAACCTCCGATAATCAAAACCGCCACCTGAATAACGTCGGTGTATCCGATTACTTTCATTCCTCCAAGACCGATTAATAATGCCATTAGAAGCAATCCAATCATTATAATATGTAAATTATCTCCGCCCAATAAAGTATCAATAGCCAAAGCTCCTAAATAAAGAATTGAAGTAAGGTTTACAATAACGTAAAGAAAAAGCCAGAAAACTGCCATAATCAAAGAAACCGATTTGTTGTAACGGGTTTCCAGAAATTGGGGCATTGTATAAATCTTATTTTTAAGATAAATCGGAATGAACCAAACCGCAATGATAATCAATGCAATCGCTGCAATCCATTCGTAAGCTGCCACAGCAATTCCTACGAAAAATCCTTCCCCACTCATCCCGATAAACTGCTCCGCCGAAATGTTGGAAGCAATCAAACTGGCACCAATCGCCCACCAGGTAAGTGAGCCTTCTGCAAGGAAATAATCTTTACTGCCCGTGGCTGCAGATTTTTTTCTGTTGTAAATCCAGATTCCGTAACCGGCTACCACCAAAAAATAAACAAGAAATATGATGATATCAATCGTTGCTAAGTTTCCCATAATTTATTTTTTAACTGAGAATTTATAAATCGTTTTAGTCTGATATTTTTGTCCCGGCTTCAACTCTGTTGAAGGGAAAGAAGCCTGATTCGGAGAATCCGGGAAATGCTGGGTTTCCAAACAGAAGCCTGTTCTGAATTCATTTTTGCCACCTGTTTTGGTATCAAATTTTCCATCTAAGAAATTTCCGGAATAGAACTGAACACCCGGTTCGTCTGTCAAAACTTCCATCACTCTTCCCGATTCAGGATGATATACTTTAGCGATGCTTCTCATTCCGTTTCCGTTTAGAATCCAGTTGTGGTCATAGCCTTTCCCTTTTTTCAACTGATCGTCTCCAGCATTGATATCTTTTCCAATCGGTTTTGAAACTGTGAAATCAAAAGGACTTCCTTTTACTGCTTTCTGTTCTCCAGTAGGAATTAAAGTTTCATTCACTGGTGTGAATTTATCTGCATTGATTTGCAATTCGTGGTCGGTAATCGTTTTTGAGAAATTCCCTGAAAGGTTGAAGTACGAATGCTGGGTAAGATTCACAACCGTTGCTTTATCCGTTGTAGCTTCGTAAGAAATCTCCAAAGCATTATCGTCTGTCAAAGTATATAAAACAGTGGTCGTCAGTTTTCCGGGATAACCTTCTTCGCCGTCTTCACTTGTATAAGTCAGTTTCAACGTCGGGAATTTCGCATCTTTTACAGTTTCAATATTCCAGAATTTGGTATGGAAACCTTCTTTTCCACCGTGAAGACTGTTAGGACCGTCGTTTTTATCGATGTCATAAGTTTTATCTTCCAAAGTGAATTTTGCGTTGGCAATTCTGTTTCCGTAACGACCAATCAAAGCGCCGAAATAGTAAGGATTTCCGTTGAAATAATCTTCCGGTTTTGTAAAACCTAAAACGACATCTTCATATTTTCCGTTTTTATCGGGAGCTGTGAGCGAAGTGATAATTCCACCAAAATTGATGACTTCCACCTTCATTCCGTTTTTATTCGTTAAGGTATATTTTTTGATGGAATCGCCTTTCGCTGTCACTCCGTAATCTGAAACCTGTATGTTTTCCATATTCTCTTTTTGAGTCTGATTATTATTTTCTTTTTTATTGCACCCGAAAATACATAAAAGCGCAATAATAATCAGGTTATAAGTTATTTTTTTCATAGTCTGAATGATTTTGCAAGATTAACGATAATAAATTTCATTCCAGCGAAGGGTATTCTTAAAATCACGGATTTTTGTGTCTTCATCGATAACAAGAGATTCAATTCCTGCAATTTCTGCAAAATCTTCCAGCTGCTCTGCACTGATGTTTTCACTGTAACACGTGTGATGCGCTCCACCAGCCAAAATCCAGGCTTCTGCAGCCGTGTACAAATCAGGAAGCGGCTTCCAAAGAACTCTTGCCACAGGAAGTTTTGGTAATTCTTCGGTAATTTCCAACGCTTTTGTTTTATTAATTAAAAGCCTGAAATGATTTCCAAAATCCATCAAAGCAGCATTGAGAGAATCAATATTTCCTCTTGAATTGAAAACCAAACGAACCGGGTCTGCCTTTCCACCAATTCCCAACGGATGAATTTCACAAGATGGTTTGTCAACCGCTAGAACAGGATCAACTTCCAGCATATGAGAGCCTAAAACCGAAGGATTTGAAGGATTGAGATGATAAGTGTAATCTTCCATAAATACGTTTCCACCTTCAAGACCTTGTCCCATTGTTTTCATTGCACGAACCAAAGCCGCTGTTTTCCAGTCACCTTCTCCTGCAAAACCATAACCTTTTTCCATTAACCTCTGAACGGCAATTCCCGGAAGTTGTTCCAAACCGTGAAGGTCTTCAAAAGTATCTGAGAAACCTTTGAAATTTCCGTCTTTCAGGAATTTTTCTAAACCTAATTCTATTCTTGCAGCGGCTTCAAGAGATTTTCTGTTGCTTCCGCCTGAAAGGAGAGATTCCGCCATTTTGTATGAGGCTTCATATTCTTCTATCAAAGTTTTGATTTCGCCATCGCCAATGGAATTGACAACACTTACCAAATCTCCGATTCCCCAAGTGTTTACCGAAAATCCGAATTTGGTTTCTGCTTCTACTTTATCACCATCGGTTACGGCAACATATCTCATATTGTCGCCAAAACGGGCAAATTTTGCACCTTGCCAATCGTCCCAGCCTGCTACAACACGACTCCATTCTCCGATTTGTTTCTGAACTCTTTCGTCAGCCCAATGTCCAACAACTACTTTTCGGTTTTTGCGGAGACGGCTTACCATAAACCCGAATTCACGATCGCCGTGCGCTGCCTGATTCAAATTCATAAAATCCATATCCATCGTAGACCACGGAATATCCTGATTGAACTGTGTATGCAAATGCAGCATTGGTTTTTGCAAAGCGGTCAATCCACGAATCCACATTTTTGCAGGTGAAAACGTGTGCATCCAGGTTACAATTCCGATACAGTCTTTTGAGAAATTAGCGGCTGTAAGGGTTTCAAAAATTTCTTCCGTAGTTTTTACCGTTGGTTTCAGAACAACTTTTACCGGAATTGATGAAGAAATATTAAGCGCTTCAACAATTTTCTGTGAATGTTCTGCAACCTGCGCTAATGTTTCAGGTCCGTATAAATGCTGGCTTCCGGTGATAAACCAGATTTCTTTTGTATTGAGAGGTGTTAACATATTTTATAAATGATAAATGATAAATGATAAATGATAAATGATAAATGATAATAATGGTTTTTGTTTTATAATTAAACCTTCAAGGTTTTAAAAACCTTGAAGGTTTGTTTACCGCAAAAAGTTTTCACTGTCCGTAATAGGCGTTTTTGCCGTGTTTTCGTTCGTAATGTTTTTTGATGAGCGAATCTTTAAGGCGTGGTGCATCCGGGTTGATTTGTCTTGTGCGGTACGCCATCTCTGCAATGGTTTCCAGAACTTTGCTGTTGTAAACGGCTTTATCAGCATTTTTACCCCAAGTAAATGGTCCGTGATTTCCGATAAGTACCATTTCGACTTCCTCATAAGACAATTCTTTTTCTTTAAAACAATCAAGAATCTGGATTCCAGTGTTGTATTCGTAGTTTCCTTCGATTAAATTATCGTGCATCGGTGGTGCACAGGGAATATCCGAAGTCAGGTGGTCTGCGTGTGTCGTTCCGAAAATAGGAATGTCCATTTGTGCCTGCGCCCAAGCTACCGAATAAATGGCGTGAGTGTGAGAAATTCCGCCAATGTTTTCCCAGTTTTTGTAGAGGTAAGCGTGGGTTTTGGTGTCGGACGAAGGTCTTAAATTTCCTTCAACCACATTGGCATCATAATCTAAAATCACGATGTCTTCCGGTTTTAAGATTTCATACGGAACGCCGCTTGGTTTGATGGCAAAGATTCCTTTTTCACGGTCGACGGCACTTACGTTCCCGAATGTATAAACGACAAGCTTCAAGGCATCCAACTGCATATTGGCTTCGTAACATTCTCTCTGGAGTTCTTTATAAATGCTCATTTTATTTAAATATTTATTGAAAATCTGTATTTTTGAATCCATAGGTTTCACCTACGGCTATGAATATTGAACCCTTCGAGTTCTTTTGGAACAGCGAATTGCACGCAGCCCGGCTTGAACGGAGCTCTTTTTGTGAGGAGGTACGACGAGCAAAAAGCGGGAGTGGAAGACGGATATAGCTGCCATAAAAATTTTAGTTGTTAGTTTTTATTTTAAAATTGAATGTGATTTCTATCAACTACAAACTGTCAACGATCAACTTCTTCTTTGACTTGATATTATTTTCTGTGAAGTCTCCAAGAATCTGATATTGATTCATTAATTCTGCATACTTTTCTACGTGCTCTGCCTGCGGGAAATATTCGGCTTCGAAATCGGAACCCATTTTTTGACTTGCCTCCTGTACATTAAGATAAATTCCTACGGCAACAGCGGCGTAAATTGCTGCTCCCAAAGCCGGAGCCTGGTCGGATGATGCTACAGCAATCGGCATATTGAGGACATTTGCCAAGGTCTGCATAATGAACGGCGATTTTCTGGCTACACCGCCGATTCCGATTACTTTTTCGATTTTCACGCCTTCTTCTTCGAAACGGTCAACGATTTTTTTGGAACCGAAACAAATGGCATTTACCAACGCTTTGAAAATATGCGGCGCTTTTGTTCCGAGTGAAAGATTGCTGATAGCCGCTTTCAGTTCCTGATTGGCATCGGGAGTTCTCCTTCCGTTCACCCAATCCAGTGCGATAGGAACGGCTTCGGAAAGAGGAATTTTTTCGGCTTCCAAAGTCAGATTTCGGATGAGATTGTGTTCTATTTCTTCCTTTAATTGTTGTTTTTGATTGTCATCGATGATATTAGAAGTCATCAGAATATTTTGCGTTGGCCACATCAGAATATCTTTGTACCAAGCCAACAAATCTCCGAACGCCGACTGACCAGCCTCAAGACCAATCAATCCAGGAATAACCGAACCGTTGACCTGTCCGCAAATTCCTTTGACGGTTTTATCTCCTATAATTTCGTTGGGTGCCACCATAATATCGCAGGTTGAGGTTCCCATAATTCGGATTAGCGTGTTCTCCTCCACTTTTGCACCGACTGCTCCGGAATGCGCATCGAAAGTTCCTACGGCAATCACGGTGTTGGTTGTTAATCCTAATTTCGCAGCCCATTCTTGATTTAAATTTCCTGCAACCTCATTGGAAGTGTAGGTTTTATCGTACAATCTGTCACGAAGTTCAGCTAAAGATGCGTCCAACTGACCGAGGAAATCCTTTGACGGCAATCCGTCCCACGACTCGTGCCACATCGCTTTGTGACCCGCTGCGCAACGGCTTCTTTTAAATGTTGTCAAATCCTGATTGTCGGAAAGCAAAAACGTAATATAATCGCAATGTTCCATCCAGCTGTAAGCCGCATTTTTTACATTTTCATCAGCTCTGTTGATGTGAAGAATTTTTGCCCAAAACCATTCGGAAGAGTAGATTCCGCCTTCAAATTTGGTATAATCTTCGCCGCCCCAATTTCTCGCCAAATGGTTGATTTCCTCGGCTTCTGAAATTGAAGTATGGTCTTTCCACAATACCATCATTGCATTTGGATTTTCTTCAAATCCGGGAGTCAGAGACAACGCAATTCCTTCCTTATTTACCGGAAGCGGCGATGAACCAGTAGTATCGATACAGATGCTGACAATACTTTCAGGAGCTACTCCACTTTCTTTGACAACATCGGAAATGGTTTTTTCCAAGCCTTCGATATGGTCAAGCGGATGCTGACGGAATTGATTTTGTTCCGGCTGACAGAATTTTCCTTCTTTCCATCTTTGGTAGTAGCTTACGGATGTTGCGAGCTCGGCTCCGTTTTCTGTATCAATCAGGACTGCACGAACGGAATCTGTTCCATAATCTAATCCGATAACGTATTTCTTCATTGTTGCGATGAATTAATTTTTTATTAATTTTTATTTTGGTAGCCCCTTTACTTCGGCAGGCTCAGCACAAGCTTGGTTCAGGGTGACATCTCTAATAATTTATGTAATATGTAGCACACCTACGGCGTGCATAATGTGTGACTTAAATCTTTTCTACAAACATATCGCTCCTACGGAGCTGATTGGATACTTGCATCAATCTTAAGAATCATTACATTTCTATATAAGAGATTTAAACAAATATAAATTTTTATTTTAAATAAATGTAAATATTACACTTAATTTTTATTTTTCTTTTATTGATGATACTTAAAGGCTATTTTATCTTTAAAACAACGAAAGAACTGGCTGGGATTTGAACAGAAAATTTCCCTTTTTTAATCACAGAATTCTCTTCAAGAGGTTTTATGTTTTCTGTTTGGAAATTATTTTCGTCCGAAAGTTGTGACGCAGTTAAGGTTGTTTTGGTCAGTTTGCTTCCCAATTTGATATTTTTTGGATTGATTTCAATTGATCTTTCTTGAGAATTTGTATTGACAATTTTGATGATTGTTTCACCTTTTTTGCTGTCTAGAACTGCAGATGCAAAAAGCTGATTTTGACCTTTTACGGCATTTCCATTTTCATAAATTTTAATTAAATCGGTTCCTTTATTATTTGAAAACAATTTTTGAACGTAATAATTTGGTGTTGCGTAGGATTGTAAATTATTAAACCAAATCAAATCCGGTGTCCATTGCCAACCATCTGCGTGGGCGAAAAGCGGAGCATAAGAAGTCATCGTGACCACATCGGCATTTCTTTCAAGTCCGGTCATAAAAGCGGCTTCGGAAAGTGCAGTCTGCCAGTTGTTTTTGTTATCTGGTTTCACTACTCCAACCGATTGAGCAGCATATTCTCCGGCAAACACTTTTGGTCCCGAACGGTCGTAATCATCATATCTTCCGGCATTTTTTGTAAACCATTCGGGCGAATTGTAATAATGTTCATCCACAATCTGCGCATTGAGTTTCTTGAGTTCTTTCCAACCGTATTCAAAGAATTCTCCGTCGGGCGACGGTCCGCTTCCTGAAATGATTTTGATATCGGGATATTTGGCGTGAATAGCTTTTTCAAAAATCTTGTAACGCTCTATGTAATCTTCTCCCCACTGTTCGTTCCCAACACCGATATATTTCATATTGAATGGTTTCAGATGTCCCATTTCAGCACGAATTTTACCCCATTTTGTATTTATATCACCGTTGGCAAATTCAATTAAATCCAAAGCATCCTGAACAAAAGGATTTAATTCTTCCAAATGAACCAGTTCGGCTGTGTTGAACTGGCACGCCATTCCACAACTTAAAATCGGTAACGGCTCTGCTCCCAAATCTTCGGAAAGCTGGAAATATTCATAAAAACCTAAACCAAACGACTGGTAATAATCGGGAGTGAGACGATGTGCAAAACCTGAACTCCATTTGTTGATGAGATATTCTCTGTCGGCGAAATTTCCTAAAGTTTTTTTCCATTGATATCTTTCTGCAAGTGTTCTTCCTTCGACAATACAGCCACCGGGAAAACGTAAAAATCCAGGTTGCAAATCATATAATTTCTGAACCAAATCTTTTCGCAAACCACCTTTTCGTCCCTTCCAAGTGTCTTGCGGGAAGAGCGAAATCATATCCATATTTACCACGCCGTTTCCGGTAAAAGTGATTTGAAGTTTTGCTTTTTCAACTGTTCTTGATGGAGAAAAAACAGCCGTATATTTTTGCCATCCTTTTCCTTTGATAAGAATAGGAACTGTCGAGATTATCTTTCCGTTTTCATCAATCAGACTTGCATTGACGGCAGAAATGTTTCCGGATACATTTTCCAAGTCGAAACTAAAATCATACTTCGAGTTCTGATGAAGTCCGATTCCTCTGAAACCTTCATTCTCCAAAATATAATTCTTGTCATTATAAACAGTTACTCTTGCGTAGTTTTTATTGGTTTTGGAATTATCCGAATAAATAGTCAAAAAACCGGAATCTAAATTCGGAGAAAGTGTTTTTGTGTTTTGCTGTTTCCAGCCCGTCAACGGTTCATCAAATTCAAAACTTCGATTTTTGATGAGCTCGGCATAAATACCGGCATCTGCTGCAAAGTTGATATCCTCAAAGAAAATTCCGTACATCGTTGGCTGGATTTTGATGTTGGTAGGACTTCCGTCCAAACCTAAAGTAAACCTTGAGGTTTGCGCCGATGAAAATGCAACGCAACCTGAAAGAAGAAGGGTAAATATTTTATTTTTAGTTTTCATTGATACTATTTTTTGATTGTTCAAACATACACTTCGACTACGCTCACATAAACTTTTAAATTGAGTGGTATTTCTGTTTATTGATAAACCTTATAGGTTTTAAAAACCTATAAGGTTTCCTAAATTGAGAATAGTTTATTTGACTTTTAACTGCATACTTTTCAATCCTGCATTATCAGACGTTCCACCGTAAAAAATGGTGTAATCTCCAGGTTTTGAAACCAAATCATCGGCTTTTTCATCGTAAAATTTGAATGATTCATTGGAAATTGTGAGTTGAATATTCTTTGTTTCTTTAGATTTAATCAAAACTCTTTCAAAAGCTCTTAAAGTCTTTACAGGCGACAAAGCATCGTTATTTCTTTTCACATAAACTTGAACAACTTCTTCACCGTCTCTTTCTGAAATGTTGGTAACCGGAATCGTTATCGTGATATTTTCATTAGAACTGATGGTATTTTTATTCAATTTAGCATTCCCATAAGTAAATTTTGAATAACTCAAGCCGTGACCGAAAGCGTACAAAGGTTTTTCCGTCATATAACGGTAGGTTCTTCCCTGCATATCGTAGTTTTCAAAACCCTTATGCTTGCTGGTTTTAGAAAGTGCATTATCCAATTGCTCAAGATTTTTGTAAAAAGTAATCGGCAATCTTCCTGAAGGATTGTAGTCGCCTGCCAAAACATCTGCAACTGCAGTGCCGCTGGATTGCCCGCCGTACCAGGCATTCAGCAACGCATCATAATTTTTTTCGTCCTGCTCCAAACCAAGCGAACTTCCTGTACACAAAACGAAAACAACAGGTTTTCCGGTTTTTCTTAATTCCGCTAGTAATTCACGCTGAACTTTTGGAAGTTCTATCGAGGTTTTATCGCCACCTTTGAAACCTTCGGCGCTTACCAACATTTCTTCGCCTTCAAGATTTGGGGAAAGTCCGCCTGCGAAGATAATGACGTCTGCATCTTTTACTTTTTCCTTTACTGAAGCGAAATCTACAGGGTCTTTTTTATACACTTCAAAAGCAATACTCACATATTTACCTTTTTGGGAATGACGAAGTTCTATCTGATATTCTTTTCCTTTCTCCATTTTTACAGGAAATTCTGAAGGATGTCTTGCGTCAGGACCTTTTCTGGTGGCGATTTCTTTGCCGTCAACAAAAAGCGTGTAAATATCTGATGTTGCGGCAGAAAATATCACTTCGCCGGAATAGCTGCTCTTAAAAATACCTGATATTCTTGCCGATGTATTTTCTCTAGCAACTCCCGCAGCGAGTTGTGTCCCGCCAAAACTATTATACGTGATTGAAGTATTATTGACTGATGTATTGGCCGGTTGACCTTTGAATTCATTATTATTAAAAAATTCTACCTTCATCCCTTTTTGTCCGTTTTTCTGACTGACAAAATTTTGATAGAGCGAAGTTCTTGCCGTAGGATCTGCGACTTCACTTCCTTTTTCATAAATGATTTCAGCGTTTGGAAATTTTGCCTTGATTCCATCTAAAATCGTAACCGTTGAAGAAGGCGTTCCGTTGTAATTTCCTAATTGCATAATTTCGTCATCGGCATTGGGACCAACGACTGCGATTTTTTTAATATTTTTATTTAAAGGAAGAACATTCTTCTCATTTTTCATCAGTACGATTGACTTTTGAGCCATTTTCAAAGCCTGTTTCTTGTGTTCATCCGAATCCACCACCGAATATGGAATCTGGTTCCAATGCACGGACGATTTTGGATCAAGCATACCTAATTCAAACCAGCCTTTCAGGATTCTGCGCATTGATATATCGAGGTCTTTTTCGGTGATTAATCCGCTGGCAAGAGATTTATTAAGATTGTTATACGTATCTCCGCATTCCAAATCAGTTGAATGCTTTAATGCGTCTGATGCTGCTGTCTTTTCATCGGGATGGGTTCCGTGATATTTTTCCTGATAGAAATCTGCCAAAGCCCAACAATCGGAAACTACCATTCCGTCATACTTCCATTTACCACGGAGAATTTCAGTAAGCAAAGTATTGTTGGCGCAACACGGTTGTCCGTCGAAAGCGTTATAAGCACACATCACTTCCCTTACATTTCCTTCTAAAACCAAAGATTTGAAAGCAGGAAGATAAGTTTCATACAAATCTCTTTTGGAAACTTCTGCGTTGTAAGAATGGCGATTCCATTCCGGACCGCTGTGAACGGCAAAATGTTTGGCGCAGGCGTGGGTTTTGAAATATTTTGGGTCATTTCCTTGCAAGCCTTTTACCGCAGCAACACCGAGAACAGAAGTTAAATAAGGATCTTCTCCGTATGTTTCCTGACCTCTTCCCCATCTAGGGTCACGGAAAATATTGATATTCGGAGTCCAGAATGTCAGACCTTCGTAACGTCCGGTTTTACTGGCTTCATCAAAAGATTTATTGTATTTTGCTCTGGCTTCGTCGGAAATCATTTCAAAAGTTTTGAGATGTTCCGGAACGTCCCAGGTTGCCGCCAGACCAATAGCCTGAGGGAAAACAGTCGCTGTTCCGGCTCTTGCAACACCGTGAAGCGCTTCGTTCCACCATCCGTAAGCGGGAATTTCGAGTCTTGGAACTTCTTTGGAATTATCCATCATCATTCCGATTTTTTCATCGACCGTCAATAATCCGAGAAGATTTTCTATTCTTTGTTCGACTGGAAGATTGGGATTTTGGAAAGGATATTTGTAATTCTGTGCGGATGAAAATGCGCAAATGAAGATGAATAAGGCAAGTATAATCTTTTTCATTAGGAAATATTTAAAAATGCTTTCGGAAGACGAATTTTATTTCAGACTGAAGAAATACCAATTCTACTATAAACAAATATAACATTCTATTTTAAATAAATGTATATATCACACTTAATTATAAATTATTAAACAAAAAGTCACCGGAATGAACCGGTGACTTCCTAAAAAATAATTTGAAAAAATATGAATGAGGTTATTGTTTTATAAATTTACTCTTGATGTTTTTCCCTGATTCGGATATTTCTATAAAATATAATCCGGAAGGAAGCTTAGAAACATCAATTCTATTTTTGCCGATGTTAAGTTTTGCTTTATAAGAAACCACACTTCCTTTTGCATCTATGATAGAATAAACAGCATCAGACGACTTCCAGTCAACGAAAATTTCGTTTTTGGCTGGGTTTGGATAGATCTGTACTTTGGAACTGGAAGTATTTTCTGCAGCTAGCGTCTCGAATTCTAATGGTAACATAGAAGCTGAATAGACGTTTTCTTCAGAAATATATGCACTGAAAGAAGAAACAGTTTCACTTCCGCTCGCAATTTTATAGAACCCTGTCGTTCCACTTACCGTTTTGAGCACATACCCGCCTGTGTAAGCTTTTACTGTGCTGTAATCTGCATTGAACTGATTTGAAACAATTGCTTTTGGCGTAGAAACAGATCCTGATCCTGTGAAAGTAAAGGTTCCGTTTCCATTAATCAATACCGGCGTGTTAGCAGGAATTTTTCCATTCGGAACACTTGTACACAATACTTTAGATGATGAGGGCAGCATATTGTAAGCTTGTACGCCAATTGGGACATTAGCTTCGAACGGAAGAACGATAACAGCATAACCATTAATTGTTTTTGTGTAAGAAGCGTTGGATGCCGTGAAAGTGAGAGGCGCATTAAAATCACCGCCTTGATCCGACAATTCTAATGAGGCACAAACCGTTCCTGAAACAACGTTTGAGTTGGCAGCTTTTGAGGTTGTAAGGAAGCCTGAACCAGCGCTGACATAGAAAAGACTATTAGTATTCGCCATTTTGCTCTTCCAGTTGGCAGAAGTATTGAGGCCTGTTGTATTGGTAAAATCCAATGAGGTGTAGTATGTATTTTCATAAACATCCATCAGGTTGCTGTCGCCATCAGAATAAACGCCGGCAAATTTCATAGCTTTTTCATTCGAAATGCCAAAATAAACATCTCCGAAATTAAATGTCAGGATCGAACTGAAATTACCATTTCTGAGTCCTATAATTCCCTTGCATCCGGTTGTAAGAACAGCTCTGGAAATATCAAAAACCAAATCAAAATTGGACGATCCTGATGATGGCAAATTGACAGTTCCATAATTGTAAGACTTCACAGCTCCTGCTTTATCAACATAATAAAGCGTGGTATTGGAAGACGTTGCCAAATTGCTTGTTGTATAACTGTTTACATGGAAAACCAACTTGTTGTAACGATCATCCAGACTTATATATCCGTTAGCATCTGTCATATTGGAACTAATCAATGGTGTAGAGTTATATAAAGTCGCTGTTTTACCACTCAATTGATAGGTTGTTCCGAAAGCAGGATTTGTAACCGTCTGCGTTTCTATTTTGCTATAATTTACATCCTGTCCTGTCATATTAGAAACTTCTCTGATATTACTTTTATCAAAAACAAAAGTGATAACACTTGATGGATTCACCTGGATTGTAGGTCGAAATGTTTCAGTAAAATTCAGGTTAGAAGAACTCATATTGGTTGTTTCGTTGGTCAGAATCTTCTGCGCTGATGTCGTGTAAAATGGTAAATCCACTTTCAGACTATAGGTGCTGGCAGACGAATTAAAAACCATCAGCGTCACTTTGTCACCCGAATCATTAATATAAGCCGACCCTTGCATCGATCCCTGATCGCTCCATATCGCATCCAGTCTTTTGGAACCTGTAGTATATTTTGCAAAATGAGAAAGTATATATCCTCTTTTAGTGATTTCGCCTGCTACGGTTCCAAATTGACCGTCTCCCATCATTCCGTAATATCTTTTGGTAGCATAATGGATCCAGGCATTTCCTCCGCCTACCAACACATCATTTACACTTTTCGCAAAGTCAAACGCATCTGTACTCCAAGAGAAATTTCTTGTCCCGCCATTAGAATTCCAGTTGAGCAAAAACTCTGTCATCCAGATTTCTTTATTTGTGTTAAGGAATCCTTTGTATGTAGATCCAATCCCGCCATATTGGTGGCCTGCATAAATTTCAAATTTCGGCAATACATCAGCAGCAAGAAGTGCGCTGGCATAAGTATTTGACATCCCTACAGTTTCCGGCGCAATAATCCTACAGGAAATGACATCCGAATAATTCTTCAAAAAATTGGTGATCTGAGCAGGTGTATAAGTGCACCCTGAATAAGTAACCACATAATCCGGCTCATTCTGAAGAGATATTGCATATAACTCTACGCCATTGTCTCTCAGATAGACTACAAATTCATTAAGATAATTAGCAAAATCGGCATAATTTTCTTCCTTCAAAAAACCTTCGACACCATTGTATGTTCCTGCTTCATTACCATTGGTCTTCCATTCTGCAGGTGGAGACCACGGACTTGCAAAGATGATCAATCCTAAAGATTTTGCTTTCTGTGCGGTTGCCAGAGCTGCACTCCAGTTTGCTTTGGTGCTTGGAATATAAAGCCGCATAATGTTGTATCCAGCCTCACTGTTTGTACCCCACATTTTTTCGATTTCTGCAGGTGTCATATGGTCATATGCAAACTGCGGGCTGCATACGAAACCACCAAAACCTGTAATTTTTTGTCTTTGTGTGGTATTATCTATACGGACTTTTGGAGTTTGAGCACTTATCCGACAAGTGATTAAAACAATTGCAATGAGAGCAATTCTACTGATTAAATTAATGATAGTTTTTTTCATAACGTAAATTTTTATTTTTAATAATTTTTCTAAAATTTTAAAAAATTTTCAACCCATTTTATCTTTTCACAAAAGACAATTCGATACCTGATGCATTGTAGGAAAGCATCTGTAGGCTGATGAGAATTTTTTGGAGTGACAGTTATAGAATCAAGTTTAGTATCTCCCTAAAATTGCATAACAAATCTTTTTAGTTGCTCAGTTAAATAAAACTAGATGATAAATTTTATAGCATTCATATTAATTTTAGTATTAAATGTTATTTGATACTAATATAACAAATAATTTAATAAAACAATATATTTAAGTGTTGAATTAATAATTTTAAGACCACTTATCATAAAAATACATAATATTAAAATCTATTAAAATATGATTATGTTATCATTCTGTTAATGATTAGTTAATATTAAATTAGGTGTTTGAAAGGAAATTTAAATAGATCACACTTATATCTATCAGTCATTAGACATTGATAATTATGATAAGCGTCTTATTCACTATATTGAAAAAAAATTATAAATATTAAATAATACAGAATTTTACTATTGATTTTAATTGATAAATGGCTAAAAAAAATAATTGATAGTTCCGCAATTTGTTCCTAAGAATTAAAATTTACTAAATCAATTAATTTTTCGTTCAATAACTGGTTTTTGTTCTTAGTCAACTGGTAAAAAATCAGCTATATTTTTTAAGGAAATCAAAGGATAAATTTTATTGAAATTAAGATAAAAACCCTTTCAGAATCTAACTCTGAAAGGGCTGGTTTAAAACAAATTTCTCGCTAAAGCAACCTATCTACTTTTCTAAATACTGACTTTCGGGTGCGCCCAAATAACTTGGTTTAAGACCTCCAGTATTAATCAGAATCTTTTCCAGTACAATTCCCGGTTCTAACACTTTGAAACAGAGTGTATGCTTTCCAGGTTCTGAAATCTGATGTTTTGTGATTGATTTAATGATATGTTCCGACTGCCATCTTCCCAATTCACCTTTGTAATGACCATTGAAATTAATAGTCTGTGGTGTGCCACCGTCAAAGGAAATTTCATAACGTAATCCTTTGTTATGATTAAAATTTAAAGTCGGAGCCAGTAAAAGCTGAACCTCAAATTCTCCCTTTGACTCGAAATTAATATCATATTCTAGGTAGATATTTTCATCAGTTTTTGGATAAGCGTTTTGAGGAAATGTGGTAATTCCCGATTTTGTTTTCCCGAAATCAGGAATCACTTCCCAATGGATTCGGTCAGAATTATTCATTCTTGCAAAATTTTCCGCTTCAATGGAAACGTAACCGTTTTTCTCCTGAAATACTTTGTCTTTTGCAGCATTATCATCATAAACGTAAGTCACCTGAGGCATAATGTTTTCTTTTGAATCATTCCAACTTTTGTAACCTATTCGCATTTGATCCATCATATGTTGCCACTTTCCACCGGCAATCACATTGTTGTATTGATTGTCCAAATATGCATTTCTATCAAAATATTCTTTTACTTTATCAGCGTAATAATTTGCTTTTAAATCATATTTGGCAGCCAATTCCCTATTTTTCGCAACAGCATAATACATTTCGTACAAATTGCTGCACGCATCAATAGGATATAAGACCAGTTGATAATACGCATCCTGATATTCTGCCGGGATCTGATCTTTCAAACGTAAAGCATCTACTGCCAAAGCTCTGTAATCATTCAAAACTGTTTCAAATTCATTATAATTTTCAAGACTAAATGTTTTGCTGTCAAGTGTTTCCGGAGTTACTCTGCGGTTGTATTTGGCATAGAGATTAATCATTCTGGCAATTTCCTTTGAATGTTTTTCGCCAAATTGCTGTGCAGACCATTTTTCAGTGTATTCCAAAAGATTTTTTGAATTAAATTGTTTCGGATTCCATGCCATTTCTAAGAAAAAGCTGATTGGGAATTCCATTGGTTTCAAATCACCAACATTCACGACCCAAACTTTATCTACTTTATGCTCATAAGAAAGATTCATCTGCTCCCAAACCCGTTGTATCGGATTGATGTTAATCCACTTAGAATTCCTCGGTCCACCTACATAATCGAAGTGATAATACATTCCGTAACCGCCTTTATGCAAAGGTTTTGAAAGGTCCGGAAGTTTTCTTACATTACCCCAATTGTCATCACAAAATAATAGAATCACATCATCCGGAACTCTCATTCCTTTGTCATAATAATCCTGAACTTCTTTATACAACGCCCAAACCTGCGGCGTTTTATCCGGATTTTTACCTGTAACATTCTGTATGATTTTACGCTGGTCTTTTACAATATTTTCAAGCAAAGAAATATTAGTTCCTTCTCCCATCGCCTCATCACCATCGCCACGCATTCCGACTGTGACAAGTTTTTCCCAGTTTTTGCTTCTCACTAGTCCGGCTTTCCAAAATTCCTGCAACACCTTAGCATTTTTAGAATAATCCCAAACGTTCGGCAGGTTATTTCTTTTGATGTACCGATGCCAATCGGTCTGTGCCTGAGCCATCGGTTCGTGGTGCGAAGTTCCCATTACGATTCCCATTTCATTTGCTAAAGGTCCGCTCAACGCATCATCATCGTAAAAAGCTTTTCCCCACATCGCAGGCCAAAGGTAATTGGCTTTGGAGCGAAGAAGCAGTTCAAAAACCTTTTCGTAAAATTTTGAATTGATTCCTCCGAAAGTTGCTCTTGCCCAACCGCCAAGCGAAGGCTCTTCATCATTCAGAAAAATTCCTCGGTATTCTACAGCAGGTTCTCCATCGGTATAAATTCCTTTTTTGAAATACAAATTCTCTTTCTTTTCTACCGGAACATCTGCCCAATAATGCCAGGGCGAAACACCAATCTGCTGAGAAACTTCATAAATCCCGTAAATCGTTCCACGTTTGTCGCTTCCTGCAATCACAATCGCTTCGGAAACGCCGGGAAAAGGATTGCTGATATTTTGGATGATGTATTTTTCACGTTTTCCGATTAAAGATTTTCCATCAATCTTTTTTTGTTTAATTAAATCATCAATCACAGAATTTGTTCCGACAGTTCCGATGATGATTAAAGGAGCATTCATTCCTGAAATCTGATTCAAAATCGTTGGTTGCTCACCTGTGACTTTCTGGAAATCTGTTTGGAGATTTTTGACAGCTCTTAATATTCCTGCATCAATATTATTGTTTGTAAATAATGAAATTTTGACTGATTTATCTTTCAGTAGAATAGCATCATCGCTTTTTTTCGTTGTGATAAATGGTTCTGTTGCCTGTACATTTAAACAAGCACCAAACAATAAAACAATGAGAAATAGTATTGGTAATCTGTTCATAATCTATATTTTAATTTGATTGGATAGAAACCTTATAGGTTTTAAAAACCTATAAGGTTTAGTTTAATACTTATCGGTTGCGAATCATACGCAGCCCGACTTGAGCGGAAATCCTTTTTGTTTTTCTCAAAAACAAAAAGATTGGGAGTGGAAGGTGGATTAGCTGCCCAAATTATTCCTGCACTAATTCTTCAATACAAATCCGCCATTCGGCTGAATTTCAATTTCAAACTCTCCTTTTTTATTGATGGAAATTGATTTTGTAAAGGTTTTTTCGGTTTTATCATCATTGATGAGTTCAATATTTTTGTCTACCAACATTGGAAGATTAAGTTTAAGTTTTTTTGAAGTTTTTTCAGCATTCACGCCTACTACATACCATTTGTCCTGATGTCTTCTTGCAATGACCGAATATTTTCCGGGATAGCCATCGATGAAAACCGTTTCGTCCCAAAGTGTGGGCACTTCTTTCATAAAATCAAGCTGAAATTTTGGAGCATCGGTCAGATTATTGGGCATTACCGCAAACATCTGAACAGGATTCTGAAAAAGAACAGCTGTGGCTAACTGAAATCCGTCTGTGGTATGTCTTTTATTTTTGTCTTTATTGGATTTAGTTAAAAATTTATTGAGAAAAGTTCCGCCAAATTCCATACTTCCAACCGTATTTCTGATGAAAGGATGTAAGGTTGCGAAGAACGCTTCCTGCTTACGGACATCCTCTGAAAAATAAAGCATTTCCGAGGCTAAAACAGCTTCACTTCCTGCATAATTCGGGTACATTACTTCCCAGCCTCTCGGCAAAGTGGCTCCGTGGAAAATAATGGTCAAACCAAAATCATTGGCATCCGACAAAATATCTTCATACAGACGCATTGTTTCCTGTTTGTCTCCGCCAAAAAAATCGACTTTCAGACCTTTTACACCGATTTCTTTCAGCCACTTCATCTCTTTTTTACGTTCTACAGAAGTACTCATCTTGTTTCTCGGTCCCATCGGTGCATCATTGGCAGCTCCATTGGAGTTGTACCAAAGCATAACATCCACATTCTTGGATTTTGCGTATTGAACGAGTTCTTTCATTCTTTCTTTGCCAATATTTTTATCCCAAAGCGCATCCATTAAAATGAATTCATAACCAAGTTTTGATGCCAAATCAATAAACAGACTTTGGTCATCATAATTCATACTGTTATCCTGCCATAGAATCCAGCTCCAGGTAGATTTCCCGAACTGATATTTTTGTAAAGGCTCATAAAGCGGTTCTACCACATCAAAAGGAATCGTCGTTTCCACAATTGGTTTCAAGGAATCACCAATCGTAATGGTTCTCCACGGTGTTTTTCCCGGCAGGGAAAGTGCTGCTCCCGAACTTCCGAAACCATTGTTTTCAGACATATTCGGATAAGCAACCCGGTAAATATTTTTATCTGAAGTGGTGTCAAGATGAGAAGCACAATACAAACTACTAACGCCGGTTTCTGAAAGTAAAATCCAGCCCTCATTTCCGATATGAAAAAGCCCTGGGAAAACATAACCATAATCGGCTTTTGTTCCTAATTCTGCATCGGCTTTATACCCACTTTCGTAGCTTGGTGCTGTGCGTGCGAAACAGGTCATCGGCTTCATCATTGGTGAGAGAAATGTCGTGGTCTGTGAAGGAAATCGATATCCTGTTACTTCCGATTGCACAACAACGCTGAGACGGTCTTTCATTGGCGGAATGTCGTATCGAAAAGCAATATTATTGTTACTTACCTGAAATTCAATCCCAATATTGAATTGGTCTGCATTGATAAAATTGGTAGTCAGTGTATTGGCTTTGTATTCAACTTCCAATTTTTTGATTTTCTCGTTGCTGTATTTTTTGGAAACGAAATCCTTTTTACTATCGATGAATTTTAAATTCTTAGAAAAATCCGATTCATTGGTGATTAAACCCAACGGAGATTTTTCAAGCATCGTTTTCCCCTCAAAAGTCACGGAATATAATGCTTTTCCCTCTTGTGAGAATACATTCAGCTTCAGCTTTCCGTCCGGACTGGAAACTTCGGCAACTTGTGCTTTAACTTCAGATACAAAACAGAAGCTTATTAATGATAGAAATATAAGTGTAAATTTTTTCATTCTGATTTATTTTGAAAACGTCCAATAATCAAAGAACATAATATCTTTTTCCGCTTTGCCATTGAACACGAAATACAGATTATGAACGCCTTTAATCGAATTAGATAAATTGATTTTAACCGTTTCAAAGCGGTCATCTCCTCCAGTCATCGGGACTTTTATAGTTCCTGCAATCGGTCCGTCTAAACTGTCCAAATGAACATCCATTGTAACTCCGCCGTTATGCGTGGTTCCTACTCTTGCAGAAAAATTTGTTGCACCATCTTTTCCAAAATCAACATTTTTTACGCTTGTGTAGGCTCCGTTTTTCTTTGCTTTAATGAAAACTCCCGCAACTTTATTTTGATAAGATTTTACATTTTCCGACCAGGAAATCATTTCAGCCTGATTGAATGCGTAAGGATTAACGGTTGCAATAGCTTTCATAATACCATTGGTCATTTTGAAAGGTGAAATAGAGCCATCTTTATTAAATTCTAATTCCTGAACGCTTACTGAACGTGTGAATCCACTTCCGCCCGGCAATGCACCATTGTGATAAAAAAAGTAGGTTTTCCCTCTGAAATCAACCACGCCGGGATGATTAGTAAAAGATTTTCCTTCTGCAGGCATTATAATTCCGCCGTATTTCCACGGACCTTGCGGACTTTTGCTGGTGGAATAGCCGATAAATTCAGGTAATGCACCGCCCGGCCAGAAAAGATAATAGAGATTTTTCCGTTTGTACAACCACGGACCTTCTTCGTATTTTGTTGGTCTTTCAGGATTGCCTTCCCGCTTTCCAAAAGATTCTTCTGTCATCGGAACTTCAACAATATCGCCAGAATAGGAAATCATATCCTCGTTCAGCTTTACATATTTAAGCTTCGGATTCCCCCAATAGAGATGTGCCTGACCATCATCATCAATGAAAACCGTCGGGTCAATGTCTCCCCATTCACTCTGAACAAGTGGTTTTCCAAGCGGATCGTGAAATGGACCGAACGGACTGTCGGCAACTGCGACTCCAATTGCACCCTTGTTATTGGTTTTGGAAATCATCGGAACGTACATAAAGAATTTTCCGTTTCTTTCGATGCATTGTGCTGCCCAAGCATCACGCTTTGCCCAATCGAAATCGTTGTAGGAAAGTATTACGCCGTGATCTGTCCAGTTGACCATATCGTTAGTGGAAAATAGTTTCCAATTGTTCATCGTAAACCACGTAGAATCGTCTTCGTCGTGACTGGTGTAAACATACAAACGGTCATTGAACACCATCGGAGCAGGATCAGCTGTAAATGCAGTCTGAATTATGGGATTCTGTGCGGATAAAACTCCTACACATCCTATAAACAGAGCACTTAATGCAGATTTTATTTTATTATTTTTCATTTTTTAACTCAATTAACATTCAACATTATTTTTTCTGAAAGCTCCAGTAATCGAAATTAAAAAGCTCGCGACCCGCTGTGATATTTTTTCCCTGAAACACAAAATATACATCGTGAACGCCTGAAACGGATTCAGAAATCTTCGCATTTAGTGTTTTCCAAACATCCCAGCCTCCTGTTCTAGGCACTTCAATTTGTGCTAATTTTGTTCCCGTTACACTGTCCAAACGGACTTCCAGAATTCCTCCATCAAGTCCGGCAGCTATTGAAGCTGAAAACGCAGAAACTCCCTGAGTTCCGAAATCTACGGCTCGAACTTTAATAAATCCGTTTACTCGGGTTTCAGTTACATACACTCCTATTTTTTTATTTTCGGCGGTTTTGCATTTTTCTGACCAAGCCATCATTTCTGCTTCATTTCTTTTATAAGGATTTACCGTTGCTAAGGGATTTACACCTTCTTTAGTCATTGTGATTTTCGGAATGCTACCGTCCGGATTATATTTGAATTCTTCAATCGCTGTTGATCTTCCATAACTTCCCGCACCCGGTAACAATCCTGTATGATAGAACAGATAAGATTTTCCTTTAAAATCAATAATTCCACCGTGATTGGTAAAACTGTTAGTAGGCTGATCGGTCATTATTTTGCCCTTATATTTCCACGGTCCTATCGGTGACTGACTGGTCGCATAGGACAGACATTCTGTACGTCCGGTCATTCCTGCGTACATCATATAATATTGTTTGTTTCGTTTATAAAACCAAGGTCCTTCCACAAAAACATCCTCAAATTTCTCTTGCTTTTGCAAAACCTCATCACTTTTTCCCGGACGTCTGAGTCCGCCAAAAGATTCCACCGACTGCGGAATTTCACTAATTTTCCCTTCATACGAAACCATATCTTTATTAAGCTTCACATAGAAAAGATGACCGTTTCCCCAATAGAGATAAGCCTGCCCATCTTCATCTATGAAAACCGTAGGGTCTATATTATCCCAGCTTCCTGTTGTAATCAGCGGTTTTCCAAGAGCATCCTTGAATGGTCCAATCGGACTATCCGAAACAGCAACTCCGATTGCCATATCATTATTTACCGTTTGAGCACAGATGTACCAGTAAAATTTGCCGTCTTTTTGTACACATTGCGCCGCCCAAGCCCTATCACGAGCCCAACTGAAAGATTCCAATGAAATAGGAACGCCGTGGTCTGTCCAGTTCACCATATCTTCGGATGAATGTACTCTCCATTTTGTCATATAATAAAAATCATATCCCGGAATGTCGTCTCCTGTGTAAATGTACATTTTATCTTTATAAACCATTGGTGCCGGATCTGGTGAAAAATGAGTCTGGATCACCGGATTCTGGGCAAAAATAGTCGTACTTAAACTGCACAAAGCCAGACCGGTTATTATTATTTTTACTTTTTTCATAGTTAGATTTTATTTTGATTAAAATTCTGACTTTACAGAACGACCATCATAAAGAATCGTCCTGTTTATTGTTTTACCATTCAATCCTATTACACTGATATTGAAAGTTCTTTTTTCTGTAATTCCTTTAAAAAATCCCTTACGTAAACCAATCTTCAAGGTTTTATTTTTTTCATTCCAGGTAAATGGAATTATGCTGTAATTTCCTTTTTCATAATTGTAGTTATCGCCCTCATCTTCGTAAAGTTCAAAAAAACCGTTTTTGCCTGAATAAACTTTAATTGTCATTATTTCATTTGATTTTTCAGAAGAATATTGCATTATCGGTCCGAAAGGAATAATAGATCCTGATTTAATGAACAAAGGGATTTTATTTCCAGAAGCATCATCATTTATACTTTGTCCGCCATCATAGCTTTTATCCGTCCAGAAGTCGTACCACGAAGTTGCTTTGGGAAGATATACCTTCCACTCTTTCGCTTCTGGCATTGTCACAGGAGAAACCAATATAGATTTTCCAAACATATACTGATAAGCCTGTTTTAGAGCCTCCGAATCATCTTTGAAATCCATCACCATCGGACGCATTATCGTAGAATTATTGTGAGATATTTCCCACGACTGACTGTAGATATAAGGCAACAACTGATATCGTAGATTGATTAATTCACGCATTTCTCCTTCTACCTTATCGCCATATTTCCAGGGTTCAGTTTCAGACTGATAGCCGTGCGTCCTGAAAATCGGACAAAATACACCCCATTGAAACCAGCGCATCAAAATGTCGTGGTATTTTGGGTCTGTATACTGAGAAGAGCCTGGACGGAAAAAGCCACCGATATCGGTTGTCCAATACGGCATTCCGGTCAAAGAATAATTGAGTCCGGCAACAATCTGCCTTTTGTAGGTATCCCAATCCCAGCCGATGTCTCCCGACCAATTGATAGTCCCGTAACGTTGCTGACCTGGGAATGCAGACCGCGTTAATATCACTACTCTTTTATCAGGATTTGTTTTCCTTTGTCCGTCATAAACCGCTTGGCTTACGAACAAAGGATAGGTCAATCTGTAAAATTCACCAGCTCCAAAATACGTTTTTTTGCCCGCCAATGCATCATTTTCCGGTTCAGTGGCATCCATCCACCAGGAATCAACACCATATTTAAAAAGGTTATCATTTAAAGCATTCCAATGAACATTTTGGGTTTTCGGATTATAAATATCAATCCAAGGACTGTCCGGAATGTAAAGACCTTGATAATCTTTTGCTACAACTGATTTTTTATCTAAATTTTCCCAAACGGATACGGAGAATTTTGAATTTAACTGATGTAATTCTTTAATGAACTGTTCCGGATCAGGATAATTCTGTTCATCAAATTTTGGAACGCCCCATCCATATTTCCCCCAATACTGCCAATCCTGAACAATCACATCCATCGGCAATTTTCTTTTTCTAAATTCTTTCACGGTCTCAACAAGATGCGAAGACGAAGTATATCGTTCCCGGCATTGCCAATATCCAAAGGCCCATTTCGGAAGCATCGGAACTTTACCCGAAAGTTCTCTGTAAGCTTCTATCACTTCATCCGTATCATTGCCTGCAAAAAAAACATAATCCAAAGCTTTGCTGTTTGGCGAACGGAAAGTCGTGACATTATTTGCTTCGCTCCATTTCAAAGTTGGCGTGTTGGTGGCTTTACAAACAACTTGTATTTGATGTTCCCCAGCTTTCAAAAGAATTTTTGTGCTTACAGCAGGAGGCAACCACAGATTGGACTGGTCAATGACTGGTTTTCCGTCAATTATCAATAAATGCCGGTTATCCATATCGCCTAAATCGAGCATAAACGTATATTCTGAATCTTTGTCTAAAGATAATTTACCTTTGTATGAAGCCTGCTGTTGGGAAACCTTCACAGTTCCGCTGGTCGTGGTCACTTCTTTTTCTTCTCCTTTGGAAGATGAATCTTTAGAAAGCACGATATTATTGTCCACCGGATTGAACCACGATAAGCCGTACTGATGCCACAAAATACCGTATCCTTTTGAAGAATAAAGAAAAGGCAACGCAATCTGGCTATTGACCTGAATCAGTTTTCTGCTGATATTTTTCAAATTATAGTGCCCGTCCTGAAACTGTCCTAACCCAAAAAGATATTCATCAGGTGTTGTTTCAAAGCCTTGTTCTGCGATGTAGCAAGGTTCGGAAGAAATAGTATTGTCCGTTAATTTGCGGCTGTTTATTGCTTCAGACAGCAAAACTTTTCTTTTTTTATCAAGAAAAGTGAGCCTTGAATTTTTTTTATCGAGCAAAACGGTAACGTTTCCTGATTTAAGCTTTAAAAAATCTTTATTCTCCGAACATTTAAATTTTGGTATTTCCTGCCTGTTGACTAAAACAAACTCACGCTCTTCTGGCTGCAAATTTTTTATCCATTGGACTCTGACCGCATTTTTATGAACCGGATTTATTCTCAAAACACCTTCTGACAGCCGCACAACCACTCCATCTTGATTGATGGTATGACTGATATAAGTTTGTCCATTCCCCATTAAAGGAAACAGAATAAAAAGGTAGATTAAGGTTTTCCAGGTCATATTAAAATACTTTAGAATATTGTATTATTTAATTCCGTTAAACTTATAATAAGCCACTCCGTGTGCCGAGATATCCAATGACAGAGATTCACTCGTCGTATTTAATTTTTTCAAATCTTTTTGTCTCCAGAGATCACGAATAGTTTGTTTTCCGGCTATTCCAAGTTTAGAAAAATCTTTATAGGACATCTTCACTTTTTCTCTCCCGAAATTTGTAAAAGCAACTGCTCTGCTTCCGTCTTCCAATTCTTTTACATAGATGCGCAGATCTCCAATGGTTTGAAGACAAGTCCCTTGTTTTCCCAATGCATCCTGATTCACGGCAATTACCTCATCATTCGTTAAAAGATTTAAGGTAAAATCGTCCAGTTTTTCCAAATCACAACCAATCAGCAAAGGCGCAGAAAATATGCTCCAAAGGCTGATGTGGAGATATTGCTCGTCAGGTTTCAGGCGGCTTTTGTGCGGATTTCCCCAACCTACTTCACCTACGACAAGCATATCTGCATCATTCCAATTGCCTGGTTTTGCAAACGGAGCGGCTTTGTCCTGCGCCAACGCAATGCTTTTGACGCTTGCCCAGGTATCAGTAATATCATTGGTGGTTCTCCAAGACTGTGCATCAACTTTATCGCCCCATTTCCAGACATCTCCCATACCGTACTGACAAAGATTATAAACAATGTCCCGTGGCTGCTCGCGTAGCAAGTCTCCCATTACTTTGAAAGGTTTTGTTCCTTTCTCCGGGTCGCCTCCGTCCTGAAATGCAAGAGAAGGAACTTTGAAAGGATCATTTTCCGGCAGACCGTCTATCACGCCACCATAACTGCACCAGTCGTATTTCAAATAATCGATGCCCCATTGTGTGTAGCTTTCGGCATCTTGTTTTTCGTAGCCGTAACTTCCGGCACAGCCGCCACAAGTCCACGGACCGGGCGATGAATAAATCCCCATCTTCAATCCGTTTTGATGTACATAATCGGCAAGACCTTTCATATCCGGAAATTTGGAATTGGGAATGATAAATCCTTTTTCATCACGCATTTTGGGATGGTCTTTAGAATCGCGGTTGTACTGCCACGAATCATCGATATTGATGTAGCTCCAGCCGTGGTCTGCCAGACCGCTTTTTACCAAGGCATCGGCGGCACGTTTCACCTTATCGGCAGAGACTTCGAGCCCAAAACAATTCCAACTGTTCCAGCCCATCGTTGGTGTAAGGGCAATCCTGTCTCCGCAATTAATTTTTAATTTTTTTGAAGTTTTTCCTTTTGCATTTTGAGCCATTAAGTCCACTTCATAAGTTCCTCTTTTATCCAATTTCCCTGTGATAATTCCCGTTTTTGAATCTAATTTTAATCCTTTCGGGAGGTCTTTTACAGAAAATGTCATTGGTCTTTCTCCTGTTGCAGGAATCCTGAACAAAAACGGAGAGCCGGGACGAATGCCGAAAACTGTTGCTGAATTGATTCGTGGTGTTGCACGAGATTTTGGCGTTAAAATATATTCTTCTGATGAAATTGGATTGAATGTTTTTAAGATATTCACTCCTGTCGTTTCAAATTTTGCATTGACCCAATCGGCGTGGTCGTAGTAAGGACCATTTCCGCCGTCGGTCACAACCAACTCAAGTTGATTAATACCTTCTAATGAAACCGATACAGGCTTTGCTTTATCACCAAGATGCATAATTCCGCTTGACCAAAGTTTTTTATTATCGCCATAAATTTCAAACTCAACTGCCGGAGTCTGGTCTTTAATCTCATCATCAAGTCCTACCAACGCTGTAAAATTCTTTGCTTTACCATCCAATTTAATTAACAAAGAACTTTCGGCGTGTGTTCCGAAACCTCTTTTGAAAATTTCTCCCGCAATCGTCAAAGGTTTTCCGTCAACAGACGTATTGATGCCCGGTTTGCCGTGACCTTGCGTGGAAACACTGAAATCGAGCTCATCGAGCCAAACTATATTCTGGGCATTCAGACAACATCCGGTTATGACAAAACTTAGAATAAAGAGTTTAAATCTGTACATTTTTAAATTTAAATGAAATGTTTAATTACTTTTAATTTAAACTAAATTTCCACCAGTCAAAGTAGAAAAGGTCTTTACTTCCTTTGGATACAAAATATAAATCGTGGACGCCTTTAATATTTTTTACAGGAGATTTAATAGTTTTAAAAACGTCGCCTTCCGCCTTTCCGGTTACCTGAACGGTTCCTAATAGTGGTCCGTCCACCGCATCGGTATGGATTTCGATAGTTCCGCCATTTATTGAAGCTACTGATACTTCTAGAAATTTTGTTCCTTTAGAAAAATCAACGCCCTGAACTTTGAGATAATCGCCATTGTTAATCGATGAAACCACCATTCGGTCAGTAATTTTTTTGCCTGTGTCGTAAGGATTATTTCTTTCCCACTCGGTCATTTTTTCTGTTTTCAAGCCTTCACTACACGCAATCGTTTCAGCTTCTACTTTTTCATATGGATTCAGCGTTGCTATTCTTTTCACGCCTTCCGGATTCCAAAACGGTAGTTTTTGAATGGTTCCATCTGCATTATAAATCAGTTCACTCACACAAATGGAGCGGCGCTCATAATGTTTACTTATTGTTTGTTTTCCCAAATTGTAATTGAAACCGAAAACGTAAGATTTTCCTTTATAATCAATGATTCCGGGATGATTTCCATTGGAGCGTTTGTCACTGTCCATAATCATTCCTTTGTATTCCCAAGGACCGGTTGCCGACTTGCCCATCGCATAGCCAATCCCTTCCGGACAGCACGTTGAGGCATACGCCATATAATAATTGCCGTTCCTTTTCCACGCCCAAGGTCCTTCCTGATAATGAAACGGATCTGGCGAACCTTTGACTTTGGCAATCGAAGGATCTTTTATTACTGGTCCATCCACAGAAATCATATCTTTATTAAGCTTTACATACCAAAGATTGGGATTTCCCCAATATAAATAAGCCTGTCCGTCATCATCAATGAGAACAGTCGGATCGATATCGTCGCCTGAATTTTTAACCAACGGTTTTCCAATTGGGTCTTTGAATGGACCATACGGACTGTCTGCCACCAAAACACCGATTCCTCTTTGTCCCGGCATCGGGCAATACATATAAAACTTACCGTTTCTTTCTATGACTTGTGGAGCCCACGCTCCGTTTTCCGGGTCGGTCCACTTGAAATCTTTTAAGGAAGCCACAACACCGTGGTCTGTCCAGTTGACCATATCAGTCGAAGTGTACAAAAGCCAGTCTTTCATTTTGAATCCGAACGCATCATCTTCGTCGTGACTGGTGTACAGAAAAACGGTATCCTTGTAAACCATTGGCGCAGGATCAGCTGTAAATTTGGTCTGAATGATCGGATTTTGGGCAGACAGCGATAATCCTGTAAGCATCAACCCAATATTTAAAGTATATTTTAAAACTGTTTTCTTAATCATAATCAGTTTTTTTGAATTTAATATTTAATGATTTGTTCTGTCCAGGTTGGTCCATCGATGTAAAACATTCCGTCTTTGTAATGTACTGGCTCGATTCCCATTTGCGGACCTAACTCCCAAGGCTGGAAAGTCTGACTGTACGGATAAGGTCTTTTTTCGTACATAAAATAATGGCAGGAATTCCAGAGATTTCCGTCTGGCCCGATGAACAAAGCGTTGTGTCCTGTTTCCTGATAAGGATCTTCGGTATCCTTAAAGAAAAGATTCTCGTAGCCGTTTTCTTTTGCCATTTCGGTTCGGTAACCTTTTTTTCGAGTTCCAAAAATAGGTTCAGGCGAAGCCAATTCCCAAGGTCCTAAAGGTGATTTTGATTTTAATAAACCCACTTCGTAACCTCTTGTCCAAGTCGAGAAAAACATAAAGTAGGTTCCTTCTTTTTTGATGACAAAAGGTCCTTCGATTCCGCCAACCATCCATTCCGGCCAGCCTGGTTGTTTTTTGTCGAGAAATTTTTGAATAGGTGTGGTTAGTTTTCCTGTTTTTAAATCAATTTTAGCTTGAAAAAGTCCGTTACCACTACAATACAGATAAACCTGACCGTCTTCATCTTCAAATAAGGTAGAATCATTATTGTATTGTGGTGTCAAAGGTCCATTCACCAATTTGTAAGGTCCTGTTACTTTATCCGCTGAAAATAACCAAACGCTGTGTGTTGCCATTCCTTTTGGGTCTTCTTTGGTCACTTTTCCGCTGTTTACGGTTAACCAATATTTACCCTGAATAAAATGAATTTCGGGAGCCCAGAATCTTCCGTTATAAGGTGTGTCTTTTGGAAGTTTTTTGGCATCAATAATGAAAGAATGTTGTTTCCAATTGATCATATCCTTAGAAACCAACATTCGGACGCCGGGATTTGGACCTGTCCAAACCGGATTGGAAGTTCCCACGCAATACCACAAATCATCAACTTTAATAATGAAATGGTCGCGCATCGAAATGGCAGAATCTCTGGTTATGGGATTGGTGTAGCGAAATTCTTTCTGTAAAGAAGTTTTGCTTTTTTCAACCTGAGCAAAAATAGTATTCAAAGTAAATATGAATAATGAAAACGCCAGAATATTTTTAAAAATCTTCATCAATTTTAATTTTATCTTTTAAATTTAATAGGATTGCATCCCATTCTTTGTTAAACCGTCCCTTTGGGACTTTGTGGAATTTTAATTTTTATACGGACTTTCATCCATTTTTAAATACGTTTCTTCGTAGCCGCCGTTGTCCACAACTACTTTATACAAGACAATTCCCGGGTCTAAAGGTTCGATTGTCAGCCTATAATTTCCATTTTGATTAGCCAGAAGCGTGAATGTTTCTACTTTTTCCACCAATCTTGCTGCAGCTGCGGGATACATTTTGGTATAATTATTTGCCCAAGTCAAATCCTGATTGATGCAAATCACTTTTGTTTCGTTTTTATCGAAATAAGCTTTGATGCTGTGACCACCTTTTTTGAACGGGAGCGTAGAATCAAAGAAGAAATGAACTTTTACAGTCGACGAATTATTCTTTAATTTGAATTGATAATTGATTGAAGCTCCGTCTGTTTTCTCAGTGTAAGGCATCAAGGCGATTCCCGATAGTGTTCTTCCCAAGTCTGGAATAATGGTCCATTTTGCGTTTTTGGAATTTTTAGTTTCAAAGAAATGTTCTGCTTCTATCGCAACCACGCCATTTTTTTCTTCAAAAATATAACCGCCGGTTTTAGATTCTTCGGGTGTGATTCTGTAAACGGTTGGTTTAATGTTTCCTTCTTTCGGCTCGTCCCAGGATTTGTAACCAATGTGGGTTTGGTCCATCATATGATTCCATTTTCCTCCGGATATATTCAGGTTATAATCTTTGGTATATTCGGCATCTCTGGCAAAACATTCATCGGCGTAATCTGCCCAATAATTGGCTTTCAGGTCTTTTTCATCTGCCAATTTGTGATTCATTGCGACGGCGTAATACATATCGTAGAGATTTGCCATCGCCCGAACGGGATGCAAAAAAATCTGTTTGTAGGTGTCTTTGTAAGCATCATCCAAATTGATGAATTGTCTTAAAGCTCTTGCTTCCAACGCTAAATAAGAATCTCTTACCTGCAAAAACTCTCCACTATGAAGATTGTAGGTTTTGTGATTCATCATTTCCGCAGAAACTCTTGAATTATATTTGCAATAAAGATTGATAATTTCCGCAATTTCTTTCGCATTGGTCTTTCCAAATTGGTCATCTGCAAACTTTTCTGTGTAATTTCCAAGATTATCCTGAGTAAAAGAAGTCGGATTCCACGCCATATTCAGGAAGAAATCCATTGGATATTCGTTGGGTTTCAAGTCGCCAACGTTGAGAATCCAGATTTTATCGACACCATAACTATACGTCAACTGCAACTGTTCCCACATATGGGGAATCTGCGTCATATTCAGCCATTGATAAGCTCTTGGTGCACCGTGCAAGTCGACGTGGTAATACATTCCGTAACCGCCGGGATGTTTTTTCGCATTGAGATAAGGCAATCTGCGGACATTTCCCCAATTGTCGTCACACAACAAAATCGTCATATCGTCCGGAACTTTCATTCCCTGGTCGTAATAATCCAAAACTTCGCTGTACAAAGCCCAAAGCTGAGGTGTTTCTTTTGCAGGTTTTTTGGTTACTTTTTCAATAATTTTTCGCTGATCCTGCATAATTTTCTCAAGCAATTTAAAATTGGCTTCTGCACTTCCCAAATCGCTCATCGGTTCGTCGCCGTCGCCACGCATTCCCATCGTTACGAGATTGTCGTAATTTTTATTTCGGCTAAATCCGTCTTCCCAGAACTTCAGAAGCGCATCTTTATTGGTGTGGTAATTCCATTCGCCGTTTCCGTATTCTTTGCTGTGATTTCCCCATTCTTTTTGAGCACGCATCATCGGTTCGTGGTGCGAAGTTCCCATCACGATTCCGTATTCATCAGCAACTTTCGGGTTGAGCGGGTCGTCTTCGTTGAAGGCTTTTCCCCACATTGCAGGCCAGAGATAATTGGCTCTGAGACGAAGCAAAAGCTCAAACATATTCGCATACATCTTGCTGTTGATGCCTCCGAATTTGGTTCTTGCCCACGTTCCGAAAGCCGGTTCATCATCATTAATGAAAATTCCACGGTATTTTACTTTAGGCTCGCCGGAAGCAAAATATCCTGACACGACATACGCTGAAGAACGTTTTTTTACAGGAACATCATTCCAGTAATACCACGGAGAAACGCCTAATTGTTTTGATAATTCATAAATTCCGTAGATGGTTCCTCGTCTGTCACTTCCTGCGATGATGAGTTGCTTTTTGGATTTAGATTTTGAATTTTCTATGGTTGTGATTACGAAACTTTCCCATTTTCCTTTTAAATCTTTGGCATTGATTTTTTTAGAGGAAATAAGCTTGTCAATTAATTTATTGGTGCCTAAAGTTCCGATGATGATTTCAAATTCGCCGGAAGTTTCTGTTGTGGAAAGATTGGGCAATTTTCCGGTAACTTTCTGAATATCCGACTGTAAATCTTTCGCAGCACGAATGACTGCAACATTTTCGGATTTATCGTAAAATAAGTTTGTAGCATTTCCATCCGCTGAAACAACAGGAAAACCGCTATCATTTGAAATGATATTTTCATTAATTCCTGATGTTTGCTGGGCAGAAAAAATTCCGCTTCCAAAGAAACAAAGCAGTAGAATTATTTTGATATTTTGATGGGTTACCATATTGATTAAATTTTATTAAAGGCTCTAAAGCTTCATCATTATTTAAAAATTACTTTAACATTTTTCCCTGAATAAGCAACCTCTTTCTGCTGACCATCAGGAAGAATTATGGTGTAGTTTCTGTTCTCAATCATTCCAATATATTTTCCTTTTCGGGTATCGATGGTGAGTGTTCGGGATTTGTCATTCCAATGCATTGGTATTTCGGTATAGTCGCCTTTTTCGTAGTTGTAATTGTCGAATTCATCTTCATATAAAACAAAATCTGCATCTGAACCTGGGTAAATTTTTATAGTAAGATTATCCCATTTTTTTTCTGTTGCATACTGAACATCGGGACCGAAAGGAATAATGCTTCCACCTTTTACATACAATGGAATGCTTTGAATATTGACTGTTTTCTCGATTTCCTGTCCGCCTTTATATTTTGTATTGGTCCAGTAGTCGTACCATTCAGAACCAGACGGAAGATAGACTTTGACCGATTTATTTTGCGTGAAATCTATATTGGAAACTGAACCCTCTTTTTTGCTCTCATCCTTTTTGTTCCAACCTTCATTTTCATCGGTTTTAACTATTTTTTCAGGCGTGTATTGGGCATTCAGTACAGGTGCGACAAGAAAAGATTTCCCGAACATATATTCGTTATTGATGTCCCAGACTTTTTTATCCGAAGAAAAATCCATTGCGAGCGGTCGCATAAAGCTTGACTGATTTTTGGAAACATCCCACGAAACAGAATAGATGTAAGGCAACATACTGTAACGCAATCTGATGAATTTTTCCACGGCATCGTACACCACATCTCCTTTTTTTCCGAACTGGTAAATTTCTCTCGGAACATCGGTTCCGTGGGATCGCATCATCGGTGTGAAGGTTCCGTATTGCAGCCAACGAACATACAATTCCTGAAACATAGGATTTTTTGAACCTGAACTTTCATTCCAGCCTTTTTTATACGTTCCGGCAAAGAATCCGCCGATGTCTGAATTGAAATTAGGATTTCCGGTCAAGGTGAAATTAAGACCTGCCGGAACCTGATTGCGTAATGATTCCCAGGAAGAATTGACATCGCCCGACCAAGTATTTGCGCCATATCTTTGCTGACCTGCAAATGCAGACCTTGTTAAAATAAAAACTCTTTTATCACTCGTTGTAGCCCGCTGATGGTCATAAACGCCACCGACAGCCATTAATGGATACGCATTTCTCACTTTTCGGAATGAACCGAGGTATGTTTTGGTATCTAAATCTTCCGGTTTTTGGCTCAGATAGTCGGGTTCTGTAGAATCCATCCACCAGGTATCGACGCCTAGACTGAAAACGCCTTTGTTCAGATATTTCCAGTAAATATTTCTGGCTTCAGGATTGTAAGCATCGTAAACACGCACTCCGGAAGGATAATTCATATCGGGAGGCCAGACTTCCCGGCCAGATTCCGGCCAGGTTTTGAAATTGAAAAGCATTCCTTTTTTGTCCAATTCACGATATTGATTCGTCATCGGTCCGAATGACGACCAGATGGAAACAGACAAATGGGCATTCATCCCGTGGATGTCGTTAATCATTTTTGTGGCATCAGGAAAATCGGGGCTGATAAAATCCATCGCATTCCACTGATAATTGTTTCCCCAATACTGCCAATCCTGAATGATTCCGTCCAGAGGAACCTTCAAATCACGGTATTTTTTAACCACATCTACGATTTCATTCTGACTTTTATACCGTTCTTTACTTTGCCAGAAACCGTAAGTCCATAACGGGAACATCGGAACATTTCCGGTAAGGTTGCGCATTGCGGAAACTACACCGTCAGCATTTCCTCCGTACATAAAATAATAATCAACACCTTCTCCCACTTCGGAGGCGAAAGATGTTTTCTGAGTAGTATCGGTAAACTGAGTCGGAGAATAATTGTCCCAAAAAATACCATAACCTTTTACAGACTGGAAGAAAGGCACAAAATCCCAAGTATTGTTCTGAACCATTCTAATGTCCTGATTACGTTGGGATAATTTTCCGTTTTGAAGAATTCCCAAGCCGTAAATTGGCTCTTCTTTTTCCAACTGAAACGATTGGGTTACAGAGTAAGTTGGATTTCCGGCATCATCAAAAGGTTTGAAATTACTTCCGTTTTCCTTCAGAAGTTCTTTTCCGGATGATGTTGTGTAGGCTATTTCTCCGTTTTTTGTATTAATGAAAAGTTGTAGATCATTTGTTTTTACTGATAAAATATCATTATTTTCTGTAACAGAGAATTTTGTTTTTTGTTCTTGTTTAATGACTGACAAGCTGTTTTTTACAAATGATTTCCCTTCAGGATATTTGATTATTCTTATCGTATGCGGTCCGTAAAATTTCACTTCCACATTCATATCAGCTGTAGAAAAGTTAAAGCCTGAATCTGTCTTTTTATACGACTGTGCATTGGCGTTCTGCTCTATTCCTGACAGTACCACAATGGTAATAATTAAAGCTTTTATGCTTATTTTTTTGAAATTCATATTTTGTGATTATGGATTTGAATTAAATTTTAACAGCTTAAAAACTGAAGAATAAATTTTAATTTTTAAAAAGCAATTGCGCAAATTGATACAGATTGTTTCTCCAAACCGGCCAGGTGTGACCGCCGGGATATTCGGAATAAGTATATTTTATACCTAATTCATCCAATTTTTTATTCATCATCTGACCATTTTTGTAAGCGATATCATCTTTTCCGCCCATCGCAATCCAGAAATTTTTGATATTTGAATTGAACTTTGCCTTGTTTTCAGAAAGAAATTTATATTCATCATCGGCTACATTCTGCAACATAGGAAGCATCCATCCTGAACTGAAAACGCCCAAAGAAGAAAACATTTCCGAGTTCTGAATTCCTGTGTACAACGTATAAATCCCACCCATTGAAAGTCCTGCCAAAGCTCTGTTAGAAGCATCTTTTTTAACTCTGAAACTCGATTCCATAAATGGAATCACGGATTCTTTCAGTTCTCTTTCAAACATCTGAAGGTTTCTGATAACAAAATTTCCAAATCCGGCAGGTCCGATATTCGCATCTGGCATCACCACAATCATCGGTTTTGCTTTTCCTTCTGCGATCAGATTATCAAGGATCAGATTGGTTTTTCCCTGAGTTGCCCATCCGCTTTCATCCTCGCCACCACCGTGAAGAATGTAGAGAACAGGATAACTTTCATTCACATTTTTATCGTATCCCGGAGGTGTGTAAACGAAAACTCTTCGCCAGGAATTCGTAATTTTTGAATACAAATTCTGAATACGAATATCGCCGTGCGGAACGTCTTTCAGGGCATAATAATCGTCTCCTGCAAAAGGAACTTCAATTCCGCTGGCATATCTTCCCATTCCGTAAAATGTTTTGCTGGATGGGTCTGCAACCGCTACATTATCAATCAATAAAGAATAATAATGAAAGCCTTCGCTCAGAGAATCTGTAGTAGCCGTCCAAGCGCCGTCTAACTCTTTTTTGAGGTCATATTTTTTCCCTAAATCTATCTGAACTTTCTGTGCATCCGGAGCTTTCACTCGGAAAAGTGCTTTTCCGTTAGGTAAAATCTGAGGAAACTGAGCGTTTCTTATATTAGATTCGGCGGGACTTCCAAAAACGGTAAATTCAGAAAATTTAGTTTTATCAACAGGTTTGAAGAGCAACTGCGAAAAAATATACAAATCATTTTTCCAGACCTTGAAATCGTGACCGCCCGGTTCTATGTAAAAGATGTGCGGAATTTTATTTTCTGTAAGATAATCGCTTGTTCTTTTACTGAAAGGCATCAGTCCGTCCTGATCACCGCAGGAAATCCATAGCAATTTTAATTCCTTAGCTTTGGCAGGATTCGGAAGTAATTGTTGAGGTTCTTTAGTATTCGGAGCAGATGAAAATCCTCCAACCCAAGCAAATTTGTCTATATTTCCCAATCCGAAATTCAGGGTTTGTCCGCCTCCCATCGAAAGTCCGGCAATTGCTCTGTTTTCCCGGTCTTTTTTAACAGGATATTTTTTTTCGATAAAAGGGATAAGGTCGTTCAGCAAATCTTTTTCAAAGGTTGCGAAAGCTTCCACTTTATCTTTTGCCATAATATTTCCCGTTGCTCTGTCGTCTTTCATCGCTCTGCCATTGGGCAAAACAACAATCATTGGTGTTAGTTTTCCCTGAGCATACAGATTGTCAAGAATAATCTGAGGCGTTCCGTTTTTGAACCATTCTTTTTCGTCTCCGCCAATGCCGTGAAGCAGGTACAAAACCGGATATTTATTCCCTTTTTTGAAGCCCGGCGGCGTGTAAACCAAAGCTTTCCTTTGGATTCCTACCGTTTTTGATTCGTATTTTATGGTGTCAATTTTTCCGTGGGAAATTTCTTTCTTTTCAACATCAAAACCTTGCGGAGCCTGTTTATCAAAAGTTTGCGCAGAAATAAACATCCCTGTCAAGACAAAACCTAAAGCAAATACAATTGAATTTTTCATAATTTTTTATTTGTATTTTTTACACTTATTAATTTAGATAAAAAAAATAACACGATAAGTAATTATTTTTTTCTTTTTTAAATATTAATCTAAAGTATTTATTTTATGGTTGAAGAATCTGTAATTCTGAAAAAATCTACATCTACAAAACCTCCTGTACTTTTCGTTGCATAATTGAAAATGGCAAATTTAGAACCCATAAAAAATCTTCTGTAATCGAAAATCATTTTATAATCTTTAGCCATTTCTGTCCAGTTCTTTTGGTCGGTGCTGTAAGAAAAATCCGCCAAGTCTTTTCCAAGGTTGAAGTCTGCTTCAATACGGAGGAAAATCTTATCAGATTTAATTTCAACACGTTTTTTTTTTCTTTCTTCACTCCGGTAATCGCTTTCGTTTTGTTATCAAGACTGACTTCATTGGTAGAAAAAGTGAGAAACTTCTGATTGCCTTCTTTTACCAAAGACAAAATCCCCGAATCTCCATTGAACGCGCTGAATCCTGTAACATCGCCATCTTTCATTCCTTTTAAATCCAGGGCAACTACCGCACTGGATTTCGGTCCTTCCATTCTTTGAGTTAAAGTATTCGGAGCGGCGTAAATATTGTCTACCACTCGGCTCGTTTTAAGTCTCATAAACCCTTTTCTATCGGATAAAGACCAGGCTTCATTCACAGGATTGTGATTCCATTGCCATTGGATTTTCAATTTTTTGTCTGAAAATTCATCACTTTCCACGATGTTATTTTTCGGTTTGAATGGAGGAAGCGGAACTTCGCCATTCAAAGGAACTTTTCCGTTTTCACCCAAAACAGGCCAATCATTTTCCCATTTTACAGGAATCAAGATCGGGACACGCCCTACTCCTCCTCTATCCTGAAAAATCAAAGAATACCAGTTACCATTTTTATCATCAATCAAAGCACCTTGTCCCGCGTAAGAAAATCCGAGGAAATTGTCTTCCAAAATGACTTTTTTCTCGTAAGGTCCGGTTACTTTATCGGCTCTGTAAACTTCCTGACGGCGTTTTCCACCTCTTGGCCAGGAAATCATCATCATATAATATTTCCCGTCTTTTTTAATGATTTGATTGCCTTCCAAAAGTCCGGTTTCTGAAGAATCTTTTTCAAAAATCACCGTTCCGTCAGGATTTCCGATGACTTCTTTAAAATCAGAACTTAATTCAAAAACTTTGTTGGAGGTGAAAACATAAACCCTGTCGTCATCATCAAAAAGCAGCGAAGCATCGTGAAAATGTCGGGTTCTGGTAATCAGTTTCCAGTTTCCTTTTTCGGGATTATCTGTCACATAAAAATAGGATTTGAAAGGTTCGTCATTCGGGGAAAACAAAACGTAATAGTTCCCTTTGTGATAACGGATGGAAGACGCCCACTGACCTCGACCGTAAACTGTTCCATTAAGCAAATCATATTTTGAATTGTCATTTAATGTATTGAAAACATAGCTCGCCATTTCCCAGTGAACCAGATCTTTGGAATGCATTACCGGAGCTCCCGGCATCAGATGCATTGTGGTACTTATGAGATAAAAATCATCACCGTTTCTCGTCACTGACAAATCCGGAGCATCTGCCCAAATGATAGGATTTGTAAATACTGTCGTCCGCTGTTTCTGAGCAGGATTTACCTGAGCTGAAAGGAGATTCAGCCCGATAAATCCGAAAAGAGAAACTATATGAAATGGTTTATTAATTTTCAAAACTTTAATATTTGATTGGTTGATTTAAATTTTTAATTCAATTTTAAAAGAAGCACTTCGACAAGCTCAGTGTAACATTGCTAATACTAATCGTTTTTGCTTTAAGCGTTTCAAACTCACCTGTCAAAACCTGCATTTGTATATTAAGTTTTGGCTAAAGCCAATTTGGTTATTCCTTTTTATTGAACGGGCTAAAGCCCGTCCCTATTGATAATTTATTTAATTTGGTACAATATCGTTAGACGATGTACTGTATAAACCAATTAAACTTCCTGTGAATCCGCCTGCAACATCTGTGGATAGAATGTCTCCAGAAACCGGACCACCAATATTTTTGTAGGTTTTTCCATCTAAAGAGTAATTAAAATTAAGCTCATCTTTTTCACCAACAACCTGTAATTTAATCGTTTTTGAAAGTGCGAATTTTTCGCTGGCAATCAGTTTGGATTCGCCTTTTTCGGTTCTTTCTAAAACAATGTAAAAGTCTTTATCTTTTTTCGTAATTCCGAATACATAGTTGAATCGTTCACTTTGGTAACAAGTGATTCCGGCTAATTCTTTTTCAGATTTTGGTTTAAAATCAAGTGTTACGGAAGTTTCAAAATCTTCGTGCTGTAGTCTGTGGAATAACGCCGAAACAGGAGCCAAAGCTTTGATATTCGTTTCCATAGGATTCACTTGTACACCATTTTTCGTAGCCGTGATGAAGTTTTCACGAGGTCCACGCATTGCAATCCATCGGTAATCAAGATTTTTATCGGTCAGTTTATCGTTATATGTGAAATTTCCATTCGGGAAAAATCCGTTTTGTCCGGTCTGATTTTTTACGCCTACAGGTAATTTCAATTTGGGTTTCATCGGAACTAAACCGTTTTCAAAAACAGGATAGGTTCCGCTCCAGTCTACAGGAAGAATGAACGTTTCTCTTCCGTGATTCACACGTCCTTTTTCATTTGGACGAATCGCCAAAAATACACCGTAATATTTTCCATCCGGCGTTTCCACCAAATCAGCGTGACCTGCCCAATCTACTTTATCTTTTCTGTCTTTTGGAAAATATCTCTGAGTTAAGATAGGATTGTTTTTTGCAGGAATGAAAGGCCCTTTCGGCGAGTCTGACATAAAAATAACTTCGCTGTGATTACCTCCGGTTCCGCCTTCTGCACACATCAGAAAATATTTTCCGTTTTTTTTATATAAGTGCGGACCTTCTATCCAGATTGGTTTTTGGGAAAGATCGACACCGCCATTTACAATAATTTTATCTGAACCTGCTACAACCTGATCTTTTTTCAAATCATAATCCCACATTTTGATGACACGGTGACCTTGATACTGTTCTGTTCCTTTTGGCGGTGCATCGTTATGAACAATGTATGCTTTACCGTCATCATCAAAGAAAATTGAAGGGTCGATGCCGTCAAAGTTCAGTTTCTGAACCTCGCTCCAGCCTTTTGCAGGGTCTTTTGTTTTCACGACCATATTTCCTACTCCGCCTGCAATCTGCGTGGTAATCATATAAAATGTGTCGTTGTACTTGTTGTATTTGATATCCGGCGCATAAATTCCCTGAGAAACGCCACCTTTTTCAACTTTAAGCTGTGAAGGTCTGTCGAGAACGTGACCAACTTGCTTCCAGTTGACCAAATCTTTAGACGTAAAAATCGGAACACCCGGAAACATTGAAAATGAAGAATTGACCAAATAATAATCGTCTCCTTTTCTGGTGATACTCGGATCCGGATAGCAGCCCTGAAGAATCGGAGAGTAAAATTCGTTTTCTTTTAAAGGATTGTTTGTGTATATTTTATCATTTCCACGATACAAAAAGTCTGAGAAAGTCTGTGCAGAAATGCTACTTACGGAAAGCAAAGCAGCCGCTGCAAGTATATTGGTTTTATTCCTAAAAAATGTCCAATTCATTATCTTCTGTTCCATATTTTTTCTTTTTATGTGATAGTTATTTAATTATTATTTCAGTTTTTTTTCTGTTAATCAACCAGATAATTCCCCAAGCGGCAACATAAGAAACGCCGGCAATAAAAAATATAATGTTGTATCCGCCGTTGATATTTCCAGCTTTTTTAAAAGAATCTAAAACAATTCCGATGAAAAGCGGGAAAATAATTCCTGCTGCCGAGCCGAGCATTCCGCCAAATCCAATAACAGAACTTACATAATTGTTAGGTAATTTGTCGCCAACAGTTGTCATCAGATTGGCTCCCCATCCTTGATGCGCTGCGGTTGCAAAGGCAATGATGATGGTAATCAGCCACATATTATCGACATATTTTGAGAACATTACCGGAACGACCATCAAAGCAAACAAGAGCATTGTAAAACTTCTGGCTCTTCCGATTGCCCAGCCTTTTTTAATTAAAAATGAGGAAAGATAACCACCGCCGATGCTTCCGATCGTGGTTCCGCTGTAAATGATAATCAGCGGAATGGAAGGTTTTGTCATATCCATTTTAAATACGTCTGAAAAATACGCAGGCAGCCAGAACATAAAGAAATACCAAATCGGGTCGGTCAGAATTTTTCCGATGGCAAAAGACCAGGTGACTTTGTATTTTAATATTTCGGATAACGGAACTTTGGACTGTTCCTGCGTTTTTCCATCTTGGTCACTTTTGATATATTGTAATTCTTCCTGACTTAATTTTTTAGTCTTTTCAGGAATGGTATAAAATCTCCACCAAAGGACAATCCATAATAAACCGAGTGCACCAATCCAAACGAAGGTTTCTCTCCAGCCATATTGCGCTAAAATAATAGGTACAAGGAGTGGCGCCAAAATAGCTCCAACCGTTGCACCAGAATTAAAAATTCCCGTTGCCAAAGCTCTTTCTTTTTTCGGAAACCATTCTGCGACTGATTTTATCGCTGCGGGAAAATTTCCTGCTTCGCTGATTCCAAGTGTGCTTCTTGCGATCAAAAATCCAACGGTGCTTTTCACAAAACCGTGTCCAATAGAAGCAAGACTCCAGACAATCAAAGAAACGGCATAACCGATTTTGGTTCCTACCCTGTCGATAAATCTTCCCATAGCCAGATAACCAACGGCGTAAGTCGTCGTAAATGCCATCACAATGTAGCTGTAATCTTTCTCGTCCCAGTCGAACTCTTTTTCAAGAACAGGTTTTAGCAAACCCATTACCTGACGGTCGAGATAATTGATCGTAGTAGCGAGAAAGACCAAAGACAGCATAAACCATCTGATATTGTGATTTTTAGGGGCCTGCATTTAATTTTGATTAAGTTGTTGTAATAAATTCTGAACTTTCTCAGTCAGTTGTTCTGTCGTAAAATCTGTTTTGATGAGCGAACTGCCCAATCCGACAGCAATTGCGCCACCTTTAAGCCATTCTGTAATATCTTCAATATCAACATTGATTCCTCCAGTCGGCATAAAATGCATTCCAGGAAAAACAGGTTGAATAGATTTAATATAATTTTTACCTAAAGCATCTGCCGGGAAAATCTTTACCAATAGAAGTCCGTTCTGATAAGCCAAATTGACATCAGAAGGCGTAAAACAACCCGGAATCAAATTGATATTTTTTGAAACTGAATATTTTACAAGTTCCTCGTTGATAACTGGTGTGATGATGAAATCTGCTTTTGCATTGGTATAATCATCCAATTCTTTTATATTTTTCACGGTTCCGATTCCTAACAAAAGTTCCGGAAATTCGGTGGCGGAGATTTCTTTCAGTTTGATGAAATTTTCCAGTGCCTGCGTTCCACGGTTGGTGTATTCTATCACACGGATTCCTCCTTCGTACAAAGCTTTTACGGTATTTTTTGAAACCTCAAACGATTCATTGTAAAACAACGGAACGATTTTCTGGTCTTTTATTTTTTGTAGTATTACACTCATAATTTTTCAATATTAATGCTATCATTAATGGTATCACCTTTTACAAAAAGCTTTTTGAAAGCGACTTTTGTAGCATTTTCTAAAATCTGCTGTGATGAATTTCCTTTTAAAGTTCCGTGAATCAAAGCTGCCATAAAGGAATCTCCGCTTCCCACTCTTTCCTCAATTTTTGTTGAATGATAATGTTCCGAAACCAAAAGCTTTTCATCTGCGAATAAAGTCGCAAAATAGTTGACTTCTTCGCCGCTTGTGAAACGGAAAGTATTGGCAACCAATTCTACATTAGGATATTGTTTCTGAATTTCTAATGCTGATTTTTCAGCCTGTTTCAAAAGGTTTTTATCGTCGAAATTCCCGTTGAGTTCATATTCAATTGGAATTTCTAAAAATTGTTGAATTGACCAGATATTTCCCATCAAAACATTCACAAAAGGCATCAGATTTTTTATTTTTTCTGAAGGATTTCTACCCTGCCAAAGTGCAGCACGGTAATTCAAATCGAGGGAAACGGTGATGTTTCTTGACGCTGCTTCTTTCATTAAATCCAGACATTTCTGATAAGCATTTTCACTCAAAGCCGGCGTAATCGTGCTGATGTGAAGCCATTTTACTTCTGAAAAAATTTTATCAAAACTAAAAGTGTTAAAATCCGATTCCGTGAAAACCGATAGAAAACGGTCGTAAACCACCGATGCGTTTTGCATATCGCCATCTGAAGAAAGGTAAAAAGTTCCGATTCTGCCGGGATTTTTCTCTGCAAAGATTTCGATTCCTTTATTTTTGAGTTGAGATTCCAATTGATTTCCTATAAAATTTTCAGGCAAAGCTGAAAGGAATTTTACAGGATTGTTCCATTGTGCAAGCGCATAAGCCACGTTGTATTCTGCACCGCCCACAAAAATTTTCAGAGACTGGTCATTGAGCCAGTTTCCTTCGGAATCCGGAGCAAAATGCAAAAGCAATTCCCCGAAACACAATATTTTATTGGAAAATGAATTTTGCACTGTATTAAATTTCAAAATAGTTTTTCGTGTTGTGATAGCAGATATCCTTAATGATTTTGCCAACCCATTCTTCATCATTGGGAAGCAATCCTCTTTCCATCTCACTTCCAAACATATTGCACAAAAGTCTTCTGAAATAATCGTGTCTCGAGAATGACAACAGACTTCGGGAATCGGTCAGCATTCCGACGAATGTGCTGATGAGACCGATGTTGGAAAACGTGTTCATCTGTTTTTTCATTCCGTCTAATTGGTCGAGAAACCACCAGGCTGCACCAAACTGTACTTTGGACTTAATTCCGCCTTCATTGAAATTCCCGGCAAGTGTTGCTAAAACCTCATTAAAAGTGGGATTAAGATTATAAATAATGGTTTTGGTGAGTTGTCCGGCAGAATTTAGTTCGTTCAGCAAAACACTCAATCTTTGTGCGAAATATTGTTCGCCAATGGCATCGTAACCTGCGTTAATTCCGATTTTCTTAAGCATTTCAGAATTATTATTTCTGGTTGCTCCAACGTGAAATTGCTGAACCCAGCCTTTTTCAGCGTACATTTTGCAAAGCTCTTTTATTAAGTAACCGCACAACGCTTCCGGATTGGAGAATGTTGGATTATTTCCCTTTAAAAATTCAGAAAATTCGGTTTCCAATTCCAGATTCCATTTTGTGGTATCGGGAAAATATTCAAAACCGTGATCTGCCACTTTAGCTCCGATTTCTGAGAAATAATTGATTCTGGATTGAAGCGCATTTAACAAATCAGAAACAGACTGAATTGAAATTCCGCAAACATTCTCAAGCTTTTTGATGTTTGAAAGATATTGTTTCGGATTGATGATATTGATGTAAGAATCCGGACGGAAAGCCGGTAAAACCTGAGTTTTAAAATTACTGTTCTTTAGTGCTTTATGATAAGCCAAATCATCAGAAGGGTCGTCTGTGGTACACAAGGCTTCCACTTTGAAATTTTGGATGATGGATTGTGGTAAAAAATCTTTGGTCTGCAAACTCTCATTCATCTGATGATAAACAGAATCTGCATTTTTCGGGGAAAGATATTCTTTGATTCCGAAAGGATTTTTGAGTTCCAGATGAGTCCAGTGAAATAATGGATTGCGAAGCGTAAAGGAAACAACTTCTGACCATTTTTTGAATTTTTCCAAGTCCGAAGCTTTACCGGAAATGAATTTTTCCTCAATTCCGAAATTTCTCATTGCCCGCCATTTGTAATGGTCGCCATCCAACCAAATTGATGTTGGAGAACGGAAATTCTGATTATTTGAAATTACATCGGGCTCAAGATGATTATGATAATCAATAATCGGCATCTCTTTCGCATAGCCAAAATAGAGATTTTCTGCCTTTGCCGACTCCAGCAAAAATGATTCTCCGAAAACTTCTTTATTGCTGATGGAATGATTCATTTTTAATTTTAAAATTGATTTTGATTTTTGTGAAAAATCTTTAAAAACAAGACCTTAACTGAGTGAGAATTATTAAGGCCTTGCTACTATAAGAAGAAAATAATACTAATTTTTAAACACCACTGAATGCACTGAAACCTCCATCAATAGGAAGTAAAGCACCGGTGATGAAACTTGCGGCATCTGAACAGAGAAACTGTACTGCACCATTCAGCTCTTCTACTTCTCCGAATCTCTGCATTGGTGTTTTGGCAATGACTTTTTTGCTTCGGTCGGTTAAGGAACCATCAGGATTCAGAAGAATTGCACGATTCTGGTCGCCGATGAAAAATCCCGGAGCAACTGCATTGACACGGATTTTATCTCCAAATTTCAAAGCCACGTCCGAAGCCAGCCACTGGGTAAAATTGGTAATTGCAGATTTCGCTGCGGAATATCCCGCTACTCTTGTGATTGCAGAATAAGCTGCCATCGACGAAATATTGACGATACTTCCACTACCTTGTTCTGCCATTACTTTTCCAAAGACATAGCTTGGATAGACGGTTCCGTTGATATTTAAATCGGTCACTTCGTTCCAGGCTTCCATTTTCATATCGAAAAAAGACTGGTCGGGAGATAGTGTTGCAGAAGGAATATTTCCTCCGGCGATGTTGAGCAGAATATCAATTTTATCGTATTTTTCGAGGATTTTCTTTGATGCGGCTTCAAGACTTTCTATATTCATTACATTGGCTTCCACCGCGAATGCATCGCCTTCCGATTCTGTTAACTCTTTAACGCGAGCATCGAGAGTTTCCTGATTTCTTCCAAGAGCAACAACTTTAGCTCCGGCTTCAATGAAACTTTTCGCCAGACTTCCGCCCAAAACACCTGAAGCTCCAGTAATGACTGCTACTTTATCTTTTATGCTGAATATTTCGTTCATTTTTTACTTTTTAAAATTATTGCAAACTTCAGATTTAATTTTTTTGCAATTCTGATTGTACCGCTGCCATAACGCCTTCGATTTGACCTAAAGCCAACATTCTTCCCAGGAATGAATATCCGGGATTGTAGCCTTTATCAATATCATCTGTCAATAATCTTCCGTGGTCGATTCGCATTGGCAGATTAGGATTTTCTTTTTCAAATACGCGGATAACATCAATCAGTTTTCCTCTTCCTCCCAAGTGATGCGCTTCGATGAAATCGCCATTTTCAAAAACATTGGTGCTTCTGAGATGGACAAATTTGGTGCGGTGCGCAAATTTCTGAGCCAGCTTAGGAACATCATTCTGAAGATTGGCACTTAAAGAACCTGCACAGAATGTCAGTCCGTTGTGTGGGTTGTCAACCTCATTCAGGAACCAGTCGATGTCTTCTTCGTTGGTCACGATTCTTGGTAAACCTAATAGTGAAAACGGTGGATCGTCGGGATGTACACACATTTGGATGTTCCACTTTTCGCAGACAGGCATTATTTTTTCCAGAAAATATTTCATATTCAAACGAAGTTGATCTTTATCAATCCCGTCATACAATGCCAATAAATTTTTGAATAGTTGTACAGGATTTTTGTCTCCTTCCTTGATATTTCCATTGACGAAACCTTGTGTTTTTACAATGACAGAATCAATCAGATCATTATTATCTTCTTCTGTCAGGGTATTCTTTAACACTTCTACCTTTTGAAGAATGTCTGAATTATAGTCGCTTTCTGCACCTTCTCTTTGCAGAATATGAATTTCAAAATAAGCAAATTTGGCTTTATCAAAGTATAACGACGACGAACCGTCTTCCCACTGATGAAACAAATCTGTACGAGCCCAGTCCAGCACCGGCATAAAATTGTAACAAACTGTTGTTACGCCAGCTTTGCCCAGATTTTCCAGACTCAGAATGTAATTTTCTATTAATTGATCTCTGTTTTCCCCTCCATATTTTATGGCTTCACTCACTGCTAAGCTTTCTACCACAGACCAGCGAAGACCGAAACTTTCTATATAATTTTTATAATCATTAATTGCGTCCAACGACCAAACTTCTCCATTAGGAATATCGTGCAGCGCAGAAACAATACCTTCCACTCCGATTTGGCGGAGCATATCTAATTTGATTTTATCTTTCTTCCCAAACCAACGCCATGTTTTTTCCATACTTATTATTATTTAATTAAACAAAGCAGGTGTAAAGTTTACACCTACTTTGTTCTTAATTGATATGAACTTAAAAATTATTAATTGTAACCAGGGTTCTGATATTTAGCTTTTTCTTCAGCACTCATACTCATTGCATCTAATTGTGATGTTGGAATAGGTCTCAGGTAATGGAATTTCTGAATATTACGTGTCACTGTTTGAGGAGTATGATCTCCGTAAGCAGTACCTCCAATTTGGTAAGTAGCACCATATTCCTGCCATTTCTGTGTTCTTACAAGATCATACCATCTGTAAAACTCTCCATAATATTCTCTTGATCTTTCTGCAAGAATATAATCAATTGTAATAGTAGAAGGTGTAGCGGCAATCATAGAGGCACTATTATCTGCTATGTAAGTAACATTCTGTGCGTTATTAAATTTCCATTTTCCTGCACGAGCACGAATTACGTTGATTAAATCTCTCGCTGATTTTGCTCCGGAAGCACCTTTTACTGCCGCCTCAGCTGCGATAAAGTAAAATTCCGAAAACTTCGCAACATTAAATGGACGTGTCAATGCCGCATTTGGATATCCTAATCCATTAGGATCCAATGTAGTGTATGTTCCGATTTTCCACAATCCAGGATAGACTATTCTGCTGATACCATTTGGCGCTACAACCCAATCTGCTCTGCCTGTTAATGTTCCTGCTCCAACTCCACTTTGTCCTGCTCCAGAAGGATAGGAAACTGATTGAGAATCATCATTCAAGAATGAAAGAATAGCTCCTCCAGGTTGTACAGGCAAGTTATTTGCATTATAAAGCGTAACATTTCCCATTCCTGCTTTCTCCCAATTGCCTCTATATGTGGTTACAAATGTACCATCATAACGTGAATCATTGGTTTTGTCTGCAAAGGTATTTTTGAAAACTCCAATTGGAGGACACATACGTACCCAAGGACGACCGAGAGACTGAGCAGCAGCACGCTGAACCGGACTTACAGCAGTCCAGGTTGTTGCAGATGAACTACTTTTAATATTTGGGTAATTCCAGGTCTGCATCCACGCTGCAAAGTTATCTGGTGCCCATCCTGAGCCAAATCCTGTCGGATCACCTTCATTATAATACGTGCTTGATGCCGTGTGATCTGCATACAGCATACATTCGTTATTCCTGTCATTCGATCCCACGTTTATGTCATAATAAGTTGGCTGTAAAGCGTATGGTCCAGGGCTATTGATTCCTTCTAATGCAACATCATATGCTTTTTGAAAATACCATTGAGCATCGTGTCCACTTGGATCCGTTCTAGTTGCTTCGGGATATGTCGGAATATTATTTGGATTTTGCAGCCACCATCCATAGGTTAAGTAAGCTTTTGCTAAAAATAAACGTGCAACATTTTTAGTAACACCTCCGGTAACACGAGGCGAAGCAGGCAGATTGTCAATAGCTTTCAAAAGATCAGGAAAGATAGCTTTGGTATAGACTTCAGAAACAGTATTTCTTTTTGAAGTTGTAACAGCTGAAACATTAAAAGCTAAGTCACCAGAACCTAAGTCCAAAGGAACACCACCATAAGTCTGTACCAACATAAAATAATCGAAGGCTCTGAAGAATCTTGCTTCTGAAATCAGGGATTCTGCAATACCAAAAGCAGGGCCTTTTTCGATGATTCCATTAGCAGTATTAATATACGGAAAAACAGATCCCCATATCATACTAGTAGGAAAGGTTCCTGGATTTATATTTCCGTTACCAGACATATCCAACTCTTTAAAATTGCCATCAGCACTTTGTCCCCAGGTAGATTCGTCTGTACCATTCTGACAATTACTCATAAAATATCCGTTTCCATAAAGAAGACGTAGGTGTCGATATAGAGCAGTCACACCTTGATTGACTCCTGATTCTGTATTAAAGTATTCTACTGTATAAATTGCACGTGGCTCTTCTTCCAGGATGTCTGAACAACTTGAGAAGCATAGTGATAAGGTAACTGCTCCCAAGAATATTTTTTTGTTAAATTTTATCATGATATTATATTTTAAAAAGATAAATTAAGTCCCATTAAATAATTGCGTGTAGCAGGATTATTGGTTCCGATGATCAATTGACGGGTTTGGTAGTTGCCACTGGTAACCGCCTGATTTTCGTTTCCGTAAGAATTCGGTTCCGGATCCATGCCAGACTCTTTGTGATATGGGGAGAAAAGTACAAATGGATTAGTAACTGTAAAATAAATCCTCAAACTGTTCAACTTCAAATCTTTCAAGAAATCTTTATTCACATTATATCCTAATGTAATAGTTCTTATTTTCAAATAAGATGCATCAAATAGAGCTAAAGTAGATGCATACTTTGGATTGTCTCCACTCTGGATGCCCCCTGGTTTTGGATATCTAACATTAGGATTTTCAGTAGTCCAGTAATCTACATCTACGTTATTACCACGACCAGTTAATCTGTTTAGATAGCCAGAAGCACCATAGATGGAACTGATTAAAACACCTCCGTGTTGGAACGCTCCTACAGCACTCAATTCAAAGTTTTTGTAAGCAAAACGTGTATTGAAGCCTCCTTGCCAATCCGGCGCAGTATCTATGATCTGTCTGTCTGCAAGACCAATTGCTCTGGTTGGAGTTCCATCTGCATTGTATCCGCCGGTATAAAGAACCTTGATCATACCCACATTTCCTCCCGGTTCCAAAATATTAAGATAAGGATCTCCCTGTTGCCATAGTCCTATATTTTGATAGTCATATATTACGTTAATATTATGGCCTACGAACCATCCATTAGCTTCGTCTCTTAGGGTTCCATCTGCTAATGATACAATTTTGTTCCTGTTAGCATACCAGTTTATACCAGCATCCCAGCTAAAGCCGTCCGGATTATCAAAAATACTTCCATTAAGTGAAACTTCCCAACCTTTGTTTTCTGTATTTGCAAAGTTTCCGGTTTGTGTCCCTAAACCAGCAGTTGGAGGCAGAACTTTACCTGTCAGGATTTTTTCGGTCTGTGTATTATAGTATTCAACTGTTCCGGTAATTCTACTATTAAACAATCCGAAGTCTACCCCAAAATTGTTGGTTTTTGAATATTCCCACCCAAGACCATCGTTGGTTGCCTGGCTAATGTAAACTCCGGTACCATTTGTACTTCCGAAGTTATATGGCACTACAGTTAACCTCCCCATAGTAGAATATTCTGCCACAGCCTGGTTAGATGTCTGTCCCCAACCGTATCTAAATTTCAGTAGATTAATAGCTTTAATATTCTGCATAAATGATTCGTTGGTCACATTCCAACCTACAGATATTGCGGGATAGTTATGCCATTTATTTCCCTCCGCCAATCTTGATGAACCGTCACTACGAAGTGTCGCAGTAATCATATATTTGTTATCAAAAGTGTACATTGCTCTTCCCATATATGACATCAAGCCCCATTGCAAATAAATCTGATCCTCTGGTCTTACAGAAATATCAGCTTGCGGCGATTGTCCTAAATTATAATATTGGAAAAAATCCGCGGGAACATTTTTTGCACTCATATATGAAGATATATATCTGTTTTGTTCTGCAGAGTATAATGCTACTGCATTAATTTTGTGCTTTCCAAAAGTCTTATCATACGTCAGCAAATTTTCCAAAACCCAGTGATAGGTTTGATTGTTTCCTTTCCCAGCTCCGGATGGAGCAGCCGCGTTGGTATTGAAAACACCAACTCCGGTATAATTTCCACTATTCGATGTACGGTAATCCAAACCTACGTTAAGTCTGTACTTTAATCCGTCGATTGGAAGATTGACTTCACCATATATATTATTGTATGACGCAAAAGCTTTGCTTTCATCCACATATTTACCAAGTCCTTCTACATCATTTACACTTTTTCTTGTATAAATCCAGGCCTGATCCAAATTGGAGGCAGTACTCATTGTTCTTTTGGGAGTACCATCTGCATTATAAGGACTTGCTAAAGGAGAATAACCTAAAGTGGGAGCGGCACTCACACCATTACCTTCAGATACTGTAAAGTTTGTATTGGTCGTGAAACCGAATTTAAAATACTTACCAACTTGCTGATCCAAACCAATACGAAGAGCAAGTCTTTCATAGTTTTGAATAGGAATCAACGCATCTTGTTTGTAATATGATAAGCCAACATTATAATTACCACCATTAGTGCCACCAGAAACTCCGATATCATGGCTTGTCAGCATTGCTGGTTTGTAATACAAATCCTGCCAATCTGTATTATTGTCATTTTTTTCATCGGTTCCCAGGGTAAACAGATTTCCGGCATCCGCACGAAGCTTCGCAAATTTGGGCCCGTCCATCATAGGAAATTTCGAAAATAATGTCTGAACTCCTGTGAAAGAATTATAAACAAATCTGGGTTGTTGACCTTTAGTTCCCCGATTGGTAGTTACCAAGATAACACCATTTGCACCTCTGGAACCATAAATGGCCGTTGCAGACGCATCTTTTAGTATATCCAAGCTTTTAATATCACTAGAGCTTATATCGCCTAAAGATCCGGTAAACGGAATCCCGTCTAAAACTATCAATGGATTATTATCACCGGTTAAAGATCTTGTTCCCCGGATCCTAATTTGCATAGTAGCACCAGGCTTGGAAGAGGTCTGGGTAATATCAACACCCGCTGTTCTGCCTTGTAATGCTTGTGAGATATTTGCAGATGGAACTTCGCGTAATACGTCACCTTTTACGGTAGCCACTGATCCGGTTACAGATTCTTTTCTCTGAGTTCCATATCCAATTACAACAACTTCATCAATCTGCTTCTCTTTTGCAACGGTATCTTTTTTACTCTGCCCGTAAGCCAGACCTGAAGGTAACAGAGCCATAGCAAAAAATAGTGCTGCTCTGTTGGTTTTACTTAAATGAAATAGATTCATAATTTATTAATTTTAAAGTTAGTGTTATAAAAAAGCTAATCTCATTTTTAAAAAAAATCAGCTTCTTTAATATTTTTTTAGATGTACATATTCACAAGAGCTTCAAATAATTCCTGCTTGCCGCTTTTTGGCTGAGGCTCTCCTGTAGTATGTGCTATCTTTTGTAAATCCTCTAACGTAAGTTTACCTTCTTCAAAAGCTTTCCCATTCCCGTTGTCAAAAGATGAATATCTCTCTTTTCTCAGTTTGTTATAATCCGAATTCTCCAAAATATCGGCTGCAACCAATAATCCTTTTGCAAATGCATCCATTCCGGAAACGTGTGCAATGAAAAGATCATCCGCATCTACAGAATTCCTTCTGATCTTTGCATCGAAGTTTACACCGCCGGATCCTAAACCGCCTCCCGGAAGAATCACCAACCAGGCTTGTGCTAATTCCAGATAATCCACAGGAAACTGATCCGTATCCCATCCGTTTTGATAATCTCCCCTATTTGCATCGATGCTTCCTAACATACCAGCATCAACAGCAGCCTGAAGTTCGTGCTCAAATGTATGACCTGCCAATGTTGCGTGGTTCACTTCCAGATTTAGTTTGAAATCTTTATCAAGACCGTGATTCTTCAAAAATCCGATTACTGTTTCCGAATCATAATCATATTGGTGTTTTGTAGGTTCCATTGGTTTTGGTTCAATCAGAAAAGTCCCTTTGAAACCCTGGCTTCTTGCATAGTCGCGAGACATTGTAAGGAATCTTGCCAGGTGTTCTTTTTCACGTTTCATATCGGTATTCAGAAGGCTCATATAACCTTCTCTTCCTCCCCAGAAAACATAATTTTCTCCTCCTAATGCAATAGTAGCATCAATCGCATTTTTCACCTGCGTTCCTGCACAAGCCACAACATCAAAGTTTGGATTGGTAGATGCACCGTTCATATACCTCTCGTGTGTGAAAACATTGGCCGTTCCCCAAAGAAGTTTGATGCCTGTTTCCTGTTGTTTTTCTTTAGCATAGTCTACAACTGCCTGAAGATTTTTTTCATAGTCTCTCCAGTTATCAGCAGGATCTACAAGATCGGTATCGTGGAAACAATAGTAGCCAAATCCCATTTTATGCATAAATTCAAATCCTGCATCCATTTTATATTTGGCTCTGGAAACGGCATCTGTCCCTTTGCTCCAAGGATGGTGAATGGTTGGTCCTCCAAATGGATCGCTACCGTCTGCACACAAGGTATGCCACCATGCCATTGCAAAACGCATCCACTCTTTCATTGGTTTTCCCATCACAATTCTGTCCGCTTCATAGTATCGGAACGCCAAAGGATTTCTACTTTCTTTACCTTCAAATTTGATCTGTTCGATACCCGGAAAAAACTCTTTTGTTTGTGTCAAAATGCTCATATTTATTTAATTTATTTTTTAATTGTTGTTTTGATTTTTGATGTAGAATTCCTGTCTTACTGATTTTTAAACCAGTAAGTTTGTGGTGAATTCCGTTATGATTTTGATTATAAAATTTCTCTAAGATGGTCCTGCCATCTGTCGTATGCTTCCAGATATTGTTCTCTCTTTCCTGCTCAGGTTCTATCACAGCTATTTTTTCAAGTGAAGAAAAAGCTTCTTTGGAATCTTCGTAAAATCCGATCCCCATACCGGCCGCTCTTGCTGCGCCCACTGCACCGTCTGTATCATAAAGCTCAATTACGGCGTTGCTCACACTGGCAAGTGACTGGCGGAAAATTGAACTTAAAAACATATTGGCATTGCCTGCACGGATAACATTGATATCCATTCCCATATCTCTCATAATATTCATCCCATATTCATAAGAAAAAACAATGGCTTCCTGTGCTGCGCGGAGGACATCACCTTTTGAATGAATATTAAAATTAATCCCGTGAATGGAACATCTTGTATCTCTATTTTCCAGAACTCTCTCTGCCCCGTTTCCGAATGGAATAATGCTTAAACCTTTTGAACCAATTGGAGAAAGCGATGCCAATTCATTCATATCGCCATAAGAAGATAATGATGTTGCAAAATTGTGCTTCAGCCAGGAATTAAGGATCCCTGTTCCATTGATGCAAAGTAAAACCCCCAACCTCATCTCCTCCTCCGAATGATTGACGTGAGCAAAAGTGTTGACTCTGGACAATTTATCATAATCGATCTTATCCAGAACACCGTAAACTACACCGGATGTACCGGCAGTGGAGGCAATCTCGCCGGGATTGAACACATTAAGTGAAAGAGCATTGTTTGGCTGATCTCCTGCTCTGTAGGAAATTGGTGTTCCTACTTTCAAACCTAACTCCTCAGCTGCAGCTGAAGATACAGTGGATTGGATGCCAAAAGTCGGGACGATCTCCGGAAAGAAACTTTTTGGAATCCCATAATAATTAATAACATCCTCGGAAATACAGTTATGTTTAAAATCCCAGAAAATGCCTTCGGAAAGTCCTTCTACTGTTATTCCTATTTCCCCGGAAAGCTTCATTGCGATATAATCTCCCGGCAGCATGATTTTATCAATTTTGCTGAAAATGTCGGGTTCATTTTCTTTGACCCAAGCTAATTTTGAAGCTGTAAAATTACCCGGTGAATTCAATAGCTGCGAAAGGCATTTTTCTTCTCCAATTTCTTTGAACGCTTTTTCACCATAAGGAACAGCACGGCTGTCACACCATATAATAGAAGGACGAAGAACATTCTGGTCCTTGTCTACCAAAATCAACCCATGCATTTGCCAGGTAATTCCTATACCTTTAATATCTTCTGCATCGATACCAGCGTGAGACATTACAGACTGATGTGCCAGTTTCAGATTTGTCCACCAGTCGGCTGGATTCTGCTCTGCCCAACCTGGATTGATGGCCGTAATTTTCATCTCTTTTTTCGGAGAAAAATCAGAAGCTACAACCTTTCCGCTGGAAGCCTCTATGAGACAAACTTTTACAGATGAACTGCCGATATCGTATCCTAATAAATACATATTTTTGAGAAGCTTTTTTTATTTGATTAATTTATTTTGTGTCTTTTTATAGATCTTGGGATCAAACTTGTAGAATCTGGCTGCACGGTGCGAAACATTACTTTCGATCTCATCCAGCGGGATTATATAACTGAATGATGATATTTTCTTATGAAAATTTTTGATATCAATTTTCTTTTCACTGAGAGCGTTGTACAACTGATACAATTGTCTGATCGTAAACTTTTTTGGCAAAAGCACAAAGATGATAGAGAAATCCGAATCAATCCACTTTTTGATTTCCATTAGAGACTCTGCAATAATCTTGTTATGATCAAAAGGTAATTTCGGAACTTTGTCTATCGGATGCCAGTCGACAGTGTCATACTTTGTACTGTTTATCTTGTGATCTATCCGGCATAATGAAAGATAAGCAACAGTGATGATTCTGTCTATATTATGCTTATACTCCTTCCCCATCCACTTTATATCATTTTGGTTACTTGCCCGGTTTGGATCTGCAAAACATTTAAACTGTTTCAATACCATCTTTTTAATCCCTGTCAGTTCAAACAAAACCCTGTTTGCCGCATCATCTACATCTTCCTCGCTGAAAATCAAACTTCCTGGCAATTTTTTTTGCTGCTCAAGCGGAATATCATCGACGTGGCGTTGTACTAAAAGAATATTAAGTTTATTCTCATGGTCAAAGCCAAAGACAACACAATCAACAGATAAATAAGTATGAATGAAATTTGGATTCATTTTGTGTGTTAACATTTACGTAACATCACAAATATAAAAATACAATCGATAAAAAAAAATAAATTTTAAATTACTTACTATATATCAATAATTTACATATCTATTTATTATGATAAGATTGATATTGCATATATGATAAGCTTATCATATAACTTATGATATATAAGGATAAATAACCCTTTAAACATAGAAAGAAAGCATATAATGGTATTATAATTTTATAACATTATTTAATATAATTTATGATAAGAAAAACCTAAAAATTGTTGCAAATTTTTTTAAAAAATGATGTAAAAATTGGCAATTTCGTTTAAAAAATGTGTTTTTAACACTTATTAATTTAACAGAATGTTGGAGCAAAATCCCAAAATGAAGATCAACGTTCCAAAAAAATTAAGAATTTGTAATATTTGGACCTTTTTTTGTGATTGGCTACGTCCGATTTTTATTTTTTCCATCTCATTTTAACCGGAAACATATTTAACAGCTATGTCGTTAATTAGAGTTGATTTATTTGATTTAAAGCGTATTATGCTAATGAAGCAGCCTTAATAGAAAGATTGATATTTGAATATTTGTCGTTACTCAGACAAACATTTTGTTAAGTATTCGTGCCGTTTATAATCTATATAATAACTTTAGTATTATCAAGGTTAAGTTACCCATCAACAAAAAAGAGACTGTTCTTTTCAGAACAATCTCTCTCTACGTAACCAAAAAATAATTATTTCTTCAAAATTTTGAACGACTTACTTTCGCCTGATATCTTAGCATTCAGGATGTAAGTACCGGAAGTTAAATTTGATAAATTGATATCCGCTTCCTTACGGTTAATATCTTTTGAAAAAACCTTTTTACCTGACATATCATAGATCACAACATTTTCAATTTCTTTGAAATAAGACAATGTCAGGATATCTTTTACCGGATTAGGATAGAATGTGATCTGTTTCTGAGAAACCTCTGTTGTGTTAAGTATCTTATTAACTTTTACATTGAATACACAAGTATCGATCACAATACCTTCATATACAAGATTATGCACTACCACTGTATTACCTTCCGGGAAAGCAGAACCAGATTCTAATCCCTGAGCTAAAACAACCTGAGGCTCCGGAGTCTCGCACACATAACTTACTTTGAACACGCCATCGAAACCATCTTTAGCAGTCCAGTCTGTTCCATTTCCAGTTGTAAATGCAGTTGTACCGTTTGATAAGGCAGACTTGGTTTCCCAAGAGATCAGTGGTCCCTGCATATTAATCGCAACCCAATATTTACCTGAAGTCAGTTCTAATGTTTGAGGCAATTTGATGACTGTTTCATAAGCTGTACCGCCAACAGTACTTCCTATCACGTTTTGAGATTCTATAGTCGGTGTGGCATAATTCATAATCAATTCACCCGGCTTGCCATTATTGTCTTTGTAAAAAGAAACCGTTGCTCCGTAAGAGAATCTGATAAGATGAGGGATTACCTTGTCAATTTTTAAAGTTTTTCCTGCCGGTATCACAAAATCATTCGCAACAGTATTAAAGTTTGAAGCCGACATCCAGTTTTCAAAATTGTTCCCCGGATAATCTATACCACAACTTGAAGAACCCTGAGAACTGCAGTTGAAAGGCAGGTTGTAATTTACGATTGCAGTAGTTCCACCGGGAGTCGTATTTGCATTGATGTCGGAAGGACAAGCGAAACTACATCCAGGATCTGCAATCCCACCAGAAATATTAAGAGTGTAATCTTCTGCCTGTCCGGAATTGTAATAATATCCAGAAGCACCAACCGGCCAAAACATAGAATACTCTGTAGCCGACTGCATTTTCAGAACTCTTACTCTTGTGTTCCCGTTGATTGCATTTTGCGGAACTGTGATTGGAAATTGTGTAAATTTATCATCCACACCTGAAGATCCGAAAATATAACCTTCGCTAATGATTTCATTGCTTTCATCCAAAATACCATTGTGATTCCAGTCAACAAAAAAGAGTATAAGTATCCGGCGCATAATCTACGCGATTTTTACCTTTTATTTTTACACTATAAGTTTGACCAGCCTGCATATCGAACACCTTATCTGTCATATCTTCATAGAAAGAAGAACTGTCCGGGTCGGAATTGTAGCCTACACCATCCACTTCAAAACGGGTAATTGGTGTTGGTGGGATACCATTGTCCACATTAGTAATCAGGTCGTAAGACTGTGGGCTTGGATTGTTTGGCAATATCCGGAATTCTGTCGTACCATAGTAGTTAGTATTATATTGCTCAACATTGATTCTCCAGGTTCCTGCAATATCCGGCATTGATTCTCCCCAAGGATAAGTTGCTGTATTTCCGTTGAAATCGATATCAAAGTTCCCGTCCGGATCGGCATAGTATTGTCCTGTAATACCTGAACCTGATTCGTTTGGAGAAAAAATATGAACTACGACTTGTGCGTTGGGTTCAAAATTTTTAGCATGAAGTTTTATCCCAAAATCAAAGAACTGAGCCATTGTCAATGTTTTGTTCGAAACAGAAGCTTCCAGGATTTCATTTTTATTTGATACAACATTCAAAACGGCGTTTGCTGTTTTTCCCTGAGCATCTGTAGCCTTTACCGTATGCGCTCCTTTTAGAGAACGTATCATTTTAGCACTGATCTGTACAGAAAAATTCCCCTGAGAATCAACAGTTCCTGTAAAATCTCTCCATCTTTTCCCATCTGAATCGGTATCATAAACTGCAACTGTCGAATTAGGAGTAAAACCAGTTCCCAAAACAGGAAACCCACCAGACCAAAACCAAAATTCTTCAATTGTATTCGGATCATCAGAAACTAAAGAAGTATCCAATGTAATCTGCTGTGCAGTACCTATGCCGAACATAAATAAAAACAGCCATTTAAAAAGTAATTTCACATTCATTGTTAAAAATTTTTTAATTATTAATGAAGCAATATTAATTTATTTACGAATATTACAATCCTAAACCGATGTAACAATATAAATACTAATCGAATAGAAAGATAACATTTTATATACATTTTTATTAACTTACTGAAAATCAAATTATTAACAAAACACTAAATAAGCAATATAATTAGTATCTTCGGGTATTAATTTGTCTATAATGCGTTGGGGTTTATATTTATTATCTTTTTTTGGTTTTATAATGACTTCCGGACAAAATACTTATTTAAAAGATCCGGACAAATACACTTCCACTCTTCTGAAACAGACAGAAGAGTATATGCAGACCAACAGGACAAAAGCAATGAGCTATTTGCAGGAAGCTCTTAAACTGGAATCTAAAATTGCCGACAGCACACGCGTCAGTCTTTACGTCACAGCAGGCAACACATACAAAGACCAGGAATCATATTATCTTTCCCTTAATTTTTACTATAAAGCTTTAGAGATTAATAACAGAATAGCCACGCGCGAATCGTATTCTATCCTTAATAATATTGGAGGCAACTATTACCTTATGGGGAACTATAAAAAGGCCCGTTATTTTTGGGAAAAATCTCTCAAGAATTTTGAAAACAGCGAACCAAATCAGAAATCTGTTGAAGGCTCAATTATCTACAATAATCTTGCTGTGTTAGAAAAAGAGCAGGGAAACTACGCGAGAGCTTTGGAAATGCTTAAAGAATTCAAAAATCGCAATATATCAGCCAAAGACACTTTCAATATTATTATGGCGTTTGAAAACCTTGCCGACGTTCATTTAAAATTAAAGGAAACCGATACCGCTATTGAAAATCTGAGAAATGGCATCTCATTAGCAAAAAAAATAAATTCTTCCTACGATCTCGCCAGTCTTTATAACGTTCTTGGAAAACTTTATTTGGAAAATCTGAACAATCAGGATTCTGCGTCTTATTATTTGAAAAGTGCTTATTACATTGCTGATAAAAGCAGTTTCTCGGATATAAAACTATATTCATCGGAGAGTTTGGTTAAACTATTTGAAAAAGAAAAAGATTACAAATCAGCCTTACAATATCTTCACACCGCAAAATCTTTATCTGAAATCACAATCAATCAAGAAAACGATAAGAAAGTTAACCGTTTAGAAACTGAGTTCAACGAAAAAATGAAGCAAAATGAACTTCTGATTTCCCAGACAAAAAGAGAAAGATTTTTTATTTTAGGCATTGTTCTGCTTGTCTTTGTTTCTGTAATTATCTTTCTGATGTTCAAGCTCCAAAAAAGCAAAGCAGCAAAAAAAGCGGCAGAGAATGAATTACTAGCAAAAAAACTGGGAGAAAAAAACAAAGAACTAACCAACAGCGCCATTCAAATGCTGCAAACTTCTGAAATACTACAGACGACTCAGAAGGAATTGAGCGAACTTAACTCCGGAACCATCATATCGGATACCAAGATTTTTCAGATCATTGCCGATTTGAAGAAAAGCTCAAAAAATTATGGTAAAGATGAAATTTATAAAATCTTCATGGAAACAGAGGATCAGTTTTATAAGAAATTACTAAACCAATTCCCTGATCTCACAAAGAATGAGCTTCGCCTCTGTGCTTTTTTGAAACTTAATCTGTCATCAAAAGAGATTTCTGATATCACACACCAAAGTCCGCACAGTATTGTCGTTGCCCGTTCAAGGCTTAGAAAAAAGTTAAGACTTTCCAATTCCGAAAGCCTTAATAACTTCTTAATCAAGTATTGATCTGAATCTTGTTATCCAGTATTATATGGGCCGACTTAGCCGATGAAAAACCATACTTAAAATTACCATTCCGACACCATTTTTAGTTTTGGAACGCAAGATTAACACAAAAAAAGGTGAGAAAAAATCTCACCTTTTCGTTTAAACAATTACTAATTATTATACTAACGACTAAATTTATACAACTTAATTGCTGGGTATTATTTTTTTATAATTAATTTCTTTGTAAAGTTAATTCCGATACCATTTCCTTTCAGAACATAGATCCCGTTGGAAAGTTTCGAGGTATTCACTGATTCACCTTCGCCTATATTGATCAACTGTTCATCCACTATTTTTCCGGAGAAATCATAGATAATAATATTTGATTTATTAGAAGCTGCTTTAAGATTTTTTGCCTTAATAAAGACTTCATTCTTCGCAGGATTTGGATAGAGGGAAATATCATTTTCAGAAAAAGAACTGTCTGATGTTGCAAGAGCTTCGCATTCTACAGGCACGGAAAAGTCCTCTATCTGATCTGAAATAGCATCCGGAAGAGTTCCTCTGGTAGCGCCCGGCTTGGCATTAACACCCAGGCCTCTTTTTGCAAATGTCTGCCAGATCATACATTTATTTGCACCATTATTAATGGCATTATCGGCTGCAATGATGGCATCTCTTCCGGAAATAAATGTTGGATTACATCCCTGTATTTTCATTCCCTCAAGCACTACTTTTACAACTTTGGCACTTCCGGAGTTCATATCGTTTGCTATATCATTCGAGAAGCCGTATTTTTCTGCAAACTTCCAGTGAAGATCCCACAACATCGTTGCCCAGACAAAACCAATTGAGTGAGAATCGACAACAAGAGCAGAACCTGTGCTATAATACATTCCGTTCGTATCGCCATAAGTATAGCTGTTAATTGTAAAATCCGGAGAATATTTGCTTGGTCTGATACCTCCTCCATTTGTAGGCTGTCCGGAAGCATAGGTTCCCAAACCTCTTGCGTCTGCAGATGTTGCGTTTGATTTATTAGTTAGCATCAAAGCAAAAAAATCTGACCACCCTTCTCCCATCTGTTCATTGGCCTTGCTTGCATCCAGACAGCTGTAGCCATTACCTGTAGATCTGTTGGAAATCCCATGAGTATATTCATGTGCAATGATCCCATTGTCTAAACTTCCGTCCAATGAAAATGTATTGTACTTTAAATTAACATTGACATTAGTCTGATTATTTAATTTAGATTTTATAAGTTCTCCTTCGGCATTATCCACTAAAACACCAGGAATTGTGACACTGCTGTCATCTCCGCCCATATTGCCAATTGCCTGTGACTGAGATGGATTATAAATTATTACTGCTATCGCACCTTTATTCTGAGCTCTTTTAAATTTGTCATCAAAATCACACGAACCTCTTTCTATCAAAGCTATTTTCCCTGTTAAATTTGTATTGCTCAAATCTGTACAGGCATCCAGCGGAGATGCCATAACTACATCTGATGTCAAAGCTGTAGTCGTGGGAAATTGTCCTCCAAAATCTACATTGTACCCTGCAGTCGGCTTTCTACCGACAAGATCTGTCGGTGCATTATATGATAATAGATATCCGTAGTTCCAAAGATACATTTGCATCCGGGGGGCATAGCCGTCCATTGGGGTTGCGAAATTTGCATTATTAGTACCGGCTCCGTCTCTGGCTTCTGCCAAAACTGGGTCTTCGTCCGTATAGGGTTCACCTTTTCCGAAATTATATGCCTGAAAATTCCTCCCCGCCTCATTAAAACCAAATCTGTAAAATATGTCATGCATCTTATTGGTCATATAAAAAAGATTGGTGACAGAAGCATCCGTGTATGCAGTGACGTCCTGACTAAGATCAAGCGGAAAATCAAATACTTTGTTTACGCCTCCGTCTGCACTGTAACCAAATGAATTAGATCCGATAATATCAGTATAGGCATAAGCATTGTTCCCTCTTGTAATGGAAAATGTATCTGTTCCGTCCGTCTGCCATCCATTCGGCGAGGCATCTAAATACCACGGATTTGTCTCAAGCGTTCTTGAACCAAATGACGGTGCTTCCACCGGCAGGGCAAACACCCTGTATGAAGCATCACTAGCAGCACTTTTTGAAGTCATTTTTATACCGGAATCTTTTTTTACAAGATGATCGGAATGTGACTCAACAAGATCATTCCCTTGAGAAAATGCGTGATCAGAAAAATTACAGGAAACCGTTAGATTGGACTTATCGATAATCTTGCCCGTAAATGCATCTACAACAACATCCCAATAATTATTGGTGCCGTATTCATAGAAATTCAGAACATAGTCTAAGTTCAATGATTTATCTTCTTTTTGGTAAAAAAACACTTTGTAAAGCACAGTATTATCCTTTTTCCCTGTGAAGATGTATTTTGAAGCATCAGCTTTTAGGCCTAATGCTGATAAAATACCAGGAAATGAAGAAGGTATGTCTACCGTCGGAACTGTACGTGTGGAAGCTTCTTTATTGATATCAAAAGACAAGAAATTGTCAGAAACATATGCAATCTTGTTATTCCGAACCAGTGCAGAAGAAATAGCCCCATAAACAGGAATCCCTTTGAAAGTCTGCTGAATATTGATCACCTTGCCATCTAAACTTGTATTATCTTCTGTATTGATGATATCGAAACTTTTTACTGAAGCCTTTGAATTAACTGTCAGATAATCTGAGATCAATTCTTTTTCAACATTTTGGGAATATACGTTCGCAAAAGCGAAAAGAGTCACGGCAATAGTTACCCGTACAGATATTTTTTTATTTAATTTCATTTTTATAAAACTTTGATAACTAGTTTCTTATCACTTTTGTAACAGTATAGGTTTTGTCTTTACTATTAAAAGTTTTTACAACATAATTTCCTACAGGAAGATTTTCCAGATTAATGCTCGCCGAATCTTTAAAAACAGCCACCAACTGACCTGCCGTATTGTAAACAGAAACATCATTTGCTTTTTCACTTAAATAAAGCATTCCTTTTGTTGGATTTGGATATACTGCAACTTTCTTGTTATTTGTCTCTCCGGTTGCCAGAATAGTTGAGCAGTCTGTTGCATATACCGCAGTGCTGTCTTTCTGCCATAGCTGCTGTGAAGAACTATATGTTGGATTATCTACCTGGATGCATTTCAGATTAGGACTATTGATCGCAAAAAAGCCATATACATTGGTATTATAATCGTTTTTGAAATTAATAAATCTCATAACAGGACATTCGACGGCATTGATGTAAATAAGATCCTTATTATTTGAAGCATCTATTGTGGTAAGCTTCGTGTAGTTGGCATAAAAATATTGCAGCATAGAAAGCATAGATATGTCTATACTGGTAATATCCGTATCATCTACCACCAACTGAGTCAGGTAAGTATTTTTACTTAAATCTATAGACGTTATAGGATTTCCCTGGATGAATGCCATATTAAGTATGGTGTTTTTGGAAAGATCGATGGAAGGAATATTATTATAACCCATAGCCAGATAAGTAAGACGTGAGTTATTTGACA